>JALCDB010000001.1 GCA_022641095.1 Bacilli bacterium
GACGGGCGTCGGATTTTCCCTTGACCACAGGGACCGCGGGCCGCATCGACCGAGCGGGGTTAAGCCGCACTTCTTTTCGGCAGATGAGGTAGGTGACGAGGCTTGCGACCGCCAAAAAAGCCACCGCTGTGAGGATTCCGTACAGGAGCGGGAAAACATACGTCCGGACGGGCAAGGTATAGATGATGCTGTATTTGTTGTCCATGATGGCCGGGATCAGAAGCGGCCCCACGATTTCCCCGATCAGGATCCCGATGCCCACCACCGAATCGGTAAGGGCGAGGTAGTGCCGATAAATCTGGGCCTTGGACAAACCGATGGCTTTCATGGTGCCGATTTGGGTTCGTTCCTTGAGGATGATTTGGCTCGTCGTCGTCAGAATCACGAGCACGCCGACGAAAAAGAAGACGAATGGGAAGAGAAAAGTGAACTGCCGGGCCTGTTTGACATCGTTGTTGACCACGGTGACGAAAGGCATCGAGGAGCGGTCGTCGACGGAAAGGAGATTGCTGTCGCTCCCTTTCGCGTCGAAATACGCCTCAATCTTGTCTAACGAATCGCCGGCGTCATGGGAAGGGTAGCGGATAAGGTACTGGTTGGCTCGCGGGAAACGGGACCAATCCGGGGTGGCGTTCCAACCAATGGTCTCATAAATGAGCTCGACCCCCTCCTCGGTGAAGTGGTCAAGCAACTTTTTGTTCACCGCGTTATAGAAAGTCTCGCCCCCAATGAGGCAAACCGAAGGCGAATAGGCCGCTTTTTGGATGTTCTCGGGGAATTTCATGATTCCCGTGACCCGGAGGGAAAGGGAGAATCCGGCTTGGTCGAGGACATCGTCGCCCGGATTGAGCAGATACGGGGAAAGATAGGGCTTATACCCCGTCAAGTCGAGGGCGGATAAGTCGTAAGAAAGGCTCATCGAGCTCCCGATCGCGTGCTTCTCCCCATTATCGCCGGCGATAGCCACGTCGACATAGAAAAAGTCGGTGTCCGTCGAAGGGACCGCATCGCTCAGGCGCACCTCATAGGGGGCGCTGATGGAGGGAAGGGCAGGAACGACGGTCGGATAGGCCACGGAGCCATCGAGCCGACCGTTCGTCTCGAAACGAGAGGCCATTTCGGCCCCTTTTGGGAGAGCGCTTCTTATGGCGGGTTCGTCCCCACGCTCATATTTCGAGGTGGTTACCCAGGCGTCGGCCATCTTGCCCTTTTCGTAAGCGGCGTCGACACGCCCCTCAAAACTGTCCGCGTTGGCGAGCAACCCCACGAACAAAGTCACGGCGATGCCGCCGATGGCGATGACCGCAAGGAATTGGGACCAGTTGCTTTTGATCTGGCGCCGCCCCATCCGCGAAAGCAAAGACCCGGTACTCACCAAACGATTTCCTCGGGTTTTTTGGGGCTCTTCGCGAGAGCGTCAGCGATGATTTTCCCATCGCTTATGCGAATCAGGCGCTCAGCGCAATCGGCGATTTTGGAATTGTGGGTCACGATGACGACGGTTTTCTTGTAGTTATGGCTGACTTCGTAAAGAAGTTTGAGGATCGAAGCCCCGGTTTTGCTGTCAAGGGCCCCCGTCGGTTCGTCGCAAAGAAGAAGCTTGGGGTTCTTGACGATGGCTCGGGCTATGGCGACGCGCTGCTGCTCCCCGCCGGAAAGCTGCGAAGGGAAGTTGCCGCTCCGCTCCTTGAGCCCGACGTTCCGCAGCGTCTCCTGAGGCGAAAAGGCCCCTTTGACGACGGAAGCCGCCAGTTCGACGTTCTCAAGGGCGGTGAGATTCGGCATAAGGTTATAGAACTGAAAGACGAAGCCGACGTGGCGCCGCCGGAAAAGCGATAAATCGCCATAGCCGTATTTGGCCACGTCCTTCCCATCGACGAAATATGAGCCGCCCGTAGCCGAATCCATGCCGCCCAAAATGTTAAGAAGCGTGCTTTTCCCCGCGCCCGAGGCTCCAAGAATCACCACGAATTCGCCTTCTTGAAGAGTGAATGAGACGTCGTTGAGGGCCCGAACTTCGTTTTCTTTCCCCTCATTGTATTTTTTCGTCAAATGCGTGACTCTGATTTCGCCCATGAGGTTACTTTATCTCGATTTCCCGCTTTGCGGTAGGTCTCTTTTTCCTTATTTAGGAAAAAGCCGTCGATGCCTGATGGCGGCGCGTTAAGGATAATACGCTTAGGAAATCTCGAAATCCCTTCAATCCGTCACTCGAAAATCGTTTTCTGTGGGAATTTTTTACTAAGAGACCAAAACAAGAGAATTCCCAAAAAGGCGGAAACAAGTTTAAAATAATAATCGAGGTTACATATGATCAAAGAAATGCTGGATGCCCAACGGGCCTATTTCGCTTCTGGGAAAACTTGGGACGTTTCCGAGAGAATCGCCAACATCAAAGCGATCAGGGAACTTATCCTCAAGTACCGAGGCAAGTTCGACGAAGCGTTCAAGGCCGACTATAACAAAGGCGAATTCGACGTCCTCTCGACGGAGGTGTTTCTCGTCCTTGAGGAATGCGATTATCACATTAAGCATTTGAAAAAAGAGGCTAAGCCGCGACGCGTCAGAACCTCGCTCATGAATTTCCCCAGCCATGGCGAACTCCTTCAGGAGCCCTATGGCAATTGCCTTATCATCGCTCCGTGGAACTATCCGTTCCAACTAGCGCTCGAGCCACTCATTGGGTGCTTGGCCGCCGGCAACACCGCCATCATCAAACCCGCCAGCGCCGCCGGCAACGTCTCGCGCGTCATGGCGGACATGTTCAAGGAATTCGATAAGCCGGGCCTCGTCAGCGTGATCCTCGGCAACCATCAGCAAAACGCCGACCTGCTCGATCAGAAATACGACTACATCTTCTTCACCGGCGGGGCTATGACCGGACGCGAGATCTTAGCCAAAGCCGCCCCCAACCTTACCCCGGTCTCCCTTGAGCTCGGCGGGAAATCGCCATGCCTCATCGACGAGGACGCCGACGTCGAACTCGCCGCCAAGCGGTCCGTGTGGGGCAAATTCCTCAACGCGGGCCAAACCTGCGTCGCGCCGGATTATTTCTACGTTCACGAGAAAGTGCATGAGGCCTTCGTGGGCGCGGTGAAGAAATACATCAAGGCCTTCTACTATCGCGACGGCAAGCTGAGCGGGACCTTCCCTCACCTTATCAGCGATCGCCACGTCGCCAAGGTCATGGCCTTCATCGATCCTGCGAAGGTGATCGTCGGGGGCAAACTCGAGGGGCGCCTTCTTGAACCGACGGTGATGGATGGGGTCAGCTGGGACGACAAAGTCATGTCCGACGAAATCTTCGGCCCCATCATGCCGATTATCCGCTTCAACGACATCGACGAAGCCTTATCCGTTATCAACTCGAAGCCGAAACCCCTCGCCTTCTATTACTTTTCGAAGGATAAGAGGAAGGCCAAGCGCGTTTTCGCCCGTTCGCCTTTCGGAGGGGGTTGCTACAACGACACTATCATGCACCTCACGAATGAATCGCTGCCTTTCGGCGGGGTCGGACGCTCCGGCATGGGAAGCTACCATGGAAAATGGTCCTTCGAGACTTTCAGCCACGAGAAGAGCCTCCTCGTCAAAGGCCGGATGGAAGTCAACGTCAAATACCCCCCTTACACGGATAGGAAGATGAGGCTTCTCAAGAGAATCGCCAAAATCAAGGATTGAGGAACGGAAAAGGGCGCCGGATCCGGCGCCCTTTTTCTTTTAGTCGGCCAAGGTCCCCATCGGGTCCCAGGGGTGCAAATGCACGGGGCTTTCAAGGCACGCCTTCCGCTCAGCGGGAGTGAGGAATTTGCGGTTTATCACGGCTTGATAGACGAAGGAATCGAACCAACTTGGGCTCATGACGTAATAGCCTTTGACGCCGTTATCGGGACCCCAGGAATTCTCGATCTTCCACTTGGTGGGCTTCCCGTCGACGAGATCGACCCCGGCTATAAGCATCGCGTGGTTCATGGCACTATGCCAATAGTCGAGCATGTCGGCCTTGCCGAATTTGACGGGAAAGCCGAACTCGCTCTCGTAATCGAGGGCCGCGTCGTCCCAGGCGAAGGAGGAGCGGTCGCGATAGAAGCCGACGTCGCTGCCAAACCACACCGGCAAACCGCTTTCCATCTGAGCGATAATGAGTTCTTTGATGCGCTCCATCGGGAGATTGAGGTGGTTGATCGGATGGCCTTCGACGACGTTGCCAAGGTAATCGATCGTGTAATTGCGCATGAAGGGCTTGTCAGCCGTCGGCGAATTGATGAGGGACTGGTATTCATCGATCTCATCTCCGATATACTTCCGGAAAAAGGAAAGCGGGGTGAGCCCACGCTCCAGCGCATACTTGTCCTTATCGTCGACGTACTCGAAGTCGAACGTTTTCGGCGGAACCCCGAAAGCGTTGAGGAACATGGCGTATATTTTGCCCATCGTCTCCTCTTTTAGGGGAAGGATCTGACTATGGAGGCCCGCCTTATGAAGGCGGCAGGCCTGGGCGGCGAAACCGCGGATCGCGGCATTGACCAAGGCGTCGGTCTCACGGGTGTGCTCGCTGGCGAAAGTCTCGGGGAAGGCCGCCTTCGGCATAAGGCCGTATTTCTTCACCACGTTCACGAACATGTCCCATTGGCCGCCATCGCTCACGGGACCATGGAGAATGAAAGAGAACTCGCGGTCGTCGTGATCGCGATCGGCAAACTGGACGACGGTCTCGAGGGCGTAGTTGGCTTTCTCGATTTTGTCGAAGAGGGAAATGTAATTCTGCGAGAGCTCAAAGTTCTTGATGTGGGCCTTCTTGCCGATTATTTCGCGAAGGAAATTGAGCCCCGCGAAAATCCAGCAGCGGCCGCTGGCCTTCTGGTTGGCGACCGGCATGGTTTTAAGATCGAGCGAGAAGACGGGGTCAACGCTTGTTTTCGAAGAGGAATCGTAAATGACGTCCGTGAGGCTCACGCGCGAAAGGGCGTGACGGACGACTTTGTTCTTAGGGTCCTTCTCGTAAGAGGCGAGGATCTCCCCGCTCCGTTTGGCATCGAGGGCTCCAACGATGGTTTTGCTGCTCATTTGCTAAGCTCCTTAAAAAGTGTACGGGTCCTATTCTAGAAGAATCCCGCCGCTATTCAATCTTTTCGATTTTTCATAGCGGCTGCAAAGCCCCAAGCAGAAACGATTTCTTGCTCTCCATGTAGCTACGGACGGAAGGAAGATCGTTCTTTTGGGGGGCCGAAGCGATGAAGGCGGCGTAGTTATCCCAATCGAGATACCCCTCCGCCAAAAAATCCGAAAGGGCCTTCCGATACTTCATCCTATACGCATCGAGCGGATAGGCGGGGCTATGAGAGCTTCCCGTCAAGATAGTGTCCCAATAAATGTTATTGCGGCACTCGCCTCCGTCGAGGCCATAGGCATAGAAGGGGTCGAGATGCGCCATGTCCCTGCCGCCGCTATTGCCAAGCGACCAATCCCAATCGTAAGGAATGTAGATGGCTTTCCCATCCTCGACTCGGAAGTAAACGTAATAGTTGTTGTAGTCCATCCGCTGATCGTCGAAGTTGCCAAAGAGGAACGACATGGCCTCGAAACGCAGGAACTCATCGACGTCGACGACGCTCTCCAGCAACGAAGAAGGGGCGCTCCGGTAACGGCAACTGTGGGCGGCGTTGATGAGGCCCGCCATCTTTCCGAAATCGCTGTCTTCCCCATCGTCGTTGGTCTTGAGCTGATAATTCGGATGGTATCCCTCATAGCAATCCTCGACCCCGATGCGACCGGCAGCCAGACGGCCCCCATCATCGTATCCGTTCGCATCGAAGACCTCTTTTTCCACCGCGTCGGCCCTGACGAGGTCGGCCCCGCTCCAGAAGCCGCCTTTGTTAGCGCCCCAAACGCACTTGTAGAGATCCCCTTGGGCCGCTTCTTTGCCCAACCGGTTCTTGAGGAACGTCTTATCGATAGGCTCGATCATTTCGTAATAGGAAACGCGCGAATCGGCGGCGTCGGCAAGGGTGAGATCGGTCCATTTGGCATGAGGGGCCAAAATGCCCGCGTCGTTAAACGATTCATAGCAATACAGTTCCTGCGAATAAGTCTTCGAGTCGTTTCGGGGCACGTACTTGAGGTCGAATTTCTCCATGCCGAAGAGAATGCGTTTTTTCCTGCTCTTCCGTCCCGCCGCGTCATCGCTCCAGTCATGCTTGAAAGAGGAGAACTGGGCCAAGTCGTACATTTCGTCATCGAAAGTGGCTTTGAGGGAAACTTTGAAATGGGCGTATTGCCCATCCATGAACGAACCGTCCTCGTTCAAAAAAGCGGTCCGGGAGGTGTTGCCTTTCATGCGGACGCCCACTTCCTCCAAGTCGTGGTCAATCCCGCCGAAAGAGAGCCGAAGATTCGCCGGGAAATAAACGTCGCCCCATTTTTGCCCGTCGATCGAGCCGTAATGGCTGAGGGCGCACAAAGAAGCGTCGCTGAAGGATAAGGAAACGGAAACGGTCGACGAATCGGCCCAAAACGCCGCATAATCGGCATCGGGGACGGACGCGGAAGAGGAAGAGGAAGAAGACGGGGCCATAGAAGAGGACGAGGGCGAAGACTCGGAGGCGGAACCGGACGAGGAATGCGAATCCGCATCCGCGGAAGAGACGAGGGAAGCCTCTGCCGAGGAAGGGGGAAGGCTCCCAAAAAAGGAACAACCCGAAAGCAGTCCCGCCACGAGAAGGAAAACCCCAAAGGAACGATAATGTTTTGCCATAATCTCCATATTATAGCGAAACGCCTCGCCCAAGAACGCTTTTATGGCGGATAAAGGCGTTTCGCTATACAATGACGACGACAAAACGAAAGGCTATCCCATGACAAAAGAACTGGAACGTTTCATCCGTTACGTCAAAATCGACACCCAAAGCGACGATAAAAGCGGCTCCACCCCCTCGGCGGCGAAAGAGCTCAATCTCTCCCGGGAACTCGTGAAAGAACTCGGCGAGATGGGGATCGGCGCAACCCTGGACGAGTATGGCCGCGTCTATGCCAAACTCGTGGGCGAAAAGGATTTGCCCGCGATCGGCCTCAACAGCCACGTCGACACCGCCCTCGAAGTCTCAGGGGCCAACGTCAAAGCCAATTACATCCCCTCTTATGACGGCGGACTCATCAAGATGAAGGACGGCTACTCGATGAGTCCCGCGGATTTCCCGCGCCTCGCCAATTACAAAGGGAGCGGCCTCGTCGTGACCGACGGCACGACTCTCCTCGGCGGGGACGACAAAGCCGGCGTCGCCATCATCATGGCTACCCTTGACCACTATGCGAGCCACCCGGAGGAAAAGCACCACACCATCTGCGTCCTTTTCACGCCTGACGAGGAAATCGGGCGCGGGCCGGAGCACTTCGACAAAAAGAAGTTCGGCGCCGACTTCGCCTACACCATCGACGGAGCCGACCCCGATCTCGTCGAGAACGAGAATTTCAACGCCGCCCACGCCGATGTGGAATTCGCCGGCGTCGCGATCCATCCGGGGGAAGCCAAAGGCAAAATGGTGAACGCCCTTCGCCTAGCCGCCGAATTCGACGGTCTCCTCGACCCATCCGAACGGCCGGAGCTAACCGCGGGTTACGAAGGTTTCAACCATCCGTTGCAGATGGAAGGCACCGCCGAACACGCGAGCGTCCGTTATCTTATCCGCAACCATGACGCGGCGGTCTTTGCGAAGCAAAAACGCGAATTCGTCGATGCGACGAAGGAAATGAACCGCAGACACCCTCGGGCCCACGTCAAAGTGACCATCGCGGACGACTACCGCAACATGAAAGAGGTTTTCGACCGCGATCCGCGTGCCATCAAGCATGCCGATGAGGTCTATGAAAAACTCGGGATCAAAGCCCGCCACGAACCGATTCGCGGCGGAACCGACGGCGCGACCTTCAGTTTTCTCGGATGCCCGACCCCGAACCTCGGCACCGGCAGCTACAACCACCATGGCCGCTTCGAGTATCTAAGCGAAAAGGACTTCGAGACGATGATCGGAATCGTCATCGCCCTCGTGAGGGCCTGAATCGCCGAGCGAGCCCTCCCTCATATCGATCGGGGGGGCTTTTTGAGCGAAAAAACCCTCCGCGACGGGAGGGCGCTTTCGCTATTTGGCTGGGGTGACTGGGATCGGACCAGTGCATACGGGATTCAGAGTCCCGTGCCTTACCACTTGGCTACACCCCAATAGGCACTGACTATTCTACTCGGCTATCGGGCTCGTTCAAGGAAGAACGCAACTTTATTGGCCCATCAAGGGCCAGGGGTCTAAAATAACGGCATGGCAACAATCGTCGACGCGCATGCCCATATCGGCAGTTGGCCCACCATCAAGGAAAGCGAGCGGTGCGTTCGGGAGAGCATGAAACGCTACGGCGTCTCTTTTTCCCTTATCTCCGATTGCGATTGCAGCGAATACCCTTCCTTCGAAAGGTTCCCGCCCCATAAGGTGAGTCAGGAATCCGGGCTTATAAGGACCCTCCGATTCGTTCGAGGCGATCCAAAGCGCCGAGGTGCCGCGGTTTGGGTCAACCCCCATAACGAAACGGTCACCCCAAGGCTTTGCGACCTCATCGCCAAAAACCGAAAGTTCATTTTCGCCCTCAAAGTCCATCCTTACGAAAGCCACCTTCGGGTGACGAGCCCCAAACTCAAGCCGTATCTGAAACTGGCTCGGGAGTTCGGTTTACCGATCCTCGTCCACACCGCCGCCGACCGCTATAGCGACGTAAAATACCTCGGCGACCTCGCCCGAGGCAACCCCGACCTCAAGTTCGTCGCGGCCCACTTGCAACTATGCAGCGACAACGAAGACGGCATCAAAGAACTCGCGAGAACCGCGAACCTCTACGCCGACACCGCTTGGGTCGACATGAAAAAGGCCAAACGGGTCCTTCTGTCTGTCGGCGAGGATCGCATAATGTTCGGAACCGACAATCCCATCGACGGAATCGATACGTTGGGCAACCCGATGTATCGGTCCTATTTCAAAAACCGCCTCAGACTGCCGAATCGCCTTTACGAGAACCTCATGTTCAAAAACGCCATCCGCCTTTATCGCCTTCCCTTAAAAGCCGAATAGAGAAAAGCCCTCGAATCCTTTATATATTGATTCAAGGGCCTTCTTTTCAGTTTTTCTCGTGCGAATCGACCTCGATTACCTCGTGGCCTTTGGCCGCTTTCTTTTTCTTGGCGGCTCTTTTTTTCTTGGGCGAAGGAGTCGAGAAGTCTTTTTCCTTCGGCTCTTTCTTCGCCACTTCGCGCGGAGCCCCAACGCGACCGTAAACGCTTTGGTAACGTTCCGGGTTCTCCTTGATCCACGCGGCTTTCCAAATCGAGTAGATAAGGGCGAGGCCGCTCACGATGAGGCCCAGAACCGAATAGACATAGAGGAATCCGCCCCAATTCGAATCGCCTTGGCTCACAAGGCCCAAATGAAGCAGGAAAGCCGCCATGATCAACAAACCCACGATCCGCAATCCCATGCGAACGGAAAGCGAGGCTTTGATGCGGCCAAGGGAATTGCGTTCCTCCTCATCCCCGACGAAATAGAGGGCGGAAAGGACGGCGATGAGGATGAGCGAGAAGACCGCGCCTCCGAAGCCGACCCACAGGTAAACGAGATTGACTCCGGCGCCATGGGCGACGATGAGCGAGACTCCGGCGACGAGAAGGTCGAGAAAAACGAAAACGATTTGGCAAACATAGGAATAAAGATTGAGACGCGAGCGGAATTCCGCCAAAGGATCATGAGGCGTTTGTTGGTTGTCCATGGCAATATCTTACTATGAAATCCCGCGTTTGGGCTAAACTTAACTCATGAAAATCCTCGTGAGTGGCTTTCAGCCTTTTAGCGGAGGAACGGACAACCCCTCCATGGACGTTTTGCCGTTTCTAGAAAGAAAAGGCGTTTCCACCATCGTTTTGCCCGTTAGCTACGCGCGGTCGCGCTCGGCGTTAAGGGAAGCCATAATCACGTGCAATCCCGGCCTCATCGTTTCGCTTGGCCTCGCCGATAAGCGAAAGGAAACGACGCTTGAGCGGTATGCCTACAACCAAATGGCCGCCGCGAAAGCCGACGAAGACGGAAGCCTAAAACATGGCGAAACGATCCTTAAGAAGGCGCCCTATCGCCTTGAGACGCCCTTCCCCACCGACCGACTCCGCTCTTCCCTGGCCGAAAAAGGGCACCGCTGCCGCGTTTCCCTCGACCCGGGGCGCTTTATCTGCAACCTCGTCTATTTCCTCGCCCTGTCCTCAGGAACCCCGTCTCTATTCGTTCATCTGCCCGCAAAAGGAACCATATCCCTCGAAGAGGATATCCGTTTGCTCAACGACTTGCTCGATCTGCTCGCTTAAGCCCCATCGATGTCGTTTTTGTAGGCATCGCTATGGGCGCGATCGCTAGCGCCGCCCCTCCGCTCCCGCTCACGGAGCATATCGATGTCTTCGCCCGTGCGGTCGCTTCTTCGCTCACTGCGCTTCCGTCCCTTAGAAGGATTCATACGCTTATCCTATATCAAAGGGAAGAACGAAGAAAAGAAAATCCGCCCCCAAACCGTATTCTATGACAAGACGGCCTCAGTAAGTTATAATCCACTAAGAAAAAGGAAGCAGAACAATGAGCACTGAAACGAATTGCAACCACGATTGCGCCTCCTGCGCGGAAGAGGATTGCAAAAGCCGCAAAATCGAGAAACTGAAGCCCCATGCCGAGACAAAAATCGGCAAGACCATCGCCGTCCTCAGCGGAAAGGGCGGCGTTGGCAAGACGCTCGTGACCTCGCTACTAGGAGCCGAACTCGCGAAAGCCGGTTATAAAGTCGCCATCATGGACGCCGACGTCACGGGGCCCTCAATCCCGCAATCTTTCGGCGTCAAAGGGCAAGCCATGGGTGACGAAAACGGAATTTTCGCGATGAAAACCAAGCACGATCTGCGTTTGATGTCAGTCAATTGCCTCCTCGACAACGCCTCGGACCCGGTCCTGTGGCGAGGCCCCCTCATCGCCAATTTGGTGAGCCAACTTTACACGAACGTCATATATGGGAAAGTCGACTACTTCCTCATTGACATGCCGCCGGGAACCGGCGACGTCCCCCTCACCGTCTTCCAGCAAATTCCCGTCGATGGGGTGATTGTCGTCGCCAGCCCCCAGGATCTCGTATCCATGATCGTCGAAAAGGCCGTCAACATGTGCAAAATGATGAAGATCCCGCTCCTTGGTCTCGTCGAAAACATGGCCTATGTCAGTTGCCCCCGTTGCGGCGAGAAGATCCGCATCTATGGCGAAGACAAGAGCCAGCTCGTGGCGAAACGCTACGGAATCCCGCTCCTTGACGAGCTTCCCATCGATCCGATCCTGGCCGAGGCCACCGACAAAGGCGCGATCGAGGAAGTCGAGAAAAGCTTCCTTCCCGGTTCCGTCAAAGCGGCCGAAAAACTCTAAAGTAAGGTTCGCAAAAAGGCGGCGGAAGCAAAGTCCGCCGCCTTTTTCATTCGCTTGTTTTCTCGCTTAGAAGCGCATTCACGACCGACTGCCGGCGGATGATCCCGATGAAGACGTTTTGGTCATCGACCACCGGAACGAAATTCTGCCTGGTGACGAGAGGATAAACTTCTTTGATTTGGCAGTTGACGCCCACGCTTTGAATATCGCGGGAAGGCTTGATCGAGGCTAACGGCAACTTGCCGAACGTCTCAAAGGGAAAGCCGTGTTCTTTCCAGTACCACAGGAAGTCACCCTCGCTGAGACTGCAAAGATAGTGCCCATTCTTTCTGTCGATGACCGGAATGGTGCCGAATCGATGGAAGTCCATCTTTTCAAGGGCTTGACGAACGGAAAAATCGCCGTAAAGGTACTCGACTTCCTTCTTCGGCGTAAGAAATGGAATGATGTTCATGAATTGTATATTATCATCGTTTTCCCAATGAGACAAATCGCCCAAACGATCATGTATTTTCTTTGCATATTCATTTTATGATGGCTAAATTCCATGATATATTTAATAAACAATAAAATATCAGGAGGAGAAATATGGCCAGAAGAACGTTGCGGAATCTCGATGCCCGCATTATCAAACTCACGATCCATTATGGAGCGACGAACGGAATTGACAACATATCGACGAAACGAATCGCCAAAGATCTCAAAATCACCGAACCGACGATTTACGTGCATTTCAAAACGAAGGAAAGACTGTTGCTTGCCGCCTACAAAGGAATCCTCGCCAACATCTACGCGGGTCGCGTTTTGCGTGACGTCGACGAGAAAAACCGGTTTGATTACCTTCAAGGCGAGCTGCTCCGCGTGCTTCAGCTCTCGGATACCCACCGCGAGGAAGTCGTTTACGCGTTCAACTATCGCAACAGCTCCCACCAGAAATCCTTCTCAAGCCCTGACGGCGACGCTTATCTGAACCACTTCACCAAAGTGCTGCTCGCGACCATTCAGGACCACGACATGGCCGATTCGGTTCGAAAGACCTTGATCCCCGTCTGTTATGACGTTTTTGAGCTCTTCGCGTATAAAGTCGCTAGAGGCGAGGTCAAAGCCGATATGCTGACCGTCAAAATAATGGTGTCGCTCATCATCGGCGGACTCCAAGGTACCCGCGATGTCTTCTACGCCAGCCTCACGCCCGAAGAAAAGAAAACCATCCGCCAATAGATCAGCATAAACGCTTTCCGCTCGCTTGATGGTCTCTCTTTCCCCTTGGGATAAGGAGCCTCAATCAAATTGGGATTCGGTTTCTTTTCCTGGAGCTGTGTGGCGTTTGAGGCAAAACGAACCTTTTCGTCTTTCGGTTTCGAAAATCGCCGAAAAACCACGAGACTAAATTACTCGAATGATGTAAAACCTCTCCTTTTTCTCATCGTACAATCCCAAAACCTTTTTGTTGTTGAAATCCTTGATATCGAATTTTGTAAACATGGAACTGGAAAAGCAAGGCTCGGCTTTGACTTCTTTTGATGTCGTCCCCAAATCTATCGCGACGGTATAATAAACCGCGCTGGCGCGGAACGCGTATGAAGTCGACGGATTGTCCAGCGTGGCTTCATATGGCTTATACTTTTCATAGTTTTTCAAGAAACCATGGGCCTTGTTTAATATATACAAGAGGACCGATCCGAAAGCCAAGACAAAGAAAGCTTCCACGATCGCCCATGCGATCAAGGAAACCTTAAACGCCTCAAGGCCCAGATCGCCGTTTGCCATCGCGACCGCCAACGCTACCAGCAAACCAAGGAAACTGATGATCCCGAAAACCGCCAAGGCGTATTTCGCATCGAACATCGACGACTTATACTCAACGCTGTTTTTTATCTCTTCTTTTGTCATTCCGTTCACGCTCCTTATAATGATAGTCTTTATCCGTCGCCATTTGTCGAGGCAGTTTGACTTTTAAAAAGACGAGTTCGATATCATTCGTTTTTTGTCAAAATCAGCCCATCTCATGGCCGTCAAAATCGTTTGACGCTGAAAAATCGTCGATCGCTCTTCGCCTTTAACAAAAACCATATCAATTCTATCGTTCTAATGTGAGGTGGAAACGGATTTTCTATCTTTTTTCACTACTAAAGTTAAGCATCTAGGTAAGTAATGCTCAACTTTAATTCTAAGATGAGTTATTTTCGTCAGCCTTCTATCCAATAAGGATGGATTTGTGGTAAAAGTGTGGTACGGAAAAATGAAAAAACCTAGATGTTATCTAGGCTTTTTGGTTATATGGGGCGGAATACGGGAATCGAACCCGTGCATGGCCGGTTCACAGCCGGTTGTGTTAAACCGCTTCACCAATTCCGCCAGCGCGTATTAGTTTAGGCATTCGGGCCCATTTAGGCAAGTTATTCCGCTCATTTTCCTTCTGTCGCGACGAGGGCCTGTTCCCAAATGGGCATTTCGCGTCTTTTCACCAAAAGGGGAACCCCTTCCTCGGGCATGCTCCTATAGAGTCCGAGGATCGCAGGAATCGAAAGCCACAGGGTCTTCTTGATCATGCGGTCGCCCAAACTCACAAAGTGAGGGCCCAAGCTCTCGCCAAAACGCTCGCAAAGGTAAAAAAGGTTGTGGTTGATTCGCCCAATGAGATTATAAGCGTCGTCAACCTCCCCTAAAGAAGCGATGACTTTGACGCGGTAGCCAATCTCTTCCCAGCATTCGCGGACGACCGCCGCTTCAGGGGTTTCCCCCGCGTCGATGCCACCACCGGGGGTTTCGTAATACTTATAGGAGCCAAAAATATCGTTCCGTTCCAAATAGTGGATGGCATAGCGTCCCTTCCCGTCCGAAACGATCCCCCGCGAAATCTCTCGGACATGGGGCGTCCCGCCAAATCGGTACTGATCATCGAGCAAAGTCAGCTTCGTTTTCATGTTCCGTTAATGATATAACTTTGAAAATCCGCCGAAAAGGTAGAAAATATCGCGGTATGGTAATCCGCAATCGTTTGGCCTCGTTGATCTATCGCGCTTTCGAGGTTTCCTTGGCCATCGCCACCCTCGCCATCGTTTTCGCAAGCCCTTTAAAAGACGAGCGCCCCTTCATATATTTCTCGACGGAAGTCTCCATTTTCGCTTGCATCATCATGATTTTGGCTTTCATTTTCAACTTCGTTGACCTCATCCGCCACGGCATCAGCGGAGTCGCGGCCTACGTTTACATGCCTTTTACCTTGGCTTCGGTCGTTTACCTTGTCGGCAGCACAATCGGTTACTGGATCCTCTTTCCGATGATCAATGGCGTTTTTTGGGCCAACGGAATGGGCCTTGCCTGCCTTTTGACTCATGCGGCGCTCCCCCTTGCCGCTTTGCTGGATTGGCTTCTCTTCGCCGAAAAAGGCACGGTCAAATGGCGGCATGGGCTCTATTACCTCGTCTATCCGCTCTTCTATATCGTTTACAGCGAACTCGCCCACTTCATCTTTCAGGACGATTTCTTCCCCTATGAGCTGATGCGGCCAACATTCTACAGCGCGTCGGGTTCCCTTATGGCCGGCAACGGGGGCTGGAACGGGGTCGTCGTCGCCATGGTGGGGTTTTTGGCAGGGATAGCCGCCGTTTCCTTCTTGGCGATTCTCATCAACGATATTCTCTCGGGCAAATTCCGGCGACGCGCCTAATCGACTTTGCTGATTGGGGTTTCGGATGCAATTTCTTTGGCTTTAAGGTCGCTGAGGTTGTAGATAAGGCGCATCGACAGTTTTCCTTCGTCCCCGATTTCCATCGCCACTTTGCGGAAGGCCCCTTCCTTCAGGTATTCCTTAATAAGGAAAAGAACCCTCTTTTTCACGCAATAGGCCGCATAGTCGGGTTTGGCGATGATACGCCCCATTTCCTCGATGCGACCCAAATAGGTTTTGGGCCATTTTCGCGCGAAGGCGTCGAGTTCCTCGTTTGAAAGATAGACCCCGACGTCATCCCCGAACTCGTGTCCCACCGCCTTCTCGATTTTTCGGCTGACCCGACCGATTTTCAGACTTTCGCTCCCCATATGCTTCCCTCCACCCTTATATAGGTGGGATTCCCCATTTAAGACCGACGAGTTTATAATTGGCTCATGCATAAATACGACAGAGACGGGACCATCAGTTATTGCCTCGGCACCACGATTTGCTTCGAGCTTCTTTTTCGTAAGCCCCTCGCCGCTAAAGCGATTTACGTCTCCCCCAAACAAAAACGGGACGAAACATATGCCAAACTGGCCTCTTTGGCCAAGAAGAACGGAATCCCCCTCATCGAGAACAACGAGAAAATTTTCCGTCTATGCGAAAAGAGCAACGTCATGGCGATCGGGGAATTCGAGAAATTCTCCTCAAAACTCGACCCGGTTAAAAACCATATCGTCTTGGTGAACCCCTCCAACATGGGAAACCTTGGCACCATTTTGCGAAGCGCCGCCGCCTTCTCAGTCGGAGGGCTCGCCATCATTAGGCCCGCGGCGGATGCCTTCGACCCCAAATGCGTCCGCTCGTCGATGGGAGCTATTTTTTCGGTGCCATTCGCCTATTTCGATTCGTTCGACGAATACCGGAAAGCGGCCGGCGAGCGCTCCTATTACCCTTTTATGCTCAAAGCCAAAACGAGTCTCAAAAACGTCGAAGCGAAAAAGCCCTGCAGCCTCGTTTTCGGGAACGAAGCCACAGGACTCGACGATTCGTATCTAGAATTCGGGACCCCGCTTCGCATTCCTCAGTCGAGCGCGGTCGATTCGCTTAACCTCGATAACGCGGTCTCAATCGGCCTTTACGCTTTGCTGTCTTAATGGCGTTTCGCCATCTTTTCGTTGAGACGATGGTTAAGGACGGCTAGGGAAGAGGCCAAATTCACGTTTTCGATCACGACCCCGTCGGGAACGTTGATGTGGGCCGGGGTGAAATTCCAAATCCCCAAAGCGCCGCATCCGATGGCGAAGTCAGCCACTTTCTGCGCGACGGAGGCCGGCACGGTGAGGACGACGATCCGGCAGTGGCGTTTCGCCATCTCAGTTGGCAGATCGCGAATGTCCAAAACGGATTTGCTACCCACGGTTTTCCCGATTTTGCCGATGTCGGCGTCAAAGCCTTCGGTGATGGAGAGCCCCATCTCCTGAAAGCCAGGATAATTCAAAAGGGCGGCCCCCAAGTGGCCCGTTCCTAGAAGAAACGCCTCCGTTTTCCCGCGATATCCCAAGAAACTCTCGATGTTGTCGATAAGTTTGTCGACGCTCCGCCCTTTCTTCGGACGGCCGGCGCTATCGCTCACGGCTTGCAGGTCCTTGCGGATTTGCTCTTCGCTGTATCCAAGGGCCCGCGCGATTTTGGGCGATGAAATGTTCTCCGTCCCCTCCGCCTGCAGCTCTTTGAAGAACTTGAGGTAAATCGGATAACGTTGCAACTGGTTTTTGCTGAATACTCTCATACGTCTATTAACTATACTCGAATATCGGTTTTTTCAAAGCGCTTTGAGGCAAGTCTGCCCCCCGAAAGGCCAAAATAGGATGAGAGGCAGTCCGACGAAGAGACCAAGGAAGCGTTTTTTCGGAAGAAGGTCCGTTTTTATTCGGCGAAATGGGCATCGATTTTCTTAAGGAATTCCAGTCTCGTCTCTTCAAGATGGACCCTCGGGCAGTGAATCCAAGCGACGTCTTTGATTCCGACTAAGCCAAGGATGCCGCGGGCGAGGATGTTTTCAATCGGGTCGCCAAGGCTCGATAGAGCCGCCTTATCGAGGTTTCCGGTCGTGAGAATCGTCGCTTTCTTGATTTTGAGCAGGCCCGTCAGCTTGTGGTCGACCTCGTCATAGACGCGGCCTTTCAGGAAAACTTTGTCGAAGAACCCCTTCATGATCGCCGGCACGCCATACCACCAAACCGGGAAGATGAGGACCAACTCATCGGAGGAAAGCAAACGGGCCGAGTAGTCGGCGGCCAACCTGTCGTGGTAATCGCCTTTGGAGAAAAGGCGGAGATCCTCCCCGTGCATGACCGGATCGAAGCCATCTTTGTTAAGATCGATAAGATCGGTTTCCGTGCCTTTGGAAGCGAGCAGACCTTCGACTCGCCCGAGGACGAAATGGTTGAAGCTGCCTTCGTAGGGATGGGCGTAAACGATGAGAGCTTTCATGGTTTTTCCTTCTTCTCATCGACATGGTAGCACAAGGGCCTATCGGAACGGGGAAAAACGCTTGCGAGGCCAGGGGGCTGAGAGAAAGCAAAACGAGGAATCAAAATCCAATCCAGGGCGTTCCCCGGCGTCTTGTTTGCCCCAAAGGCGCAAGATGTCCATAATGATAACGAAAGAAGGTTTCCACACATGAAAAGGGCCCTGATTCTTCTGGCGGAAGGTTTCGAGGAAACCGAGGCAATCGCCACCCACGACGTTTTGACCAGAACGCACGAGATCGAAGTCAGTTACGCCGCGGTGGGCGATTCCACGGAAGTCCGTTCCTCGATGGGCAGTCTTCTCAAAGCTAATTTCGTTTTGGGCGAGGAGCCCCTATCCAATTACGATTTTCTCGTCCTGCCTGGCGGAAAACTCGGCGTCATGAACCTCAAAGGGTCCAAAAGAGCGATTGAAGCCATCAAAGGGTTCCATGACGATGGAAAACCGGTCTACGCGATCTGCGCCGCGCCTTCCGTTCTTGGAGAACTCGGCTACCTTGACGGGAAACGTTACACCTGCTTCCCTGGCTTCCAAGCCGGAAAAGGGACTTATGTTGACGAAGGAGTCGTCACCGACGGCGAACTGATAACGGGCCACTCCATGGCGTTCACGATCGCTTTCGCCGAAGCCATCGTGAGAAAGCAACTCGGCGAGGAATCTCTCGCCCGACTCGCCCCCGGAATGCAGGGAACCGCCAAGCCAAAACAATAAATAAACATGGTTTCCAAGGTTAATGCGGCGATGGGCGAAAACGACATCGGACTTGCGGAAAAGAAAAAAATAAAATCGTACTTCCGGATGTGGGAGACGCGCGATTTCAAAGAACTGAAAGACGTTTTTCCCCCAAGCGTCTACTACAGCGAATGCTATGGTCCTGAATACCGGGGAATCGGGCAAATCGAAAGATGGATATCCCATATGCTGAAGTCCCAGACCGTCAAGGAATGGAAAATAACGCGAATGATCCGCGCCGAAGGGTCAAAAACGGTTGTCGTCAATTGGGTATTTTCCGCCGTCGAATCCTCATCCTATTCCTTCAACGGGGTTTCGATAATCTCCTTCGACGGCGGCGGACTGATCAGTTCGGTTGAAGAGTTCAAGTCGGAGGCGAGGAAATTCACCCCTGATTTTGCCAAAAAGCCCTGATGGTCCCCTAAACGCATCCCTTTGAGCAAGCCCGCTCTCTTGTCATTCGTAGAAACGGACTTGCTTTTGTTTTGGGCCTCATTTGGAACGCGTTGAAACAAACGCCACCCGCCGCAGCGGGTTCCCTTTGATTGACAAGGCAGACCCGCTCTTGCTCAGATGTCGACTTTCTCAAAGTGCTTTGAGGCAAGTTTGCCCGCCCAAAAGGTCAACCCGGCGCCTAAAAGCAGACCGCCGAAAAGAATCCCGCATTGGGCATAAAGCGACACGGGATCGGAGAGGGTTGCGTAGATAAGGTAATTCTGAAGCCCAGGGACGAAAGGAGCCAGAACGAAAAGAACGCTGATAAGCATCGTGACGATGGTCGACACCAACTGGGGGGCATTGATTTTGGTTGGATTCTTGTAGAACCATGGGAAAAAGAGAATGTTGAAAATCCCGAAAGTGATAAAGGCGAACCCGTATGTCGATAACGAAGGCCCCATGGCGTACATGGTGAGCAGATCCGCCTGGGTGGTCGAAGAGCCGATCATGCTCTGCAGAGTCGCCGGATCGAATACGAAAACCCTCAAAAGGGCGAACGGCACGGTGAAGACGATCGTGCCAAGCTCCAAAGCGGCGAAAAGAAGCATCTTCGAGACGACGACGTCATGCTTGGGGATGGGGAGCATGGCGGTATATTCCAAATCCTTGTCCGCCGCCGCTCGCGGCATGATGGAAGCCAAACCGCCCAGAATGTAGAAGAAAGCGGCGAAGGCCGGAAAAGAAGGAACGCAGACAAGGAGACCCAAAAGACCCATGACGATAACGTTCGGATTGAGGGAAAGGAGAAACTCCTTCTTGAGCAGATTACGCATTTTTCTTTTCCTCCCCTCTTTCGAGGAAGACCATGATTTCCTCAAGGCTCGCCTGACGGGACACGGCCCCTGGAATCGCCGCGCTGTCCTTCGCCGGCACGACGAACTCGAACTTCCCGCCATGGACGCGGACGTAACCGAATTTCGAAACGTTCCGATCCTTGAGCAGGCTTTCCTCGCCCGTGAGCATAACGTACTTTTTCTCGAACGAGGAAAGGGACTCGTCGGCGATGATTTTCCCTTCCTTGATGTAGATGATGTCGTCGGCGCTTTTCTCAAGATCGCTGATGACATGGGTCGAGAAAAGGATCGTGTGCTCGCCATCGGAGACGATTTTCATGAAAATATCCATCAGTTCGTCGCGCGAGACCGGATCGAGCCCGCTCGTCGGCTCGTCCAGAAGCAAAGCCTTGGCCCCGTGCGAAAGGGCCAGCGCCAAGCCATATTTCACTTTCATGCCGCTCGAGAGTTCCTTTATTTTTTTGTTCTCGTCAAGGCCGAAATCCTTCACGAACGACTCATAAAGCGACCGGTTCCACTTGGGGTAGAAAGAAGAGGTTATCGAGGTCATCCTCCGCAAAGTCTTGTTGGGATAATACTCGATGCCGCCAAACAAAAGCCCAATCTCGCTCTTGGCGAAGGCTTCCGTGTCGCGAATCTCTTTCCCCAGATACTCGATGGATCCGGAATCGGGGCTCACAAGGTTGTAAATGCATTTGAGCGTCGTGGTTTTCCCAGCCCCGTTCCTCCCGATGAAACCGACGATGTGCCCGGCTTCGAGGGAAAAGGAAACGCCGTCAAGAACGAAACTTGGGTAAGTCTTACGAACGCTATTCAGCGTAAGGATTCTCATTCTTCCCTAACTCCTTTATAAAGATGCGACGCGAATCTCTCGGCTCTTTCTTGACTAAGACCGCAAGGCCTTTGCGGCGACCCCCGGGAGCAATGATGGTTCAGCCATCTCCCGCATTGATCGTTTAGGCGAAACGGCGAACTTCCGAGGTTACGTCCATTCGTTTTTTCATACTCGCTAAGTATAAACATCGCACGAAAAAAGGACAAAGCAATTTCATAGCGGCGAAAAGCCGCTACGCAAGCGAAACTATAAAAGCCGGGATCGATGGCGCATTCGCATCGAAACAAGAAAAATCGGTTTTGGTCTTGATGGCTTATGAAAGCAGAAATACCGCCAATAGACAATTTGGCAATTTGGCAAGGGGGGCCATTATCCATTCGGGCCTAGCCGAAGATCATTGAACGTGACTTTTTGGGATGTCTTGAAGCCGAAGATGCCAGCTACATTGATGCGTGCCTGCCTTTCTAAGTTTCCGCTTTCCCTAGGAGGCATCCGATGATGGATCTTCTAGCCAAGATTTGATTGATGCCTGCCTTGGCCTATGGCTTTCCGCCAATTGCGAAACCCTTCGCCATCGCTCACTTAAGCGGATGGTCTTGGCCTTCCTGCATTTTGTCCTCCATTGGCTTGAGCCCTCGCGCCAACCCCTTGAACACCGCAAATGCCATAAAAACAATGTAAGCAAAGAATATTGGAAGGAAAACCACAAAGAAATAGGCGACATTGTTGGAAAAAGTGACGCTATGGTTAGTGACGATCAATTTTCCGGTAAACAAAGGCAGCAAGCACATCACCAAAGCCATCAGAAAGAATGGCAAATAAAGAAGGTGGAAATAGATTGTTTTCCTGAAGAAACGGTACTTGTGGACCAAAATGGCCATCCGTACGAAACAATACAAATACGCAAGAACCAAGATATCGAAGAAAACCTCAATGATGATCCCATCCAAAGTGACATAGTTATAGCCATAGAAGGTGGGGGCGATTGGAAGGCATCCGGTGATTAAAAGTATTAATGAATTGTACCTATCAATCCTCTTCTTGGATTTCTTATCCGTGATTGAACTGATTCTTTCAGAGTCAATTATTTTTTCGTGCAAAGGGGTTTTAGCTTTCATCGCTATTGGTTAGTATATGCCCTCATCAAGTCGAAAGTGTCGTGCTTTTTTCTAGCCTTCGAAGAATTTATGGTCTAGGAATCCGCAAATGAGCATTGGCGTTAAAGAAAAGATCGCCAGGCACCCTAACGCCCCGACGACTATCTTCAAGACGTAACTCAAGCCATAAGCGCTCGCGACCATGATGGCCGAAAAAACCTCACGAACGTCTTCCGCGACCCCGTCAAAAAAGGAACGATCTTCCCGGTCGTTGCCAATTTGGTGGCCGAGGCGGCAAAGGCTTTCAAAGCGTTAAAATGACTCGCGAAAGAAACCGGCCGCGTTCATGGACCCAGCCGCACCATAGAGATCCTACCTATAAACCCATATAGCAAATCCACGGGCAGCAAAAGAAAAGACCGCACTAGACGGTCACTTCTTGGTTTTGCTCGAACTCAAGGAATCCCTTGAGCCCGATTGCAACGACGAACTCTGTCCGGTAGACTCCAAGAATTCGCATATACGGCATTTTGGCAGGGGCGGAAGGAATCGAACCCTCATCAAAGGTTTTGGAGACCTCTGTTCTACCACTGAACCACGCCCCTAAAGGCGTGGTAATTATAGACCTCTCGCTATCTTTCTGACAAGTGACATGTCGACTTGCCCGTCGTAGTGTTCCTTGAAGTATCTCATGACGGAGGGAAGGGCTTTGTCGGAAAGCCAGGAGTAGATCTTCCTGATCTCCGTTTCCGGAAGCATCTTGGGGAGGAATCCCTCGATGGCCTTTTTCTAAAGGGCGATGACGGAAGCCTGCTCGGGCCTGCCGGCCGCGGCGTAGCTGTCCCGCTCCTCGTCGAGCTCCTTGAAAAACTTCTGGACGATCTTGAGGACATCAAGGTCGGTGACCTCCTTGCCGCTTCCGTTGGTCTTCAGTTCCTGATAACGGGAAATGACGATGCTAAGGCTCGAGCGAGCGGCCTCGTCATGCGCTTTCATGGCCGTGATGTTGGCCTTAAGCATCTTTCTCTCCCCCCCCTAGACAAAAGAAAACCGGAAAAGACAAAGAGAACAGTTTCTGTCTCATTTGTCTTTTTTCGGTCTTATATACGCGTGGCTAGACCATCATAACATAAGGAAAGCCCCCGACGTGCGAAGGCATTTTGTTCAGACTCTCGATTTTTTTCGAAGAACTATTACGTACTGAAATTTGATCATTCCTCGTCTTTTCGCGGATTAGTATTCACTTTTTCTTGATGAACTTGCACTTCGGGTAGTTTGAGCAACCATAGAATTCGCGGCCATCTTTCGTGTGACGGAGAACAAGCGCGCTTCCACAACGAGGGCAAATGTTGGCATTGATTTTGTTTTTGGTTTCCCTTATGCCTTCAGCGTGTTCTTTGTTGGTTTCGATCGGGTTCTCCTTGTAGGTGTTAATCGCTCCAGCGATTCTTTGGATATCGCTTTCTTGGAGAAGATCGTTCCGACAGCCTTTTAGGTAGCGTTTGAGTTCTCTAGGAGCGAAAACATATTCGCTGTCGATGTATTTGACGTTGCCTTGGGCGAACACCACCACATTGTTCATGTTGAGTTTCTCATTTGGGAACAAAGAATTGAGCCTTCTTATGTGAGTCGTGTTTTGAAACACCGGTGAATACAACCGGTTCTTGTTATGCCCATAAGCGAGCACCTGGGTCCAATTCATGTCTCCATCTTTGCCGTAGATCCTTCCGGAGTAGTTTTTCGTCTCCACCACGAAGATTCCTTTTGAAGACACCAAAACGTGATCGATTTGCGAGGTTTTGCCGTCATCCCCCGGAACGATTACATCGTTGATAAGAACGTCGTTTTTGTTCATCCCTTTCAAAATATACCTTCTTACTTTTCTTTCGCCTTTCCATCCCTTAACGGCTGGCAGATGATTGATGATAAGAAGGGCCATTACCGCGACAACGAGGAGCGAAAAGAAGATAATCCAGCCTGTCCCCCAATTTTGCCCAATCGCTAACACAAGTAGAATTATCGGCCCAGCAAGAATCACCGTTTCGACTGGGGTTGCTTCGTTTTTTCTTTTTCTTCTTGCCATAATGATTATCGACAGGAATAAAAGTTACACTTCAAGCAGAAAACTACATATGAAGGCTTATATTAAGGATGGGAACCAAGGGTTACGTCCACCCCGTTCTTGGTGAGTTCTTGGGCTAGGAAATATAGGGTTGCACATCATCTCTAGTGCCCATTGTGAACATTGCTGCTTTTTTGTCTTGCCTCCTGACTTGCACCGCTTCTAGGATCGTTTGGACTTCCGGTCTGTATAGCACAGAATGCTTGTTTTCCCGATGAGATCATAATTGCCAAAATGGAAAAATAAACTTCGAATAAACATTGGTAGCGAAAAAGAATGAAGTCGATCAGAAAACTTTCAGAGGAAACGATAAACATCGAGAAGCTTCGAATGGTGACAGAGAAAACAAACGAAGGAAAAAGCCAAGACATCGTAAACGGTCATAGCCGGCAAAGCAATGAACTGATGGGTAACTGTTTTCACCAGAAGGATTTTTAATGCCGTTGGCAAACGGAAGCAGGATAATAGTTGCATGAGGATCGGGGAATTCTCAAAACTCACAGAGCTTAGCGAATCCACCATTCGTTATTACATAAACCATGGACTTTTGGGACCAACAAAAAGAAATGGGCAATACTCTTTTGACGACCGGGACCTAAAAACGGCTAAGACGATAAACGAATTAAAGGAATTGGGATTTTCTTTAGAAGATATTTCAAAATTCCTTCTTTCGATGTTACTTACAAGCAAATTCAAGAATGCTTTAGCTAAAGAACAAAAAGGAATGTTGAAAAGACGAATTCATGAGATTCACGATGAGCAAAAATCTCTTCGGTTAAAGGAAAAAAAGCTGAAGGCCATTATTTCTTCGCAAGACGATGATATTTCTCGTTTGGATTGCGGTTTTTCTTTAAAGGCCATTCCTTTTCTGCGATGCCCCTTCTGTGGAAGTAAACTCCTTTTAAGGGACGGGACCATAGAAGAAGACTGCCTTCGAAGCGCTTCACTTCATTGTGAAAAATGTAGTGATTCCTGGAACATTTCTGATGGTATCTTGTATCCAAATTGTTTTTCAAAAGAGTTCATACAAGCCAAAGATCGTCCGATAAACACCGATTTCGGTGATTGGGGATCGAAAAAAGAAGCCGAAGTCGAAAAACGCTTGATCGCTTACCAACGTGCTTTTTCCGAAGCGTTGGAGAAATTTTCCACCACCTCCCCAAAGGTTTTTCTAATCTCCGACATAGATAATTCTGTCCTTTTACTAAGCTCCTTTGAACAGTTACCTCGGGATTGCTTGATTTTCGTTCAAGGAGGGATGGATCTACCTTCTATCAGAAAAGTGTGTTCGGATTTTCGTGGCCATCAAGTGGCCTTCATTTTTTCCGATTCTCGATGCCTTCCACTGAAAGCAGCTTGCCTCGATGGCGCCTCTTGGATCTCAAACGGGGATCTTCCGACCCCTTTCTTCTCGTCTCTAACAAAAGATGATTCCGTCCTCTTTGAAACCATCGTGAGAGAAGACAACGAAATCGAGTTAAAGCAAAGCAAATAACCTAAACCTAGGTTTAGGTTTTCTTCAGAATCCATCGTTAATGGTGCTTGACCTCATCTTTGGTATTGGTTTTATGATGCCGACAAAGGAGGTAAAACCCGTGGAAATAGTTGTCGAAGGATACGACGGCCTCTTCACCGAAAGCATTAACATCATTGCTTGCCAGAAGAAGTGCGTGCTCAATTACCTTGGGTGCGGGAGCTGATAACGTATGGAGTTTGCCAAATATTCTTTAATATTCAAATCCACCAAAAACGGATGTCTTTTAATCAATACGATGACAAACTCCGTCGTTAGATTTGACCAAGAGCATTCTCTCAGGTTGGCCAATGCCATAAATGGATCAAAAGACGAAGAAATAGAAGGGTTTTTGCGCTCTCACCATTTCCTGAGAGACCACACTTTCGAGAACGCCTTCCTTTTGGACAAGGAACGCGCCTTGTTCCATGGAAAGGATTTATTAGACGTTTGCATATTCACTAGTTTGCGTTGCAATTTAAGGTGTCCGTATTGCTACGAACGTCACGATGGGCCGACAACGGGGGATGATACGTACATCAGGCTTGAGAGAAAAATCAAAGAGCTGTCTCCGCAAATCCTTTTTATTTCTTGGTTCGGGGGAGAACCGTTGTTGAATAAGGAGAGGGTCCTTTCTTTCTCTTCGGAAATGAAGGAGTATCAAAATTCCTGTTCGCACATCTTCAAATCAGGCATTACCACGAATGGCACCTTATTGGACGGACCTACCTCGCGTAGCCTTGTCGATTGCGGCGTGACTTCGTTCCAAGTGACCGTTGACGGGCCAAAGGAAATGAATGACATTAGTCGGCTCCGGCCCGATGGTGGTGGCACATTCGACATAATCATGAGAAACCTTCTAACATTACATAAGATCCCAGAACCGTTTACCATGATCGTAAGATGCAACGTCAGCGATCAGGCCGTAATAGATCCGTTTTGCGATGTTTTCAATGACAACTTTGGAAACGATAAACGGTTTTCGCTCCTTTTTTACCCAGTTAGTGATTGGAAAAATCTCGGAAAATCATGCATGGCAAAAAGTTTAAACATTTTTTCGTTAAATGAGCCAGTATTACGAAAGGGCTTGCATTCAGCCTTGATGGATTCCGTTAATACGGAAGGTTTCTTTTGCCAATTTGGGCATCCAGGCAAATTCGTCGTTTATCCCGATGGCAGCATAGGCGATTGCACGATAAAGATGATGGGGGAGGGAAAAATCGAAGATTGCCTATCCGAAGATCCAGAAGCCAGAAAAAATTGCCCCGATGACGATTGTTTGCTATATCCGAAATGCTTTGGCCAACAATGCAGGAACGCTGAGAGGGGCGAAAAGATCTGTGAGGCAATGCGACAAGGCGTTATAGGTTTTTACCAATGCTATGCAGAGGAACTGCTTCATGAAAAAGTATCTTTATTGGTCTAAGGGATTCTATTTCCTTCTCCTTTTTCTCGCTTTTCTTGACGCCGTTCTCGAAGCGGGGATTGCTTTGGTCATTGAATACCTAGTTAACAACATTTCCTCCGACTCTTTTGACATAACCACCTTCATAGGTTATGGGGCGGCGGCGCTTGGCTATGCGGTGATAATGATCACGTGTTTTTTTGGATATAACTCTTACGTGGCTTGGTACCTCAACAAGGCAGTCAAACGGCTTAGCGACGATGTTTTTTCCTCCTTGATGGAGAAAAACACGGCCTCATTTCAGGAAAACAATGTTTCCTCTTATCTGTCCGTTCTCATGAACGATTGCACCCGTGTCGCCAATCAATATCTAGGCCCAATGCTTTCCCTCCCTGGTTTTATACTGACTTATTTGGCTGCGCTTGCCATGTCCCTTTACATTAATTGGGCCATCGCACTTTTCTTGTTGGCCTTTTCTTTCTTGGTGTTTCTTGTCCCGTATTTTTTTAACAAGCCAATGAATCTTCGTAACGAGGAAATCCAGAAAGCCTTTTCCAATCTTTCAAGCCAATACCAGAATTTCCTTCAGGGCCACGACGTCGTGAGGAGCCTTTCCGCATACGATTATGTTTTTGAAAAGGAAAGCCGCTCGTCGATGAAAGCCTATCGCGCGGCCTTTAGGCAATCCCGCCTTTCCTTGGGCGTGTCATCCTTAAGCAGTTTGTTGACAACGGTTCTTCAAATCTCGGTCATTGTGGGGTCAGGAATTATCGCCTCCCAGGGAGGACTGGCTTTCGGTGCCGTTCTTGCTTTCATCCAACTCGCGAACAACCTCTATAATCCATTGAGCAGTTTCGCCACTTCTGTATCTTCAATAAAGGGGATGTCATCGGTAAACGCAAGCCTTCTCACATTAACAACGCAAGAGTTCTCTAAGAAGGATAAAATCGAACTGGATGGTCGCCTTTCTGTTCAAGATCTCAGCTTTTCCTACGGGGAAAAAGAAATCATTTCCCATTTTTCTTATTCATTCGAACCGGGTAAAAAATACCTCATAGAAGGAGAAAGCGGTAGCGGAAAGAGTACCTTGCTCCGCCTTCTTTCTGATAGTGGTGAGCCTTATGTCGGAACTATTGAAGCGAGCGGACACGATTACCGCGATCTCAGTTTCAAAACGGTGGCATCCGCGGTTTATTACTGTGAGCAAACTTCAAGAATTTTCCCAGGCACTCTGAAGGAGAACGTTCTTTTTGGTTCCCCGTATGACGACGGCAAATTCACTAAGGCAATTCGTTTGGCTGGATTGGTCGATTTCGTTAAGGAAAGAGGGACGGATACGCTTCTTGACCCCGAGTTAAACTCCAGCAGTGGCGGCGAGACTCAAAGAATAGCGCTCGCAAGGGCTATATACCATGAACCAAAGATTTTGCTTCTAGACGAGATCACATCTGGCTTAGATGAAATGACGAATCGCAGCATCCAAGAAAGCATATTGGGACTACCCATGACAATCGTCTTCGTTTGCCACAATGTGCTTCCGTCATTGCCAAAGCAATTCGATGGTACCTTGGAAATGAGAAAATGCAACGACTGAGAAAGCCTTTTGTTGTTTCTCTTTTCTCCTTCTGACTTCTTTCGCTCTTTCCTTTATCGATTCCCTGTATTGTTCTGATGTCGTATTGTCATAGGAACGAACAACCATGTAAATCTTGTCGATTGATTGAATCCAATCTTTAAATCCATCGAATCCATCTCGAAAAACAAAGCATCTCACACAACCACCCCATGACATACATTTCATAGAAATGATGGATTATCAACTTCTAATTCGTCACCTTTGACGTTAATTCGTCCACTCTGACTCGAACTCGTCACCATTGATCTGAAAAGGTCAAGAAATTTATGAAAGGGAAAACCCTTTTTTTGATACACACTTTTTAGCGTTTTTGCTTGTTTTTTTATTAAAAAAGCTGTTTTTTGACAAAATAAAAACCGCTTCGTGGGTGCGAAACGGCCATATTTCGATTTTGGCTTTAGTGAACGAAAACGATACCTCAAAATCAGGGGTTTGAACGAAAGTGATACGTTGTTTTTGCCACTTTTTGTAGGTTCGATACTCGCCACCCTACTATCGTGCAACATATTGCTGAACGAAAGAGATACCTAAAACGATAATTTTTGAGCTAAAGATTTATTGAAACCGGAACATACTTTTGATGGCGTTCCATTTTGCAGTTTTTAATATCTTCTTTGCAACTGGATGTCTATCGTTTGCAGCAGCAACGATACACTCGTAACCCCTATCCCAATATTCCTCGGAAAGGCTATAGTAAATCTTTGCCATTTTCATTTGAAGTGGACCAGATGCATGGGCTCTTGATAAATCGAAATACTTGAAAGCTGTTATTCGATCTTCCTCTACCACCATTCCAAAGAAATGAATCGCACCATAAAGGTACTCGGCTAATGGACTTTTGCTATTGTCCGCTAAGTCTTGAAGTCGTTTTACATCTTCTTTAGTAGCTTCTTTCTTAGCCAATCTCCATTTGATTTTGTAGAGGTCAGAAACCTCATGTGTCAACGTCTCTAAATTTTGTGTCATAAATTAACACCTCCTACTATATAAGTAGTAAGAAATTTCAATTTTTTAGCAAAAAAGTTTTATTTGATTGCTTTTACTACTTTGTAGTAACTTTTTTACAAAAAAGACCTCTTACAACTTTTTAGGTCGCAAGAGGTCATTTTTCATATGTTCTTCAAACTATTAATAGAAGCTTCGATTTGATTATTTATCCATTCATCTAAATCGCCATAATTCGATTTGATGTAAGTGACAAGTTCATCGTTAAATTGTGCTTTGATTATTGCCCTGGCTTTTTCAAGGGCGGTCTTCTGGGCAGTTTCATCGAACTTCCCACTATTCTTTAAGGATTCCACATAGGTTTGAAACACCGATTTAACGGCATCGAGAACTATCGCTGTGGCTTTGCTTAAGAAGTTAGCCGCTTTCTCGTCCTTTATTTTCGTTCCTATCAACTGGATCAGTTTTGTTCCAAGAAGACTTATTAGCGGAATCACGACAGCTGTAACAACAACCGACAAGACATTGAGTAATATATCATTCATTAGCTTTTTCCTCCTTTGCTATGAAGACTTTTGTTTTTGATATGGTCATCAAGGTTCTTTGAAACATTGCTGATATTGGCTTCTGCTTTGATGACTCGTCCTTCGAGTTCGGAAAAGCGAACCTCAAGTTTATCCATTGATTTTTCGATTCGATCAATAGAAGACTTGATATAACCAACATCCGATATCAAAACACCTTCGTTTTTTCCTTCGCTTTTATGGTCGCCCTTCTCGTTCCTACGAAAGGCCAAAACAGCAAAGAAAATGCTCGAGCAAGTCTCGAGCACTCCAATAATAGAAATAACAATCGTTAATGCATTATCCATCCGCATCACCTCCACTTTCTACATACTTTTTCAAATAGTTAATAATCGATTCAAAATCATCGATGTAATTCGCACCAATGACCTCTTTTTGGTTTTTGTATTCCTTGGCTTTTTCTAGATATGACTTTGGATAGACATTCTCGAATTTGCCAGTTTCATCATAGTGAGCAAGTAGCCCACGAATACGATAAAGATGATAAAGTTTCTTACTAAACTCTTTTAGTCGCACATATTTTTCAAAATAATCGATGTTTCTTTGAACCCATATTTTAACGGACTTACTCCAGTCAATTTTCGTAATTGATAAGAATTGATCTTTAAAACATTCGTCTAGATAGATAAGACTTTTATCTAGGCAAAGCACTTCGTCATTAAAAATAACCAAGTAATCGAGCAAGGAATCATCAAATGCCATCTTCCTTTTGAAAGACGAAATATCAAAGGCAAAGATGTCATCGCCATTTGCCTTATCAATTATGATTCCAGGATTACCATCAAGCACCACAATATAGTCATTGTCACTATCATTATTTTCAAAGCCAAACGCATATGAGCCACAACGGTACTTAGCTAGTACCTTAAATCCTTGAAATGTTTCCATTGCGTTACCTATAACAAGCAATGGCCTTGACATTGTGAGTGGTTTCACTAACGCCAATAACCATTTGGTTAGTCTCTGGTAGGAATTCAAGAGTCATAAGGCATTGGGCTGTACCAGAATAATAAATGGTTGATGTCATCGAGGTATTGTTACCAATATTAATCCCGGATACTACTACATACTGGTTAAGAATATGAACAACGACTATACTTTTCTCTAAAATGGCTTTTTTAATATTAGGAAAATAGAAATATTTTCCGCTTTGATGGGAAGGTGAAGAACGCCACATAGTAAAGTTGTCATCGACATAATCTTTTGATTGTTGAACGCTTTCTTTAATGGCCGTACCGCATGATTTTATTTTCGTGGGTGCGTAACTCGTATCGAGAGTGAGTGCCGTTGTAGTCTTAGTATACCTTGCAATTGCAAACTGGTACTTTGAACCACCATTTTGGAGGTTCTCTTGAGTAAGAGTCGGATAAGTGCCAGCTGTTTCTATTTTTTCTAAAGACACACTATTGGTAGCTAGATTCACGGTCACGCAGATATAACCATATTTTGTGGAATCCAAAGAGATATAAACGGATGTTCCGCTCTCGACATATATTCTTCGCCCATAGATCATCACATAGCCATCCGTAAAATTAATGTAGTTATTGGCAGCAGTACACGTGACCCCACTGCCGAGACTTTCCATGATTCCAGCTTTGATTAAGTCTCCACAATGGAAATTGAAATCGGCATCCTGCTTGGAAGTAACCGATGAACCATCGAAGGTTATTTTAAGTAGTCCCATTATTCGTTCCTCCTATTTAATAATTTCATTTTTTCAGTCAACTTGATTCGATGTTCGCCAAGGGTGACTGAAGCAATGACGAATGAATTTTTAAACGACAACCTCGTGACCAAAGTATCATAGGTTTTGTTTTCGCCCACGAAACTCACAAAATCCCCAACCTCAAAGTTCCTATATGGAGCAATGGTTGAGTTGGCTATAGTGATATTAAAAGTGATATTATGATCCAAACTCGAGTTCAGTAGGCTTTCCGTGGCCTTACTGGCGAGATTTAGGTAATCGTTGTCCGAATACTTCTCGTATTTAAAATATGCCTTAGAAGGCCTATTTTCCACGAGTGGGTTCGTTCCGATTGTGCCATCGTTAAGCATGACATAAGAGATTATCGTCTTATATGAGGTGTTGTCGGATTTTGGCACATAGATGATTTCGTTAATCGATTCCTCATCCGTATCGTTAATTACAAGGTCGGAAAGAGCACCAAGGTTATAGCGAATCGCTAGTCCCTTAGTGACATCAATCGCCTTGATTAGTATTTTGGAAATCTGTCCATCATCATAGATGAGTTCATAGGCAAGTCGAACCGAGAACTCCTTCATTATGGTTTCGTTTAAGTCCACAATTGATTCGAGGGTATCATCATCGAAAGTGAGTGAGCCATATTTAGAAGTCTTGTTTTGAAACAAAAGGTAGGTCATTTTTTTATGCCTATCAATCGTGTTATAGAAAGTGGACTTAATGATGTTAAGAATATAGTCACCAACATTCTCATTATTGAGATTTGCCACCGGAACTTTAATATCAAATTTTGATATGAAGTCATAGGCTTGAATACTTGTTGTGAATTCATCGCTACTTTCAATTGTCGTGATGCTTCCGACAAAGGTCATGAGCTCGTTTTTAATGACGAGCAAATCCCCTACTTCAGCGTTGATATTAACTTTGTTAATAACAAGGCTAGACTTCTGGGGAATAACCGAGTCGATGACGATTTCAAAATCATTGCTAAGAAACGCATAGTCTTTGACTTTCAAGGAGAGTCCATCGAGAAAAGTTACATTCATATTAATTTGCTATATAGCCCTCCAAGAAAGATATCGAACATTTGGTTTTCTTGCTCACTCCTGGTTCAAAATGTAAATCGTATGTGCCTACTGGAAGGAAGAGGAAGTTATCGCAAGTGAAGTCTTGCTTGTCGTAAATGTTAGTCGTAACACCATTGATGGTTTCTTCAATCTTCTGATCAGTTGGATCACTTTCAATTTCAAGGGTGGTATCACTTCTTGAAAGAATCAATCGAAGTTTGGAAACTACCACACCCTCCTTTTCTATTGAGAGCGTTGGATTATCAACTGCTCCTTGAATGAGAATTCGCATTGGAGCTTTAAACATTCCACTATTCGTCACACTCTTTCTTCCATTAAAGGTTGTGGAGTAAATGAATGGATAAGGATATGGATACACCTTCTTGTTTGTGTTTTCGTCCACTTCGATCTCGGTCGACTTCTTCACAATCCATAACGAGAGTTTCTCAAGAACCAAGGAACTCTTGATTGTTCCAGCTTCAAGTTGACCCTTTGTGCAGGACTTTATGTCAACATAGCAATACTTTGTATTGTTTGAAACATAATACAATCTTAGCGACTTGCTTTTCCTAACGAACTCAAGCCACTTCGCAAAACCAACATATCCTTCAAGAAAGATGAGGTTGAGGTTGATTTCGCTCAACGGCAAAGTCTTATTGGTCACGAGATAGGTGTTATCATACTTTTGATGTTCGACATCATACTCGAAGCCTAGCCCGTCAAGGGAATCGATGAGCGTATTGCATCGGTAGTCCAGAAAGAAGGTGCTACCGACATCGTTAACTAAATAAAGAGAACGCATATTAGTAAGCACCTCCTAACGCTTTGTTGATTGTGTCGACATCCACATCGCCACTCGTATTGATGGTGACGTTATTGTTCGTTGTCGAATTGTCGTTTGTGGAATTGGCATAGGTATTACCTCCGCCATTTGATACGGTCTCCGTAGCTGCACTGCTATTTCCCCAACCGAAGAGATTTCCTATCCAACCGAATATGTTTCCGACTTTGTCAAAAATCCATTGAATAGCACTCATGATGCCATTAAGTAAGTCAAGAATTGGTTTAAGAATTTGAAACAAAACTTGAAGAACTGGCATGATGATTGTCTTAATGACATTTGCGAGTATTTCCAAAACAGGAGATATGAACTCTAGTAAAGTAGATACTACTTGTAAAATATAAAGAATTGGGGTCAATAGCGTTTCTATTAACGGAGCAAGAATCCCTATTAATGACGAGATTATTTCAATTATGATTCCAATGAAAGTAAAGAGAGGCTCAAGCAAAGCAATAATGATTTCAAGAATCGGTTCAAGGATCTCTATGAGAATATCTAATAGGTTCACAATGAGCTCAATGATGACACCGAGGATATCTACTATTACCTGGATGATTTCAATGACAACGCCAATCACGGAATTTATGAGTTCAACCACCACTTGAATGATTTGTACCACCAAACCGATGATGACCTTTATCACTTCAGCTACAGGAACAAGAATCATTTCAATTAATTGAATGACTGGAACAAGAACATCGATGAGCATATTCACAATTTGCTCAACAATAGGCAATAACGATTCGATTAATCCAATCACTACATCAACAACGCCCATTAAGGCATCCAAAATCTGATTCAGCGAATTGACTAAAATATCAATAACGACATTCAAAACCTCTATTATTTCATCAAGAATGGGTTTCAAAGCCGAGATTAACTTATCAATCAACTTCGCTAAAATCGAAAAGACTTCTTGCAACATATCAAAGACTCTTTTAAGAAGAGCTCTAAATGACTCATTTTGCAGAAGGATTACTGCAATTATTGCTATAAGAGCAGCCCAACCTGCGGTCGAGGCTTTGACGGCCACCCCCATAATCGAAACTGCACCTTTCACAGCTGTAAAGGAAGTAACCAAAGTTTTTATCACTGGGATAAGTTTTCCAACAGTAACAAGCACTGGTCCAAGAGCCGTAACGACTCCAAGAAATACCCCAATTGTCACCTTCATTCCTTTGGAAAGATTAGTCCACCAGTTAATAAGTTTCTGCACAACTGGAATAACTTTCTCTCGAATAGCGTTTATCACCTTTTCAAGAGTTGGGAGCAGTGTTGCAGCAAAGCTCATCGCTAAAGCGGATACTGATTGTTTTAGATTATCTAGGGAATCATTAAAAGTACCAGATATATCTGCTTCTTCTTGGGTATAAATTCCATATTCTTCTGCTTTATCTTTTAGAGAATCCATCTCGCTAGAAGTGGCAGACAAAACTGGTGCGAGTTGAGTACCAAGTTTCTCACCAAAGAAATCGTTAGCGACAGCTGTCCTAACCGAGGCATCTTCCACACCAGCTAAAGCATTTCTTATTTTGTCGAATGCTTCTTCGGTGTTTAGCCCAGCTAAATCTTCAACACTCAGTCCGATCATCGCAAGTGAATCAGCAACGGAGTCACCATTTCCGCTAGCTATAGCACCAAGGATAGAATTGGTCTTTGAAAGAGCCTTGTCCATATCCTCGGTTGAACTGCCTAGAAGTTTTGCAGCATATTCATATTTTTGCAAAGCCTCAACGGAAATCCCTAGTTTCTTTGCGTTATCGTTAATCTCATCAACCGTGTTAGCGGTCTTAATTGTTAGAGCGGACAAAGCCGTTCCTGCTGCCACCACTGGAAGAGTGACGTACTTAGTCAAAGAAGACCCTACTTTCGCAAGATTCGAATAATTGATATTCCCTAGGGACTTTATCTTCTTATTCGTCTGGTCGAGCTCGGTATTTAGTCGAGCAACTTCCGCTTCACTATAAATGACTCCTCTTTCGAGTTTCTTAAATTCACTCTCACTCATCGCTCCGACTTGAACAGCCTTCTTTGCGTTTTCAAGCTGAGAATTTTGTTCCACCAATTTTTGTTTAGTTATGGCCAATGTCTGATTAAGAATAGATTGTTTTTCTTTCCATAAATCGATGTTAGAAGAGTCATACTTCAAATTAGCGTTTATGGCCTTTAAATCTTTAGATTGTTCTTTTAGATCTTTATTAAGAGATGAAAGCTTGGTATCGAGTTCGGTGGTATCTAGACCAAGTTTGATGTTAATTCCACGTATTGTTTCTGCCATGCTTTCACCTCCTTTCTAAAGCAAAAATGCATCAATATCGCTTTGAGAAGCCTTTTTAGAACCACCGCTGATTCCTTGCATTTGCTCCTTGGCGATGTCGACCATTTCCATATAGACTTCAATATCAAAAAGATCGGCGTCCCTGATTGGAATGCCGATTTGTGCCAAGTTATAGATGATATTGCTTGTTACACTATGACTTGGCTTATTGTTGTGGGGACTCGTGGTCTCCTGGTGCTTCTTTTTTTAGTCCTCCTAAAAGGACTCCAATTGCATCAGATAAATCTTCGAGTTCCTTCGTGTTGCTTAATACATCAAAATCGAATCCGAGCAAAAACTCCTCGTATGATTCCTTTGTGTAAGGTTTATGTAAAACATAAACGATACGGAATAAGACATCGATGATTTTGCCATATTGCCCTTTTTCCTTTTTCTCAGAATCCAGGGTTTGAACATCATCAAAGAGCTCAGTTCCAAAGGTCGAACGATAAGTGATGATTGTGCCAAGTGAGGAACGAAGTTTTACTTCCTTCCCACCCAAAGTTACGGTCTTTTCCATCTTCTATCCCTCAATAACTGGTAAGACTGGTGCAACGTCAAGGAATGTCCCATAGTTGCTGTCCCCTACCGATGAAATGACATGGGTTGTGAGATAGTTGCCAGTCTGAATAGGTCTTGCCGTGATGTTTAGAGTGATTGCATTAGCCTCGACCGAATCAGTCTTGCTCTTGCTAGATTCACTGATTGGGGTAACCGTGCATAGATAGAACCAGACACGTCTTGCCTTCGCATCGCCTTGAAACTCAACACCTAAAGCGAATGTCTTGACTGGAGCATTGTTGATTTCAACAAGGTTTCCATTTTCGAGTTTCTTATAACCCAAGATGTCAGTCTTGAATTCATCAGAAAGTTCTGTGAGTTTGAGGGTGACGGTTCTTCCAGCGTTTTGAACGAGAGTCGCAATGACTGAATCATCCGCATAAACTGGGGTTGAACCACCAACGATATCACTCGTGAACTCTTGAGCACCAAGTAAACGAACTGGTGTAGCGAAAGTCCAGGTTCCATCATTCCCTTGCGTAGCGAGAGAATAATGTACATTAGTTAGACCAAAGGTCACTTTATTATTTGCCATTAATATATTCCTCCATTTTTATTTCGTAGACTCTTGATATCGTTTTATCTTCATTGCGATACTCAGAGATGACTTGAAATATAAAGTCTTTCTTTAAAAGAGCAGATTCCAACTTTTGCTCCAGTTTCACATCCTTCTTTTTGGTTATTAGAGAGATTTGATAGTTGGATACATAGTAAGTTGGATGATTGTCGCTAAATGAGGTCGCTCTTTTATTGACCTCAAAATACACGACATAAGGAAGGACTGGGTTCTCGATAGAATCGTAGGTTGCTTGCCCATAATAGCAGCGTCCATCGGTTAAACCTTTGATTGTGTCAAATAGACAAATGATATCCTTTGCCATCATTTACCTCCCTTAATGATTTCGTTCATGTCTTCGAGCATTTCTGGAGTAAACGTGTCGTAGGCCGGCCTCATAAAAGGCTTAGCTGCAACTTGCTTGCCACTTCGATGTCTAAAACCAAACTCAAGTAGATGAATAAGAGTTCCTTTTGAACGAGAATAGATGATGACGATACGATTCGTACCCTCACCATAGATTTCTTTTACAAAACTATCGGCCAACGGATCTTTGCCACCACTCCTAGGAGCGTGTGTTTTGATATAGTCGATAATCTTGTCAGCTGTTTCGTCTAGTAAAGCATCAATGCCTAGATTGACCTTCAAAGTATATTCGCCCACGATTGAGCCGATTTCCTCACCGACTTCATCAAGTTGAACATTCTTCATTTAGGCTGACCTCGACATCGCTTTTTGAAAGATAGAGTTCAATAAATTGTCCGTTTTGATAGGTTCTTTCTATAAGAAAGGTTTCCCCATTAATCGAGACATACTTACTGCCGTCAAATAGGATCGATTGAATCGAGACCTTGAACTCCACATTCTTTCCTATTTCAAGGGAAGATTTGTATTGGTTCGTAGTCAAAGACGAAACGCTCCCAATGACTTCTTTTTTGCTTTCAACAACATATTTCTTGTTGCCGATTTCGTCATAAGATGATGTGACCACTAATAGTAAGAGGCGAGCATTTGGTGAGTTAGGAAACATTGGATGCCTCCACATTTGAAAGCGTAAGCTGCCTTAAAAGGAAGTAATAGCTTTCAGGGAGTTCCTTGACACTTCCATCATTAGTAAAGCCATAAAAAGTCTTACAATAAATTAATATCAAAGCTTGGACTAGTCCATTGTCAGTCTCCACCACGTCCGCACTCACACCAGCAGAGCGAATCATACTTTTGCAAGATTGGATGTGAAGAACAATTTCATCGTCCGCATATGTTTCCTCGAGAGGAATCATCAATGCCTTCTTGACCTTATTTTTGATTTCTACATCACTCATTTCCTCAATACTCCTTATTACATTTATTGCTTAATTGTCCGTTCATTGTTCCGTTTTACTCATACTCATTTCATTTCATTATTCCTTTTTACTTGTACTTTTTTCATTGTTCCTTTCTACTTTTTTAGCATTGCCTCGCCAGAGCTCCGAAGAGATAACTACGCTTGGTTCAATTTCGTTGTACCTTTTTACTCATTTCCGTTCATTGTACTTTTTTACTTTTACTCTTTTCTTTTCATTGTGCCTTTTTACTTGTTCTTACCACGTAGTGACTCTCGCTAAAACGTGGCCACACCATTATCTAAAATCGATTACTCGATTAAAGATTCATCATTCGCCAGCAGCTGCGACTTTCTTAACTCTTAAGAAGCCGTTATAACCGACAACGTTTCCACCAGTGAAAACACTCGCTTTGTAGCAGATGATTCCATCTTTGAATTTGTAGTCGGTAGACTTGGCAATCTCAACTGGTGAGAAGACAGGGACTTCGTAATTGGTAAGAGCACCATAAGCGATGCAATACTCACCAGCAGTGGTATTTGGATCAGTAACTGATTTGCAGTTTGAATTAATGACATATGGTATGCCATCGATGGTCTTATTGACATAGTCAATGATGTGGACTTTTCTTCCTTCAGTTGTACGAAGTTTAGCAAAGGCACGAAGGTCGTTTTTGTTTAAGATTAAGCAAGCACCACCTTCAACATCCTCATTTCCACCATAGGCATAAACAATGTCATCAAGAGTTGTGTCGGTAATAGCGTTAATCCCAAGAGTTGGAGCATCGGCCAAGGCTTCCGCACTAGCTGAGAAAATACCAGTGAAAGTATTCGCAGTTCCAGCACCAAGCAAGATTTGCTGAGAAATCTTTTTCTTAAGAGAAACATCGATGTTCTTGATAACTTCCGCTTGATAGTCAACAAGTGGGAGTTTCTCGAGTTCTTCGGTAATTTCACTATAGGCGGTAATCTTGGTTTTGGTGATTGTGGCATAGCCAAATTCAGGTTCGGTTTCGCCATAAGCAGCACCTTCAGCAGTTGCATTTCCAGTACTATGGCTCTTTACATAAGCCTTTTTGTAGGTTTCGCCACCTTGAAGATTGATTATGCCGACCTTATCAACGAGTGTTGAAACATCATTGAAAGGAACACCATTTATGGTTGGGTCTTGATGGGTAGGAAGTAGGATGTTGCCAGTTGCTACGGTAATCGTACGTCCTTCTTTCAAGTCCTTTCCTCTTTGTTCGAGGTCAGCTGTATCTTCTTTGTTGGTTTCGATGATTGGGGTGTAGTTGAATTTACTAGCCATCGCTAATTTGCGATCGATAGTCTTTCTCTCTTCGTTGAGGTTGTCGACTTCCTTTTCCATTTCATCGAGTTTATTTGAATCAGTTTCTTTATCGGCAAGACCCCTGATTTCTTCGAGTCTAACTTCGATTTCTTTCTTACGAATTTCTAAATTCATGATATGAATCCTCCTATTTATTCGTTTTAATTTGTATCCTTTGTTTCACGAGTTTGGCTTTCTTCTCGTTATCTGCTAAATCCATAGCCTTTAGCTCCATATCCATGGCTTCTAAAGAACGAGCATAGATGGAAGTGCCATCGTAAGCTGGAACATCCACTACCGACACGTCATAAAGGCGGTCGATACTTTCAATTGTTCGCTTTGGTGTTTTTCCACTTCTATCCCAACTTTGCTTTGCAACCGTGAAAGCAAATGACATCTTGTCTAATAGCCCACTTTGGATCATCTTGTAGATGTCCTCGTTGTTTTGTGTATCGATAAGTTCTGCGTGGACTTTCAGACCATTATCATCAACTGATAAAGAAAGAGAACCATTTCTGGTCCTCGCTAAGATTAAAAAGTTGTCCACATGATTATATTTAAGTGGAACATCTTTCATATTTGTTTCTTTAAGAGCGTCCTTTGAAATGATTTCATAGAATCCTCTTTCTTCATCGCCAATCAGCGTTTCTTCATCAAAGACAATAGCGTAACCTTCGATTACCTTTTTGCCTTCGCCTTCTTCACTTCTAATTTCCGCTAGTCGAATTTCCTTCTTCATCTTTGTTATCTCCTTTGTTGTCGTCACCGACTTGATATTGATTAGCCACTGAACTATCAACATAGTTGAGCGACTGAAGTCGCTTATCTCCACCTTTGATTGGTTCAAGTCCAAGCAAGGCTCTCGATTCGTTTAGCGACATGATTCCTAACCCCATCAACCTTTGAATGGCATCGACTTTCGTCTTCCAGGAAGCGTATTGAAGTCGCTCCGAATAGAAGATGATTTGCTCGCCATTCTCGAGTTGTCTTTTGGTTAGCAATGTTTTTGAGAATGCCTCGCTTAACGAGATGGCAATTCCCTCGATTGTGCCTTCATAGAAGGCGTTGTATTCTTCCTCGCTATATTTGTTGTCAAATATTCCTTGGCTCACACCAAAGTAAGAGATGATTTTCTTCTGGAGAAAGGTCAATGTTTCGCTATCGACCATCTTGGGATCGACATTGAGTGGTGTGTATTCCGATTTAAGGTCAACTGGAACAATGGCAGAACCCTTGCTCGAAGTGGCATCCTTAATGGCATCATCGAACAGCTCCCTTTGCTTTTGCTTATCCTTTTCGCTAAGCATAGCGTTCATCTTGAGTAAGCCCTTGATTTGGAACGAGGACTTCACGGCATTGTCGATGCCTTGCAAGATGGAATCGTTGATGGCGATAGTCTTGAGAATTGCCGCATGGTCGCTGATTGCTCCACTGCCACCGAATATCTCATCGGTAGCGAAGAACTTCCTAATGTGGATGACGTTCTCATAAGGGAGCAGATAGTTGCTCCCATCACTGAAGTAAAACTTCAAATAGATGTCGCCAAGGTTATCTTTATAAGCCTCCACGCTATTTGGCTTGATTGGATACAAAGCCAAGAGTTCGTGAGTCTCATGGTCATAGACTGGATAGATGAACGTATTGTTATTTAAAAATAACAAACTCACAACCTTGTAGATAAAGTCAAATGGAGTCATGAGTGGGTTAGGTTGAAACTTCAAAAGGTATGAAATGTCGCCTTTTTTCTCAGTTAGGATTGGATCACTACCAGTCTTCACATATCTCGGTTTGAGCTTTGCCGAGTGAGTCGCAATTCTATCGATGCAAATCTTAACCACATCACTGGCATTGATGTTGTTTCCAAAATCAGAAAATGAATTGAGCGTTGCTCTATAAAGAGCGGTCGTATCAAGAGTGTCATTTGGCACTTTTTTCTTTCGTTTAAATATGCTCATATTCCCTCCTTTTTAAGAAATCATATTCATGTATTCCGACTTACACCTATTAAGGACGGCATAAGCGATAATGAGAGCAACGCAACCATCGATTCGTTTAAGTTTCGATGATAGTTTGCTCGGTTGGATATTTCCGTTTAGATCAATCTTGGCTTGGGTGTTAGCGATGCACCACTTTAAGATTGGATTGTTATCATAGATAACGAGTTTGTTTTTTAAGTCAGCTTCAAGTTGTTTCATCGGTTCGCTAAGCGTGTAGATTCCTTGCCTTATCTTTTCCATCGTGAAGCCAGCATCTTCCATTTCCTTGACCCAATAGGTCGAGTTCCAAGGATCGTAGCCAATCCACAAAGGACGGATGTTATAGACTTGAACCATATCAACGAACCACTTCGTCACATTCGAGAAGTCGTTCTGGTTACCATTGGTTAAAGTGATGAACCCTTTTTTGACCCAAATGTCATATGGGACATTGTCCTCCTCCACTCTTTGTTTCAAGACATCACTTGGCATAAAGAAATGAGGAATCACGTACTTTTTGCCATCTTTGATGATGACAAGAATCGCAGCTGTAAGGTCGGTCGTTGAGGAAAGGTCAACTCCTCCGATTGCGTAGGAATCCTTGACGAAATCCAACTTGTACTTGGTCTCGTTGTTCAAATCGCTAAAGGTCATCCAGGAGCCACTTTCCAGCTGTTTGATATTAAAGTCTTTGCAAAGCATGGTAACTCTTGTTGAGAGGTCGTTTCTTGCCTTGTTCATAATGTCGTCTAGATAACTCTTGAGTTTAATCTTCCCAAGGGAAGGGTTGCTCTTTTGCCAGCTAGATTCATCGGTGAAAACCTCATCGATAGAGTCTTGGGTATAAAGCCAAGGAAGGACTCGCTCGTCCTTGATTTCGCCTTTGATGAGTTTTCTGCAGTAGTCGAGTTTCTTATCAAGAAACCCCTCAACCGTTGTTCCTTCAGTCGTGATGACGAAGATGAGTGGTTCGTTCTTGGTCGATTGACTTTGTTTGATTGCGTCATAGACTTTAGAATCGGTCATTTCGTGAACTTCATCGATGCACCCAACCTCGATGTTGTAGCCGTCTTTGTTACGGCTTTGAGCGGATAATTTCTTAATCTTGTTTTTGGTTTTGCTTGAGTAGATGTAGAAGATGTTCTTCTTTGACCTTCGCTCATCTCGTAGGACTTTGCTTTGCTCACGCATATTGTTGATTTCTTCAAAGAGGATGGATGCTTGGTCGCTCGTGTTGGAGGCACAAACGATGTCCGTTCCACCTTTGGAGAGAAAGAACTCCGCTAAGTCGATACCAGCGATAAAGGTTGTTTTGCCGTTTTTACGAGCAACGAGAAGGATTACTTCGTTGAACCTACGAAATCCTGTCGCTTTGATTTTGAAACCATAGGCGACCTCTAGAAGTGCCTTTTCCCATAGTTTTAGAATGAAAGGTTGACCATTGAATGGCGATTTCGTGTGTTTGCAGAACTTCTCGATGAACTTGATACGGACATTCCCAGGATGCTCATCGTAGGTGTACCTCGGATCGCTTAGATCATTTTGTAGATTCTTGAGCGTGGCCTTTAGTTCGTGACCAACGATGATGTTTCCCTTTTTAATCTCGCCTATGTAATCAAGTAGGTAACTCATCGCCATTTTCCTTCATGAATTCATCGAACTCATCGGTTTCGTCCGATACGGACTTACCGAGAATTCTTGATAGTTGTTTGATGATTCCTCCGTAGGAAGATACAAGTTTGGTGTAGTACTTTGCACATTCGGTTTGCTTTTGCTTGCCGCTCTTGTTCACTTGCACCGCTCCCAGCTCACGCATTTGCTTTTTGAGAAGTTCAAGTTCGCTCTTCATAAAAGCAGCTTCACGAATGAGGTTGTCGGCTAGTTCAGACTGAACCTTGTCGACATCGTTGAATAAAGACTTAAGTCTTTTATATTCGCTTTCTTCTTTATTCATTTGGTTTAACCTTGATAAGAACATGGGTCTTTCCGTTCACTAGTGTGACTTCGTTTTCCTCTTCTTCATCAACCTCCTCATAGTTCTCTTCCTTGTCTTTCGATGAGAGAATTACGCGGTTGGAAATGATTAGATTACTCGGCTTGAATAAAAAAGTTTTGCCTTCGTCAGCTGTTAAAACAACACGACCATTTTGTTCACTTTTTGTCATGGCTTTTCCTCCTATGATAATGACCAGTTTTTATTGAGAGCGATGTCCGTCTGGGTTTGCGTTAGTTTTGCTAAGTTATCCGCACCAAGAGTGAACACTTTGCTACTCGTTCCACTTAGGTCTTTTAAGGCTTTGAACATGTTTTCCATTGAGGTAGCAGTCAAAGCTCGAATGTTGATAAAGTTCGTGCTGACGTTCCATCCACTTCCGAGAACAATATCGGTAATGGCTGTGCCATCGATAGAGTTCTTTGTAATCGTTGTATTAACCGTACTTGGAAGAGTTATCTTCTCAAGGGCGGTGTTGTCCTTCACGCAGTAGGTGTTTCCAGTGAACCCTTTGAAATGATCGGGGAAGTTAATCTCCTTTAATGAGCTCATCGCCCAGAAACAATAACTACCGAGGTATTCGCATTCGCTACATTCTTCAAAAGAAATCTTTTCAAGGCTACTCATTGTGAATACATACTTTCCAAAAGTCGTGAGTTTTCGAGGGAACACCACTTCTTTTAGTACACTAACGTGGTTGAAAGCGTAGTCGCCAATGGATGTCAACTGACACCCATTTACAAAAGTCAAAGAAGATAAAATGCTATAGTTGAATGCTCGTGATTGAATGATTTTCACATTCTCTCCAATCTTGAGCGAATATTGATTTGGATAATTGTCGATGAAATAAGTGCCGATTGTTTCAACATAGGAAGGAATCTCGAGGCTCGAGAAATCGAGTGCGAAGAGTTTCTTCACAAGAATTTCATCGCTCGTCTGAATGACAGCGGAGGTGTTTCCTTCCACCACCGTAGTCACGAGAAGTTGCGATGCGAATATGTATGAACCATTGAAAGAACCATCGGAACTTATCACTTCGTTCGTGGCCACAAAAGAAAGTAGCCACTTTCCAGGATAAGGAGTGATTCCTCTCCCAACTTCAAAAGTCTTATTTGTTATTCGATAGACAATTCGTTTTTGCCCTTGAGTGAAAACCAAATAATTATAAGTAGAATCGATAGATTCATCGACTTCAAATGACAAAGTCACTCTATTACTCTCGTTTGCTACGGAAATAATAATTGGATCTAAATCACTTGTAATTAGTCCGTTTTCATTCACTTTTAGTTTGATTTCGTACATATTTACTCCTTTCTAAGCAGAAAAAAATCTAGACGGAAATCTAGATTCTTGAAAATTTGGCCTCACGTATTTCTGAGGTGGGGCAGTCGGTACTGCTCCCTTTATTTTTTAGCAATGACTGGGGGGCTATTTAAATGGAATAAAAATGCTTGTTCCCATCGTCATTGGTTCAAAATTAATTATCTTTTTTTCCAAAAGATTAATTGCATGGCTTCTAAAATAGGCTTCATCAACTCTTGAATACATCCATGTGATAATTTGATTCTGACTTCCTTCAATCGAGCAAATAACATTGTCGACATCAGTTTTGTTTGCAATGAAATCAAGAAATTGATTTGTAAAAATTGGGAGAACTGGTTTCATTCCCTCCTCAAAATAACAAGTGCCAAACACGGTAGTGTCTTCAATCATGAATACCACTTTAAATGAATACTCACTTTTGTTTACGTTTAACTTCTTACAGACATCGTCTTTATAGGCTTCAATCTTCTTGTAGTGATTCTCAAAGTTCTTATAAAGATTCTCAAGATAATATTCAAAAGATAACTTTGTTGTTAATTGGCCATGATAAATAGTTCCATTATTACCCTTCACTTTTTCCTGAAATTTACGATTATCACATCCGATATCAATTCTAGAATCAGTTCCTTTTTTCGTGTGCTTTGAAGCATCAATCTCAAAATGCTCATAAATATAAATGGTGTTTCCATCTACTGAATAGAAATCAGGGTGGTCAAATGGTTGAATTTGTTCCATAACCTTAGCAAACTTTACATAATCAAACTGCCCCTTTTCAGGATAATTCAACAATTGATTTGAAATGAATTTATCAAAATAAATGCTAGCTTCGTCCATAAAAAATCCTCTTATTGATATTTTACATTATCAACGCTTTTTTGTCTTTGTTTTTACTAAGTTTCCTTCGCTATCAAACTCACTTTCTTTTTGAAAGCGATTATGCTCTTCGTTGTGGCATTCCTTACAAAGCAAGATGAGGTTGTCTTGGTTGAGAGAAATGTTTGGATCAAGAACATTCATCGGTGTGAGTTTAATCTTGTGATGAACTTCTTGACCCACCCTACCACATTTCTCGCACCTTCCATTAGCGAGTAGGATTCTTTCAAGTCTTGCTTTCTGCCAAGCATCGCTACGATAGAACCGCTCGATAATATCAGGATTGCTCTTCATCCTTTAAAGCCTTGATTAAAGCATCACGCTTGTCCGTATGTTCCCAGGGAACATCAATATCAGACCTACCAATATGGCCATAGGATGCGAGTTTTTGGTATTTGACTTCTTTTAGTTTTAATTCCTTGAGAATGTTTAAAGGTGTGAAGTCGAACACCTTATTTATGCAAGCAAGGATTCTCTCCTCGCTAACACTTGAAGTATTGAAAGTATCTACGGATAAGGACACTGGTTCAGCGATTCCAATCGCATAAGCCACGCCCACTTCACAACGCTTGGCGATTCCAGCTGCTACGATGTTCTTGGCGACATACCTTGAATAGTAAGCAGCACTTCTATCGACCTTGCTTGGATCCTTTCCAGAAAACGCTCCACCACCATGATGGGCAACCCCACCATAGGTATCGACAATAATCTTTCTTCCAGTGAGTCCGCTATCGGCAAACGAACCACCTTTGACGAACTCGCCAGTTGGATTGATTAAGATTTGCGTTTCTTTTGAAAGAATCTCGTGAGGGATAACTTTATAAAGGCATTCATTAATAATGATTCCAATATAGGTTTCTCGAGATACTTCCTTTTTGGTTTGTGCAGAAACCACTATCGCCTTAATTGATACTGGTTTATTCTCTTCGTAGTTTACGGAAACTTGACACTTGCCATCACTTCCAAACGCCCACTGATACTTGCCACTGCTCAACTCGTCCATCTTGATGGATATCTTTCGAGCAAGGACAAGACTCAAAGGCATGAGTTCTGGAGTTTCATCACTTGCGTAGCCAAACATCAGTCCTTGGTCGCCAGCTCCGTTTTTATCAACTCCGAGTGCGATGTCTTTGCTTTGCGTGGAGATTTTCTCAATCACGCAGTATCTTCCTTTGTAGGCGGCATTCTTTAGAACATCCTTTGCCACTTTGGAATAGTTAACCTTCGCCTTGGTGGTAATTTCGCCACCGACAACGAGAAAGTCATCTTTGATAAAGCATTCCACTGCCACTCTTGAGTTAGCGTCTTCTTTCAAACACGCATCTAATATAGCATCGCTAATTTGGTCACACACTTTGTCTGGGTGACCTTTGAACACGGATTCGCTTGTTACAATTTTCATTTTTTTCTCCTAAAGAAAAGAGCCTAATGGCTCTTAACGTTTCTCAATGCTTTCTTGGATTCGCCTAGGAATCACAAATGTCGCATTGCATTCATCACAACACCTACCATCGTTTATCGGTTGAGCGTTGTTTCCGTAGCCAGTATATGGTTTCCCACATATTGAGCACACGTGTTTCTTCTTACTTTGTTTTAGCATCTTTAACCTCCAATAATGCTTTAGGAAGATAGGCACAATATCGCCCATAGGAACTTCCTTCGCTTTGAATAAGAATTCCATAGTCTTCTTCATCGCAAGTCACAAAGATGCAGTGCATGACATCCTTTGATGGTTCATACCACATCAGTTTCTTGTTCTCTTCGATGAAGTCGTAGTCATCTAGTGGATAATGGACAAAGCAGTTGAATAAGTTTTTAGTGAGAACGATGTTCTTTTCAATTTCCACCTTTTCTTGGGGAACGAGTTCCTCAATTGAGGAAGGCTTTCTTATGAATATTGCTTTAATCATGATTCTTGTCCTCACTTACTTTCACAACCTTGAATTTGTCAATTCCAGGAATGATGGCAAGTCCGCCCCAACTTCCGTGGTTTTGCTTGGCATCATCGATGAAACGGATAACACCAATTCGCCCAGAATAGGAAGGCTCGTCTTTCATCTCGATGATTTGAATGGTCATTCCAACTTTGAGTTCCATTACTTTATCCTCCAAGCTGTGTAGACACTGCGATAACCACAATCCCAAGTATCGAAATTCACTCCGTCTTTAACTACGGTTAGGTGATGGGATATCTTCAAGATATACGTGCCTAAAGGAAATAAAACGCAGAAATCATCGACCTTGACTCTTGGTTTTCCAACTTCTGACTTGAACTTAAGTCGCTCGTATTTGTCTAGATAATCGTATATGAATTTGGTTTCCTTATAGGAAGGGTAGCCAAGGTCACGCTTTGAACGATTGAGTTCGAGCCTTGTTTCGCTGTAGTCTCTTTCAAAGGCAATCGACACGGCACGAACCACGCAATCTTTGACGTTAAGTCCTTTTGGATGGGCATTGAAATATTGGTAAGCCATTATTTTTCCTCCCAAGGAGTGTTGAACCACTTCACTAGTTCTCTTGAGGAGTCACTTTCAAAAAGAGGAACATCGAATCCGTTCTTCCTTCCGTAGACGACATAGCGATGTTTCTCGTAGCCACAATTGATGCGAGTCGTAAATTCGACTTCGCTATTTTCGATGATTGCGAAACGGAAATCATCGTAGAGAGGATAACTGATTGGGCAATTGTTCTTGAACCAAACATAGCAATTATCGATATCGACTTTGCCACCACGTTTGATTTGCGAAACGATTGAGCCCATTCTTTTGGTTTTGTTTGCTAGGGATGAGTCCTTGCAAAACCAGTCGTACCAACCAGCGTCAATTTGTTTGCCTACTTCGCTAGACTCATAAATACCCATGAGGTAGTTAACTTGGAAGAATTTAATAGGGTAAGGTTTATTCATTATTCAATGACCTCCAATACATCGCATTCAGGAATTAGAAAGCACAACTTCTCGGTAATCATGAAGTCAACGTGCTCATCGTACTTTCTCATCTCGGTGGGAAGAACGCTCACCCATGTTCCAGGAAGAGCGTGCTTGTCAGTTTCAATCTCTTTAACAATTCCGATGAATTCGTGTCTTCCGTGTTTACGGAAAACGGCACGAACCTTATCACCAACTTTGAAGGCTTTCATTATTGGAAATCCTCCAATTCGTTATTCATTGAATCTAACGCACTTTCAAGGCTATCGAGAGTCTCTTGGAAATTGGATAATCTTTCTTCCAATCTTTCGTAGCGTTCGCCACTTTGGAAACCTTCTGGAATGTTGTCTAGTTTCTCTTGCATTGAGTCGACCAACTCTTCCATGGTGTCCCTTGCCTCGATCACTTTTGTCTGAGCTTCATCGAGGTCTTTTGTAAACCATTTTTTAGCCATTTGTATGACCCTCCTTGACCTTGTTTGGTCATACATATATATCACTCTATACCAATGGTATAGCAAGTTAATCAGTCACTATATGTCGCTAATTTTGCTAGATACCTTCGATGTTTTTTAATAGGTCTGGAGTGGTCTCTAAGGTGAGAGGAATCTTCTCTCCACCACGAAGTAAAAAGCACCCCTCAAGAGTGCCTTTGAATTTGATATATCTACGGACAATGACATCGACATACTTCTCATCGATTTCCATGAGGAGCGATTCTCTTTGAAGTTGCTCACTGGCGATGAGGGTTGAACCACTGCCACCGAACAAGTCGAGCACCACTTGGTGCATTCTACTTGAGTTAGAGATGGCTTTGCCAACAAGCTCGAGAGGTTTCATCGTTGGATGCAAATCATTATTCTTTGGTTTGTTATATTCCCACACGGTGTCTTGGGTTCGATCATCAACGAAGTAATGTGCCGCTCCCTCTTTCCAACCATAAAGAATTGGTTCATGTCGCCAATGGTAATCTTGTCTTCCAAGGACTAGAGCATTTTTCACCCAAACCAAGCATTCCGCCAGTTTGAAACCAGCTTGTTTGAATGCGTTTCTAAAGTTCAGACCTTCGGTATCGGCATGACACACATAGATTGAACCACCCAATTTAATATGATCATAAAGGTTATCAAAGGCACTAACGAGGAAGTTAAAGAACGACTCATCTTCCATATTATCGTTTTGAATCGTCCCAGCTGTACCTTCGTAGTTCACATTGTATGGCGGATCAGTAAAAATCATATCGGCTAATCGATTATCGCATAAGATATCGACATCTTCCTTTTTAGTGGAATCGCCACACATAACACGGTGTTTTCCAAGCAAATAGATATCGCCTATTTGGCTCGTTGGTGTTTCTGGAAGTTCCTCATCTTCGTTGAAATCATCGTCTTGAGCTTCGCCAGTCAACTCTTTTTCAAGGTCTTCTAGGTTGAAACTGAATAACTCCATATTAATGGATTCGATTTTCTTCAATTCCTCGAGCAATTCCTCTTCGTTCCAATCGGAAAGTTCAGCGGTCTTGTTATCAGCCAAGCGAAAGGCATTCACTTGTTCTTCGGTTAGATCATCGGCAATGATACAAGGTACAACCTTAAGTCCGAGTTTCAAAGCAGCCTTCAAGCGTGTGTGTCCTGCGACTATCACGTAATCCTTATCAATGATAATAGGGTTCTTGAATCCGAACTCCTTTATCGACTCAGCAACGGCATCCACCGCCTTATCGTTATCACGAGGGTTATTTTCATAGGGAATCAGTTTCTCGACTGCAATATCACTAATCTTCATATTTCTTAAAGTCGTCTCCTTTCGCCATTTCAATGCGTTTGAGTTGGATGTCTATCTCTTCTCTTCTAGGGTTCAAACCCTTATCAAAGTTCTGGAACCAGTATTTTTGTGCGTCTAGGCTTGGTGCGATTGGCTCTTTGATTTTCTTTAAAGTGGTCTTTCCATTGGAATCCTTTAACACCACGTTGCGATCAATTTCATAACCATAGGCAACTTGATAAAGTCTAACGTTAAGTTTTACAGCTGCGAGATTGACTTCGTTCAAAGCCAAAACCACATCACGATGCTTTTTCTTCATCGCAGTCAGGGTTCGAAGGTCGATGTTTAGCAATTTTGCGATATTGCAATCAAAACAACCTTGGCTTGAATACTCCTTCATCAATGCTAACTTCTGGTCAAGCACACCATCGGCTTTCCACTTGGCATAAGTGTCTTGTTCTTTTTTTCTCATAGAATTGCTCCTTTCTTGAATCTCCATATTTTTGTGATTCAAATTTCCATTTAAGGAAGTCTGAATACTACGGATTTCCGCAAGAAAGGAAAAGGGAGCGATTATGCATCACTCCCATCTCTCCTAGGTTCAAGTCAATTGACCTGAAGCCAGTATTCCACGATACCAAAATCTTATCAAATTACTCCGTCCTAGTAAATGTACTGATAGTTCATTTCGTTCGACCACTACTCACTTTTTGAAGTGTCGACAAACGACAATAAAAGCACCACTGACGATTAGTTCAAATGGTGCTTATGTACTGCTCACGTCAACGCTCAGTAGTATTAGCGATGATGAAAAAATTATTTAAATTTTTAGTACAAAGTGTTCTCTTAAATCACTCAAAGTGATAGAATATTATCAATATATCATTTTGGGAGATTTTGATGGAAAAAACAAAGCAGCTTATTATTCGTGTGTCACCAGAAGTTAAAAAAGAACTTAAGTTGTATGCAGTTGAAAACGATAAAAGTATGAATGACATCGTTCTTTCTTTTTTGATAGATGGATTAAGGAAGGCTGGAAAGAATGTCTAAATTTACTTTTATAGATCTATTCGCTGGAATAGGTGGTTTTCATCAAGCAATGAAGTCTTTAGGTGGAAAATGCGTTTTTGTTTGTGAAAATGATGAACAGTGTGTTGAAACATACAAGAAGAATTATGATATCAAAGAAATATATGGAAATATCAGAAATATCAATCCAATAAAGGATGTTCCAAACTTTGATTGCCTTTGTGCAGGATTCCCTTGCCAATCGTTCAGCAAAGCAGGTTTGAGAAAGGGGTTCAAAGACGAGCAAAGAGGCGACTTATTCGATTACATCATTAAAATATTAAAAGACCATCAAGAGGCTAAATTCATTATTTTAGAAAATGTTAGAAATTTAGCTGATGACGAGGATAACTGGAAGCATATTAAAGAAGAATTGATGAAGTTGAATTTTTTTATTACTGAAGAACCAATAATTCTTTCTCCATCTGATTTTGGTATTCCTCAAGTTAGAGAACGTGTTTATATTCTTGGAATAAGAAAAGATTTACGTGATATAGCAAAACTTAAAAACGGATATATTCATATTTCAGATTTGCATTTAGAAAAGCAAATGAAGAAATGTGGTAGTAAGGCTGCGTTGTCTATCTTAGATAATAAAAAAGGAAATATATCCACTCTTACTGATGAACAAGTTGAAATGCTTGGAGCTTGGGAAGAATTTAGAAATCAATGCCTAGCTGAGTCAATAGGATCCCCTGTATGGCTTCACTATTTTGGCACGGACTTTGAAGATGATAAATCTTTCTATCGTAGTTGTGGATTTTATAAAAACAAAAAGAATCGAACTCCAGAATGGAAGCAAAGATTTATCACAAGGAATCGTGAGTTATACAAGAAAAATAAAGAATGGATTGATGAATGGATAGTCCGCTATGACATGAAGAATAGGAGTAGGATTTATCAAAAATTCGAATGGAATTGCCGTGGAAAATGCGAAACCATGCATGATGGAATAATTCAGTTCCGTCAATCTGGTATAAGGGTGAAAGCACCAAATTCGTTCCCTTCACTTGTTGCAATGGTAAATACCCCCATTATTTGGGATACTGAAATAGAAGAATTTCGATATATTACAGTTGAAGAAGCTGCCAAATTGCAAAGTTTCAATGCAAATTTCGACTTTGGAGAAAGTAAGCATACAGCATATAAACAACTTGGAAATTCCGTTAATGTTAAAGTGTTGAAAATTCTAGGAAAAGCATTAACAAACTTATTAGTCGAAGATTGGGAGGAAAAATAGATGGGACAAAAAATTAATATTCGCCCTACCACTGGCGTTTATGCAACATATAAAAACCTGAGATACGAACCTTGGACTGCTTTGGCAGAATTTGTAGATAACTCAACGCAAAGTTTCTTCGATCATAAAAGTACATTGCTAACTCTTCCAACATTCAAAAAACTAATTATTAACATTGAATATGAACAAAACGATTCAGGTGACATTGTAAGAATAACCGATAACGCATTTGGAATGGAGAGTTCAGACTTTGAAAGAGCAATCCAACTAGATAAGCCACCACTTGTAAAAAGTGGAAGAAATGAATTCGGTATGGGTCTAAAAACAGCTGCGTGTTGGTTTGGCACATTATGGACTGTCAAATCTACACAACTTGGATCTGAAATTGGCTATAAAGCCACTATGGACATTAACCAGTTAGCAATCAGCAAAGAAGACTTAATCGATCTTGATATTTATGAAACTAAAAAAGATGAGCACTACACCATCATCGAAATTAGAAACCTTAATAAAAAAATAACTGGCTCCAGAACTATTGGGAAGGTCAAAGATTTTTTAAGCAGTATATATCGTGAAGACTTACGAAGAGGCGATGTTGAAATTGTTTTTAAAGGTCAAACGCTAAATTTTGAAAACCCTGAAGTCTATTGCGAAACACTATCAAACGGAAACACCGTCGAATGGAAAAAAGATGTTTCTTTTAGTGTAAATAGAAATGGACAATATTACGATGTCACTGGCTTTATTGCATTAAGAGCTAGAGGTAGCAGACGTGATGCAGGCTTTACCCTAATTCGTCGAGGACGTGTAATAGTTGGAGGCCCTGAGTCTAATTATCGACCAGAAGAATTATTTGGCGATGCTGGTACATATACCTATCAACGTCTATTTGGCGAACTTCATATGGATAATTGGCCAGTTACGCAAGCAAAAGACAACTTCGATTGGCACACCGATGGTCTTGAAGAAGAGTTTATCGCCAAAATGCTCCCATTTACAAAAGACTATCGAGTTAAAGCTGAAGATATCCGTTTCCGTGCAACCAAGAAAGTTCCTGACACTCTAAAAGAAGCTGGGGACATTCTAGAAAAGGGTGGATTGATTTCAAATGTTAAAATTGAAATACCACAAGAAGAAGTCAAAACTAATGATTCAACGCCAAAAAGCGAAGAGCCTAAAATTGATGATACATATACAAAGCAAGAAACTGACCAAGATACGAGTGTAATTATCGAAGGTCCTAGAAGCGGAACTTTCTCATTTACTTATAAAGGTTCTGATTACTCTTTTTTAGTCCAATATGACATTACAAATCCAAGTAATCCATGGTTGATTGTTACACAAAAGGATGCAAAAAATTATTCGCTTATACTAAATATGAAGCATAAATTCTTTTTTCCATTCCTTGAAAATGGCGATTTCATGAATCTAATCACCGAGTTTGTCATTTCAATGGTTTTGTCTGAAATTGAAGCTTCATCCTATTACCCTGATGGTCGCATAGATATTGGCGATGTTAGAACCATCATGAATACATTATTAGAAAAAATGGCCGAGGCTAAAAAATGACGAACAATGAAATTAAAATGAATATTGTCGAAAAACTATCGGTTTGGAATATCAAGAACGACGGGCTTTTTAAATCATCTATTTACAATCATTTATTGAACGATGGAATAACTGAAAATGGAGTTGATGCAATTTTCGAGAATGCTAACGATATTCTCCTCCACTGCCCAAATCCTCTTTATGATACGAAGTTAGGAAAAACAGGGATTGTTATCGGAAAAGTACAAAGCGGCAAAACTTCAAATTTTATCTCCACCATCGCTCTTGCGTTTGATAATGGATACAACATATCTGTCGTATTAGGTGGCAACAAAAAGAACCTTGCTTCTCAAAATGCAACAAGAATTAAAGAGTCCTTTTCAGGCTGTGGTAGCAAACTAGCGGTTCTTTCTACAGAACAAAATATCGACCTTTTGAACGAAAAGAACATTCAAGACTTTTTGGATAGTGGAAAGAAAATTATTATCGTTGGTTTAAAGCATCAAAAACATATCAAAATGATTAAAGATTTGTTTGAAAATACTGCATTGGCTTCTATTCCAACATTAATAGTTGATGACGAAGGGGATCAAGCATCATTGAACACAAAAGCTTTCTCAAAAACCAAAGGTGAGAGTTCAATTTACGCATCAATAAAGAGTTTAAAAGCTGTAATTGATGTACATTGTTTTTTATCAATAACAGCAACTCCTCAAGCCAATATCTTAATTCCTCAAATTAGCGTTTTATCTCCAGATTTTGGAGTACTAGTTTATCCTGGTTCAGACTATTGTGGACTAAATGATTTTCATGGGATAGATAGCAAAAAACACATCAAAATAATACTTGCCACCGAACAAAGTTTGTTAGATGGTAGCGTTGTTCCAGCATCATTTTATAAAGCTCTTGCTTCATTTTTTGTCGGAGGTGCAATTCGAAGGAATCGTGGAGAGGCTAAATTCAAAAAACAAAAACATTCTATGTTGATTCATCCTTCTTTGAAAAAACCTGACCACAAAATTGTTTTAAGTAAAGTTGAAGCTGTTCTTAACAAATGGAAAGATATTTCAAAACTCGAACTTAAAAATATACATGATATGGCATATAAACCAATTAGGCAGCATTTATTAAATGCCTATGATGTTTTTAAAGCTGACGGAGTTCAAGTTCCAGAATTCAACGACATAGAAAAAGATATTCTTCTGATTATTAGAGATTGCTCTCCAGTATTCTTATGCAATAGCGATTCAGATGCCAGTAGCAATGAGCAATACTATGACTGCAATATTTTTCTCGGTGGAAACATGGTTGAAAGAGGCCTAACCTTCAAAGGACTCGCTGTAACTTACATTATTCGAAGAGCGAAGGGAATCAGCAATGTTGACAACACTGAACAAAGAGCACGTTGGTTTGGCTATAAACGTGATTACTTTGATGTTTGCCAAGTCTATACAACTGAAGATATCGCCCGAGATTTTTCAGATATTTTAGATCATGACAATGATTTATGGAGCACTATCGAAAGGGCTCAAGCACGAGGAGTTCAGTTCAAAGATATGCCTCGCATTTTTAAACTTGGGAGTAGCAAGTTACGATTAACAAGAAAGAATGTCGCTCAATCCGATTCGTTTTCGTTCCCAGAATGGACAAAAGAAGGCAAATTTCTATTTGATAAAGAATCTTGTACTTCGAACAAGAGCACTATTGATAATTTCATTAACGACAATTCATCTCTTATGAAGCCAATGATTATTGGTGGCTATGAGAATCCTAAATATCAAATTATTGAAAACTACGATTTAAATAAATTGTTTGATAACGTGATAAAAAAACTAATTTTCATTCAAGATGCAGGAATTGATAAAACTGATTTTGCATCATTAATTGAAGTATTTGAGAAAATGAAAATTTCAGTGCCTATCGATATTGTATTTATACGATATCCAGATTACGATTCTCGTGAAATTTACGAAGACGGATCTATTAACCAGCTTTTCCAAGGACACGGAACACGATATCCTGGTGATAGTGCACTTCCAAATGAAAAGCAAGATGCTATTCAACTTCAAATACATTTCATCGCTCCAAACAACAAGCCTGAAATAGACTATAAAACATTAGCTTTGGCACTATACATTCCAACTACACTATCTGAGCAAACCGGTCAATTTGTAGGGAGGGCAAAAAATGATTAACATCGATGATATAAAAAATAAAATTAATCAACTTTCTGCTAACGGAGATTTGAATTCGTTTAGCCTTTTTAAGCAGTCCGATTTTCTATATATTGGAATAAACAATAATTCTTTGGTTTTTGTTACGCCTTGCACCGAATCCGCCAAACCAACATATTTCCAAGAGACCAAAGAGTTGAGATTGGGAGTCAATGTCTACTGCAGTTTGCAAATAAACGGAAAGGAAACAAATGAACATTGCAATATTTTGTATTGCTTAAGTCACGATACATTTCATGTTGACGCATTTGTAAGACTGGGGCTAGTATTTTTTGAAAAAGAAAAATCCACAGATGAGATAGTTAAATTGTTTTCTTCTTTAACAAATATGTTCAGCAAAAACGTCGAATTAAGTTTCAACGAAATACAAGGTTTTTATGGTGAATTGTTTACAATTTACTATTTGAATCAAAAAGGCATTAGCGTTTCTAAATATTGGCAGTCAGAGGATAGAATGAAATTCGATTTTTCTATTGATGAGAAAAAAAGGATTGAAGTTAAAACAACTATCAAAGAAGAAAGAATACACCACTTCCGTCATGAACAATTGCTTAGTGATTTCTATGATATAAGAGTTGTTTCCATTCTTTTAAGGAAAAGTGATACAGGGCTCTCACTTGGTAGTCTAATTGAAAACATTAGAAGCATACCATTAATTGAATTTTCAGTTTTAGAACACATCGAAAAATTTATTAACCAAGCAAGCAATAAGCAACAGGTTCTTTCAATTTGTTTTGATGAAACTTATGCAAAACAAAATATAAAGTTTTTCCCAGCTGATAGAATTCCTAGATTTAATGAAAAACAGCCAAATGGTGTAACAAACACTGAATACGATGTTGATTTGAGCACAACAAAAATTGAGGATTTAGGTATTTTGAAGTCTTGGTTACAAAGATAAAGGGTTTTATTTCTTTGAATTTCTTCGATTTGCAAGAAATTTGAGTAAGTGCCGTGCCTCTTCTAGAATGTTTTTATATTGTTCTGTTCCAAACAAAATTTTTGCCCATAATTCATCTATTGGTCGTGCTATTGGATTTTGCAATTCCAAAAACGAAGTGTTATTGATCTTTGCTAGATTGTCAGTTTCTTCTTTCGTAAGTAAAGATATGTTTGGAACAATTGTGTTCATAAAATCAACTATTTCAATTTTGCGTGTTCCTTCCTGGTCTTTTGATGAGATTTCGCATGATAATTGGTAAAAAATAGTAGTCATCCAATCAGCTAATATTTTGGCTTTTGCTTTATCGCTAACATCTAGAATAATAAAATTCGTTGAAACAAAAATGTCGGAAGATGTTAGATGGACTTTTCCAGTTACTCTAAGGTTTCTAGGAATCAAAATACAACCTTTTGGTGTAATGTGCTTTTGCTCTTTAGTAAGAATTTTTATTATTTCTTCCTTTGTTTTATTAAGTTTAATTTGCTTGCCTTCTTTTTGTGGAATAAGCAAGTAATCATCAACAATTCTATTTAATGAGACTGTATCCTTAATTTTTGAAATATTGAAGAATGCAGAATCTCCATTTTTTGTTTCTAAAGTTTTAACTGTGTCAGCGTTTCTAATGCCAATATCAAGAGACAAAAAATCATCATGATGGGAAATAGCAAAATCAGAATCACGCTTTAAAAATAATAAATCGCTAATTCCACTCGAACCAACAACACCCCTTGACACGTGATAAGTTTCGTCGCCAATTCTTTCGATAAGTTTATTTGACAAAACATTAGATTCAAAGAAATCAACAGCATTCAATGTTTCACTATTTATGAACCTCCAACCATCATTCATTTTGGAAATTAGCAAACTCCTATCTTTGATTAAGCCTTCTACACCAGGCATTATCGAAGTAAATGTGTCACCGCTTGTATCGAATTCAGAAACACATTCTTCAAATGAAACCGAATCAACATTTTGAACCGATTCCAATATAGAAAGAATTTTTATTTTTTCACTTCTAGTTCTAACTTTCCCAACCATAATACAAGTGTCTTTCGTAACACTTCCAAAAAGAGATGACCCAGGATAATTCAAAATCGAAATTAAGCCAAAATCATTTAAAAGAAATTTCCTAAAAGCAATCGCTTCTGGTCCTCTAGAAACCAAATATTGTTTAGGAAGAAGACATGAAACAATTGTTCCGTCTTTCAAAAGCGTTAATAAATATTCAAGAAATATTGCTTCTAACCCAATTTGACCAATATTTAATGAGCATTCTCTCCCTTGATTAACAAGCATTGCATGATTGAAAGCTGCTTTTTCCTTAGTGGAATTTATCCCAGCAACATATGGTGGATTGAGAACAACAATTTTCACGTTTTCAAAAACACTTGATTCTAACTCTTTAATATCTTTTTCAAGAATCAATGGATGATTGTTGTGATTAATTGTTCCATAAAATTTAAGCCCCATTCGTAGCGATAGAAGCTCCAAAAGTTTAGGTTCTCTATCATTGGCTACAACTTGATTTGCAGAAACATTAAACACATCAATTGAAGTTGACAACAAAGCACCACTTCCAGCAGCTGGATCACAAATTAAATCGTTTTTATTAAGCATATTTGAATAGGCAATTTTTGCTAGTAATGCAACATATTTTGAAATTTCAATATCGGTTGAAACCAACCCTTCATGTTCTCTTCCTTTGCAAACAATCGAATGTAATATATCAGCTATAACATCACCATAGATGTTTTCTTTTGCAAAAATAAATAAATTAGACAAGAGCCTACTATCAACAGAATATTTACTCAAATAATGTTGAATATCAAAGCCAAAGATACCTTCAAAATCGATTTTATGCCCTTCAAAACAAATTGATTCAATATCATCGGAGTAAGCTCTAATATCCCTAAGTTCTCGTCGACTAATTGATTCAAATGAGCCTCTTATGTATTCATAGAGAAACATAGCTAGAGCACTTTTCCATTCTTTATCAGTGGATAATAAAGTTTCCATCTTTGCAGAAAAACCATCCAGTGTAATTAAATAATCGTTAACATTATTAATAATCTTTTTTAATATCCCACAAAAAGTTCCAACTAAATCAAGCAAAAAAAGTTGCTTAGAACCATACTTTCCAAAGTCTCCAGTTTTTATTAATCCAGGTTTAATAAGTTGTTGAAACGGTCTTGTCCTACTACTGTCATAGCGAAAAAGATATGATGATTCCAAATTTGTTAATACATAAAATGGGGTTTCCATACGAGAACCTATATTTAAAACATATGATTGTGCTTGATACTGATATCTCGTACTTTGAACATCGCTTTTGGTTCTTTTGACTTCAAATACGCAAAGAATCTTATGATCCGCCATATTTTCAATTACAAAGTCTGGTTCTATCGTGCCAGTTTGAAAGTGATGAATAACATGATATTTGTTAGACAAACCTAATTTAATAAGTGATTGTTTTAAAGCTTCTCCACAAATTGGGTGATATACATCAACCTCAGAATCCGAATAATTAATCCACATTTATTCTACCTCTTTTAACGCTTTCTTAATCGAAAGAGCAAGTTCATACGCTAACATTGGTGGAACTGCGTTTCCGACTATCATATTCTTTTTTTGCTTACTAGATGAAACAACAACAAAAGTATCTGGGAAAGATTGAAGTCTTAAGGCTTCTCTCAAAGAAATAAGCCTGTCTTGTTCATAATGGATATTACATCCTACATTAGGCCTATTAAAATAAGTATTGATTGTATACGATGGCTTATTAGGATCTAGACGACCATAACAAGTAGTGTGTCCACCATCTTGTATCAATCTACGTATTCTTTTTGAATTTACTTCTAGAGGTATATCCATATAATTACCACCAGGTTTTACATGAGCAATAATGTACTTATCTAGTTGACTCGTACTTTGTTCAAAATGATCAGAAACATTAATTGAGTCTAAACGCATTAATTTTTGATAATCAGTAAATGGATTACACTTGTAATTTTGAGTCCCGCTTTTGACTCCAATACAGTCTGGTAAATCTCCCAATGCATCATATGCAGTAACATATGGCAACAAGCCATCACCATGGTTTGGCTTTGGAAAAGAAAACTCAAAGCCTTTCCTTGTACCAACTAAAATTACTCTTCTTCTTTTTTGAGGAATACCAAAATCAGTAGCTTCAAGAATATTGTATTTAAGTTCATAACCAATTTCTTTAAAAGAACTAATTAATTCATCTATTACTTTTTTCCCTTCTTTTGTTTTTGCAGATAAAATCCCTGTTACATTTTCCATTAAAAAAATCTTGGGAAGTTTACATTTGATAATCTCTAGATATTTAAAAACAAGCTTTGCTCTAGGATCGTCGGTATCTCTTTTTCCAGCTAATGAAAAAGCTTGACAAGGTGGTCCACCGATAATTACATCACAATCAGGAAACGTTGACATAGGAAGCGTGTTAATATCCGCCTGTATTATTTTTTCACTAATATTCTTTTTGTATGTTAAAACGGCCGATTCATCAATATCGGTAGCAAAAACTATATCAAAATTAGCTTTTTTGAATCCTAAATCAAGTCCACCACCACCAGAAAAAAGACTGACTATTTTGTATTTTTTCATTTGGAAATCAACCTTCTTTCTTTTGTACTAAAATATATTTTTTCAATATCCACATTTGAAATATCCTCATACTTTGATAATAAGAGAGTGTTTTCTTTAATTATTTGTTGAGATTGTGATGACAAAGATTTTATTAGGAGTTCAGCGTTTTTTATTAACTCATTTTTGTCTTTTAACGATAGCAATTCAGGATTAATAATTTGAATGTTTTTTATGTCATAGCATTGAAGTTTTAATAACCCTCCACCATATTTTTTCCCAGCCATTTCCACACGATAATAGCAATAATAATTGTTTAATAAAGAAAGCAAAAGTAATTGATCATTTGAATTAATAGTATAAAAATTATCACGAATTATGCATTCTTGAGCTGTAATAGAAAATTTTAAATTAGCTCTAACAATATACCCAAAAACTATAGTATTTTTAGGACACTTTGTTGGATTAAAACAATACCATGTTAAATCATTATTCTGTATTTTATTGAAAATTCCTAATGGAGATTTAGTATCAATTATTTTTTGCTTTTCAATTTGAATATAGTCGTCAAGTTCTTTTTCTACACTCATATTGTTTGGGATTGTTAAACAATAACTAAGACATTTTTTATTTACTAAGAACGAAGAAATGCTACGCGGATTACTCAAAATAGGTTTTTTGTATTTGCTTAAGATTTCAGAGCAATCTTTAAAATACATGTCGTTGTTTCCGGAACTAATTCCTCTTTTCACTTTTGCAATCACATTAAGAGAAATGCAATTTTTATTACCAAGCAGTTTATTTTCTTGTACATTAGAAATTTCAAGAACGTCATTTGCAATAGCCAAGTTCTTGTTAATTACAACTTTAGAATCACTATAAAGGCCTTTTTTAATTTTCAAAATATCTACATCAACAAGCACGTTCTTTCCAAAAGGAAGCCCTACACAATTTGCTTGATAGGTAATAAAACCTCCAGCTCTGCATATTGCCTTGTTTAAGTAAGAATCGTTTTTTGTCCATGTCGATGGAATTATTAAGACCAATTCTCCATCACTTTTCAAAAGTGAGAGAGATTTAATAACAAAGTATGAATATAAATTAGCTTTTCTAGGAAGCGAGGAATATATTTTCTTTGACCTTAACATTTCCTTTGTAATTCCGTATTGTTTGAGACCGTTTATCTCTTCTTGCCTAACATATGGAGGATTCATTATTATTCCGTCAAACAATAAACCAGAATAATTTAAAAAATCACAATTTATCTTTTTGAAACCAAATGGAGCATCGAACGAATCAAATAATTTTTTATCTAGTTCAATAGCGGTTACATTTGAAAAGCCCTTATCTTTTAAAGAATTAACGAACACACCTTCTCCAAAGCAAGGATCTAAAATATTGGCTTTTTTTCCCATATCAAAAAGACCAACCATGAAATCAGAAATTATTTTTGGTGTAAAAACTTGCCCTAAATTAATCCTGCCCATCGACAATCACTCCGTTTTCTTTGCATAAAGCAACAATTCTTCTTTTGACTTTAGTGGTCGGATTACAGTGTCCATTTTCCCAACGATTTATCGAAATATAGGAGACTCCTAAAGTTTGAGCAAGTTCAGTTTGAGTGAGAATCAGTTTCTCTCTTAATTTTTTAATTAAAATCTGATAATTCATAATTCTTTATCCTCTTGATGCCTGACAAATAAATCCAAATAAAGTATATCATTTTTGTTTCACTTTTTATTAGAAAAAGTTTATCTTTTTGGCAATTCCTCCAATATTTTATAAAGGCAATTAACAACTATAGAGTTTCCAGCCATTTTATAAAGTTGAGTTTCAGATAAATTGCTATCCATTATGCAGTTTATTCTTTCATCACTCCAGCCCATAAGTCGCCAACACTCTCTTGGTGTTAGTCTTCTAACGGAAATGAGATCATTTGGATCATTAACCACTACTCCCACATCATAGGTTGAACATTTAAGAGTGGGAATCATCCCTTTTTGAACCACACCACGCTTAGACTTGCATCGGTTGGTGTAGATTCCATCTCCCACTTCAGCTGCGACATAGCCATCTCTTGTGGCTTGAGGAACGATGACAACATTGTCCTTCTGCACCGTGGTTATGGTGTTGCATAGCCCTTGCTTATTTATTTCGAGTTTTTGCTCGTACTTATTATCTTCGTTTTTCCTTCCTCTTAATGCTCCAATAGCAGGAACCATGATGAAATTATCGGTTGCCCTACTTCCTGGACAAGTCGAAATGGTATAAGCATAGGCACTTTTCTCGGTCAATAAGCGAAATCTCACGCCACGGACAAAGCCGTTACGATCTTTCATTGAGGCAAAGCATTTGATGAGCCTATCGCTAAGGAAATACTTCTCGTCAACGTTAGGTTCAAGCAAATCGCTAAGGGTAACTTTCAGCTCTTCCTTTTTTGGGAAGACAAAGTCTTTATCACAATCGAGAATGGAAATCATGAAGGTTCTTTCCCTATTTTGTGGAACTCCATAGTCTTTAGCGTTTAGAACCTTCCAGAACGACTTATAGCCAAGGGATGATAAATAATCCACCCACACTTGAAAAAGGGGCATAAACTTCTTGGAAACGATGTTCTTGACGTTTTCAAGGAGCAGATACTTGGGTAGTTCGTTAACTGATGCACTTTGTTTGAGGAGTCGTTGAACTTCCCAAAGAAGAGAACTTCCAGTTCCACTATCCTTTTCAAAACCCTTCATAGAACCAGCAAGCGAGATATCAGTACACGGAAATGAATAAGTCCATAAGTCCGCTTTAGGAAGAAAATGAATGTTCCTAATGTCTCCGAGATTGTTTACTGGTCCATGAAGAAGTTCATACGCTTTGATAGCGTATTTATCGATTTCACTTATGGCCACCACTTCATGCTCAATATTAGCTTCTTTCAAAGCCTCGGCTTGAGCTCCGATTCCTGCAAATAACTCAATGACTCTTATCATATCGTTGACTCCTCACTTTTCTTTCGTGGAGTACTCGCTTCAGGTCAACGATTTATTGGTTCATCCATTTGCGAATTATGATGTTCTTTATCTCATAAACTCTCGTCCTTGATACTTTCATTTGCTTGGCTAGTTCCGTGCCACTACAGCTGTTCATCACCAGTTGATTCATCACGATTCTTTCTTGTTCAGACAAGGTGACGACAAACTTATCCAAAGGCACTAGTTTTACTTCCAGTTCCTTGATTTTCTTTTCCGTTTCCATCATCTTGTCGAGCCATATGACATTGGGGTTGTGATAAGGGTCGCTTTGCGTATGTGGTCGTTCGCCATAGACAATTCCTGGAATCGACATAAAACGTTCGTAGTAACGAGCGTAGTCATCTTCAAGTCGAGCAATCTCGTGGAGCGTTTTCTTGGTCTCACGGATCATCTCGTTGAACTCACTATTGATGGTGACCATCTTCGTACTCCTTTAGGAACTTGAGCCACTCCTCCGATTCCTTGGCTCGTTCATCTTCTCTTGAAAGCCAGTCGATGTTGTTGATAAGGGCTTGTTTGATAAAGCAGAACTTATCGTCAATCGGATTGCTTGGATGCTTGAGGTAGTTTGAAACATACCGAACCGCTCGGATGATGTCGTCAAATTCGTAATGTGGCGTAAAACTGGCAAAAAGGGCAGGATACTTACCTAAGTCCTCGTCATAGAGGGACACCGTGCCATTATGGATGAGCAGTTTTGTGAAATAGTCGACTTCAAAGGGCAATTCCTCAATTGCTTTATCAAATTTATCTTCTTCATCTTGTTTATCGACTTCCCTTTGACTTTTACTTTTACTTTCTCTTTTACTTTTACTTTGTGAATTATTGTCGGTATTAATGTCACTTGAACTGGGGTTATTGTCGACAATAATGGCATTTTTGCTGACACTTTCCACCTTTGCGGAGCAAGTTAAAAAGGTCGAGAGTTCGACTTTGTCTTTTTCCGAGAGAAGACAATACTCATCCACTTTAGCATTGCTTCTTCGCTTGGTTGAAAGGATGTATTGCTTTTGAATCGCCTTCGAAGTGATGATTCCTTTCTCAGCTAGACTTTTGTCAATCAAATCAAGTTCACTAAAAAGGGTCAATATCGTAAGCACATCGTCTTTGCTCACCCATTTGTCGCTACGAAAATCATCGACAATATTATCTGCCAAATCTTCGAGCGAAATCTTCAAATAATAACCTTCCCTGTACACGTTAAAGAGCACTTCAAAATAAATCATCAAGCCAGTAGGACCGTATTTCCTACGGAGCTTTACGATTTTCTTGTCGCTCATGAAATTCGTTTGTACAGGAAAATAAGGCAAGCCACTTTTATAAGGTCTAGCCATCTAAAATCCTCCTATCTTTTTGAATGTCTACCAAAGACCATAGAGTGCCATTTAAGGCATAGCCTAGGTAATTGAAAGCACCGCTCACGCCAACGCTCACTGGAATTAGCGTTGAGTTTATTTCTCTTTGGTTAAGCATTCTTGTTGCCTGATAAATTCATCGTAGGCAGCTTCTTTGATTCGCCACTCGTTGCCAATCTTAAAGCCACGTAGTTTTCCCTTTTTGATAAGAGCCACTACGGTTCTTCGTTTGACTTGCAATAAGTCTGCTAAATCACTGATGGTATAAGTTCCATCACGACTTTTTGAGTCCTCCATTTTCATCACTTTCTCCTTTAAATTCGTTTAGGATTCTTTCGATGAATGAGATACCGCTCTTATAGACGAATGTATGTTTTGAAATGATGACTTTTCCTTTTTCGATAGCCTTGGCCTCCACCACTCTAAAGAAGTGCTTGTCGCAGTATTCTTGCTTGGCGATGTTGTCGTCCCCTAGCACACCTTTGAGTCGTAGGATCTTGAGCAGTCTGGTATTTTTAATACCATCGATTCGTAAAAGTTCGTGAACGATGTCGATGTCCACGCAGTTGCGAGAGCCAAACAAAATGTCCATTGAAGAAATCTTCGGTTCGTTGATTCTCTTTTCACTTTCCAAAACGGATACTCGAATTCCGATATTCTCGTATTCATCCAGAAGTTTGATTGCAATGTCAGGGTCTTTTAAGTCCTCGACACTATACTTCACATAAAGTTTTGCTTGTGGCAGAATCAAGCGAAAAATCCAATCGTTAACATCATCGGCTTCCTTCCTTGTTGACTGGAAGATAACCGTTGAAACATTATCAGCTGTAATGAAGAGTTTTCTTTTTACTTTCCCTTCACTATCGGTCACGTCCGCTAACTTAACTCCGCCTTGATTCAACTTCTCACGGCATTTAGGAACGCTCCTAATTTTGAGAATCTTGCATAAGTCCTCCAGACAAAAGCAAGGTTCATCATCGATGAGCGACACTCGGATTGTTCCAAAGTCCGCTCTTGTAAATTCTTTAATCATAAACTCACGCCTTTCCTTTTTGATTTTTTGAATCGTTAAAAAGTAGGTCGCCAAGTTCGTTTTCTATTGTGGAGTTCTCTCTTTGGAGGGAATGCATATATCTTTCCGTAGTCTTTGGATCCTTGTGGCGGAGGAAATACTGGATGTCAGTTGTATCCTTATGAAGAATGTTCGTGGCAAAAGTAGCAGCTGTGTGCCTTAAACTATGTGCCGAGTAACGCTCATCATCGATTCCGATTTGCCTCAAGAGGTCTTTAACCACGGTGCGGATTGTATAAGTCGATATCCTTCTATTTTCGTCCGTGACGTTTCGCCCATGATGAATAAAAAGCGGTTCATAATCATCGCTTCTTTCCATAAGGTAATTCGTCAAGGCTTCATAGATATGATCTGAGAGTTTAACAAAGTCATCCTTCTCGGCGTGACCCTTGCCCTGGATATAAAGACGAATCATCTCATCGTTTTTGGAGATGTCTTTGACATCTGCTCTTTCAACTTCGATGGTTCTAAGTCCAGTTCCGAGTAGGAGCACCACTAACGCATAATTTCTTATGTCCTCAATGGTGTGTTTAGGTCGAGTCGCTAGCCTTTTGGCTCTTGAGATGAGTGCCCTGGCTTGTTTCAAAGTCAAAGGCTGACGCTTAAAAACTGGTTGAATGGTACTGCATTGTATCTTTAAAACGATGTTTATACCTTTTCCAGTCGCTTGCAAATCCTCATAAAAGCCACGAAGACAAATGATGTACTTTTGCACTGAAGCTGGAGACATTCGCTTTTCAAGGGACTCTTTGTAATCAACTATCGTTTGACGTGTAGGTGAGTCAGTGATATTTGAAACATAGTGAAAATAGTCCATTAAGATTTTTTTATAATCTTGTTTAGTTTTAGGCCTACGAGTGAGGCCATCGATATATTCCTCGATCAGTTTTAATAAATTATCTTGTTCCACTCTTTTTTAAAGCGTTTGAAAAAACAAGTTGATAATTCGACACTTTTATTGATTTAATCTAGTTGGTAGCGAGGTTGATTTGTTACCAGCTAGATGATGGACAAAAATGTTTCGTCATCTAGTTTTTTTGAACACCTTTTAACTCCTTATACATTTCTACGTGCTTGGTTTCTGCTTCTAATAACTCCGTTGCATCAAAGCCGAGGTTGTTTACCATTTTCAGCAATAACGCAGCTCGCATTTGATTCCCACGAGTGCCATTTAAGATGAAATAGTAATATCGTTTTGTGATATCCAACCTTCGAGCCATTTCTTCAGCTGAAAAGCCAAGTTGCACTTGCTTATCAAAAAGATATTGTCGTTGCTCTGGGTTAGTAGACTTCTTACTATCGCCCATGATATAAATCCCCCTTTCTACCGTGGAAACTAATGGTAATCAAAGTATATAAAACCCAACAATTACCAAAAATTAGTTGGGGAATTATTTATGAAAAAGCAACAAAGTGAGTTGTCGCTCATAAGGTATTATCTTACTTTTTTATAATTTTGTAGAGCGATGCACTTTGCAAATACCACATTTGTTGTGCTATTATTTACTCTAAGAAACAAGGAGATAAATATATGTCAGATAACTTAGTTGATGCTCTCTCTTCTTTATACATAGGCGAGAACCTAAAGACCCTTAGAACGGAGAGAAACCTTTCCACCACTGATGTCGCCAAGATTATCGATAAGTCACGCCAAGGATATGTCAATTATGAAAACGGATCACGTGAGATCTCCATCAAAGACCTTGTCACTTTATCCAAGTTCTATAACCTTTCCATCGATGAGATAGTTAGGAATCCATACAACCTCACAAGCAAGAACATCCTTTCTTATCGTGCCTATGAATATGACGATGAGAATAATCTCGTGGGTGCACCTTTCATTAGAATCGATAACGCCAATGCCGACATCATTGCCGTGCGTTTGTCCGAGACCGAGATTAAGTTCTTCTGGAGAACTCAGGTGTTAAACGAAGGCAAAGAAATGCTCTTCACTTATAAAGACATGCCATTCATTTCAAAGGTTTATAAGGAACGTGATGGTTCATTGCTATTCTTCCTCCGTGATAACCCATTCCGTGTACCACCTAAACTAAAAGGTGAGGTTGTTTTCATCGGTGTCCACTTTGCAAATCTCGAAAAAGATTACAAAGTAAAAGGGTTCTTTTGATACGAAATGAACTATCAGTACATTTACAAATAAACAAAGAAAAAGATACAATACGATAAGGTGAGTTAGTGTCAGTACGAAACTACGTGAAGTAGTCCTAAAAGCACAAGATCCAATTGGATCTTTTTTTGTGCATGAAAGGACAAAATGGAAGATAAAGAAATAACAATTTATGAAATTGAAAAACATAAATTAGACCAACTAAAAAAGAAGGGTTTGATAACCCTAGAAGACTGGTATAAAGCATTACTTATTTTAAGGAAAAAGTATGGACTGCCAGTAGTTTAATGATGGGTATCATATGCGTTTAATTAACTTGATAATATCACTTTGTTAAGTGATATATGTAAGCAAGAAAGGAGTAATTTATGGAAACAAAAATTCAAGAAATTTTACAAGAACCAGTGATGCCAAAAGTCTTGAAGGTTGCTGCTTATGCTCGAGTGTCGACTAGCGAAGAAGACCAGCAACATTCATACCAATCACAAGTCACGGAATACACCGAGCGAATTAAAGCTAATCCCAATTGGTCATTCGCTGGTCTCTATGGCGATGAAGGAATTAGTGGCACTTCCTTAAAGCGAAGAGTCCAATTCAACAAGATGATCCAAGAAGCTAGAAACGGCAACATCGACTTAATCATCACTAAGTCCATATCTCGTTTTGGAAGAAACACTATTGATGTTTTGAAAATTGTCCAAGAAATGAGAGAAAGAAAAGTCGAGATTTATTTCGAGAAAGAGCAAATCTACGCTTCTGACACCAAAGTAGATGTTCTACTCACAATGCTCTCCTCATTTTCTCAAGAGGAATCAAGGAGCATAAGCGAAAACGTTAAATGGGGAATAAGAAAAAGAATGAAACGAGGTGAATACGCTAGTAATATTTCAAACATTCTCGGTTATTCAAGGAGTAAGGATGGAACGGTTGAAATTGACGAGGAAAATGCCAATACAGTACGAATCATCTTTAACCTTTTCTTGGCTGGATATTCCTACCGAGACATTATCGATTATTTAAAAGAAAGGAACATCAAGACGGCCAGCGGAAAAGAAAAGTGGTCAGTTTCCACTATTTCAATGATGCTTTCAAACGAAAAATACTGTGGCGATTTATTGTTTCAAAAAACAATGATTGTAAACTTCTTATCGCATAAAAGCGTGAAAAATAATGGTGAATTGCCTAAATATTTGATAAAAGACCACCATGAACCAATCATTAGTAGAGACAAATTCAATCTTGTTCAGTTGATGATGAAAAATATCAAAGGTGACAAGAGAATGGGCAATCGCCACTACCCTCTTAGTGGACTTTTAGTTTGTGCCGATTGCAGGAGGTCAATGCTTATGGTGACTTGTCATCCAGGAAAGCAATACTCATGGAAAGTCTTCTCTTGCAAAGCAAAAAGAAACACTAGTGAATCCACAACTTGCACTTGCCACAATAAGCCAATAAAGGCAGTTGAGTTTGAAAAGGAAATCACTAATATTCTTGTCAAGTACATCAATCTTCAAGGCTATTCGGTTTCTGGGCTACTTGAAACCATCAACCAAGCTAAAGCAGATAGCGAGGACACCGTCCTTAAGATTGAGTCATTAAAAGCAAAAATACTGCATCTTCAAGAGGAAGTAAAAAGAATTGTACGATTAAAGATATCAACCAATGATTCCTTTAATTCATCGCTCTATGAAGAGCAATTCAACAAAACGAAAATGGAACTTACCGAGAAACAAAAACAGCTGGAAGATTGTGAAACTAAATGCCTAGAAAATATGCAACGTTCTATCGATTCCACCGCTATTGAATCTTTTCTAAACTCAGATGACAAGATTCTAAGCGACAAGGTTATCGATTCTTATGTCAGAAAGATTGTGAGGATATCAGAACAAGAATTCATCGTTGTTTTAGGAAAAGGATTCTTAACTAACGAGCAAGCAATAGATAACTTGCCAAGAATTCAAAGCAAGAAACCTTTATTCATAACCAAATGCGAAAACAATGGCTTGAACCTTATTATCAAAGCCATAGAACTGGAGGGCTAGTATGGAAGTACAAGTAATTGATAGCGAAATCAAGCAAAGACAACTGAATGTATGTGCCTATGCTCGTGTTTCCACTAACAAAGACGAACAAGAGGCGGCCATTGAAACCCAAATCGATTATTATAGCGAACTAATTCTTAGCAATCCTGAGTGGAACTATTGTGGTATTTATGCCGATGAAGGAATCACTGGAACGAGCATGGCAAAGAGAGTGCAATTCAATAAGATGATTGAACTGGCTTTGAGTGGGAAGATAGACATCATCCTTTGCAAGTCCATATCAAGATTTGCTCGTAACACTATTGACTTCAAAGAAACAATCCAAAAACTAACCGAGGCAAATTGTGAGGTCATCTTTGAGAAAGAAAACATTTCATCAAAAGACCCAAAGATTGAAATCTTCTCTTCTACTTTGGCCAGTATAGCCCAAGAGGAATCCAGGAGCATAAGTGAGAATGTCAAATGGGGATTAAAAAGGAAATATCAAAATAACGAGTTCTGGATAAACGAAAACCAACTCATCGGTTACAAATACGATGAGAATCACAAAGTGGTTATCGATAAGTCCCAAGAAGAAATCATTAGGATTATTTTTGAAGAATACGCAAAGAAGACAAGCGTTTTTAGAATATCCAAAATGCTCGAGAAGAAGGGATTCCTTACTCCAAACAAGAACCATAAATGGAGTGCAAGCACCATTCGATCGATTCTTCGCAACGAAAAGTACATCGGCACGGTAATTTTACAAAAGAAGTTCGTCAAATCTTACAAAGAGAAAGAAGTTAGAATTAAGAACACTGGCCAAAAGCCAATGTATGTCCTCGAAGATGCCATTCCAGCTATTATCGACAAAGAACTATTTGATAAGGTTCAATCGCTAATCAAAGAAAGGCGAGAGCAATTCCAAATCAAATCCAAAGCAAGCGGGGACAAGTTCGAAAAGAATAAAAACTACCCATTAACTGGTATGGTTCTTTGTGCCAAATGCCATAAGCATTACTATGTGAAAAGAAACAATCCAGGAAAGGCATGGGAGAGGTTCATGCTTTATTGTGGTTCAAATCGTAGCACCACCACTTGCCCTGGAGAGTCTTACTTTGAAGACATTGTGGAACAAGCGATGGTTAACGCATTCAATGATTTAATAAGAATGAAACCGATACTTAAAGAGAAACTGATTCAATCCTATTCCTATTCCCAAGACTATCTTATGGCCAAAGAAAGCATAGAAAAGAGTCAAGTTGAGATAAACGATTACAAAGCAAAGATGGAATCATACCAAGGCGATAGTGATTTCTCAATCGAACTTAAAAAAGAAGTTCAGCATAACATTGATGTAATCAATACCAAAGTAGCAATAGAGCGAAACAACTTATCCACCCTATTAAGCCCAGAAAACCGAGCAATCAAATTCCTAAAGGACATGGACGGAATTAAGGTCAATGTTAAGAAGATAAGCGATTTCAATTATCGAAAACTATTCAGTAAAATCATTGCAGTGAATAAAGACGAGATTCACATATTAATTGGAGAGAGAACCGATTATCCAAATTACGATATAAAGTCCACTGCTTTGTTAGAAGGTTCGATAGATTATATCGTTAGAATTACCGACCACAAGCTAAGATACAAAGTAATCATTTTCTAGACTTGGTGTGGGTACGAGTATGGTATTCAATACCCTGCACCCCACCCTACAACAAAAAAACTAGAGTTCGAATAAAGACGCATATTTAGTGTCGGTTCGAACTCTTTTTTTAATAGTAATAATGTAAGAAAACAAATGAAAAGCATAAAAAAAGCATATGATTTGCGTATCATATGCGTTCGTTTTAAATGGCAGGGGCGGAAGGAATCGAACCCTCATCAAAGGTTTTGGAGACCTCTGTTCTACCACTGAACCACGCCCCTAGGGCGCGGCTATTATAAACCTCGGGCGAGACGACTTACAAGAGACATGTCGACCTTTCCCTCGTAATTGGCCTTGAAGTGCTTCATGACCGCGGGCAGCGTCTTGTCAGGCAAACCCTCGATGATTTTCCTGATCTCCGCTTCGTTAAGCATTTTCGGCATAAACGGGGCCAAGGCCGCTTTCTGCTTCTCGATGGAGGCGGCCTGCTCGGGGCGGCCTGCCGCCTTGAAGGCGTCCCGTTCCTCGTCGAGCTCCTTCAAAAGCTTCTGGGCGATTCTGACGATGTCGGCGTCGGTGACTTCCTTCCCACTGCCGTTGGTCTTCAGTTCCTGATAGCGGGAAATGACGATGCTGAGGCTCGACCGAGCTGCCTCGTCGTGGGCTTTCATCGCCTGAACGTTCGCTTTTCTTATGTCGTCGATGATCATATCTTTAGGCCTCCTTAGCCATTTGACGCTTCCTTCTCACGTTCGCGACCGAATCGACGCTCAGTCTCTCCAAGGCGAAATGAATCGGCAGAATCTCAAGACGCCCGAAGAGCATGGCAAGACAAAGCAAAGACAAGAGCCAAGGATAGGAGAAGGCGCTAGCCGCCTTGAAGCTAAGAAGCCCGATCGAGTCAAGGCCCGTGCCGCTGAGGGCGCTCATGAATTCGAAAAGGGAATCGCTGAGCCCCATGCCCGGCAGGAAAGCGAGGGCGGTAGCCCCAAGAAGGAAAACGATAAGGTAAAGGATGGCGTAGTTATGGGCTTCGTCGGCCGTCGAAGGATCTTCCTCCTTCAGTTTTCCAAGACGGAAAACCGGATTGGGATTGATGGCGCGCCGGCTCGAAAAACGGTAGCGGATGCCATAAACGAAATCCTTGAGCAAGAGGCCAACGCGGAATTGCTTGATACCCCCGGCGGTCGAGCCGACCCCGCCGCCGATGGCCATAAGCAGAATGCTGGAGAAAAGAAAGACGTTCCCCATGGCGTGGATGGAGACGAAGTTGCTGTAGCCCGTGGTCGTCATCGAGCTGATGACGCCGAAGGAGCAGTAACGGACCGCCGTCCAAAAATCAAGCCCGCTTGAGGATCCGTTCGTGTATAGGTACACGGACGACCCGGCGGTCAAAAGGGTGAAAAAGACGATGCCCACGAGCCCGATCTTGACCTCGATGTCTTTGAAAAAAGCTTTCCAACGGCCCCGCAAAAGGAAAGTGTGAAGGACGAAGTTCGTCGCGCCCAAAACCATCAAAACCATCGTGATGATCTCGATCGCGAGGGCATTCACGGGAGTGACCCCGTTGTAACAGGTCCCGTTGATGCTTTGGAAATAGAGGTAGCCAACGCTACGGGTGCTGAAGCCGCCTGTGGCGATGGCGGCGATGCTGTGGCAAAGGGCATCGAAAAGATCCATCCCGGCGAGCCAAAGGGAAAGGAAACCAAGCGCGATATAGCCGAAATAGATGCCGAAGATGAGTTTGGCCGAACGCCCAAGGTTCGGCAAAAGTTTGTCGCTGTGCCCTTCGGCGAAATAGAGTTTGAGATTGTAGCGGTCGCTGATGGCCCCGGCGACGATAAGGACCAAGCCGATGCCACCGACGAACTGCATCAGAGCCCGGTGAAACAGGAAAACGTGAGGGCAGAAACTATGCGCCGAATCCAAAAAGCCGGTGAAAACGGTCAACCCCGTGGCGGTATAGCCGCTCACGGCTTCGAAAAACGATTCGAGGAAACTCATGCGGTAGCCGACTTCGCCGCCGTTAAGGGCCGGGAACTGGGACAGGAAGAATGGGAATCCGCCGATCAAAAAGGCGAAAAGCCATAAGAGGACGAGAAGCAGCGAATCGTCGTTTTTGCCAAAATGGGCTTTCGGATGGCCGGCGATGAGGGAGAGCCATAAGACGAGGCCAAAGAAAAACGCGCTCATGCCCGGGAGGAAAAAATCGAGCCAGCAGGAACTCTCGCCTGGGTAGAAGCACATGAAAAGAGGAACGAGGGTCACGAGGCCCTCGAACATGATGAAAATGCCCAAATACCCGAAAACCAGACGGTATCCGCTGACTTCCTTCTTCATAAAAGGCTACTTCGACTCCTTCTTTTCGTCCTTTTCGATCCCATCGGCATTCAAAATCGAGGCTTTGGCCGGAGGGGCGTTTTTCTCGATGCGCTTGACGTAATCCAGAATGCGGTTTTGGTCGACGGGGTCGCAAACGATGAGCAAAGTGTCTTTCGGATAGATGACGATTTGGCCGGAGGGGATGATGATCCGATAATTGCGGTAAATGGCGGCGATGGAGGCGTATTTTGGGAAATTGATGTCCATGATGCGTTTATTGGCGATCGCGTAATCGGTGAGGACCGGGGCCTCCATCACCATGATTTTGTTGTTTTCGAGGGAGAGGGTCTTGATGATGCTCTCGACCGAGGATTCGCTCTTGATGGTCTGCGCCAAAAGATAGGTGCTGCTGACGACTGAGTCGATTCCCAGTTTCTTATAAAGCTCGACGTTGTTCGGGTTGCTCACCACGCAGATGCACTTCTTGACGTTGAACATGCGCTTGGCCAGGGTGCAGCAAGCGTAACTGTCGGTGTCCTTCTCGCACAAAGAGATGAAAACATCGGCGTCGTAGACGTCGGCCTCCTCGAGAATATAGCTTCGCCATGGGCGGCCGACGATGACGGAAACGTGTTCTTTGGCCGATATCTCCTTAGCCAATTGACGGGAGGAATTGATGACGATGATCCGGTTCTCGCGAGCTTTGAACATCTCGAGGATGAACTCGGCTTGCTTGGTGCCGTTGGCGATGACGATTTTCATTTGCCCTCGCCTCCGTTTTCCATCGCGGTGAACTTATTGAGCGAAAGCTCGAAAGGATAGATGGCGTGAACGTTCATGCCAAGGATGAGCAGACTTTTCTCGGGATCGTTGAAACGGACGTAGACCTGCGGAACCTGATAGATCTTCGAACACAGATGGGCGAGGAAAAGGTTGATGTTGTCGTCCCCGGTCGTGATGATGACCTCGCTCGCGGTTTTGACGTAGGCGTTCTCGAGGACCGTTTGATCCGTCGCGTCGCCCGCGATCTTGTAGCCGCTATAGGAATCGTCGAGCCGATCGAAGGACCGCTCGTCCTCGTCGACGACGATGACGTTGCCCCCCAATTCGTTTTCATGGTTGGCGATGGAAGCCCCCAGCCTCCCGCAACCGATGATAAGGATCTTGTTTTTCATAAAAATACTTCCAAATTATACTCTACCGCTCTAACGGGGGCAATTCGCCATCGAGACGAAGGTTCTGACATATCTCGACTTCGGGATATTTCTTAGCTGTTTCCTCGTATTTTGCCTTGGTGGCTTTTCTCTTTAACCCCTTCCAGCCGACCGTCGCGTAGGTCAAAAGGCACCAATCCACGAACTCTTTGGTGGCCGTGTTGAGGTAGTAATGGGGGGTTTTGCTCCGAAAGTAGGCGAGGGTCGTCCTGGGGTCAAAATGCTTAGGGTCGTAGACTTTGCTCGCCGAAAGCATGTCGCAGACGTATTCGCACGCCCACTTGTAGGGCATGCGCTTCATGAGGATACGCCCATTGAAATAATCGGTCCAGTATTCCCAGTGGTGCGGGTTTCTTCGCGTGTGGTGCTGGCAGACGCTTGAGAAATAGCCGTTATGGAGACGCTCCTTGTAGACGGGCGAGAAAGTCCCGGCGTAGTATTTGGCGCTCGTGAGGAACTCGACGGGGCTGAGTTTGGACAGATCGTGAGGCAGGACATGGAAAAAAATGCCCATGTGCCACGCGTTCCGCAGAACCTGATGCCGATGCTTGCTGATCGTGACGAAATGCCGGAAAGGATGGCTCATTGGAGAATCTCCGTCAAAACCTTGCCGACGTCGTCGTGGATCACGTAATCGAAGAAAGAGTCGCGGGGGGTCGCTTCCCTGTTGACGATGATGGAGGTCGAACCCCCGAAATAATTGATGAGTCCGGCGGCCGGATAGACGTTGAGGGACGTACCCCCGACGATGAGCACGTCGCTGTAGCGGAGCGCGTCCACCGCCTTCTCGAGCAGCCTCTCGTCGAGCGGCTCTTCGTAGAGGACGACGTCGGGCTTAAGGACTCCGCCGCAACGGCAGTAAGGAACCCCGTGCGGATCGATATCCTTAAGGTCGTAGAATTGGCCGCAATCCTCGCAATAGTATCGGCGGACGCTGCCGTGAAGCTCGTAAACGGCGCGGCTTCCCGCATCGAAGTGAAGGCCATCGATGTTCTGAGTCAGGATGGCGATCGGATGGTGCTGTCTCTCATAATTCGCCAAAGCGATATGGGCGGCGTTGGGCTTAGCGTCCTTCCGCACCATCGCTTTCCAATAGAAATCGTAAAAAACGTCCGTGTGCTCTTTGAAATAGGTATGCGACAGCATGGTTTCGTAAGGGACTCCGTATTCGCTATGGATCTTGTAGAGACCTTCGGGAGAGCGGAAATCGGGAATGCCGGAGGCCGTCGAAACGCCCGCCCCGCCGAGGAAGACCACGCGCGGATGGCCGTTCATGATCCCTTTGATGCTTTTTATCGCCTCTTTCTCATCCATAGACCCCATTATAGATGGTTTATCCGCATGGCAAAGGGCGGAATCGAAAAAGGCAGGCATCGGCCCGCCTCTGTCCTCGGAATCGCTTTTCGATCGATGGGGCGACGGAGCCAGGGCCCCCCGAAGGCTCCTCGGACGCCGACCGGAGACTAACCTATTTCGCGAAAAGCGTCCTCTCAAGTTCGTCCACGAGTTCCTTCATGCGGGCCGTGACCGCCAAAAACGGGTCCTTTTTCGTAAGGTCGACCCCGGCGGCCCTAACCTCCTCGATCGGGAAATCGGATCCGCCCATTTTGAGGAGCCCAAGGTAACGCTCGAAGGCCCCCGGCTCGCCCCTCTTGACCAATTCGTAAAGAAGCATCGAGGCGGTGAAGCTCGTCGCGTACTGATAGACGTAAAACGGCGTGTAGAAAAGATGGGGGATATAGGCCCAAACGAGGGGCTTCAGTTTCTCTTCCGTGATGTCGATGCCGTAATAGACTTTGTAGAGCTTCGTCATTTCGTCCGAAAGAACCTGGAAGTTGATGGGCTTCCCCGCCTCCGCCATCTTGCTCACGTCGTACTCGTAATGGGCGAAGAGGGTTTGCCGGTAGAAGGTCGAAACGATTTGGTCGATGGCCTTCTGAAGGAGGCAGATCTTCGTCTCGCGGTCCAGTTTTCCCGAGGAAAGCATGTAATCGAGCAGATTGTGCTCGTTGAAAGTCGAGGCGATCTCGGCCACGAAAATGGTGTACTCCTGCTTCATCACGGGCTGGCTCTCAAGGGAATAGAGGGTGTGGATGCTGTGACCGGATTCGTGGGCCACGGTGAAGCAATCGTCGAGCCGACCCTCGAAATTGAAGAGGATCACCGGATGCAAGGCCTCGCTTCCATCCTTGTAGCCGCCGTTGCTATAGGCGCCGGTCCGTTTTCCCAACCCCGGGTAAACGTCGACGTACCCATCTTTGAGAACCTCGTGGGCCTTTTCCTGAAAATCCGCGGGAAAGCGCGAGATCGAGGCGAAGAAGATATCCTTGGCTTCCGGGTAACTATAGCGTTTCTCGCTATGGGCCAACTCCAGGAAACGGTCGTACGAGCGGTGCTTGCTCAAGCCAAGGTACTTGGCCCTGATGTCCAGATACCGATGCAAAGGCTCGGCGTTTTGGCTGGCCGTCTCGATAAGGTTCATAAAGACGGAGGCGGGTATTTTGTTCCCGGCGAGATGGCTCTCGAGGATCGAAGGGTAATGGCGGGCCTTCATCTCGCTGAGTTCGCCCTGAAGGACGGTGTTGTAAATCTCGCCATAGGCGTTCTTCCGCTCATCGAAATAGGAATAGAGGGCCTCGAAGATCCTTTGGCGGTCTTCGGCCTTCCCCGCGTCGGCGATGAGGCTCGTCCAGTTGCTGAGGCTGACGGTCGTCTCCTTGCCGTCGCCAAGGGTGACCCTCTTTGGCGCGTAATCGCCGACGGAAAGGTTGCTGTAGAGTTGGGCGCCTTCGCTTAGAAGAGGCGAAAACGCGCTCGCGAGTTCCTCTTTTTCGGCGGAAAGGACGTGCTTGCTCGTGAGGAAAAGCTGCGCGAATCGATGGTCGAATTCCTTGAACTCGGGGTTTTCGGAAAGGAATCTCTTGATGCCCTCTTCCCCGATGGCGAGGATTTCGGGGCTCTCGAAGGCGGTCGCCTCCGACAAATCGCTCAAGGCCAAACGCACTTTGGCGAGCCGGGCGGAATTCTTGACGAGGCGTTTGTCGACGTCGCTCGCGCACTCGGCGTAGAGGTATAGGCGCGAGGCCAACTTCTCGAGCGAGCGCTCGGTGGAGAGGTAGCTCCGTAAGTGCCCGAAATCGGACAACTTGCCCTTGTGGCTCGCCAAAGAGGGGATGATCTCCTCTTTCAGTTTCGCGAGATCCCTGTCGAAACTCCCCTCATCCGGATAGATTTTGCTTAAGTCCCACTTGTCAGCCATATGCCACGCTCCTTATTTCAACGCCGATTATACAGGATTTCGGGCACGTCTAATATCCATCGATGGAAAATAATCGGTTTGGGCTTCCCCTCAAAGACGCGGAGAGCGAAAAAAGGGCGCAAAGCAAAAGGCAGGGGTTAAAATGAGTCAGTCCACGGAGGCAACGGCCATGAGAATCGTATCGTTCAACGTCAACGGGATCCGCGCCATCTTAGGGAAAAACCTGCCCGAGGATTTCAAGAAGCTCGATCCCGACATTTTCGTGATCGAGGAAACCAAGTGGAGCGAAGGGCTCCATCTCGGGTTCCCGTTCGTCCCTCTCGGCTATGAGCCCTATTGGACCGTGAGCAAAGTCAAGAAAGGCTATTCGGGCGTCGCGATCCTCACCAGGGTCAAGCCCTTAAGCGTTTCCTATGGGCTGAAGGGGGGCAAGTACGACGACGAAGGTCGGATCGTCACCCTCGAATTTCCCTCTTTCTATCTCGTCGGAGCCTATGTCCCCAATAGCGGCGAGGGCCTGAAGCGCCTCCCCTTCCGCCTGACCTTCGAGGACGACATGCTCGCTTACTTGAAGGAACTGGACGCGAAAAAGCCCCTCATCCTCACCGGCGACCTCAACGTGGCCCACGAGGAAATCGATATCAAGAACCCCAAAGCCAACGTCCATAACGCTGGGTTCACGGCGGAGGAGCGAGGCCGGATGGACCGCCTTCTTTCGAGCGGGTTCGTCGACGCCTTCCGAAGGCTGCACCCCGCCAAAATCCAGTATTCCTGGTGGAGTTACCGCTTCCACGCGAGGGAGAACGGCGCCGGATGGCGCATCGATTACTTTATCGTGAGCGAGCGCCTTTTCCCGCAGGTGAAGGATTCCCTTATCCACAATGAAATCATGGGCAGTGACCACTGCCCCGTCGAACTCGACGTTTTTTAAGCCAAGGGATCTCAAAAAAGGCAAATACAGCACCGCCGACTCTTATCGTTCCGTGGGGTCATTTTTGACGACCACCGCCTTCGAGGAAGGTTTCTTGTTCCTCTTCCTTTGCGGCTTCTTTTTGAAAATGCGCTTCAAGTGGGTGCGGCTTTCGGCCTTGGCGGCTTGAAGCAGTTCGGCCTTCCGTTCCTTGTTTTTCGCCACCACCTCATCCCCCATCGCGGCGATCTCGTCGCGCAACTCCTGATCCTCAAGCGGGGTCGAGGGGTCCTCCTCGGGCCCATTGACGAGATCGTCCAACCTCCGCAACGGCTTGTTGAGGACGCGGAAGAAAGTCCGCTGCGGAGAGGAGATGCGGTCGACCGTCCTGACGACGGGGTTATCCATGAATTCGTCGAAATCCATCTCCAAAGCCACAAGGAGCATATGCGAGTACTTCGTGAAGGCGGCTTGGAAAGCCTGAAGCAGAATCTGGATGAAAAGGGCGACGATCGAGACGATGGTGAGGCACTTCTGAAGGAAACTGTCGTCAAAGACCACGATGGTGTAGATCGATAAGCCAACCGTGAACGCCCGCGAAACGATCTTGAAATAGGCGACGGCGCGACGGACGCCGTTCCTCACCACCCGTTCATAAGAACCTTTTTTGAAAAAAGTGATCAGATAAAGGACGAAATAGACGAACGAGATTCCTAGAAGAGCGAGGTTGATGACGAAAAGCGGAAGGTTCTTGTTCTGGTAGACGTTAAAAACGTATAACCCCATCAGGATAAGTTGAACGACGATCTCGTAAACCCTTCTGAAAACGGCTAAATCAGACCAAATCTTATGAACGACCGCGGTCGTTTTGTCGGCGTCGAGCGATTTCATCATACCCCATGACCCTCTCGCGGTTCTATTCTACGGCAACCGGCAGGGAAATGAAGGAAAAGGCGGTTTGACAAAGAAGCCGGGCATGATTCGATGCCCCGCACAACCGAGGCATCCTTTCGGCGAGGAAAATTTTACGTTCGGCTCACCTCGCTTTTTTTCTTTGCGATGGGAAGCCGCTCGCAAAGCGAGCCGATTCGCCTTTTGGTTGACGAAGGGTCCGCTAGCGGCGCGGAAAGAGGTTCCCTTCGTGGCTCATGCCCTTGCCTGGATTCCGGAATAAAGAGCAGGCGAACCCGTTGCCTGCGCTTGACGAATCGGCGAGTCTCGTTTCCTTTCTTCCTTGCCCCGGGTCAGGAAAAAGGAAGGAAAACGAAAATGTTTCGCAACGAGGAAGGGTATGCGATTGCATTCGCGTGCACGCATGTATAGAATGCAAATAGTGAAAGGTAGAACCGGAGCAATTCGGCGACGCAAAACTAGAGGGTCTCGCCATCGTCGAGAGACAGCCAGTTGCCACGAATAGGGCATTTTAATGGCGGGACCAAAGAAGAAATCGTCAATTGGGAAATCGCGTCTCATCGTGAACGCGGTCCTTTTGATTCTCTCGATTCTCACGATGAGCGTGGCCAGTTACGCCTGGTTCGCCACCAGCCAGCAGGCGACCGACCAAATAACACTGAGAACCGACGGAAACGCCATTTCGATAGACGCCTATGCCTATCGCCAGAACTACGAGCTCGACGGCGAAGGGAACCCCATCCCGGTCGCCTACAGCAAAAACGGAGGGTCGGCTTTGCTGAACGCCACGAAAGGCGCGACCGACAGCGCGGGCAATTACGCCGTCAACTTCTCGAGCGAGGCGCTGCAGACTTTCGCTTATGGCGACCTCTATAGCGGCGAACTCGCCGCCAACGAAGCGAACTTCCCCCATCTTTATATCGAACTGCGCTACATCAAGCCCGCCCTTAACGGCTTCGTCCAGGCCGCCATATCGGATTTTTCCTACGCCCCCGACATCGCCGGGTTCACCAATATAACGCAAGAGCTCGACTACCAGTACCGTTCCACCACCGTTCAGAACACCTCTTCGAGCAAGCACGTGAACGGCTTGAAGGCCGCCTACGCCGATTCCGCTTACGCGGCGAGCCCTTGGACTTCCCTCGGCTCTGCCCCGAGCGACATCGAGCTTTACAACAACACGACCGATATCTCCGGATACGCCTACGATCCGAGCTACACCCCGCTCAACCAATGCTATGTCAGAGGTTTCTCCTCCAAGCACAATTCCGAATACTACTATTCGAAGGCGACCCTCATCGAGTTGCGGGTCGACCCCCTCGCCTGGATCAAGTATTTCAACGCGAACCCGGGGCTCGACGCGAGCCGGCTCAACTTCGGCATATCGTTCAGCATCTCCCTGAATTTCTCCTCGACCGCCTTCTTCTCCAACGACAAAGCGCCGAAGCTCGTCGTCTCGAAAACGAGGGCCAACTTAAGCGTCGACGGGGGCGCGACGGCCAGTTTCATCGCCTATAATTTCTCCGCGACCCCAACGATAACGACGGCTTTTTCGGCCTCGGGGGTCGCCAGCGCGTCCGTTTCCGGAACGACGATCGCCCTTTCGGGCATAAGCGAAGGGAGCGCCATCCTCACCCTCACCGCATCCGCCCCTTCCGAAACCGCCTCCGCCACCATCGAGGTCAACGTCTATAGCGGCCCGACTCTAGCCCTGTCCAGTTCGGCGATGACGATGACCGAGGGCGAGGACGACCTCATATCCGTCGAGCCGATCCTCTTCCGCAATTCCCCGACCCTATCCGTCGCGAACTCCGATGAGAGCGTCGCTTCCGCCACGGTCGTCTCCTATTCCGTTCTCGTCGAGGCCCTTTCCGCCGGAACGACGACGGTGACGGTCAGCGGCCGCGCCGGCGACGGCCACGTCTACAGTTCCTCCTGCCTCATCACCGTCGAGGCCGGAACGAGGTCGCTGACTTCCATCGCTGTGACGAGCCTTCCGAGGAAAACCGCCTATATCGTCGGGCAATCCTTCAGCACCGAAGGGATGGTGGTGACGGGGAGCTACAGCGACGGGACCGTCGGCGCCGTTTCCGGCTACCGGGTCGCGCCGTCTTCGGGAACGATCTTCACCGAGGACGAGATCGGAAGCGTCGCGATCGAGGTTTCCTATTTCGACGAGACCGCCTCCTTCTCCGTCGAGGTCGCCGCCAACGACAATTATCGGCTCGTCACCTCGTCCAGTTGCCTGATTCAGGGGGAACGGTATCTGATCGCCTCCGGTTCGTCTTTGTCCGAAAGCGTCGATATCTTGGGCATTGAAGAGGAAAACGAGCATCGGTCGGCCGTTTCGTCCATCGTGTCCTCCTCGACGCCGCCCAGCATCGCGTACTCCTCAGCCATGGATGCCCTCACCCTCAACGGAAACGAGGACGGCTGGCTCCTGAAAGAGAAAATCGACGGGGTTTCGCAATACCTTAATTTCCCCGGAACCGGTTCCGGCCTCCTCGGCGCGACGGATGGGAACGCGACCGGATGCGCGTGGTCCATCGCTTTCGACGAGGCGACCGGGCGGGCCCGGATCCAAAGCGCTTCCTCAAGCGGGACTTATCTCCAATACGATTCCGCGAACGGGTGCTTCGACTGCGGGGCGTCCCCGGATACCGTTTTCCTGTTCACGAACTCCCTTTCGGTAGCGGACACCTCTTTGACGCTCGTCCCCTCTTCGCTTGAGCTGTTCGTCGGCGACAGCGACGGCGTGACCGCCAGCGAGGGCCAAGGGACCGTTCTCGTCTCGGCCGCCATCGCCGACCCAAGCGTCGCCAGCATCGCCGTTGACGGGAATTACATCGAAGTGACGGGCCTCGCCGCGGGAACCACCTCGCTCACCGTCGTCGGCAAGGGCAACACGGGCGAGGTGAGGTCGAGTTGCCCCGTGACCGTTACGGACCCACCGCCGGAGGAAACCCCGGATACGGGGACGAATCCATGAAGGAAACGCCAAGGAAGAAACTGAAAGGCACCCTCGGGGGCATCCTCGCGATAGCGATGGCCGCTTTCGTTTCGCTCAACGCCGTGAGCGCCCTCGCCGCCTACCTTTCCATCAGCCGGGACTTTTTCTCCGCCGACTACCGAACCGACGAGATCGGGGACACCTATTTCAGCGGGGGCGGCGGGACGAGCGAGGACCCGTACCTGATCGATAACGCGCAGAATCTGCGGAACCTCCAAAAGCTCAACGCCCTGGGACTCTTTTCCTCGGCGACCTGCTTTTCGCTTGGCAGTTCCTTCGTCTGGGACGACGCGGCGAAGCCCCTCCTGCCGATAGGAAGCGACGACCAGCCCTTCGACGGGACCTTCAACGGGCAAGGCAACACGATAACCTCGCTCGTGGTCGACGGCGACAACACCTGGGACGTCGGGATGTTCGGCTACGTCGGGATCAACGGCACGATCGAGAATTTCTTCCTCGACGCCCCGACCATCTGCCTCGGCGCCAACGACGGGGGCGGCTCCTCGGCGACGACCAACCCCCTCGACGTTTACCTGAAAAGCGCGGCCCAAGCGCTCCCCGAACCCCAAGGGAAAGACGCCGGGACGGGCTTAACGTGGACGAACGCGTCCGCTTCCTCGACGATTTCCGGATTGCAGCAAAGCGTGAGCGCCTCCATAGGCGGGACGACGAGGACCTTCCCCATCGATTGGAAATCGAGCGACCCGAGCCTTCTGAGCGAAAACGCCGACGGGACGTGGTCGACGCACGCCAATGGCCTCAGCGAGAACCCGGACACGGACCTTTACCAGGTCATGCTCACCGGACGGGTCTACGGCCGCGTCGACGGGCAGGTGATGCCCTACACCCTCGAACGCTACGAAGTCGTCATCTACGGAAACGGGCTCATAACCGATGACACGGTCAGCCTTGAGACCGGGACGAGCTCCGCCGCCACCACCGTGACGCGCGGGATGTTCAAAACCATCTGGCCCCTCGACGGCAACGGAGCGGACACCGAATACCATTCGATATACGTCGGCTTCTTTTGCGGCCATCTCGACGGGATGGCCACTTATCTCGGGCTCGTCGGGGGCAACTCCGCCTCGGGTTCCGCCAACGGCAAAATCGTCGTTTCGGGAAGGATCGCCGAATCGCGGACCTGCCTCATCGGGCGCTGCCGCGGCGACGATGTGCGCGATGGCACCGGATCCAACCAATTCGGCCATACGTACGACTTCACCAAGAACACGGACAGCTGGACCGCGATCGAGGCGCCGACCCAGGGCGCCTACACGGACCCTTCCCAGTTCAGCGCCCAGAACACCGCGGCGCAGAGCCTTAACGCGAAGTACGGGGTCGAATCGGCCAGCGACACCTATAAGTACCTGCGCCTTTACCCAAGCGTCACCCATGGCGCGGTCTCCTACGATTACGAAGGGGAGGACGGCTCTTCGCAAACGGCCAGCGACGTGAGAACGCTCACGTTTTCCCACGCTTTGCAAGCCAACACCTACACCGCCTACCACCGGACCAACTTCGCCTGGCCGACCTCCGACCTCAACGGGGACGGCCAACTTGACCAAAACGACATCCCGGAAGACGAGGAGGAAACGCGCTCCGACGTCACGAGGAAACTAAGGAACTCAAGCGTGGACAACAACATGAACCTCGCGGCGGACTTCGCGCTCAATAACGGCATTTGGATCAGCACCAAGGGGGCCAACGACGACGTCATGAACACCCTCATGGGCAATAACGTCTTCACCCTCAATTTCCGGATAACCTACGTGGCGAGCACCTCCAACCCGAACAAAACCGCCAATTCCTGGCAAATCCTTTACAACAACTACAACCCCCACATCGCCCGCCTGCAGATCACGAATTTCTGGGGTTATCTGTTTTTGGGCAGTTACTACGCCTTTATCTACAAGGACAGCCCGCTTCAGAATCTCCTTTGGTTCGACCTCCATCACCCCATGACGACGACCGACGACAGCACTTTCGCCCCCGTCACGGAAAACGGCGCGGACGCCTCCTACTACACCCCGGTTCCAATCGTCGCCGACGGAAGCCTCCAAGAAGCCAACGTGAGCGTCACCGTCGACCGCAACTCCTCCTTCTGGACGACCATGTTCACGAATTGGCTCAGCAACGACACCTGGTATCCGTGCTTCGCTATCGGAGCCGGGAAGACGGATTCCTTGTCCCATGGCAACACGGCGTTCGATTACTGGTCCACCACCTCATCGCAGCGAGGGCTCCCCAACACAAACGAGCAGTTCTTTCACGATTCGTTCGCCCTCAACGGCGACCTCGATCTGAACTTGCTTTCCTTTCAGTGCATCTTCACCAACGCCAACGGCAACATCACCGACCTCATGAACAACGTCGACTACATCTACGACAAAACCGACTGCGCTTACGACGCCAGCGCCGGCGCGTTCTCGGACTGGAACCGTTCGAGCGGGGTCAAGGTGAATTTCGACGTCACGACCGCCCTCACCAGCGGGAACTCCACCTATTATTTCTACCGGGAAGTCGGCAACGGCGGCATCAATTCGACCGTCCACGCCCTTTATTCCAACGCGAATTACAAGCCCGCCAACGACGACAATTACCAAAAAGCGGACATCGAGGCCGTCCCATGAACGGACGCTCCCGGCTTAAAATGGCCGCCGAAATAGCCTTGATCGCGCTCACGGTCGGTTCTTTGTCCGTCGGCACTTACGCTTGGTTCTCGATGCAAAACCGGGCGACGGCGACCCTTTGGAGCATGCACATCGTAAAAGGGCTGAGCAACAAACTGAAATACTATCGGGGCAACTACGATCCCGCGAGCGCCTCCTACACCGGTTATCCCGACATCCGGATGAGCGGAGTCGGCCCCTCCAACGCCTCGACGGTGTCTTCCTACGCCTCGGATTTCATCACCGTCCCCGGCGGGAAGTTCTCGTCCGGAGGGCCGCTTGACATCTCCCATCTGACCCCCGGATACTGCCAAACTTTCTCTTTCGAGGTCGGAAACGATTCGGGAGCGGACATCCCGGTGGAGATGGACCTGACCTCCTTTCTTTCCCCCGAAAGCCCAACCAACCGGATTTACGACGGCGGGAACACCGATTGTCCCATCACCCTCGGAAGCGCGATCGACATCTATGCCAAAGGCTATGAGCTGAGCGATGACGACGTGGCCAACACCGCCTTCGCCAACTCTTTCGTCAAGGATTACATGGAAGCGGCCCCTGAGGACCGTTTCACGTACCATGATATCCGCGACGGAGCGGGCCAAAAATACGTTCTCTATGATGGCATGATCCCAGGGAAGAAGACCTATATCGTTTTTCTCACCCTCGAGTTCACCGACTTGGGGGATACGTTTTACGCCTACGAGGGCACGGACGGAACCTACCTCTATTACGTTCGCTCCCCAAACGGAAGCAGCGACTGCTACCAAGGCCTTACCTTCGCGCTAAAGGATATTTTCATCAAGAACCCGGAATGAGAAAAAGGATCTTGATTATCGCCTTTTTTAAGGCCTTATGAGTGCAAAAAGGCGGCTGTGGTGCTAAATTTTAGGTAAGAAGGCTACGCAAAATGGATTCACGCTACTCGAAGATGAACTATCGCCGTTGCGGCGATTCGGGGCTGATGCTGCCCGAGGTTTCCCTAGGGCTATGGCACAATTTCGGGAAAAACTCCGACTATGGCAATATGAAAGAGATGATCCTCACGGCTTTCGACAACGGGATAACCTACTTCGACTTGGCTAACAACTATGGGCCGGGGCCGGGCGAGGCGGAGCGGAATTTCGGGAAAATCCTTCGTGAGGAGCTTCTTTCCCACCGCCACGAACTTCTAATAGCCACGAAAGCCGGCTATACCATGTGGGATGGGCCTTACGGCGATTTCGGAAGCCGCAAATACCTTATGGCGTCAATCGACGAGAGCCTCGAAAGGATAGGGTTAAGTTACGTGGACATCTTCTACCACCACCGAATGGACAAGAACACCCCGCTCGAGGAAACTATGGGGGCGCTCGAGGACATCGTCCGAAGCGGCAAGGCCCTTTACGTCGGGCTATCGAATTACGATGGGCCGACGTTAAAGAAAGCCGCGGGCATTCTCTCTTCCCGCCACGTGCCTTTCATCGTGAATCAAAACCGCTATTCGATTTTCGATCGGAGCATAGAGAAGAACGGACTTCTCAACGCGACCGCTTCTTTGAGAAAGGGGCTCGTCTGCTTTTCGCCTCTGGCCCAAGGGCTTCTTACCAACCGCTACCTCAAAGGCATACCCGCCGACTCGCGGGTGCGGACCGACGGCCGTTTCTTAAAGGAAAAAGACATCACGGAAGGGAAGCTCACCCGCATTAGGTCGCTGAACGAGATGGCTCTTTCCAAAGGCATGAGTCTCGCCGAGATGGCTTTGGCGTGGGTTCTATCCCATAGCGAGGTCACGAGCGTCATCGTCGGAGCCAGCAAGGCGAGCCAGATAATCGATGACGTCAAGGCCATATCGTTTAAGCGCCTCGGCGACGACGAGATAAAGGCGATCGACGATATCGTCTTTCCAGAAAAAAATGACGATTGAAGAGTTGGCTTGCGAAGTTGAGGAATGTCGGCGCTGCCCCTTGTTTTCGACGCGCAAAACACCTCTGTTGGGGTCTGGGAACATCCGTTCCAAGATCATGTTCGTCGGCGAGGCCCCCGGGGAGAAAGAGGACGAAAGCGGAGTCGCCTTCGTGGGCCCGGCCGGGAAAGTCCTCGATGAGGAAATGGCGTTTTTGGGTCTTAGCAGAGACAGCGCCTATCTTTGCAACGTCATCAAATGCCGACCCCCATACAACCGAACCCCAAGCCGAAGCGAGCAAGAGGCCTGCCTCCCTTTCCTAAGATGGCAGTTCCTCTTCATGAGGCCGCGCATGATGATTCTCCTTGGTTCGGTGGCCTCGAAGGCCATCATCGACCCCCATTTCAGCATCATGGCCGCCCACGGGAAGATAGTAGAGAGGAAGGGGGTTCTCATGTGCCCGACTTTCCATCCGTCAGCCATCCTGCGCGACCCGATGAAAAAAGACGTCGCATGGAAGGACTTAGCAGCGTTCAAGGAAGCGATCGACAGGGAAAAGCTTCGAAACGTCTGAGGCCGGCATTTCCTTGCGGTTCGGCGTTTTTAGAGGTGGCAAAGATGTTTTCGTGCGCGAAGAAACCCTCGACTGGACTGCCACGATAAAATCAGTGTCTCTGCTGCGCTACGTTCTTGTCGATTTCCCTTAACAAATCGGACTCCGGAACGATGACCCATTGCCTTTTTTCTCCGAAAACAATGGAAAAATCGCCAAACCTTTCGATCCTGCGAGGCTTCATGACTTTCCTTAACGCTACCGTTTGCCCGCTTCGTTTGGAATCCGATCGGGTGCATTGAACCTCCAATGTTCCTTCGCGCTTCAAATTGGCCGTGCATTCCCCATAGATGTGAACTCCGCCATCGGTGAAAGTGAGATACCACGCAATCCCGGCCAGCGCTGCAAGCGGGACGACCGCAACGAGAAACGCGATTCTCGCAGACTGATTCTCAACGAGCCCGGCAAGGACTCCATCGATGATGAGAGCGAGATCGACCGCGATAAACCCCAATATGCCCCATCTCTTCTTCTGCCGCATTATCCTTCCGAAATCCTGTTTGGATAAGGAATACCTATATAAAACATCCATATCATCATTTCTCCAAAAGAGTCCTTGCTTGCCTATATGATTCGAAGCCTCTCACCGTGCCATCGATTCCAGAATGCTTAATTTGAAACGAAATATAATTACTATTATAGAAATTATAGTCATCGCACGAATAAAATGGTGACCAATCAAGATAATGGTTATTGCCGGAATTCTCAAAACGATATCTGTATCTTAGAATCTTCGTTTCGTTTTCGTTGCTGCCCTTTCCAACGGAAAAGGTCTGCTGAACGCCCACTAAATAGGCCAATAAATCTTTTTTCCTGGCTAAAGACTGAGCGTTTGTTTGGTTCATTTTGTCAGGGTTAATTCTAGGGAATTTTTCGTTTTCCTTGAGAATTTTTTTATTTCCATTAGAGTCTAGTGACGAAATCTCGGATCTGCCCGCGCACTTTGAGTCAAGAATCTCGAACTCATCTCCGCCCGTTCGGTCAAATTCAGACGAACTATGAAACTGGTAATCATAGTCATCAACGGCTTTTTTTTCACATTCAAGATCGACTTCAATCCCAGAAATCGAACTGGCAACAAAGCTCACCAAAATTGCTAGATAGATTGTTTTCAACATTTCAACACCCCAATTTTTATGTTTCAAATATTATTTTAATATTAAAAATACCAAGTTCTATGGCGGAATCGTCCCTCTAGGGTACAGGATAGCGGACAAGAAATACGAGATAGACGAGAAAGAAGCCGCGATCGTCCGAGAGGCCTTCTCGAGAAGGGCGAGGGGCGAGACCTTCCGATCGATCATGGGCGACTTCAACCGACGTGGGATCAAAACGAAGAGGGGGAAGCCCTTTTCCTATAATTCTTTCCAGAATCTGCTCAAAAACGAGAGATACGTCGGGACCTATCTATACGGCGACACGAGGATCCCCGACGCCATACCGGCCATCGTCGATTTCGAGACTTTCAGGGCCGTCAAGGAGGAATTCGACATGGACAGGCACCGTCTGGCGACGCCGCATGACGTCGCGAATGGCGCCGGGTACGCGCTCACAGGGAAAATCTACTGCGGATCCTGCGGGGCGCCGATGGTTGGCGTTTCCGCGGGCGGAAAAAGCAGGAAGGCCTACCACTACTACGTCTGCCGGAACGCCTACGGCAAGTACCGCGACCCCGCCAACCCATGCAGGAACCCGAAGCTCCGGAAGGAGGAGATAGAAGGGCTCGTCGCGAACGAGGCGAGGCTAGTCTACAAGGACAAGAGGCTCCAAAAGCTCTTCGTCGACACGTTCACGGAGGCCTTCGGCAAGATAATGAGGGGGACGGTCGACCAAACGGCGCTCATCCAGGCGGAGATCGCTAAGGCCGAAAAGAGGAAGGGCTCGGCGCTCGACGCCTTGATAGCCAATCCGGCGCTGGCCAAGGACCTGACCGCCAAAGTGGAGGGGATCGACAAGGAGATCTCCGACTTGGAGGCCCAACTGAAGGGCCACCGGGCCAACCTGTCGTCCGTGAGGATCAGGCGGGAGGACGTCGAGGCGTTCCTCGACCGAGTGTTCGCCGATCCGGGCTCCTGCGACGCCGAGATCATCGACGCGATGGTCCAAAAAGTTACCTGCTTCGAGGACGGGCGCATCGAGATAGTCATGAATATATCCGATTACGCCACAGAAAAAGCACCGCAAGCGAGCGGTGCTTATATCTGCAGAATGGTGACCCGGACGGGATTCGAACCCATGAATGTATGCGTGAAAGGCATATGAGTTAAGCCGCTTCTCCACCGGGCCAAAAAATGGCGCTCACTATAGGGCTCGAACCTACAACCGATCGGTTAACAGCCGATTGCTCTACCATTGAGCTAAGTGAGCGCATCGAACTTGCGCCGCAAAAGCGCAAGGACAATTTTACTGACCGAAAGGGCTCTTTGCAAGAAGGAACGAGTTATTTCGCGACCAGTTTCGATTCGATGGCTTTGAAGAGGTCGCCCACGGTTTTGAAACCGGAGAGTTCGGCCGTCTCGAATTGGATGCCGTACTTGTCCTCAAGATCAAGGCAAAGCTCCACGACGTCGAGGCTGTCGAGGCCAAACTCTTTGAGCGATTTCGTTTCGTCGAGTTTATCCTGATGGACCTTGGCCGCAAATTGCTTTTTGATTTCTTCCATTTGTTCAGCTGACATGATTATTACCTCACGCTGAAATTATATGTTCTTTCCTCTTACGGCGCAATGAGGGCGAAAACCCGTCAAAAAAAGGCCCAATCGCCGGGCCTTTGCCTCTTCTCCCCCTCCTTCCTTAGGAAGCGAGGGAAGTCGTGACGTTATCGATTTGCGACGAAATGTTGTCGGCCGTTTTCGTGAAGGCGGCGTAAAGCACGCTTCCGATGGCGGCGAAGATCGAAAGCACCAGGAGCATCCCTAGGAGCTGACCCTTCAGTTCGGACATTTTTCTTTTCCTCCTTTCATTGCTGATATCCAAGAATGGCTTCCCGAGTGACCGAGACGACCATCGTTTGGCTTTGGATGATGAGCGGCGCGTAATCCTTGTAGACCACGAATTTGTATTCCGCCCCGAAGTAGGCTTCGCTCGAGAGGGCTTTGATCGAAGCCCCGGAAGATTCCTTCACGTAATCCTCGATGGCGCTCGTGAGGCCGTTCGACCGCGAGATCTGGTATCCCGCTTGAAGAGCCACCGCATCAAGGTCGGCATGGATGAGCTGAAGCGAATACAGATCGCCCATATAGGCCAGAACCGGCACCAGAAAAAGAAGCGAGAGGAGAAAACCGAGTTTAGATGACATTCCCCGTCAGGCCCCCCATCGCCGCCATGATTCCGATCGTGATGAGAACCGATGTGAGCCCACTGGCCAGCAAAGGCAGGAACGACACGCCGGAGAGCTCTCGCAGATACCGTTCCTTGGCCGCGGACCGTTTCTCATCGGCCAGGGAGGAGAAAAGGGCCTGATACTGCCGCAAGGCGGTTGGGGAAGCCCCCTCATCGACCATCCGATAGACCGCCACCATGACCTCCTTCAGGAGGAGATTGCTGAATTTTGAGGCGAAAGCCACGAAAGGGGCGACCGTTTTGTCGTCGTCGATGTCGCGAAGAAGATCATTCAGCCGCCGTTCCATCTCCGGGCTCGCGAAGCGCGCGATTTCCCCTAACGCCCCATAGACCGTGCAGCCATTCTCGACGTAGATTCCAAAGAAGGCGAAAACGGAGACGAATTCCTCCTCCAAGCATTCGCCGCGTCTCTCCCTTTCCCGCTTCTTGCCTCCCACGAGGGCGATCGCCCCGCCGATAGAGACGGCCGCGATGGCGAGGGCGAGGAAAATCTGCCCAAGGAAACGATAAACGGCGAAAGCCCCGAGGAAGCCGAGAGAAAGAACCAAGAGAGCCAGCCAAACGGAGACGTTTTCCCCACGTTTGGCCAACGAGGCCTTTCCTTTGCCCTTGCTTTTCAGTCCCTTAAGCATGGCGCTTCCTCTTAGCGAAAAGGGGCTCGCCCGTGAAGATGGCCCCAAAGAGAAGGAAAGAAACAAGGGCGATCGCGAAATAGAGAACCGTCAGAGACAAGTACAGCGGGTTGGCCATCAAGACGTCGCGGTAGGAGCGAAGGCAGATGCGGACGAAGAGGATGATGAGCCCGCTCATGAGCCATAAAGAGAGGAACTCGGCTAAGCAACCCAAGCCTTCTTTCTTTTTGGCCTCGGCTTCTTTCTCGATCCGCGTGGCTTCCTCCAAGAGCCCTTTTCCGATCGTTAGGGGGTCGCCGCCTTGCTCCTCATAGATTTTGAAGAGGTTCGCGAAAGTCGCGAAATATGGTTCCCCGAAATAGGATTTGAGGCAATCGATCCGTTCCTCGATGGGGTCCTTCTCCACCGAGGAAGCCAAAGCGCTCAAAGAGGGGCTCGCCCCGCTTAGGCCCGCCTCAAAGGCCCGTTCGGGGGCCTTGCTCACCGAAAGGGTGATGAAGAAACCGTTCACGAACCGATAGCATTCCCGGCGTTTCCTTTCTTTAACGAAATGCCCTTCGATCATTGGCGCCAAAAGGAGCGAAAGAACCACAAGAAAGAGAACGCCGACCCCTATTCCGATCGGAAGGCTCCACGTCACGAGATAAGCCAAAACGCCGTTAAGAAGGCTCACGGAAAAAGACGCCGCCAGCAGTTTGATTTTCATTTCCCTCTCCTTTGAAAAACGACTTCGATTTCACCCGTCCGCGGGTTGGTTCGGCCGATTTCCTCGACGCGGCGCTCAACCTTCCCGTCGTCCCGTTGTCGCTTGCCAAGGAAGGCGAAATAGCGGAAGAGGCGATGAACGTCATCGGAGAGTTCCGTTTCGCTTAAGCGCCTATCCCCCATCATCGCGAGCCGCGCCATCCGCTCAGGCATCTCGAGGAGGCTCTTCGCGTGAATCGTCGTTATGATCGCGTGGCCGCTGAGGGCGGAGAGGATCCCTTCAAGCATCTCCCCGCCCCGCGCCTCGGCGATCACGATGTAATCCGGATCGCTGCGTAACGCGTTTTTCACCAAAAAGGGAAACGTCGCCATGGGAAGCGAATCGTTGACGAGCCACGTCGTCAGATCGATATTGGGGTTGCTCACCATCCCCAACTCCTCCAAGTTGTCGATCACGATGACCCGTTTGTTTCCCTCCATCCGCCGCAAAAGCCACTTCTCGAGTTCCGTCTTCCCACTTGAAGTCGGGCCTCCGATGACGATGTTTTCGCCTTCCTTAAGGGCCGTAAGCAAAAAAGGCTTCGAACCGCCAAAAAAATCGCCGTCCCCTTCCAGAATGTCCCGATCGCTTCCGATCCGAAGGGAGAAAGAGCATGTCTTCGCGTCATGGCTGCGCGAAAGGGAAGGGAAGACCGCGTTGAGCCGGTAACGGGAAAAGGAGACGTCAAGGATCGGGGACCGATAGGAGAATTGGCGTTCGGTCAGATTGGCGATCTGCCGCAGGAAAGCCGCCACGTCGCCCTCATCCTGTCGAAGGTCGGCCTTGCGCCGCCCCTCCTCGTTGGCCTCGTAAAAGAAGCTCTCCCCGTTATAGGAAACGTCGGTGACGCCCGGAATCAAGAGTATGTCCTTTAGAAACGAGGATTCCAGGAACCGAACCGCCCGCTCACTCATAATCGGTCCCTTTCACGAGCCAAAAACTGACGTGATTCCGATACGTCTTGCCAAACCCCACCGAAGCGAGGAGAGAGACCCCCAAACCCGTGCAATATGCCGGAGTGCCCGCGCATTCCTTGCGCGTTGCCTCGTCATAGAAGGCATAATCGACCTCATAGTCCCCTTTCTTCACGTAATCGGACAAATTAAACGAGAAATATGAGGAAGCGTTCCTCACGAAAGCGGCGACGAGAAAGCGGGGCGCGTCCCCTTCCTTTTCCCCGGGGACCACCGCCGATTCGGCCGCCCCCTTGTTGAGGCCGCGGAACGTCCGATCGATCCCGCCATACCGAAACCCGAACTGAAAGACGCTCGTGGAAAGGACGAAAAGAAGCGACCAAAGCAAGGTATAGGCCATCACTCGCCCACCTCCACGCAATAGCCCCCATCGCCGCATCCGCCGAAAGGCTTGGCGCTTGAGGCGACCGAGAAAGGGAAACGAAGGCCGATCTCGCCGCTCACGCCCATGCCGATGACGGAGAGAAGGAAAGAGTATTGTTTGGTCCCCTCCTCGCCTTTGCGGCATGGTGGCAGATAGAACTGATTGGTCAAAGTCTCCCCGTCTCTTGGCTCATCACCCTCCCTCATCCTTCCGTCGCCGTAGGAATAGAGGCACTTCTCCGCCAGCGAGGGAACGAAGGAAAGCCCGTCCTTCTCGATCGACAAATCCCAAAAACGCTTTCCGTCCCTCATCGATCCGGTCGCGAATTCCTCAACGCGATTCGAGAGTCTGAGGCTCGCCGAACCCCATTTCACGAGGGAAAAGTCGCCAAGGGAACCCGAAAAGGCAATCCTCATCGCGGAAAGAGGAAGGCGGTTGTCGCTTAAAACCCCATAATCGGCCTTGAAACCCGAAAAGGAATAAACCGGGGAGGAAGAGGGGGAACCGTCATCGTAAACGGTCAGACGATTGGATTCCGCGATCGCCCCGCGATAAGGCAAGGCATACTCCCGATCCCCATCGTCCCGAAGCGGGACCGTCGTCACATAGGTTTTCGTGCCCTTCCGCGCCGTCGCGAAAACGTCGCAAACCTCATGGGAGGGAACGTAAAAGCCCGGAACGTGGAAAGAAGGCAAAGCAAAAGTTCCCGCGTGGGGGAACGAGTAGGCAGCCTCTTTCATTCCGAAATACTTGCCCACGCTCGTCTTGGCTTTCGTGAGGGTGGAGACGAAATAGGAATTGAGGACGTAGTCGCCCGGTTCCTCGACGTAGGCCTTAAGGTCGTTCGAGAACGATTCCCCGGCGACCATGGGGCCGAAATGCCCATAGATCCTTAGCGGAATCGTGTGATGGCCGCTTGAAGGCTGGCCACTCGAAGAGGGCGCGGAAGAATGGATGCTATGGAAAGTGATGTCCGGATCGGAAGCATCCGCGGAGGGAAGCGAGGAAAAGGGCAGAAAACTGTAACTTTTCTTGATACGGCCGGCGGGAGAGGACGCGAAACTCAAGAGCAAAGGCGTTCCTAAAAGAAGGGCTAACCCCATCAAAGTGGATCTATTCATTTGTTCAAAAACTCGATGATGTCTTGCGGAACACTTCGCTGACCGTGCGACTGTATTTCTTCTGATCGCACATTGGCAGCCACCAGTAGGCATAGTGGCGGCCGTACTCCAGACATTCGCAAAGGAACACCTTCCGCTCCAAGCCGTGCAAAGAATAGTAGAAATCGTAGACGCGCTTGACGAAGGCGCCGGCGGCATGGGTTTGCTTGCGGACCAAGAAAGCCTTCTCGAGGTCATACACGTGGTAATCCGGGCTGTGTCCGACCTCGATAAGGGATTGACGGTACACCGCGCCCACAAGCCAAGCTTTTTCTTTGGCGTTTTGGCGCGGAAAGCTGATTTCCAATTCCTCTTCCGTAACCGAGCCCTCCTTTCACCCATTAATATAGAGCGGCCCCTTGGCTTCGTACCAACGAAATGAACGGAAATCATAAAAAGGCCAGTCGTTAAGCCAAGAAAAGTTTGCCTTTGCTATTTCTGCGGCCAGAGCCTTGGGGTATAATATCCGCAAATGATCATCCTCACCGGCGCTTCCGCCAGCGGCAAAACCGAAATCGCCCGGCTTTTGGCGAAGAAGTACGGCATCGTCAAAGCCGTGACCCACACCTCCCGACCCCCGCGCAAAGGGGAACGGAACGGAGTGGACTACTTTTTCGTGACGAAAGAGGAATTCCGCGCCCTTAAGGAACGAGGCGACTTCGTCGAAACCACGGTGTACAACGACAATTATTACGGAACGAGCAAAACCCAGGTCACCGACCTCAAGTGCGTCGTCGTCGACCCTAACGGCCTCAAATCCTTCATCGCTTTGAAAGACCCCTCCGTCGTGACGTTCTATCTTCTCGCCACCGAGGAGACCCGCATCAGTCGGATGCGTTCCCGCGGCGACGAGCCGGAAGACATCGAGCGCCGCATCGAAGGGGATCGGGTGGACTTCCGACCCGCTTGCATCGCCCCGACCGACTTCACGATCGTGACCGATGAGGAAACGCTTGAGGAACTGACGGATAAGATCTTCATCAAATACCGCCGGAAGCTCCAAGAACGGGGCCTAGGGGCGAAAGGTCGAATCAAGTAAGGCGATGAAATCCGCGGCGCCTTGGGCGCTTTTTTTGTGAGGCGGCTTGTAAAAACGCGGATACCCATCGAGCCGGAACCAGTCATCGGGAGCCACATACGCTCCGCGAGGCCCCTCTCCGCTCGCAAGCAGGGAAATCCCCAACGCCGCCTTCCAGGCCGGCTGGAAGAAGGTTTTCATGAATCCGTTGGCAAACGGCAGAAACCACCGCGGATAGCCGCGGATGATCGCCGTCTTCGCGATGCCAGGGCTCAGGAGAGCGACGTCATGGGCCGTTTTCTCATATGCCATTTCGTAGATTGCCATCACGGCTCGCTTGCTCACCCCGTATCGGTGAAAGCAACCACCGCGCGAAGCGCCCACATAGAGCGAATAATCGCGATGGCGCGGCGCTTGGCTAGCCACCGAGCCGACAAAAACGAAACGGCTGTCGCCGTGGGCTTTCGCCAACCCTTCATAGAGAAGATAGGTCCCGATGGCGTTCGTCATGAAAACGAGCGAAGTCCCGTCTTTTAGAAAGGCCTTCTTTTTGGCGGGGTTAAAAACCCCGGCGTTCAAGACGATCGCGAAGAACTCTTCTTTCTCAAGGCGTTTCACCAGCGCGGCGACGGAAGAAGGCTCGCTTTGGTCATAATAGACGAAGGAAAGGCAAGCCTCCGGCACGTTCTCGCGGATTCTCTTTCGGGCTTCCTCCGCTTTGCTTTCATTCCGGCAGGCGACGGTGACCGCCGCCCCTTTGTAGCAAAGCTGCTGAACGGCTTCGAAGCCGATTCCGCTCGTGCCGCCCGTCAGCAAAACCCGCTTGCCTTTGAGGGAAGGGACTTTCGCGTCAAGCCACCTCTTGCCACTGATCATGGTATTTTCCTGCGAGGATGGTAAACCACCTCGACTTCTTTGACCGTGTATTCGCTCACCGCGGTCACCTTGAGATCGATCCGGCCTTCTTTGAAGTGGTCACCGACCTTGGCGAAGCGCCTCAAGCGGTCGTTGACCCAACCGGAAACGGTCGTGTAATCCTCATCGATGCGGTCCTCGTTAAGCTTGAATTTGACGAAAAACTCGTCGATGCCCATGGATCCTTTGACCAAATAGACGTTCCGTTTGTCCGTCTGAACGAAATCCGCTTTCACGACATCGGTCTCATCCCACATCTCGCCGACGAGTTCCTCGAGGATGTCCTCGAGCGTGAGGATGCCTTCGACCCCGCCGAACTCGTCGCGAACCACGGCGATATGGCGATGGCTTTCCTTAAGGAGGGCCATCGCGCTCGATATTTCCATCGTATGGGGGACGTTCACGATCGGCATGATGAGATCCTCAAGCGAGGGTTTCAACCCCTGCACCAAAACCCGAAGGAGACTCTTGACGGGAATGTAGCCCAAAACATGGTCGAACGAGCCCTTATAAACCGGGATGCGACTGTGGCGGAAGGCATCCGGCTCGGCCAAAAAAGCGTCGAATGAGGTCTCGATGTCATAGCCTTTGACCTTATTGCGGGGGGTCATGATCTCGTAGCACGTCGTCTCTTTGAAACGGATCGAGCGATGGAGAAGTTCGCTCTGATCCTCATCGATGACGCCCTCGTTCTCGATGTCGTCCACCATCGCCTCAAGCTCGTCGTCGCTGGCGAGGGCGCTTTCCTTAGGGGCCTTCTCGATAAGAGGCGAGGCGATCCATTCGGCGAATTTGTTGGCGGGCTTAACGAACGGGAAGAAAACGATGGAGGAAAGCCTGACGAAGCCCGTTAGGAGACGGGATAGACCGAAAGAGTGGGCTTTGGCGAGGGCCTTGGGCACGATCTCCCCAAAAACAAGGAGAACGAAAAGCAGGATGAGGGAGGCCAAAGTCGCGGCTGCCTCCTCCCCGAGGGAAGCGCTCCAAATGTCGGCGCTCAGCAAAGCCATGAGAGAGGAGGCCAAAACGTTCGCGAAATCGTTGCCGAAAAGAACCGTCGAGATCGTGGCGTCGAAATTCTTGGCGTATTTGTAGGCCCGCTCGCTTCGCTTCTCGCCGCGGAGGGCTCGTTTCTCAAGACGCAGTTTGTTGACCGAACTGTAAGCCATGTCGGCGGCGCTATAAATGGCGCTGATGGCAAGCAAAACGAGCAAAAGGCAAACGTAAAGCGTATCCTTCCAGCCCCACGTCATTTCGCGAGCTCCTTCTCGGGGGATATGCCTTCCCCGATCGGGCCGACGAGCTCCTCAAGAACGTCCTCCATCGTCACCATCCCCAACAAAGCCGAACCCTTCCTCACAAGGGCGATTTGGGTGTGATGGGCCCGGAAGCCGTCCACGATGTCGTCCATGTGGATGGAAGGGGTCACGAAATACGGCTTTTGGATGTAATCCTTAAGGGGAACGTTCGGATTGCGGAGGAAGGCGCTCAGAAAATTCTTGACGATGAGGATGCCGACGATCTTGCCCCGATCGCCATAATACACCGGAATCCGAGAATATTTGGTCTCGCATAGCTTTTGGGCCAATTGGTCGTTTGTGAGGCCCTTGAGATCGATTTCGTACATTCGGTTCGCCGGAGTGAAGACTTCCTTGACCGCGGTGTCGGCGAAATCGAAGGACGCTTGGATGAGATTGCTCTCGGTCCCATCAAGAAGCCCGTGCTTTTCGTTGCTCTCCAAGACAAGGTTGAAATCCTCCTCGGTGAGTTCGGGCCCCCTTTCGCTATGGAAAGCCTTTTTGGCCACCCAGGCGAAGAAACGAAGGAGAGAGGCGAAAGGATAGAGGGCGATGATGAAAAAATACAGCGGATAGACCATCAAAGAGGCGGTGCGGTTCGGGATCTTGCGGGCGATCTGCTTTGGCATCGTCTCGCCGAAAAGGTAAAGGAAAAGGGTGATGACGATGGAGGAGATGAGGGAAGTGAGGGTGCTGTCAAAGCCGACGGGGAGCATGAGCAAAAAAGCCCGGGTCGACATCACGGAAAGGACAACCGAGGCGGCGTTGTTCATAATCAGGATCGCCGCGAGGGCGGTGTCGAACATACCGTAGACCTTAAGGACTAAGGCGGCGGTTCTGCTCCCGTCGTCCTTCGCGACCTGAAAACGGTATTTGTTAAGCGAGGAGAAGGCGGTTTCGGCGGCGCTGAAGAAGCCCGATAAAATTAAAAAAAGGATTGCGAGACCTAAGTAGAGCCATATCAGAGGATCCGTGATCGCATCAACTCCTTCTATCAGGACTAACCGATGGTTTAAATTGTACCATAACCCGCCGAAAACGCAAAAAGCGTTCTCCCTTGACGAGGGAAAACGCTCATTTGAGCGCTCCGATCAGTCGTCGTCCTCGTCGGACCCCTGCGGCTTGTAATCCTTGAGTTCGGCGGCGTAATTGCGGTTTTCGACGTTTCCTTGGACGAGTTTGTCCTTGCCGCAGGCCTCGGCGATAAGCTGCTTGGCGCGCTTGAGGGACAGATCGCTCTTGACCTTGAAGCAGCCCGGGATCTCTTTGTAGATGTTCTTTCCCGAAGCGTCTTTGACGGGAATCGGCCCGTTGGCGTAATCTTTTGGGTCTATCGCCAGGTAGAGTTTAAGCCCTTTGCCGGCGATGGCTATCTTAAGGTAAGTCTTGGTGTGGAGGCGGAACGTGTCGCCCGAATTGGAGACGCGGCTCTTGAGCCCATAGGAAAGGGCCTCGGCCTTCAGGGTGTTGTAGTTGGCCCGTAGATCCTTGTCGGCCTCCGTCAAACGGGTCGGGAAGGGGATGCGGATGATCTTCGGGGTTTCGGGGACGGGAACGAAAGAAGGGGCGGGGACCGGCGCGACCGGGGCCACCACGGGCGAGATCGCCGATGGAGGCGCCGCGGACGGGGCCGGCGAAGGGACGAATGCCAAGGGCGCCGCCTGAGCGATAAGGGCGCCGTTAGGGAATTTGCGATCGAGCTCCTGGGCCACGATGGTGCGAACCTCCTCGGGGCGAAGCGAGGCGCTTTTCGTTTTGGCCAGTTCGTCGTTGGAGGCGCGAAGTTGAGCCGCCAGTTCTTCGACGCGGGCCTCACGGAGGTTTTCATCCCCCTCGCGAGCGGCCTTTTCAGCGGCTTCCCTTTCCTCGCGCCGAGTTTCGCGCTCTTGCTCGTTTCTGGCATCGGCGTCGCGCTCGGCGGCAAGGGCTTTGGCGATTTCCTCGGCGATAAGCTGACGGATCTCGCTGGCCTTCATGCCGTCCTGAGCCGGGGCCATGTCCACCGGTTTCGCCTGACCGATCTCCTCGCGGATGATTTGGCGAAGGTCGTCGCTAGTCAGCGTCGCGCTATCCGCGGGCTCCTCCGCTTTCGCCTCCTTGGCCTCATAGTCGCCAAGTTCCTCGCGGATGATGCTGGTCAGATCGTCCTTGGTCACGTATTGCCCGTTGTTCATATTTTGTTTGCTTACCCCTTTCCCGCCGTAATTGATGTACTGGATAATCCCAGGCTGAGGGCCCTGATAGGACTGACCGGTGACGGTCGTCTGCTTGTCGGGGATCTCGCTCAACTCGTCATTGAGCGTCTGGCGGTATTCGTCTTCCCCCTCGGCTTCCTCCGAAGCGATCGGGGCCGGATTCTCCTCCGCCGCTTCATCGGCGGCCGGAACGAGGGGCTTTTTCCTCTTCGCGCCCGGATTCTTGCCCATGTCGGCAAAAGAAAGGATGAGGGCCACGACGAGAAGGATCAGGGCGATGGCCCCGAGAACGTATGGCAGCAAGTCCATGATCCAAGTCATGGGCGTGGCGCCAGAGATCCCCCTCACGATGGCGACGATATTCGCGTACTGGGCGGGAACCGTCCCGCCCTCGAATTGGCTTATCCAAGCCTCATGGGTCAAGTTGGCCGAAGCCCACATGCCAGGCAGAAAACCGTAAATAACAACGTCGAGGGATAGAGCCCCGGCGAGCAGCCACGCGAAGCCGACGAAGAAGGAGTTCCCCCGATGGCGGAGCCCCATGACGACAAGGTGAACGACCCAAAGAATCACGATTAGGACCATTCCGATAAAAAAGGCCCACATGATCGGGTACTGGCCATAGGTTTTCGCGAAAGAGGAGAACTTAAAGAACTCAAGGCGCGAAGGGGCCCAGTATTCCAGGCCGCTTCCTTGGAAGCCATAGGCCATATAGCCCGTGGATTGCGGCACGAAGAAAAAAACGATAAACGCCACGCCCACGAGGACGGAAGCCACTATCGACAGGATGATTGACGCTTTTTTCATTCAAAAGCCTCCTTCTATTTCGCTATTCAATTTTATATTACGCACACCCACGCGCAAAAAGAAAGCAAAGAAAGCAACTTTTGCGAGGATTTCGATGTGCTGACACACGATAGTTAACCATAGTTTACTTATTCACTTCGCATAAACCTGAATCCACGAAGGAAGGACGGAAAAATGGGCGCGGCCCACCGGTCCCGGTTCGCCGTCGAGGCACCATCGGAGGGAATCCATCGGACGGATGTCGACCTCCGTCACCGGCACCACTTCGCTCGTCGGGCGAAAAAGGGTCTGAGCTAAGCCGTTGGACAAGGATCGCTTGGGCAAAAAGAGCTCCATCTCCCCATCGTGGACCGATGATTTCCTGTTAACCCCAAACCCGCCGATGTGGCTTCCGTTCATCACCATGAGGAAGGGGACGATCCTCGTCACCGTCTTCTTAGCAGTGACGTAACGGACCGCATAACCGGCCTTTTTGAGGGTCGATTTGGCGGCCAAACGGTAATAAATGGCCTTGCCCCATCGTTTTTTCGCGCTCCGCTTGACTGAGTAAGCGATATCGCTGTAACAACCGGCGGCCGCCACGTAAGCGAAATACGAATCCCCGATTCTGCCGATGTCAAAAGGCTCCGTTTTCCCCGCTTTTATGATTCTAAGGGCGCGCGCGAAGGAATGGGTCACCCCGAAATTCCTTCCGACGTCGCCAAGGGTCCCGAAATTGATGAAACCGATTTTGGGGCGGACCGGCAAGGGCGCGATGGCGTTGATCAAAGCGTTGAACGTGCCATCCCCGCCAGCGACGATGAGGGTGTCGTAGTGAGGGGCTTCCTGCGCGGAAATCCTGCTCAAATCCCCCGGCTTTTCGCATTTTGCGAACTCAAGCGGAGCGAAAACGGACCCGAGGGCGGCGCGGACGCGGCCGATTCTCTTCGAAAAATCCCGGCGTCCGCTCGCGGACGTATAAAGGACGAGGGCTTTCATGCCCCTTCAATATAGCACAGCGGACCTCAATCGCCACGCTTTGCGATGGCGGCCCCGACGAATCCCTTGAAAAGGGGGTTGACGCGGAGCGGGCGCGAAGTGAATTCCGGATGGAACTGAGAGGCGATGAAAAAGGGGTGGCCCGGAAGCTCGACGATTTCGCATAGACCCGATTGGGGATTGACGCCCGAGACCTTGAGGCCCGCTTTTTCCATGTCCTCCCGATAGGCGTTATTGAGTTCGTAACGGTGCCGGTGGCGTTCCTTGATGAGCTTCCGCCCATAAAGGCGATAGGCCAAGCTGCCGGGCTTCAGCTCGCAATCGTAGTATCCAAGGCGCATCGTCCCGCCCTTAGCGATGTCCGCGTACTGGTCATGGAGGAAATCGACCACCGGGAACGGGGTGTTGGGGTCGAATTCGGTCGTGTTGGCCCCTTTTAGGCCCATCACGTCCTGAGCGAATTCCACCACCGCGAGCTGAAGCCCGAAGCAGATGCCGAGAAACGGCGTTCCGCTCTCCCGGGCGTAACGGATCGCGAGTTTCTTCCCTTCGCTCCCACGCTCGCCAAAGCCCCCCGGGACAAGGACGCCGTCGTAACCCTTGAGGATGTCCGCGACGTTACTCTCCGTCACGTCCATGCTTTTGACCCAGCCGATTTCGACGTTCCGCCGATAGGAATAGGAGGCGTGCTTAAGGGCCGAGACGACGGATAGATACGCGTCATGCAATTCGACGTATTTGCCGACAAGGGCGATCTTGACGCCCTTTTTGGATTCGTAGATGCTGTTGACCCAGCCTTCCCAGCCCTTAAGGGACGGCTTGGGGGCCTTGATCCCAAAGTGATCCAAAACGTAATCGTCGAGCCCCTGCTCGTGAAGCTTCATCGGAAGCTCATAGACGACTTTGCAGTCGTCGGCCTCGAAGACGCCGTTCACGGGAACGTTGCAGAAGAGGCTTATTTTCTCCTTGGCCGCCGCGGAGAGGCCGACTTCGCTCCGCAAGACGATCGCGTCGGGCTGGATGCCTAAGCCCAAAAGCTCCTTGACGCTATGCTGGGTGGGCTTGGTCTTGCTCTCGTCCGCCACGCGAAGATAAGGAACCAAGGTATTGTGGACGAAAAGCGTGTTCTCGTAGCCCAGTTCGAGGCGGGTTTGGCGGATGGCCTCCAAAAAGGGCAGGGACTCGATGTCGCCGACCGTGCCGCCGATTTCGGCGATGACGACGTCGGCGCCCGAATGGAGCGAAGCTTCCTTGAGCCGGCTTTTGATTTCGTTGGTCACGTGGGGGATGACTTGGACGCAGGCGCCAAGATAATCGCCCCGGCGCTCTTTCTCGATGACCGCGCTGTAAATCTGACCCGAGGAAACGCTCGAATCGCGCGAAAGGTTCACGTCGAGCCAGCGCTCGTAATGGCCGATGTCGAGATCGGTCTCGGCCCCGTCCCCCGTCACGTAGACCTCGCCGTGCTGATAAGGCGACATCGTGCCTGGATCGACGTTGAGATAAGGATCGAACTTCTGCATGAAGACCTTGAGGCCGCGGCTCTTAAGCAACAATCCCAATGAGGAGGCGAAGATGCCCTTTCCTAGAGAAGAAACGACCCCGCCCGTGACAAAGACGAATTTCGTAGCCATACGCCAATCCCTCCCCTTTTCTTCTGTATGAAAGCGAAAAACAACAATAGGAATTTTAGGCTCATTCGCTACGCGAACTCAACGCTTATTTGCCGAAACCCCGACGAAGCGCTTTCTTTCTTCCCGCAAGGCCATCAGTTCCTCTTTGCGCCCTGCGGGAATCCGGAACGAATCGCGGCATTTGGATATCGTTTTGCGGAAAAGGGCCGGATAAGCCCGTTTCGATTTGAGGAAGGCGAGGACGTCCCCATAATGATCGATGGCGAGAGTGGCGAGAAGCCAGGCTTCCGCCATAGTGACGTAGTACTCGCTCTCTTTCTTTATCCCCCCGATGAAGGAGGCGGCTTTTTCGTCTCGGCGATAGGATAGCGCGTAGACGTAGGCGAAGCGGCGCACGAAAGGATAAGGCGAGGCGATGAACTCCCGATAATACGGAAGATAGGTTCCGAGGGGGGCCGGCTTTATGAATTGGGGGCAGACGTCGGTGACGGCCCACGAATCGGCGCAGGGCAGCCTCTCCCGCAAAAAGGCCATCTTTTCGTCAAAGGAGACGCATCGCCTAAGGCCGATGATGAAGAAGCAAATCGTGAGCTCGACCGAGTCGGTCAAGGAAAAGTCCGCGAGCGAAAGGCTTGGGTCGGCGGCATATCTGGCGGCCACTTCCTTGACGTAAGGGATTTTCACTCCGATGGAACGGATTTCCGAGCCATAGAGGTTCGCGTTCCCAAGGCGATAGGAGGTTCGAGGGGCTTTTGGGTTTTCGAGTTCCCCCACGAGGCGACGATAGGCGTCTTTCATCTTTTGATTATCCCATAAAAAAGAAAAGGCCGCGGGAAAGGAGAATCGCGACCTTGGGGAAAAGACCGTCTAATCGAGGATGCCGTAATCTTTGCCGTAATGCTCGATCACGTAATCGATGTCTTTGTCGCCGCGGCCCGAGAGGTTGACCAAGATGGAGCCATGCTTCATTTGCTTGGCTCGGCGGATGGCATAGGCGACCGCATGGGCGCTCTCGAGGGCGGGGATGATGCCTTCGAGCCGGCTCAGCATGAAGAAAGCGTCAAGAGCCTCCTTGTCGGTCACGACGTCATAGTTGACGCGCCCAAGCTCATGGAGGAAGGCGTGCTCCGGGCCAACCGAAGGATAGTCGAGGCCGCTGGCGACGGAATAGACCGGGCCGGGCCCCCCTTCCTTATCCTTGATCATCATGGAGTTGAAACCGTGCATGACCCCTTCGCTTCCGAAAGCCATGGAGGCGGCGTTGTCGCCGAGTTTGGGGCCGCGCCCGAGCGGCTCGACGCCGACGATCTCCACCGGCTCCGGCAGGAAAGCCTCGAACATGCCGATGGAATTGGAGCCGCCGCCGACGCAAGCGCAGACGATGTCGGGAAGCTCGCCCGTCATTTGGACGAATTGCTCCTTGGCCTCCTGCCCCACGATCGATTGGAAATCGCGGACCATCATCGGGAAAGGATTCGGGCCAACCGCCGAGCCGATCGCGTAGAAAGTGTTCTTCCACGTTTTCATATACTCGACGAAGGCGGCGTCCACCGCCTCCTTGAGGCACCCCGCCCCCTCCTTCACCGGGACGACCCGGGCCCCTAAGATTTTCATTCGGGCGACGTTGGGGGCTTGCTTCGCCATGTCGACGACGCCCATGTATATTTCGCACTTCAATCCGAAATAGGCCGCCGCGGTCGCCACCGCCACGCCGTGCTGGCCGGCGCCGGTCTCCGCGATCACGCGGGTTTTGCCAAGATATTTGGCGAGCATCACCTCACCCATCGTATGGTTTATCTTGTGGGCGCCGGTATGGTTAAGGTCTTCGCGTTTCAGGTAAATCTGAGCCTTGCCCAAGTAGTTGGAAAGGCGCTCGCAATGATACACCGGGGTCGGGCGGCCTTGGTATTGGCTCCTGATCCGACGAAGCTCACCGATGAACTTGGCGGATTTGCAGATGGTCAGATACCCGTCGTAGATTTCCTTGAGGGCTTTCTCAAGGCCCTTCGGCACGTAAGCTCCGCCGAAGCGGCCGAAGAAGCCATCGTCGTCCGGGTATTTCTTCATGTAGGTGCGGAAGTCAACGTCGTAACGCTCTTTGACATTGACCTCTCCGCGCCCTGAAGGGTTCGTCCTCGCGTCAAGGGGCTTCGCGGCGTCTTCCGGGATCATCCAGCTGCGCCCGACCTTCATGGCGCCCGGGATCCTCCCTTGGTCAAGAAGAACGCGCACGCGCCGCTCATTCACCTTCCAATCCGCCGCGGTCTCGACGACGCTGCGATAATTCATGTTTTTCCCCTCCTATTATGGATAAAATACTTTATTCCGTATTCGGTATTTAGTCAATCAAAAGATATATAAGATTATTCATCCGATAAATTGAGTTGTTTTTCATAATGATGATTACTAACATATCATACCGATTGATAATATATGCATGGTTTTTAATATATTTAACCCTATATCGGAATATTGGTTTCTTGTCTCTTTCGTTCCCGCTTGGGCGCGGCCCCGCTTTCGCTTCGCCACGAAAAAAGGCATCCCGCTTCCGCGAGACGCCGCTTTTGTCTGGTGACCCTGCCCAGATTCGAACTGGGGAACCCGCCTTGAGAGGGCGGTGTCTTGACCGCTTGACGACAGGGCCAGCGCGTATTATTAAACCATCGCGCACGCGGACTTGCAAGAAAGAGAAGGAATCAGGCCGCTAAAGAGGCGGCCAGCGCGAGCAAACGCCGTTTCGTCTCCGCTTCGCCGAGGATTTCGATGACCTCGTGGAGATTGGGGGACTGCTTAACGCATGTTAGGGCCACGCGAAGGATTTCCGCCGCGTCGCTGAGTGAGCCCATATAGGCCCCTGGATTCGCTTTGTAGTCTTTGTTGCTGAGGGCGAAGCCGCTCTTCTCGGCGATCGCCTTGACGCCATTCCACCACGTTTCCTCGTCCGACCCGTAAGCCATCCCATTCGCGAACTCGGTGAGAAGCTTGGCTAAGAAGCCTTTGTCGAAAGCGGGATTGAACGGGAGCCCAGCAGCCACCATCTTCTCGTAATCGTCTCGGTAGAAGAAACGGACCAAAGGTTCGATGTCACCGTATTTGGCATAGTCTTTGCGGGGGTTTTTCCGTTCCTTTTCGATGTTGAGGATCTTCCCGAAATAGGCTTCCCCGCCCGCGATTTTCTTTGAAAGCGCCCCGTCGTGAGACGCGGCCCACGCCTTGACTTTCAAAAGCAGGCTCGCCGCCGGCTCCTTGGCGATGATCTCCTTGGAGAAATAATTGAGTTTGGCAAGGTCGAAAAGCGCCCCGTCGAGCGACATTTTCTTAAGGGAGAAGGGGAACTTCGACAAATCGTAACTCTTATTGGCCGCGCTCCACTCCTCGAAATTGCTGTTGGCGATCGACATGAGATAGACAAGCAAAGCCTCCGGAGGATAACCCTGATCGAGGAAATAGGAAACGGCGGCCTCGGGGTCCTTGCGCTTGCTGAGTTTGCGCTTATTGCCGTGGTCGAGTTTCATGATGACCGGCAGATGGGCGTATTTGGGGGCTTTCCACCCCAGGGCTCGGAACATATCGAGGTGAATCGGGGTCGAGGGGATCCACTCCTCGCCGCGGGTGATGAGGGTCGTGCGCATGAAGTGATCGTCGACGACGTGGGCGAAGTGATACGTCGGAAGGCCGTCGCTCTTGAGGATGACGACGTCGACGTCGTTGTCCTGAAGCTCGATCTCGCCGCGGATCGCGTCCGTGAACTTGGTCTTTTTGTCATGGTCGCCCTGGCTTCGGTAACGGATGACCCAGGGCGTTCCCGCCTTGATGCGGGCGATTTCCTCGTCGACCGAAAGGCTGCGGTCGCGGGCATAAGCCCCATAGTAGCCGGGCAGGACTTTGTTGGCCTCTTGGGCGGCCCTTATCCTGTCGAGGTCCTCGGGGGTGCAGAAATCCGGATAGGCCCGCCCCCGGCGGATGAGCTCTTTGATGACGGCGCGATAAATGCCTTTGCGGAGCGACTGCCTGTAGGGGCCGTAGTCCCCGAGGTCGCCTTCAGGGCGGTACCCTTCGTCGCTATCGAGCCCGAAAACGGCCAGTTGATCGATCAGATCCTTGCCGCTTCCGGCGATGGTGCGCTTCGTGTCGGTGTCCTCGAGGCGAAAGAAGAAAACGCCGTTCGAGCGTTTGGCAAGGGTATAGCCGATAAGGGCGGTGAAAAGGCTGCCGGTATGGAGAAAGCCGGTCGGGGAGGGGGCGAAGCGGGTCACCTGGGCGCCTTCCTGCAGTCTCCGGGGTGGGTATTTCCTCTCAAGGTCGTCGATCGTCTCGTTTACGTCGGGGAACAACAGTTCCGCCAAATCATCCAAGTCAGCCATTTTTTTCTTCCTTTGTGGACCTATGGAATTATAGGACAGCGAAGTTGCTTCTTCCACTTGATTAGAGTTTTGCCATTACCTATAATAATCAACGCGTCTCAAAAGATGCGCAGGTGTAGTTCAATGGTAGAACATTACCTTGCCAAGGTAAATACGCGGGTCCGATTCCCGTCACTTGCTCCAAAGCACAATTAACCCCGATTATGTCGGGGTTTTTTGTTTAATTGGTGTCAAAAAGGTGTCATTTTTGGTGTCAAATCATTCCTCTATAGCCTTCTTGACGCGGAAGAACATGTCTTTGTATTCGGACGGTTCCTTTTTCTCGTCGTGCGCATCCTCTATCTCATCATCGGAAACCTTCTCTCCGAATGACCTAGCCAGCATCAGGAACGATGCAAGCCTTTTCTTCGGGAACGCCAGTTCATCGTCCTGCGGAAAGAAAAGACCGTTTTCGAAAAGCTCTATGGCCCTTATCGCTTCCTCGCTTTTGCGCTTGCACGCGTGAGCAGGCACTCGTGCGCATGTCCCGAACACCAATCTATGGCCCTCTTCCTCGCAAAACAGTATGTTCGGAGTATAGGACCACGGCTCTTTATACTCTTTCAAAGAGTATATAGAGCACTCAACCTTCAGTCCTTTCAAGAAAAAGAGCCTGTCTGACGTGAATCTGACAGGCGATTCCTTTTCTGTGATTACGGTAAAATCCAAGTCTCTTGGATGAGACGACCAAACCGAGCTTCCTTTTTGGAAAATGGCGACTATCCCTGATTTATGGATGCCGAGATATTCCAAAAAAGAAAGCAGAGATGCCAAGTCGTCCCTTGATAAAACCATTCAGCAGCGTTTCTTCCCGGTTTTCTTTTTGCCTTTAGCTTTGCAAGCCATATCAATTTCCTCCTTTCTTCGATTCGGCGACGACTGAATCGCAGTAGGCATTGAAGGCGGTGAACTCATCATCGGTGATTCCGGCCTTGTCAAGCAGCTTCTTGATGGCGTGCCTGAACAGTGCGTTCTGCGAATTGAGCGGATACTTTTCGGCAATCTTCATGTTGATGCCTACGTGGGTATCGTCTTCGTCCTTCAAAGTAGAGGCTAGGGAATTCGCTTCTTTAGCCTTTCTTTCGATGCCCCTCTCCTTTTCTCCTACGCTGACGATAGAGACCTTTCTTTCATCTTCCATTTTCCAGTTCCTCCTTAAAGAACCTTTCTAATCTTTTTATCTCTTTGGCGGCGTTCCCATATTCTAGGGAAGCCACCATTGATTCCTTGCTTTGTCTGATAGTCTCGATTGGGACTCCTGCTCTTTTCATCCTCCGCAACTTTCTTATTGACTCCGGAATCTTCCCTTTCTTCGGCTTGAGTATCAGCCTGCCGTTGGATTTCAGGATGTATCTCCATCCAAGGAAATTGATTCCGTTCTTCAGCGGGAAGACGAGCGTTTTCTTCTCGGAAGCCTCCAGCCCCAATTTGGACAGCTCTTCTCGTGTGCCCTTCAGGTATCGCTGAGCTTCCTCTTTGGTTTTGAAGACGGCTACCGAATCGTCCATGTACCTGACGTAGCACTTCGCCTTCATCTTCTCTTTGGCCCAATGGTCAACTCCATCGAGGACGGACAGTGCCATCAACTGTGATAGTTCGCTTCCTAATCCTATTCCGGTCGAGCCTTCGTGATTCTCGATTGCCATTCGGCACATGTCGACTGCGAATGGGTCTGGAGCCCTCTTCTTCACGGCCTCCAGCGCAACTTCATGCGGTATGGAGTCGAAGAAATGATGTATGTCAACGTATGCCACGTATCCTGAAGGGCCGTTCCTCAAGTAGTGCCTATGGAGCAGGACCTTTAGCCTTCCTCTGGTGAAATCGGTTCCCTTGCCCTTCTGGTTCGCCCCATTGTCGTAGATGAAGTGCCGAGTCAGGCCGTCGTACAGATATGCGTTGCACAGCGCTCTCTGCACTACCCTGTCGCGATGGTACGTCGCCTCGATTTTCCTCTCCTTCGGCTCATAGACGACGAACCTCTTGTACGGCATGATTCTGTATCTTCCGCTGATTAGCTCCGCCTTCAGCCTAGAGAGATTGGAGATGAGGTTGGATTGGAACCCTATTACCGAATCCTTCCAGTTGACACCCCTGCGGCACTCCTGCGAGGCTTTGTAGAGGTTGTCCAAGTCTGATGTGGATATTAGGGCGGGTGATAGAGGCAATCGGTTCACCGAGCCCCGTCCGCCCTTTTCTTTCTTCGGCCTGCTTGCGCAAGCCATGGAAGGAGGCTCCTTGCCAGAGAGTTTTTCGGCACAACAATCGTCAGTCATGTTTACTAAGTCCTCCTTGTCAATCGAGCGGCACCCCGTTGGCATTGTTGGCATTGTTGTTGTTCAACGCGCCAGCGGGCGTCACCATTGCGGCATTGCCGCAGTTCCACGGGTTGGTGGACCGGAGCAATGCAGTTGGTTACAGCCTCCCGCCATTTATGGAAGCCAGTTTTTAATCTGGCAAACCACCGAACTTAACGCAATCGGATTGAATCCACTTCTGCATAATCGTCTTCGTATATGTGGCTGTGTCTATCCAGTATGATATGGCTTCGAGCTTTATACCGAAGCATGCCCTTGCCGTTGCAATCAACGCAAGGAACTTGCCCATTTCGGCCAAAGCCTCCATTTGGACTGACCTTCTGACCTCGTAATCGGATTTCGTCTTCGGATAAACGCTGTTGGCGCCATTCACCAGTTCGACTATTGATATAGCCTTTTTGACAAGTTCGTCATTGAGGCACCATCTATAGCGTTTTGGGAAGTGCTTTTCGTTAGAGACTATGTTCACAGTGTATCCGGCCAATTTCTCGGCTTGGAGAAGAACCTCTAGTTTTGTTTCGTTCCTCTCCCCTACAACTACGGACATGGTGTTTTCTCCTTATTCCGTCTCTAAATGAGACGGATATTCGATTGTTCGATTATTACTCTCCAAGAATGCAAGCGAGCGGCACCCCGTAGGCATAGCCGGCATCGCTGGCGCTCAACGCGCCAGCGGGCGTCACCAAGGCGGCACGGCCGCAGTTCCACGGGTGGGTGGACCGGAGCCACTGATATTTGGCCGTTGTGCCATAGTATTTGATTCGGTCGACGTTAGTGGCTCCGTCGAAGGCTTGATAGACGACATTGCCGGCTAGATAGTCATTGTAATCAGTTCCAAATCCAAGTTCCGCGACCGAAGGCAAGCAGACTTTGTCATGGACGGTAATCTTCCTGAGATTTCCAGCCGTATCGTTGCTTACGGTAACGTCCGGGTCGTCTAGGAACTGCACCGGCTTGGTCAGGCTTAACGCCTTCATGAGGTTATAGTCGCTGTCATTCATGTAATAAGAGAAGTCATGCTTTCTGAGATACTTCATGAGTTCGCTGTCGAAGGTCTTCAGATTGGGGGTTCTTTGGTCGGTCCATCCGTTGGACGGCTTTATGTCGAAGATAGACTTCATCTTCCACCAAGTCCCTGCGGCTGTCTCCCCGATGTTCCATTGGCGGATAGTCGAGGTTGCATACTCTCCGCTTCCGTAATATACGCATCTGCTGAAATTTACAATTCCATAGGTATTCTTATATGTGACAGTAGAATCGTATTCTCTCGTATAAGTTCCCATATCGACTGCCGCGCTATCGGTGGAGGAGTTGTAAGCCATTAGGCTCAAAGTCTCCAAGACGGTGCTATGGTCGGCGGCATAGGTCTTGACGGTGGTAGGAACGTGGTCGGCTTTCGCGCCGCTTTCGTAATAACTTCCGATTACGTCGATATGGAAGCCACCGCCCAGAGGAATGGCAACGGTTGTGGTAAAGACATAAGTCCCGTCGGCAACGAGGTCATTGTCCCCTGCGGTCTTGGTTGTGATTTTGTATTTCCCGGCAGGGATGATGGCAAGGGTGTTAGCGAAAGCGAGCTCTGGATTGGTCTTAAATTGCTGGGCTTCCTTGATGCAGTCCTTGGAAAGGATGGTAACGTTCTTCCCATCGGAGGAGATGTTGACGACCTCGTAGGTGTTCTGCGCCGGAGATTCCGATGCCAAGATATAGTCGTTAGACTTCAACGTTCCTGCCGGCGTAAGCCCGTAATCGCTCAGAGTGACTACTGTGCCGTCGATTGTCTCAAGATGCCAATTGGAGCCATCGTAAACGTATTTCAGACTTGCCTCTTTGGTACCGACCTTGCTTATGAATGTCTCGCTGACGACTGTTGCTCCGGTGATTCCGGCTGTCCCGTTTTCGGTCAGTGTCCCTTGGAATGTGGCAACCGTAGGGCTAGAAAGGACGACGAGTTCGTCATGCAGGGCGAAAACCTCGTTAGCAGAACCCAGTTTTAGAAGGTTGTCAATCTCTCCCCAAGTCAGTTCCCTGAGAGCCTTCGTGCCCCTCATGAGGATAACCGCTACGAGCTTGGTAATTCCGTCTGCTATGTTCTTCCCTTCCAGTCTAGTCATCAACTCCGTCGATAAATCTTCGCTCATAATTCAATTCCTCCTTTTTGGAATTTAATCAACTAATGCGTCTTCAACGCAGAATAGTTCAGGCAAACCTTCCCGAACGAATTCCTGTAGAGGTTATAATTGGCAAGCCTCTCGGCTTCGCTTGCCTGCCTCGTCAGCTCGTTTTGCTGGCGAGTTGCCTCTTGCGATTGCCTAGTGGATTCGTTTGAAGCCCTAGTGGCCTCCGCCGAAGTCCAGCTGTCCCAAGTCGATTGGAATGTGGATGACATCTTGTCTAGTCCGATTGAGCCGTCCTTTATGGTGGCGGTTATCTTGTTGTTCAATACGCTCACGCTTATGCAAGCGTCCGTGGTATCTCCGGTGTAAACGTCGAACAGGTCGGTTACATCAATCTCGACATTCGCCCCTGCCGCGTTCCCCGTCGGGTGGAACCACAGCTTCTTGGTTGCCGAGTCATAGCCTTGGCTATCGAAGATGAGTTCGGTGGGAAGGTTATAGTCGGCTGTGCTTATCTCATCGTTGTTCTGGTTGAACAGATGAACCGTGATAACGCCTGTGGACTGAACGTACGTCAGGGTTACCTTTTTGCCGTAATTGGCGGCATTGATTTTATTGCCGCTTGAATCGTAAGTGGCTACGTCTGCGTTTTTGGCGTTTGCGACTTTCGATGTTCCGTCGAGAATGTCTGAGATTCTGCGTTTGTTGGAATCCGAAATGGAATAGTAGATGCCCAATGCGGCAACTACTCTGTTAACGCTTGAAGCTATATTCTGGCCGTCTTCCCTAGTCATCAGATTATCGGTCGAGCTGATTCCGCTCGATGCCGGATACTCCGCATAAGGAACCTTGGAATTGTCCAATTTAATATGGACGTGCTTAGCCTCTTCGTCGCTAATCTTCTTTATGTCGTCTGTATGGGTTGCGTCTGCCGCCTTAGAACGGGCTATCTCGCCTTGAAGGGCTACCAAAGTAGCATAAGTCGATGAAATCTTATTGCCTTCGGAATCGTTGGTCGCTTTACCTACGACCTCGGTTCCATCGAACACGGAATCTATGATTGAGGAAATCTCGACAATCTCGTCGTTGGTCGCCACGGCCAGCTTCTGAATCCAGACGAACAGGATGTCGGTGGCTTTGTACAGCTGGCGCTTGATTGCGTCCGCAGACCATCCCTGAGCCGTCGGAGAATTCGGAAGGGCATGCGGGCTATTGGCTTTCAGATAGTTAAAATTGCCGCTGTTCAGCTGGGCTTCCGAAATCGGGGTCACGTCTAGTTTCTTTGCCATTTGAATCTCCTTTTACATTTTCGATATTACGTCATAAACTCTGTTTTTATCAGTGGCTATCGGGTGACATAAAAGTGCCATTTCACGACATGAAGTCAGCCGCCTCGGACTTTGTGAACCCCAGACTTATCAGATAGTTCCTCAACGCTGGTTCGTTCTCTTCGCTCGGCTTGTACCCCATCAGCGACAAAGCAAGAAGTTTTCCTCCCCTGCTCATTCCTGCGGAATTGACGAGTTTGAGAGTCTGCTGCTTTTTCGTCATGTATTTTGTATCGGACAGTTCGGAAGCCTGCTGTATGAGGAGGAGGTTCATCGCGATGTCGAAATCTCCTCCTGCGTACGCAAGCAGGCGACCAAGTTGCGAAGTGGGCTCGATTCCGACCGCTTTGTACTTAGCGGCCTCATAGAAGGCGTCGTATGCCTTTTTGATTATCTTTGCTTTCGCGTCGTCGCCCATCTTCTGATAGACGCTGGACGATATTACCTTGTCTACGGCGCTGGCTGATTTTGAGTAGAACGCCCTGAACGCCGCAGTCTCTTCGGACGTAAGGTAAACCGTGTTCCCGTCCTCGTCGGTGTAGTAAGTAGGGACGTTCTTGGCTACGGCGTTTGAATATCCTGCGATGGACAGCCTAGAAATCTCCATAAGCTGGTTCCTAGAGGCGTTTCCTATTTTGTACATAGAATAAAGCGTTCCCAAATCGGAGACGGCATCGGTCAGGTTCCCGTCGTCTACTGACGACTTGTACGAAGCCGTTATGCTCTTGGCCGAAAGGTTTTCAAGCCATCCGTACATGCTCATGTACGTACCCTCGTCGATGCTCTTGATTATCCCCTTTATCAGCTTGTAGACGTTGTTAGCCGGTATTCCTAGGAATTCGGCCATGTCCCTAGCGAAAACGTTGATTGCGGCCCTCAGCTTGGCCTCGTCTCCTCCAGACGAGATTATCGACTTGACCGAATCTACGAAATTGTTGATTCTGTCAAGCGTGAAAACCGAGACGTCGCTGTTGTTTTCCACAGAATTTGCTATGGTTCCGAGATACGGAATCCAGTTGACGAACGCCTCAAGTGAAGCGTCCTTGGCGAATTCAGCGGCATCGACCGATTCGTCCCAGTCCTTCTTGCCGTAAACGCGGTCCATGAATTCTTTTATCCCGGCTGCTCCTAGACCGGAAAGTATAAGCCCGGCAATGGTCCCAGCCGTCTTCTTGGAGTAAGCCTTCTTCGAATACGATTTGTCCCATTTTGCTTTTTGGGACTTGGCAAAGTCCCTGTCTTCCTGAGAGGCGTTTTCGTCGTTCATTGTTTTTTCGTATTCCGAGGCGCGTTTGCCGGCGTTGGCCTCCTCGAACGTTGACTGGTTCACCTGCTGCGCCTTGTTTTGGTTGTCGGAGCCGAACAGACCCCACGCCATCCTCTTCAAGTCGCCAAGGTAGCGGCTTCTGAGAGGCGACGTGTACATGCTGTTGTTGTTCGACTGCGTCATAAGCAGAAGGTCGGTGAAAATCTCAGCCGACCTGCTGTCGCTGGCTTCTGAGCCTAAAGCGAATCCCTCTTCCTTCGCTATCGTCTCCGCCACCGCCCATACGGAAACGACGTTGTTCAGCTCATCGAGCTTCTCCATGCCAAGAAGACCTATCTTGTGGAACATGTTAAGCGTCTCCGTGGACAGTTTCCCCTTGGCGAGCCCGTGGTTCTCGACGCGCTCCTTGAAAATCGGGACCAGACGCTTAATCTTCTCGGCGACGCTCTTGGCGTGCAAAAGGTTGTATCCCATCCTCGGAATTGAGCGCATGTACGTAGAGACTCCGCTCTCACCCATTACCGTAAACGAGGAAAGCAACTGCCTTAGCTGTGAGCCGATGTTCAATGAAAGCACCGATGCCTGAAGATTGTTCGTAATACTGGTCAATTTACCGCCCTTTGAGAATGACATGTCGTCAAGCAAAACATGCGTCATGTAGTTTCTCCAGTTGACGCCGCTATTCCAATCAGGGCATGTCTCGGACATTATTTGGTCAAGGGACTCCCCGTCAATCTTGACGTTGAGCTGGATTCTGACGTCATCCAAGAATGACGTGTAACCCTCGCGGAACGAAAGGTCGTCGATATATTGGTCAATCTGTTCCGTGAATCCGATTATCTTCATCGGCTTTCCGTGCTCGACGCGGGCCTTGGTCCTTCCCCAAGACGCTCCGCTGATGTAGTTCCTTCCGGAAATCGCGCCCTCGTTCATTTGAATCTGCGACCCGTCGGTTTGCGTTCCGAAATAATTGTCCTCAATCTCAGGCGTGACTCCGAACGTGTCTTTATACCATTTGATGTATCTTGATGTCCCGTTTCCGTTGAGGAACTCCTTGACTATGGCTTTCGTGCAGGCGAGTTCGTCTTCAGTCAGCAGCTTCTCCAAACGTTCCTTGTCTCCCTGCTGCAACGGGAACATGGTAGAGACCTTTTCCCTTCCAGAAACCAGAGAAATCTTGTTGTTTCCGACTATCTCCGGCCTAGTCTCCATCGTGAAGATGATGGCCGCCGCCTGCGACTTGGTCATCTTTATTCCCTTGAAGTTGACTTGCTTGGAAAGCGCGGCTCCAAGCGATTTTCCAATCTTCCTGTCGCTGAATCCGTATCTTTCCGAAATGGAGTTCACGAAAGACTCCATCTCGTGCTTGTTCCTCAGCTTCGAGTTCTCGGCTTTCTGCCATCCATGCGTAGAAGCCTCGTAAAGCGGATGCTCCTTTCCAAGGTAGGTTGCGATGAAAGTAGGGATGTTCATGGAGGAATCCTTATACGAGGTGATTACTCCTGCGTGCTTGCCTACGCGAGCGTTGCGAGTGTATCTGGCCGCCATCACGCCGTCTTTGGCTTTCGCGACCTGAGCGTCGTGCTTAGCTAGGCTCTGCTCATTCAAGTCATGGGCTATGCTGTCCATGATGCTTCGTACGTGGCTCATGTCCTCGACTGATAGCTCTTTGTTTACGTCTATCCCTGAGGCGTATTTCTGCGAAAAGTAATCCAAGTCGTTTTTGATTGACTGGTTGAACCCGATTACGCTTCCGACATAATTCTCAGACGTGTATCTTGACGCCATAGGGATAATCGTGTTCTTGATGTAGTTCGGAGACACCGTCAATCCAGAATGCGAAATCCTGAATCCCTTTACGAACTCGTGGTAAAAGTCCGCGATGGAGGCATCGATGTCAGAATATCCCTGCAGATACTGTCTTGTTTTATCGAATTTGTTTTTCAAAGACACCGCTTTGTCTCTGATGTGTGACACGACCTTCGTTCTGTCAAGCAATGTCGACATCATGTCTTTGAGCCTATTCATAGATTTCTCGAATTTGGCTTTCTCTGTTTCTTTGCCAGCGGACGATATGACGTCGTATGCCGCCTCTTTAAGAACTTTAATCTGAGGCTCGGCGACATGCTCAGAAGCATCGTCAACCATCTCCATGGCAGTGCCTCCATCAAAAACAGCTGAGCGTGAAATGGCCTTGTCCACGATTCTATCTACTGCTAGTTTTACATCTCGCTCGTTGCCGAGGTTCAGCGCGGCGAAAAGCTCTTTTCCGTCGATTGCGGTTCCGTTTGTTTCATCTGCTCCTATAATCTTCTCCAGTTCAGCGATGACGTTCTTTCCTGCGTCAATGGAAGATTTGAGCGTATATGAAAGCTCTTTGTTTCCCTGAGCGCTGTCTTTGATTAGCTCGGCGTTTTGCCTAATGTTCCTCGCCACTTTGCCGGAGTATGGAGGATTGTCGGCCTGAGGTTCGCTTGTCTTAACTTCATTATTGGATGGAGCCGTTTCGGCTGGTGCACCGGTGCTATCAGTTTTATTGTCGGCAAGAGATTCCGCGTAATCCATAAACGCGGATTTGAAGTCATCTACAGCATTGCTTAGGTCCTCATGCCATGCGTCCATGCTGCCGCTGGTCGAATCGTAATATGCCGACGCGTTTTCCAAGAAGTCGTCAAAAGGATAATTGTTTTCTTCGCCTTCCAGATACAAATATGCGCTTGTCGCCCTAGCTAAATCTGCATCGCTTATATTGCCTTCGTAAGAAAGCGTTTCAAGCTCACTCCTCATGCTGTCCAAATCATCTATCAGCGTTGGGATTAGGTTTCCGTTAGCGAGAGTCCTGTAAGCGTTGAAGGCCTCCGCCGAGCCGTCTTCAGGCTCAGTGGCCAAGTCGCTTGAGTATTTGGCCACGATGCCCGCTAGTATCGTTGAATCAACTGGCATGTCGCCGCTGTATTGGTCGGCATTCTCCTCGTATTTTGTATACGGAAATTTAGGCTTGGCACGCTTGGCTACGTACGCAGGCACGTAATCTGAAGAGAGCTGTTTATCGACATCGTAGCCTGATTTTACCAATAAGGCTTTTATTGCGGATGTGTCCTGACCGACTTTCTCGAAATCAACCGATGAGATGGCTGATTGCAAAACGGTTTGCTTGGAGGCATTCGAATTATCCGCTTTCCACTTTTTATAGGTGTCAACCGTCCACTTGTCTCTTATCGCCGAAGATGCGTCCCAATCCCCAGATGGGCAAGCGGCGGAGTCGTGTATATATCTTTGAATCTCTTCGAGAGAATCAAACATTGCCTTGTATTCTCCCGAATATTTCATGAAAACAATAGGCTCTCCGTTGTTCTTTGCGGTGAAAGAATCCTTTATTCTCGAATCTATGAACGAAGGGTCAAATGGAGTACTTGATGTTGGAATAAAACCATATTTTGAATAAAGCATCGGAAGGTTGACGCCCTCTCCGACTATGTTATAGCAATCAAGTTTTATCCCGCCGTTGTCTATTGCCAAAGCCATGGCTTTGTCGACGAACCCTTTGGTCGTACCTACGTTTATGACGTTTATGATGTCTCCATCTGAAAGAACCGAAATAGACGATTTGCCGTCAGGCGACACAAGCGTGAACTTCGCTTTTTGAAAATCTTCGAGAGAATGCTCCGAAAGTTTCTGCCTAACCTCAGGGTCGATTGTTTCCATGAGGTTTTTAATCGCTTTATAAGTTGCGTTTGGGGCGTTTACTAGATACTCGTTTCCATCGGAATCTACGATTAAATCCAGTCTTCCACCGCTTTCACCGGTGGCGTATTCTTCTCGTAGCAGCTTCTTAGATATTTCGCTAATTGGCCTTCTGGATTCATCTGCTCTTTTCCACTTGCCGCGAGATAAATTCCGTATGACACCGGATTCCCCTTCGCTGCCTTTGCTATTTCTTCCAAGTATTCTTTGAATGTCATTGTTTTCTCCTTCACCATTATTGCTTTGCTCGAAAGTATTTTCAAGCATATTTGATTTTTTACCATTTTGAGGTAGACTATTAGCGGAGGTATCACTTATGGGTTCCAAAACGCGATTCGTGCTCACTTGCACTGGGCGATTAGTCAAATTCGGAGATGGTTCAGACAAAGAGTTTTCTGATGGAGCTTGGGGGCCGGTTAAAGGCTCATTGCTCGGATTTGAGGTAGACCCAAGGGAAGACGGTACCGAAACTTTCGACTCAGAGGAAGATGCAGTCAAAGCTTTGAATGATTTGGCTTCTTCGGATACCAAGGAACGCAAAGACATGAAAAGCTCGTCTTCTGATGCCTCTTTCCCCCAAGCTAAAGCGAAAGCCTGACCCTTTGCGTCGTATTCCTTTCTCTCGTCTTTTGATAATTTCTCAATATCAACACCGCGATACTTCTCGTAATAGGTATCGCTTTTCTTTTTGAGGTCCCAAGATTTCTGGTCGTGGAGCTGAATCTCAACGTTGATTCCCTTCTCGGTTTTCAAATTGAGATGTATGCCTTTATAATCTGGCTTGTCTTTTACATCTATTTTGATTAACCCTTTTTTGATTTTCGCAATGATGCTGGGAACATTGTCTACCTGATTTTTGTCTTTGAATATGAAAGAGCCTCTTATAGGGTCCTTCAGGAGGTTTGGGTCCAATCCTCCTTTTTCTTTCGCGTTCCTGTAAATCCTATCCGCTATCGACGAGACGCTTTTCTGGCTAGGATTAAGTAGGATGTTTCCAGCGGCGTCCTCTCCCAAATCAAGACCGATTCCAAAATCCCTTGAAATGCTGTCGAACATCATTTCTTTCGTAACTCCGAATTCCTGCTTGGCTTTGGCGAAAAGGGTTTTAGCCATACCGAACAAAGGCTCTGTATTCCCATCCTCAACTATTTTTCCATTTGCCCCAATCTTCGCCTTTGATACGTCGAAAATCTTCCCACCATCTTTCCCGATTATCACATATTTGTTCTTGTCGGTGAGTTTTATATACGAATACGTATCGTCTATTTTGGTTATATCGGATTCCTTGGCAGATGACAAGGACTTAGCTTCTTCAGCAGTTATATCCTTACCGCTAAACGTTATTTTCTTTCCCGAATATTTTCCGCCTAGGGGCAATTCCATTTTTCCAAACACCGAAGGAAGCTTCCCAGAAGATATTAGGCTGAGAGACGTCTTCACTTCGCCTATGTTTTTAGGAGATAGAATCAGAGACTGACCTTGTTTTTTGACTGGGACTGATGGGCCGGTAGGGTCGCCTGAACTCTTTATGGAAATCTCGTTTGAACCCTTTTTTGCCTCAATCATTATTCTGCCGTTCATGCTTGTTTCATACTTTCCGGTTTCCGAGTTGAAAGACCAAGAGTTATTCTTGGCTGAATTATTCATTGAGGTGACCATATCAGTGGCATTGCTACCCTGAATTATCCTAGACATGAGGCTCTTCTGCGCATTTGTGAAAACCTTGTCGGCCACAACTTTCTCCCCATCGACTGAAACGAAGTCGCTTCCTTTAGCTGAGCTCTTGCTATGAACTGATTCGTAATCGACCGAATCATACATCGCTTTGGCTTGGTTTATCGCTGATTCTTTGTACTGGTTCGCCATCTTCACGTTCTTATCAAGCCTAGCCAAAAGAGAAGATTGCTCTTTTTCCGACAAGCCTCCTTTAGCCATTTTTTTAATTATTTTTCCGCTTTCGCTTAGAACTGTATGCATCCTATCGTTCCAATAAGACGCCGTGTATCCTTCTTTGCCGCCAAGAGATACGTATTTTCCTGTCTCTTTTGCTGTCGTTATTATTCCGCTTGTGATAGCGCCCTGAGCGAAGGCAATACCTGCATTCTTGAATGTTTCCATTGCTTTCTCATTTGAGCCATAGGCTTTGTTCAGAGCGTCGTCGTCATACGTAATCTGCTTTACCAACGGGTCTGAAAGCACCATGGCGGCCTGTCTTGTCCCATCTATTCCTGCCTTGGTCGCCATTGACGTTATAGTTCCAGTCAATGCGCCAGCTTGCTCAGCGGCTTTTTGACTTAGGCCAGAAGCTAATTTGTTTTTTACCGTTGCGTCTGCTACTTTCCCTCCGAGTTTATCGGCTACACCGCTTGTGCTGTTTGATGTGGCCGTTGCGCCTATCCCATATGTGACTCCGGTTACAACAGCCGATATCCCTCCTTTCAAACCGCCATATGCCGAGGCGCTCTGGAATGATGCGCCTTCATTGGACGCCTGCGAGAACCCAGAGCCAGCTGCGCTAAGACCTGCATACCCAGCTTGGACAGCAACTCCAGCGATTTTCTTCCCTATGCTTGCACCGGCTGAAGAACCTCCTGTGGCTATCGCCAAAGCCAAGCTTGGAAGCAATTCTCCGATTGTAGTGCCAATCCCATACACGAAATTATTTACGTCTGAATTCCCAAAGACGTTTTTGTTCTCGTTTAGGTCAGCCCTTGCATCCTTTGCGCTCTGGCCCCAGTTGGTCCAGTATTCTGATTTCCATTTATCTGGGTTTAAGTAGCTAATCGGAGACGTGAGTTCGTTAATCTTCTGGGTTACCGTTGTGGCTTGGGCCACCCAATCGTATTTGGCGGCGTTTTGAGTCCATTCCGTTGTTCCGTTCGACTGCCCCCAGAATCCTCCTGAAAGCCCGCCAACGAGCATCATGCCGGCATCCCATACTGAATCGACGGCGTTGTAGATTCCTTCTGTTATCGACGTGCTTATATTGCCGAAGAAATCGCTGACATTCTCCCACCAGCTTTTGCCCTCATCGTCATTGGCTCTTTTCTCCTTCTCGGCCTCGACCGACTTATACGCGTCTGTGCCTGCAACCGAAGAATTCTTATATTGCGTGAGGAAGTTGCCAACCTGCTCATCGCTCAAAGAGGCGGCATCGAAAGATGTTCCGCCCACATCGTTGACCTGCTCGGGGTTCAAAGAGGAGATTCCCTCTTTCTTTCCCCCGAACATTATCTTCAGATATTCGCTTCTGCTTCTTGAATAGTCAGGCATACATAGACCTCCTAACGTTTTTTAGACTTGCTTCCCGCCTCTGAAATAGACTTTCGTTCCAGTATATTGGTTATACCGGTTGGATACTTGGGAACCGTCCTGCTCCCTGTCGTCGTCGGAGCAAAGATAGAATTTCCCGTTCACGTACATGACAAGATACGTCTCTCCTTTCCCGCTTCCCCTTTGAAGCCTGAACAGAGTCCCGTCGGTGGCCTTTCCATCCTTGACGTAATTGACCATTGCCTGAACCTCGTCTCCAACGATGTTCTTCAACGTATCCGTTGAAGTGTTGTCCTTGTTTCCGACGGTCGCGCTGGCTATGTCGTTCGAGGAGTACCCTGCCGTATTTATTCCGGAATAAGTGCTCTTGTTGGCGTTGACGAAGCTGACGCCGCCCTCCGCTCCTGTAAGCGTGCTGTCATAGGTTGACTTCTTAGTGGAATCAACCTCAATGTCGGTATTGGTCGTAGCCGTTCCGTTCTTCACGCTTTCTATGGTCGAGAGGATATAGTTCGACGGCTGGTTCCCGTCTTTGTCCTTCCAAGTCCCGTCGCTCTGAAGCGTATATCCGTAATTCTTCATATACGAGCTGATTTGGTCGTCAGAGCCGTCTGAGTAAGAAAGGAATGTGGCAAGCTGGTTGTCGCTTTCGGTTGCGGCTGTCTCGGCCTTTTCGGCATTTGTGTCTGCCCTTGTCTGCGCTTCCTCTGCGGCGGTGTTCTCTGCCTCGTTGTAGGCTTGCTGATTCTGCGAATAGAGGTTGGCGGTGTTGTTCTCGACGCCTACGTGCGCAGACGTGCCGTATCCTTGCGTCTGCATGCCTGAGCTTGCAAGCTCGTTGTTGAGGTTCTTCTGGGTTTGCTGCTTGAGGTTATAGGCGGCGATGTCTGAATTGAAAAGCGCCTTGTAGTTCTTCTCATGCTGGTATTTCTGGATTTCGTCCATGAAAGCGCTGGAGTCCCCGGAAGTAGCTCCGTCTCCTGTAGTGGATGGCTCTTCCTCGTATTTCTTTACCGTTCCGGAGCCATCGTTCTCAAGCAACGAGTCTTTATCCTTCTTAATCGCCATTGTTCTGCCCTCCTTGGCTTTTTGCCAATATGTCGGAATCCGCAGGCACTTCGTTATTCTCTTCGCTGTGCCAAGCGGCAATCCTCTCGTTCATAGTATCCGTAAGCGCCTTGGGGGTGAATTCGCCGGCCTCCAAGAACTTGTTGTAATCCCTGACGACGGACATCTTCTCCTTCAGCTCCTTGCAAAGGAAACGAACGTACGCCGAAGCCGTGAACGCCCCTCCAAGGACACCTAATGTCAACGACGAGATTCTAGCGATTAGGTTCCAGACCGCCTCTGCCGTTCCGATTCCGGAAGAGATGTCGGCGGCAAGAAGCCCTATCAAAGTCGCGTATCCGGCGGTAATGATTATCTTTAGGACGAAGGACAGAGCCAAAGACTCAGTTCTTTCCTTACCTGTTCTTATAGGACGCTCGAGCGACGTCAGGTCTATATCCTTCATCCCGGTGTCTGATATGTAATACGCCGGCTCTCCGACGTTTACGCAAATCTTCCCTGTAAGGACCTCCTCTACGTAGCAGGCCCAAGTACCCTTGATTGCCGGAATCAGGACTTCCTTGCCATCGCGTGTCTTCCTTACGATGTCCTTGCCTTCCTTGGATGTCGGCTTCTCCTTCTGGTTTTCCCTCACGCCAGAGATTATCTCTATGTCGTCTTCCCTTGCGTAGTCCACTATCGCCTCGGCCTCCATTCGGCCCATTCCGTGCTTCGTGAGGTGATGGATTTTCTTTTCTCTCAGTTGGCGCTGAGTGAGCCAAGGTATGAATTGGTCGAAATAGACGATTCTCATGCTGTCGTAAAGCTCTTTAATCAGTTCGTCGAAAGATTCGATTAGCTTGTTGTAGTCTCCGACCATAGAGGCTTTAAGGGACTCGCATACGCCTATGTATCCGAGAACCATTCCGCCAAGCCCAATGGAACCGTTGAACACGGTCCTGTTTCCCCATTTGTTGACGTCGAAATGGTTTGGGTCGAAGATAAGGTTCCAGATATACGAGCCTATGATTATCGCGATAATGACGATGAATCCAACGACCACGAAAGACATCTTCATGATGAATTCCGGTGTTTTCCTGTTCTTGTCATTCATTGTCGTCGTACCTCGTTTTCTTGAACGTCGAATAAGCCATGCAAATCATGCAGACAAGGAACGCGGCGATGATGAGTATTACGGCAATCATCGCGAACCATTTTCCTTGGAACCAAGCCAAAACGGCGTCCCATCCGGTAGTGGCTATGTAATATCCGGCTATTCCGCAGATTGCCACCGTGGCCGCCCCTGTCACAATCGCTATTGTCCCCAACGCGATTTTACCTTTGTTTTTTGGGGCCTTGAATTTTGCTTTCATCAGAACCATGTCCCCCTTCTTCCGCCCTTCTTCTCTTCCTGAATTCGCTTAGCGGCGTCTTCAGCGTCCAACTTGTCGATTGCGTCCTTGTAAAGTTTCATCTTCCCGTAGTTGCTCTGTGTCGCGAAATCGGTTCCGTAAGCCGCGACGGCTCCGGCGAATTCGCATCCTAGAATTAGGAACAGGTCGTCAATGACGACTTTGAACAGATACGAGAAGGCGAAAGCAACTCCGATTCCTACTGCATACGACAGCATCGTGACCTTGTTCTCCATCTTCTCCTGATGCTTCATCTTCTTGTAGATGAACACAGCGGCTAGGATGAAGGCGAGGATGCAGCCTATTGTAAGTTTCACCCCGGACGTGTTTCCGTCGGTGAAGATGAAATACTCATTCCATTTCGCTCCGAATACCGCGACAATCGGGGCGATGATGCAGGACCATTCGCCTGCTTCGCAGGCATAATAGGCGTTCCTGTAGTATTTGTATGGGTTCCGTTGCTTCAGCGGTACTTTCTTTGCCTTCTCCTTTGGTTTCATTATTTTGCCTCCTTCGAGTTCTCCTCGACCTTCTGCGCCGCTCCGTTCTTGACGAGTTCTGATGTTTTGGCGAGAAGAACGGTGTTGTCTAGGATTGCGTCGATTTTATAAGAGGATTTCGAAAGGGCGGCCAGTTTCTTTTCGTCTTCCTCTAGCCTGTCCATCAGCTTGTCGTTTCTCTCGTTGACTTCGTCTAGGATTATCCTTTGAGACTCAATGAGCTCGGTCTGCTTCTTAATCTCGTCGTTAGTTTTGTCTAGGATGGACGAATAGTTGCTTATGACGGCATCGTTCTTCGATGATTGCTCGGTCATCCAAGAGTTTGCCCGCTTGTTCTGCCCGTTGTTCTTGAAGAACATGAACAGCCATCCGATTATCGAGGTGGCGAGTCCGATTAGCGAGCCAAGCGATATTCCGAACATGTACTGCTCTTGGATGTGCTTTGCGTAATAATCCTCTATTACGTCAGGTATCCCGTTCCCGTCGGAATCCTCAAGTTTGTCGCTTGAAGTTGCCGAGGAAGACGATTCGGAAATCTCAGAAGACGAATCTGCTGATACCGAGGTCGACGCCAATGATGTGCCTTCCTCGGCCTTCACGGCGAAAGAGGAACGGACCGATGCGGCCCCTAAAGCCCCTCCTATGAGCGCCATAGCAAGCGACAGGACGGATAGAATGGCGAATCTTTTCTTTGACTTGGACATGATGATGCCCTCCTTTTAATTTCTCCCGAATCCATGAATCGGGATTGAGTAGACTATGCTTACGTCATTCAGCACGCTGTTTCGGCTTTCATTGCTTCTGAACCCGAAGCTGATGAACGGAACTGAAATCGGCCTTACGTACGTATATTTTCGAGGAACGATGCTCTTGGACATGTCGAATGAATAGAATTCGATTTTCCCAAGCGCCATGCCGGATGCGTTCCTGTTGGGGGCCGATATGCTTCTCATCGACTCTAGGTTTGCTTCGTTCGTGGCTTCGCACACTTCCAAATCGTTGTCGTAAGAAGCCGTGAGCGTCCACGACCATATAGTCTTCCTGTATCCAAGGGAGCCCAGTTTCGCGGCTCCGCAGATGAAATACGACTTGACGCTCGTATGGCTGTGGAGTTCGGAGCGGAAAGACTGCGTAACGTCCTGCGAGGGCTCGTATTTTATTACGTTGACCTCTTTCCCGTTCTTCGACAGCTTGAATGAGCACTCTTCCTTGTTCAGCGATACAACGTCGTATTCCCCTTCCATCTTCTTGCAGAGCTTTGCCCTAAGAAGCCTAGGAGATGAAGTCTCGTTTCCGCTTCCGTCAGAAGACACAACCGACAGAGGGACGTCGTTTCCGTCGGCGTCTACGATGACGTATGAAGCCGAATATCCCGAGGATAGTTTGTCTACGGAGCGGAGTTTGTATTTGCGATAGTATTCGGAGAGAGGGCCGTTTGCAGCTATCGACAGCCCGTCCTCGTCGCAATGCGAAAGATAATACCAGCAGTCATCTGCAAGCTCCTCCTCGAGCTCCTGAAGCCTGCCGTAATCCGTTTCTCCGTCTTTTCCGATGGCTACTAGGTTTATGGTCCCGTCCGTGTAGTCGATAATCAAATCGGTGTTCGGCTTGGCTTCGTTTCTGATTGTCCCTACCTCGATGAAGAGGAACTTGTCGTCAGAGTCTATGCTTGGCGAGAGATTGAACGTGTATTTCTGACTCGAATCGTCCGAAATCTTAGAATTAAGCTCTTCTGAGTAAACAATCTCGTTGTCTCCGTAATCGTCGTTCAGCGAAGCCATGAATGTTCCGCCTGCGCCTATGAAAATCTTGTCGCAGTCAAAGAAGCATCCTTCCTTGAAGTAATAAAGCGAGCCATAGGAATTTCCGAAGAAAATCTTTCCGTCAATCTCGGCAATCGCGGTTATACCGGCAACGTCTATCCTCCACCACTCATACTGATAGTCGTCAGAAGATATTGTCTCGTAGTTCGTTACGTACGTACGCTCGCTTGCACACACAAGCACGTATTTGTTGTCTGTCCAAATCATGGCATCGGAAAGGTCCATAGACTTCAGCTCGGGGTCAATCCTCTTGGAGCGGGAGTTGGCTATCCTCTGGCTGTCGCCGACCTGCCCTGAAATATCAAGGCCGCAGATGGTGTTGTCGGCTGAGATGAACATTGTGTCCCCATTGAGGTTGCAGACCGATTTTATGTTCATGGCGCCTATCCCTATGTTTCCGCTCGATAGGCTGAACGATTCCATATAAATGGCGTTTCCTGACGAATCGGAAAGAAGGTTCCCGCCTCCGTCCATTGCCTGAGTCGTTCCGGCAGAGCGGAAATAATTGGTAGGCTCTATGTTGGATTTTGACTTAATCACCATCATCTTGTCGGTTGATACGATGTCGTATCCCATAATCGCGTTGTCGGTCTGCCCGTAATAGCAGTAATCTCGGTCTGAGAAATAAGTGAAGTCTCCGTTTGCATCAACGGTCTCGCCTTGCTGAACGTATTCGTTAACCGGACCGGAATGCCAGTCCTTGTTGGGAGCATCTGGATTGCCTGAAACGAAAACCCTGTTCTTGGCGTTTGAGTTGCCGAACAGCTTTGCTATCCTGCATTTGTTAATCTGCGAATCGTTTCCCGGAACGTAGCAAGGGAAAGTGACCACAGCGTTGGCTTCGCTCTGGACGACCGGCATATAGTCGTCGAAAAGTATCACGCTTGCTGATAGCGTTTTGTTGAAGATGTCCTCGAGGTAACCATAGACTTTTATCGACGAAACGGAATATCCGGAGCGCATAGTCCTCTCTCCGGTTGACGAATCCACCTCCGTGTATGCTGAGTCAACGAGGAAATACGTTCCGTATGTCCTCTTCCCATCGGAATCTTCGTAATAATGTCCTTCAAGCTCTTCCAGACCAAGAGACGAAGCTGACATAACCGCCACTATGTTGTGCGTTTTGCTTATGGCGGCTATGTCGGCAGAAACGACAGAGCATGTGTAGGTGGTATATATGGTCGTATCCGTTGATGAGCGGACGGTAACCGTCATATTGTCGTTCGTTTTCGTGAATTCTGTTCCGATTGATGGGCTCACTATAATCGAGGAAATCTGGTCTTTGAGCCTGACTGTCAGGTAATCGGAGCTTCCATCTCCGTAGTAAAGCCTTACCTGAGTTCCGTCATCGTCGCCCAAGAACTTCTCGCCTACTTTGTATGTCGTTTTCGTTGTTCCGGCAACAATAGAAATCCTTTTTACTGTTGGAAGCGAAAATACCGACACTATAGTGTCCGTTGACTTGGACTTAGAGGTATCGAACCTATTCAGTATTTTAAGCGTTATCGTTTGGGAAATCTGCTTCTCTGTTCCGAATGACTGTATGGAGAATGGAACGGTTCCGGAAAAGGACGATATTGCGGCTCCGTCGCTAGTCGTGCATGAAACGGAGAACTCCGTTGACGTCGCCACGTTCCCTGAGCTGAATGTAGCGGAGACGTTGCACGACTCGTCCGTGTCTCCGTAGACTACGGAAGCCGTTACATTCGTGTAGTCGATTAGGTCTGATTCATTGACATAGCTGTTCCTAGCCCCGGAAATAGTAACGCTTTCAATCTCCGGCACCGTGCATGTAATCTTGGAGTTCGTTGGTATGTCGAAATACAAGCCCGAAGCCTTGGCGTAAACAGTCGAAACCTCGGAAGAATCCATTATGACTTTATCTGTGTCGTCGTATGATGAGCCGTTCTTGCTGACGAACGAGAAATCATTGAAAGCATCGTCTATGTATCCGCTTGAATACGTTGCTTTAAGCACGCAATTACCGGAGTTCCTGTATTTCCCCAGCTTGTTGCCGAGCACCATCGAAAAGGGCGTTTCAAGAGAAAGCGACGTTATCGCGTCTGGCGTGTATTCCAGTGCGTACGACGCAGATTCAAGATACGAGCCATTCAGCTTAATCGAGGCGTATATCCTAGTCTGTGACGAAGGAACCAGCGACGTTCCGGCTATCATTGCCGTAGCCCCAGTTTCCTTGCCTAGCCTGTATTCGAGTATTGACAGTTCCTCTTCGGTAAGTTCCTCGGATGCTTTAGAAGGATTGTTCCATACCTTGCTGAACGTTACGTTGGTTGGCTTCTGGAACTTGTTTTCGCGTCCTTCGTAATAGACCGTGGAATCGGCGTTCGAGTTCCCGACCGCCTTCAGAGATACGCATTTGTTTACGTATACGTTAACCAGTATCTTGGCCGTTAGTGTTTGGTTTGAGTTCTCGGATGGGTTGTATGTGACCGTGATTTCGTAGTTCTTCATGTCCTGAGTCACTGACGCTATTTCTGTAGAAGAAAACGAAAGGGCCGAATATGCGACGCTCTTGGTGGATGTGTAGCTGGATGCTGATGTGTGTGAATGGAATACGTATGACGCCGTTAATGACGATAGCAATGACGAGAAGTCGGCCTTTCCGCCAGAGTCGACGTATACGTCTGAAAGGGCAGATTTGCTCAAAGAGAAAGAATCGCAGTACGAAACGAATACTAGGTATTTGAACGAGTTTGTCTCAAAAAGGCTGGTCGTGACTATTCCCTGACCGGTCTTGCCAGACAGGGATGCGTCTCCGTGGCTTGAAATGGCCGAGCCGACGTTCGGGTCTTTTGAAAGTATCCCTGATTCAATCAGAGACGACACGCTTCCGTCTAAGGATTTTCCTGACGAATCAAGGAACGCATTGCCGGACGAATCTAGGAAGGCTGCTTTTGCCGAAGCTCCGTATTCAAGAGACTCTCCCTCGCTGAAATCCGTCTTTTGAGACGAAATGGTGAATGAGGACGGTAGTTTCTGAGCCACCTTGCAGACGTACGAATACGTTATCGTGCCGAAAAGCACGGTAGGAATCGTTATCTTTATCGTGAGGGAAGGATACGTTGTCCCCAAGAGGATGGGGAGGCTCCTCAGCGATTCGTAACCTGATGTGGTGAATTCCGCGATTATAGAGCCGTTCAGTTCGACGTCCTTCAACGCGATTTTCTCTTTGTCTGCGTATGTCAGGTAGGAATTCGTCCAAGCCGTGACTTTATGCTCAATATCGTCTAAGTCTATCGTCTCGCCGGTCTGATAAGCGTTCTTGTCAGGGATTAGATTTATGAATTTTGCCGTTCCTTCGGCAAGTCCTGTCACGCTATAGGGTCCGGAGGAGAGCCTAACTCCCAAACTTGAGATGTCGAACTTGAATGTATAGGAGCCGGAATCTGGCTTGCTTGCGCTCGCAAGCATTGATTGGCTCACTCCGAAAACCTTGGTGGAAACCGCAGCGGCGAAACCTCCGAAATCCGATGAGCCGTCCTTGTAACCGTTGATGAGGGTGTTGTTTGATTTCGAGTAGTCGTCATAGACTGAGAAAAGAGATGCGATTGACGCAGTTATTGATTGCCCCAAGTGAAGCGGAATAGACGATGAGCTTGGCTTTAGGTAATACGAATGCTTTTCCTGATATGCGGATACGTAGGTCTCGGTCCCAGAAAAATGGAACGTAATCGGAGCGAAATCCTTGTTATTGCCAGAGGAGCCTACAAGGCCGCATATCTCGAACGTGAATTCCCTGCTTATGTTGCTGTACGAGAAATGGCCGCTTGACGGCGCATAAAATCCCAGTTTATGGGCGAGTATCCAAGACACGGACGACGAAGACGAGTTCTTGATGTAAACTTCGAAAGGCTTGTAATAGTCGACTTCCGTTCCTCCGGAAGAGGAATTGGTTATCCAATGCTTCTGCCCCAAGAACTGCTCTACTCCGGATGCGTAATTTAGATAGGAAACAGTCTTCACCGACGTTCCTGAGTATGATGTTCCGTAGTATTTGACGCTGTCTACTCCGCAGCTGGATTCGTCGAACGAAACCTTTGAGCTGTCGGAAAGGTCAGGGCAGTCGCTTATGGTCACCGAAGCGGAATTTGCCGAATCCGTATACGAGGAGGACGACTGAGCCGAACCAGACACGGAGAAAGACCTCGTCTTGGTCTCGCTGACCGTAGACGGGGACGTTTCATAGCGCGTGTATTCGGTGAAAGCCATCATTCGCTCCTTTCGGTAAGCACGATTGAGAAGTTGCCCATGTCCTTCTTGACGTTTCTAGCAATAAGAGGGGAATCGAGCACGTATCTGTAATATTTCCCTACCTTGTTGATTGTTGAATCCTTCCCGACGCCGGTAAGAAGCGTGTTCTTCCTGAAATCGCTGAGAAGATTAACGTCGTCAAGCGAAGACCTGCTTCCAGCCAGCGCGTATTCGTACGAAATCGAGATGGTGGTTGTAGGCACGTAGGCAATGTCAGAATTGGCTACAGGGGTCAGGGAAGCCGATTCGTTTTTCTTGAACCTAAGCACCATGTATTGATTTCCGCCGAGGAAATAGAGCATGTTGGCACCGACGAAAGCCGTGGACCTATAATCCGAGAATTCGTATGCCCTTACGTATTTGTACCCGCCGACGACAACGTATTCGGTGCCTTGAAGAATAGGGTTAGCCTCAGCTTCCTCGGTTCCTATTCCGGTTATCTCATACAAGAGCTTCCCGATATGAGCTATGACGTGCTTCTCTCCGTCTTCTGCCTTGAACTGCCATAATCCGTTGAAATTGACTGTGTTGACCTTCAGCTCCGAGTCTACAGTTCCGTTGAATCCTACTTTTGTGTAGTGCGTAGGGAGGAGGTCAAGAATCTCGCTGTATCCATGCCTTTTCTGCACCTTTCCGTCCCTATAGACGTAATTCATCTCGTCTATTGCCCTGTCCGGGGACGCCTCGAAAGGGCCGCTCAGAAGGTCGAGCCCCTTGGAGAACGTTATGTCGTATGTCTTGCGCTCCTCGCTCATTTGAAGTATCCCCCGTGCTTGTTCTTGACGCTCTGCTGGAAGAACGACGTGGAGCGGTTCCTTATCGCGGCGAAATACTGCTCAGAAAGGTTTGTATGCCATTTGTTGGAGTCCGGAGAGATGTATTCAAGCATCCCTCCCTTTACGAATTCCTTGATGTAGTCGCACATCTGGTTGTCTATTCCGTACTCGGCCATCAAATCAACCTTCGTCTCGGCCATTGTGGCTTCTCCGCTTTCGTTTGTGGACGCGGTCCTGATTGAATCCATCGTGAAATGCGGAACCTCCGGGACGTATTCTACGAATACCTTCAAGAGAAACGAGAATTCATCGTCGATTATGGCGACTCCGAACGAATCCCCGGTCGTCCTGAACGGAATCCTTGCGTAACCATCGCTTAGTTTGTCGACTAGGTTGAGAATCCTCCCTTTCGCGAAGGAAACCTTGCCATCGGCGACGTCGCACTCTTCAATCTTGCTTGGAATCTTCTGGTTCGTGGCAAGTCTGGAGACTGCGAGGTTGATATAGGAGAAGACCGATGAAATCTGCATGGCGAAATCCCTGTCGGAATCGAAATCGGACTGAATGAACCCGTCTAGGGTTATCCCGCTTTCGAAATTGATGGAATCCTTAACGCATTCGTACGCCAATTGGGCCAGTCTCATGGTTATCTCCTTTGTTCGGGCCCTTATTGAGGGAAGGGCCCGATGGAAACCCGATAGTCGTCAGGAGGCGACTTGCTGGAACGATTCGATTGCCCCGGCGTCCACCATGTGGCGGGCTAGGGCAAGAGGAACCACGACAGGGACGCCGTACTGAATCTCGTACGCGACGCCGTCAAGGTACCAAACATCGACGTTTGGTTCATCCTTCTTTTCCCCGATGTAGCCTTCCGGCTTGGGGAGAACGACGCGTGCTTGTAGCGAGTAGGCGCTCTTTGTCTTGACATCTTCCATGTTGTTTTCTCCTTTCTGTTATCTAACCCGGCTTATTCAGCTGGGGAAGTAGACTTGGACTTGTAGCCAGTCCGAGCGGTCACGGCAAGGTCGTTGGAGACGGTGTCGATACCGGTGATTTTGGCCACGAGGATGCAGCGGTCGTCGACGATGTGTGCGGAGAACCCGGTCATGTTGCAGGCCACGGAGCCCTTCTGCTTGTTGTCGTCGGACGTGATGTTCCCGTCTTCGTCAAGCAAGACTCCGCTGCCAAGTGGGTTGTTGATGACTTCGATGCCGGAGTTTCCGCCCTTCATCGAATAGACGTCGAACGGGGACGAGCCCTTGTTCATCTTCCCCATGAAGATGATGTAATGCCCTCCGGTGCTTGCGGTCGGGTCGACTAGGACCGGGTCGCATGTGTAACTGTGGACGGCGAAGTGCTTGATGGAGCCGATGTAGCCAGAAAGGGCTTTTTCCTTCAAGGTGTCGGGGAGGTCGTACTTCCCGGTCTTGGCGTAGAGCTCCTCGGTGATTGCGTCCTCGACCTCGGGCGTGGTGATGGCCGCGAATTCGTTTCCGAAGATTGGCTTCCAGCCAAGTTTCTTGGCGATGATGGCGGCGCGGCGGAACAAATCGAAGATTCCCTTGGTCGAATCGTAGGTTAGGGCGCACTTGGATGCCAAGATTGCCTTTCCGACGATGATGTTTCGGGTCTCAACGGCCCATTCGCCAATCTCGTCGGCGGAGTCAGCCACGACGTCGTCGACGTTGTAATTGACTTCCTTGGCGGTATAGGTGTGCTTGGTGCCGTAGTCGTTGGTCGAATGCGTGAAGGTCGCGTAAGTGAGCTTCAGCGAGCGCGGAGCGACGGTCTCCTTGAGAGGGACGACGTCGGCAGCCGCAACGTGGGTATGGACCAACGCGCGGTATTGGATGTTGTCGCGTCCCTGAGGCCATTTCTTCGGGTTTCCGAATTTCTCGAAGATTGTCTCTTCGCTAACGTCGAGCCGGATTTGGTTCCCGATGTCGGTGATTTGCTGGTCGGTAAGCTCGGCATGGGTGGTTGATGGATTCGTTTTCATATTCTTGTCCTCCTTATGGACTTATTGCTCCGCCGGGAGGCTATCTGTACTTCTTGTCGAAGTATTTTTTCTTTTCTTCTGGCGTCATTTCCTCGTACTTCTTGTCTGCGGTCTGGCCGGATGAGCCGGTCGGGAAGCTGCCTTTGTCCTTCGCCTCATCCTTTACGTTGCCTTTCGATTTGAGATAGGCTCCGTACAGTTGGGTGAAGTTGCCGGGCTTGAGGAAGTTTCCGAAGAGGTTTCTGAACTCTCCGTCGTTCTCGCTCAGCGCTTCTGCCGTAGTCTTTCCGTACTTTGACTTGAAGTCGGTTTGGTCCTTGGCGATTGCCGCCCGTTCCTCTCCGTCCTTCTTGGCGATTCCCTCTTCGGCCTTTTTGGCTTCGAGTTCCTTCGCCCTTAGGGCTTTGTATGCGTATGCGGAGGGGTTTTCCTCCCCGTTTTTGCAGGCTTCGTCATACTTCTCTGTCAGGAACAGGTCGTCTTGCGACTCCACTGCCTCCAAACCGAGCTCTTTGAGCGTATCCTGCTTAACCAAGCCCTTCTTGACGTCGAATTCCGCTTCCCTGCGGATGCGCTCCTCTTCCGAGGATGCGGTTGGATTTCCCTTTCCGCGGTTAAGCGCCGCGTAATAGGAGTCCTCCTTCCGGGACTGCTTTGGCTTCCCGGCCCCCACGGCTCCGCTAGTTGGTCCTGCTTCGGACACTGCGGCTCCGCCTTCGGATGCCTTTCCGCCTTCCTTGACGTCTTCTTCCCCGATGTTTCCGCCGGTTCCGTCGCCGTCTTGGTCTTCCCCTCCGTTTCCGGCTGGGTTCGTCTTCTTTTCGTCTTCCATGTTTCCGTCTCCTTTCGGTGCGCCCGCTTGGAACTGCGGGAACAGCATGCGGCATTCCGCGTTTTACGCGCCCCATCCGCCGGGGAATTATGCAAACCGGCTAAGTGCCGGTATTGTATATGGATTCTGCGTCGGTCCCGCTGCCTGAGAACGAGCCCCCGGCTATTCCCTTGGCGTTGTTGGACTTGACTTCGGACTCGCTCATTTGGCTTCCCTGCTGCTGATTCTTCAGCATCGTGGAGGCAACCTTCGCCTGCTCCGAGGCGGCCTGCTCAGTCGACTTCTGCCGCTTCTGCTGGTATTGGATTGTCTGGTTGGCGAACTTCATGTAGCTCTGAAGCTCCTGAATCGCCTGCTGCAAATTGCTAATCTGCTGGTCTTTCTGGGCAATCTGGCTTGTTTCCAGCTCCTCGAGGGACGCCATTAGGCGAGAACGCGTCCTAGACGTGAGGGCCGGGTCGTTGGTTACCAGCATCTTGATTAGGTCGGCGCGGATGTTTCCGTTCGATATGTACTGCCAAATCTGGTTGTAGTGCTGGCTTTCCGTCAGCTCGCTTCCGGCTATGCCCTGCTCGACCTCCATCGAGACGTTGAACTCGGAATCGAAGAAGCCGTTCTCTATGCTTCCGGTCTCGATTTTCCTGCTCATCGGCAGCTTCGTGCCCTTCTGAATAGAGCTCTTCCCTTGGTCAATCATGTTTTGGGACATCTGCCTGTAGTCCTCGTTCAGCGATACCTCGGAGTCGGAGCGGGAATAGAAATACTTCGCCGAGTCGACGTAGTGCTTGAAGTAGAGTATGTCGGTCCTAGCGTTGTCCTTGCAGTATCTCCAGAGCCTCTTCTGCGGAAGCTCGAGTATCAGGTTCATCTGCTTTACCATCTGCGAGTATGCGTAACCCGACGTGTCGGACGAGAACGAGTCGGAGTCGATGTTGTCGAAGCCGTATATCTTCCTAGTGAGGTTGATGAAGTTCTCCCCTATGGTTATGAGGTTTGAGTTGACGGCGTCTCCGGACGACAGCTTCGTTATCCCCCAGCCGCCGCTTCCGGCGCTGGCGATGGACGAATAGTCCACGAGGACCTGATTCGGTGAATTGTCGTATTCCTGCCCCTGAAGGGCATCCGGCTTCACGACCACCTTCGGCATCGCGTGGTTCTGCATTATCAATGCGATAAGCAGATACGTGTAATTGATGATTTTCTGGTTCGGAATCAGCATTGAGACGCCGGACTGGCCGATTATGAGGTCGCCCATCGGGTACGGCCTGAACACTGAGACCGGATAGCGGTAGAACTTGTCCTTCTTGGCTTTGTAGGATGAATCAGATTCCGGGACGGCCTTCGTGAAAAGAAGGTACTTCGCCTCGTCTGTCCCGTAGTCGTCTATGGACTTCGACCTGTCCTCGATGGAGCCGCCCTCCGACCTTTCGTCGTAAGCGGACTTCTTCTTCATAATCTCCTCTTCGGAGATTCTCGGGTTGAGTGGATGCGGGCTTTCGTAAAGCTCGCAGTATTCAGTGCACGCCTCGAAATACGTCTCGCCGCCGTTCCTGAAGAAGCGGATGTAGACCCTGACGTTCCCGCCGTCGATGTCGTTCTTGTAAGAGCCGTTGTATTCGTCGGAGTCGAAATACCCCTCCGGAACTATCAGCTTCTCCTTCTCGGCCTTGGTTTTCTCGCTGCCCTCAATCATCTCCTTGACGGCGTCCGATTCCATGTCGATGTAATACCCTAGGTACCGCATCTCCTGCGGGTCGCTTTCGAACGGGTTTGACCAGAACGTCCTCTCGAACGGGACGATTACCCTTTTTAGGAAGCCCCTGAAAAGACCCTGAGTTCCGTATGAATCGGAATCGTAGGACGTGAACGCCACGCCGATTCCGTCTATAAAGCCTCGCTTCGTAATCTCGGCCACCGTGTCCTCGTCGTCCATCTCTCCCATCTGGTACTCGTAGAAGTCGTCGATGCTCTTCAGGCTTTCTGCCTCAGAGTCGGAAAGGAACGCAACGTGGCGCTTGGTCCCGCATATCTTGGCGGTGACGCGCTCGACGTATTCGCGGCAGATGTTGAAAGTAGGCTTCGGCATCCCGTTCTCGTATCCTGACGAGTAATGCCTTCCCTCGTAGAAGTCCCTGCACTGGGAAAGGACCAGACCGATGTTGGCCGGAGCGTAGAAAGTGTCGCGGTAGCGGCGCCATTGCTGGTACGCCACCGTCGTCCTTACCTCGTTAATTGCCTTTACCGAGCCGCCCTTTGCCATTTTCAGTCACCGATGCCTTTCTTACCTAGCTTGACGTCGATTGCGTTTGGGGCCTCCCCGAGGCCGAGCGCCTTGGCGGCGTCCTCGAGCGTCATCGTCCTGTTTCCGGAATCGCCCTTCGACATGCGGATGATTCTGTCGTTTATGTCCTTCTGGTCGGAGATTATCTGGTTCTGCTGCTCTATGATTCTCGGCAGCATCCGCACGGCCTTCGGAACCATGTCTATTTCCTCGTCGGTCATGCCGAGCAGGCGGAAAAGCGAAATGGCGGCCTTGGCCGCTTTGATTTCGCGCTTGCTCATCCCGTCGAATGCCTTCACCATGATATTCCGAATCCTTTCTGCGAGGACTTGACCCTCGCCTCGCGGCTCTTCCTCTCAACCGCTTCGTCAATCTCTTCCAGCGTCATCTTCCTTCCGCTTGCGTCCGAGCCCTTGTCAGGGACCGCGCTCTGCTGCCCCCTGACTAGGTAGAACGCCGCGAACGCCATCACCAAGTCGTCGTGGGCTCCTCCGGCGGCCTCCTGCTTTGAGGAGGTCACGTTCCCCTTGCCGTCGTATCTCTCGACAAGCTGGAAGCTCTCCATCTCGCATATCGTGTCGTAGTCGGACACTATCGTCGGGTCCTGCCTGAACGCCATCGCGAAGCTGTCAATCATGAACTGCCTGTTCCCCTTCGTCGTCTTGTGGCCGTACGACACTTTGACCGTCTCCCTGAAGTTCTCGTACGCTTCTGACTGCGCCACGTACAGTTTCGGGTATCGCATCTTTATCAGAAGGTCCATCACTATCTGCCCGACGTTAGTCTCGCTGGACATCAGGGCCCAGTTGTACATGCGACCCAAGCAGTAGAGCTGGTAGGCGCATTCGTCCAGAGGGAGCTCGTTCGACTTGAATCTCGCTACCTGACGGCCCGAGCAGTTGTCCACCACCTGAATCGCCACGTCGTCGCTGCCGCCCATGTTAGGGTCGCACGTCACGACGTACGGCCTGCCGCGAACCGGCTTCGACATGATGCTTATTGGCCCGTTCCTCGTGTCAGCGAACGCGATTCCGGACATCTCTATGCGGGAGCCGTCCTCGCTGAACGCCTTCGAGTAGGTGAAGCGCCCCTTCTCCGGGGCCTTCTTCGCCATGGAGTCCAGTATCTCGGACTTCCTCTGCGCGATGAGCTCCTTGTCGAACACCGTGTTGCCGGACGCCACGAACGCGTCGACAGGCGAGAACGGGTATTCCTGAAGGACGTCGTTCCTGTCCCCGTCGGATTCGCCCATGTAGGTGTTGTGGTACCAGTTCATCTTCTCCGGAGAGACCTTGTAGCGTTCCATGCGCTCCAGCTCCCACGGCTCCAGATGAGCCATCAGGTCGTATCCCTCCGGAATCGGCTCCGAGTATTCCGGATTGTCGAACCACCGCTCGAAGTAGGCGTCGAAGGCGGAGTTTCCGCCTAGGTCCCTGTCCCAGCGGTCCTTGTAGGCGTTGAACCCGTTCCCGGTGGTCTCGAGGAACACCATGGACATGAGGTTCTTTCTGGACACGGTCTTGAGAAGCGACTTGAGCGTCTTCCCGAGGTTGTCCCAGAACGCGCATTCCGACAGATGCAGGAGCGAGTAGGTCTTCGAGCGCCCGGCGCTGTCCCCCACCGCCATCACGTGGATGGGCGAGTTGCCCTTGTCGGTACGGAGCATCGTCTGCCCCTTGTTGTAGCGGAGCGTCGGCTTGTAGCTCAGCCCGGCGTACTTCTTCGGGTCCTCCTCTATCAGCTCCCTGTTCGGGTTGTTGAGGTCGAGGCAGTCGTAGAAGTGCTGGTATTTCTCGAAGATGCCCTGAGAGTGCTCCAGCGTGTCGGCCACGATGCCGACGCTGACGTTAGGCGTGAACATCGCAATCGTGAAGTAGAGCCCCGCGATGAACGTCGTGAACCCGATTTGCCGGGCCTTCAGGATGTCCTCGCGTATCAGCTTCCCCTGCCTTCTCTGCTCGCATATCGCCTTGTACAGGCGGCACTGCTGGCGGTTCAGGCGGAAGCGCACGTTGTCCTCGTTCTTGTCGACGATGTAGAGCAGGCTCTCCATCAGGACCCAAGCCGGGTACACCTTCCCTTGGAAGGTCACGGTTATGTCCCGCTCGCACCCCTTCAGGAGCCTATCGGCAAGCGACGGCATCCTTGCCCTCCCCCAAGGCCCTGCTCTGGAGGTCGCGGTCCACCGCCGACAGCGTGACGCTGACGTCGGAGTCCTTGATTTCTCCCCTTATGGTGAGCATCGCCTTGACGTTGGCCGGGTCCGGATGGTCCATGCAGAACGCGAACGTCCTGATTGCCAGAGCCTCGTCGAAGGTGAGACCCTCGAACTGCCCTCCGCATATCTTCGCGGAGCCGACCGACTTCAGAGCCGCCGAGAATATCTTGTCCTTAGACGCGTCTGAAGCCTTGCCGAAAGGGCTCGCGCCGATGACCGCCGCCTCATAGGGGGTAAGCGATTGCTCGGCCTGAACGGCCCTAACGATTGATTTCCCGCGCTCCATTGCAAAATACCTCAGGCTCATTATTTCGCTCCGGGCGTCCTTTATTCAGTGGCCAAAAAGTGACAGAAAGGTGCCACTCCGAAATTCCTTGGGAAAAAAACCGGGGAACAATAATTGAAATCGCCCCACCCCCCATGGCTTTCCCGGCCCGGGATGGGGGTCTTGCTCAGGCTCGTTTTCTAATCGTTGTTGTTGCTAGCGATGCCGCCTTATCCCCGCCTGCAATGGCAAGGCATGGGGCAATTGACACCCATTTATGACACCAACTTTTATAAACGATAGATGATGTCTTGTCTTTCCATCAAGTGGGGCAAGTGATGGAACTTGCTTATACCTTTTGGATGCCCACGCGGTCTATCTTCTCTAGGTTTTGGCTTCTTTACGCTTGCATATACGCGCAAGCATTACAAAATCGCCTGTATCAAGCCACGTTTTTTAATGTTTTCCCCCGCCCCTTTTCGGCATGCCTTCCGCATCCGTGATATGGCTTTCCTTTTTCAATACCGCCATAAATTAAAGAAAAGATATAGGAAATAGAGAATACATCGAGAGAATAGGCGAGAGACTTTGGCCTGCTCGTGCACGTAGGCCGCCAAACCTGTCAAGCCCCATTTTTTTGGAATATTGAATATTATATATTCAACCAAATATGTTCGCCCCATATTTTCGATAATGGTGGTTATCATGGTGTCGCCCCGAGGTGGTGCTCAGGGCGCAATGAAAGGAGAAAATCACATGATTAAAAACATTGCATTCTACCAAACCGATGCGACGGGCGCCGTGGTCACCGCGGACTTCTATCCGCTCGACCCGTGCGACTCGCTAGTCGGCATCCTCACTCAGGGCGCGACGGCTTTGTCCGCCGACGCCATGGCGGCTGGGCTGGCCGCCTACCTGTCCGCTCAGTCCGAGTCGCCCATGGCCTCTAGGGCTAGGGCCGCCGCCGTCGGCGCCATGAGCCCGACCGCTGGCCGATACTACTACGCCGCCGACATGGACGCCGAGCACACCTACTCGACGTACACCCACACTAGGCCGCAGGACGCCACCAACGCCAAGTGGTTGCTGGGGTGGCTCCTTAGGGAGGCTTTGGGCTTCCGCAAGTGCGACCGATGCGGTAAATGGATTAGCCCGACCCACCGCGACGACTGCTCCCGCTACGACGGCGAGCACCGCTACTGCAACGCCTGCGTCGCCGCGATGCCGCATTTCATCGAGGTCTACGGCTACCACGACGACACGACGGGCTCGGGGACCGCCGGGGCCGTCCGCGGCGACAACGGCTCGACCTACGCTTTCGTGGCCGACGGCGACGAGACCCCCGCCGAGCGCTCCGAGACCATAGGCTTCGAGCTCGAGGCTTCCAACCAGTCTACGGACCTTCAGGTCCGCAACGGAAGCCGCTACGGCTTCTACTCGACCGACGCCTACTGGGCCATCCGCTCGCACTTCAAGCACGAGCGGGACGGCTCCATCGGGCAGGGCGTCGAGTTCATCTCTCAGGTATGGACCGCCAAGCACTTCCGAGACTCTCAGGACGTCGAGACCCTTTGCGAGTGCGCCAAGTCCATCGGGGCCGACGACGCCGACGGGCGGACGGGGCTCCACTTCCACCTAGCCAAGACCATGTTCGGGGCCGACGCGTTCGAGCAGGCCAAAACGGTCCTGAAGGTCATCGCGTTCGTAACCGAGTACAAGGACGACTTCATCCGCCTGAGCAAGCGCGAGGTGAGCCACATGAACTACTGCAAGATGGTACCGATGGAAGTCGTCAATTCCGTTTGGTCCGAGGTCAAGGCGATGGAGGCTTCGGGCTCCAACCCGTTCGCCTGCTACCGCTCGTTCGGGGCGCCAGCCGCCGAGCGCCGCCCGCTCCCCAACTACATGAGCAACTACTTCACGTTCGGGAACGACCACAGCCTGTTCGTCAACTGCCGCGGCGTCGGCCCTACAATCGAGTTCCGCTTCCTCAAGTCGACGACGGACCCGCGCCTCATCCGCGACTACGCCGAGTTCCTCATGGGGCTAGTCAAGTCGCTCCGCTCCGTCAAGTTCGAGAAGATTTACGCGCTGGGTCAGGCCACCAAGGCCGTGCCAGCCGACACCATGGCCCGCATACGGGCGATGGGATGCTTCCTCAAGACGCACGCCATCATCACGAAAGGTAAGGCTTACTGAGCCCCCTATGAAAGGAAAAACCAAAATGGAAAAGCAATTCATCGACTACAAGGCGTGGTGCGCCGCCCGGGGCAAACGCCCTCAGGACGCCGCCAGCCTGAGCGGGTACGCCCGCGAGAGGAAAGCCGCCGTCATGGCCCGCGCCATCGACATGGGAGAGTTCGACTACTTCGGGCGGTGCTATATGAAGAACCGCCACTACTACCGCTACGACGAGGACGCTATGCGGGTGGTGCCCGTGTCAATCTGCCAACTCGCTTCCGACTACGACATGTGCATGAAGGACGACGACCTCAGGCCATCGGTCATGGAAGCCGAGGCGGAAATGGCCCTAGCGGCCTAGGAAGGGGAAAGACAATGTGCATCATCGTTTACAAGCCCGCAGGCGTCAAGATGCCGAGCGGCAAAGTCCTGTCCGACTGCTACAGCCACAACCACGACGGCGCGGGGTACATGCTCCCGAAAGGCGGCATGGTTTCCATCCGCAAGGGGTTCATGAAGTACGCAGACTTCAAGGCCGCCATCGACTCCGAGGGTGACCTCACCGAGGTCCCGGTGGTCATGCACTTCCGCATCACCACCCAAGGCGGCGTCCAGCGCGGCCTGTGCCACCCGTTCCCCGTGTGCGGCTCCTACAAGCACATGCTCGGGACCGAGCAGGCGTGCAACGTGGCCGTCGCCCACAACGGGATAATCACCCACTGCTCGTCCTTCAAGGTCAAGGACCACAACGACACGATGGAATGGATTAAGCGCTTCGCCGACCCCGTCATCGCCAACGACCCCAACTGGTCCAAATCCTCAAAGAAGGTCCGCATCCTGAAGGACCCCGCCGTCAGCGGCGGATACAACAAGTTCGCCATCATGAGCCGCAACGGCCACGTCGTCATAATCGGCGACTTCGTCAAGGACGGCGGTTGCTGGTTCTCAAACTCCTCTTACAAGTCCGACTACGGGGCCGCGAAGACCTGCTTCGTCAGTTCTTTCGAACTGGCCTGCGACTGGATGGAGAGGCGTGGATGGCTGGACAAGGGAGCCAAGAAGCCCGAGCCCAAGCAAATGAGCCTGCTGGAACCCGACGACGACGGATGCCTAGACGATGACGACGACTACGAAATGGGCTACAGCGACGGCTACGAGCAGGCGAGGGACGACTTCGGGGACGACCCCGAGAACGTCGATTCCAAAGGCCGCAGGGGCCGCTGAAAGGAAAGGAGGCAAGCAACATGGAAAACTACATCGTAAACAAGACGTTCGCAAACAACCGCGAGTGCGAGGAGTGGGAAGCCAAGAACATCCCGAACCGCACCTACAAAGGCAAGATGGTCCTGATGGTTGGACATCAATCCGAATGCGGCAAAGACGAGATAACGATAACCAACATAATGGTTTGCTGAAAGGAGCAAAACAATGGAAAACAAGAAAATAGTAATCGGGGTCCTAGCGACACCGACGCCGAACGGGACGAAGGTAGAGAGAGCCGAGTTCACCGACACGCTCGACGGCTGGCACGAGGCGCTGGGATGCGACTGCATAGACATCCAAGACCGCCGCGTGCTGGGCTCGGCCAAGCATTTCGACTTCGTGCTGGACGACGAGGGCCTGTACAAGCCCATGCCCATGCCGTCGTGCGTGACCGTGAACGCAAGCGGGCTGATAATCGAGCACTTCGTAGGGAAGGTGGCCGTCGTCAGGCACGACCGGAACGGGAACCTAGTGTCCCTAACCGAGGACGAGGTGGCGGCTGTCATGTCTAGCGTAAGGAGAGCGGGGGCGCTGAAGTTCCTCGCCATCCGGCTGTGAGGCCCCCAGCGGGCCGGAAAGGAAAGAACCAATGAAATACACAATCTACTACCATTACGGGAACGACGGCAGGGACGAGGCCATGGCAGAGAAGGACTTCGGCTCCGACGGGGAAGCGCTCAAATACTGCGAAATGCTGGAGGACCACATGGACTCATCCGACATCGAACTGGGCGACTGGTACTTCGCGAAGCGCTCGGAATTGCCAAAACGAAAGGAAGGTGGGATAATGTTGGGCGAAAAGGCGGTGAAAAACATGGCTAGAAAGCAATTCACACCATCCGAGAGGCTACGCAGGATGAACTCCTACAACGCCCAATACTCGAAGGAGCACTACACCAACATAGCGATGAAACTGAGCAAGAAGGACGAGGCCGACGTGTTGGGATGGCTTGACGCGCAGCCGAACAGGAAGGCCGCGATAGTCGCCCTCATACGGGCCGAGATAGCGAACGGCAGCAAATAGCCGCAGCGAAAACGCGAAAAGAAAACGCCAACCGCAGCAACGGAAGGCGTTTTTTCTTCATCCCAAGAAGTCGGAAGACAGCGGGACGGGGATTATCTTGGCGTCCCGCGAATCGAACAGCGTCCAGCAATCATCCAAAAAGGCCCGTAGGCGCGTTTCGCTGTCGAAGGCGAGGAACATTACGCTCGGCCCCGCCTTGCCCCGCAGGATGCCCCCGTTTGCGTTTTTGACCGCATTTGCGACCTTGTCGGGGTCAGTCGGCTCCACGCAGTAGAAGATACATCGCATTTTTCTCATGGTCATTTGCCTCCCAATGGATTATAGCATCGAGGCGCCCGGCTGGCTCCTCTCGCGTACGTGTGCTTGCGTAAGCGTGCAGGCGTCAGTCCCTGCTCAGGCTCCTGATGGTGACGCTCGTCCTCGGCGACTCGTCGTATTTCTTCATGACAAGGAGCGTAATAACCTGCGAATCGTCGGCGAAAGCCACTCCGTTCAGCCCATCCAGAATCGACTTCGCCAGATTGTCGCAGTCAGGCTTCTTCACGTGAGCTTCGAGCCCAGACAGCTTCATCCTCCCGTGCTTGTTGGGCTCTCCCTTCGAGTTGTAGTCGGACTTGTTCAGCGGGAACCTAGCGGTAATCGTTACCATAAGAGGCCCTGAGAACTGTGGCTCTCCCGGGCACTCGTTCGCGTACGCAAGCGCGACGTAGGACTCGAATGCCGCCGTCTTCTTGGGCGTATAGACGTGGGCGAACCCGCGTATCACGCTGGCTTTCGGCCTTTGCTTCGCAACGGGGATGCCCGGAACCACGAACGTCGCTGTCCTATTTGCCATTCCAGAAATCCTCCAATTCGTCCTGAGTCGGCTCGTGCGCTCTGGAATCGACTGCGTAGCACCAAGACTGTGGAGCCCTCTTGATGCCGAAATCACCAAGCGCCATAGGTGTCTCGAATAGTTGCAGTCCCTCGACCTTCCACAGGTAAAGCGTGCCCGTGCCAGCATAGCGTTCGGCCTCGTCGGTGCTTATGCCGGTCATCTTCTCCACGAATGGCCGGTTAATTCCCATGTGATATGGGCACTCGTTGGTAGACCAATGGTCTCCTAGCCTCCCATCGACGTATTTGCTGAAATAAACCTGACGAAGGACAAATTTTCCCGCAATCTTCCCGGAAAGCGGATGATGCTTTTTACCGCTGGCGGCTCCTTTAGTCACGTATAGATACACCTCAACCGGCTCATCTGAATCGCTTTCCTTTGGATACGTCTTCCTTAGTTCAAGCGTCTTTTGGCCCAAGGCAATCATGTCGAAGAACCTCGGCCTAATGCTTAGAATTACCTTTCGCATTTAGAATCCTCCTTTCCTTCCTGTTGAAGTTGTCTCCGTACCTTTCGTGCAGGAAATCGGCTTTTTCCTTCGGGGTTTGCGAATCCATCATGATGCCCGCGATTGCGCTGACGTCGCTCGAGCTCACTCCCTTCACGCCTACGTACTCAGGCGGGGGAAGCGGAAGCGGTTCCTCAGTCGGCCTCCAGATGTGGAGGCATGTTTCGCAGTTGTTCACGTAGTCCTCTTTCCGTGGATGGTACTCCACGCAAGCCTCGTCTTCCCTCCAAAACATGTCCTTGAACCTGCACACAAGGTCCCAGTCGGGGGTTTTCCTTCCAGAAACCGATAGATGCTCCCATCCTCCGTAAGAAGAAAAGCACACGTTCCAGCGCTTTTGCGTGAGAGGGTCAGTCCAATAGCCGAAGAACCCTCCAACGTCGTCGCTACGTTTGACCACTAGATTCGGAATGCTGATTATTTCCTTAAATGTTCTCATAAATCGCTATAAAACTCCGTATAACTATCTCGGAAGACTTTTCCATCGCACGGATAGCACTCGCCTTTTATGCCTTTGATGATGTAGTAATCGCTTCCATACAAAGTAGGCTCTATGCCCTCCCAAGAATGGACGACGAATCCGTTTTGCATCTCCTCCCATTTGGTAGAGCCTCGGCTAAGCATAGAGATTATCTCCTCGCGATTTTCCTTCTCGACCCTTACGGCTTCGACCGGTATCGGTTTTTTCACATATAATCTCATTTTTCTTTTTCCTTTTTGGTTAGTTTCTTATCGAATAGAGCTTTAGTCCCAATCGTCAGTGCGATGCATAGCGGCATGAATGGGGTGAACGGCCCCAGCCAGAACGCCTCACATGTAGCCGCCACCGCATACATCGACTTCGCCAAATCGGTTCCGGGCGAGCACCATGCTATGACCAGCGGGACCCAAACCTCGCAACCGAGAATCAGCATCCATCCTACGAAAACCAAGATTAGGCGCCAATCATGGCAAGCCATCCACAGCCACTGCCACGGCCACTTGACAGCCAGCCATATCCAAGCCCAGAACTTCGCCGACTTCGTCTTCTTGGTGGCTTTGATGCGCTCTTTCTCTACGCCCAGAGAACTCTGGTATCGCTCGTAGGCCGCTTTGGCCGCAGACTTCTTTCCGCCGTCGCTCATCTTTTTGACCTCTTCATGTATTCGTCGACGGCGAGCCTGACCAATCCGCTGTCGCTGATTCCGCTTTCGCGTGCGTGCTTGCGCACCCAAGCGTCTGCCTCGCGGGAGAACTGAACGGTCATGCACTTCGGGCACAGCGGCTCAACGCGCTTCATCTTCCGGGTCCTCCTCAACGGCGGCTTCGTCCAGTTGCGACCTCAGTTCATCTAAGCCGTTGGCGGTATGCGAGTCTCCGTCATGGCTTACCCAAACGACTTTGAGACCAGCCTTGATGGTGTAGCTTTCCCACGCTCCCTCGTATTCGGACATCGTCGCAATAATCTCGCCTACAGTCCCTTTGTTTGGTTTCATTTTGCTTCCCTCGGTTTCTTTACGTAGAACCAGTCCCCGTCCCCGTCGGCGTCCTTCTTCCACCACTCGAACTTCCGCCCGTATATGGCGCGGGCCAAGGCATTGGTGTTGGAGGCACCGATTGAGATTTGCTCGTAGCATGCGTACCTATCCTTGACGAACGACACTATGGAATTGAAGATTCCGTGCCTTCTCCACGATTCAGCCACCCATAGGTAGCAGATTACCGCTTCGTATCCGCGCCAGCAGCAAACCCCGAAGAACGCGATTGGCTCGTTTTTGCTTCCCTTCCGATACACGTAGTAGAACGATGCCGACAGCAGGTCATCGCGCTTTACCTTCTGCCACAGGTCCGGATGGGCGTCCAGTATCTTCAGCATCGGCTTGGCGAACAGCGCGTCCACAGGGGCTATTTTGAAAGCCATCTTAGAACGGGAGGTCGTCGTCGGCGACGTCCATGCCCTCCAGATTCTTACCCTGCGGCTCATCCGGCTTATTGCTCGGCTCGCCGTCGGAGGGGTTGTCCTCGCGCTTGCCGGCGCCCACAAGCGAGACGGATGACGCCACGCACTCGTTGGAGGAGGCTTGCGTCCCGTCTTTTTTCTGGTACTTTCGGATTTGCCAGCGTCCGGATACTTCGGCGAACATACCTTTCCTTCCGTATTTGGCTATGTAATCGGCACTCGTGCCGAAGGCTGTGCAGTCGATGAAGTCGACGTCGTACTCCCCGGTCGACTTGTCCCTGTATTCCCTTCTAACTGCCAGAGAGAAGGTCGAGATGGATTTCCCGGTCGCCGCTCTTTTGAGTTCCGGGTCCCTGACCAGTTTGCCGGAGATAATAACTACGTTCATTTCGCTTCCTCCTTTTTGCCCGACGAGCCGCTAGGCTCCGGCTCCTGCGTTGCCAAGCCGCATTGGCGCATCAAGTCGTATAAAGCGTTATGTACTTTTAGGGCCATTTCTTTTTCGTAATTCGTCTTTAACTTTCTGCGCCTCTTTTCGTTTTCGACGGCATAGCCGGTGCATTTCTCCAGCATGCCAAGGGTCCCGAACACCTTCTTGGACACGGCCCAGACCACGGCTTCCTCCAACGACTTCCTAGCACGCTTGGCGGGGCGAACCTCCATGGTTTTCCCGTCATAGAACTCCACCCGCGCATAGCCGGTCTTTTTGTTGTAATGGACGTACTTTGGGACGAACGGGGTGGCCGATACGGCGAACTCGGAATATGATTTCAGTTCTTCCCTTTTAGATTTGAGCTCATCCTCAATCTCGAACCCCTTTTTCATAATCGGATTTTTTAAGTCAAGCATTTTGTTTGTTTCCTTTTTCCCCAGCGTGTTTAGGCTCCTCGCTGGCTTCGAGCTTTTCCGCGATGTCGACTTTCATGGACGCCACAACGCGCTTCAGCGTCCGCTCGTTGTACAGCGTGTCAGCCGCAATCTCCGCGTATGGCTTCTGCTGTATGAAGTACATGAACCATATCTTCTTCCGGACGTCGTCGTAGACTCCGGTCACCGTCTGGATGGCTACCTCCACGCGCTCCTTGGCCGACTTCAGGTTGCAGGCATACGTCTTGTAAGCCTCCCGGTTGACCTTGGCGTTGATGGCGGCCTTCTCGTGGTTCCTGCCGTTCATGGACGACTGGAGCCTTCGTTGCTCGTCGAAGAACTTTACCTGACCTTCCGCATATACGATTTCGAGGCCGTATTGGAGGAGGAGCTGCCGCAGTTTGGCGGCTATCGAATCGCTATCCTGCATCTTCCTTCGCCTCCGTTTCCCTCGCTTGCGCGGTGCCTGCACGCAGGAGGGCGAACGATTCGCCTATGAGCGTGAGGTATGCGCCGTACTTTGTGCCGGGCCTTCCGACGACGTGGCCGTGGCACACGAACCTGTCTCCCCTCGTCAATCCCTTCGGGACGAACGAAGTCTTGTCGCCGTAGAACACGATGGATATTCGGTTCTCTTCGCCGCCTGCCACGTTTGGCTCAACTGCTTCGAGCCTTACGCTCTGGTGGCCGTTTTGGGTTGTTCCCCACACCGGTGGCTGGATTATCGTAAGCGTCTCGCTGAAGAATCTCATTTCCCGTCACCTTTCCTTTCCTGACGAAGCGGTATGTCCAGCACGTTCCGCGGGTCGAGGGCGTCCAGCATCCTCGCGTCGTCGAACTCGCTTACGTCGAACCTCACGTTCCTCTCGACAATAGTCGCGCTCTTGACTAGATGGACGTTCCTGATTTTCCGGGTCCCGTCCTTGCACAGCCTCAGCACCGAATGGTCGAACCATTGGACGTAAAGCCTGTCGCCCTTCGATATGAGGGCCTTGTAAGCCCTCGCTAAGTCCCTAGAGAACATGAAGTCCTCGTATACCTCGGTTCCGAGCGGATTGATTCCCCTGAGCCTGACTATCAGGCTTTGGCGGGAGCCGCTGTCCAAGTATTTGGGGACCGACACGACGACGCCTGTGAAGAACCCCTCGCAAACCGTGTTCGGCCCTATGTAGTTCATTTGGAAGCCTCGGCCTCGCTCTTGTGGTCGTTGGGGAAGACGATGTGAATGCCAGAACCGTCCTCGGTCACGAGCAATGAGCATTGGCCGTCGCGGCTGATTTTCGGGCCCAAGACGTTGAGCTCCTTGACGATTGTCTTCAGCGAGCGCACCTTCCGGTTGTAGAACTTCAGCGCCTCGTCCTTCTCCAAGGCCGCGTAATACTCCTGCTTCTCGAACACGATTATCACGTCGTGGTCCAAGGCGTTGGCGTATTTCATGTCAAGCCTGATTTCGGCGCATTTGTCGGATGCGTCCTCATGCCAGTCGTAGCCTTCGACGTGCTCGTAAATCTCGCGTTTGGACACATGCCGCCCCGCTTGCGAGGTCACGTAGGCGTACATCGCCTTGGCCCTGTCCCCGTGCGGATACGCCTTTTCCTGATTCGCTGCCATAACTGTTTCGTTTTCCATTTTGTTTTTTCCTTTCGGCGGTTGCCGCCGCCTTTTTATCGTTTCCTCTCGAAGCAAAGGGATTTGAGCATCTCGTCCCACTGCTTGTTGAGTTCGTCTATCTCCGACTCGACCTTGTCCCAGTCGACGTTCAGCCTTTTCAGCGACTTCGCCCGCTTGAACGCTTCGCAGAACTCCCCCGACTTGCGGCTGTGGGATTTGACGTAATCGAGGATGTTCCCGTTTAGTTCCCTCAGTTCTTCGAGAGGAAGACCGTATTCCCCGAACAGGGCATTCTCGTAAACGTCAATCCTCGTAGCGTCGCTCTCGCTCACCTCTATTCCGGAGTCCCTCATCGCCTTTATCAGCGAGAAGGTGGATATGATTTCCTTTTGCTTCTCCTCTGGCTTGTCGGCCAGTTCGACGCAATGGTTCTCGACCATCTTCCTGAGGTACGAATCCGGACTCGATATTGAGTAGCCCGACTTAATCGACTGCATCATCCCTTCGTATTGGAGCATCACCTGCTCCTTTCCGAATCGCTTCGACAGTTCGTCAATCGTGTTGTCAATGTTCATCAGCGTTTCCTTCCCCATATCCATCCGCGCCATGCTCTTAATTCAGTAATCCATATTCATGGAGGTATTGGTGTTGGATTGGTATGTATTGCTTTGTAATGATTTGTATTGTCTTTGTACTGCTTTGTAGGGTTGTCAGTTGGTTGTCGCTTGGTTGTCAGTTGGTTGACGGATTGGGCAAAGCCTTGAGCCTGTCGCCTTTTTTGCTGTCCAAGGTATAGCTTCCGTTGGGTTGCAGATAGACCAGTTCCCTCTCCGAGAAGTCGGATGCCTTGACCCTGTCTCCCCGCATGTAGTTGTTGGCCCACCAGTGCTTGATGATGGTCACGACCCTGTATTCGTTGTGCAGCTGGAGGATGAATCCTCTCGCAAGCAGGATTTTCTCGTCGTCGTCGGATGCGTGGGCCATCGTCTTGCAAAGGCTCATCTTGGTGGTGAAGCCCTCGTCGTCGCACGTCACTATCAGGTGCATGTACAGCGCCTGAGCGGATGCAGGCATCGAAATGAAGCCGTCGCACTCTATGATGTCGGAGCTTACCCCGCGCCTAGTCTTCGTGGGCATTTGGGTCTTCCTCCGTCTTCGCCTTCGCGTCCTTCAGTTTGCAGATGACGACGTTCCCGGACTTCGACACTCCGAAGTAGACCGAGTCGCCCGGCTTCATGCCTGCGCAATCGAGCACGTTCTTTGGCAGTCCGATGCGTCCCTTCGAGTCAATTTCCTTTATCGTCTTTGCGATAATCATTTTTGTTTCCTTTCCACGAGGGCTCGGGTATTCCGAGGTAAGCCTCGCTGATTTGAGATGAGTCGTATCTTTTCAGAACCGATGGCTTCTCCTCTAGGAGGAGGAGGACTTTCGTCCCCTTCTCCTCCCAGCCTCTGAAGAGCCCGGTGATGGCCTTCCCATCGACAACTATGGCGACGAACGCCTCCCTATTTAGCGACGGGAGCATCTTTGGATTCCTGATTCTCAGGCGCCTTGTCGTCGTCTTCCGAATCGGGTTCCTCTTCCGGTGAGTCGGTTTCGTCGATTACGCCGTCATCGTCTGGCACTATGTCGTTTGACACGCCTGACGCCTTGGTCCCGTTGTCGTATTCGTCGTCGGTCGTGCGGTTGTACGATTCGACGATTGTCCCGATGAAGTTATCCTTGGTGTTGGCGGTGTTGAAAATCATCTTCACGAGCCTGCGGATGACGGTCCGCTTAGCCATTTCCTGCGGGAATTCCCTTTGGGTTCCTCCGGTGGATTTAGTCTTGAGCCACGATTGGTCGATTTCCTTCTTGGACATGACGCAGTAGCGCTTCTTGCCGTTTGCCATGAGGGCTTCGGCATAGGCGGCGATTATCGGCTTGTCGTGGTTGGCGAACGACGAATGGTGCCTGACAACAACCTCCTCGTCGTCCACTACGTCGGTCTCGAAGTCGTCGTCCTGACGGACAACGACTGCCTTGATGTCGGATACGAGCTTCGTGCCATAGGCCACAGCGATGTCTCCGAAGTAGCTGCGGAACATCTGGCATTTGTTTCCGTACTTGATGTAATAGCATTGCTTCTGCTCCACCTTCAGGCCCTGAACGAGCGTGTCTACGATGGCGGTCCCGATGCTTGCCGGGGTTACGCCTGCGAGTTGCTGGTTCTGGATGATGCTAAGGTAGGCGAGTTTGCATTCATTCCCGACAGGGTATCCGTCGGGGAACTTCAATTGACCTTCGGTGATGAGTTTGTTGATGCTTCCAAGCACCGAGTCGCTGATGTTCTTGTCGACGATTGCCGTGGCGATTTCCTGCTTCAGCGAGACTTTGGCAGGAACCTGTTTGCTGTTCGTTTCCATGGTCAAGCCTCCAAACAGGCGCAACCGAGCTTCTCGGCGAACGCCTTGACCTTCAGGATGACCTTCTCGTCCATGTGCTTGCACGTTACGGCATGCAGGACGATTTCGGGTTCCTTCGGGTTCTTGGCTTCTTCGGCTGCGTCCCATTCGTCCTTCTTGGATTTCAGGATGGCGTCGGCGTCTCCAAGCGTCTTCTCCAGAGTCTTGAAGCCATCGTTCATCCCGCCAAGCACGATGTGGTTGATGCTAAGACGGGCGTTTTTGATGGCGTCCAGATACTTGCGGATTTCGGTTCTCTTGGCTTTTACCGCCTTCAGGTCGTCGTCGTTTGTGATTACGAGTTCCTTTAGGCATTCGTCTTCGGCGTACTTGCTGATTTTTCCGGCTATGGTCGAGAAGTCTTTGATGACATATCTGTTGTCGACCATGACTGGCTTGATTTCGAATTGTTCCATTTTTTCCTTTCACCCGATTGTTATTTCGGGCATCATCCTTTTTTGGATGTTCTCTTCCCAGAATTGAGTCTCCATTCGCTCTATGTAGGCGATGTTCTTCGTGATGACTGGGTCGCTCCTCACCATTCGGTAGTAGCGGATTTCTTCCTTCCTTATTGATTTCCCTCCTTTCTCGAAGTAATCGAAATATCTCAGTTTCGCGACGAGAATCGCGAAATCGAAATCGTTCATGACCGCCAAGTAATGGCAGACCTGTATGAAGTAATTGTCCGGTATGTGTGAATCGTTCCAGTTTGACTCGTCCAAGCGGTTCCTGACGTCGTGCGTCTTAATCTCAAGCACCCCTTTGCTTCCGGGCTCCAAAGAGCCTAGAACCGTGTCCCCGTCCATTTTGGTTGTGACTATAAGGCGACCGTCCAAGGTGGCTGTCATGTATGGTTTGTCTACTCTCCGGAACATCTCGTGCTGACGCGGGCTCAGGACGCGAATCCTGCCTTTGCAGTTCTCCCTGACGATTGAGCGGATGTATTTCTCGCATTCGGTTCCGTAAAGCATCGAATCGTTCTTCGTCTCCTCATCGCGCTTGCGGCCATTGACTATCGCGTTGTACAGGTCCAGTTTGCTCATCCACGGGTTCTTCCCCACGATGGCGCTGGCCGACGAGCCTCCGAAAGCGCGGGCGTTGAGCCACTGGCTCTCGCTGTTGAACGTCTCCCGCTTGTAGAGCCTCGGTGTTGTTTGATTCATTGTTCGAGGCTCCTCATGTAATCGGAGCGCGTAGTCTTGAAATACCTCATAAGGCTTTCGGTTGTGATTGCATCTGGCCTTTCGCGTATAAGCCCGTCGTAATCCCTTCGGCACTCGCCCATAATCCTGTAGGTGACCGTCAAACCATACCCGGTAAGGTCCGATACATCCTTTGCGCGTAGGCATAGCTGGCACGCTATCGCAAGCGCCTTTTCCTTGTTTATCGTTCGCATTTGCGGACACTCCTATCCAAAAATAAAATGCCGGTGCCGTATCTGCTGACCAAAAACGATACGTCGTTCTCGTTGAATCGGCACTTTCCGTTCATTTTGGAGTTAAGGCATTGGCGCGTAATCCCCATTTCATCGGCGATGTTTCCGTATTTATCGCTGAAATAGGCTATCTTAGCCCGCAGCTCTTCGCGATTGATTCCTTTTCTTTTCATTGCTTGTCCTCATTTGCGACAAACACATGATAATGCCCTATTTTGCATTTGTAAACACTTATTTGTCCCGTTCTGTAACTAAATCGTTTGCATTTGTAAATAAAGGTTTTATACTGATGTCGTGAAAGGAGTGAATATGAGATTAGTTGAACTCAGGAAGGAGATTGACATACCTGTCAGGAAATTGGAGGAATACACGGGAATAGCAAGGTCCACAATATCCAGCATAGAGAACGGAACCCGTGAGCCTACGCCTGAGCAGGCGATGCAGTTGGCGTCGTTCTTCGACGTAAGCGAAAAGTACCTGCTTGGAGAAAGTGACGAATGGATAAACGTATACAGCGAGTTCGACGGCATCTTCTACAGGCTGAACGAAAAGGAGTACGAGAGCTTGAAGAAGCAGGGAGCCATCGACTTGGTGATAATCAAATCGCTGTTCACGCTTAAATTCGGAGACTATTCATCCCCGAACCATTCGGTCTCGAGGAACGCCGCCGAGGAATGCGGAAGAGACCTGTCGATACAAAGGCAGGTCAACTTCTCAAAGACGATGGAGGCTCTGAGCCCAGAGCAGAAAGAGGAGGTGATGCAGTATGTCATGGAGAACATACACGTCAAGAAATGAAAAAACGCTCCCGGCGGCAACCGGGGGCGGCGCAAGAAACCGTTATGACAGCGAATCATGTTGGTTTTTATATGCGCATCGTGATTATACCAAAAAGAAAGGAGGAATGGACAATGGCAATAGTTGAGGACCGTGCAAACGGGAAATACTATATCTCATACCATATCAAATACCCTGACGGCGAAACAAAGACCGTCAACATCAAGAGCAAGGAGTGGACAATCGGCAAAGGAAAGCGGTTCATGAAGCAAATCGAGGCTTCAGAGATAGAGTCGGACAAAGCCAAAAGGCTGTCTAACTACCATCTAGGCGGCAACGCCACGTTCTCGTCGCTGTGCGATGCGTACGTACGCGAGCAAATGGATTCGCTGAAGCCTCAGACGGCCTATGGGAAGGCTCTGGTGGTCAAAGACTACATGATGGCGCTGTTCGACAGGAACTCCCGCTTGGACAGGGCATTGACCGCCGAGTCATGCTCCGCGTTCCGGGACAAGGTCGCCTCGAAAGGATACACGTCCAGCCGAACCAACCAAATCCTTCAGGTCGCTAGGTCGGTAATAGACTACGCTTGCGACAGGGACCTGCTTTCATACGAAAGCGGTAAAAGGCTGCAAAGGCTCCTGAAGCCGGTCAATTCGCGCATAGACCGGTCGAGGAGGGACCCGCAGTTCTGGACCACCGAAGAATACGACAGGTTCATAGCCACGTTCAAGGAAGGCGATGCCGACTGGAAGTGGAGGACGTTCTTCGAGACCATGTACTGGGGCGCCCTCAGGGCATCCGAAGCCATAGGGCTCAAATGGAAGTACGTGAACTTCGACCGGTCGACAATATCAATAATCGAGACCGTCGACAAATCAGGGAGGGTTGGGACAACGAAGAATTCCTCATCCGACGCCCCGGTGTCGCTTCCGAAAGACATCATGGCCGAGCTGTCGGCGCTGAAGGAATCTCTGTACTGCGGCGACGATGATTACTGCTTCTTCGTCAAACACGTCGCTAGGACCAGCGTCAAAAGGATGCTGGACAAGCACGCGAAGATGGCCGGGGTCAAGCAGATAAGGGTGCACGACCTCAGGCATTCGATGGCGTCGAGGCTCATAAACGCAGGCGTCAACCCGCTCATAGTGAGCAAGCATCTGCGACACGCCAGCACCCAGCAAACGCTTGACACCTACAGCCATTTATTCCCATCAGTGACGGATGGGTTGATGGATAAAATAGAAAAAGGAGGAACCAAAAATGGTTTACACTGAACTTACTAAGATGGCTATGATTATCTGCTTGGAGGCCCATAGAGGGCAATTCGACAAGGGAGGCTATCCGTATTGCTTCCATCCGATTCATCTGGCCGAGCAGATGGACGACGAGGACTCTACGTGCGTCGCGCTACTGCATGACGTAATAGAGGACAATCCGTCCTATTCGCTGGCATACATGGGGTCAACCGCCATGATGCCTCCAGCCGTAGTCGAGGCTCTTAGGTTGCTGACGCACGACAAGGACAACGTCTCCTACGAGGATTACCTTAAAGGCATAAAGTCCAACAAACTGGCCACCAAGGTGAAACTTGCAGACCTGAGGCACAACTTGGACGCCAGTAGGCTTCCTAAAGGCAAAGCCAATCCAAATCAGGCCAAATACGAGTTTGCGCTATCCTATCTTCTTGGTGTCAAATAAGTGGCGAAATATGACGAAAAACGCAATTTGCGATTAACCGCAACGTCACAAAATGCAGCAAATATCGCATTATAGCGTTTAACGAAAACCCATCACCACTCCCCGTCACTTGCTCCAACTAGATGAAAAACGGCCCCCGATCGATCGGGGCTTTTTTCTTGGCTTTCCCCTAGCGATCGTCGCCTTCCGCGTCATCATCGGCGGCATCCTCATTTTGGCTGCCGCCCTTTTCCGTCCCGTTTTTCTTTGGCGTTTCCGCGGAATCCCCTTCAGGCTTGCCCTTATTGGCTTTCCTGGCCTCATCGATGGCCTTCTGAATGTCCTTGGCCTGAGCCTCGTCAAGTTCCCTATTCGCCTGAAGCTGATGCAAGGCGTCTTCGGCGAAGCGAACCGAGAATTTGGCGAAGGATCCTTCGAAACGGTCGGCCAAAAGCTCCACGACGATCAGAAAATAAGGGACGAAGAAGATGGTGAGGAGGAACGATCCGGCGATTCCGGAGGCGACGATGCCGATGTACTCGCTTAGGAAATACCCCGCCACGCAGCCGAGGGCGAACCCAAGGAGAAGCAAGACGATGCCGACCCACGTGGCCCGAAGAAGTTCCGAGAGGATTACCTTGCGGTTTTCGCGGTAGACGCCCATGAATATGCGGTTGGCGGCCCGAGGGGCGAGTCGGCTTCGCTTCATGGCAGCCCGAACGTAGGAATTGAGGGTCCAAACGGAGATTTTGAAAACGGAAATAAGGAGCCAGCAACCCGTCTCCACCACTTCGGAGAGAACGTACCAAAGGGCGACTTCGCCGTTATCGCTCAGGACCTTCGCGTAAGCGCTTTCGTCCAAATTGATCGAGGCCTGATAAAGCTTTTGGAAACCCGAAGCGAAAACGGCGCTGTGGCCATAGGCGAACGAAACGTAAAAAAGGTTGAAGAGGAAGGCGATGAGGATGGACCATAGAAACGCCCAAAGAACGTTCCCAATCACCCGATAAACGCCATAGTATGGCGAACGGAAGTACATCCCGAAATAGGAGAAAAAGCCCTTGTTCGAGAAGGGATGGCCCTGCCTGGCCTCGCTGATGGTGATCTGAAGGGCGAAGAAAAAGGGGAGTTCGATGAGGGGCAAAGTAAAGTAAAGGGTCCACGATTTCCATAGGCCCACCGCCAAAACGCAAATCGAGAGCATCGCGAAGGCGAAGGTCGGGGCAAAAGACGAGGAAAACTCGGCCTTGTAGGCACGCCATGAGGCTTGGGTGAGAGTGACCGTTTTCCCCTCAGCGTTATCTCTCCGTGGTGACTTTTCCATGATTCCTCGCATTCAGATTGTGCAGATCGACGAAAATCCGGCGCAGTTCCTCTTGGTTGAGGGGCGCCAAGTCCTGTCCCTCGTAGAACTCGATCGTCTTGGCCAGCTTCGAAAGGGGCACAAGCTGACTATAGCCCTTTTCGTTCTCATAAGGGGCCACAAAGCAATCGTCATTGACGAGGACCAAACCCACCATGAGGGTGGCGTTGACCCCCGAGACGATGCCGAGTCGCTCCAAAACGGCCTTGTTCTCGAGAAGGGGGTTGGGAATCGCTTCCTTCCGCTCCCGCATCGTGTAATAGACCCAAGCCGGATCGTAGGCGGTCGGGACGATGGCCCCTTCGTAATAGCGGTCCGTGATGACGTAGACGTATTTCCCGCCGCCTAAGATATGGTCGATATGGAAATAATCCTCCGAGCCCACCTTCAGGAGCACGTCGTTAAGGAGGAAATAGTCATTGTCGAGATTGACCCGGTTCACCTTCGTGTAAAACATCCGGGCCACGTTCTTCCGCCACACGTATCGCTTGATGGGCTTATAGAAGAAAAGAAGGAAAAAGAGGGACGCCGCGAGCACGGCCGTCACGCAGAAAACCGCAAGACGGACGGAATAGGGCATTTATCCACCGAAGCCGTCGACCACCTCGAGGGCGGTGACGATCATGTTATCAAGACCTTCCTGACGTTCGGCGGCGGTGAGTTTCCCATCGCTGCAGAAAGAGTCGCTGACCGAGCAAATGCTGAGGGCCCTCTTGTGGAGAACCGCCGCGGTGGAATAAAGGGCATAACCTTCCATTTCGACGCCAAGGACGCCGATGGCGGCCCATTTTTTCCAAGATTCCGGTGAATAGTCGTAGAACACATCGCTCGAAAGAAGATTCCCCACGACATAGCGGAAGCCGTTCTTTTTGGCGGCGGCGACCGAAGCGGAAAGCAAATCGAAGTCGGCGATGGCGCTGTAGGTGCCACCGTTAAGGCCGAACTGGGCCGGCCAGTTGCCATCGGTGCAGCAGCCTTCGGCGATCAGCAGATCCTTGAGTCTGACGCCGGGCACATAACTGCCGATGGTACCAATGCGGATGATGGCCTCGACGCCGTAACCGTCAAAGAGCTCGTGGGAGTAAATGCCGATGGAAGGCATGCCCATGCCGCTGGCCATCACGGAAACGCGCGTGCCTTTTTTGGTGAAGCCGGTGAAGCCAAGAATGCCCCGGACGTCCGTGACGAGCTTGGCGTTGACCAAGTAATTGTCGGCGATCCATCGGGCTCGCTTGGGATCCCCCGGCATTAAGACGATTTTCGCGAAGTCGCCATTTTTGGCGGCGATATGCGGTGTTGGCATATTGAACCCTCCTTAAGGTAAAACCCGAATGATAGTATATCTCAAACCGCGTGGGCCCGCGACTGCCAAAAGGTTCGCTGCTAAGCCCATTTTCCTTAACGCGAAGGCCCTCACTCGACGGTGACCGATTTGGCGAGGTTGCGAGGTTTGTCGATCGGCAGCTTCTTTTCGAGGGCCGCGTAATAGGAAAGGTACTGGCCGAACATGACTTCCGGCAGGACCGCCAAAAGAGATGGGACATCGGGATAAGAGAAACTGTCCCCTTCCTCGCGGAGGGCCTCGCTGCTCACGATAAGGACGGTCGCGCCGCGGCTGGAGAGTTCCGTCAGATTGTTGCGAAGGGCCAAAGCCGTCAAGGGATCGCTTACGAAGCCGATGACCGGGGTGTCCTTCTCGATGAGGGCGATCGGGCCATGCTTGAGCTCCCCGCCCGGATAGGCTTCGGCGTGGATATAGGAAATCTCCTTCAGTTTGAGCGAGCACTCAAGGGCGGCGGCGAAATCATGGCCGCGTCCGACGTAAAAGGCGTCGCGCGAAACGAAAATCCGCTTCGCGATCGCGTGAATCCCTTCCTTCCGAAGGACGATGTCGCGCAAAGAGCGGATGAGCGAATCCAAACCGGCCACGGCGCTCGTCCGCCCGCCGACGGCATTGGCGAGAAGGGCCAGCAAAACGACTTGAGCCATGTAGCTCTTCGTCGCCGCCACCGCCACTTCAAGCCCGGCGTAAAGGAGCAGGCTATAGGTGGCTTTGCGCTCGATCGTGCTGCCTTTGGTGTTCGTGATGGCGAGGGTCGGAAGACCTTTGTCGAGCAAAAACTTCTGGCAGAGGATGAGATCGGCGGTCTCACCCGATTGCGAGACGAGGACGAAAACGGTCTTTTTCGAGGGAAGCGTTGGGTAATAGGCCCATTCGCTGCCGATGTAGGCCTCGCTTCGCTTGCCAAGCCGCTTCATGAACTCGACGCCCAATAGAGAAGCGTAATAAGACGTCCCGCAAGCCAAGAAGACCACTTCATCGGCATCGCGCAACGCCCTGATCAGTTTCTGATCGAAAAGGTATTTCTCGCCATCGAAGTAATTGTCCCCGAGGCAATGGATGACGTCGGGCGACTCTTCGATTTCCTTGAGCATGAAAGTGGGATAGCCGTCAAGATCGTAGTCATAACGGGCCGTGTCGCGCGAAGTGACGACCGGGGCGATGGCTTTCCCGGCGATATAGATCTTCGCCTCGGCGGGGGTGAGCACGCCGTACTCGCCGTCTTCGAGATCGATGAACTTATCGGTGTAGTCAACCATCGGGAGAGCGTCGCTGGCCAAGTAGTTGGCCCCTTTTCCCAACCCGATGAGCAGCGGCGAGGCTTTCTTCATGAAATACAGATTGGAATCGTCCTTGCAAATGATCGCGCAGGCGAAAGAACCCCGCAAAACGCCCATCGTTTCCGAAATGGAAGCCAAAACGTCCTTTTTCTGGCGATAATTGTCTTCCAGCAGATCGGCGATGACTTCGGTGTCGGTATCGGTGTGGAAGATGTATCCATGGTCCTTCAAAAGATTCTTTAGGGAGCGGTAGTTCTCGATCACTCCGTTATGGACGATATAGAAATCCCTGCGCATCGAGAAATGCGGATGGGCGTTGGCTTGGTTAGGAACCCCATGGGTGGCCCAACGGGTATGGGCGATGCCGACTTCCCCACCCGAAAAGGGCGCAACGGCCCTCGAAAGGTCGTCGACGCGGCCCGCCACCTTCTTAAGAATCACTTTCCCGTCTTTCCGATAGGCCAACCCCGCGGAATCATAGCCGCGATAGTCGAGTTTCTTGAGCCCGGTGAGCAAATAGTCCCGATAGTCGAGTTTGCCGACTCCGCCGATGATTCCGCACATTTAGCGATCCCCCTTGATGAATGAAACGATTTCTTCGACTGCCTTCGCGCATTTCCCCTCGTCGGAAGCTTCCGCCATGACGCGAAGAAGCGGCTCGGTGCCGCTAGGCCTCACCAAAACCCGGCCCTGCCCTTTTAGCGAAGCCTCCTGCCGCGCGACGAAATCCCGCAAAGCGGGGTCGTTGGCGGCCTTTTCGAGGGCCTCTCTCGTCGCGAAAGGAACGTTTTTTAGAATCTGCGGATACACCGCGAATTCGGCGATTTTCCGATATAGGGCGGGCTCGTGAACGAAAATATCAAGCAGTTTGAGGGAACTCAAAAGCCCGTCCCCGGTATTGAGATCGTCAAGGAAAATGACGTGCCCCGATTGCTCGCCCCCGAGCGACAAGCCGTCTTTCTTCAGGGCCTGCTGGACGTTTTTGTCGCCCACAGCCACGGTCTTGTAGGCGATCCCCTCTTCCTCGAGGGCTTTCCGCAAACCGAAATTGCTCATGACCGTGATGACCACGGTATCGTTCTTAAGGGCTTTCTTCTCCCGCAAATAAAGGGCGCCTAAGAAAACAAGCGCGTCCCCGTCGATGAGGCGCCCGCCCGGACCGAACGCCATGAAGCGGTCGCCGTCCCCGTCGAAGGCAAAGCCAAGGTCGCATCCTTTTTCAAGATACGCCTTCCTGAGTCCTTCAAGATGCGTGCTGCCGCAATCGTCGTTGATGTTGCGTCCGTTCGGGGCGGCGTTTATGAAAAAGGCGTCGACGCCAAGCTTCTCGTACAGCCGCGGGGCAAGGGCACTCGCGGATCCGTTCGCGCAGTCGACGAGCACGCGCGCCTTCCCGTATCCTCCTTGGGCTTTGGAAGCCAGCCAAGCGAGGTATTCTTCCTTGAGGCCGTCTCCGGAGACAAGACGCCCGGGAGCAAGAGGCAAATCGTCGGCCTCCCGATCCATGTATTCTTCGATGATGCCTTCCCGATCGTCGGCCAGTTTCTCGCCTTCGCCATTGAAGACTTTGATGCCGTTGTCGCCATACGGGTTATGGGAGGCGCTGATCATGACGCCATAAGCGAACCTTTTTGCCTTGACTAGATACGAGACGCTCGGCGTCGTGGAAACCGCGGAATCGTAGACAACGGCCCCGCTCTTAAGCAAGCCATCGATGAGGGCGCCCTTGAGGGTTTCGCCCGAAAGGCGAGTGTCCTCGCACACCAAAACCGGTTTTTGATCCAAAAAGGCCATTCGGCCAAGGCTGCGGCCGATCCGATAAGCCATTTTTACCGTCAAAGTGATGAGGGCAACTCCCCGCACGCCATCCGTCCCAAAGTGTTTAAGCATGGGTTCCTTATTCTTTTTTCGTCACTGCTTCTCGACTTCCGAAGCTTCCCCGCCGGAAGAAGGCGTCTCGGCAGTCATGTCGTCTTCAAAGACGCGCATGAAATTATCGGGGGTGACGGGTGTGAGTTCGCCTTGAAAAGCGATTGAGATGCGGCCCGTCTCCTCGCTTACGACGATGGTGACCGAGTCGGTCGCTTCGCTGATGCCGTAAGCCGCGCGATGGCGCGATCCATACTTGCCCGTGAGCGGGCGGTTGGTCGGGGTGAAGTAGACGGAAGCGGCCACCATCTCGTCGTTGCGGATCACGACCGCCCCGTCATGAAGCCGGGTCCCAGGATAGAAAATGGTCTGAAGAAGCTCGCTTGAGACCGGAGCGTTGATGGGCGTCCCGTTTTTCATGACTTCGCTCAAATCGTCCTTGCGCTCAAAAGTGATGAGGGCGCCAACTTTCTGGTGGGATAAGGTAATGACGGCGGCTTCGACTTTGCGATACATCGCCTCACGGTCGAAGACGGCCTCAGGTTTAACCTTGGGCGCGCGACGAAAAATGCCAAAGCCGCCCTTGCCCTTCATCGCATTGGAGACAAAGGGGCGATAGGCGCCGACGTTGCTGATAAGAAAAGCCGATAAACCAATGACGAAAGCGGCGATGACCGCGAATCCGAAGTATTGGAGCCGAAAGATGAAGGCGACGAGGTAAAGGGCCTCCAAAAGCGAGCTGTAGATGACGACGAAAGCGCGTTTGAGGATGCCAAAGAGAATAGCGTCCCCGATTCCGATGATGAACAAAGTCATGACGAAGTCGACGATGACGGAAGCATCCGTGAAATCAGCTATGGCCATGGCTAGTTGCCCTCCTTGGCGTCTCGATGGGCGAAGCGACTCGCCGCGGCGGCCGCGATGGCCCCCACGATATCGTCGATGAACGTGTTGCAGACCCCATCGCCTTTGCCAGCCTGGTTGAGCCGATCGATGACTCCGTATTTCTTCTTGTCGATATAGCCGAAATTGGTAAGGGCGATCGAACCATAAAGGTTGCAGATTCCGTAGGCCAAGACTTCGTCGACCCCATAAAGCGGCTCGTCCCGGCGAAGGGCCCCTTCGAGTTCCTTGTCGCTCATTTTGCCCTCCTCGGCAAGCTTATCAAGTTCCACTGCGGTCATGATGGCGTTTTGGACCTCGCGCTTGCTGAGCACCGCTTTCACCGAAGTCATGAGTTCTTCGCGCGTAAGGTTCTGATGGTAATCCGCCTGCAAAAAACGGGCGCATTCCGCTATGTCTTCAAGCGTCACGCCCCGCTCCTTGAGCAAAGCGACGCAATGTTGATCCATGTTTTCCATAAACAAAATTCCGGAAATGGTTTCCTTTGGAAACAATCATAGCAAAAAGGACGAGGGTAATAAAGCGAGCAAGCGGGGAAATGCCGCAATAATCTAGCGAAAAATATATTGAGACGGTTAACGCGGAGAAACGCAGGAAAGGGAAAACACCGCAAAAAGCCGTTCTTAGCAAGGAAGAATGAATAAAAAACCACGCAAAAAGCCGGCCTTGAAGCGAAGCCAACCCTTAGGAGGCGGAGGTGGAGAAAGGGCTGAAAACGGCGTCGATCGTAACCACGCGATCGGGCATAACGAAACTATAGGTCCTCCCCTCCTCCTCCGTCAGGAGATCGGCCACTCCGTCCTCGATGGAAATATCGCTCAGGAAATAGTTCTCATCAGCCGTCGCCGTAACCGTTATCTCGGTTCCGGAAACGGCCTGGCTCTTCGAAAAATCGAGGTGTCCGTGCCCGTCGGGAACATAAGAGAGGATCGGATGGAGACCGCTTTGGGAAAAGGAAAGATCGATCGAAGCGGAAGCCGATGAGGAAACGGCCGGACTCGATCCGCTTGAGCAACCCAAAAGCGAGGAAACGATGAGCGAAAAAAGGAGTGATTTAAGCGGTTTCATCGTCACCATAATAACACGTTGGGCGCACGCAAACGGCTAGAGGGCGCGCAAAAAGCAGAACAACGGACTTACGACCGACATCCGAATCTTGTCTATGGTTCGTTTTTGGCTTTTCCCTACTTGTCGCCTGGGCTTTCCTTAATTTGGTTTCTAAGAGAGGTTTTGTTTATGCTTGTTGGTTGTTTGTAGAGGGCTTCCTGCCATAGCCTCTTGGAAGGAAAGCGAAACATCGAGGCAAAAGCGTGACTTGCCGGAAAAGCATAAGCGGCCGATCGCTTCTGGAAGAAAAACACTCGAGGAAAGCCGAATATCACCGGATTGAAAACCGCGTCGGTCAAGTTCCTCCGAATTTTTCGGATAATCGATTCGCCATGGAATCACGCGAGCCGTTGCCAATTGACGCAACTGGGGCTAATATTTTGTAAAAGACGGCGGCGAAAAAGAAAATCAAAGGAAGATTTTTCGATGAGAAATCCATTTGCGAAGATGCGCGAGCCGGCCCGAGGCGATTACGACAACGGACGCGGAGGCGGCTTTTGGTGGCAGCTCATCGTCTTTTGCTTCATTGGCCAACTATCATGGAATATCGAGAACCAATGGTTCACTTTGTTCCTTAACGCCAAAATAACCCTTAACGTCAGCTACACCACCGCGATGACGATCGTTTCGGCCACCTTGACGGTCATAGCGACCTTCATCTTCGGCACGTTGGCCGATCGGCAAGGGCAGCGGAAGAAGTTCCTTTGCGCAGGATACATCGCCTGGGGAGTTTCGACGATTCTCATGTCAAGCGCGGAATGGGTGGCCAATCTCGCCACCGGGGAAAACGACCCCACTCTGATCGTGGCCGCGGTCATGGTCGTCGCGATAGACGGCATCATGAGTTTCCTTGGCTCCATGGCCTACGACTCCTCCTTCAACGTGTGGGTCAACGATCACACAACCGTCAAAAACAAAGGCCGCGTCGGAACGGTTTACGGCATCATGCCGGTAATCGCCACGATTTTGGGAACCGTCGTCGGCGGGCAGATCATCCTTTGGGGCGCCCCGGCGAACGCCTCATCCAACACTTCGCTTCAGAATTTTCAGCTTCTCTTCTGGATCGCGGGCGGACTCGCGGTCCTGGCTGGCGTGTTCGCCACGATCTTCCTTAAGGACAAGAACGGCCTCAAGCCGCATAAGGAAGGCGGCTTCTGGCATCAACTCGTGGAACCGTTCAATTTCAAGAAAGTCAAGGAGATGCCCAATTTAAAGGAAATGCTTTTGGCTTGCGTCGTCGTCCTCATCTTTTACATCAGTTTCAACTTCTACTTCGTGTATCTGGGGACTTGGGCCGTCTATGGCCTTGGTTTCACCCCCACCGATTTCGGCATCATCGAGGGCATCGGCATGATCCTTGGCATCGCGCTGGCTTTCCCGATCGCCAAACTGATCGACAGGAACCACATCCCGCTCGTGGTCCTGCTCGCCCTCGTCACGAGCATCCTCGGGCTTGGGATGATCTTTTTCTTCGTCAGGGACTCGAACTCGGTCGACGCCTCGAATGTCTTCGCCCTTAAGAACATCCCCTGCTTCATCGCTATTTTCCTCGTCGGAACCAGCATGATTCTGATCGCCCAAGCCGGCATGATCTGGGTCCGAGGCCTTTTCCCCGCCAAGGCCCGAGGCCAGTTCGAGGGCGTGCGCTGCATTTTCTTCGTTTGGCTCCCAATGTTCATCGGAACGCTTTTCGGCGACCTCATCATCAAGACGTGCACAATTGAGCAAGGGACCGGGATCGATGCGGTGAATGTGCCCGACAAATGGCTGTTCTTCTGGGCCGCCATGGTTTGCGTGATCGACTTCATCCCGCTTTTCTTCGCGTGGCGCGTCTACCATAAGCGCATCGTCGCGCAAAAGAAAGCCGTGGCCGCCGGCGTGATCGACGCCACCCTCTTTGACGCGCAACCCCTTGACAAAGAAGGCGACGCCATCGACCTCGCCACCGAAGACGATGAGACCGCCGCTACGAATAGCGCAAACAAGAAAGACAAGCGCTGAGGCGCGGACGAAGCCAAAAACGGAAGATCGGCAATGTCCCGCGCTCTTTTTGGCTTACGCGGCGAAAGATATAATCCCGAGGTTCACGGTTCGGGGAAAGCGAACTTCTCGATTTTGCCGAACCGGTTATTCTCGACGCAATACACCGAATGTTCCCTTTCCGAATAGACGAACGTGACCCGGGTCGCCCAGACCCCCTCCTGACGAACCGCCTTCAGCACGGAAAAGGCATCGCTGACGGAAAAATCGCCCGTCCGTTCGTCGAGAAGGACTTTGGCCCTTTCGTATCTATCGTCGCCTGGGGTGAGGAAAGCGGAGGTGCTTTCGGGCCTGAGCAAAGAGTAATTCGTCATCAGCGAATATCTTTTGGGCGACTCCTCCTCTTTGAAGCCAAGGCCCGGCTCGATGATCAAAACCCTGCCGCGCTTGTCGGAAATCATGCCTTGCATCGTCGCGCCCTTCGCGTACTTGACTTCGTGGGTTTCGACGAACGCCAAAACCTCATCGAAGGAAAGCTCCGCGCGAATGAAACGCTCCATCAAATCGGCTATCGTGAGACCCTTGTCGGCATCCTCACGCTTAGCGTTTTCGTTCCCGTGGACATAGAGCAAGGTGGCGACGTTGCCGTTTTCGTTCACCCCATGGAAAGAATGGTATTCGCCGTCCGGCATCATGATGCCGATATAGAACCTGTCTTTGTCGAAGATCACCTTATGCTTCCAAACCGCGCGGTCGATGTCGAAATTGAAGCCGTTGATAACATCGTCGTTTCCCCTATACACAAACCGAGTGCACATGTTTATGCCTCCTTTCCCTCGTGAAATCCCGTGAGAACCGCCTTAGGATCCAAAACGGCCGCCGATGATTCCCCCATCAAAGCGGAGCTACCGCACGGGACCGGTTCAGGCATCGGCGCGCCGGATGATCTCGCCTATCGTCTTTACGGCGCAGCCTTTGCTAACGTAATAGCGGATCATCCCATCGATTTTCCCTTTGTCATAACTGGTGATGCAGTCGGAAAGGACGGTCACTTCGTATCCTTCTTTCGCCATATTGTAGGATGCCGATCTCACGCATGCCGTCGCATCCGCCCCGGCAAGGAAGCACTCCCTTATCCCGTTTTCGCGAAGAAAGGCGGAAAAGCCTTCGCTCGTCAAGGCGTTCCCTTTGGCTTTCACGAAGACGTTGTCCGAGACCACTCTCATTTCGGGAACCAGTTCAACTCCGCGGGTGCCGGGTTTGAAGGTTCTTGTTTTCGGAGTGAGGTTATTGTGTTTGACGTAAACGACGGCGATGCTATTTCTCTCAGCCCAATCTATGGCTTCGTTGACGCTACCGATGATGTCTCGATAGTTCTTCGTGATGTCGTTTTGAAGGTCGATTACGACCAGGGCTTTTTCGCTCATTTCCCAACCTCCTTAATAAGGATTAACCATTTGCAGCCGCTTTCCAACGGCCAATTTCGTTCGGTCGGGTTCCGTTCCGGTTCCCCCTCGCTTCTTTTAAGCGCCATCCGCCAAAACTTGTTCGTACAGTTTGAACTAACAAGTTCTGAAACGGATCCTCTTTCCGCTATGATGGAACTTTTAGCCTCGACAAGGTCTATCTTTTAGAAGAGTTCAATCATTGGGAGCGAAGATTTTCGAGGCAAACCAAAAACGATGGAATCGAGGATCGCTATCTCGCTTAGGGACGAGGGTTTGTCCGCTTGGATGAATCGATCCGCCCTATCGCTTCTTTCAATCTGAAGTTCTTATCGAAAACAGACTCGTGGACCTTCGCCAACGAAAGCAGGTTCTCGACAACCCACTCATTGCTCTGCGTGTGGTAGGCATAGTAAACATCTTTTAGTTTATCGGGTGGGAAAAGCCTCATGATGAATTTGGTTTCGGTCTCCCTTGTATAGGAAATATACCGATAAAGATAACCGATCCAAAAAAGGACGTTGGGATTCCACTTGGTTTTCCCGTAATCGCTTTTCCCGAATTGGGACTCGATTTCGCCAAGCCCTTCCAAGGGATCGAGGGAAAGAAGGACCGAATCGTTCTTGTCTATCGCCTTAAGCAAATCGGAATAGAAGAAACGCCGAAGGAAAACTTTGGTGGAACAATCGAAAACATCCGCCGATTTTTCAAACAGCCTCCCCTGGAACTCCGCCAATCTCAAGCCGTTGGCATCAAACTCCCTCATTTAAGCAGCTCCTCGACGAATAAACCGTCTCGAAACTCACGCTTGGCAAGCTTAAGTTTCGTATCTATTTCGGCCGCCCTTTTGTTCAAAACGGCCCTCGCGTCTTCTCTCTCTTCTTCGCACAAATAGTATCTCTCTATCGGCTGAAGGCACTTTAACGCCTTATCCGTTTTGAATATGTATTGCAAACCCAGCCTTGAAGCGGAAAGGGAGTGAAGAGCCACGTTGCTGTTGATATCGCCGTTGGCGAATAGCGACATAATGTAAAACATCCGGTTATCAGCGATTGGGGCAATAATCAAATCGGCGGCCGCAACCCGCCTTACAAGACCGGAAAGATGCTTGGATTCATCAAATCTTCGAAGGAATCCGCGATAATGGCAAATCGACAGCATCCAATCCAAGGAAACGTCGTATTTGAGGGTTTTTAGACCACGATCGGCAAAGGAAAACGAATAAACCGACGAGGACTCGTTTTCGCAGACGAACGCCAAAGCCTGCGCATAAGTTTCCCCCAGATAGAACCCATTCCCAAAATCGCAGTTTTTCCTTGCCCCTAAGGAAATTATGCTTTCAAGTCCGGCTTTTGAGCCGTGAAAAAGGAGTTTGTCCTTGCTAGTTTCCTTAAGGAACTCTTCCTTGACCGCGTTGATCCGGTACCCAAAACGATACAAAAACGAATAAACCGCCTCAATCGTCTTTGGGGAAGCCTCATTCGTTTCCAGCAAATGATAAAGCGTGACTTTGGAAATTTTGGTTTCGTCGGAAAACTCGTCCAAAGTTTTTTTCTCGGCATCCAAGTAGGCTTTCACCGCCTCCGAAACGAGGTAACGCAATTTCAAATCCATTCGACGAGGACCTCCTTGAGCATATTATCACGCAATATAACTTGTTAGTACAGTTTGAACTAACAAGTTTAGAGATGGGCGCGTTCCTGCCAAGGCAGTTCCCGACATAATCATCCATGACAAAGGCCCATAACCCCGAAAACCACCCCAACGACGTCCAGCAAAAGGCCGGCGAACAGCAAACTGACGGGAATGGTGACGTTCGAAAGCGACTGGGCCATGAATGAGATTCCATGTGCCCGGAGAAACTCGTGAACCTTGTTAGAATACCATAAAGACCCGACCGCCGGGCCGATAATCAGGGACAGGAAAACGAAGACAAGAAAGACCCTCCCGGCTTCCTCGCCGCCATAGAGCAAAACCAGGAGCGCCCCGGATAAAGACGCCAAGCAGGACCCGAGCCCCATGGCATAAAGCCAAGCCACTATCGCCCTCTTTTTCCTCGAAAGAGGGCGATCCCCTCCGATTTTCCCCAAAACCTCGGGGATGAACATTTTGCGGAGTAGGCAAACGGCATCAAACGCCAGCGCGGCCAAACAAAGACAGATCCCAAAAATGAGCATATGTCAGTATATCACCTCGTAAGGCCCCCACCATAATGGACCCCATCCCGCGTCTTCAGGCGGAAGCGCAGGCGCCAATAGGTCAATAAATAAGGCCTCCCCGCCATACCGGCGGCAGAGGGCGCAGGCGTATTTGATTTTGGCCGCGTCGTACCCAAGCCCCTTCGAAAGTCCGTGGATCGGAATGCCTTCTTTGAGGTGCCTTTCCACTATCCCAAGCTTCTGCGACTGGTTCAATCTCATAAAAAATTCCCTCCATAATGGCACCATTTTCTGGTCCAAATTATGGGGGGAACTTCATCGAAATTGGAGCACCTGGCGGGAATCGAACCCGTGTAACCAGCTTGGGAAGCTGGTGTTCTGCCATTGAACTACAGATGCGCGTGCACGACGCTTTACCATTATACGAACCGGGAGAAGAAAATCTAGAGGTAGATTGCCCTTATCCACGAAAAAAGGCGACCGAAGCCGCCTCGTTTTCTTGCTGGTGGGTGCTAGAGGGCTCGAACCTCTGACCTTCTGTACGTCAAACAGATGCTCTCCCAGCTGAGCTAAGCACCCTCATCTGGACGACCGAAATGGCCGCTCGAATATTATAGTAACGGGGCTCCCTTGAGACAAGAGGGAAAAATCGGGAGATGACTAATATGGATTCGTTAGGGAAGAGCGACGAAAGCTTATCGCGACGAAATGGCCCTTATGTCGAGAAGGATGCCGGAAAGCCAATCAGCGCAGGCTCGACAGGCTCACGAGCGATTCGCAAGGAACGCCAAGTTTCGCGGCGCCGCCTAACTCCCGGAGCGAGATGACGGCAAGGGCCCCAACCGGCTCGGCCCCGGCCAGCCTCGCGAGTTTTTCCATCGCCGAAAGGCTGCCGCCGGTAGCGATGAGATCGTCGACCAGAAGCGCCCGCTCGCCCTTGCGCAAGGCCTTGGCCTCAATTTCGAAGGAATCTCGCCCATATTCAAGACCGTATGAGACCGTAAGGACTTCCCCAGGCAGCTTGCCGGGCTTGCGGACCATGACGAAACTTAACCCCATTTTTAAGGCCAGGGCGGAGCCGAAGACGAACCCCCGGCTCTCGGCCCCCATAATGACGTCCGGGCGGTATTTTTCGGCATGCTCGGCGAGCTCGCCGATGCAGGCCTTGAACGCCTCCGGGTCGCGTAATAGAGGCGAGACGTCCTTGAAAGAAATGCCTTTCTTGGGGAAATCGGGAACGACATCGACATAACGGCTGTAATCCATGGGAACGCCTCCTGAAAACTCTTCCGCTCACCCCAATCCGGGAAAAAGGGAACCGACATAGATTTAACTACGAAACGGGCTTCGATGCACGCTGAAAGCGATATGAGCGCGGCAAAACGAGAAAAAGCGCCTCTTCAAGCGACGAAGGTATTAGAATCAAAGGCGAAAAAAGAAGGAGACCGCCATGGACATCCGCCAACGCAAAAACCTCATCCTCCTCACCCACCCTCTGCTCAAGCACAAAATCACCTTGCTTCGAAGCAAAGAAACCGGAACCGTTCTCTTCCGCGAACTCGTGAAGGAAATCGCGATCATGGAGGGATACGAGGCCCTTAACGATCTTCCGCTTCACGAAATCGACGTCGTGACCCCCATCGAGAAAGCGAGGGAGCCCGCGATCGCTTCCGACGGCCTCTGCTTCGTCCCCGTCCTCCGGGCCGGCCTCGGGATGGTGGAGGGGTTTCTGACCCTCGTCCCCACCGCCCAAGTGGGGCAAATCGGCTTGCGGCGCGACGAAAAGAGCCACAAACCGATCGAATACCTTTGCAAACTCCCGGCCTCGATAGGCAAAACGCGGGTTTACGTCCTCGATCCGATGCTCGCCACGGGCGGGTCCGCGATTAAAGCGGTTTCCCTCCTCAAAGAACGCGGGGCCACCGACATTCGGTTCGTCTCCATCATCGCGGCCCCCGAGGGAGTGGCCTCTCTTTTGGACAAGGAACCCGACGTTAAACTCTATGTCGGGGCCTTGGACCGCGAACTTAACGGGAACGCCTATATCTGCCCGGGGCTCGGCGATGCCGGCGACCGGCTTTTCGGAACGGACAAGGAATAGGCCCTATTTCGAAACCTGACGCTCCATCTCCTCGATTTCCTCGTCCGTCGGGACATAGACATAGGGGATGTTGCGATTGAGCCCTTTGTAATCGAAGCCATACCCCATGAGGAACTGGCGCTTATCGAGGGAACGTCCGCAAAGATCGATTCTAAGCGAAGTTTTCCGAGCGAACGGCTTATCGAAAAGAGCCACCGTGATAATCCGCTTGGGGCGGCCCATCTCCCGCAAGCGAGCGAGCAGCAGCTCCATGCTCTTGCCGGTCTCGACGATGTCGTCGACCACCACGACCGTCCGCCCCGAGAGATTGCTTTGGCAATCTCTCACGATCCGGACCGTCCCGGTGTTATGGGTCCCCTCCCAACTTTGGACCTTGACGTAATCGACGAGGAGGGGGACCTTCACGAAACGGATGAGGTCGCTCATGAACTCGACGGCGCCGTCCATGACGCCGATGAAAAGCGGGAGGCGGTCCTCTTTTTTCAGTCGTTCCGTCAATTCGCCGCCGAGGCGCGAGCAGGTTTCCTTAATCTCGGCTTCGTCCATCACGAGTTCCTTCATGGACCCCCTCCTTATTTAGGCCCATTCTAGAACGGCGATGGACGAAGGACAACGGAATAAGGCCGTTTATGCGCCAAGAAAGCGCTACGATGGGACAAATCGGACATATCAATCTATACTGAAAGTTAGGGAACAAAAAACCATGGAAAGCGAAAGAAGGCATCCATTGCTCTTTACCTTAGGCTCCAACCCGAACCTCGCCCGACGAACCTCGATTCTCGCCGGACTGCCTCTTTCCAGGGCTTATGCGGGTCACTACGCCGACGGCGAATCTTTCGACAAGCCCCTTGAGGATGTCGCGGGGCGCGATTGCTATCTAATCCATTCGACGTCCCGTCCCGTCAACGAAAGACTGATGGACCTTTTGGTTTTCATCGATGCCTTGGTTCGCGCCCAAGCCCGCTCAATCACCGCGATCGTGCCTTATTTTGGCTATGCCCGGCAAGACCGAATCGTCGAGTCCGGCGACCCCGTAAGTGGCCTTCTCGTCGGAAAAATGCTCCACGCGGCCGGGCTCACTCGCCTCGTCACCGTGGATTTCCATTCGCTCAAGCTGCTTAATGAATTCCCGCTTCCGCACATGAACCTCACCGCGGAAGGCCTTTTCGCCAAGAGGTTCGCGAGCCTGTTAAAAGAAGAAGGGATCGCCAGCGAAGACGTCGCGATCGTCGGCCCCGATAAAGGAAGCCGGCCCCGAATAAGCCAGTTCGCTCAAAACTTCAAAGGATCCGCCATAGTTTACGCCGACAAGAGCCGGCCCCGGCCCAATCAGGCCGTCGTGCACGACATCCACGGCGACGTCGCCGGGAAAACCTGCTTGGTTTTCGACGACATGATCGACACCGCCGGCACCATCGGCGAGACGGTGAAGGCCCTTTACGCAAAAGGGGCCGCCAGCGTCCACGTCGCCGCGACGCACGGCATTTTCTCGGGAGATGCCCAAAAGACCCTTTCCGGCATCGGCATCCGTTCGCTCTTCGTGAGCGATTCCATCGAGCGTGAAAAACCCATCGGCGAAATCGTGAGTTTGGCCCCGCTTCTGGCGAACTTCATCACTAAGGATCGCCGATAGGGAACTAATGGGTCTTGGCCCTAGGTCGGGGAACGTTTTTTTCGTTATTTTTGGGAACTGAAACGGCGATTTTTCGGCTCTGAAAAGAAAACACCCGACGATATCGGGTGTTAGTCTGCCAAGTGGTGCCGACTAGAGGAATCGAACCCCCAACCTACTGATTACGATTCAGTTGCTCTGCCAATTGAGCTAAGTCGGCGCGCGAAGATAAATATAGACCAAGCGGGCCGCCTAAACAAGCGCCGAAGCCCCATCTTTCGTTTTCGGGGGTTTCTTTTCCCCGCTTCGGAGACGACGCTCATAAAGCCCCCACCCGCCTAGGGCGAGCGTGCCCGCCGCGGACACCCAAAACGTCACCCGGCCGATCCGGTAACCGAGAGGACCCGGGAACGAGACTTCGAGGGCATAGCTTCCCGAGGCGACTTCGAACGCCACCAAACCGTCGACGTTCCTGATGGGGGCGTAGCTCACCTCTCCGTCGATGGCGGTCAGCTTGGCTTCGTAGCCATCGTAATAGAACTGAGGGATTTGGATGAGGGCGTCCTCGCTTTCCACGGTCACGTCAAAGGTGGCGTCGGGGCTGTTGAGGGCGGTTATTTCGATCCGCCCCTCGCCCTCAAGGAAGGCCGGGTCGAAATAGCCTTCGATTCCGACTGGGAACCGGGCGCTGCTATCGGCGAGATAGGAATGGATGAGATCGTAGAGGGAAGCGGAGTACTCCGAATGGTAATCGCTTTCGGAGAAAACCCGTGGCACATACTCGTTTTGCCAGCCGATCCTATTGTTGTTCTGGACTTCGCTCACGGAAGCGTCGTGCCAATAGCCTTGGTTGTTCTGGAAAATGGAAATGCGCTTATCGATCGGGCCTTGGCAGAACATGAGAAGGGCGCAACCGACGACGCCGAGCGAAGCGAGGGCGGTGCGGTTGTCGCGGAAGGCCTTCGCAAGGTAGACGATCAGAAGCACGGCGAAAAAGCCGAAGAGCCCCCATAGACGATACGGGAACTGGATGTTGTAGAAAGCCCGCGGGACCGCCTTCCACGCGTCCGGAACGTAAATGAGGGTCACGAGGACGATCATCGAGACGCAAAGGAAATAAACCTCTGGGACCTCCAAGAATTCCTGTATGGGTTTGCGCGACAATTCAGGTTCCGCCGGGTCTTTGGCGAAAAGGTCGAAAAGAAGGAAGAGGAGATAAAACGCCAAAAGGGAAAGCCAGGCCTCCGCCTCGGCGAGGATGCATAAAGAAGGAAGGAAGAGGATGGCCGCGTCGGCTAAGTAACGCCACTTCTCCTGGTTCTTGAGTTTCCGGAAAAGCCGATCGAACACGATCATAAGAACCGCCGAAACGACGTAGAAAGAGGCCGAAAGGGCGACCTTGAAAGCGGCGTTCTGCTGAACGAGCCACTCGAAATTGAGGAAACCGGTGAACTGAGTGCTCGTGCGACCGATCCAGTAGCTGAGCCAGGAAAGCGTCGTCCACATGATGTCGCCGTCGCTGATGTTGTAGAGGTCGCCTGAAGTGTTTCTCAAAGCGGTGAAGACATAGGGCGTGACGAACCCTACAACCAGCAGGATGGAAACGAAAAAACTGACGAGCCGCCGCCATTCCTTGATGTGCCTCGCGATCGCCTTGACGCTGAAAACCAGGAACGCCACGCAGGAGGCGGCGGTCACGAGGGCCGTGATCGGATGGGTGAGGACGATCGAGGCGGCGCTCAAGGTCAGGATAACGTAGGGGCCCACCCGCCATTTCTCATCATGGATGAGGCGGTAAAGGCCATAGTAGACAAGCGGGATGAAGCAAAGGGCGATGGCTTCGGGGTAGGCGGCCCGATAAAGGACGCAATACATCTTGTAAGGCAGGAAATTATAGATGACCGTCGCGAGGAAGCCGATGCTCCGTCGCGAGGAAATCCGATTCGCGAGGGCGTACACGGCGAGGTTGGAGAGGAAGCAGAAAAAGAGGATCGCGAACTTAAGGGTCCCCGTGAGGCTGGCCCCGGCCCAATGCCACATCTCGTAAAGGATCACCACGAAATAATGCGGGAACGGCCCATAGAAGCCGTAGATGTCGACCGCGGTGAAACTGATGAGGTTATGGCCGAGGGAAAGCCCGGTGAAACCATGTTCGAACCCATAAGCCAAATCGGCCAATTCAAGTTGATGCCAGTAGCAATCGTCGCCAGTCGTCATGCCGACGTCGGTGAAGAAAATGCAGAACGGCAACGCCGTGAGGATGAGAATCGCCAAGTAAGGGGCGGCGGCCTTCAGGAATTTAAGAAGCCGCGCCCTTGGAAATTTCATAACGAAGCCATTATAGAGAAGCCGAGAAGACTTGTCTAAGCCTATCGGAGGCGCGAGGACGCCAACTTGCCCCTCACGGATAAAACGGCCACCACGGCCTCATGAACGAATAGAGGCGTGAGAGCGAGCAGGAAAACCCAAAGGTAGTCCATCGGTTCGTCATGGAGCGAATAGACGCTGAAGAAACTGTTGAGCCCCGGGGTCTCGATGACGAGGAACTGAAGGCCCATGCCGATGAAGAACGAGGCCCAAAGCATCACGTTCCTGTCTTTGAAGACGCGCAGGAACGTGTGCTTGACGTCCGTCATCCCGAGCATATGGAAGAGTTCGCTGAAACTCAAAACGCAAAAGGCCATCGACTGGGCTTCCTCGAGGGCGATTTCGTTCCCGAAGTAGCCGTCGATCGCGGAAATCGAGAAACAGCCGGCTTGCCAAGGCTTAATAAGGAAGGCGATGAGCGTCGCGGCGCCTATAACGGCCCCATACCCAAAAGTTATCGCATAGCCTCCGCGGGCGAAAAGCGATTCCTTGGGATCGCGCGGGCGATCGCGCATGATATCGTCGGGCTTTTTGTCGGCCCCAAGGGCGATCGCGGGCAAGGAGTCCGTGATGAGATTCGCCCAAAGAAGATGGATGGCGATGAGCGGGGCGGGCAGGCCGCAGGCGATCGCCACGAACATGCAGATGACCTCGCCGATGTTGCTCGAAAGCAAAAAGAGGATGGTTTTGCGGATGTTGGCGTAAATGCCGCGCCCCTCCTCCACCGCCTTCTCGATGGAGGCGAAGTTGTCGTCGGTGAGGACCATGTCGGCGGCGCCTTTGGCCACGTCGGTTCCGGCGATGCCCATCGCGATGCCGATGTCGGCGGCCTTGAGGGAGGGGGCGTCGTTGACCCCGTCTCCCGTCATGGCAGCGATATTGCCGTTGGCTTTGATGGCGGTGACGATCTGGACTTTGTTCTCCGGGCTCACGCGGGCGAAAACGCGGATGGTTTTCACCTTCTCGCGCAATTCTTCCGAAGAGCAGGCGTCGATCTGCTCGCCCGACATGCACTGCTCGGGCGCCTCGGCGATGCCGAGTTCCCTAGCGATCGCGAAGGCCGTGTCTTTGTGGTCCCCCGTGATCATAATGGTCGCGATGCCGGCCCCCCGCAGGGTCATGACGGCCGGTTTCGCGGCCGGGCGCGGAGGATCGACCATGCCGACCAAGCCGACGAAAACGAGTCGGTCCTCTTCGATTTTATCGCTCTCGCGCAAGGCCAAGGCCAAGACGCGGAGCGCCTTCTCGGCCATCTTCGCCGCGGCCGCGTCGATTTTCGCGACGTCCTCTTCCGCGAGGGCTTTGGCTTTGCCGTTCGCGAGCACGCGATCGCAGCGCTTCAGGATCTGGTCCATCGCGCCTTTGGTGTACGCGACCTTCCCGCCGTTTTTGCGGTGCTGGGTCGACATCATCTTGCGGACGCTGTCGAAAGGGAGCTCGTCGATGCGCGGAGTCGCTTTCTCAAGCGCGCTTTTGCTCATCCCGAAATCGGCGGCGAACTGGACGAGGGCCACCTCCGTGGGATCGCCATAGACGCCGTTTTCGATCGAAGCGTCGCTGCAAAGGCACATTCCTTCGGCCAATAAGCCGAGGTTGTCCTTCCTGAAGTCCTTTCTCTCATAAAGCCTCCCGTCGCAGTAGGCTTCGACGACGGTCATCTTGTTTTGGGTGAGGGTACCGGTCTTGTCGCTGCAAATGACCGAGACGGCGCCGAGGGTTTCCACGGAAGCCAAACGGCGCACGATCGTATTGACCTTGATCATCTTCTGCATGCCAAGGGCGAGGACGATGGTGACGACCGCGGGAAGGCCTTCGGGGATCGCGGCGACGGCGAGCCCCACCGCGTCGAGCAAATCGGCGGTCCATTTCTCGACGAACGTTCCGGCCACGGCGTCGTAAATGAAGGAAACGCCAAGCATCAGAACGACGATGCCAACGGTGAGGATGCCAAGGAATTTGGACAACTGGGCCAGTTTTTTCTGAAGCGGGGTCGGCTCCTCCCCTTCCCCGGAGAGCATGGTCGCGATCTTGCCGATCTCGGTGTTCATGCCGGTCGCGATCACGACCCCTTCGCCGCGACCGTAGACGATCGGGGTGGACATATAGGCTTCGTTGACGCGGTCGCCGACGCCGACCTCCTCGCTCAAAACGAGGTCCGGGTCCTTGTCGACGGGAAGCGACTCGCCGGTCAGGGAGCTTTCGTCGGCCTTCATGGCGAAGGCTTTCGTAAGGCGCAGGTCGGCCGGCACGGTCCTTCCTTCCTCGAGGATGACGACGTCTCCGGGGACGAGTTCCTCGGCCTTGACCTCGACGAGTTTGCCTTCGCGCCGGACGGTCGCGGTCGGGGAAGAGAGCTTCTTGAGGGCCGCAAGGGCTTTCTCGGCCTTGGTTTCCTGAATGGTGCCGATCGTGGCGTTAAGGAAAATGACCCCGAAGATGATGACGACGTCGGCGAAATCCTCGAAGGTCACGCCCGCGCCGGATTTCTGAGCCTTGAGGATGCCCACGATGACGGAAATGATGGCGGCCCCGAAAAGGATGAACGTCATCGGATCCTTGAATTGGTCGAGGAAAACGAGGAAGGCGCTGCGCTTCTTCTTCTCGGTGAGCTTGTTAAGCCCGCATTCGGCGCGGCGCGTCGCCGCCTCCTCTATGGAAAGCCCCGTTTTTCCGTCCGTCTTCAACGCCTTCAAAGAATCGGAGATCGATTTGTTCTCGTACATGGAGATATTTGCTCCCTGGGTGCGGCCGTGCCGTGACAAAGGTCTCGCGAAGCCATTGGCTTACCCTTCCCGGCCGGAGCTGATCCCCGGCGTCTTGACGGAAAAAGGTTAACCGCTACTCCCCTTTACAAGGGGAATAATAACACAAAAGGAAAAACGCCTGAAGGATTAATACGAGCGAAGCCGCAAAACGGTGAAATAAATGCCGAGGCAAATGAGAATCTCGCTGATGGGGTAAAGGCATGATATGAGGACATTTAAGCCGCTCGCCCCTCCTAGAAGAAAGATGGCCGGCAAGAAAGAACTGGAGACGATCTGAAAGATGACGAAAGCCAAACTCCAGTTGCGGACGCTCGTGTAAGTGACCGACGAACCGGTGAGGTATTGCCGCAGACGGATGTACGCGAAAATACCGGCGACGACGCCGAAGACGTTGAAGGCGAGTTGAACGAGGGCGATCGAACCGGCAAGGGGGTCGCCCGAAAAAAGGGATGAGAAGTTCAAAACTCCGCTGAAAATGAGATTTATCACGGCCGAGAAAGCCGAGGCGAAGATGTAAATCAAGACGCCGTTATAAGCGCTGTTGCTGCTATTGACGTTCCCGATGAGGATGATGAAGTACGCCACAAGCATGAAAGCCAGATTGTACACGCTGATCGGGGTTGAGATCGAAGGGGTCTCGTGATAGGCGATCATCTCGACGACATAGATCACGGCCGAGGCCAAAAGCAAGGCCGTCGCAAGGGACGAGAAAATAATCGCGCAGTACTTTTTGTAGTTGTAGCGGAATCTCTCTTTGAACGCTTTCCAATTCATAAACGCAATATTATCACAGGAAAGAAGGAAAACCCATACTCGCGAAAAATGCTAAAGTATGGTCCGTATGATCGAAGCGAAATTCCAAGTCGGCCTCATGGCGGAGGCCAAAGCCATCCGCCTTCGCGTCTTCAAGGAGGAGCAAGGCTACGAAAAGGAGTTCGACGAGGAGGAGGGCCGCGCCATCAACCTCGTGCTGTATTTGGACAAGAAGCCGATCGGGACGGCGCGGTTGGTCGAAATCGATCCCGAGACGTATCGGGTGGGACGCGTCGCCGTCTTGCCCGAGTACCGCCACCGCCAAATCGGAACCTATCTTTTGAAATTCATGCAGGTCAAGGCCAAAACCCTCGGGGCCCGCAAACTCGTTTTGGGGGCGCAGCTCGGCAAGACTGCCTTCTATGAGCGCCTCGGTTACGAAAAGGATCCCACAGGGGAGGTCTTTTTCGACGAAGGACACCCCCATATCATGATGGAGAAGATTCTGAAATTCAGAAAAAACCGAAGGAAAGACACGAACGGTTATTAGACGTTGCCGAGGTAAACGTGCTTCAGGTAACGCCTCGCCACCGCCGCCAGTTCAGATAGGGCGCCCACCTCCGTCGGGGGCTCTTTTTCTTTGTAACGCGGGAAGTAACGGGTGATGTGAAGCGCGATTTCAGGATCGAGCGAAGCAATCCATCTGGCCTCTTCCTCCATCATGGCCTTCGAATCGTTGCGGCCCGGGATGATAAGCGTCGTGATTTCGAGGTGGCTTTCCCGGCAAGCCAAGGCGATGAAATCCTTCACCATCCCCAAATCGCCGCCGACGAAACGATAAAACTCCTCCGAAAAGCCTTTAAGATCAACGTTCATCGCATCGATGTAGGGAAGGACTTGCCCCAAAACGTCGAGGGAGGCCGTCCCGTTGCTCACGAGAACGTTAAGAAGGCCCCGCTCATGGATTAAGCGCGCGCAATCGCGCACGAACTCATAGCCGACGAGGGGCTCGTTATACGTGTAGGCGAGGCCGATGTTCCCTTGCGGCACGAGTTCCTGGGCGTACTCAACGAGAGCCTCGGGAGTCAGGATGTCCGCGCTTTGGGAAAGGTCGAACTGCGAGATTTCGTAGTTTTGGCAAAACGGGCAACGGAGGTTGCAGCCATAACTGCCCACCGACAGGATCTTGGAGCCGGGGTGGAAAAGCAAAAGCGGTTTCTTTTCGATTGGGTCGAGGGCAAGAGAAGTGACGGCCCCGTAGTTCTTGGCGACGATGCGGCCGCCGCGATTGACGCGGGCTCGACAAAATCCCACTTGGCCCTCCGCGAGCTCGCAATGGCGAAAGCAAACGGGGCATTTCATTCGTGGCGCACGACCGTGAAACGGAAAAACTTAACCGGCGCTTCGGGGGCGATGCCGGCTTTCTTTTTGCAGATGGCGACCTGCTCGTCCGCCGTCTCGACGTTGGGAAGATCGGGCAAAAGAAGGCCCCTTTTGCCATCGTTTTCGACAATGAGGCCGTATTTGCGGGGATTAAGCTCCGCCATGGAACCAACCGGTTCGGGGTCGCCAAGGACATCCACCGAAATCTTGAGATACGGGATTTCTTTCTCCTCGATCGGGTCGAAGCGCGGATCTTGGCTGGCGGAGGCGATGGCGTTGGCGACGATTTCCTTGCCGATGTTGGCCTGGGTCGCTTTGGTGGTTCCGATGCAACCGCGAAGCTGGTCAAACTCATGGATCGAGACGAAAACGCCGGCCCTTCGTCCCGTTAAGCCAGACGGGATCTCACGCCCGGAAAGTTCCTTGCCCTCCTTCACGAAAACGTCGATCGCGTCGTAAGCCAGAAGAACGTAGGGGTCCGCCGCCGCCCGCTTGCCCCGGACTTCGAGGGCCTGCCGCGAATAGTAAGCTTCGGCGAAGGAACGGGATGGATCGGCGGAGCCGGCAATATACTCGCAGACCCCATACCCGACCCCGCACGGGGCCTCATGGGAAAGTTTCTTGGCTTTGACGGCCGTTCGGTCGAGCGCTCCGGCCATGATGAGAAAACTCCGATGGCCGCATTCCTCGGCCTTCTCAAGGAAAGCGCCCGAGAATCCGAGAAGCTCCCCGAAGGCGCCCCGCTGCATGAGGTCCATGAGACGCTTGTCGTACTCCGGGCCCTCGGGCTCGTAGCCATAGGGGCCGTCTTCCTTTTGGCAATGCGACAAGTCGCCGCTGGCGATAAAGACGATTTTCTTCTTCGTTTCGTCGCAAGCCTTTTTGATAAGCTCGCCGAAACGGTAATGGTCGATAAGGGGGAGCCCGCTTAAGCCAACCCTGACGAGGCGATACGAGGTGTAGCGGCGGTTCACGAAAAAAAGCGGGACCATCGTGCCGTGATCGAGATAGCGTTCCTCGTTGCCTTCCGTCCCCGCGGGGAAACGCTGGATTTTGGCCATGAGGGAGATGCGCTCGACGAGCTCGTAATCGTATTGGCAGCGGAACGTCACCCGAGGGACGCCGAATTGGGCGAAAGAGCCGGTGACGACTTCCCCGTCGCTGATTTGGAAATAATCGGCGTAAGCCTCCGCGTGGGGGCTCGAAACGATGATGGTGTCGGGCTGAAGGCGGGCGATTTCCCGCCCCACTTTGTCATAAGCGTCCAAAGTGGCCTGGGCCTTGAGGGCGTCAGAAGCGTCGACGCCCGGGATGAGCATCGGCGGATGGGGGACCATGAAAGAAGCGATGATGGGCATAGGTTATTTATAGCACGAATGGGGAATCCCTGCGCGCCAAAAGCGAGGAAAACGTCCCCCCGACGCCGTTTTCGTTTACGAAAAAAAGGCGAATGGTATAATGAGGCCGCTCATATAATCCCAGTCTATTGGCATGGGAGTCTCTACCGAGCCGCCGCACGGCTCCGCTATGGGCGCTCATTTAATGGGCCCCATTTTTTCAAAAAGGAGAGAGAAGCATGAAAATCATCAAAGGCCGTCTGATCCAAGCCCCGAAGTTGGGGGAGATACTCGCCTATCCGAACGGAGGCATCCTCCTCGACGAGGACGGAGCCATCCTCAAAGTCTATGAAACCGTGCCGCGGGAGGCGCCATGCGAAGTCGTCGACTACGGGGACAGGCTCATCATGCAATCCTTCGCCGACATGCACCTCCATGGCCCCCAATACCCAATGCTCGGGATGGGCATGGACCTTCCCCTCATCGAATGGCTGAAGACATACGCCTTCAAAACCGAATCGCGTTTTTCCGATCCCGAATACGCCCGAGGCGTTTACCGCAAACTGGCCCATAAGCTCATCGCCAACGGCACCACCCGCATCGCGATGTTCGGCTCGCTCCACGTCGATGCCACCCTCATTCTAATGGAGGAACTCGAGAAGGCCGGCCTCACCGGCTACGTCGGGAAAGTCAATATGGACCGCAACAACGAGCCCTATCTCACCGAAACGACGGAGGAAAGCGAAAGGGAAACCCTTCGCTGGCTCGACGGATGCGGCCGCTTTCGGTATATCCGCCCGATCCTGACCCCCCGCTTCACCCCGAGTTGCACGAACGGGCTCATGGCCTTCCTAGGAAAACTTTCCGCCGAGCGGCGCCTCCCCGTCCAATCGCACCTAAGCGAGAACGAAAACGAGATGGCGTGGGTCCACGAACTCCATCCCGACACCACCCATTACTATCAGTCCTACCAAAAGTACGGATTATGGAAAAAGAGGGCCCTCATGGCCCATTGCGTCCATAGCGACGAAACGGAACGGAAAGCCATGAAGGACGCCGGCGTTTACCTCGTCCACTGCGCCGACAGCAACGTCAACCTCGCTTCCGGGGTTTGCCCCGTGAGGACCTTTCTCAACGAGGGCGTCAACGTCGTCCTTGGCAGCGACATCGCCGGAGGGGCGCTCCTGCCAATGTCCCAAAACATCCAGGAAACGATCAAAATCAGCAAAATCCATTCGATCGCCACCAAAGGCAAGGACGCTTTTCTCTCCGTGAACGAAGCCTATTACCTCGCCACCACGGCCGCGGCCCTCTATTTTGAAGGGGGCGCGGGGTTCGAGGAAGGGAAGAAGCTCCACGCGATCGTGGTCGACGACGGCTCCTTCTGCCCCGCGACGAGGCCTCTCAGCCTGCAGGAACGCTTTGAGCGCGCCATCTACATGATGGGCGAAAGCAACATCGTGGCCGTCTATAGCGAGGGCCGCAAAGTCCTCTAGAAAACGCGCGGGCCTGCCTATCCCCATTTCGCGAAACGAAAGACGGCCTATGCTTACGAACTCGGAGGCAAAACAACCCCCTCAAACCCTTCGTTTGCATCGCTTCGGTTCGCCGAAACCCCTTAAAGAAGGAATCCGTCTTTCAGCCGAGCGGTGAGGGAACGGGCAAAAAAGCCTTGTCCCCGAATGCGGCGAAACGGCTGCTCCGTTTCCTTTTTCCCGACATGAAGGCGATCGATTATTCCGGCCACTTCTTCATAGGAACGGGCCCCCGGGCCCCTGAAATCGAATCCGGCGAGGCCCGCCAAAAAAAGCGTATGCGTCTTCTTTCCTTCCGCGGTTCGGCCAAAACGTTCGGTGAAAAAATGATAATGGCCGCCCGGTGTCGGAAAAAGGCGGGATGGCATCATCTCGATTCCGCATGAAACGGCCGCCAAATAGTATGCGTATTCAATTCTCGTATAGTACGTTTTGCCGCCGTCCTCGCTTTCTTCGCTCGTGAGACCATCGAACTTCAAAATCCCGTATTTATATCCTTTTAAACCGGAAATCTGACCGGATTTGATTTCACCATTAGGGGCCTAAGGCGATCGCCGCTTTGGCCCGAGCCCCGCCAATCGAGGAACCAACGGCCACCAATTGAGCGAGGGTCGCCTCATGAATATCGGCTTTGGCTTCCAAACGTTTGCTTAGGACTTCCGCGCCACTTCGGGTAACGAATCGATTTCTATTCTCTCGGACTTGCTCAACCCCTTGGCATAACTCGGCCTATACTCAAGGGCTCCCATCCCTCGCTGACCGATATAGCAAAGGGCTTCCACGGGATTGACCTCGTTTCTTTTCACGTTATGGACTTTAAGCCAAAGGGCGAACGGTTCCTCCCCGTAGTGGTCGGGCAAAGAATCGGAGACGAGTGGAGGCAGGCCATGGAAACTCTCCCGGCTTAGGGTCGGAAACGAATAGGTTTTTCGGGACAACGGCATCAGCAGGGGGCAAACTTCGACGCCGCTCCCCATGAACGCCTGATCGTACTGAAAAAGAGCCACATCGTCGTCTAAGGAATAGGCAAGCTTGCCAATCTTCGTCCCCCATAAACAAACGGCGCATTCGCCTTTCATTTCTCATCGCCCCACTTCCATGGGCTCTTTTTCTTCTTTAAGCGGCGAAAACGGGAGGGCGGATCGATGATTCTATAAGGCGGTATGGTTATGTTGTCGGAAAACACAACGCCAAGATCGCATCGAGGCCCCTAAGGCCGCCTAAAACGCGAAGAAGGCTGATAATGCGATCGAATGAGACGCCTTCCCCCCGCTCAACGTTGGAAATGGTTCCCAAAGAAAGAGAGGCCGTTTTGGCCAAACCGGCTTGACGAAGCCCGGCGTCGATCCACTCAAGGAGGCTCTTCGCGATCATCGAGCGTCGTGGCGAGAAGAAAAACCCAAAGTAACCGATTGATTTCCGGCTTCCCCGTTCCCCGATTGAGAAAGGAAAAGCAAAGCCGTAAAATGCTAACCATGGGCAAAAAAAGAAAAAAACTCGATGAGTTGAGCCAGGCCAAACTCGTCTATTCGATCGAACTCGGCGTTTTCTCGCTGATTTTCCTCACCATGGGGCTTCTTTTCTACTTCGAGGTCATCCCGATGAGCGACCGCCGAATCACCATCTTCAGCGTCATCACCCTCGTTGGCGGGTTCCTCGGCGTCGGGGATTTCGTTTGGTTCCTCTGCTCGCCCAAACGGAGAAAGAAAAACTCGATGCTCGACAAAGCCTCGCTTCTGCCCGTGCCCCTTTGCCTCATCCCCCTTGACATCGTGACCTTCGCGAACGGGGCCTTCCCCGACCGCGCCTACTCGATCATGTTCTTCGCCGTCTTCCTTTATTTCGCGGTCGATTACCTCGTTCAGCTCATCTACCATTGGTTCCGTCCGATCCCCATGCTCCTCGACACGGAGGAGGATCCCAAAGAGGTGGAGCGGAAGGACGCCGAAACGGAAACGAACGAAAAAGAAGAGGCCGATAGACCCAAGGAAACGCCTACCGAAGATCCAGGAGACAAATAAGGCGCGAACGGAAAGAGCCCCATACCCGAGGCTCTTTTTTTGCGAAGGCGATCATTTGAGCTCAGCCCCGATCTTCGCGAGAAAAAAACGCTCCAAATCGATATGTTGCCTTTTGAGGGCGGCGGTTTTCTCTTGGGCCATGAGAACGCCTTTTTTAAGAATGATGACCTCATCGCAAAGATTCTTCACGAGATCGATGATATGGCTTGAGAAAAAGACGACGTTGCCTCTTTCGGCGTGCTCCTTCATGACCTGCTTGATCTGAAAAATGGAATTCGGGTCTAGACCCGTCAGCGGCTCGTCGAGGATCAGCAGTTTCGGATTATGGCAAAGGGCGGCGATGAGGGTGATTTTCTGCTTCATGCCATGGCTATAGCTCGAAATGGGATCATGGTAATGGCCCACCAGTCCAAGCGTCTTAAGCAACGAGGCCGTCCTTTCCTCGATTTCCTTTTTCGGCGTCTTGTATAGGCGCGCTATGTAATGGATATACTGCTCGCCCGACAGGTTCTCGAACAACGAGTAGCGGTCTGGGACGAAGCCCATGTCGCGCTTGGCGGCGATCGGTTCCTTCAAAACGTCATGCCCGCATAAGGAGATCGCGCCTTCTTCGAACCCATGCATACCGACGACAGACTTGATGATGGTGGATTTGCCCGCCCCATTAGGGCCAAGGAAACCGTATATCTTGCCGCCGTAAAGCCTAAGGGAGAAATGCCGCACGGCGAAATCCTTGGCCGATGGATAGCGCTTGCCAAGATTTTCGATGACGAGAACGGCCGCCTCTTCCATGGTCACTCCTTGCTGAAGTGGACAACGAGCTCCACTTGATCCTTGACCGCGTTCGGGCCGCCGTCGTTGGCGAGGCAACCGATGGTGACGAGATGGTATATCTCATCCTCCCCTTCCGCCTCGTAATCCGGCTCGACGAAAAGGAAGGCCCCTTTGTCACAAGCGGTCGGTTTCACGAAAGAATCGTTGAGGTCGACCGTGTAATAATAGGATTGGTTGGTCGCGTTTTCTGGAAGAATCTTGGTGTTATAGACGTATTCCATCGCCCGACGAGTCGCCCCTTTGGGGGTTTCGTAAGTCGTCGAAGGAACGAAATCGACCTTTTGCCTCTTCATGCCAAGATTGTCGCTATAGGCGATTTCCGAGCCATCCATCGCCAAGATATTCAGCGATGCGATGTAGACGACGTTCGTGATGTTTTCCGGCTGAACACCCATGAAGGCGATGACGGTGGTCATCGCGAAAACAACGCAGGCTATAAGGAGCATCGGACCTTTTTTCATGCTTCGCCCTCCCCAAACAAATACTTCGCATAACGTAGATAACCATAGAGCGAAACGACGAAATAAAGAAAGCAAAGAACCATCAGTTTGATCGGCCCCGCCGAAAAGCCATCCTTAAGGTAAAGATAAAAGAGGATCGAGAAGACGATCGGGAGAAGGAAGGCCGCGAGAGTAATCAGAATCTCGCCCCGCATCGATTGGCTTTGGCTGCTGAGTCCTTTGCTGTGGCCTCCGCTCGCCTTGGTTATGGAGAAAAGCACATGGCCGTTATAGAGGAAAAGGGCGGCCAGGGCGAGGCACAGCGTCGAACCGGCGCCCACTCCGGCGTCATATCCGAAAAAGACAACGCTCACGATGATGGCGGCATCGCCGACGAGCGAAGGCAAAAAGGCTTTGCTATAGAGAAGGAGAGCGCTTTGGAGCGGATAGCTGACTTCAAGGGAAAGGGCCCCGTCCTCGTGGCCATAAAGCGGGGTGAGGAAACTCGAGGTGTTCAGCATCAGGAGCGAGAGGACGAGGAATTCCGTCACCTCGATAAGGATGGCTCCAAGGGTATTGGAATTGAAGGCCGAGTAGAATCGGTTAAGGACAATGGTGAGCAGCGCGATGAAAACGCAACTTCCGAAAAAAGGCATAAAGCGCGAGGGATCACGGAAGAAACCGATGATTTCTTTCTTAAAGGCACTCGCGAAAGGCGAATGCGAGAAGGAGTGGCGCCTGCTCCGAAAAAGAGCGTTCCCATCCTCGAAAGAATTGGATGCGAACTTAAGAAAAAGCGGGTTCACCGCGAACGCTGACAAAATCGCCGCCCCCACCCCAATCGCGAGCAGAATGAAGAGGGTGGCCACGCCGTTTCCGTAGAACATCATGGCTTTCGTGCCGTTTTGGCTGTAGCCGCAAACGCCTTGGCTCAACCAATAGAAGGCGGGTATCGTGCGCGCGTAACCGTTGAGAAAGGATTGGATTTTGAAGAAAATGGTGCCCCAGTTCGTGAAGACGTCGATGTGGTCGGGGACAATCGAAACGAACCAGGCGGCCAAAGCGATCAGGGCCGCATAGAGAAAGAGGTAAGTCAGAAACCGGCTCACCGAGTGCTTCTTCGTGAAAGAAAAGAAGGCGTTAAGCGGAATCGAGACGAGGGAAGCGATCCCCAGTTCCGCGATCGTGAGAACGAGAACGGACGGGAAAAGCCACAAGATGACCCAAAGGGCGTAATGGCACGCAAAAGCGTAGCCGACGAAAATCGGGATCAGGAGAAAGATGTTCTTCACGTATTCGTAGACCGAATAAGCGAAAACGCGCGCCATCAGCAACGTGGAGCCGTTGGTCGGATAGGTCAGCAAGACTTGGTTATCTTTCGAAAAATACAGGTCCTTAGTGAGCCCTGGGCAAAGCGAGAGGAAGCCAAAGATAAAAACCGCCGAAGCGATGAGGGAAGGGACCGTCAGAGGCACGAACTGGAGAGCGCTGAAAATAGTCAGTTTGCCCGTCAGGAAATAAAAGAGATAAAAGAGAGCGCTTATCAGCGCGAAGGCGACGAAAAAGAGGACTATGCGACCCCAGCTTTTTCGTTTCTTCTCCCGGAAATCGACTTTGAAGCGGTTGCTGACGAGCATTGAGACGATGGCCCAAAATGACGCCTTGTCGATCACGAACCTCTCACCCCTCTTGGCGGCGCTCATGATTTCTCGGCCTCCAAAAAGAGTTCCTTTTCCTCAAGGCTGTCCAACTTGCTCAAAAGGACGGTTTCGGCATCGGCGCCTTTCCTCTTGCAGAGAGCCTTGATGTCCACCGTGTCCACGTAGCGGCCGCTCTTGATGATGATGACTTCATCGCAAACGGCTTCCACGATATCGATCATATGGCTCGAGAAAAAGACGATACGGCCTTCTTTGGCGATCCCCAAAAGAACTTTCTTGATCTCGTACACGCTTTCGGGGTCGACGCCCGTGAGCGGCTCGTCGAGGATGATGACTTTCGGCGAATGGACCAAAGCGCCGAGCAAAGTGATCTTTTGCTTCATGCCGTGGCTATAGGTCCGCATTGGCCGATCATAGACCTCATCAAGCGAGAGAATCGGCAAATAATGGCCAACTAACCGTTCCCGCTCCCACGCCTTCACGCGGTAAAGACTCGCCATGTAGGAGACATATTCGCGGCCGGTGAGGCTTTCCTCCAACGCATAATGGTCGGGGACATAAGCCATTCGGCTCTTGGCTTCGGAGGCTTCGAAGGCGATGTCGTACCCGCAGATCCTAATGGTCCCTTCCTCAAAATCGTGAAGCCCGACGGCGGCTTTGATGAACGTGCTTTTGCCCGCCCCGTTATTGCCTAAGAAACCATAGATCCTCCCAGGCGAAAGGCGAATCGAGAAATCGATGAGCGAAGGTTCTTCGTTGCCGGGATAAGTCTTGGTGACGTGGCTCGCTATCAATGAAATCGAATGGTTTGGCGTTGGCGCGAAGAGTTTCTTTCGTTCGCGGCGACTCCTCGCTTTGTCCTTGATGGCGACTCGCTCGTCGATGATGGCGAACATGACATCATAGACGAACCACATCGCCAAGGAGAGGGCGGCATACGTGAAGAAGAACGTAAGCAGATACACCAAACGGACGGTATAGGTCGCCCCGTCAATCACGAAAGCGATGACGTTCGCTTTGTAAATGCTCTCGGCCCACGATCCGAGTTTGTCGGCGATGAAATCGCTGTTTAGAAAGAAGAAGTCGACCCCGGAATCGCCCTGTCCTTGATAATAGACGTCGATCGTGACGACAACCAGGAAATAAATGAGGAACCCCGCCATCGAATAGAGGAAATATTTCCATTTGGGGCGCTCATAGATGCCAAGCAAAATGATGAGAATCGGCATAAAGGTCGCGTACATGTGATTGATGTAGAACTGAAAGGTCTGGTTGGCGAAGAAAAGACGGGAACTGCTGAAATTTGGCATCAGGAGCGCGAAGAAGGCCCCGATGACGTTCACGAACATCGTGAAATAGAAGAGCTTGTAGTTCTTGAAAGCCAAAGTGAGCGGCATGATGTACATGGCCGTGTTGCATAGGTGAAGCGGCATGCTAGGGATGCTCGTCCAAGTGTCGTAACGATGGACGGAGGCATAGGCGAAAAGGACGCCGCTGGCGATAACGAAAAGAAAGTAGCGGCGATGGCCATAATCGAAGGGATAGAGCAAGGAGAAATAGCCGACTGGCAAGATGAACGTCAAATAGATGAACAAACGATGGGTCCAAGAGAAGTCCTTGGCAGTCGGTATATCGGTGACCTTTTCGCCAATCAGATTCTTGGGCAAATAATCGTTAATCGAGACGACGAAAAGGATAATGAGGCCCGCCACGATGGCATAGGCCTCGCTTTTGTCAACCGTGACCTTTGGGTTGACGAGCCACGCTTTGACGACGAAGCACGCCTCCAAGGCGACCTCAAGCGCAAAAAGGAAACCGCGCGGCGAAACGAACCCTTCGATATCGCCCAGCATCCCTCGCAAGAGGTTCGGGAAGAGGGCGATCGAAACGAATAGCACCGGGGCGCAAATCCATTTGACGACCGCGTCGGTCCGCGGGGTGCCCCAAAATTCATGGCCCACGATGAAGAAAACGATGACCGCTTGATAGCAAAGGAAAATGGCCCCGCTATCAAGCGAGAACGCGCTCATGATCCGCGCGGAAGTCTGTGGATCGAAAGTCTCCAAATAATCGTGACCCCAAAGGAAACGGACGATGAAGAGGAGGTTGAGGGCGACCGCAAAAGCCTCAAAGAAAAGCTTCGTGGTCTTTTCTTTGCTTGCGAATAGGGCTTTCAGTTTGCACGTCTTTTGGCCTGTTTTCTTCGCCGTGGACGCTTTTTTTTCATGAAAAGCGCGCGGCAAGAAAAGAAAAAGGCAAAGAAACGCTATGCCAGCCCCCGCAAGAACGATCTCATAGGGCCACGCCCCCGAAACGAGGGCGGACTCGACGATGGCCGAAACCACAAGGGCCAAGGAAACGATCCCTAGGGAAAACCAAAGCTTTCTGTCGCGTGATTTCAGCATATGTGAAGTGGAAACGAACTTGGGGGCGATCGAATCAACTGGCCGAATGGGTCTCGAGGCCCATCACGATTCCATAAGCCGAGGAACCGATGTAATTAGTCGGATCGGTTACCGCATCGGATTGAAGCGTGTCGTAATAGATGGAGATGTACTTGCTACTGACGACGTTGTGTCTCTCGTCATTGGTGAAGTTCCCATAATCCGCCGCCGCCGAGCCGTCAACCATGTGCCGGGAATTGTAGAGCGCCGAACCGGTGCAAATCATGAACTGATCGTCGGACAAGGCCAAAGAGTCGCCGGTTCCATGGGTTTTGAAGACGGCCGGGCGAGCGGATCCGTCAGCGACGTACTGCTGCAAAAAGGTGTTCATGAAATCATAGTTTTGAACACCTGCGGCGAGGCCTCCGCTCATATAAGTGGAAATGTCGGCTTTGTCGCCATAGTCAATCATGTTCACGCCATCGACGACGGTCGGCCAACTGGTTACGTCGTCGTCCCAGTATTTGCTGAGGTCACCGCTTATGGCGCCTTCGAGCGAGGAGCCGCCATAAAAGGCCGGATCGTTGCCGGCAAGGCTGCCGGACAACCCCATGTTTAGGGTTAGGAAATCGTATTTCGTGACATTGCCTTCCTTCGCACTGAAGGTGACGCCAAAGGTCGGCTCGAAAAGACTGGTCGAGACGGTTCCGAGACTCGTAATGATGGATTCCGCGTTATAAAGAGCGAACCAGCCTCCTTGGCCAGTCACGTGATTCTCCAAATGGGAAGAGCTGTCGGCGCGAAACCATGTGCCACCGTATGCGGCCCTCGTAAGGTCGTTGGGATCGCCGCTTGAAGGCTGCGGGTTGGAAACGAACGATGACGATTGGCTGATGACCAAAGGCCCACCGGCGTTCATGAGTTCGCTATGGATGCAATAAGTCGCGGAAGCGTCATAGTTGAAAATCATCGTCGAATAGGTGTCGTGCATGCGACTGTCGATGACCCGAAGGTTCGGGTCGCGGACGGCCGGATCGCTGGCATCGCTCGTATAGCCGGCATAACCGGCGTTGACGACCGTGGTGAAGAAGTGGTTGACGTTGATGTTCTTCATGACGACCCAATTGAACGACTTTTCAAAGAGGATGCCCGATTCGTTGTCCCACTTGCTGTCGCCATCGACGCCCTGGTTGCCATAAACGGCGATGTCCTGAAAAAGCGTTCGGTGCGCGCCGTCGCTGTCGTTTCGTTCGGATCCTTCAAGGCTCTCGTCCGTGAACGTGAAGAATAAGGATGCGTGCGGCTCGACCGGCGTCGTCTGATCGTGGTTGTGGCCGTTGTTTCTGGAGCCGGAGGTTTCGGCATCGCTCACGATGAAAGGCAAATTGCCAAGGCTTATCTTGTTAAGGTTGCCATAAACCTCAAAAGTCGGATGCCCGTTGTTCAGTTCGTGATAATAGAAATAAGTCCAGTCTTTGAGGGTGCCGACGATCGGATAGCCATCGTTGCCGCTATCGACCGGCTCGCCCGTTTGCCAAATGAAGCTCGTCGGTATGCTGTCAGCGCCGATGGTGATGTTATTTTGGATGATGACTTGGTCCATGATGGACTCCGGAAGGTTGTTGGCTCGTTTAAAATCCAAGATGTCGTTTGTCGCGTAAGTCGTGACATTGGTGTTGCAAACCATGAGTTGGGCCGCCGTCGTGATGTTATAGGCGCGCAACAAATCGAAGGCATAGACGATGTCCGGAAACGATTCGGAGGCGCCATCACCATAGCGGAACGTCAGACTATAGGCGCCCGCGACGACGTTGTCGTTGAATTTGATGGAGCCGTTGCTCTTAAGGAGAGTGAGCGCGTCCGAGCTGAAATAATCGTCAAGATCGAGGACGATGCCCTTGGAATTCTTTAGGATGAAAGAGACGCCTTCCGGCATATAAGAGTCGAAAGTGACGATGTTTCCGGTTTTGGCGTCGTATTCCTTGACGACCGGGCAAAGGCTCAGGGCGTTCAGGGTGCCGAGTTTGAAGGTCGCGGAATCCATGAAGGTCTCGCGGCCATCAAGGGTATCGTCTACCGCCTTATTGGCGTTTTCGAAAGCGACCCAACGGGCACTTGCGCTCCAATTGGTGAGATGCGTGACCTCGCTCACTGTGTAAGCCAAGGAATCGGCGAACGGGCCGATCCCGTTGACCTTATCCTCATAAGTGACCGTGAAGATGCCGTCCGTCGTGACCACGCTCGTGTCAATCGCGCCATAGGAGATAGTGTCGGCGTTATCCTTGGCGGTAAGGATGCTCAGCACTTCGCCGTCGGCGTTTTCGAGTTTGACGCGAAGATCGGAGTAAGACGGGACTTCGTTCTTGAGATACGAAGTTTGGAAGCCATTGGCGATTCTGATTTGCGTCACGACCTTCTTTTGGTTGGCGACGACGGTGTAGGCAATGCTATCGCTGAAGGTCGCGGACGGATGGGATGCGGCGAACATGACGATGAAGTTGCCCATCCCCACTTTGGATGTATCGATGGTGCCAAGGGTGAACGCCGCGGCGCTTTGCGCGTAATAATAGGTATCGAGTTCGGCGTCGTGGGCGTTATACGTTTTGATCGCCAAGTTCGCGTAGTCCACCACGTCATCGGCTTGATAAGAGGTCACGATTGAGTCGGCGACGATTTTGATATGATCGACAAGGGTGAGATCCTCGGCGCTTGATTTCGAAGAGGAAGCGGAAGAAAGGGAACCGGACGACGAACTCGCGACCGACGAAGAGCCATTGCCGCAACCGGCCAACGCCAACGCCAACATGCCTGCCGCAAGGAATCCAAACGGTTTCAAAACAGATTTATTCATAAGCAGTCTCCCTATCCTTAACGAATATATTAGCACTATGGCAAAGACCGCAAAACGTCACAAAAGGTAAAAGAACCGTTTTTGGGTCATTATCCTCGCTAAAAGCCATTTCTTTTTCGATTAAGAAAAGTTTTGCGGATTCTTTATCTTAAACGATGGCCTGATAAGACATCGGCGATTTGCGCAGTTTTTGAAAAACCGCGAAAATCAGTTTTTGACGTTCACAGGCGCGATTCCGCCCTCGGCTTTGCCTTTTCCGATCGGGTAAAGGATCAGATCGAAAACGAAGAAAGAGGAAGTCGTGAAAAGAGCCCCGAAGGAAACGTCGCTCAGGAAATGGGCGCCAATGAGCATTCGGCTATAAGCGACTAGCGCCGCCCAGATGAAGCCAATCGCGAAAAGAAGGACGTCGTGCTTGGCTAGACGGCTGTCAAGCCGCGGCAGGCAACCCGCGAGGAGGAGGGCGACGGAAGCGCTCGTGACGTGGCCTGAGGGGAAGCTCTTGAACTCCTCGGCGAGGCCCGCGTCGGTCCCTAAGACGGTGGCTCGCAAATCGTTGGCGCCCTCCCACCAATTGTGAAAGTCGCCCAAAACCGGAACCACCGACCCGCTCGTCTCGCCGACGAGCCAGCGGTACCGCGGACGGGCATCGAATTTCTTGACGAGGGTCGTCAGCAGAAGGGCGACGAAAACTGCCGCTATCATGCAAAGAAGGTCCCTCCGCCAATGGGGATCGTCGCATTTCCTGGCGAAAAAGAAGCCGCCCGAATAAGCCAGCCCGCACAAAAGGAAACTGATGGGCCAACCCAAGTACCACATGCCCTCGACGTCATAGGCGTTGCGCGAGATGATGGCTTTGCCCGCGTAATAGATGCCGAAAGCCGTCACTATGACGCCGATGGCGATGACGATAATCTTGCGCCAAAGGACTTTGTCGTCCTTGAGCTCCAGATAGAGAAGCAAGCCGCCGATGAAGCCAAGCCCCGCATAGCAAGGCAACTCCCCAACCGCGGCCATGAAAACCCCAAAGCCGTTGCGGCCATCGTATAAGGCTCGAGCGATCTGCAAATCATATAAAGACCCGAAGGCAATCCCCAGCACGATGACGACGAACACCGGAACGAAAAGCCATTTCTTGCGCATAACGGTATCTCCCTCGCTTCAGGTTACTAGGTTGATTATAAGCCGCCGGGACCTCTGGAAAAACACGTTTGTTGATATCTTTGCCAAAAAGACGCCGGATTGAGCTTCCCGGCGTCTTTTGCTATTTCCGTTTCGGCGAATCGGGCCTCTTTGAGATGACGAGTTGGTTGAATGGGATGTCGATGCCATTATCGCTCATGAGGGTGAAAATCCTCTCATTCAACTCTCGGGTGACCCCAAACTTGTTCTCCTCTTTGACCGAGGCGATGACGCGAAGCAAAATGCCCGAATCCTGAAACTCCTGAACGCCGAGGAATTTCGGGGTCCCGATAACCCCTTTTGTCTCTTTGCCGATTTTGGGCAGGTTGTCGTCAAGGAGCTTGCGGACCGCCTTGAGGTCTTGATCGTAGTCGACTGGGATGTCCACCACCGCGAACGAGTTCTCTTGACTCAGGTTGATCGCGGTCGTGATCTGGGAATTGTGAATGGTCTTGATGTTGCCGGCGGCATCGGTGATTTTGGTCGCGGCGAGTCCAATCTCGGTGACGACGCCGCGGAATTCGTCGATGACGACCGTGTCGCCCACCTCGAACTCCTGCTCAAAGACGATGGCGAGGCCTCCGATGACGTCGGCAATAAGGGATTGGGCCCCAAGGCCGATGACGAGGGCGACGATGCCGGCGCTGGCGACGAGGGCGGCCGTGTTAACGCCCCAAACGCCCAAGATGACGAAAATAAGGACGATCCAACTCACGTATTTTATGGTGCTATTGACGAGTTTGCCGATCGTGATGGCCTTTTTGCTCGCGTGGCCGGTCGAAAAAGTGATGATGAAACGAAGCAGGCGCGAGATGCCGATGAAAAGGAAGAGATAGAAAATGGTCTGCAGGATCGGGCTCGCCTGGTCGACGAGCCAATTGCCCGTGACCGGGGCTTCGTTGCTGAATATTTTGGCGAAATAGCTTCCGGACCACCACGTCGAGGCGTAAAGCCCGCAAATAACGTATGCCGTCGCAAGGGCCAAAAAAACCCATGCGGCAACGGTTTTAGCTCGCTGCTTATTGTCCATTTCGCGCCACGTCGGGGTCTGGGAGCGGGAGCGGCCGTTCAGGTTTTTGCCGTAAAGGATGGCATCGGTCGCCGCCTTGGCCCGCGTCCTTGATCGGGCCCCGACCTCCTTAGCTTCCTCTTTGACCTTTTTGAGCCCGTCTTTCTTTTTTTCGTCTTTCATATTGAGGTCCCTCGCTTTCCTTTCGCTTTACTCGATGGTGACCGATTCGCTGAGCAACGGCCTCGTCCCCACCATGGTCGAGGCGACGACCGTCAAAGTGTAGGTCCCGCTTTCGAGAGGCTCGAACGTCCCCGCGCACTCGATGGTAGCAAGGCTGTTGAAACCGGTGAACGAATAGATCTGCTTCTCGATGTCGTCCCGTTCCTCGATCCCGACTTTGACGGTGGCCTCGAAGGAGCACGTCGCGAAGAACGAATAGGAAACGCCGCTTCTTATGGTCGACACCTCCACGTCCGTCAGCTCCGGGACGGCCCCTTGGATGAGGGCGAACACGGAAACGGCCAAAATCCCAGCCACCCCCGCTGCCATCGCGGCATTGCTGACTTTTTTCCGGCTCGCCAAGCCGATGTTCCCTTCGTTCTTCGTCGCCTGAAGGGACGAGCCGAGGTCGCCATCGCTATAGCCAAACGTTTCTTTGCCATTCCCCAAAGGCTTGCCATCGAGACCGCCCGTTTTGATATCGTTATATTCATCATGCTCATAGATGTCGCGGGCCATGGCCAAATTAGCCCGTTCGTGCCACTTGACGTTGTTTGGCGAAACACCGGTTTTCATAACTAAGGAAATCATAACAAGGAAACGATGCCGATGCATTCAAAATGGCGGCGGCTAAGGAAAAAATCGGACATAGTGAATATTTACAATTCGATAAGCGAACGCTTTTTCTCCGCTAGCGTTTCACCTAACGCTTGACCATATCAAAACAAAACGGATTTTAGGGACCGCTAAATTAACCGCCTTTGAAAAATAGTGTCTCTTTTTTTAATTGAACACACGCGCATACACGCTTAATATATATAACGTTTATTAAGGACCAATATCGGCTGTTTAGAGACGTTGGGAATCCTAAACCCCGTTGGTCAATAGTAGGCTTCATAAACGCGTATCGCGCAAAAGCGATTGAGAAACAGGAGGCTCATCTATGAAGTTCAAGATGAAGATGCTTGGAAGCATCGCCGCGGTCGGCCTTTCGTTTGGCTTGCTCGGGACGGCTTTCGCTTCCATCAACCACAACAATGCCATAGAGGCGGACGCCGCGGCGGGCGACGTGGCGGCTATATACGATTTCACAACAGCAAGCTTTGCGAGTACCAGTTATACAAGTGCGTGGGATTACGGTGACGCCACCATTTTCGGCGGAGCGAACAATAATGCAGGTTGGAATTATGTCAAGATGGGCGGAAAAAGTACAAATCTTTCAATAGCCAACCCCGTTTACGTTTCCTCTCAAAAGGACTCCATCTCAAAAGCAATACAAAAAGTAACGGTAAGCATTATTGACGGATCGCTTTCGCACACCGGAATGTCCGTGAATAGTTGGGGTCTTTATGTTTATTCCGATTCCGAAATGTCAACTCAAATCGATTATGTGGCTGGCGGGACGATAACCAGTTCCGCGGCGGATTTCGATTTTACCCCAACGACCGGAAACGTGTGGGCAGCCGGTTCCTATTACAAAATAAGCTGGGATTTGGCAAACACAACCACAAAAAATGGGATTATCTACGTTGATACGATTTCTTTCATTGAAGGCAGTGCTATCACCGACAGCGAGGCTCTTGACACGTTTGTTTCGGATTATATGCACATAGACGAAACGACTGAAGGACAATGCATGACGTATTATCCGCCAGCCAAGTCCGCGTATAACAACCTGTCTTCGAGCCAAAGATCGTTGTTCGTCACGGACTCCCATTACCAGACCGCTTACAATCGCTTAGTCGCCTGGGCCGCAGCCAATGGCGAGAGCATTGATTCGGCCAATGACAATGTCCTAGGTGCCAAAACCTCGATCTTTGCCGCGGACACTTCTATGGAAACGGGATCGATTGCCGCTGGCGTTATCGCTTTGGTCGGCATTATCGCCCTCGGCGGATTCCTCTTCTACCGCAAGAAGAAAGGATTGCCCGAATAAACGATTGAATCCGATTGTCTCAGCCATTCGAAGCACCCTGATAAAACGGGGTGCTTTTTTGAAAGCAATTAGCAAGGCGCGTTCTTTTAGCAAAAAGGCGAAGAGGGCTTCATGCGATTATAAGCATACGGAAGGTACACAAATTGCTTGGGTTTGTGGTGATGGTTCCACTCGTCTATAATCGGTGTAGCCATGAAAAAAAGACGCCTCGCCATGTCGCTGATCGCCGTTGCCCTCCTCTCCGCCTGCAAAGCCACCGAAAGCGGGACTTTTTATCTTTTCGACACCACCGTAAGCGCCGTCCTTTACGAGAGCGAGCAAGAGAACATCGACTATTTGGAAAACTACCTAACCACTCTGAGCGGGGAATTGGACGCCTACGCGAAGCCGGCGGAAGGAACGAGCACCCTTTATACCCTCAATCACACGAACGAGCCGGTCGAGGTGAGCCAAGGCCTTTTCGACGCCCTCAGTTTCGCCGTTTCGATGCAAGAGGCGACGGAAGGGTACTTCAACCCCTTCATCGGAGCCATCTCGTCGTTATGGAAAGATGACGTGCTCTCCAAAACGGATCCTACGGCGAGCGACGTCAGCGGAGTCGAAAGCCAACTGCCTGAATTGCTAAGGGAAATGAGGGCCACCTCGCTCACGATGGATCAAGAGAAGCTGACCGTGCGACGGAATGGGGAGGGCCTTATCGATTTGGGCGCGCTCGCCAAAGGCTATGCCTTCTTGGGGGTCCGCGATTATTTACGGAAAGAGGGGATCGGCGCCTATCTGGTCAATGGGGGCACCAGTTCCATTCTCCTCGGCACCACCGCCAAAGGGGAACCATGGAAAGTCAACTTCAACGACGCGCCCAATTGCTACTTTAAGGCCGCCTCGACGGCGCTGGCCACCAGTTCGGAAAGCGAACAATGCGTGAGGGTCGACGGAACGACCTATTCCCACATCGTCAACCCCTTCACCGGGGAAGCCGTCTCCCCTTATCGGATGTGCACCGTCGTGAGCGAGGATCCCGCCCTCGACGACGTCCTTTCGACCGCCTTCATGCTGGCCGGGGGGAGCAAAGCCAAGGAACTCTCCGCCTCGATAGGCAAAACTTACGGCGTCGACCTCGCCTTCGCTCTTCTATCCTTCGACGAAAACGGGAACGGCGTTTGGGACGATAACGGAACCCTTGAGATCATGGCCGCCCAATGAAAACCAAGGAATTTGTCAGAAAGCATCTGTGGGACGGCGTTTTGACTTTGGGTCTCATCGCCCTTTCCTGCGCCGTCTTGGCCGCTTATTTCTGGCCCGTCGGCGAGGGGAACGACGTCTACGCTTACGTCTATGTCTCCGCCAAAATCGTGCGGCTTCAGGAGGGCTCCGACTCAATCGACCTCACCAAAGTCGATAGCGGAGCCACCTACGTGATCCAAGGCGCCATGGAAGGGGAAAAAGGGCTCGTCACCATATCCGTCGAACCGGGAAGGATCGCGGTTAAGGAAAGCCATTGCCCCCATCAGTATTGCGTGAAGGAAGGCTATATCTCGCGGCCGGGCCAAAACATTATCTGCGCCCCTAATGAACTTCTGATCACCCTCACGGGAAGCACGGGCGAGGTCTGGGTCGGATGAGGAACTTCACGGTCGCCCGCCTAAGCGCGTTGGCGATGGCTTTGGCCCTGGCGGTCGTCCTTTCCTACGTCGAGGGCTTCGTTCCCTTTTTCGTGCCCGGGGTCAAACTCGGTTTCGCGAACCTCATCGTTTTGCTCCTGCTATACGGGATCTCGTGGTACGACGCCCTCCTCGTCGACCTTTTGCGCGTGTTCCTCGTTTCCTTGCTGCGGGGGAATATCTTTCAAATGGGTTTCTTCATGTCGCTCGGGGGAGCCATCGCCTCTTTCGTCGCGATGCTGCTCGCCCAACGGCTCCTCAAAAAACTGTCGATATGCGGGGTTTCCGTCTTGGGGGCTTACGTGCATAGCCTCGTCCAGCTTTTGGTCGGGGTGCCTTTTTTGGGCACTTGGGCCGTCTTTTCCTATTTCCCCTTTATCTCGCTCCTTTCCATCGCGACGGGTCTTTTGATCGGAATTTTGGCGGATCGGATCCTTCGGAGCGGGGCCCTTAAGAGGATCAAGGCTTCCACCCCGCCCCAAGCCGAGGGTCCCAAGTGAAGGCAAAACGAAAAGCCCTTCGAAAATCGAAGGGCTTTTTTCCTCACTCAGAAGGGCAGTTTCGCCTTGTCGCCCTTGGGGTTGAAGGGGCAGTTTTCGTTAAGGCACTGCCGGTTGTTCGGATAGAAACCGCAGACCGGGATCGACAGATCCACCTTATGGGGATAATGCGCGTTCATATACTCGGCCGCCGTGAATAGACTGATGAAGGCGTCGCGCTTGCAGCAACGCGGCCCCCCGATTTCGCCCATCCGCTCAAGGGCCTGGGCGGACACTTTGAGGTGCTCGCCCCAGTCTTTGACGGAGAGAGGGCCCGTCCCCTCGATGAAGGAGAGGGCCGCCCCGACGGAAGCCGTCGAACCGCACACGGCCCAATAGCCGCAGATGGCCCCCGGCATGACCGAGCCTTGCTTCAGGATATATCGCATCCCTTGCTCCAAATCGAACTCCCCGCCGGCATTATGGTAGGCGGCGAGCAGACAGGCCCCGTCCAGCACGTGATGCTCCGGCCCATGCATCCTCACGAAATCCATGTGGGCGATCCGAACGAACATTTTGATCGGGTCTTTTTCTTTCGCTTCCTTAACCGCGGCGACGATCTTCTCGCACCGTTCCTCAAATTCGTAATCCATAAACAATGCCTTCTATCCTTTCTTATCCAAATGGATAAACTCGACCTTTTCGTAATGGCTCTTCATCCCCTTGTGGAGGCAATCGCACGTGCACACCCCGCCTCTATTGGCGACATGATAGAGATTGAACTCGCCCTTCTTGTAGGAAAGCCCATCCCCGCTATCCTCGTAGTGGGTATAGGAGCCTTCGCTCCCGCACACGAGAAAAGAGAGGGTTTTCGGGTATTCGGTCGTGGGATTGCCTTTGACTATCGGAACGATCGAGTTTTCCTTCACGAAGAGGAGGATCGCCTCTAGCGGGACGTCGATCAGATGGTTGCCCTTCCTATAGCGGCGCCCGGAGAAATAATCGTAGAACGCCGAGGGGAAATAGACGCTTCGGCAGTGCTCGCCGGGAAAAAGGGCCGGGGCGAAAAGGAGCGAGGCGCCGAGCATCGCCTCGGTGTTTTCGTTCCTTAGGAGAGAATCGGCGGGGAAATTCGCGACGAGGGGGCGGTAAACGGGCGAGCCGTCTTCCTCATGCTCGCGCAAGAGATCGTAAAGATACGAAATAAGCTCGTAGCGGAGCAAAACCGCCTTGCGATAGATCTTCGCCGTCTCCTCATCGAAAGCGTAGGCTTCCTGCCGTTTCGTGCCAAAAGCGCTGTGGTTGCGCATTAAAGGCGAGAAAACGCCAAGCTCGACCCAGCGGATCAGAAGCTCTTTCGTCGCGTCGCCCGAGAAACCCCCGATGTCGTTGCCCGTCATCTCGATCCCCGAAAGGGCCATGTTCGCCAGTTGGGGAATCGTCAGCCGCAAATGATCCCAAATCGATTGGTTGTCGCCCGTCCAGGAGGCGGCGTAGTGGGCGGTCCGGGCATAAGCGGCCCGCGTCACGATGAAGGGGCGCATCTTGGCTCTTAGGAAACCTTCGCTTGTGGCCTTGTCCATCTTCTCGGCGTAAAGGTTATGGGCCACGGCGTGGGGCATCCCCCCCATATCGACTTCCTCGGGAAGCGGGCCGAGGAACGAAGCGGGCTCATTCATGTCGTTCCAAATCCCGGATACGCCGCTCTTGAGAAGGAAAGTCTCCACGTGGGAAGCCCACCAATCCTGCGTTTTCTCATCCATGAAGGCGGGAAAGACGGAATCGCCGGGCCAAACCTCGTTATGGTAGACCTCGCCGCCAAGGGTGCAAAGAAAGCCGTTCCTCAGCCCTTCATCGTACATGAAATACCCAGGCAGGGCCTTGAGCCCCGCGTCGATTATGGGGACGATGCGAACGCCTTCGCGCCGCTTTGCCCCGACCCACGAGGGAAAAGAGGGGAACCTCTTCTCGTCGACGGTGAAATCCATGTAGCGGTCCATGTAGGCGATGTCGAGGTAGAGGGCGCTTAATGGGATGCCGGCTTTCCTATATCCGGCTATCACCTCGTCGCACTCCCCTTCGCTCCCATAGCTCCAGCGGCTTTGCTGATAGCCAAGGGCCCAGCGGGGCGGCAAAGGGCCCGTGCCGACGCAGCGGGAGAATTGGCGCGATACGTCCAAAAGGGAACCAAAGAAAAGATAAAGGTCCATCCCGCCAAGGAGATAGGACGCCGTGACCGTTTTCGGATCCCGCTTTTCGAAATCGAAGAAGGTTTTGCTGGAGTTGTCGAGGAAGACCCCCACCGAATCCTCGCCCTGAAACATCGTAAAGAAGGGGATCGATTTGTAAAGCGCCTTGAAGGTGTCCACCTGAGCGCTCGGGTCGTCGGTGTTGTAATTGAGGTAATCGTATCCCGCCTTGTTGAGCGGCCCGGTCTTGTCGCCTAGCCCATACACCGGGCCCGCGAAAGCGAAGGAAACCCCGCCCGCAGGGGAAGGCGGCTTCCCCGTAGCCCCAAGGCCCTCCGCGAGATGGTTTCCTTGAGGGGAGGCGGCCATCCGTTCCGAGCCGAAAAGGCGCCCCTCAATAACGGGCTTCCGGCCTTTTTTGACCGCGAAAGACCCATCGCGGGAAAGAGCGAAAACGTAAGCGCCGAAAGAAAGCTCCGCGCTTTCCTCCCCGCCAAGGCCTTTGCCCGAAGAAGTGGGATCCATCGCTGAGATCCTGAGGGCGGTTCGGCCGATGGGGGCGGCTTCATAAACGCGGCCGTCGAGGAGAAGGAGACGGCAAACGGAATTGGCGGCAGGATGGTTCATGGACCCATTTTACGGCGGGCGGAGCCTTCTTGCACCAAAAGGAAGCTCATCTCACCAAAGGGCCACCCGATCCTCCGGGGCGATATACATCGCGTCGCCGGCCTCGAGGTCGAAGGTCTCCGCGAACTTGTCGCTGTTGCTAAGAAGGCGATTGACGCGGGCCCGCCCATATGGATGGACGTCGTCGATGTTGTAGGCGAGGTAGGAAGCGAGGGTTTCCTTGTCGGCGAAGTTATAGGAGAAATCGCGGTAGAACTCCTTGTAATCGAAGCCGTCGATCGTCGCGACGATCCCTTCCACGAGCCCCAACCCGCCGATGTCGGCCATATCTTCGGTGATCGTGACGGATCCTTTGGTCGCGGCCCTCCTATCGGGTAGGCATTCGTAGCCCTCATAAAGGGCGGAAATCTCGTTTTGCTTCATGGCGAACGTCTTTTGATCGGCTTCGCCGAAGATGGTCGTTTCCGACCCAAGGTAGCGCCCGTCCTTGCCGTAATGGCTGCCGTTCTTGTCGTATCCGTGCGTCATCTCGTGGCCCGTCACGATGCCTAGCGAAGCGAAAAGGGCCTCGTCGCTGAAGGAGGTGAAATCCCCGCCGTAAGCGAACAGGAAGCCAAGCGTGATCGTGACCGAATTGAAAACCGGCATATAGAAAGCGTTGGCAAGGAAAGGGTCGATCGAACGCATGTAGGCTCGAGCGGGCTCCACCCCGGATTCGATGTCGTTCAGGGAGAGCCGCCACGTGGCGTTGCGGACCGTCCCCAGGTCTTTCGAAAGCCTCCGGGTGATCGGGGAAACGACGGAGGAGTAATCGAACGGCGCCCCACCCGGATAAGTCGAGTACAGATAAAAGGTGAGGCCGCTCAGTTTGCCGGCGATCGCCTCGGCCCCGCCTTCGCTTAGCCAAGGGCTGTTTTCCGAGCGGTTGACGAACGAGGATTCGAGGGCGGAGAGAACCCTTTTGGCGAGCGCCACGTTGGAAGCGCAGGCCCCCGTGGCGAGGAAATCGGTGGCTAGCGGCCATTTGACGAGGTATTCGAAGGCCCCGTCCAGCCACCGCTGGCCGGGTTTATAGGACAGAGTGGTCCGGTTGGCGCAATAGAAGGTATAGAGCCCCAAAGCCCCCAGCTCATCCATGCCGGCTTCCGCGATGGCTTTCCCGCTCGAAAGGCAGAGCCCTTCGTTCGTGCAGATGAGATGGCCTAGATCCGCGCCCGAAAGGCCTGAGGCGCCCGCGACCTCGCTTAGGGAAAGGGTGAGGCCGAAGCCTTCGTAGAGATCCTGGCTCGCCGAGGCGTCGTAAAGATTGCAATACCGTTTGGCGAACTGGGCGTACTCGCCGACGTAATAGCTTTTTTGCCTCTTAGCGAAGGACAGGAGCGAATCAGCCAGAAGGGCCGATTTCGCGCCGGAAAAGCCCAAGGAACCGAAAGCCGTTTCGTAGGACCCCAGCAGGCTTGAGACAACCGTTTCGTCGCTCAAATCGCTCTCCGAGACGTCAAAGACCCCCGGCTCGCAGGAAACGGCCTCCTCATACGAACCCCGGACCACGAACGTCGGCGAAGAGAAAAACGGCGAAACGCCATAGTCGGCGAACATTTTGCCCGTGGCGGCGACCCAATCGGTAAGGCTTGAGGGCGAAGCGAGGCCCGTTATCTCCTCCGCGACGCCCGGCTCCTCAAGGAAAGAGTAATCGACCTCGCCCTCGAGGAAATCAAGCGCCTGCTTGTAGCTATCCGCGTGGGGGTTCGAGGAATCGACCGCATAGGCTTTGGCGGTTTTCTCGATCGTCTCGAACATGAGCCGCTCATTCACGATGTTCGCCTTGCCATAGATGTCTTCGCAAGTGCGGTTCGTGTCGTCGGGATCGCCAAAATAGAACCCGTACTGACTCGCGGTCGCGAAATCGTCTTTGACGTTCGTTCCGAAATACTGGTAAAAGCGGGACAGGATCCTCTCGACGCCATCGACGCTCACCTCCGCCGCCTCGTCGCCGAATTCGTGATAGAGGCCATAGGGGGAAAGCCATTCCAAAGCGGATTTGACCTCTTTCGTCGTGGCTTTGGGAGGGACCTCATAGCCAGGATGGCCAATGTAATTCCTTTGCCCCGTTTTCGGAGGCATGAGGGAGAAGAAAGCCGCCTTCAAAAGCCGGACGAGGTTCCCCTCCGTGAATGCGCAATCGGGGGAGAGGCCGGAGGCGGACAAGAGGGCGCTTTCGCTTTTGCCGCCATCGTAGGGGAAAGCGCGCTCAGCGACAATGGAAGCCAAGCCGGCCGCCTCCTGAGCCGAATCGCTGGAGGAAACGAAAGGCGAGGAAACGGCGGAGCTGGAGAGGTTCCCGCAACTGGCCATCCCCAGAACGAGGAACGGGAAAACGAAAATGCCGACCTTTTTCATAAACGAACCTCCGTTTATTTTATTATGCTCCTTTAGGGCGCCTCAGGAAGCGGCAAAAGGCTTCGTGAAGTTCCTTTCGCCCCATAGTCCGCTATCATAAAGGCCGAAGAACGTCGTTCGGGCGGGCTCGTTCAAGCTTTTGGGCCCTCTCGCGGGGCCGAAGCGCAACAAAAAAGCGGCTTTCCGCCAACGCTGCCACGAAAAGCCGCTTCTTTTTTTCCTTAACTATTCAAAGGCGTTTGCCGCACTTCCGGCAATAGGTCGCGTCGGCGTCGTTGACTTCGCCGCAAGCGGGGCATTTTTTGCCAAGGGGCTTGCCGCAATTGTCGCAAAAAAGGGCCCCCGGCTCATTCTTGGTGCCGCAGTTCGGGCAAACAAGCCCTTCGTCAATCGGTTCCTTCCCTTTAACCGCCTCAGTCACCCCAGCGACGGTTTTCGTGAATTCCTCGCGCGTTCCGTCAAGCATATAGTTGGTCACATCCTTGGCCACCGGGGCGGTCTCTCCCGCCGAATAATTCGCGAACGCATGAAGATAGCCGAACGAAAGACAAGAACCGCCAACGAACAAGAGGGGCGCCCCAACGAAAAACGCCCAAAAATTGGTGGGCATGCCAAACCCGCCCATCGCCCCAAAGAAATCAATCAGGCCGACGACGATGAAAATCAAACCCAGCCCCGTGCAAACGAAGCCGATGACGCGCAAGATCAATTTGGCTTTCCCGCTATTCTTGAACGAGTATTTCTCACCCATGTGCAAGCCCCTCCAAAAGGCGACAACCCCACTATAGTCCAATCGCCATAAAAAGGAAAAGCGGCAAGTCAAAAATCCGACTCGCTTTTTGGAAAAGCCGGCTTGATTCCGGCTCCTATTCGCTTGCCTTCTTCTGACACTCGGGGCAAATGCCGTAGATTTCGGCATTATGGTCGACGATCTTGAAACCCGTTCCTTTTTCGAGGGCCTTATTGGCCTCTTCGTAAGGACAGCCCTCAATCTCGACCCGCTTATGGCATTTAAGGCAGACGATAACGTGCTTGTCAGGGTGGGAAGCCAGGGAAAAGAGGCTGACGTGATCGGGCGAAACCTCTTTGTGGATGAGACCTTTGCCCACGAAAAAATTCAGGCAACGGTAAACGGTCGAAAAGTTGATTCCTTCTTTTTTCGCCGCGTTATAGATTTTGACGGCCGTGACGGGATAGTCGCTTTTCCTTAAAAAGGCGAGAATCGCCTGCCGGCCTTTGGTGTTTTTGTACGTGATGGTCTCCATGTCGCTTGCCATTTTACTATTCATGGGCTATATTATCAAACGCAAATGATTTGCATTTGCATTAAGGATCAACCGAATGAAGAAAACCTTTGCCTTGTTCGCCGTCTCGGCGATGCTCCTCGCCGGATGCGCCGGATCTTCCAACCTTCCCCCCAAGGACGGCCTCACCGTCTATGCGAGCTTTTACCCGATTTACGATTTCGCCAAACGCGTGGGAAAAGGGCATGTCACGGTCGTGAACCTCACCCCCGCCGGCGCCGAGCCGCACGATTATGAACCGACCACCGCCGAAATAGCGGGCCTTGAGGACGCCGACGTTATCTTCGTCAACGGACTGGGCATGGAGAGTTGGACCGGCTCCCTGAGCGAGGAGGCTAGGAGCAAAACCGTCACTGTGACTTCGAGCATCCTCACCCGAAAGATCGGCGGCACCGTCGACCCCCATGTCTGGCTCGACCCCACCAACGCCATCAAAGAGATGCAAAGCATCGAGCAGGCGCTCGCGGAGGCTGACCCCGCCCACGAAGCCGATTATGAGAATAACCTCGCCGACGCGACGTTGCTTTTCACGGCCCTTGACGAGAAAATAGCCGCCGTGAGCGCCTCTTTCACGCAAAAGCACATCGTCGTGTCCCATGCCGCGTTCGGATATTTCTGCGACCGATACGGGCTTGAGCAAATCTACGTCGATGGCATTTCCCCCGATGACGAACCGACCGCCAAAGGGATCGCCGAAGTGATCGACGCGGTCAAAGAATATGGCGTCGATACCGTCTATAACGAGGAATTGACGGCCAACGAGATCGCCGAGAAAATAGCCGACGAGACCGGCTGCGCCATGAAAACCCTGTACACTCTGGAGGGACTTGAAGAGGATGAGCTCGGCACCGAGAATTACGTGAGCAAACTCACCCGCGACGTCAATATCCTCGCCGAGGACTGCCGATGATCGAATTCGACGACGTGTCCTTCTCCTACCGCGACGAAGTCATCCTCCAAAGGGTGAATTTTCGCCTTGAAGACGGGGAATACGCCGGCATCATCGGGCTTAACGGCACGGGCAAAACCACGCTTCTGAAACTCATTTTGGGTCTGGCCAGACCGACTGAGGGGAAACTTAGGCGCGATCTTGGAACCGTATCCTACGTCTCGCAAACCACTTCGCTCAGCGACGCCTCCTTCCCTTGCAGCGTTTTCGAGGCGGTGGCGCTCGGCCTCGTCGGGGCAAAACCCGCCCTCTTCGGCTTGCGGAAACGCAAAGAAAAGACGCTCGCCGCCCTGAAGGAAGCCAATCTCTACGATTTGAGGAACCGCCTGGTCTCCGAACTTTCGGGCGGCCAGCTTCAAAAGGTCAAAATCGCGAAAGCCCTTATCGGCGAACCAGCCACGCTGGTGCTCGACGAACCCGATGCCGGAATGGACGAGGCCAGCCACGAACGCCTGATCGAGACCATCGCCGATTTGCACGAAAAACGCCACATTTCCATCGTTTTCGTGAGCCATCACTACGAAGACCTCAAAGACGCCGACTCAATCTACGAAGTCAAGGACCGAGGGCTCATCAGGCTCGCGAAGGGGGGCAAACGTGTTCGCCTATAGTTTCATGCGCCTAGCCTTCGCCGTGGGGATCCTCCTCGCCATCGCGATCCCCCTCGTCGGGAGCACCGCCGTCTTCAAGCGCCTTTCGATGGCGGGCGACGCGCTCGCGCACACGTCCCTAGCCGGCGTCGCGATCGGGCTGGCCGCCGGAACGAACCCCCTTTACGTCGCCGTCATCGCCTGCGTCATCGCCTTCCTCATCATCGAGCTCATCCGCAAGAAATTCCAAAAGTTCAGCGAGCTCGGGGTCGCGGTGGTCCTCTCCGCGGGCGTCGCGATCGCCGGCATCATGACCTCTTTCACCACCGCGGCGAACTTCGAGCAGTATCTCTTCGGATCCATCGTCCTCGTCGGCACGGACGAACTCTATATCACGATCGCCCTCGTGGCGGTCGTCGTTCTGGCCTACCTCTTCTTCCACGAGCAGATCCTCGCCTCCATCTATAGCGAGGACGAAGCTAAGATCCAAGGCGTCAAGCCGGAACTCATCAACCTCGCCCACTCTTTGCTCCTATCCCTCGTCATCGCCATCTCAAGCAAAATCATCGGCTCGATGGTCGTTTCCTCGCTCATCGTGCTGCCGGTGGCGTGCGCCCTTCAACTCAAGAGGAATTACCTGTGGACCATCCTCTCTTCCATCGGGTTCTCGCTCGTCTCGGTCACTTCCGGCCTCGTCGCCTCCTACTATCTCGATCTCAGGCCCGGCGCGACCATCGTGAGCGTCAACGTCGCCATTCTCCTTATTCTGCTCATTGTCGGCCAAAGCCTTTCCTACGCCAAAAAGAGGCGCTCGCTCGCCAAGCGCGAATAAGAACCGAAAAACGTTGGGCGAACTTTCTCATTTTCCGGGTTTTCTCTTTTCGATCATCGCGATTGTCTCCTCGGACAAGCCCATTTCCTCGCCCACGCACTCGATGGCTTCCTTCATGCAGGAGTCGCAGATGGACATGTCGGCATCCACGTCGCAAGAGGACTCCCGAAACTTATAGGTCGTGATTATGGCGGCCCCTCCGAGCAAAACGATTTCGGCCCGAACCTTTCGCTCAGCCCGTTTTCGGTACTCCAAGGCCAATCGATGAAGGGCTTTATCCACGCTCTCGGAAGTCATCGCCTTCTCAAATGGCATTTCTAATATCCCCTTCCACGATGTTGAAACGAAGAAACTCCGGAATCGCTCCGTTTATCGCTTTCATCGCGTCTTCGCCTTTTGGCAGAATCTTGGAAACCAGGGATAACGATGCGGGTGATATCGTCTCCGCAGTTTCATCTTCCTAAGACAGGCGAAATCCGAAGGGCTGGGCAAGCCGTTGACCCGGCAAAGGCAATCAACCATGCCCAAAAGATAAAACGCCTCGAACCTACGGCCTTCCTCCTTGGCCTTTTGGATGCGTTTATTCTCCAAAACGTCCTTGATGAAAGAAAGGTCGCCTTCCTTGGACACGGCATGGCAAACGTTGCTTCGGAAAACGCTCCGATTAGCGTTTTCCAGTTTTTTTGCTCAATCGCGGATCCGATCAGTTCATCGGCGCTCAACCCCAAAACGTGGCTCAGCCGATAAACCGTCAAAGCCGAGCAATCCAAAATATCCGCGGCTCCGCTTATTATGTCGGCCACGGTTGTTTGGGGGATCCCGCTTTGCTTGGAAAGGCGATATCCGCTCACATCTTTGTTTTTAAGGGCAAACCGAAGGTTCATAGGCAATAACGATATATCGGTTAACCGACATATACGCAACCCGATTCTATGAGTTAAGTTGCGCTTTTTGCGCTTGGGGATCCTTTAAAATGAACGGGGCCTTCACGACATAAGGTACTTTAGCAAGCCCCAGAAACCTCGCTCATCGTAGATTTGGCGATAGAAGGACAGCTCGTCTTTGATGATGCCGTCGATCGCCCCCATGCTCCGAAGCTCCACGTCCGCGTTGTCGTCGGTGAGGCGGATGCCGCCGTCGGCGTACGGTTTGGCGTTATCGACGACGGAGCGGAGGTTGTATTTCATCGCTTCGTCGACCGGAAGCGTCTCGATGACCGCCGGAGTGAGATTCCGCGCCGATTCCGGATTCCTGAAGGCGAAGAACTCGAGATTGCCTCCCGTCTTGACGGATCGGCAGGACGGGAAAACGGAGGCCACCGTATCCCCGATCGCCGCGTTCACGCTTTGAGGGCCCTCGTCGATCATGTTGAAATTGAGGACCATGACCCCGTTATCGTTAAGATGGTCGTAAACCTCTTGGAAAAACTCGACGCTCGCCATCTGGAAGGGGATCGAGATGCCACTATAGGGATCGGCCATGATGACGTCGTAGGTTTTGCTCGCATGGGTGATGAAGTAACGCCCATCGTCGCAATGGACGCTCTCCACCTCGTCGGTTATCCCGAAGTACTCGTGCGAGATATCGATGATTTTCTGATCGATCTCCACCCCTTCGATCGCGGTCCGGTAAGGCAGATAAAGATCGTTCTTGCACAAACTCGCATAGGTGCCCGTGCCATTGCCAAGGACCAAAATGTCCGCGGAACCCGTTTGGTCGATGCCCGCGTAATAGGGGGCCGCCAAGGCGACGTCGTAATACATGCCGGTAAGGGCATCGTTCGGTTTTTTGATCGATTGGACGCCAAAGAGGACGTTGGTCGAGAAAGTAAGGGTCCCGTCGCCTTCGCGCTTGACTTGCAGATAGTTATAAACCGATTCCCCTTGATACACGAGATCCTCGTTCCAGAAAACGAAATTGCTGCCGGCGTCAAGAACGCCGCCCGTCACGGCTAGGACGAGCATCAACGGAATGACGATGGCTTTGCTGAGCGCGGACCCATGGACTCGTTTGCCGGGCTCCCTTTCCTTAAGCGGAACGCTCCCCTTATCCTCGGGTTTCCGCTTTCTCCCATCAAAGAAATCGATGAACCAAAAAACGTAATAGAGGAGCCCGACGATGACGAGAAGACCGCCGAAAAGGAGGAACGTCAAGGCGGTGCCGATCGTGGGGATGGTGACGAAAGTCGGCAGAAAAGTGCCGATGATGGAGCCGATGGTGTTCAGCGCCTCCAGCAAACCGACGGTCTTGCCAGACGTGTTTTTCTTCACCGCGCAGCGCTTCACCAAAGTCGGAGTGACCATGCCAAGGATAAGAAGGGGCGGCACGAAAAGGATCAGGCAAGTCAATAGAGACGACCAAATGAGAAGCCCATTATCGACGAACAAGGCCAAAAACGCCGTGAAAAGGGCGATTACGTAACGACCGAAGAAAGGAACGCAGCAAATATAGGCCCCGGCGATAAGGATCAATAGAAACAAATGGTCGACCCCCGGATGCTTGTCGGCGATCTTCCCGCCCCATAAGTTCCCTATCGCCATCGCGATCATAATGGAGCCGATGATGATGGTCCAAATGATCTGGCTGCTCGAAAAATAAGGGGCCAGCAAGCGGCTGGCGCCTATTTCCACCGCCATGATCGAAGTCCCGCAAACGAACTCCGTCACGAAAAAGAAAACGTTCCTTTTCAAAAGTTTGCTTTCTAACATGGATTCCAAACCCCCTTTTGCTTCTATTGATGAAATTATACAGGAAAAGGCATCCGACAATGAAAAATGACGGAATCCCGCTTCGCTATCCTATGGTTTTTAAAACCAAAACGAAAACCGCCTTCCTCCGACAGGGAGCCAAAATGTTTCCTTGCGAGGAAAAACATCGCCGCCAAAACGCGGTCTTTAAGGAAAAATGGGGATTGCTTTCATGGCATTTGGAAAAAGAGGGCCTTCGACGAACCATAATCGCTTTATTTTAATATGAATCGCGCGCGCGAAAATAGACTGGGCCAAAGGAGAAAGACGATAAGCGGTTTTGGTGAAAGCGCTTTCGGTTTTTTGTTGACGGACGGAGAAAGCGTTCCTATAATAATGATATGTTAGGAAATCGGTTTCCTAGAATGATGGGCCAAGAAAGCAATCAATCAAGAAACCAAATTAAAGTCGGTATTTGAGGTTCATGCCCTTGAATATAAAACCCACAATTTGGGAGGGAAAAAAGTATGAGAAAAACAAAAATCCTGTTTGTCTTGGCGGCAAGCGGACTTATGTTGTCGGCATGCGGAAGCACTAGCTCGTCAGCGAGTAGCCTTACCCCGTCGTCAACGTCCGCCTCAGCCTCTTCGAACGGCGGATCCACTTCAGAAAGTTCCTCTAGCCACAGCGCTAGTTCGTCGAGTCAGGCCAGTTCTTCCAGTTCCTCGAGTTCGTCGAGTCAGACCAGTTCTTCCAGTTCCTCGAGTTCGTCGAGTTCTTCTTCGACTCCTTCCGTCGGAACGGACGTTTTCGTCACCGCGAGCAACGTTTTGGTCTACGGCGGCGAAGCGGTGGCCAAAACCGGTTACCTAACCTATTGGGCCGGCGATGGGGGAAACCTTACGAGTTCCAATTATGACGGCAGCACCATCACGATGAATTTCACGATGGGGTGGGCTTGGTACGGCGTGCAACTGTTCTACATCGCCCCTTACGCCACTCCCAGCAACGACTATGCCATCTCGGCCACTATCAACTCGAGCGTCTCCGGCAGCGTCACGATCGACGGGAAAGCCGTGTCCCTGACGGCGAACGCGAACTATGACTTCAGCACCGACTTCACCCAAGGCAACGGAGCGACCTTCGGCATGCAAATGGGCGTTGACGGCACTCCGCTAGGAAACGCCACCGTCAGAATCTCGAATCTCAAAATCGTCGATAACACCAAAACCAACGTCTATCATGAAGTCACCTTCAAGAACGGCGACTCCGTCGTCGGCACGGTGCTTGCCAAGGAAGGCGAGACCCTTTGGACTTATCCGACCGATCCGACGCCGGCGGAAGGTTACGTCTTCGATGGCTGGTTCTACGGCGACACCGAATTCAAGCCAAGATCAGACGTCGTCAATGGCGATTTCACCGTAACCGCCAAATTCATCCAAAGTGCCACCTATTCCGTCAAGCTATATAACGGCGGCGAACTTCTCGACACCTTGACCGTCGCGGAAGGAAAAACCGTCACGATCCCTTCCGACCTTAATTATGGCTTCGCCCATAAGGCCAATGGCTGGTACAAAGACAGCGCCTTTGAAAACGCTTGGAATTTCGACACCGATACCATCACCGCCGAAACCAGCCTTTACGTCCGTACCGCCATCTATCCGGACGAGACTTACGAAAACAGCCAAGATCTTGGCTGGAAGATAGCCGACCAATACATGGCGATGCAAGACGATGGCTCCTTCCTCTATAGCGGGGAAGCCCCCTTCGGCGGAAGCGAAAGCTGGCACCGGCAAATCAACTTCGACAACGTGCCGGTCGGCGTCTCGGGCACAAACTACGCGCTGACGTTCGAATACAAGATGAACTATGCCGCGGATACGAAGATTTGGGACAATGTCGCCAATACCGACAACGGCACCACGACTTCCTTGGCCGTCGCCGCCTCTTGGACGAAGATCGCCATCAACTTCGCCGGCGGCGTCTTCAACGCCAACAGCAAACTATCATTTGAACTTGGAACCCAAAGCGGAAACGACACCGTCACTTTCGCTCTCCGCGATGTCACCGTCGCGGCGGCCTGATCAATCCTTAGGTCCATTGCGCCATCATAGGGGGCGAAGCAGCGTGATTGCTTTGCCCCTATTCAATGCCATCGATCGATAAAAAGGAAAAACCTATGAACAAAAACACAAAGAAATTCGTCGTCTCCGCCTTGTTGGCCTTAACCATGGCCGGAACGGTTTCCTGCTCCTGCTCCAGCGTCGGAGGATCTTCGGAATCGAGCGCGGGAGAAAGCCAATCGGCCGGAACCTCGTCCGAGGACGGAACTTCCGCCTCTTCAAGCGCCTCTTCCTCGAATAGCGACTCGTCCGCCTCTTCAAGTTCAAGCGGCTCTTCTTCCGGCTCAACGGGATCGTCCTCCGACTCCTCTTCGAGCGGCTCATCGAGCTCATCTTCCTCCTCAAGCGGGGAAATCTCGCTCACGGGCGTCGAAAACGCCTCGACCCCGAAAGGCCGTTATTTCGATCCCCTGAAGGGGGTCAGCGCGAAAGGAGCCGACGGAGCCGACATCACGAGCGCGATCGATATTTCCGGCAACGTCGACTACAGCATCGCCGGCGATTACCCTCTCGTTTACACCGTCTCGGATAGCGGCAAGAAAGTCACCAAGAACCGGACCGTCACCGTCACGAACGACGGCTTAGGAAGCTATACCCGCAAGAAAGGATATGGCGAAGAAAAGACCATTGACGTCGGCAAGGGATCATATCTGGAAGGCAACAGCAACCTTATCGATTTCCGACCCGCCGACCCCTCATTCGTCGACGACGAATTGATTGACGAGGCCCCGCTTCCGACCAATCGGTGGTGGAGCGGATTCGAAACCGCCAATTACGGCGGGGTGACGCTCGCGGCCACCAATCCCCTTTACGTGAAACTCAGCCCCTCGGGGGTCTCACTCACCAACAAAGGCACCGGCTTCACCCAGTATTTCACGGTCAGCGACACCTTCGGGGCCGCGCAGACCACCATGAGCCAATTCGCCCCCACTTTCAGCGACATCAGCGTCGCCTCCGCCTCAATGGGGTCCAGCCCCATCAGCAAAGTCATCGGCTACAGCGAGAACTCCGTTCGCCTTTCCATGCGGAACAGTTCCGCCGGAGCCGATGAGTTGGTGGCCAACCTCGTGCAGGGATCGCCTTTCGTCTTCTTTGAGAGCGACTCCCACACCGTCAGCTTGAACCTGCGCCTTGACGCGGTCACGAAACCCTATGTCTTCTATGACTTCTCCGGCAACGTCATCACCGACTCCTACACCGGAGACGGCATCGTGATCGAATTGCCGCAGGCCCATTGCGGCTACGCGACGACTTATCCTAACGTCGGCATTGGGGCCGCCCTTTATAAGGACTTCTATTACATCGTCAACGCCCCTAAGGGGTCCTCCTTCACTTTCTCGCGGCTCAAACACCCTTCAAACGAGTACAAAGACCATGTGGCCATCACGCTCAACGGATCGAATTACCTCTCCGTGGGGATGCTGCCGAGCCTCAGCGAGGCAAGCCTCTACCATGCGGCCGGCTACTCCTTCATCGACGCGGCCGATTCCTCCTTCAGCATCGACAAGGCGAAAGCCGAAGTCACCACCGCTTTCCATGAAACCGTCCAGCATGTCGACGGCGGAAGCGAAGAGCCGCTTCTGGCCCTGCTGCCGCACCAATGGAAGCATAGCGGCGCCGCTTTGACATCCAGCTCTTTCAAGACCATGCGGGGAACCAACAAGGTCCTTAAAGGCCGCACGTTCGCGACAACGAATGAGTTCCGGGGTCTTCTCCCCGGTTTCACAACCCCGCTCAATGGCGCTTTTAGCGCCGCGGACGCCAAAACCTACGCGACCAATTTGCTTAACGCCACCGTGCCGACGGGAAGCTTCGAAGATGGGGGCAAGAACTTCATCGACGCCCCAGGGCCATACTGGAACGCCAAAGCGCTTTACCCCCTTTCGCAAGCCATCTTGGCGATGAAGCAGCTCGGGGAGACCGAACTGACGGGCCAACTCGTCGCCCGCCTCAAGGCCGACATGGTCGATTGGTTCACCTATTCGGGGACCGATGACGACCGCTTCCTCTATTACGACGAAGTCTACGGCACGATGTATTACAGCAACGACGACTTCTCGACCGGCAGCCGCCTGAGCGACCACCACTTCACTTCGGGATATCTCGTTTACGCCTCGGCCGTCCTCTCGATGGTCGATGCCTCCTTCCTCAGCGATTACGGCGATATCGTGACCCTTTTGGCCCGCGATTACGCGGATTATCAGCGTAACGACGGAACCTATCCTTATCTCCGCTCCTTCGACGCTTGGGCCGGCCATAGTTGGGCCGACGGCAGGGGCGACTTCGGCGATGGGAACGACGAGGAAAGCTCAGGCGAATCGCTGAATTCCTGGACCGCCGCTTACCTATTCGGAACGGTGTCGGGCAACCAGGGCATGGTCGACGCCGCCATTTATGGCTACACGACCGAGATGGAATCCGTGAAGCAATACTGGTTCAACTACGATGGCGACAATTGGGATGCCGGGCTTTCGAACCACACCCACGTCGTCGGCATCGTCTGGGGGGCCAAGAACGACTGCGCGACGTGGTTCGGCAGCAACCCCGAATTCATCTATGGGATCCATTGGCTTCCCACGGGCGAATATCTCACGGGCTATACTCTTGGAGACAAGGACGCCGCCACCTTCACGACCATCTATGACGAAATGCTCTCCAAGCTCAAAGGCACCATCCGCACCTGGTGGAGCAACATGTGGGCCATGCAGGCCCTCATCGATCCCGACGGCGCCGTCAGCGCCTTCGACAGCTCCAAGATCCTCGGCGACGATTATCCGTATGAACTCACGGGTTCGTACTGGATGGTGAACGCCCTCGCGGGGCTGGGGCGCAAGAGCCTCAACGATTACGCCGAACTGAAGGAGGGAATCGCCGCCTCGGTCTACGAAAAAGGCGGGACGAAGACCCTGCTGGCCTATAACAGCACCGCCTCCGCCCAAAACGTTCAGGTCGTGGTGAACGGCAACGTCGTCACCAAAACCATAGCCGCCAACAGCTACGCCAACTACAGCCTTTAACGGTTGAACGAACAAAGATCAGCGCCACGAAAATGGCGCTTTTCTTTTATTATGTTAAGTAGAATGAGAAATCGGTTTCCTAAAAAACGTTAGCATTCATCGAATAAACAAGCAAACATCAATGTTTTTAAATTGTGAAAGCGCTTATATTTAAGGTTGCGAAAGCGCTTTCCTTAACCTATACTTGTTTTGCATTTATTTATGGGAGAAGTGCATTCTCCCTTACAGGAGGGTTTCTATGCATAAGTCCAAGAAACTGTTTACGATTCTATCTAGCGCGGCGCTGGCTTTAACGGTCGGCGGAGTCGCCATTGGCGTCGGCAGCGGAAAAGTCCGAGCCGCCGATGCCGAAGGAACCGCCACGATCGGTTCGCTGAGCGACTTCAACAGCGTGTTCGATGGAGGCGCCGGAAGCAGTGCCAAAGATATCACATTAACAGCCGACATCGATTTGGGTGGCATGTCATTTGGCATGGCTAAAATGGCAGGCGAATATACCGGGACTTTTGACGGCGGCGGCCACAAAATAACCAATTTCCTTGTCGGCGCAAATGCCGGTTTGTTCAACATTTCGTCCGGAACCATCAAAAATTTGACGCTTGAATGCACCGCTAACGCCAACGGAACCTCGCCTTTGGCGTTTCAAAATAACGGTTCTATCACCGGATGTCACGTCGTTGAGACGGTCTCGTCCGCCTTAAACACCCTTTCGTGCTATTTCTGCAACGGAACCGGAACGATCTCCGACTCCTACGCCCACTACATCTTCAATGCCTCCTGCCAAGGAACTAATTCCGTATTCCCTTTCTATCGCGAAGGCTCGCAGACGATCACCGACTCCTATTACACAAAGAACGACGCAACGACCGGCATAGCCATCGCAGCGAACGCTGGAGCCAGCGAAACGGAACAGGTTTGCGGCGTGTCCATAGCCGACAAGATTATCACCATGGGCACCGATGGAACCCTTTCCGCTTCCACCTACGGATCGACCTATTCCGCGATCGCGTGGACAATTGACGATGCTGGGGTTGCGACGCTGTCGAACGAAACGACCGACACGGTTACCATTTCGGGCGTAGCCGCCGGCACCGCGACGCTAACATGCACTTATACATCCACTTTGGGAAGTTTCGCGAGTTCATCGACCATCACCGTACAAAACAGTACGGCCGTTTCGGACGTTAGCGTTTCCCCCACATCAACATCTATATACGAAGGAGCCACCACACCCCTCACCGCTGCCCTGACCGGCAATGTTTACGACCACGTCGCATGGACAAGCGATGACGAAAGCCATGCGACCGTCGCGGGAGACGGTTTAACCGCCACCGTAACCGGCGTCGCCGCCGGTTCGGCCAATGTCACGATTACCGTCTACGATTCAAGCAACGGCGTTTTGGCGAGCGCCTCATGCGCCGTGACGGTTAACGCCGCCGTGACGTTCGACCTCTACCTCGCCGTCAATTCATCCTTCTCTTGGACCGCCGAAACGGCCATCTTCTACGGAGGAGGAATCGCCGAAACGTCTTTGGCCATGACCAATACCGGATACACGCTTCGCTTAAACGACGCCACCAATTCGAATACGCTGACCGAATATGACCTTTATCATTTGAGCGTCAACGCTTCGGCCCTCGGCATGGTTGGCAAAACTGGCGTCTATATGCAAGCCAGCAACGGACAGAACGCTGGGCGTTGGGGCTCGGGCTACAACGTCGATTCCTACGTCAATGGCTTTGCGCTTTACACCCCTTTCCCTGCATCGGGCGCCCTTCAGAGCATTTGCACGGGTAACGGAGCCAAAGAAGGCATCGCTTGGGCCACCGGGCTTACCGATTGGAGAGACGCCAACGATTCGATCTGCTATCTCCTCGATGACGAGAACGAAGCCAAGAAGACGGCTATCCTCGATTCCTATAACGCCCTCTCGAGCAATGCGAAGACCTTCTTAGGGACCTTCACCGACGATACCGCCGATTACGATTCGACTTACGGCACCACGATTTCCTATCTAAGCGCCGGCGGAAATCCCGCCATCGCCGTCTTCTCCGAGCTCCCCGACACCAAGTACACCATCCTCTTCGTCACCATCGGCGTCGCCGCGTTGGCGGTCGGCGGTTACTTCATCGTCAGGGCCGCGAGGAAAAGGAAAGGCAAAAACTGATTAGCCGCCCTTAATAAAAGGCGTTCCTCATCCAAAAAGGAGGAGCGCCTTTTCTAAACTCCGCATTCCCCCGCCAAAAGGTTACAATGAATCGATGAAACAGTCCCTTATCTCACTGGAAAATCTGACAGCCGCCAATCGAAAGAACGCATGGCTCATCGCTTTCGAGGCTTTCCTCATCGCGGCTCTAGGGGCCGCCACCGCTTTGATATACGTTTGCCAAACCAGAGCCACCCAAACCATTTTCATTTGGGTGGGATCCATCATTTATATTCTTATTCTAACCATTTTCTTCTATGTTCTTTTCATGATGATCCGACCGCTAGGCAGTTACCGCCGTTTCATGAGAAGGGCGCTTTCCAAACCGCGTCCGCTCAATGACGTCAGCGTCCTTTCCTTGAGCGAGGAGAGGGAAACCTACAAAGGCTTCCCCTGCTTCTCCCTCCGCGTCAAAGAGCTGGACGAAGGCACCATTTGGAACGTCCGTTACGAATCTTCGGCGCCGATCGACGCCAAGATAGGCGGCATCTACGAAATCGAAACCTACGATGAGGTCCTCTGCGCGATAAAAGAGGAGAAACGGCCATGAAGGTCGGCGTCACCAAAGAGAAAATCGGCGACTTCTTCACGAGTTACGGCTGGGTCGAACTGCTACTTGCCATCGTGAGCGTGGTGGCCTGGTACTGGCCCATAACCGCCATCGACCAGATCCGGAGCGACGAACGGATAAATTTCTTCATCGAATGCTATGGTTTCAAAGACGAGAAATTCCAAAGCCAATTGCAGGATGATTTGGCCGATAATGGGGTTGAGGAGGTCAATGTCTATTCTTATTCCCCAAGCGATTCCCTCATCAACAGCTATTACGAGGCCTTCGGAACGAAAAGCGACTTCCTTTTTCTCTTATCAAGCGACCTCGACACGATGTTCGAGAAACCCAGCGCCGCCCTTCTTAGGGAATTCCTCGTGTGGGGGGATGCGCTGAAAAAAGAGGTTATGCCAAATTTCTCCGCAGCCTCGTTCTACGAGGTCGAAGGGGTTCCTTACGCCCTCAAGGTTTATGATCCCGACAATGCTTCCTATAGCCAAAGGATCGAGGATTTCGCCGTTTTCCATACCGATGAAAAGAGCGAGGCCGTCTACCTCCTCCTCAACGCGACGACCCCTAATTACGGTTCCTACGTCGACGGATCGGCGACCTCCAACGCCGTAGCGGCCTTATCTATGCTCATCGAAAGGTATTATTTATGAGAGAACGCAAACGAAAAGTCGAAAAAACCGAGGAGGCCAATCTGCCCAGCACCCGCTGGCAACTGCTCAAAGACACGCTCCGCTGGCGGTTTTGGTCCCTCGTCGTCATCAGCCTCATGGCCATCGTTTTTTACGTTCCCTCTTTCGCTTGGATGAGTTTCGCCAGTATGTCCGGCCTCCTAGAACCCGACAACTTCTACTCGATTTTGCTCACCCACGCGGTGAATGCCGTTTTCTTGGGCGTATTCGGCCTTGGGCAAGCCGGCCTTTTCTATTTCCTGAAGCGGCTCGCGTGGGGGGAAGGGGCCAGTATCCCATCCGATTTCTTTGAGGGCATCAAGAGGAATTGGAAGGCCTTTTCCCTTCTTTTCTTCGTCATGGGGCTCCTTTACGCAATCTTGGAACTTGACCTCGCCTCCATCGGCAATTCCGGCTGGAATTCCATCGCCATCGGGGCCGCGACCGGGGCAAGTTATGCCGTTTTCTTCCTTTTTGTGGCCGCCATCCTCATAACTCTCGTCGAAAGCGTCATCTACAGCTCGCCCCTCTTCTCCCTCTTCGTCAACGCGTGGCGGTTCCTTATCGGGGCTTTCCTCACGAACGTCCCCGTCTTCTTGGCCTATTTGCTGCCCCTCATCCTTTACGAGTTCATCCCCAGCTACATCGCCCAGTGGGTCGCCATTCTCTTCGAGGGGGTCTTCTATCTCGGTTTCAGCGGCTTCTTCCTCACCATCTATTGCCACTCCCTCTTCGACAAAACCATCAACAAACGCCAATTCCCGGAAATCGCCCGCAAGGGGCTCCGCAAAGAATGAGATACGAGCTTTGCCTCAGCCAAATCGGCGGCCCATATTGGGAGAAAAAGAGCTTTTCCGAAGGCGGGGGCGAGCCGGTTTCCCTCGATCCGTCGAAACCTCGGCAAACCATCATCGGCTTCGGGGGCGCCTTCACGGAAGCCGCCGCCCATGTCTACGCATCGATGAGCCCCGCGCTGAAGAGGCGGACGATCGCCCTTTGCTTTGGGGAAGACGGGCTCCGTTACAACCTCGGGAGGACGACGATCGGCTCCTGCGACTTCTCGCTTTCCCAATACGATTACGCGAGGAAAGACGATCTTTCGGACTTCTCCTTACGCCACGACGAAAAGGAAATCATCCCCTTTCTTAAGGATGCCGAAAAGGCAAGGCCGTTGCGCTTATTGGCTTCTTCATGGTCGCCTCCCGCCGAATGGAAAACGAGCGGAAGCAAGCTTCAGGGCGGGCGCTTGAAAAAGAATCGCTACGGCATCTACGCCGCTTACCTCGCCAAATACGTCGAAGGCATGACGAAAATCGGACTGCCAATCGAATTCATCACCCCCCAAAACGAGCCGTTGGCCACCCAAACGTGGGAAAGCTGCCTCTATGGACCCGCGGAGGAGGCCCGACTGGCACTCGAACTGAAAAAGCGGATGCCAGACATCAAGATCCTGGCCTATGACCACAATCGGGACAAACTATGGGACCGGGAAAGGGATATCTTCCGCCAACGCGAGGTCAAGGAGGCCGTCTACGGAATGGCCTATCATTGGTATTTCCCCGAGGGCCACGAGGAAATCGCCAAATGCCTGGCCTCTTTCCCCGACAAGCCCCTCATCCAAACCGAAAGCTGCGTCGAGTTGCTGAATCTTAATCGCGAGGACCCCACCGCCGCGATCGGGAACCCAAAAGGCATGAGACGCTATGCCAAAGACCGTCTTGAGGATCTTCGAAACGGATCGTCCGGCTTCATCGACTGGAACCTCCTGCTCGACCTGAAGGGCGGGCCCAATCACGCCGGCAATTACTGTGAGGCGCCCCTTATGAGCGACGGGAAGCGCCTTATCGTGAACCCCTCCTACTACGCGATCAAGCACCTTTCGCGTTTCATCGATCCGAATTCCCGACTCATCCCATCGGGTTTCCCCGTGGGAGTCCTTGGGGCGGCTTTCCTGAACCCCGATGGCGGCCTTTCCCTCGTGATGCTTAACGAAGGAGCGGGGAAAGCGATTTCTTTATTCATTGAAAACCACCAGTGTTCATGCTATTTTAATAAAAACTCCATCTGTTCAATACGCATATGGCAAACCTTGAAGCAAACTAAAAAATGATCACCATTTACGACATCGCCAAAAAAGCCGGCGTCTCGCCTAGCACCGTCAGCAAAGTGATCAACGATTACAAAGCCATCCCTGAGGAAACGAAGGAGAAAGTCCATCGCATCATGGATGAGATGAATTATATCCCCAACACCGGCGCCAAATCGTTAAGCAGCCACAAGAGCTACAACGTTGGAATCCTGGCGTATTTCGGTATGAAAATCTCGCCCTTCAAGCATACGCTTTTCACTGACATTCTCGATTCTTTCCAAACCGAAATGAATAATCAGAATTATGATCTCATTTTTATCTCCCATAACGTAGCGGGCCAAAACGGCTCTTTCTACAAAAACTGCATGTCCCGCGACGTCGCTGGGGTTCTGCTCTTCGGCGACATCAATAACAAAGAAATGAAAGAAGTTGTCCTAAGTTCCATCCCAAAGGTTTGCTTCGACTACGTTGGTGGGGAAATGACGAGCGTCCAGAGCGACAACTACGCCAAAATGAAGGAACTCACAAAGTGTCTCATCGACCTTGGCCACCGCAACATATTTTTCGTCCATGGCGAACCGACCGGCGTCACTTCCGAACGCATCTCCGGATTCAAGAGCGCCCTTAAGGAAGCCGGCATCCCCCTGAATGATGCGATGCTTCAGGAGAGCATGTACCTCGACAAGCAACACATTCGCTCCCTCACGACCGACATCTTGCGTCAGCCAAGCAATGTCCCGACGGCCATCATGTACCCGGATGACTATTCGGCCATCCAAGGCATCGCCGCCATCCGCGAAGAAGGCCTTCGCTGCCCCAACGACATCTCGGTTACCGGATTCGACGGCATTTTCTCAGGCCAAGTTACAAGCCCCCGTCTAACCACGGTGAAACAAAATACCGAAGAAATAGGGCGAGCGCTCGCCAAATCGCTCATCGAGTGCATCGAAAGAAAGAGGACCGAGCCCCATTCGATCGAAATCAAAGGGACCATCCTCGTCGGAGAAAGCACCGGGCCCGCCCGGAAGTAAGAAAAGAAAAGAAAACCCGTTTCGTTCAACAAGACGAAGCGGGTTTTCGAAATACTTGGCGTTTCTTATGCGTGCCCTTCGTAGACAAGGGAGACGTCATCGAAACGGGCGCTGCCGCTGGAGGCGACGAGCCGAACCTCAAGGGTTTTGGCCTTTTCGGGCAGCACAACCTCGCCGGAATAGGTTTTGTAAGCATCGATGGAATCGATGGCGATCATGGTCGCGGGGGCCACGTCAAGCCCCAAACGGCTGAGATAATGGATCTCAAGGGCCCCGGCGCCGGACCCGACGTTCTTCCCGGCGAACGAATAGCGGTATTTGTAGCCTTCGTAGGCGCTGCCGATGTTCTGGGCGAAAATCATCGGCGCGCCCGAGGCGGCGGTCAGCTGAAGGGCCTTCGACCCGCTCGCGGAATCGTTCACGAACTCGCCCTTCCCGTCTCCGGCGTCGCTCTTGAGCCAGCCCATGTAAGACGAGTCTTGCTTAGCGATCGCGCTCCGCTCCATGTCGCCGTTGGAAAGACGGTTGGCGTTTTTGACGTCGGAATAATCGATCGAACCGATGCCGGCCGCCGAGGGGTCGACTTGGGTGTAGCCGGCTTTGGCTCGCGACTCTTCGTAATATTGCGTTTCGTCGAAGGCGGTGTACTTGATGGATTTGACGAGCATGAAATCCTCGTCAAAGGCCGCCATGTTGGTCCAATTGGGGAACCACAGCCCAATCCATAGCGGCATGTCGATGTCGGTGACGACGCCACCGCTCACCGAGGCGATGCAGACACCGTCGATGAACCAATCGACTTTGCCTCTGCCGGTGCCGTTGTAATTGGTGTACCAATCGAAGGTGTACTTATGGAAACGGCCGTCGTTCAGATAACAAAGCGATGAAGTGTCCACGTTGACGGTCTGTTTGTTGGTCTTTTTGGTCCAACTCGTGCACCATTCGTGGGAGAAGGTGTCTTTTTCCGCCTCCCCGCCGATTTCGATGTCGATCTCGTTTTGGGAAGTGTTCTCGTTGCCGGTATCGCATAGGTATGTCCACATAGCCGAAACGCCGCCATAGCGCGGCATCGCCGCCATGTCGATTTCGTAACGGCCCGGCGCCAAATGGTTCTTACTGATCAGGCATCCGCCCTCGGGCAGGATATTGCCATTCGCATCGACCTTGCTGTCGGAGGATGAGCTATACATGCCGCGGCCTTTGATGCCGAGATAGGTTTCATCGCCATCCTTAACGTAAAAGAGGTTACGCGCCTGAACTCCGTTATGGGGATAAGAAGCCTCGTCATTCTGCCACACGCCGGATAGGGCGTTCCAATAGTCGTCGTTAAGGGTCCCGCCGCTTAGTTCCTCATCGATATTAAGGTCACATCCCGCGTCGAAGCCAACGCGGGTGTTTACGTGATCGTAATAGGCCGTCCCATTGAACGGGGTATCGTCAAGATCAGGCTCAAGTCCGCTTGAGGAAAAGGCGGAAGAACTCAAACTTGAGGCTTTGCCACAGGCGGCCAAAGGCAAAAACGCGAGGGCGGAGATAAGAAGGGCGAAAGGCTTTTTGTTTGGTTTCATGTTTATTTCGGGAAATCGGTTTCTCTAATCAAAATATAACTTGTATTCGATTCTTTTACAACACGTGATTTGAAAAAGTGAAAGCGCTTCCTGAATTTCGTTGACGGGAAGATGTCCCATCCATATAATGAGGTCGGTTAGGAAATCGATTTCTTAAACCCGTAAGGAGAAAAACAAAATGAATAAAAAACATGGATTGTCCGTCTTAATCATGGGATTGGCCCTAACGGCTTCTTTGGCCGCTTGCGGCTATACGGGAGGGACGGCGAATTCCGGAGCTGGACGCAGTTCCAACGGCGGACAGAACGACGAATTGTGGATCTGCGTTTACGATGGCGGGTACGGAACCCAATGGTTGAAGGACGTCGGCGCGGACTTTACCGCCGCGACTGGCATCAAGGTCCACTACGATGCCGACACCTCTCTCCTCGACCGCATCGAAAGCGCTCTTCGGGACGGGGGCGATTACGATCTTTATATGTCGCACGGCCTCAACTGGCAAACCTACGCCGCCAACGGCTGGCTTGCCTCGCTTGACGACGTTTATTCAAGCCCGGTTGAGGGTTTCAGCGGCACTTTTGCCGACCGCGTGATCAATGGGGCCAGCGAATTCAGCAAAACGGTCGGAAAAGACAACGCGGAGCACTATTACAAAGTCTGCTATACCCAAGGGGCCGGCGGTTTCGTCTATAACATGAATATGTTCAAGAAAAACAGTTGGAGCATCCCAAAGACTTATGCCGATTTGGTCACTCTTTGCAACACAATAAATGCCGCTGGACTTAAAAATAGCCTCAACAAACCCGTTAGGCCTTTCGCTTGGAGTGGAAGCGACCGCGAGTATTATTGGGACTACCCGCTATTCGAATGGTGGGCTCAGTTGGCCGGCATCGACAAAGTCGAAACCGTCCATAAGTACCTCGGTCCGACCGGTCTGTACTCCGATGGTTACGAAATGTATAACCCCAACACCTATTATAAGGAGTTCATGCAAGCTTACGACATGTGGTACGGCCTCATCGGAAACAATAGCGGCAATTACTGCACGAACGACTATTCGGCGACCCTAAGCACCGCCAAAGCCGAATTCATCACCGGACAAGCCGCGATGATGCCTTATGCCCAATGGGCCAAATACGAACTTGAGGAACTCAATGACGGACCGCTCGACTTCAACATCGCCATGATGCCGACTCCAAAGGCCACCGCCTCCTCGATTGACGTCAACTACCGCGTCGGCTTCGGTGATTCCATGATCGTCCCTTCCAACGCCGTCAACGTGAGCGCCGCCAAGAAATTCATCAACTTCATGGCCACCAAACAAGCCTGCAAGACCTTCGTCAAGGATAGCCGCGGCGCATTCCTCGCCTTCAACTATAGCGACATCGACATGAGCGACATCGAAAAAGACGATCCTTATATCAAGAGCGTTCATGCGAAAGTGAATTTCACCGGCATCAGCGACGCTTCGACGAACCCCATCACCTACCGCAACATCAATTGCGTCATGCCGTGGGTCCTTAACAAGTACTACTACAAGAGTTGCTGCAGCGATCCCTCGAACTACACCGCTTCCAAAGTCGGCGCCTCGGTTTACGCGAGCGCCAAGGAAAACTGGGCCACCTGGCTCCGCAACGCCTCTCTTAGCGACTAAGGTGCCTTTATGACCAAACTCGCGGCGCCGGTAATCGAAGCAAAAGCGGCCCCCGCTCCCAAAAAACGGAAGGCCCATAAGGGGAACTGGAAGACATATCTCTTCGTTTTCCTCATGCTTCTTTACCCCCTCGCGCAGTTCTGCCTCATGTGGTTCGGGGTCAACATCAATTCGATTTTCCTGACCTTCAAGTCCATTGATCCGGCCACGAACGTCCTCACGTGGAACCTTTCGATCCCCTATCTTTGGGAGCAGGAGGGCGATGCGTTCGGGGTGTTCTTCTATAATTACAAGACCCTGTTCCTCAGCCTCACGACGAAAACGGTGAGCGACATGTTCCTAGCCTCTTTCGCCTATTTGGTCATCTCTTGCTTCGTCACCCTCCCGATCGCCCTCTTCATGAGCTATTTCATCTTCAAAAAGATCATCGGAGCCTCCTTTTACAAGACCATCTTCTTTATTCCGTCGATTTTCCCACTCTTCATTCTTTGCCTCGTGTTCTCGCTCTCTTTGTCCTCAAGCGGAGGCATCATCCCGGGGATACTCAGCAAAATGGGGCTCGATTACGGCGATTTCTTCAACAACATCTTCCTAGGCGAGAACGTCGGTGACAGCGCTTCGTGGGCCGTGTGGGTCTTCTTCCTTTGGAGCGGGCTCGGTTACGACATCATCCTTTTGACGGCTGGAATGAGCCGCATCCCACGGGACATTTTGGAGAGTTGCCGCATGGATGGCGTGAGCCCGATGAAAGAGTTTTTCCGTATTATCGTCCCTCTGACCTGGCCCACCATCACCACCCTTTTTATCTTCGGCATGATGGCCATCTTCAGCACCACCTTCCAACCTTTCTTCCTCACCAGCGGCCGCTACGCGACCATGACGATCGGCTTGCAGATATACCAATCGAGCCAAGGGACGGCCTTGCAAACGCCGGCCACCTTAGGCCTCTTCTGCTCGTTGGTGGCCGCTCCGGTCATCATCGCGACGCGCAACGGGCTCAACCGGTGCTTCAAGAACGTGGGGTTTTGATTTATGGGTCCAACCACTTGGCTTAAAAAGAAATTCCGCGCTCGGCGCGAGGAGTCGCGTCAAACTTCCTACGAGAGGAAGCACGACATCCTTTATAAGCGCAAAGGGGGCGAAAAAGTCCTCTTTCTCATTATGGGGATTATCTTCGTCACCTTCGCCATCACCTTCATTTTCCCCTTCCTTTGGATCCTCATGAATTCCTTCAAGGGCAAACTCGAGTTCGCCATGGATTTCATGGGTTGGCCGGTGGCATGGAATTGGAGCAATTTCGCCAAAGCCGTCACGTTCCAGAGCGCCGAGACGCATAACTACACCGTCTTCCAGATGATGGGCATGAGCCTGCTCGTCGCCGGCGGGGGAACCCTCGCCACGGTCATCACTTCCAGCTGCGCGGCCTACGTGGTCGCCAAATACAAGTTCCCCGGGCGCGGCCTCATCTTCAGCGTCGTCATCTTCTCGATGATCATCCCGATCGTCGGTTCCTTGCCTTCTCAGATCCAACTTATGCGGGCGATGGGCCTCGATAATACCGTCATCGGTCTGATATTCCTTTATTCAGGCGGCTTCGGCAGCAACTTCCTGCTCCTATACGGCTTCTTCAAAAACCTCAGTTGGACTTACGTCGAGGCGGCCAAAATCGATGGGGCCAGCGACTTCCGCATCTTCTTGCAGATCATCCTTCCGATGGCCAAAGGCCCAATCACCGCGGTCGGCATCCTTTCGCTCATCGGACTATGGAACGACTACTTCAACCCATCGATCTTCCTTTCCAAACAACCCACGATCGCGGTTGGGATCTATTACATGCAGAACGCGATGCTTGAGACGAAAGGCAACTACCCGATGTTCTTCGCCACCGTCATCATCACTCTGATTCCGATTTTGCTCGTCTTCCTTTGCTTCAGCAAAACCATCATGGAGAACACCTCCGTCGGTGGTTTAAAAGGATAATAACTATTTTCACGAAAGGAGAAAAACAATGAAAAAAGTTACAAAAAACGCCACGTTCGCCTTACTAGTCGCCTTCGCTCTCGTCGGGGCCGCTTCGTGTTCTTGCAAAAGCGTCGGCACCTCGGGGGAATCCGCCGGGACGTCCGGAGGAAATTCCGGTTCGCCCACCCCAAGCGCCCAGGTCTTCAAGGACAATAAGGCCTATTACGACACGAGCGCGGACGCTTATGACATAAGCGTGGAAACGGGTCTTACCGGAGAGGTGACTTCCGTCAAAGTGGGGCGGAGCGAGGCCAGCGCTGATCAGTACTCGTTCGATGGCAACGGGGTCTTGACCCTTTCCGGATCTTTCTTGTCAAGCCTTAACGCCGGCGAGAAGGAAGTTTCCCTCGTCGCGGGCGGCAAAAAAGCCACCGTCGATCTCTTCATGGCCACTAAAGTCATCAAAACCGCCGACGAGTTCCAGGCCATCAACGACAACTTGACCGGCTACTACGTCCTTGGCAACGACATCGACCTCTCATCGATTCAGAACTTCGAGCCATTAGGCAAGTATTGGAGCGAAACGGACACCAACAACGCTTATTTCCACGGCATCCTCGAGGGCAACGGCCACTCCATCAAGAACGCCAACGTCCTCTATAGCGACAGCGCCGCCACCAATTACAACGTCTACAGCAACAGCGGGAATTACAAGTTCGATCTGAGCTGCCACTCGGCCGGCGACAACATCGGCCTCTTTCAGATCATCGGCAGCTCCGGCGTCGTCCGCGATTGCAATTTCAAGAACATCAAAGTGCGGGGTCGCACGATTTGCGGGGTCATCGCCGGCAACTGCTCCGGAACGGTCTACAACTGCCATATCGACAGTTCTTGCTCCGTTGAGATGGGCACCCACTTCTACGATGACGACTGCAATATGGGTGGGGCTTTCGGAATCGTGGCCGGAACCGGCAACGTGCACAACGTCGTTAGCGAGGTCACGAACCTCAGACTCGGCGCGAGCGGTTCAAGCACCGTAAATGGCGTTTCAGTCGAAAAAGCGGGGATCTATTTGGATTGGAACGACGATTACATCGGCCAAATCGGCAATGGATGGGATCATGGCGAAGGCACCGACAACCCATGGTGGAAATTCTGCGCCGTCGACAAAGTCAATTCCAGCAACGCCATCTATACCGACAGCAACGGCTCCGCCACAAACGGCGAATACGCCTTCGTCGGCAAATGCTGGGGCAGCGTCAACGACTGCGTCGCGAAAGCCTTCAACGTCACCCCGATGGATGGGTCGGCGAGGGCCGTTTATTTCGGGCAAACCCATCTCGGAGTCAATAAGCCAACAAGCGGCGAAAGCGATCTCGGCTCGCTTAAAGACGACGTTCTTCTTGATTCCTCTGGCCTAAAAACGGCTTCTAATTACGCCAACTTCGACAACGGCGTCTGGAATATCGAAGACGGTTCGGTTCCTAGTCTCAATGCCTATTACGAATTCGAATAAACGGCTCTGGCCGCCCCTTCGGCGGCCCTCCCAAAAAGGGGATCAACATCATGGTGAAATACAGATTCGAAAACGGTTCTTTTATAATCGAGGATTACCAAAAGGCGAAAACCTTCTCTTCTTTTCTCCCGGCCGTCGCCGGAGTCGACGGAAAGCCCCTATGGGCGTTTTACGCGAACGTCGGACAAGCGATGGGTGGATTCGGAGTCACATCGAAAGACACTCCGATCACCCCCTTTGACAGCGCTTCGCTGGCCTACCAGAACATTCCGGTGCACTCTTTTAGGACATTCCTGAAAGTCGGTGGCGAATTTTACGCGCCTTTCTTCCCTGGCAACGGGGAAAAGGACGACATGACGATCCGGCGAAGCGATCTCTCGATCAGTGAAAAAGGACCCGGGTACGCGATTGAAATCACCTATTTCACCATCCCCCGCCAAAACTATGCGGCGTTGGTCCGCAAAGTAACCTATAAGAACCTTGGAAAAAAAGCGGCGAAATTCGTCGCCCTCGATGGGTTGCCCGTCTTTTTCCCCTATGGGCTCAGCAACATCTCATACAAGGAGTCGGTCTCCCTTATGGCGGCCTACTGTCAGGTTTATGGCCTTGAGGACAAACGTCCTTTCGTTAAATTCAAAACTTCGACGAAGGACAATTCCGTCGTTAAGGAGGCGGTCTCCGGAAACGGCTTTTTCGCCAAGGACGAGAACGGTCGCCTTTTGCCCAGCATCGTTGACCCCGCGATCGTCTTTGGGAACGATTTGTCGCTTTTATCGGCCCATCCTTTTGCCAAAAAGGGCACAAAAGCCTTTTTGGCAGGCGGCCAGCAGACCGATAACAGACTCCCTTGCGCTTTCTCGCTTTTCGAGAGAAAACTGCTTCCAGGGGAGGAAACCTCGGTCTACGAAGTCTATGGCATGTTCGACGACGTCGAAGTCTTCCATTCGGCCGAAAAGGACCTGACCGTTGCGCGCATCGAGACGCTTCGCAAGGAAAACGCCGAATTGATCGAAAAGTTGCTTGCCCCGGCGAACTGCCACACGGCGAGTCCCCTTTTCGATGATTATCTGAAGCAAAGTTATCTCGACAACGATTTGCGCGGGGGGTTTCCCGTCCTTCTCGATGACAAGAAAAACGGACAGGTCTATTACGTCTATGGCCGCAAACATGGCGACATGGAACGCGACTACAACGACTTCAGCATACCCTCCCGCTACTATAGTTCGGGCCCGGGAAATTTCCGCGATGTCAACCAAAACCGCCGAAATGACCTTTTCTTTCACCCCTTCGTTGGCGATTATAACATCCGGCTTTTCTTTAACCTCATCCAAGCTGACGGGCAAAACCCCCTCAACGTCAAGCCGGAAGTTTTTTGCCTCAATAAAGAGGCGGATCTTTCTTTTCTAGGCAAGGAATCGAAAGACGGACGGTTGCTAGGGATCGCCGCCAAATACGAACCGAGCGACCTTTATGCCTACCTTAAGGACACGATGGGCCTCGCCAAAGAAAAGGCCAGCGAAATCCTCGCCGACTTCCTTAGCGTCTCCCACCAAGAAATCGAAGCCAACTTCGCGGAAGGGTATTGGATCGACCATTGGACATACAACGTCGATCTGCTCGAGAATTACAGCGCCATCTTCCCCGATAAGGAGGAATCGCTCCTCTTCGCATCTGGCTACCGCTATTTCTATAGCCCCGTCTACGTCGAACCGCGCAGCGAGAAAACGTGCCTGCTCAGCGACGGGAAGATCCGCCAATACGGCGCCATCGACCTTAACAAGCTCAAGGATGTCTGCGAGAAAAAGCATTTCGACATCAAGAAAACGGCATGGCTCACCGCCAAAAACGGTCAGGAAATAAACGTCGATTTGGCCTCAAAGATCATCAACCTCGTCCTCGTCAAATTCAGCGCTCTCGACACCCAGCAGATGGGCATCGAGATGGAATGCGAAAAGCCAGGCTGGAACGATGCGATGAACGGCTTGCCAGGGCTCTTTTCCAGCGGCCTTTCGGAATCCGTCGAGCTTCTGCGCCTCGTCCGTTACGCCAGGAAGCATCTGGCCCCATTCGAGAAACGCGATCTCACCTTCCTCGACGAACAATATGCCCTTTACGGGACCATCAAGGAAAAGCTCCCATCGCTCATGAAAGGCGAGCTTACTCCCTTCCTCTATTGGGACGCGGTCACATCGGCCCGCGAAAAGATGCGCTTCGCCCTCAAAGATCGAGCCGAAGGAAGCGTTACAAAAGTTTCCATCTCCGAAATTCTCCCCCTTCTGAAAAGCATGGACGAAACCCTTGAGAAAGGAATCCAAAAAGCCAAAACGATCGGGAATGGCATTCTTCCGAGCTACCTCATTTACGACGTCGCTTCCTACGAGAAAACCGACCATGTCAACCACCTCGGCTTCCCAACCGTCAAAGTTACCTCTTTCTCTTTGCGGACGATACCCCCATTCCTCGAGGCCAGCGCCCGCGCCCTCAAACTCGGCCCGAAAGCCATTACCCACGAGGATTGCCTCCGCATCAAGCGAAGCGGCCTCTACGACAAAACATTCCGTTTTTACAAGACCTGCGCCTCTCTCGATAAGGCCCCCTTTGAAATCGGCCGCGTCCACGCTTTCACGAAAGGTTGGCTGGAGCGGGAATGCAACTTTCTCCATATGTCCTACAAATACATGCTTGGCCTATTGACCGCCGGCTATTACGAGGATTTCTATAAAGAGATCAAGACCAATTTCGTGGTTTTCATGGACCCAAAGGTCTACGGGCGCAGTCCCATCGAGGCTTCCAGTTTCGTCGTCCCTGATTGCAATCCCGACGCGAGCAAGCGCGGCGAAGGCTTCTTCGCCCGCCTTACGGGCGCCAACGCCGAGTTCCTCAACATGTACATGCTGATGTTCGCGGGACCCACCATCTTCGAAATGGATCGCGGGAAACTCGTTTTCTCCCTTTCGCCGAAGCTTTCCAAGGAGTTTTTCGACAAAAAGGACGAAGCTTCCTTCCTTCTCTTCGGAAAGACGAAGGTCACCTACCATAACCCCAGGCGGATCGATTGCTATAAGGGAGTCAAACTGAAGTACGCGATCGAGGGGAAAACCTACGAGAAAGTCGAAGGCCCGCTCGCGGAAAGCATCCGCGAAGGCGAAGTCGGGAATATCTACGTGGAGATCGACCGATGAAAAAAGGGAAAACGGTTCTCGCCTTAATGGCCGTGATGGTTCTTTCCGCCTGCTCTTTTGAGTTCGATTTTTTCGCGAACTCGACGAGTTCCGCCAGTTTGCCAAGCGCTTCCGCCTCCGAAAGCGGCTCTTCCTCCGCCGGCCATCCCCTTCCTTCATCCTCCAGCGAAGCAAACTCAAGCGAAGGGGGTTCGTCTTCCTCCGCCGCCTCGAGTTCTTCTAGCGGCCTACCCTTTGGGCCGGGCAACTCTTCAAGCTCCGGCGATTCTTCGTCTTCTTCCGCTTCCTCGAGTTCATCAAGTTCCGGTTCGTCGGGCGACCCATACGTGCCATCGGGTTACGATTTGGCATGGAGCGACGAATTCGACGGAGACGCCGTCGACGGCGACAAGTGGGCTTTCCAAACGGGAGACGGCAGCGATTACGGCATTTGGGCCTGGGGCAACAACGAAAAGGAATACTACCAAAAGGATAACGCCACGGTCAGCGACGGATGCCTATCCATCACCGCCAAAAAAGAGAACGTCGCAAACTATCCCTACACCTCCGCCCGGATGCGGACCTATGGCAAAAAGTCTTGGACGTATGGTTTCTTCACGGCTCGGATGTCTTTGCCGGGCATCGTGGGCAGTTGGCCCGCCTTCTGGATGCTCCCCGTTTCCTCTTGGAACGGCAAGGGCTGGCCGTGGAGCGGGGAAATCGACATCATGGAGAACATGGGCGGGTCCAACGGAACCGTCTTCACGACCGTCCATACGGGCCTCGACGACAGTTCGGGCAGCAACGCCAATTCCCATCGATCGCCGGTCAGCGACGCCGCCTCTTTCCACGAATATAGCGTCCTTTGGGACGTGAGCGGCCTCCGTTTCTACACCGATGGATCCCCAACTTTCTTCGTCAGCGCCTCCTCTTACGCCACCTATAGCGGCTATGGTTCGGGGGACCCCTTCGACGTTCCGTTCTATCTCATCCTCAATCTTGCGATAGGCGGCAATTTCGTGAACAACGCCACCCCAAACGACGCCGAGATGCCGTGTACGATGAAAGTCGATTATGTGAGGGTATACCAAAAATGAAAAAGAAAACAGCTTTGATCGTCGCCTGCCTCCTATCCGTTCCCGCCATCGCCGGGTGCGCGGGTTTCTCAAGCGCTCCTCTCGAGTCGTCGCAATCCTCTTCCTCTTCTTATTCCTCTTCCTCCCCGGCTTCTTCCAGCGAAGGCGGGATGAGTTTGGTTTGGTCCGACGAATTCAACGGCACCGCCCTCAACGAGGACTATTGGAGCTACATGATCGGCAACGGCAGCGATTATGGGGTTTACGAATGGGGGAACAACGAGGCCGAGAATTACCAACGGGATAACGTCGAGGTCTCCGATGGACTTCTCCACATCGCCGCCAAAGCGGAGAAAACGACGATCGGTTCGAAGGAGTACTCCTATACTTCCGGACGGATTCGCACCGCCGGCAAAGTCAGTTGCGTTTATGGCCGCATCGAGGCTCGGATCGCCCTTCCTTACGTCAATGGGATGTGGCCCGCTTTCTGGATGCTTCCCGAAAAGGCCTATAATGGTTTGGGTTGGCCCACCTCAGGGGAAGTCGACATCATGGAGAATAAAGGCAGCACCGACGCCTACGTCTCGAGCGCCGTCCACTATGCCAACCTCAACGGCGACCACGCTTACGTGACCGACGGGAAAACCTTCAGCAAACGCAACGACGAGAGCACGACCGATTTCCATGTCTATTCGTGCGATTGGGACGAGGACGGATTCGTCTTCTCGTGCGACGGGGAAAGCTATTTCAGCGTCGATTCAAGGGTCTACCACCCCGACAACAGCCGCATCTACCCCAACGACGACAACGCCCCTTTCAACGCCCCTTTCCATATCCTCCTCAATTTGGCCGTGGGCGGCAACTTCGACAATGGGGCTTTGCCTCCCAGTGGCTTCGATAGTTGTGAGATGAAAGTCGATTATGTGAGGATCTACGGTTTCGAGGGATAGCCATGTTCACCAAAAAGAAAGCTCTCGCCCCCACCAAAAAGGAAATGGAGGGGCTTTATGCCCTTGAGGATGAGGTAAGCGGCCAAAACGAAGCCCGCAAGCGAAAACTCCGCCGCGAAAAGGAAGCGCTCCGGCACAGCAAGTTCCTTTCGCGACCCCATGGGCAAGAGGAAATCCAAAAAGAAGACGAGCGCGTCAAGGCTTTCGAGCGGAAAGAGGAAGCGATGCGCCTCGCCTACGAAAAAGAACGGCTCGAGGCTCATGGGATCCGCCTCGCCAAGGAAGCGGAACAAAGGAAAAGCGAGGAAAGCCTCAAGGCTTCCTTAAGCCCCGAGCAATACTCCAAGCGCCACGAGGAGACGACCCGCAAAGCCCGCCGCGCCTTCAAGAGGGCGCAGGAGCGGCTGCTTTTGAAGAAAGAGGACGCCGACATCGCCGACCGCAATCTCGTTTATCGCGACGTGAACGATTACGAAACCATCCATCGGAAAGAGACGAAAGAAGCCCCCAAAGGCGTCTTCCTCAGTTGCCAGCGGATCAGCAAAATCTACTCGAATCGCGTCGAGGCGGTCCACGATTTCTCCCTCGACGTCAATAAGGGCGACTTCATCGTTCTGGTCGGCCCCTCAGGGTGCGGCAAATCCACGACCCTTCGGATGATCGCGGGGCTTGAGGACATCACGACCGGCGACCTTTATATCGATGGCAGGTACGCCAACAAACTCGAGCCTAAGGAACGCGGAGCCGCGATGGTCTTCCAAAACTACGCCCTTTACCCCCATATGTCGGTCTACGACAACATGGCCTTCGGCTTATCGGGCTTCCCGAAAGAGGAGATCAAGGACCGCATCAAGGCGGCCGCCGGCATGCTTCAGATCACCGAACTCCTCGACCGTAAGCCTACCGCCCTTTCCGGCGGCCAGTGCCAGCGCGTCGCCTTAGGGCGCGCCGTGGTGAGGAAGAGCCCGATTTTCCTGCTCGACGAGCCTCTCAGCAACCTCGACGCCAAGCTTCGCGTCCAAATGCGAAGCGAACTCATCAAACTCCATGAAAATCTTGGCAACACGATGATTTACGTTACCCACGACCAGACCGAGGCCATGACCATGGCCACCCGCATCGTCGTCATGAAACGTGGCCTCATCCAACAGGTTGGCACCCCTTCGGAGGTCTATCGAAAACCCGCCAATGTCTTCGTGGCCACCTTCATCGGCAGCCCGACCATGAACGTCATCGAAGCCGTCTACAAGAAAGGGCGCGTCCGTTTTTCCGACGGCCAGTCGATCGCCCTTCCGAAGAGCGAGGTCAAATCCCATGACGACTTCTACGCGGAGCGCAAGGCGCTCCTTGAGAAAGAGGTCAAGGATTTGCGGGAGGAAGAGAGGAAACGCGCGGAAGCTAGGGCTTCCAAAGTCCGCTTCCTGCCGCTCGATTTCCATAAGGAAATCTCTTCGCGCGAGGAAGAACTCGACTCCATCGCCGATATCATAAAAACGGACGAGCATCAGATTTTCTTCGGGATCCGACCAGAGAACATCGAGTTGGGAACGAAGGACGGCGCCCTTAAGAGCGATATCGTTTTCACCGAACTGTTGGGCGCCGACTACCATCTGCACCTCGCTTTCAACGGCGGCGAGATCATCGCCAAAGTCCCAACGGGGGATAAACCCATCGAAAAGGGACCAGTTCGGATTTCCTTCAAGCCCGGACGAAGCCACCTCTTCGACTTCGAAAGCGAACTCCGCATCATCTAAAGGAAACGGCCGTTTGGTCCCCTCTTTCTTGGCGTCTCCTCACGAAACCACGTTTCTAGATCACTTCCGCGGCCATCGCTCGAAACGACATCTCGCCCATTTTTTCTTTTAGCGTCAAAACGACTTTCCTTGAGGAAAAATACGTGACTATCCAACCGATGAAAAAAGGGAAAATCAGTATCTCCGACAAGACGATGGCAAAGATTTTGAGGACGGGGTTCCAATCGCGGAGCGGCGATTTGCCCCTTTTTATCCTCCCGACCACGATTCCGCTGACGCGTTCCCCCTCGTAGTAGTAATTGGCTTAGAATTTGCTTCGGCTCAGCGGGGTCAGCAGGGATTTCGCTTCCGCGGGCCGCGCGCCTTCTTTGGCGAGGAAGGTCATGGATTGGCCGTCCGGAACGCCGAAAGGAGTCGCGATCACGAACGCTCCGATCGCAACGATGATGACGCCGACGATCAGCCCAAAAGAGATGCCGGGGAAAGCGCTGTGCTCGGAAGGAAGCGCGGACGTGAGGGCGAATTCCGTCAAAGCGATCGCGGTCATCGCCTGAGACAGACTCACGATCTTCGCGTCACGGAAGAAAATCCCCCGTCCCCGCGAGCCAACGAGCCCGTATATCGCCACCCCTACCTCGACGAAGGAAACCAAAGCCACGGAATCGCACCGTTAAGATCGTATTGGCTCGTCCTTGGGAAAAAAGAGGAGGCCGCCATGAAAGCGGAATACTGAATGCCGGCGAGGGACAGAAACGACCCGACCAAAGCGTTTTGAAAACGGAGGCTCTTCCCCCCTCCCATCATCCCGATAAAACACTGCGTCTTCGAGGCGATTACCAAAAGGTTGAAAACGGCGGAGACGACGAGGATGGCCCCGAAAAAAGGAGCCAAGGCCAACTTGCCGACGGCGAAGGCCAAGTTGAAGGCAATGACGAAACGCAACGACCACGACTGCCGTTTCTCATAGGGCAATTTTCTGTATTCGTCAATGATGTTCATAGGCTCTTTAAAAATCAGAACAAAGGAGCGAAAAACTGAAGAAGGGCTTTCTCAACCCTCTCTTTGGGCCGACTCCGAATCGTCTTGGGGCTCATCTCGATGCTTTTGGCCATCGTTTCTTTGAAATCCTTTTGCATCGCGGCGACGACGGGAGACTTATATAGGTAGACGCCATCCTCGAAATGATGGGCCAGGCTGCGGTAATCGAGGTTGATCGTCCCGACCATCGCGATATCCTCGTCGACCATGAACGCTTTGGCATGGACGAAGCCCGGACGGTACTCGTATATTCTAACGCCGCTGGCGATCAGCCTCTCCGCATAATTCCGCGTCAGGACGAAAACCATTTTCCTATCCGGAACATAAGGGATGATGATGATGCGAACGTCAACTCCCCGGAGCGCCGCGTTCTCAAGGGATGAAGAAAGCGCGTCGTCGATGATGATGTAGGGAGTCATGATGTCTATTCTTTTCTGGGCTTGGCGAACATGTTGATCAGCAAGGTTCTGGTGATTTCATGCCGATAGATGGGCCTCGGGCCGTCGCCGAAGGGGACGACCACCCCTTGGTCGGGCTTTGAGGCAAACGAAACGTCCTTCCAAAACCTCGACATGCCCTCGCACGGCTCTTTCCGGCTCATGAAATAGTCAGATAGGAAAAGCCTCGTCATCTCGCCCACCGCGCTTCCTTCGAGACGGACGCCGACATCCTTCCAGTGTCCGTATTTCCTGATCGCGTTGATGTACTCGTCCGCCAAATTGATGCCGCCGGTGAACCCGACCTTCCCGTCGATCACCATGATTTTGCGATGGCTTCGGTTGTTCATGGAATTGTCGGCCCCGCCCCGAAGTTTGGCGAAGGGGACGCATCGGATCCCCGTTTTTTCCATGATCCGATAGTAATTCGGCGGCAGGCTCATCAGCGAGCCGATGTCGTCGTAGACCAAACGGACGTCAACCCCTTGGGCAACCTTCTGAATGAGAATGTCGAGAATCGAGTTCCAAAAAATGCGTTTCTCGATGATGAAGGACTCGATGAAAACGAACTTCTCGGCGCGCATCAGGTCATCCTTCATCGCCTCGAACATCATCTCGCCAAGGGGATAGTAGCTCACGGCGGTGCCTTCGTAAGCGTGGGCTCCCCCAAGCTCGCCAAGGATCCTGATCTGCCCATAGGCCGCAAGGCTTTGCCCCTTGAGGACGGCAAGCGTCCGTCCGTCCTCATAAACGATGCCCTCTTTTTCGATCTCGACGATCCTCTTCCGCTCGCGTCGCCCAAGTTTGCGCGAATAGAAGATGAAATACAGCATCAGGCCGAAGACGGGCAAAGACAAAACGACGATGATCCAAGGGATCTTGTAATCCGGGTTGTCCTTTAGATTGACGATATAGATGACGCTGACGACGGGAAGCTCATCTACCACGCGATCTTCTTCGGAAGCGGGCTCCAGAACATATCGAAATACTGGCTTGACGGCGGATGCAAAGAAACCCCGGCCGAGATGGCGGGGATCGTGAATAAAGAATGCAAGCCGTGACGTCGCTTGCGGGGCCCTTCCTTTCGGAATGTGCCTCGACAAGAGAATATTAATCCGCGCGATACACGGTGAAGGCTATGGAAACGGCGACGTGCGTTTTCGCTTCCTTTATTAAAGGCGCTTTCAAGGAAAGGCGATTTTCATCGATCGTTCGCTGAGTCATCTCGATTATCCGCTTGTATGAGCGGCTCGCGATATCGCCAAGCGACCTCAAGCCGGATTCGTAATACAAGCCAGCCCTGACGCTTTTCACCCCCGGCAAGAGGAACAACTCCCGATACGAGGACAGCCTCTCGCCGTTTAAGCCCAAGGCGGCAAGTTCCTTGAACTTCCGCTCATCGACGTCATACAAAGAAAGAAAACGCCTGAACAGACGAACTTCGCTTGGGCTTAGGCAGCCTAATCGCGACAAAACGCCCTCAGACAATTTAAGGCAATCGTTTTTCGTGAGGCAGCCCATTGAGGAAAGGCAAGCCATCAGGCGCTTCTTTTTCGATATAAGAGAAAAGTAACGCCCCAAAACGCAGTCTTCGTTAAGCAACTCATCCAGGGCTTCGATTCGATAGTTGATTATCATAGGAACTCATCCGGGGGCCTTAGCTCAACGGGAGCCTCGCCTTTGAATTCATTTTACAGCATGGCGGGACCCCTTTTCCCATGCTTTCTCTTGCCGGTTTGCCATCGGCGCGCCGCGAAGCCGACCATGCTCGTAAAAGGGTAAACAGAACCGTCGAGGGCCTTCAGGCAGGGTTTCTTTCATTTTTCTTGAAACAACGGGAGTTCATGAGGAAAGCCAGCGCTCCCATGAGCAAGGCCATCAGGATAGGCCAGCCCACCACCTCAAGAACCCCCGTTGAGCGAAAACCGTCGCAGGCCAAGAAACCATAGAGGGGAAAGTGAATCAGGTACCCTTGTTTCAGGCTCGTTGAAAGATTCTGGGAATAATAGCCAAAAGAAGGGAAAAGGGATAAGGCCGCCCCAAGGGCGAGGGTAAGGAAATAGCGTTGGGATTTGGGCAGAAACGCGACCAACACGTCAAAGGCAAAGAAAGGCGACAGGACGATAATCATGATAAGCCACCGCTCAAAATAGACGAGGGCAACGCTCGTCAAGTGAAAGGATCCGTCGAAGACCGCCATCGGCTCCCCATCGATGAAGACCAAGCCAACCAAAAAGAAGAAGAAGGTCGCGCCCAAGCAACTAAGGGCCGAGAAAACGAGTTTGCCCCGAAAAAGCGAGTTGGGGTCCACCCCCATCGAACGGTAGTTTTTCTCAAAGCCAGATGAGCGATCTTCGATAAAGACCCGATGAACGTTAACGGCGAAAAGGACGGGGATCGCCATGAAAGCCAAATTCTGGAAGAAGAAAAGACGGGAAGCGGCCAAATGCGGGTCGTTTCCATACCCCGATTGGGGGTCAAGCGGATAGCCGCTGAGGGAAAAACCCGAATAGAAATCGATTCTTTTGACGGAAAGGACGAAAGTGAAATAGAGATAACGACGCCATTGCTCCGCGGCATCCAAAGGAAAGGACACCGACCCCTCCGGCCATTGGGCCTTCCCGATCGCGATTTCGTAATAAAGAAGGGCATTGGACTGAAGATCCAGATAATGAGCCTCCGTTTCGTCGGTCCAGGCGGTCGAGCCAAAAACCCCGCTGGCCCCCGCACCCATATAGATGAAACAAGCCACCAGCGGAATGGCTACCATGAAAAGCAAAAGGACAAGAAGGGAGATCGTCCTTTGCCAATCGTGGATGAGTTTTTCCCATTCGTAGCGGAAGCCCCTGGCGATGCCGCTCATAAGGCCATCCGCCTAACGCGCCTTAAAGAAGCGCAAACCAATAGACCCACAATAACGGCATATACGGCAAAAAGAACCCATATCTCACTCAGCAATCCAAAAGAGGGGGCCACCACGATGTCGCTGAAAGGCATGCACAGGAGAAGCCAGCCCCCGATCCCGCTCAATTGCCCATAGTCTCCGAAAGAAGGGGCGCTCGTGTTGCTTAAGAGAAAAAAGAGGATCAGCGAAAGCGAAGGCAGAGCAAACGCGGCCGCCTCCATCCGCAAACATAAGCCCAAAAGCGAGGAAAGCGCGAAAAAGAAGCAACCAGATATCGTCATTCCGATGATTCGCGAGAAAACCGCCGACCAAACAGGCACATAGACATAGGAGTCGCGATAGGCCAAAAGGATCCTCTCGCCAAGGAACGGCCCGGCGAGCGAAAGCCCAACCACGCTTACGACGATCCATAAGGAAAAGAGCCAAAAAAGCCCAAATGCGGCCTTTCCCCAAAGCAAAGACGCCCGGTCGCATCCCGACTCCACCATCGGGCGGATCCTCCCCTTATGAGCGGGCGCGGCAAAGAGATACGATCCTAGCGAGGTCGCCACAACGGCGTTGATGAAGGCGCCGCCTTCAAGGATAGATAAGCCTGAGGAAAGGGAAAGCATCCCCTCCCTGGCGAGGAAAAGATCGGCATAGGGGAGACACTCGTATTCCGTGCTTTTGGTTGAGAGGAAGAACGAAAGCAGGCGAAGCGGACCCGCGGCATCCGCCACCGACATTTCCCCGGAGTCGACCGCGGACTGGATCGCGTCGTATCTAGTCCGATATTCCCCCAGCACCGATTCGAGGCTCATTCCCTCGGAATATCCCAATCCGCCTATTCTCTCACGGCTGAGGATAGGCGAAAAAGCCAATAAGAGAAGAGCCATGGCCACAAGCAAGCCAATGAGCAAAAACGCCCACTTCCGCTTCTTGAGAAGCTCAAACTCATACCGAAACACCCTCATTGTCATTGGACGAAACCGCTTCTGGACACCCGGGCCAAGAATTCCGCGAACACGTCGATTCTATGAGCGTCGTCGTTCTCGTATATGAGTTTCCCATGGTCAAGGAAAACGGCCTTGTCCACGATGGCTTGAAGTTCTCTGATCTCGTGGCTCGAGATGATGACGATCGCCCCGTTCGCGGCGAATTCCTGAATAAGTCCCTCAAAGGAAGCCAAGGCAATCGGATCGATTCCGTTGAAGGGTTCGTCCAAAAGAAGGATTTTTGGCCTCCTCATGATAGCGAAGGCGAAATAGAGTCTCTGCTTCATGCCCAAAGAATAGGAACGAACGGTTTCCCTCTCGCGAGGGCATAGGCCGACCGCCTTGATCGCCCGCATAACATCCTCGTCTTCGCAATCGCCCGAAAGACGAGCCAATAGACGGAGGTTCTCATATCCGCTGATCCCAGGGTAAAAACGCGGTTCCTCGATCATGGCCCCCACGATCGGGAAGCTTTTCTCCGCCAAATCGACCCCATCATAGGAAACGCTTCCGGAATCGGGGAGCTCCAGTCGCGAGATGATTTTCAAAAGAGTGCTTTTCCCAGCCCCATTGGCTCCGAAAAGACCGCAAACCGACCCGGCCTTCACGTCAAAGCCAACATCAACCAAGGCTGGTTTCCTATAAGATTTCGACAACTTTTTTATGGAAAGTGAACTCACAAATCCGTTGTCCTAAAACAATATATGCCAATATTATGATAGTAATGATGCTTTTGCCAAATCCAAAAGCCGGTATCGTAGTTGTCGATCTCCATCAAGGTGGCAACCTGAACCACAAGTCCAGGCTCAAAGGAATACTCCAAGTGACTATTGTTTTGAAAATCCTCAAGATCAACGCAAAAATCCCAGCCATTATCAAACGAAACCGATCCGCCGACCGGAGCGGTGGATCGGAAAAGAGCAACGCCTTTCTTAATGGTCCTATAGGAACCGTTTGTATCTCTAAATGTGAAGGAAGGATTCACTTCTCCCAAAGTCCGGCTATCATTGCAAATTTTGCATCTTGTCGGCAACTTCTCCGAAAAATCAAAACGAAACGATGCGCGCCCGTTACTGCAAACTGACGATATTGCATTGATGGAGTCAACTGGGTTCAAAGAAGTCGTTATGCCCGTGCAATCAACCGCTGAGGCAATATATTGAGCTTCGTTCACATAAGTGCCGTATATCATTCCATCACTGTATTCGGCCTGCGTCTCTTCACGACTAGGATCGCTTGCATTAAACTGTGGGGCGATGTCAAATCCGTATTCCTCAGTTGCATTGATGAGGAGAGGATTGTGTGAAAACCACATCAAGGTTGGGTTAGAAGCCTCCTTCTTCCGCTGGCTCGAAAAGGAACCATCGTTCTTTACCGGGCTTTTTTTCAGAATACAATTTAAGCAACTTGAACAAACAAAGACCGACAAAAACGCGATTGTGACAATGTCCTTGAATTTTTTTCCATAACTGGCCCCCCTATTTTTTAATTAGTATGAACCTAATTGATAAAAAGCGCTAATTTGATCAGAAACCATAAGTGCTTGTTCATACGATAACTCGCTCCAGAATGTCCAGTTATTGTTGATTAAAAGTGAAATTCCTCCCAAAATTCAGTTTTTCCGATTCGGGAGCAAAATACTCAAGAGTACTAATTGCAGTTTACGCGAAAAAACTGGATATTCAAAAATCAATGCATTGCATATTAACGCATGAATCGCAACAGCGAAACAAAAAATGAAATAAAGAAAACCCGCCTAGGACAACGCTATTTGCCCAAGATGCCGACAACGGCTTCCTCCGCCAACGAATCCATGACTGGCAACTCGCTTTTAGCGATCTTCCTTTGAACGGAAAAATGGCTGGCTTGCTCGATGATGCCATAGCATAATCTCACCTTTTCAAGAAGATTCTCCTGCGGAAAGGCGCCCCGCTTCAAAGAATCGCACAACTTCGCTATCACCGAATCCTCAAAATCGTCGAACAACGCATGGATATCCTCCTCAAGCAGCGACAAGGCCACGAATTCGTTATGCGCTTCGCGGTTTTCCGTTTGCGATTCAGCGGATATCTTAAGGAACCGCCTTACCAGCGAAGGCAAACTCCTAGGAGTCACGGGAGAGACCAATAAAGGCTCAAATCGCTTTTCCAATGACGAAATGTAGTATTTGACGACATCCAGAAGAATCTGCTTTTTGTCCTGGTAATAACTGTACACGATGCCGGTCGAAATCCCGGCTTCCTTAGCGATTTCGGCCGTATTCGTCCGGTAATACCCCTTGCTGGAAAAAAGACGGTAACTCGTTGCGACGATCTTTTGCTTTTTCGCGATCGACCGGGCCTGCTTTGGGACCCTGACCGCTTTATGCTCACCGATGTTTTTCATGACGCTTGCTTTATCGATTTTAGGATGTCGCGCCTTCAAAAGCAATGAAACATGAAATATATTTCACATTATTTTGACAAGGCGATTTCGCTTCGATATCGTATGAACGTGAAATAAGTTTCACATTATGGAGGTCGCAACATGAACGAAGCGAAAGACAGACGCTTGGCCAAGCATTATTCGTTTTATCTTATTTTCATGGCCATCTTGTGGCATCTCGCGATCCCGATCACCAGCAGGCACGCCTCGTAGGCATAGCCGTTGCCCCGATAGGGCTCATCGATTTCGTATCCGATGTTGCCGTCGTAGTGGGAATGGAAATTCCGCCCGATCCTCACGCTGATTCCACCGGTCTCCCTGTCCGTGCCGTGCAGAAGGATCGAGAACCAATAATAACGGGATCTCCACGTCGTTGCCCCGCTCCTTCAGGATGATCCCTAGATCCAGTCTTTTCCTTTGGACAAAATCGAATCCGTCGTTGAAGCGAAACGTCAAACCCTCACTTCCGTAAACCGCAGCCATCCATCGGCTTAAAATATATTATATCGCGTTTCCCCTCCATCCGAAAAAGCCAGGGGCTTTGGCGGCCTGCCGCGCCTTGTCGCATCTATACGGCTTTCCTGAACTCCGGATGGGGAGGATGGGGGCTAGCTAGCGCCGCTTTGGCACGAACGGCTAATCCCAGTAGACTTCCTTCACCTCGTCAAAGAGGGCCCTCACTTCCGGGGTGGGCTCCTCGTAGGCCCTGATGAAGTCCGTTATGGCTTCCTCCGGCACCCACTTGTCCTTGATCCGCCGTTTGTTCCTTCGGTAACAAATCGAATAGTCGTGAAACCTGATCATATAAAGGACCGAACGGTCGTAGCCAACGAGTCGCTCCATATAGTATTTCCGGCGGTAGTTATCCGTGAAAGTGCTGTCCTCGATGAGGGTGCACTCGCCCTTTTGGGAGGCGAGGAAGGCATTGCCTTCCCGGATCATCTCGTCATAGAGGACGCGACGGTCCTCGGGGAAGAGCCGGTAACTGCCCATAATCTTTTTGCGGACCTCGTCGGTGTCCACGACGAAGGTGTTCGGGTGCGTTTTGGCATAGGCTTTCGCGAAGGTGCTTTTGCCGCTTCCGGGGACCCCGGCGAGCATGATAAGGGTCTTCATACGAGTTTCTTCCTCACCCAACTGCTGAAAAGGTCGATCCCGACGACGAGGATCACGACCCCGAGGATGCAGGAGCCCATCATGTGGTAATGGTCGCGCAGGGCCGAGAGGGAGTAGCCGATCCCGCCTTCGCTAAGGAGGATGACGCCGAGGATCGTCGCGGTCCGGACATTGATGTCGAAACGGTAGAGGGCGACGGATAAGAGGTTCGGCCGCACCTGCGGCATGACCCCCAAATGCACCCGCTGAAAGGCGTTCCCGCCGCAGGCGCTGATGCTTTCGAGGGGTTCCATGACGATTCCGTCGATCTGGTCGCCATAGAGCTTCCCGATCATCCCGATCGAATGGATGCCGAGGGCCAAGATGCCCGAAACGGCGCTCAGGCCGGTGAACTTCACGAGGATGATCGCGAAGATGAGCTCCGGGAAGGTGCGGATGGAAATGAGGAGGATCTCGGAAATCCAAGCCCACTTGCCGCACAGTTTGCGGGAGGCGAGCAAGCCAAACGGCAAGGCCAGGAGCGAGGCGATGAGGGTTCCGATGAAAGCCATCGAGAAGGTGACGAAGATCTGGTAGATGACCCCTTCCGTGAATGTGTATGTCCCTATGCCGAAGAAGTATTCCCAGTCGAGCGTGAAGAGCATCTCGATGTTGCTCCAAGCCGCTCTGGGATTCGAGATATTGACCAGTTGCTTCCACATGCTGAGGTCGTCGTTCATGTAGATGAGGGCGCATACGAGGGCCGCGACGAATAGAAGCGTGATGACCCAATGGTATGGCTGGTGCCGATAAGCGTCCTCGGGGCTCGAGAAATGCTTGAAGTGCTTGGCGGATATCTCCTCCATGAGCATCATGATGAGAAAGGCGAGGATGAGGGCGAGCGAAGAAAGGCTCCAGCCGCTAGTGAAGATGCTCATCTCATTTTTCTCGCGACGAAATTGGTCACGATCTGAAGGAACATGACCTCGATGAAGAGGGGAAGGAGCAAGGCCCCGACCTTATCGTACTGGCCTTGGCCGATGCACTCCTTCATCGTGTAGCCATAGCCCCCGGCCCCGACGTAGCCAAGAATGACGCTCGCGCGGATGTTGATCTCGAAGGTATAGAGGAAATTGGCGAAGAACATGGGCTTGATTTCCGGATGAAGGCCCAAATGCACGGCCTGCAGCGTCGTGCCGCCGCAGGAGCGGGCGCTTTCGAAAGGCGACATCTCCAAGGTTTCGATGTATTCGTACATGAGTTGGTACATGATGCCGATCGTGAAGATGGTCATCGCCGCCACGCCCGAGACGGCGCTATAGCCCCAGAAGTTCTCGAAAAACATGGCGAGAAGCATCGTCGGGATGGTCCGCAAAAGGTCATTGACGACCCGAACCGGGGTCCTTAGGCAAGCCTTGGACGTGATATTGCGGGAGCTAAGGTAATAGACGGGAATCGAGAGGATGGCCCCGATGAGGCTCGAGATGAAGCACATCTCGGTCGTCTGCCAGATGGTGTGGAGGGCGTCGTTCCCGACGTAGTGCCACCACCCCGACCAGTCGTTCGTGCTGTAGGCCATCGGGGTGAACATCGCGACGAAGATGGCCCCGAGCTGATCCCACTTGAAGCCTTTGAAGGTCTTGAAATCGATGGCGAGGAAGCAAAGCCCGAACACAAGGAGGAGACCGCAGAGGGAAACGATGGCCGCATAGGGCTTCTTTTTCCGAATCGTCCGTATCTGGCTCCCGTCCTGCTCAGGGGACAAATCCACCCTCACATCATAAAAAAGATGGGCGTCCTGCCACGCCTTCCTCTTCGCGGCTTTCGCTTCCTTCCGCTTTTCTTTCGCGATCGATCTCTCGATGGCCGTTTCCTTACGATCGATCACTTTTCTTGCCCTCTTCGATGCCGAGATTGTCGTTTTTGGTGAGCGAGCGGCCGTAGATAAGGATCGTCACTTCGTCCGTGACGTCCTTGGGCTTGCCGTCGAAGACGACCTTGCCTTCCTTTATGCCGATGATGCGCGAGGAATATTTTTTGGCTAGGTCCACGTGGTGCATGTTGGCGATGATGGTGATGCCCATCCGGTTGATGCGCGCGAAATCGTCCATGACCGAAAGGGTGGTGATGGGGTCAAGCGAGGCGACCGGCTCGTCCGCCAGAATCAGTTTCGGCTTTTGGGTCAAGGCTCTCGCGAGAGCCACCCGTTGCTGCTGGCCGCCGGAAAGCTGGTCGGCGCGGACGAAGGCCTTATCGAGGATCCCGAGTTTGTCGAGCGAGGACAACGCCAGGATTTTCTCTTCTTTCGAATAAAGGCCGAAAAGAGTCGAGAACGTATTGTGGTAACCGACGCGGCCCGCCAGAACGTTATTAAGGACGCTCGAGCGTTTCACGAGGTTGAAGGACTGGAAGATCATGCCGATGTTCCGCCGCTCAAGGCGCAGGGCTTTCCCCCGCAGCTTCGAGATGTCGACGCCGTCGAGTAGGATCTTCCCCTTCTCGATGTCGTGCATCCGGTTGAGGCAACGGATGAGCGTGCTCTTCCCCGCCCCGGAAAGGCCGATGATCGAAACGAACTCGCCGTCTTTGACCGTGAGGTTGATATCGCTAAGGGCTTTGTAGCCGTTAGGGTATATTTTGTCGACGTGTTCGAGTTCAATCATGGCTTTCTCTTTTCGGGGGGCAGAAGATCAATCGTTATCGGCTGGATCAGGCGATGGGGTTGCCGTCGGCGTCGATCTGGCCGTTCATGGCCTTGATCTGCAAGGCTTTGGCGGCGTCGTCGAAGCCTGGGAAATCGTCGGCCTGGACTTTGTAGCCAGCGCGCGAAGCGGAAAGCAGGACCTCGACTTTGCCCGGATTCAGTTCCGTAGCTTGGGCGTAAGAGGCGGCCGGCAGGAACGCGGCGTCGATGGTCTCGCTGACGAGAGCCTGCGTCACGAGTTCGTAGCCGCCTTCGGCGGTGCCGACGGTAAGCGAGAAGCTGAACTTGTTGCCGACCGCGGCGTCAAGGAGCGGCTCAAGCGCTTTGGCGCGGGTGGCGAGCGTCGTCGGATCGTTGCTTGGGACAAGCTCAATCGAGATGGTGTTGTCCTCGACGTTCTTCGGAGCGGTCACCGGCGTCGCGATGGCGCGGGAAACGCTCTTGCCGCTATGGTCGCGGGTCCATTCGTACATCTGACGGGCCTTGTCGTAGTCGCTGTCGGCGGCGTCGACGTAGCCGGTGTGCGAATAAATCTGATAAAGGAGATAAGCCCCGGTTCCCTCGGTGCTCTTGTCCCCCTGCTTCACCACGGTCTTGAAGGCGGTCTTGATGGCTTCCTGCTTCTCCTCGCTCAAATCGGCGCGGATGGAGACGGTGTCGTTCATGATCGGATCGGTGATGGCGACGGTATAGGTGTTGAGGAAGAGGTTGTCGTTGCCCTTGTACTTGCTGTCGGCCTGGACGTAGGCGCTGCCGTAGCGGGTGTCCATGAAGCCACAGACGACATCGAGCTTACCCGTGAAGAGGGAGTCGATGCTGTCGGGGTAGGTCCCTTGGTCGACGCCGATCACGGCCTTGGCCTTGTCCTCGGCGCTGAGGGCGTCGTATTCGCTCTGCGTCTTGAAGCCGAGCGTATAGCCGTTGTTATAGAGGTAGTAGTTCGGATAGACGGTGCCCGAGCTGGAGGTGGAGCTCATATGGCCCCAAACGGCGCCGGCGTCGTGGAGTTCGGCCAGAGTAACGGTCCCGTCTCCGTTGGCGTCGAGGGCTTTCTTCCCGATGTAGGAGCGAGCCTCATCGCGAAGGCAGAACATGATGCCCGAATAGTACATGACTTCGGTCGACGATTGTTGGCCCAGATACTTATAGGCGTTGCTCGCGAGCGGCGTGACGGTCGCGTCGATGGCGTTTCCGGTTCCGCTGGAGCAGGAGGCTAAGGAGCCTGCGAGAATGATGCTGCCGACGATTAACGTCTTAACCAAATGCTTCTTCATTTTTCCTTCCTTCGGGGCAATGGCCCCTTTAGCGGCCAAACGAGAGAGTCGGGACGGCGAAACCGCGCGTCATTCGCGTGCACGTCGAATGGATTGAGGTTTGTCCGAATCCCAAAGATCTTTCATTTGCCGTGCTTCATTTTAGGGTTCGGCGGCAAGGGCGCGATACCACATTATCAATGAAAACGCTTTTGCCCGGAAAAGGTTGGCGAACGGGTCGCCGATGAGCCAAAATATAAGACCAGTCAAATATGATTTCCGGCTTTTGCTCGGGACGAAGACCCCGGATGCGAAGTTCTTCAGTATATGCATTTCATGGAGAAATGACGAAGGAATATTGTCGTGGCCGTAAGCGGAAGCGGCCTCCAAAGTAAACAAGCGGTTCTTCGCATTCCGGGCCCATTCTTGCAAACACGATTTTTCCTTATGCCTTAATCCATTCAAAAAAACAATCGGCTATCCAGCGAAAAAAAGCACAGATAAAACACCCCCCGCAAGAGCCGCAGTCGAACTTTTTTGTTTTGCCGGCCAACTGGATTACGAACCTGAACCGATGGGGCTCTTTAGGGAATATCGCAAACCACGGAAAGGCTGATTGACAATGGCTTTGGTATTTTGATGGCGACTTTAAAGACGGTTATCTAGGCTTTTAGGATGTTTAATGGGACCACATGCATTTCCTTCTCGATCGTATAAGAAGGCCCACTGGCAGTGACAATCATCATAAACGATGGTCCTTTTCTCCAGATAATCTGATTTTTTAGCTTAGGAATAACAGGTTATTTCTCCCTTCATTAATGAAACCCTCCCCACCGAGTTTTGCCTCGATTAAGGCATATTTGCCATTATCAAGCCTCATGACTGCGCCACACTCAAACCCGTTGCTGTCTCGATAATGCTCGATTTGCCCAGAAAGATATTGCGCGTAAACCGACAGATCCCTAATGATCATATCTTCAAAAAAGAACCCGAATGTCTTAGGGCCGTTAAGAAGGTCCTCAGGTGAGATCTTAAGAGAACCTGCCGCGATAGAAGCATCGACAAAATGGCGAGTCGGAGTGGTAATTAACGCGGTTTTGCTCCTTAATTTGGGTTCCATGCATTGATGTCGCTTATAACGTAAAGATCGTTTAATGCCTCCACGTATTCATCGAATGTCGATTGGTCTAGCAGCCTATCATCGTTTTTGTTGATATCATTCAACATGCTTTTTTTGCGCGCCGACGTCGAGACGTTCCGGGCATAGCTTCTCAAAATGATCCTGAAGATTTCCGGCTTCTTGTTTCTGAATTTCCTGTTTTCGGAATTCTCAAAGGCAAAAAGGGGCGAATAGTAATTCTTGGTGATCAAAAGCGCTCTTTTTCTGCCTTTAGCCAAAGACAAAGGCCGGCCACCGTGGCAAATATAAAAAGCGGCCTCAAGCAAGGAGTGCTTATCGTTTGGATCAAACACTTCCTTTTGACCATCAAAAGACTGGAGAGGGAAATGGCGCCGGTTGAGTCCCCTGACTCGAAAAGGGTCATGGGGCGCATTTTCGCCGTTACGATCCTCCCGGATCCAGAATGGATAATTCCGCTCATATCGGCCGGGATGGAACTTCCTGTGAAAATAAACTGGCCAAATTTATTTTCTCTATGGTCAATCTTGGTTTTGGCCACGTTCAATAGTTCTGGCACGTGCTGCCACTCGTCTATCATCCGTGGATTGTCACCAACCAAAATGGCAACCGGATCGCTCCCCACAAGTTTGATTTTCGCTTTTGTGTCGATCGCGTATTCGCTTTTTGCATACCTTTCGCTTGTGGTTGTCTTGCCACACCACTTTGGCCCAGCCACCACAGCAACCCCTGAGGTATTCAAATCTTCCTCAATCTCTTTTTCCAAATAACGTTTAAATACATGATTAATCTTCAATATTAAAAAAACGCATCTCGTGTGCTTAATCAATGTTAAATCATATGTTCAGCGTTATATATTTTAATATGTTTCACGTCAACATTTATACTATGTTTAACGTCTCAATTATGCTTTATATCGTATCGACGCCAGGCTTGGACGTAGAGAACATCTGCCTAGGCTATCCTCGGTTGCAAAAACCTTAATGTGATTAGTGGCCTCCCGCCTTCATAGGTCATAAGCTTGATTGCTTCGTATCAGAACTTTTTAAGCCCTAGGAAAGTCATGCCCCCCTCTCTCTGACGAAGTTCCGAATCCACGTTCTCGTTGTCTTGTTTCCCGCCTCTCGTTCCCCTATTCGATGCTGTCGAAGCCGTCTTCTGCTCATTAGATGGGGCCGGCAGTTTCCTCGACCGTCCTAGCCGCATAGTCGAGTCACCACCTGCCGTTCTTCTTGGGACCCCCGTCGACTCTCCCCTACCTTCGCATGGCTCAGTCCTCAGGCCACTGATCCTTTCCATAAGCCCATCAATGCATTTCTTGGGCTATGCCTTCGTGTGTTCTGCGATGCCTTTTTCCTCCTTTGGCATACATATACATCGCTCTTGTTCCGCACTATGGCAAGTCAATAATCCTCACTATTAAGAAGGTTTCGAATGTAACAAAAAACACCGATTTCTCAGTGCTTTATGTCGAATATAGTCGGTTTTTAAAACTTTAGGACCCTGGAATTTTTGCCTCGCGCATTTTGGAGGTGGGAGCGAACGGTACTTCTTTAAAATTATTTAATCACTAGGCCGGGAGATGCCACTTAAATTAATTTTGTATATTTTGCATTGCTCTTATAGCTTTTCATAATTAAACTAACTTGTGATGTGTTCGTAGAAACATTAATTGAATTATTAATTGCATTTATATCGTTTGCGTTTGTAATGTCATAGACATCAATCCCTGTCGATAACACTTCTACATAAATCACTCTAGAACAATTATTTTGTGTTTTTTTAAATGGAATGGTTCCGTTTTGTTTTGTCACTGTTTTCAATTCCACATTACCAGCAAAATCATAAGTTGCCACACCCTTCAGTATTTGCAAGGTACTATCAATAAAAGAGATAATCATTTTCTTACCAATTGTATCTGGGAAAGCAACATGATGTCCCTTTTCGAGTTCTTGATAAGCTCTATTATAAGCTAGCCAAGAATGATAAAACTTCCGAAGTCCTTGTTTTGTCATACTAACACAAACATTTTCTTTTATAAAAATTATATCATGGTTATTGCTTTTTTACCAGGTTCCCGCCTTCATCAAACCCATATTTCCGAATCCTTCAAATCTTCAGTGCACCTTGTTGTGGCACTCATTGCAAAGAAGCATAAGGTTCTCCTGGTTAATGCTAATTTCAGGATCGCCCACATTCTCCGGTGTCAGGTGAACCTTATGATGGACCTCGGTACCGATTTCACCACACATCTCGCATCTTCCACCAACTGATGCAATCTTCATGGTACGCGCAATCTTCCACTTGTCGCTTCGATAGAACCTTTGGATTGCGCTGCAATCCTTATTTTTTATAGTCTTTAGAGTATTTTTTAAGGACATAGGCTTTGTTGGTCACCTCCCAAGGAACCACGATATCCGTTCTGCCGATGTGGCCGTACTTCGCTAAATCGTAGTAGCAGATGTCATCGCTGATGATTTCGTTCCTGATGGCGCTTGGGCTGAAATTAAAGAACTTCAAGACGACATCCTTGATTTCATCATTCGTATATCCGCTCGTTCCAAAGGCGTCGATGTTGATAGCGACTGGAGTTGAAACACCTATAGCATAGGCAGCTTGGACTTCGACTTCTTTGCAACATCAGAAGCCACGATGCTCTTTGCCACATAACGCACGTAGTAAGAAGTGCTTCTATCAACCTTTGTTGCATCTTACCAGAGAAAGCACCATAGCCATGACGGCCACAACCGCCATAAGCGTCACAGATTATCTTTCTTCCGGTGAGCCCGCAATCGGCATAAGACCCACCTTTTACAAACTCATCTGGTGGATTAATCAAAATCTTAGTGTTTTAATCAATGAACCCTGGTGGAATAACCTTCTTAATGCATTTATTGATTATGAAAGACTCGTAGAACTGCCTGGCAGCTTCTTTGGTTGTTTGCTACGACACAACGACTGTGCCAACTCTTACCGGCTCGTCGTTTCCGTTGTACTCAACTGAAACTTGGCACTTTCCATCGGATCCGAAGAACTGTGGTATATGTCTTGCGAGTTCATTCATCTTAATGGCGACTCTTCTCGCCAAGACAATAGGAAGCGGCATGAGTTTAAAAGATTCATCCGTGGCATAGCCATACACGATCCCTTGATCGTCCGCTCCTTTCTTATCGACTCCAAGCGCAATGTAGGGACTTTGCATCGAGACCCTAACAACAAATCTGATTTTATATATGTCTTTATATCCAAACTCGCTTAGGACCTTTTTGGCTATTCCCCTTAACGTTTATAAAGGCTTGGCTTGTAACCTCGCCGGCGATAACGGCTGAATCGTCGTTTAATCAGTGTCTTAACCGCAACTCTGGATTTTTTGTCTTGCTCCAAATATGCATCAAGAATAGAATCACTAATCTCATCGCATATTTTATCAGGGTAACCTTTAAACACCATTTCACGGGTGAACCTTATTTTTTATTATGAAATGATCAAGCGTCCAGTCCTTTTATGGTCGAAAATACCTTCTTTTTGGAGAAGTTCAGATTTAACGCTATTTTTGGTAAAACGACATTCGATTGTATCACTTTTATCGTTCGAAATTGGAGCAGCGCTTCTATAGACCCTACAGTGTTTTCCGCAGTTGGCGCAATCAAACTCTGTGTACGTCTTTCTATTGATATCCGCTTGATGATTCTTCCAGTACTCCTTCCTGCATCTCGCGGTACAAAACTTCCTAGGCCTTGAAATCATTTTGGAGTGAACGGGCCTTCCGCAATTAAGGCAGTACGTGCATTCTTTTTTCCTTTGCGTGCTCCGCTTTTCGTTGCGCCTGCAGCAGGAAACTGCCGAGTCCTTTGTTATTCCTAGCGCTTTTGCGATTCTTAGGTCCCCAAGTCCTTATGTTCTTAACTCCTCTATTCTTTGACCGGTTTCCTGTGTCATATTCACGTCTCCTTTGCATGGGTAATGGAGCAAAACCGGTCTTTATGTTCGAAACAAAAAGCCACCCAACCCTCCAAAGAGAGTCAGGTGGCTCAAAAAAATATGCGTTTTTATTAAACTTAATTAGCCAATTGAATCATAATCGGTGGAAATGAAACCTAAATCGTATGGATCGTTATTTAATACAATGTCATCAATGCATATCCTTCCTTTGTTTCTATCACCAATAGCCTCAGCAGTAGTATAGAATTCTAATCCACAAATCCCTTCTGAGTGTTCTCCAATAAAGCGCTTAATCTCATACCTTGAAGTCGATAATCCAAGTGATTTAAGGTCAAAATCAGCTGTGCTTATAGATTGCCACACTCCATTTTTGTTCATTGTTCTGACAACGGCATCGCCGTCAATGTTTTCAGAAGAACTCCAATATGAAGCGCCAAACATGTACGAATAAATCGGCTTATCCCATATTAGTCTTAAATAAGCTTCTCCAGCGCCAGTTCTTCTAGGAGAAAGATTAATGTATGAATTTTCAATATATCCACATCTTAAACGTTGAGAGGTAATATTTAATCCTTTAACAGTAATATTTGTTTCACGATACTCCTTTCCATCGTCTCCTTCGTCAGCGAACCAGTATCTTTCTTCAAATCCCCAATCTTCCGGCTTAATTTGAATCTTAGTTAAATAATCTTCAGGCTTATAAAATTCGGTAATGCAATAATAATCATCCCAATAAGGATCGACAGGAGATTCGAAACCAATATAAATAAAATATGTATTTCCAGGGGCGCTTAAAGCTATGTCCCATTGTTCTTCGGTCAAAGTATACTTATTAGAATAAACGTAAGAATCTTTGTATATTTCGTGGTGATTGTGATCCAAAATTGAGAATGTAAAATGCAAAGATAAATTCCTGTGCCATTTCTCATTAAGAAGAGAAACCCATTTATATGTCGGGGTAGTATCCAAATAATTTCCAGAAGTAAGAATGATTTCTTTAGGAATGCATGCCCAACAAGAGCATAAAGTTTTATTGTATCCAAATTCATCGATATACGTATAATTGTCAGAGTGATGGCTATGATGATCGTCCTTAAAATTAAAGGCAACCAAATTGGTATAATCCGTATAACCCATTTGTTCTATTGTTACATGAGTTGAATTGGGACCCCACCCAAAATTGCAATAAATATTATCGGTTTCTACATCATAGTCATAAGCAACCACCGCATGGTTACCTATACCTAACTTTACAGGGATGCCATCTTCAATGAGCTCTATGGTTTTGTCCCTAACATCAGCCGTTGATGAAATTATTTCAACTCTTGATTTTGAATAACCTAAAAAGCCATATGCATAATAATTAAAGAGATTAACGTAGTCTTGATACCCCATGCCATATTCACCAGGGTTTCTACTTTGAATGTTGGTATCAAACATATCAATTAACTTAAAGTGAAAATATGTATCGGCATATTCATGAATATTTTGATCATACTCATTGATATTTGAAGCAAAAGCTAAATCACTTGTTTCTTGAATCACACCTGGAGCTTCAGCAAAAAGGTCGATATATCCTTCATCAAGATGAGTAGTAGCATCATAATTTTCTGGGATAATTCCATCATCCCAATAAGTATCCCAAAACGAAAGCAGCATTCCAGTTGCAACAAAGCCACACGACCCTTCCGAGTTTTTGCCAATATTATTACCAAGTTTATTAAAGTAATAAGTTTGATAATTGTTGGTTAAGAACAACTTGTCTTCATTTTGAGTGGAATTATATAATTCCAATATTTCTGGATCATATAACCCATCAGCTTCGATTTGCGTAGCATTAACTTCGTGTCCATACGTTATTTCCTGATTGACTGGAACACTAAAATTGTTTATTCCTACTGTTCCTAACAAAAACAGTCCCGTAAATAACCAGCCTTTAAAAAACATACTGTTTGCTCAATTCAAATAAAGTAACAAGATTCTCTAACGAATCACTGATAGCCTCTTGATTATTATCAAGAGAAGTTAGGGTCCCCTTAGCGACCTCAGCTTGTTTCACGGAGAAAGAAACATCATACGTGTTTTCTTCCTCGCCTTCCTCGAAAGCAAATGATACATCGCCCAATTCCCAATTGGCTAAATGTAAGGCTAATACCTCGAATTGAAGTGCCATCGCGATAGAATCGTTATTGAGTTCGGCTTTCATCTCTTGGCCTTTAAAACGAAGATCGTATCTTTTAGCCCTTAAATCCTCTAAAGAGATTGGAACAGTTTCAAAGTAATATACTATATCTATAGCATCAGAATTTTGAGGTACCCAATATCTTTCGTGATTATATACTTTGAAGATGTCGTAAAAATTACGATATTCCTCGAAAGTATTAAACGTATAGCGACCTCTTACTAGCCCGTGTTCTCCGCCTTCAATAACATCAGAACTTTGTGAAACGGATGGAAAATTAGTACATCCTGTTAATAATATTAAAAACGACAATGAAAATGTCATTGGTATTCGAGTTCTCTTCATAAATCTCATCATCCCCTTTAAACAACTACAAAATGACGATTCGTTGACTAAATTTAGTATAGCAATAATTGTTAGCGCTTTCAAATTTTAGTACTTATTCTTTGCTGTTGCAGTTTTTAGTGTGTTTATCCCAGCCTCAATCTGAGTGGTGATTCAAGTATCGAGGTCTCCGAAGTTCCTGCTAATGTACTCTTTGATGTCATAGTTAAGCTGGGCAAGAACGATGTCTTTAGCCTTGTTGAGTGCAGTGATTTGAGCGTCTTTAACAAACTCGCCTTCTTTCTTTGAAACTTCAACATAGGTCTAGAACACGCACTTTACGACATCCAAGACTATGGTAGTAGCCTCAATCAGGCACTTCTCGGTCTTCTTGTTATCAATCTTGCTGGATATCCACTTGATGAGCAAGTGGATTATATATAGTCCACTTTTTAAAAAACATACATGCGTATGTATTGATGTAATAAATAATGTCGGTTTGTATAAAATCGTTTAACGAGTGCAACCCCTAACACAATCCATTTAACGAGTGGGCCATATTTTTCTCTAAAAAGTGCATAAAAATTTAATTTAGCATGGTCTGCATCGGTTTCTTATTAAAAAAATACGATATACGCCGTTATTGGCACAAAAAAGCGACACCCATTTGTATCACATTTATCGTTCTAATATGGTGCCCCCCAGCCGGACTCAAACCATCGGATCCCTACCAGCAAAGAATTTTGAGTCTGATTCAGTAGAAAAAGCCGTCTTCAATCAGGAGTTTCAATAGAGCCAACAGAGACTTCCCATCTTTATCGTTTGGCAAGGAAAAAGCGAATCCGATATCTTTTTCCTTTGAGGCAAGGATGTTCTTCCGATATTGATCATCACTAACGCCTTTAACGTAATAAGTCGAAAGATAATCGACGACTCCGAAAGCCTCAAACGCATATCCTTTCAATTGCCCGATGCCAAAGCCAAGAGCGTCTTCCCTTTTCAGTTTCGTGGAGACAGACGCGCCTTCCTTGCTGATTTCGATATCGCATAAACCATAGATGCTTATAACCGGTATGGGGAAATATTCGATCTGAAAACCCCCATTGCCATCTTTGGCGTAGTGACCATTAAACCAACCGTCTGTGATTTTATAACGACCTTTTAAAAAGCCTAATGAAGAGACAACTTCTTTGCGTTTCGAATCTAACGGTTTATAGAATGAATTCAATTCATCGGTATTCATGGTCTTTTTTGCCTAACACTCAATTACTATATATTACTTCTGCATCCATTGGTGCGATTGTTGAAAAAGCGATCGGATTTCGTCCTTCCAAGGCAAAGCCTTTGCGTCTCTTCCGTCTGATGAAACGGCAAGAAACCTGATCGAAAACCCCCGAAAATCCGCTCAGCGGCATCATGAAAAAAACGCCAAGACTTCGTTGCCTCGGCGTTCATCGAATCTCGCGATGGAACCGCACGACACATTTGATACAAAACGCACCCCTATCAAAGCAAACAACCCCCAAACACAATATATGGATCAAAATTATTATCAACGGGCATTCATACATAATCAGTTCTTTAATGAAGTGATTGGGACGACATAAACACCATCAGGTCTTTTATATGCTGCATTAGACAGCCCACAAATAACACATAGTGTTTTAGCTGACTTTCCTCCGGTTTTCTTTATATCGTTATCAATTCTGTTCCGAGTGTTTTGCCAATTTTGTTCCGAGCGTTTTGCAAATTCTGTTCCGAGTATTTATTGCTTTTTTATATTATAAACCATCAAAATTATCCCAAGATGCACTGAATCTTCATTAGGTGTTCTTCTTAATAGAATGATTTTTCTATGCCGCACTCTTTTACTCCAAGCCTAAGTCCTTCTTCATTTTTATAGGCAGAAGCTATATCAATATGAATATAACCAACGCTTGCAGCGTCTTTTACGCATCTTGCGGTATCTTCATTTTTGATTTGCCAAGTGCTAAAACCGATTTTTGGTACTTAAAATTCGTTCTTTATACTTGTTAACACAATCAATTTTGAATTCTGATGTGTATTTCATGAAAATACCCCTTTCCTGTTTTTGTCCAGGATTAGGGGTACAATTCATCGGTAAGATTTTTTAATCGAACTGCACGATATATTTGATACAAATGCACTCCCTAGCATAATCCATTTAACGAGTGAGCCTTATTTTCATCTAAAAAAGACATAAAAACATCGATTTTAACACGATCAAATTTACCTATTAACTAAAAAAGCCACTATATAGCGCCATTTTATACAAAAAAATATGACACGATTTGTGTCATATTTATCGTTCTAATATGGTGCCCCAGGCCGGACCCGAACCGGCACGAATTATTCATTCATTGGATTTTGAGTCCCTTGAGTCTGCCAATTGTCGTTTGACTTTGGATTAAGACAATGAAGGCTTCTCCAGAAGGCATCGGAATTCCCGTCGGAAGCTCCCTTTTTAAGCCCCTCTCGTTTGACGTTGTTTTAAGGCGTTTTTGGAGGTCGTGCGAGAACATCATGCGAGAACGTTTCCGAAGAATCCAACGGATACGGCATCGGATGGCATTATGCGAGAACAAAGGCCGGCGTTATATTGGCCTAACCTCTGCCCGAAATCATTATAGGCAATATGGTAAATACATTTAAATAATATTGCGTTTTGCTGTAGAACTTTAACATTTTTGCTGAGGTTCTACATCATTTCCATGGTTTGCGATCAAAAACGGGCAAAGCCGAGACTTCAGCCGTCTCCGTTCTCGCATAAATGCAGTACTCATAATGTTTCGTGCGCGACATTCCTACGCTCGTATGCCCACGTTTGGGTGGACGATTTTTCCGCAATCCGCTTTCCGACCCCGTTTTCGGGCCTCATGTCGGAGATCATGCGAGAACATCAAGGCATACATAATCAAAAATAAAACGCCGGTAATCCAGCGTTTGTCCAATGTCTTTGGTGCCCCAGGCCGGACTCGAACCGGCACGAATTATTCATTCATTGGATTTTGAGTCCAACGCGTCTACCATTCCGCCATTGGGGCATTTTATAGAGGCTTCACCTCTATTTCGGCTTAATGATTATGCTACGCTTTCAAAAGAGTTTCCACCCCCGTTTTGGGGTTTTGTCAATCGCGTTTGTCTTACCGGTTTCCATGGGGTTGCCGCGAAAAGGCGCCTAGGCGAGGAAAAAGCCATAAAAAGAGGCGTTTCTCTATTTGACGTATGTCGTCAACTCGCCAGCGTAAACGATGGACCCCACCGTGACGATGGCCTTGAAGTCATAGTTATCCGAAGCGGAAAGCACTTGGCCCGTATGAATATTGACGTACCAGCAATCGTGATCGAAGAACGAACTCAGGAGAACGTGCCACTCCGCGCCCAGGTCCCCGGTTATCCCGATCTGGATGGTGGCCTCGCCCGAACGGATCTTGTCGCCGATGAAGGGATCGACGCCGGTTTCGGTCCTAACATAATAAATGATGTTCCGAGCCCCGTCCTGATAAGCCTGGATGTTGAGCGGAAGGCCGCCGGAAGGCAAAGCCAAGGCGATGCCGTCTGGGTCCGATTTCGAAGCGCTGCTGATAGTGTTCTCGCCGTTGATCCGATTCACCTGCAAGGCATAGCTGTACCGGGAATTGGAATAAACCTTGCCGCCATAGGTCCCGCCCATGGCCTGAAGGAAGAAATAAAAGGTCCCGTTTTCGGAAATCTCCGGAATCCGCTCGCCGTTATCGATCGCGCGAGGGAAGCCAGACACAAAATCGCCCGAAACGTCAATGGCGTACACGTCGATCGAATAATCGGTCGTGGTGAAGGTGATGTTATAGTACGTCTCATCTTTCTCATCTTGGTCAGTGTCCTCCTTTGCCACGCCCATCTGAAAACCGGAAGGGGCGACCAACTCCCCGGGCTTGCCCTCGGTGGTTATTTTCTCGTCGGGAACAGGGACCTGATTGGCGTTCGTCTCGGTTATCTTGACCGAAACGCTGAGAGGCGAATCCAAATATCCGCCTTCGCCGCCCATGGCCTGAAGATAGACGTAATAATCGCCCGTTTCCTTGAAATTAGGGAAACTGTAACTGTTGTCGATGGCACGCGGATAGCCCGGGACAATCGACCCATCCGCCAGGCAGGCGAAAAGACGGTAGCCGCTTTGGTGGCCGGAAATGACGCCTGGAGGAAGCGTTTCGCCGGTGGAGAACTGAAGCTGCCAGCCATAGCCGATCGAGGTGACTTTGATGTTGGTCGGGGCGGGCAGGTTGTTGCCCGAAGGAACCTCGACGGCAGGAGAAACCACGCCGGTGGCGTTTTTCTCCGTCAGGGCATATCCCTCAGAGAGGGGCGACTGCCCCACCGCGTTCCTCGCTTGGATCTTTATGAGGTAATCGCCGTTGGTGGGGAAATGGCTTATCACGCCGCCGTTAGCGATGGTTTTGGGAAAATGCCCTTGAAGGGCGGCGCCTTGATAGGCATAAACGAGGTAGGACGTCGCGCCAGAGACTTCCTCGAAATTTATCTGGTAACCATTCCTCACTCCGGTGACGACGATTCCGCTTGGGGCGACTAGCGTTTCGGGAAGGGAAGAAAACGATGACGAGCTTGAAGAGCCATCCGAAGAGCCGCTGGACGAAGATCCCGCGTAAGAAGAGGAAGACGAAGATACCCCCGATGAATCGGAGGAAGAAGACGAGGCGAGGCCGCCGCCTTGGGAAGAACCGGAAAGGCCTGAATCGGTCGACGAAGACGAAACTGACGAAGGAATAGGAGCCAAACTGACGCTACCACAGCCGCTTAATGCCAAAAAGGAGGCGGCAAACAGTCCCAAACGAGAACATTTTTTCATAAGATACCCCATCGATTAGGAAATCGGTTTCTTAATTTATTTTATCTGATTTCGGGCCAAAGTAAAGGAAAGGCCGCAAAAGCCACGGAAGAGTTCCGCCTCCAGCAAGGGCCATTCGAACTTGCGGATTCAAAGGAAAACAAAATCCCCCACTTAACAAAACACCGTTTGCGAAGCATCCATCGACTTAAATGTTTAAGTATTGATTAAATGTGACTTGTTACCGCTTACATTTTATCGTTGACAGCCATTTTGCCAATGCTAAACTTGTTGTACTTAAACGTATAGGTAGGAGGAAGAAAATACCATGTTTAAGAAGAACATTTCGATCCTATTGCTTTCCGCAGGCGCGGCCATGGCGCTCGTCGCTTGCGGATCCACCTCAAGCCCCTCAAGCGAGGCCTCTTCGGCTCCCTCGGACAAGATCACGGTCTCTTTCATGGATGGAAGCGCCGTCCTGAAGACCGAGGAAATCGAGAAAGGAACCAAGGTTGCGTCCTATACACCGGTTAAGGATGGCACGAGCTTCATCGACTGGTATCTGACGCCCTCATTCTCCCGCTACTTCGATTTTGATGCGTCCCTCAACGCGGACACGCAAATCTACGGAGCGTTCTCGACCTACGCCGAGGATACGCGAAATTACTTCATCGCCGGTTCGGGAACCAGCAAAACCCTGACCGAATCAAATTGGGGGAAAGTCGCCACCGACAACCTTAAGTTCGCCAAAGCATCAGATGCCAACGTCAACAAATACACGTATACGGCGAACCTGTTCAGCGGCGATATGTTCCAAGTGACGGAACTCTCAGGGGATCCGCTCGCTTGGGGATGGCAATTCGGGTACGGCTACATCAAGAACGTGACGGAAGTGGCCGATTTCACCAAATCATCCGGAGGATTGGCCGATTCCACGCGCAAGAATAACATCCAGTTGACCAAGGACGGCAATTACACCATTACCTTGGTCACCTATCCCGACCACGATAACGACAGCGAGGACAACGCCGCCGCGAAGATCAACAACTGCGATCGCCTGACGATAGTGAGAAACGGCGACTCAACCGAAGAAAAAGCGACCGGGACAACCGATTTCTACATCAAAGGTAACAAAATCACGAATTGGCAGAACGTCTACGATCCCCAAGCCAAGATGAGCTATGACAAAGCCACGAACTTATACTCATTGACCACTTTCCTCGACCAGGGCGATGAGTTCATGTTCTTTTCGCGTTTCACCGACAGCGCCACCAACGTGACGACCGACGGCAACGAATTCATCAAGGGCGAGAACCTCGCCGCCGATGAAGACACCACCACCGCTTTAAAAGCCAACGCGAACGGAAACATCCTCGCCAATATCAAAGGCCAATACGTCTTCGTTTACGACGCCACGACGAAAAAGCTATCGGCAAAAGCCGACGCCAGCAAATACATCGCCGAGGGAAAATACTACCTTAACAGCAACCTCCTCGCCGACGACTGGTCGATCAGCACTTGCTTCAACGAGGGTTATCGCCTGAACGAAACCGCCGAGGGCTCGTTCGTCTATAAGGCTTCCGGAATCGTCATGGCGGAGGGTAAGGAGTTCGCCATCGCCGAATTCACCGCGGACGCCACCGAACCGGGGAAAGACTGGGCGAACAGTTTGGGAAGTTTCAATTTCCAGAACCTCGCCGCCAGCGGCGAAGCCAACGCCAACGACCAGTTTGAGGCCGCCAATCTGTCCGGCGAATATCCCAACTACAACCTCAAGGTCAAAACCGCGGGAACCTACGACGTGACTTTCGATGCCTATAGTTCCCTCATCACCATCATCGCCCACGCGAGTTGATCGCGCTAAAAGGCAAGGCGCACCCAACAAGGCGCGCCTTGCCTTAACGAACGAAAAGATGCCTGGCTTGCGGTTCCTTCGAGCGAGTGACCTCAAGAAAGCAACTCAGCAGCGAATCGATCTTGTCTTGGCTATAGGCGCTAAGGAACGCCGGACGCAACCCATGTTCGCGGCAATACTCGTAAATGGCCTCGTCCCGAACGAAAAAGGGGACGCCGGAAGGGGGCAAAGACGAGAGCAAGTCCTCCGAAGAGGAGACGTAGCGGGCCTTGAAATGGGCTTCGACGTATTTCCGATAACTTTCGTTGGCTAAAGGAAGGGAAATCAGGATCCCCGTTCCGTCATATGAGGAGAAATCGTCGCTGATCTCATAAAAAAGCGGATCGTTGACCAAGCAATCCAACGCGATTACGGGAACGAGGTTGTTGCTTGCGATCTCGCGGAAGAAAGCGTCCTCGGCCCCGACGACGACGATGGCGTCGACGTCGCTGATCGAAGACGTCTCCTTGGAGGAAACGAAGTACGTCCGATAGCCGATTTTTTCAAAGGAAGAGGTCAGCTTCTCAAAGGAGAGAAAGGCATTGGCCTCCGCCAAAAGGCTGTTCGGATTGCCAAAATAGAAGGCCACCGCGTTGCTCCGGCCCATCGCCAAAGAACGGGCCGCGCCGTTGCTCCGATAGTGATAGAGGTTGGCAATTTGAAGGATCTTCTTCTTCGCCGAGGCGCCGATCTTCTGGTCCTTGCGGTCATTGAGGACATAGGAGACGGTCGCGATCGAAAATCCCGATTCCCTGGCGATTTCCTTGATCGTTATCCGTTTCTTGACCATTTGTTTGATTATATACCATCGCTAAGCTGAGAAAAAAAGAAAGAAGGTTTCCCATGAAACGAACTTTGATCGAACACCGCATGGATTCCCCCGATGCCTTTCCCTTGTCGGAGAATTCGTTTTTCGTGCGCCTGCGGGTAAGCAAAGGCGAGCGGTTCGACAAAGTCGAGGTCCTCTACAACGACAAATACGACTTCCCCAAAAAACAATATCACCTGAAGATGATAAGAAAGGGCGGCGACGCCACGTGGGATAACTATGAGGCCATCTTGCCTCTTCAAGACCGTCGACTCGCTTACATTTTCCGTTTGGTTCGCGGCGGAAAGAAAAGCTTCTTCAGCGAAGAGGGACTTAAGGATAACTACGATTTCCCCCAATCGTATTTCAGTTTCTTCCAATACGCTTTCATCAATGATACGGATATCGTAAAAATACCCTCATGGGCCAAGAAAGCCTGCTTCTACGAGATTTTCGTCGATCGCTTCAACCGAGGCGATGGGAGCAAGGACGACTCTTATGTCAACATGCGATGGGGCGGGAAAGTCAAAACCGACTCCTTCGCCGGGGGCGATATTAAAGGCATCTCGGATAAACTCGATTACCTCACTGGTTTAGGAATCAACGCCCTTTACCTTACTCCGATTTTCCTTTCGAAGAGCAACCACAAGTACGACACGATCGATTATTTCCGAATCGATCCCGAATTCGGTAACTCCGATGATCTGAAAACGTTGGTCTCTTTGGCCCACGGAAAAGGCATGCACGTGGTTTTGGACGCGGTTTTCAACCACTGCTCCTCGGATTGCAAGGAATTTCAGGACGTCGTAAAAAACGGGGACAAATCGCCATACTACGATTGGTTCATAATACATGGGACGAAAGTGAACATGAGAAAACCAAACTACGAGATGTTCGCCTCCTGTTCCTACATGCCGAAAATAAACACCTCCAATCCCGAGGCGGCGGCCAAGCTCATCGAGGTGGGAACCCATTACATCAAGGATTTTGGCATCGACGGTTGGCGCCTCGACGTCAGCGACGAGGTCGCCCATTCCTTTTGGCGGGCCTTCCGCCTCGCGGTGAAGAATGCCAATCCCGATTGCCTCCTGATCGGGGAGAACTGGCACGACAGTTATTCTTACCTCGAAGGGGACCAATTCGACTCGATCATGAATTACACCCTCACCAAAGCCTGCCTTGATTATTTCGCGGGCGAGCGACCAAGCGCAGCGACGATGGCGGAACGCTGCAATCATCTGCTTATGAGAAACAAAGCACCCGTCAACTTCATGATGCTCAACTTGCTGGACTCCCACGACACGACGCGCTTCCTCACGAGCCTCCACGGGAACCGTTCCCGTTTCTACGCGGCTTTGGCCTTCCTTTATTTCTACCAGGGAATGCCGTGCCTATACTATGGCGACGAGATTCCCCTCGAAGGAGGCTACGATCCGGACAACCGCCGTTGCTTCCCCTCACGAATTCCCGAGGATTCCTTCTTGGGACGAATAAAAGGACTGACGGCCCTTAGACGGATGCCTCTATTTCAAGAGGGGGACATCAGCGTCGAGGAAGAGAACGGGATGCTCAAAGTCAAAAGAAGCCTCGGACGAAACGAAATGTCGCTCTTCATCAATCTGACGGACGGGAGGAAACGGCCCAAAACGGGCGAAAGGCTTCTCGAAAACGGATGGAAAGACGGATTTTTGGAACCCAATGGGTTCGTCATAGCGAAAGGAGAATAGAAAAACCATGACAAAACATTTGAGGATGACGCTTCTAGCGACCGGAATGATCGCCATGGGGCTGGCCAGTTGCTCGGGCAGAGGCTCCGATAACGTCTCTTCTTCGGACGACGGCGACGCCATTTTTAACAAATTCGACGGGGACATCGAGCAGAACGTAACCCTGCACATCCTCGAGAATGACACGGCCAAGAGCCTTGGCTATCTCGATGAGTTGCTAAACGATTTCAACGCGGCTTATGCCGATAAAGGAATCAAGGCCGTCGACGCCAACATCGACCAGTACACCGACTTGGCCCAAGATGGGCCGGCGGGATATGGTCCCGACCTCATCTACCAAGCCAACGACATGATAATGAAAAACGTGGCCGGACATCACATACTCCCGCTCCCAATTAAGAAAATCGAGGAGGAAAGCGAGTTGCCTGAGGAAGCCGCCAAGGCTTTTCGCGGGACCGTCAATGGAAAAACCTACACTTTTGGAGCGCCGGTCAACATCCAAGCCCCCTTCCTTTTCTACCGGAAGGACATGCTGCCTGAGGACTGCGACAAGAACGGCAACGGGGTTCCCGACATGATCGAATCGTGGAACAACCTCTATTCCTACAGCCAAGCGATCAAAGCCCAAGGCGGGACGAAACGAGGCTACATGAAAGCTCTCTATGACGTCTATTTTTCCGGCGGCTTCGTTTTCAGCTACGGAGGCTATGTTTTTGGGAACAACGGCACCGACCCCAACGACATCGGCTTCAACAAAGGGGAATCGTACAAAGGCGCGCGGGAGATCCGCCAACTGGCCAGCGTCATGGATAAAACCTGCAGCGATACCTCCATCAACACCACCTGCTACAGCAAAATCGCCCAAGGCGAGTTCTTCGCGACCATGACGACCCCAGACGTCAAGAACAACTTCATCAACGAGATGGCCAACCAATATGAGACGGCGGAGGGCCTAAGCAAAGACGCGGCCCTGCAAAAGGCCAAGGAACCTCGTGATCGCCGACTTGCCGAAACTGCCGTCCTCCGGCGACCTGACCGAGGATAACCCGACCCTCATCGACATGAAGACGATGGGCGGCATCAATGGCTATGCCATCTCGAGTTACACCAAAGCGCCGAAGGCCTGCTTGGCCTTCCTCAATTTCGCCACATCCTACGACATGATAATGAAACGCAGCCAGATGATGGGCATCGCCCCATGCCGCGACGACGCCGTCAAAGAGGCCGGCGGATTGTCGAGCCGGCTCTTCTCCCGCCTCACCAAAGGAAATATCTATCTCATGCCCTCGATTACCCAAGTGGCTCAGATCTGGACGCCGGCCGAAACCCTTAACAGGGATTTGGCCATGGATCCCTATCGCCCCGCCTCCGAGCAGAAATACACCACGGACGCCGCCCTTCAAAAAGGGCTCGACAAAGTCGTCAGCGACATCGCCGCCGCGATTTCCACTTTGCAATAACCAGAGTCAGCTATGAAAGCCTCGTTTTCCGGTTGGATCGAAAAGCGGAAAAGCCATTGTTCGCGGCTAATCGACTTTTTCGCGACGGCGGATTGGAGAACATGGTGCTCGATGGGCCTTATGGGCTTGGGTCAGCTTTTTCATCGCCAATTCCTCAAGGGCGGCATTTACCTTCTTATCGAGGCCGCTTTCGTTTATTTTATGGTGGCTTATGGGGGCCGCGGTCTCGTCGGCCTCGTCACCCTCGGCACCGTGAAAGCCGACCCGTGGCTCGGCACTCCGGGCGACAATTCGGTCACCATGATGCTGAAAGGGCTTTTGACCGTTTTCGCGGTCGTTTTCTTCCTTATGCTTTACGTGGGCAACGTCAAGGGATGCTACCGGACCTCGCTCAACGAGGCGAGGGGGATCGCGCCCAATTCCTTCGCCGATGACCTCGCCAACCTCGCGGGAGCGGATTTCCCGAAAGTCGCGCTGTTCGTCCCGATCCTCGGCGTCGTCGTTTTCTCCATTGTCCCCATCGTGATGATGATACTGATCGCCTTCACCAATTACGGGGGAAGCGTCGTTCCGCCGGAGTTGGTCAGCTGGATCGGATTAGGCAATTTCGAAACGATTTTCTCTCTTGGCAACGTCGGACCAACGTTCGGCAAAATCTTGGGTTGGAACCTTCTATGGGCCTTTTCCTCGACCTTCCTCAATTATTTCCTCGGCATCGGCTTGGCGCTATTGATCAACAAAAAATGCGTGAAGCTGAAAAGCCTCTTCCGCGTCTTCCCGGTCCTCGCCTACGCCATTCCGGGGTTCATCACCCTCATCGGTTTCCGTTTCATGTTCTCCCTCGGCGGGCCGATCAACTACTACCTTTCTAACGGCGGGGCCAACCAGGCCGCCATCGTCGATTTCCTCGGGCTCGACTCCAAGTGGAGCGCCCGCCTTATCGGTTTGCTCGTCAACGCCTGGCTTTCCATTCCGACCACGATGCTCCTGGCGACGGGTTTACTAAGCAACATCAACGGGGACCTTTACGAAGCGGCGTCAATCGACGGGGCGGGCAAAACCAAGCAGTTCTTCGACATCACCCTGCCCTACATAATTTTCGCCACCACCCCCACGCTCATCAGCCAGTTCATTGGGAACTTCAACAATTTCGGCATCTTCTATTTCCTAAGGGGTGGGCTTTATAGCGACGGGTATTTCCTTTCCAGCGACACCGATCTTCTCATCAACTGGCTTTATAATCTCTCCATCAGCAACAACTATTACTCGATCGGCGCGGCCATATCCCTCATAATTTTCCTCCTGACATCGACCTTTTCCCTTATCGTCTACGTCCGTTCCAACGCCTACAAAAAGGAGGACACTTACCGTTAATATGAGCCCACGAGTCAAAAAAACGCTCGACATCCTCCTGACTTATTGCGTTTTGATCATCGTTTCCGCCGTTTTCGTTTTCCCCTGCCTTTGGCTGATCCTCGCCTCCTTCTCCAAATCCGGCTCGATTTATTCTTTCAATGGCTTTTTCCCCTCCTCCTATAGTTTCGATTCCTTCGCCCGGCTCTTCACCGACACGGCGATGTACAACTACCCCCGCTGGCTCCTAAACACCCTCTTCGTCGCCACCCTCAGTTGCCTTTTCTCAACGCTTTCGCTGATCCTGACTTCCTACACGATCTCACGCTTCGAGTTCCGAGCCCGGCGTCCTCTCATGAAGGGAGCGTTGGTTCTAGGGATGTTCCCGGCCTTCATGGCGATGACCATCATCTACGTTCTCATGACTCAGTTCGACCTTATCAACAACCTTTGGGGACTGATCCTCATCTATTCCGGCACGGCCCCGATGGGCTACCTCGTGCAAAAAGGCTTTTTCGACACCATCCCCACTTCGATTTACGAGGCGGCGGCGATCGACGGAGCGAGCAACGCAAGGATTTTCCGGACGATAACCTTGCCTTTGGCCAAGCCGATCATCGTCTACACCGCGCTGACATCCTTCACGTGGCCTTGGAGCGATTTCATCTTGCCAAAACTACTGCTGAAGGACAAAAACATGTACACTGTCGCGGTCGGCCTCATGGGACTCGACGAAACGGAATTCTCCCGTTTCGCGGCCGGGGCGGTCTTCATCGCCATTCCTATCGTTGTTCTCTATTTCATTTTGGTCAAAGACATGGTCAACGGGCTTACCAGCGGAGCCGTGAAAGGATAAAGGCATATGGCTAACGTGCGTTTGGAAAACGTCTGCAAAATCTACAAGGGCGGGGTCAGGGCGGTCACCGACTTCTCCCTCGACGTCAAGGATGGGGAGTTCGTCGTTTTCGTCGGTCCGAGCGGATGCGGCAAGTCCACCACTTTGCGCATGATCGCCGGGCTGGAGAGCATCACGAGCGGGAATGTTTTCATCGGCGGGAAATACATGAACGACCTCGAACCGAAGGATCGCAGCATCGCGATGGTTTTTCAGAATTACGCCCTTTATCCCCATTTAAGCGTCTACGAGAACATTGCCTACCCTCTCCGCTGCCACCACGTTAAGGGTGAGGAAATCGATAAGCGGGTGAAAGACAGCGCGGCGATTTTAGGAATCATGGAATACCTGCAAAGGAAACCCAAGGAGCTTTCCGGAGGCCAGCGGCAGCGCGTGGCCTTAGGTCGCGCGATCGTAAGGCAGCCTCAGGTTTTCCTGCTCGACGAGCCTCTCAGCAACCTCGACGCCAAACTTCGCGTCCAAATGAGGGCGGAGATCTCCAAACTCCACGAAAAATTGGGCGCCACTTTCATCTACGTCACCCACGATCAGACCGAAGCCATGACCATGGGCGATCGCATCGTGGTGATGAAGGACGGCTTCATCCAGCAAGTCGACACCCCAACCAACCTTTATAAGCATCCGGCCAACGTTTTCGTGGCGACCTTCCTTGGCTCCCCCCAAATGAACGTCTTCCGGGGGGAGTTGCGAAAAAAGAAAGAGGATGTTTCGTTCTATAGCGAAGGCGATTCTGCTTTTTCCGTGCCTCTAAACCCCTTGCTTTTGGGGCAGTTGGAGAACGATTCCTTTCCTTTGAAAACCAAGTTGGGAGTCCGCCCCAGCGACGTTACGCTCTCCGAAACGGGGGGGATTGCAAAAGCCAAAATCGAGCTTCTCGAGAAACTGGGCGATCAAACTTTGGTCTATTCGCACCTTTCAGGCCGAGAGGACTACCTAATCGCCACAGTTAACGGGGAAAACGATTTTCGCGCCGGCCAAGAGGTTTCCGTCTCGTTCAGGAAAGGCAAACTCCATCTTTTCGACGGGAAGAGCGAGGAAAGCCTCACCGAAGGCAAGCCGCTTTGCTTCTTGGATAACGCAAATGGATACTATCTGAGTTTAACGCAAATGGAAACGCTGGAGAAACGCCTCATCGAGAAAGGCCGTTCTTCGAAGATCTTGGCCGTGCCAACCGCCGCGATTTCCTTGGCAAAGGCAAACGGAGACGATCTGGTTCTGTCTTTGGCGTTGGATTGCCAAAGGGATTATGGCGGACGCTCGGTTTGGTTCTGCCACGAAACCCTCTCAGGGAAAGGCGTGTCCTTTTCGCTTCCTTCCCTAGAGAAAGCCAAGGACCCCTCGCTTCCATTCCAAGCTTTCGTTCAACTTAAGGACATCGAATTGATCGATGAGGGAACCAAAACCAAACTGACTGACGTCGAGCCGTTAAGCGCGCCGACATCAAAAGGCGAGCTTTCCTTCAGGAGAGGCGGTTGCTTCATGGAGGGGGATGGGCGGATCAACCACGAAAAGACCTATATCGTCAAACGGATAAATCGCCTCGGAGCAACGGATCTCTTGATCCTAGAGGGGAGCAAATCCAAGGAGAAGTTGGCCTATCTCGTTCCCGATTCCGCATTGATATACGTTTCTATGCTGGTGCTCTTCCGTAAAAAAATCCATGCAAAAAAAGGCGATTAGGCGAAATGACGGAATTTTGATCCTTCCGTTCCGTCGCCTCGTGGCTTTCGGGAAACGCATCTGAGTCTTTGGCCGTCCAAGCCATAATCAAGGACGCCGAACGAAGAGGTTTTTTGTTTATGTTCGGTTTCTTCGACGAGATGTTTATCAGCAACCCCCCAAGGGCCGAAAGACCGGTGAACGCGAATATGATGATCGTCGCCGCTTAGCTCGCATAGGTGTGCAAAAACCCGAGTGCATGATATCTATTATCAAGGAAACGACGAGGCTTGCGATCCTTATCAAGGCGACCGCGACAACGCCGATCCAGACCCAAGGCGGTACGCTGACGGCGATGACGAAAACGATGGCAATCGAAACCTCAAAGGCCAAATCGGCAAAATTATCCAGTTTGTCCCCCAAAAAAAACGCTTTCCGAAATGAATTTCCTCGCCACGAAGCCATCGAGAGCGTCGGATAAGCCCGCAAGCGCGTAGACAGTCCAAAAAGCGATCGGAAAGGTTGTGAGGAAAACCATGGCCACGGACAAGGGAATGCAAAGAGACGTTATGAGGTTGCCGCGTTTTTCATCTTTTCGCCGAAAGGAAAGGCGAACGCTCTCTTTTTGCCATAAGACTATGCCTTGGCCCCGCGCGATGAAACGATGAATTCCAAGACTCTGTTTCCTATGGCGAACCGCCGCTTGCTTAACGGATCCTCCGCAAAACGCGAGAAAAGCCTCAGGGCTTAAAGTGGGGAACCTCGATTTCGATGTCGCTCAAAGGGAAACTGACGCACGGATGGATGTAACCGTACAGTTTGTCGGCCATCCGGCGGCCATCGACTTTCTCCGGCACGTAGACGTTTCCGGAAACAAGGCGCGAATGGCAAAATCCGCATTCGCCCGAACGGCAATGGGTGGGGACGGAAATGCCCGCCTTCTCCATGCTGACGAGGAGGGATTCGTCGGCGGAACAGGGAATCGTCTTCGTTTCGTCGTCGATGTGGACTTTCAACCGATAATGCCCGTTTTTCTTCTCCGAAGGATACGATGGATCTTTCGAAGGGTCATGGATTTCGCCGAAGAGCTCGTGGCGGATGTCCTTTTTCCGCAACCCCAGTTTCGGGGTTTCTTTTTCAAGGAAGTCGTACATGGCCTGCGGGCCGCAGATAAAGAGGGAGTACTCTTCCCCTTTCGGGGCGTATTTTTCGATGATTTCGGCATTGAGGAAGCCATGCTCGCATCCTTCGCGGGTCTCGTTGGATAGAACGTTCACGAGCTTGAACTTGGGGCAACGTTCCTCGAGGGCCCTGAATTCCTTTTCGAACAGGGCCTCGCTCAGCGTTTTGCTGCCATATAGAAGGATAAGCGAGCAACTTTCGTCGCCGTCCGCGATGGCCTGAGCCAAGGAATAGAAAGGCGTTATGCCGCTTCCGCCGGCGAGGCCGACGACGACTTTCTGGTCGCGAATCGGGCTGTACGTGAATTGGCCAAGGGGAGCAGAAGCCTCGACGAGGTCGCCTTTCTTCCATTTGTCGAGCATGAAGTTCGAGGCTAGGCCTCCAAAGGCCCTCTTGACGGTTATTGAATAGGCACCCGACAAAGAGTCGCGTGGCGAAGACGACAGGGAATAGGGTCGGGTCAGATGGGCGCCGCCAATCGAAAAGACGATCGAAAGATAGCTGCCGGCGTTGAAGTACGCCAGCTCCTTCGTTTTCTTTCCATCGGGTTCGAAAACGAAGGTTTTTGCGTCCTCCCCCCGCTCGATGATATCTTTTATTTTTAGATACTGTGCGTAAGGATGAAGCGCTTGGGCGAGCCGGTTGGCGATATAGGCGTCGTTAGGCAAGGCGTCGGAAGTCGAAGCGTCGGCTATCTTGGCTTCGCGGTCCGGAATCATCTTCGTGAAGTCCATTTTGTTCAAAGAACGAATGTTTGGCATATTGGTTCCCTCCTGTTATTTCTGCTGCGCTTTCGCGGCTTTGGTGCCCGGTTGCAACTGGGCGATATCCGCGCCTTTGAGCTTTTTGACAAGCCGATGCCCAATGAGATTACCGGTGTAATAGGCGACGTTGAAGCCATCGCCCCTCATGTAGTGCCCGCCGCAGTAGGAGAGATGCGGAACGGTGATATCCTTCCGCTCCTCGGCGATGCGGGCCATCAGATTATCCCAACCCGAAAGTTGGTAGCCATATATCGTCCCGGTCGGCGTACCCAGATAACGGGCCATGGTGACTGGCGTGGCTATCTCGATTTCCTCGATGTGCGGGATGATGGACAAATGGAGGGTTTCCTCGGTGTCCTTGATGTACTTAAGGGCAATTTCGTTCTTCCATTTCTCGTAGCGTTCCGGCGTCATGTCGCTGGGGATGTCATCGCCGAAGATCGGCATCGTGAAGAAAAGGGTGCAAGTGCCTTTCGGAGTGGCGTCGGGGATAACCTTGTTCAGGCAGTTCACGATGTAGATATCGCGCTTCTCGTATTGGGCTCTGGCGCCGCGGGAAGAGGAAATGAAGACCGTATAATCGTCAAAGCCCAGTTCCTCACGCGTGCAATCGAGCCCAAGATAGATAGTCGCCGTCGAAATGCCGAACGAACGGGCGTTGATGAGGCGCTTGGTCCGTTCCGGCACCGCCGAGGAGGGCGAAAGGTTGGCGACCCGGTTCGGAATCAAATTGCTGACGATTTCCTTGGCGTAGATCTTCCTCTCATGGTTGATCTCCACCCCGATGGCCTCACCTTTCTCATTATAAAGGAAGCCGGTGACCTCGGAGTTGTACCAAACGTCGCCGCCGTGATCGAGGATGACTTTGCACAAGGACAGCGAAAGCTCGTGCGAGCGGCACTTTGGCATGGCGGCCCCGTCGATTATATAGGTCGACATCATGTTCCAATAGTGGAAGGCGCTCAGTTCATCAGTCGGTACGCCCAGATACCCCCAGTAAGTGCAAAGGATATCGATGGCTTTCGGCGAGAGCTTGAGGGCAGTGAGGACGTCTTCCATCGAATGGGAGGCCATGCGCATGAAGTTGCCGTACTTGAAAGCCATGACCAAGGGATTGGGCTTGCCTTTCATCTTCGTGACGTATTGGGTGGCTTGCCAATCGTTGGTTTGGTATTCGAAAAGCTTTTTGATGGCTTTCTTCGATCCGGGGCAGCACCGTTCCATCGAATCGATGAAGGGTTCGACGCCGGCCTTAAGGGTCACGTCGTATCCGTCTTTCCCCTTGACGATAGTCCGGAAGAGGTTCCGCTCGTATTGCCAGTCGGGCTTGGCGCCCAACTCCTGAAAAATGTTGTAAACCAAATCGGGTTTCTCTTTGCTTCCGACCATGCACAATTCATGAAGGGAAGGCTCGAATTCGAAGCGACCCCGAACGAAACTCGTGGCGCAGCCTCCCGGCAGATTGTGCTTTTCGAGGAGAAGGGTCTTCAACCCCCCCTTCGCGGTCGTGGCGGCGGCCGCCAAACCGCCGTTGCCAGCGCCGACGACGATAACATCAAAGGATTCGTCCATAAAAACCTCCATTAGTTGGTATGACCACTTATAAAACTAAAATAGTTTTGATGATTTTGCAACACATCGTCGCGAAGCTAGCCAAGTATGGCTGTTTTAATACTAAGTTCTAGGGATTATAGTAATAATTGCATCTGGTATGACCAATAGCAAGGAGATCAAAAATGGGCTTTGACAAAATCAAGAACGTCTCGTTGACGGACCTATTCGTGGAGCAGATCGAGAACATGATTCTCTCCGGTCAGCTTTCGGTCGGCGAGAAACTCCCCTCGTCACGCGACCTTTGCCTGAAAATGGGGGTTTCCCGACAGGTCGTTTCGGCCGGCCTCATAAAACTGGACCAGCTCGGTTTCGTAAAAATCAAAACTAGAAGCGGCGTTTTCGTCTCCGATTACCGTGAACAGGGGAAAATCGAAACTCTGCTTGCGATAATGCGCTACCACGGAGGGACGATGAGGGAAAGAGAGGTTCGCTCCCTCCTTGAGGTCCGGGGCTCTTTGGAGCAACTATGCTGCAAACTCGCCATCGCCAACGAGACCGAAACCAAAATGCAAAAGCTCAGAACAACCTTGGAACGCATCGAGTCCGCGCCCGATTCGCAAACGGCCGCGGAAGAAATATTCGCCTTCCACCACCAAATCGCCGTTATGTCGAACAACGTTCTCCTTCCCTTGATGTACTATTCTTTCAAGGATGAGGCTGAGTATCTTTGGGCCTTGGCTTACAAACACATGGGTCTGGAAAGCCTTTACCATGAGAAAAAAGCCTTGTTCGAAGCCATAAGAAGAAAGGATTCCGCGGCGGCGGAACGGCAAGTGAAAGATACCATCGAGGCCTCGATCAAGGATCTGAAGGTATACTCAAGTTGACTTTTATTTTCGAAAAACGGAAAAGTTTTTTGCTATAATAACAAAAAAGGTGAATGTTCTTATGAAAAAACAACTGCCGTTTTCGCTTTTCATCTCTTTCTTCCTCGTCGGTTGCTCTTCAAGCGGAGGCATCGCTCTAACGAAAGACAACGTAGCGACGTACATCGGTTTTTCGGGCGGAAAATCGAGCGCGACCCTGACTTCCGATCCCGCTAAGCAAGACGACGGAAGCTACCTCGTCGTTTTCTACCTCTATCCTTTGATATACGACATCAATTCCGACGTCAAGGGCGATTGCGAGGTCCTCTTCACTCCTCATTACACGGATTTGACTTCGGCGGAAACGCTGGCGAGCAAATTCGATGCCGCCTTTTCCTACAAAGCCGGCGGAACCGATTCGGACGGAATCAAGGAAGCGAACTCGCTTGAGGCCAGTTTCAGCATCGAATCGGAGAAGACCCTTTCGGCCCTCAGCGTCGTCTCGGATCTGACTTTCACCGACATATCCGGCTCGGTCCAAGGCTAGTCAAGCCGAATAAAGAACGCGGAAAGCGCTGATTTCTTTCCGCGATCGAAAGGCCGGTTTCATTGCCGGCTTTTTTATTGACGTGGGTTTATGACGGCGAAGGCCGCGGCATTCTCATAGGACGGCGTCGATGAAATCTTTGGTCCTTTGGTTCTGAGGATGGGAGAATAAATCCGTGGGCTTCCCTTTTTCGACGACATGCCCCCCGTCCATGAATACGACTTCGTCGGCGACGTCGCGGGCGAAGGCCATCTCATGGGTGACGATGATCATCGAAATGCCGGTTTCGGCCAATGATTTGATCACCCCCAGAACTCCTTTGACCATTTCCGGATCAAGCGCGCTCGTGGGCTCGTCGAGCAAGATGACGTCCGGCTCGTTGGCGAGGGCCCTCGCGATGGCGACGCGCTGCTTCTGGCCGCCGGAAAGTTTTATCGGATACTCTCCGGCTTTTTCCTTGACCCCGACTTGGGCTAAGAGAGCCAATCCTTTTTCCTTGGCTTGTTCCTTGGGCATTTTCTTTAGATCAAGCAGCGAGAGTATGACGTTGTCGAGAACGGTGTAATTGTTGAACAGGTTGAAAGATTGAAAAACCATGGCCATTTTGGAGCGCACGGCGCATAAGTCTTTCGACCCGAGCGAAATCTCCGGCTTTCCTTTGGAGTTAAGGCCGAAAAGTTTTTTCCCTTCGAATGTCACTTCGCCCGAAGTCGGAGTCTCCAGCAAATTCAGGCAACGGAGGAACGTCGATTTGCCAGAGCCGGAAGGGCCGATGATGGCGTAGACGCTATTTCGCTTGAATGACAGATCGATGCCATCAAGGACGACGAGGTCCTTGAATGACTTATGGAGATCCTTGACCTCGATGATGTTATCGAGTGGCATAAACGTTGAACCTCTTTTCCAGAAGATTGATGAGTTTGCTTAACGTGAAGGTTATGGCGAAGTAGAGACCAGCGGCGAGAATGAGAGTCTCGAAAACTTTCAGCGTGTTGGCCTTGACGATGTTGGCGATTCCCGTGATGTCGTAAATGCCGAGCACCGAGACGATCGAGGATTCCTTCACGACCGTGATGAACTCGCCGCCGATGGAAGGAAGGATGTTTCGGAAAGCCTGCGGGAAGATAATCTTCCGCATGGTGTACCGATACGAAAAGCCCATCGAGGTCGCGGCCTCGAATTGGCCAATGTCGACGGCTTGGACCCCCGAGCGGTAGATCTCGGCGGAATAGGCGGTCGAATTGAGGCCGAGGGCGATTATTCCGGAAACGGTGAAATCGATGGTGATGGAGCGCATGAAAATCGTTTGAAGCAACATCGGGATCCCAAAAGCGAAAATATAAAGCTGAATCAAGGTTGGCGTTCCGCGAACGACCGAAATGTAGGCTTTGGCGGGCATATTCAGCAACTTATGGCGCGACATGCGGGCTAAGCACATCAAAAACCCGAGCGTCGCGCCGATAAAAATGGAGGCGGCCGAGAGGCCAATCGTCATGCCGACTCCATACAAGAACTGGTTGAAATACTTGAAAACCGGACCGAAATCCATCAGTTGCTAGCGGCCGCGACAACCGCATCCTCGTACATGGTCTCCAGGGCTCCGCTGGCTTTGTTGACTGCGATGACTTTGTTGACGACGCCGATAAGATCGGCCTCTCCAAGGTTGGTGGCGATGCCGTATCCGCCATCGTCATTGAAATCGAGGCTATCGATAAGGGCCAAACCGCTGTTTTTGCCGACGATGTTCTCCCCGACCGCGCCCTCGACCATAAGAGCGCCGATGTTCCCGGTCTGGACCATCGTGATGAGGGAATCAAGCGCGGCGACGGTGACGACGCTGCCGCTGTAGTCGGAGGCTTTGTCAGCCTGAATGGTCCCAAGTTGGGCGCCGATGGTCAGATTGGCCAAATCGTCGGTGCTGTCTATCGTGACCCCCGATTTGACGACGAGAACCGTTTGGGCTTGATAATACACGTCGGAGAAAAGAACGCTTTTGGCCCGTTCGCCGGTGATAGAGAAGGCGGCGGCGATGAGGTCGATCTGATTGGTGGTCATCGAGCCGATGAGGGAATCGAATTCCATGTTCTTGACGACGACGTTGAGCGCGATGCCGTATTCCGATTCGATCTCATCGGCGATAAGCCCGCAGAAATCGATGTCGAAACCGGCCGGTTCGTTCGTTGAGGAACTGACGTACTCAAACGGTGGGTACTCCGCGTTCGTGCCGATGACGAGCGTTTTGCTGCTGACGATCTCGCTAAGAGAACCGCCGTGGGCGGTCACAGTCGAACAGCTCGTCGCGAAAGTCATGGCCCCAACTAAAAGAAGAGTGGCGGAAACCGACGGACGTTTCATAATTTTTACCTCCTTGTTGGCCGTTATGAAACAACTTGCCCAAGGATATAAAAAGTCCTCAGGCATAAGAGCCTAAGGACGCTTCGATGCGTGGTGCCACCTTAGTTTGCCGGCTTTTCGCAAAACCGGCCTCGCCGAGTACCTATCGATACCCGCTCGCGCTACACGGGCGAACCCGTCATCCCATACTATCGAGTTCGGGGATGCAGCTCCAGGATGCGTTCATAACCCGCTCCGCGCCGCATTTCCACCATCAGCGGCTCACTATGGCTAGCTTGGGCTACTACTTCTTCCCTTCTCAGCTTTATGCACGAATGATAGCCCCAAAAAACGGCATGTCAACCAGTTTCTTCCGATTTGGCGAGGATGGGGCCATATCTATCAAAGGGTTGGCTGAAGATGGCGAAACCGATTTGCCATGACGACGATATCGTTGAATTTGACCGCAAAAGCAAACCGCACGAAAACGGCGTTTTATCGGATTCGCGCCATTCGCATGCCCGTTTTCGCTCGCGATGATGCGTTTGGGATGCGACAGCCATGCTTAAAATAGACGGAACAAGATCCTTGAGCAGCAACCGAAAAGACGGGAAACCATCCGTCAAAGAACGGCAAACGAACTTATATCAGCCCCGACGAGAGCAGGAAATCGTGGGCGACGGCTTCCGGGGTCTTCTCCTCCTCGTCAACCTCGTAGTTAAGCTCCTGCATAACTTCGTCCGTCAGACAATCGCCGAGAGTCCTAAGAAGGCCTTCAAGCTCAGGATATTTGCCATACGTCTCTTCCCTCATTAGGGGCATGGCGTAATAAGGCGGGAAGAAGCGCTCATCATCCTCCATGACCACCAAATCGTATTTCTTCAAAAGGCCGTCGGTCGAAAAGGCGTCGATGATGTCGACATTCCCGTTTGCTAGGGCAAGGTAGCGGAGCGCGCCATCCTGATTCGAGACGCTGCCGATATGGAATCCATACGCCGCTTCGACGCCCGCAAGGCCGTCCTCGCGATTGCTGAACTCAAAAGTGAAGCCGCCTTTGAGGCTTGAGGCGCAACCGACCAAATCCGATATCTTCGACAAGCCGTACTGTTCGGCCGTTTCTTGCCGAACGGCGAAGCAATACGTGTTGTTGAAGGCCGTCTGCGACAGCACCTCGATGTCGTATTTTTCCTTCAACTCTTTCTTGGAGGTCTCATAAACCTTTTCCACGTCGGAAATCGGATCGTGCCCAAGCAAGTTGACGTAAGCCGTGCCGGAATAATCGTAGTAAAAATCAAGCTCATCGTTTTGAAGGGCCCCAAAGCACACTTTCGTTCCGCCCAAACCGAACTTCTTCTTCACCCTTAGGTCCGTTTTGTCCTCGATATATTCCGCCGCCAGGTTCCCAATGACCTTCTGCTCCGTGAAATCCTTGCTTCCTATCGTGAGATCGTAGGATCCCGCGATGGCCTTCTTGATAGGGCTGAAGGCGAGGGCCGCCACGATAAGGACGGTGGAAACACCCAGCAAAACGCGCTCATTGACGCGAACGAACTTCTCGCTGAAGAGCGGCTTGCGCTTCGTCGCCTTGGCTTTCTGGAAGTTCTTCGGCGTGACGAGTTTCTCGACAAGCCCCAAGATGAAGTCGACGAACAAAGCCAAAAGGCAAGCCGGGATGGCCCCAGCGAGGATTTGGTTGGTGTTGACGGACTGGATGCCCGAAAAGACAAGATACCCCAAACCGCCCGCGCCGATATAGGCGGCGATGGTCATAAGCCCGACCGCCGTGACGGAAGCGATGCGGACGCCGCCCATGATGACGGGAAGGGCCAAAGGTATCTGGATCTTGAAAAGAACCTGAGCCTTGTTGAGTCCGATTCCTTTCGCGGCTTCCAGCGTATCGGGCGTGACGTTGCTGATGCCGATATAGGTGTTTTTGATGATCGGAAGCAAAGAATAGAGAACGACCGCGAATACGGCGGGAACCACCCCTATGCCCATCAAGGGAATGAGAAAGCCCAAAAGGGCCAACGACGGGATCGCCTGAATGACGTTGGCCACGGCCAAAACGGGTTTGCTCGTTTTCGAGAACCGCGCGATGAGTATGCCAAGGGGCACCCCGATCGCGATGGCAAAGAGCACCGCAATGATCGTCAGTTCGATGTGCTCGACGAGAAGAGAGAAAATCTCGCCAATGTTCTGGGCGAAATACTCAAAGAAATTCATGATCAGTCATCCTCCTCTTCGCTATCGGGATCGTGCGTGGCGTACTGGGCGCTCAGAATGCTCACAAGGCCGCTGCGGGTCAAAAGCCCCTTCAGAACGCCATCCTTCCCCACGACGGGCAAGGAACTGCGATGATGGTCGTTCATAATATCCAAGACCTTCATGATTTTGTCGTCCTCATCCAGGATATGCTTGCTTTTGTGCATCAAAGAGGAGGCCGAAAGCGTATCGTCGGAGACGCCGCGCATATGGCTGGCCTTCACGATGCCGAGATAGCGATGCGTGGAGGGATCCACCACCAAAAGCGAGTCAACCCGCTTGTTCATCATGAGGCTCAGACATTTGAATCCAGGGGTGCTGGGGCTGATGCAAATGGGATCTTTTATCATGACGTCTTTCACCTTGATGTATTCCGGAGAGGACCAGAGACGGTTCTCGCCGACGAAAGAGGAAGCGAAAGCGTTCGCTGGATGGCGAAGAATTTCCTCCGGGGTTCCGTACTGGGAGATTTTCCCGTTTTGCAAAAGGCATATCCTATCCGCGAGTTTGATGGCTTCGTCCATGTCGTGAGTGACGAAAATGATGGTCTTTTTGACCTTGCTTTGCAACTCCAGCATCTGATTCTGAAGGTCGGAGCGGGTGATGGGGTCCAAAGCCGAAAAAGGCTCGTCCATCAAAATGATCTTGGGGTCGTTGGCGAAGGCGCGCGCGATGCCGACGCGCTGCTTCTGCCCACCGGAAAGTTCGCTGGGGTATCGGGAAGCGTAAGACTTGTCAAGACCCACCATCTCCAAAAGGCCCATCACTTTCCCGTGGAGCCACCGTTTATCCCCCTTCTTTTCCAACGCCGGGATAATCTGAATGTTCTCCTCCACCGTCATGTGAGGGAAAAGCCCCATGGACTGTATGACGTAGCCAATGTCCCGCCTCAATTCGACCTCATTTATGTCGGCGATGTTCTTTCCATCGATCAGTATCTCGCCTGAAGTCGGCTCGATAAGACGGTTAATCATGCGAAGCGTCGTGGTCTTTCCACAGCCGGACTCGCCGATAAGAACCATGAATTCTCCGTCGTTGACAATCAAAGAAATGTCATCGATGACAGAGCGGTTCTTGAATAGTTTCGAAAGATGCTTGATTTCGATCATATAACTTCTCCTTTCCTTAGCGTTGGAACAACGAAAAATACCTTTTGAAGAGGAATCAGCCAACAAATAACACAAAAACGATTAAAAACAGCTGGACTCTATACGCGCAAAGCTATTGCTAAAGCGTAATGAAGACCGCAAGAAGCGGCTCCTCAATGCGTGTCCCGATTCTCATCGACCACAAGACAAGGATAAGGGCCGAAATCTCATTTGTCAAACAATGGGAAAATCAAGACGGCATCAAGTAAATCAACTAATAAGAAACATGAGCGTCCATGGGGGAAACGATTTATAGACAAGTAATTTTTTTACATTTTCCTACAGACAGGAAATTTTTAACGCACCATGCGGTTGCGCTCATTCGTTTAGCCTATGAACGGGTTTTTCGGACCTGCTGTCGTTTAACGGCAAAAAAACGGATTTTCGCTTGGTTCGATGGCCGAAAAGCCAAAAAAACGCCAATCCAAAACAAACGTTGGATATTCTCTAGCGCAAAGACAAATCGTACCTTCCTTTGTATTTCCTTTTGGCCAAAGCGGTCGTTCTTGCCACGAACCCACCCTTCGCGTCTGTGTACCCGTCCCTATCGTGCTCAAAACGACGCCACAAAGAAAGCTTCAGTTTTTCGTATTCCTTCGCTTTCTTCGAGTCGCCGTTCAAATAATCTCGGAAATAAAGTTCGTCGTTATCCCCAAAAAACCTTAGGTGCAAGTGAAAAACCTTATCCGCGAAGCCGTCTTTCGTATACCCCTTGTTGAAATCTTTTCGGCCACCGCTTTCCGCCATGCAAAGATACCCATGGGCAAGAAGGGCGTCTTTGAGGAGATCCATCGAAACGGAAGAAGGGATTTCCACAAGAATGTCAACGATCGGCTTCGCCCATATCTGTTTTATGGCGGTGCTGCCGATATGGCTGATCCGAATCGCTTCCATGGGCGGCAAAAAAGAAAGCAGGTTCTTTTCCTCGTCCTCGTATTGCCTCTTCCAGTTCGGATTCGGCGGGACGAGGAAAACCGGAAACAGATCCCATAGTTCCTTCAGAGTCATTTCGGATAGCTCTTTTTTCATTCGGGTTCCTTACCATTGACGATCGGTTTGCGGAGGCATAACGCTATTTCAACGCTCTGGCGTTTGCATCAAGATCGTAAAGCGCCGGTTCCTCAAAATCCGCGGTTTGCGGGCGTCTGAACTTCGCCGCAACAGACAAACGGATACGAAACCATTCTACAACCTTTTACAGCGCCGTTTATTTTCAAAGAAAAACGGGGCGTAACGACCCCCAGCCCCACGATCCTGAGTTTCATGCGTAAATCAAACGAAAGCGCGTCACGTTTTGGGGCGTGACGCGCTGACATCAACTAATGCGGTTCGAATCGAACGATAATCGGAGAGACCTCACATGAACATGAAGCTTGAAGTGTGTCTTGTGATGGTTACCGCCATAATCGTCAGAACCAAAGCGCAAACGAAGGTTCCGGTCCAGATGTTACCTGTCTTTTTGTAGAGATAACGACCGACGACGGCAATGAAGATCTGCGGAGCCAAGAGGTTCCAGATCATGATGCTCGGATCGCCGAACGTGTAGTAAGTCTGACCGGTCGAGGTCAATGTCGAATAGTTGATGGTGATCAAGAGAAGGAACGGGAGCAGATTGGCGATGGCGATGAACAACGTCGACCCCCATTCGGGAATCTCCTTGAATCTGCATCCGGCGTTCAGCAAAGAGTTCGAAATCATAAACACAAGCCAGAACGGCAAGTATCTGAAGAGAATCGCCGGAATCCACTCATATCTTGGAAGCCCAGCCGCGTATACGGAAGCCTGGAAATTCATGCCAAAGCCTTTGTACGCGATATAGTTGGGGACATACATGAGCGCGACGACAAGAAGCGAGAACAAGAAGATCAAGGCCAGTTGCTTAAAACCCGAAACCTTGGCAAAACTAAACGGATTCATAACTTGGGTTCCATCATGCAAATGACAAAGCTTCCTGGCGATCCAGTTGACGAAAAGCATAAGGAAACTGAACAACCCGCAGACAAGCGTGAAGAGGGCGATGCCATTGACATTTGGGCACGAATACGCAGATGAGAATAGTCTCGTGGCGGCGTCGTAGCACGGATAATACGTGAAGAATGGGAATAGAATCAACGGAATGAACGTCACCAAAAACGGAACGTATTCCTTCCAGCTTTTGATAGACGGAAGTTCCGTGGGAGCGGAAATGGATTTTTTAACGGAGGTTCCGATCGCGAGAGCGGAATCGGAACGGCATCTTCGTTGCTCTACCAAATCGTCGAAAACGACGTTATTCTCGATTCTGGGCGAGAACGCCATCCCATGGCTCACTTTCTTGATTTCGAATAAGCAAGCGACCAAAGTGATGGCGAGGCTGAAGAAGCAAAGCAATCCTAGGATCTGAAAAGCGGAGGCGATCCACCACGTCTGGCTGGTGCCGGACAAATACGTCATCCCTGTCGGCGTGCCATAAGCGGCGTAAAAGAACTCCACTGTAAGTTTGGTGGCAATAGTCGAGAACGTGCCGCCAACGTGGGTGATCGACGGATTCCAAATCGCAACCGCGGAAGATACTCCAAGGCTGTTTCCGTCCGATGGAGACTGAACGGGCCCCTCTGGGGTATACCATTGGCCCTCTTTGACGGTCGTTTCATTGAAGGAGGGGTAAACATTCTTCACGATAACGGAGGCAAGAGGTCCGGACAAAAAGGTGTTCGAATTGAAATAATGGGTATCCAATTCGTCATATTTGCCAGCAGCCACGCCCAATATCAGATTCTTCTGACCCCCGGCAAAGAGGGCTGAGATGGTCCCGCAAGGGCAAAAGAAGGAAGATACCCGATTCTTCGCCCCATCAACGTTTATGGCTTTGATCGCGTTGATGCAATCCAAATTGCCAGCGCTATGCCCGGTGACGCCGATCTTCGTATTGTCGACCTCGTCCATCGTCATGGCGTAGTTCACCGCGGCGACGACGCCTTCCGAACCTTTCGTATAATCGCCTATCTCAACGTCGCTGCGGCCATGGCCGGCCAAATCGGGGACGACAACCACGAATCCGCGCTTCGCCAACTCCGTGAAATTGGAGAGTTGCATCTCCTTGCTGTTGTTGTATCCATGCGCGCCGATGACGGCTGGAGCCGGATTGTCTTTCGTCGCGTTTTTCGGAACGTAGGTCGTGAACGAGAACTTGTAAGTATCGTTGGCATCGAAAAGGATATCAACGTCTTTCTTGTTCTCCTCAAGGTTTTCCTTCATCTTCGTCTGAAGCGAAGTGAGCGTCATGCAGTAGTTTGTTTCTTTGACCGAATAGCCGTTTGTTTTTACAAGCGAATAACCAAACATGCTGGCCAACATGAGAACGCTCGTGATTATGAGGGCCTTGATGGGGCCACTCATTTTGAACTTTTTCATTTTTTTCTCCTTTCACCCTTTAAGAGTGTTGTTTTTCGTAGATAACGCAATAAACCATAACGTCGCTCCTCATCGACATTTCATTTTCTTTTATTAATCCAATTGCCTTATCCTCCCATAAAACCGTTGATAAACGCTAATTTTTTAAATTAGACGGCAGAACTACCAAATCAGTATTCGTCAGTTTCGCGAAAAGCCTGATATCGTCAAGAGTCAGACAATTTGAGATCACGGAATGGTGACCGCCTCCGTTTTCAAGCCAAAATTCCGTCCCCTCCCTGAAAGAAGGAAGGATCTTCCACATCAGCCGAGCGACAGGGAGCTTTGGCATATCTTTGGCTTTGATGAGCTCGATCTCCATCGCAATCAATCTGAAAGAAGAGCCGAGATCGATCATGGTAACTTGAATGCCTTTGCCTTGAATCCCGTTGAAAACCAGTCTCGCGGGGGCCTCTTTGCCGCCAATGCTCAAAGGATGGACCTCGATTCTCGGCTTATCTGAGGCGAGTTTCGGAGAGACTTCCAGCATGTGGGATCCCAATTCCAATTCCTGGTTTTGGGTAAGATCGTACGTGTAATCCTCTATGAAGCCCGTTCCGCCGTCCCTTTTTTCGCTCATCTTCATCAAAACGGCGCTCAAACAGGCGGTTTTGTAATCCCCTTCTGGGCCAAAACCGATTCCTTCCCCCATAAGGTTTTGAACGGCCAGACCCGGAAGTTGCCGAAGACCGTGCAAGTCCTGAAAAGTGTCCGTAAAGGCCGAAATATGGTTCTTCTTTATGAATTTGTGCAGCGCAACGTCGTATTTCGCCTGTTCTCTTACGCTTTCAAGGCGGTCGGTGCTGAACTGGTATTTGAGCGAATACTCTTTCAGTTTGGCATCGGTTTCGCTTTCGGTTGTTTGGCTGATGAGATCGACCAAGTCGCCGATTCCGTAGTAATTCGCTTCCCACCCGAAATCGATTTGGCTTTGCACCCTGTCGCCATCCGTCACCGCCACCTCTCGCATGTTGTTCCCGAAACAAGCCGCATTTAGATTTTTGGAATAATCGATCGCCAAAGCGACCTCAGCGAATTCCCTGATCTCAGAAACCACGCTCTCGTGCTGGTAGAAGCCGCAAACCGTTTTGTGCTTGATCCCCAGACGTTTCAGGATGAAGGCGAACTCGCGATCGCCGTGGGCGGACTGATTAAGGTTCATGAAGTCCATGTCAATGTCGGAATAAGGAATGCGTTCGTTGCTCTGCGTATGCAAATGAAGCAAGGGTTTATGAAGGATTTGAAGGCCTTTGATCCACATCTTCGCCGGCGAAAAAGTGTGCATCCATAAAATGAGGCCCACACAGTCTTCATCAGCGTTGGCTTCGTTCATAAGCCGAACGACTTGATCGGAACTTAAAATCGTAGAACGGAACTCAATGGAAACGACGTCTTTGATTCTGCCGTCAAGGAAGGCGCCGATACGCTTACCGTCATCCGTCACTTTTTTTATGACTTCTTCGCCATACAAATCCTGGCATCCTACCGCGAATAAAAGTTTTTTCATTTTATGTCCCCTTTTTGGCCATACGTTTTATTTGGTCCGTGTTTCCTTGCGAAATGCTCATCCAAAAGGCATTGGCTGATCCTTTGCGCGTCAGGGTCGAGCTGCAACGTGACGAAATTCATTTTTGCGCACTGCTCGATAATGATGGCCGTTTCCACCGAGCGCTTCGCCGAATCGCCCCATGCAAACACCCCATGGTTGGCAACCAAACACCCAGGAGAGTTTCTATAGTCAACATCCTTATCCTTGAAGCGCTTCACTATCGAAAGACCCGTGTTCGCTGTGTAATCGTGGCGTATTTCGTTCTCGGATAAAGGCTCGGTGCAAGGTATGTTCCCATAAAACGAATCGGCTTGGGTCGTGCCAAAAGGCACGATTTCCTTTTTGGCCTGCGCGAAAGCCGTAGCGAAAACGCTGTGGGTATGGCAAACGCCACTGATTTCCGGAAATCGCTCATATAAAACCATGTGCGTCGGCAAATCGACGGATGGCGCTAAGCGCCCCTCCACCACACGACCCAAAACGGAGCAAACAACCATATCCTCCGGCGTCAAGAGGGCATAGGGAACGCCACTTGGCTTGATGACAATGTATTTCCTGGTTGGATCGATTCCCGAAACGTTTCCCCAAGTGAGCACCGCCAAATCGCTCTTCGACAAGAGAACGTTCGCCTCACAAACCTCTTTTTTCAGTTGCTCTAGCATTTTTCCAGCGCCTCCCCCAAAAATCTTTCCGCCTCAAGGCAATCGACGAATCGCTTACGATATTTCAAAAACTCCAAACGCGTTTTTCGATTTGGCTTCTGAACCACGAAAACGTGGTTGGAAAACGCTTTCGAATCAAGGAAGTCACAAAGGGACATGCCGTCTTTATAAAACGAGTAAAGCGATAACAGAGCCATGCCCCAAGCCCCTCCTTCGCCCGTCGCATGATTGAGATAGATTTCGTGGTTGATCGCGGAAGCCAAAACGACCCCGGCCACGCCTTCGACGTTGAACACGCCGCCATGGGCGAAGATTGTGTCCAAAACGATATTCTCTTTGTCGAGGAGCTCTTTCCCGAGCGAAAAAGTCGCAAAGGCGGCAAAGAGTTGACCAAGCACGATGCTATCAATGGTCATTTTGCCCTGTTGGGAAGACGCGAAAAGCATGGCGCCTTTCCCGACCTTCATCAGGTTCTCCCCCGACAGAAAATTGAAATACACCTGATGATCGAGCGTGTTGTTCTCATCAAGAACGCTCTGAAGCAAGGCCTCGAAAATCTCCGTTTTCGACTTCTGCACCCCGACCTTGCTCAGGGTCTGCTCAGCCAAATCCATCACTTGGTTGATACCAGCCGTGCAATTGTTGCAATGAATCATGGCGGCCGGATTCCCGTCCGGGGTGGTTATGACGTCGATCTCCGGATAGACCTTGCTTAAATTCCGTCCTAAGACGAACGAACCGAAAACGCTGGTCCCCGCGGAGATATTACCGTTTCCTTTTTTGATTGAGTTCGTGCACACCAAGCCGGTCGCCGCATCGCCCTCGGGCGGGCAAAAGGGAACCCCCGCTCGCAAATCGCCCTCTGGATCAAGCAATAGACGGCCTTCTTCAGTTAATGAGCCGGCGTTCTCCCCAGGGTTGAGCGTCGGGGGGAACAACGCCTTCAGTTCGAGGGAGCAACCGTTGCGACGGAACAAACCTTCCGTCAACTCGATGCCATCCCGATCGTATGAGCCGTCGCCCGACAAAGGAAAAATACCGCTGGCGTCCGTTTTGCCCACGCAAAAGGCTCCAGTCAAGCGATGATGAATATAAGAAGCGAGGGTGAAAATCCGATCGATCTTGGGCACGAATTCCTCATGACGCCTTACGGAATAAAACAATTGGGCGATGCTCCATCGAGCCGGAATGTTGAAATTGAGTTCCGAAGACAAAATGGACGCCTCTTCTTCGGCGTTGTTGCAACGCCACGTTCTAAAAGGGCAGAGAAGATCGTTTTGAGCATCGACGGCGATCAGCCCATGCATCATCGCCGAAACGCCGATTCCGGAAAGGCATTCGATCGTCAACCCCGTTTTTTCCTTAAAACGACGTTTCATGGAAAGGTAGCATTTCCCAACTCCCGCAACGGCCTTCTCCAGCGAGTATGACCAAAAGCCATCAACGAGGACGTTTTCCCATAGATAAACGCCGGTCGAAAGGATTTGGCCGTCCCGATCGACAAGGCAGCATTTTATTCTTGTCGACCCCAGTTCAATACCAAGCCAATATTGTCCGTTGCCGGTTTTTAGCGATGCGCTGTTTCCCATACAAGTGGCATTGTAAGCACTTTCATAGTTCGTCACTAATGGACAAAAGAACCAAAAAACATTGAAAACGTTCGCGTATTTATGTAATATTTTGCTTATTATGAGGAATTTGTTCGATTCGGAAAAACTGGAAGCCACCTTAAAGGATTACTTCAAAGTAACGAACATTCGCATCGCCATTTTGGACACATCGTACAAAGACATCGGAGGATATCCAAAACGGCGATCGAGTCTGTGCGAATATATAAGAACGAACAAAAAAGCCGATTCTTTGTGTCGCGAATGCGATCATCGGGCCTGTTCCATCGTCAAAGACACGATGAATTCGTATCTATATCAATGCCATGCCGGATTGTACGAAAGCATCGTGCCCCTTCAAGTCAATGGACTGTTGGTTGGCTATTTGTTTTTCGCCCATATGGTATCCGGAAGTTCGCATGCCGATTGCTATAAGAAAATAAGCCAAAGGACAAAGCGGTTCGGCTTAGATGAGACAAAGATAAAAAGCCTTGTCTATCAATCGCCTTTGCTAACCATAGATTACATAAAAGCCGCAACAAGGTTGCTGGAAACCATAGCTATCCACCTATGCATGCAAAAAATGGGTTTCTTCAAAAAAACCGATGACTTACCGATTCTGATTAATAAGTACATCGGTGATAACTTAACGAACAGCCTAACCATATCCGACATCTGCGGTTCCATTGGCATCGGCAAAACAAAACTGTCCCAAATCTCAAAACGCTATTTCAACATCGGGATCCATGGCCATATCCGAGAACTGAGGATCAATAAAGCCAAAGAGATTCTTATCAGCGAACCCGATACGAGAATCGATGACGTTTGCCAGCGTTGCGGCTTTGAGAATTACAACTATTTCATCAGCATCTTCAAAGAAACGGTCGGAATGACGCCAAAAAAGTTTCAATTATCCAATAACGCGGAAACGGATCGATAGGAGTTTATTCCCAAAATAGGTCAAAAGCGGCGATTCGGTTATCGTTTTGGCGAAGCCCTGAGGAAGAAAGACCGCAAAACATCGCTTTTTTGGTTGATTTACGTTCTTTTCGTCATAGATTACTGGTAAGGAGATTCTCATATGATCACTCTTTTCATCGTTTGCCTCATCCGCGCCCTCTTCTTCAAACCCAAGAAACGGCGGAACGAGCCGATCGAAAAGGTCCAACTTGACGAAGAAAAAGCGGTTGAAGACCTTCAGGCCCTCATCCGTTGCAAAACCGTATCTCATCGCGACATTAGGGAGGACAACGAGGAAGAATTCGAGAAATTGGAGAAAACGCTCCAAAGCAACTATCCTAACGTTTTCAAAGCCGCCGAGTTCAGGAAACTGGGAAAAAGGGAGATCATGCTTCGCCTTTTGGGGAAAAACGGCGACAGGAACCGCGCTTCCGTCCTGATGGCCCATTACGACGTCGTGGACGTGGAGAAGAAGAATTGGAAGGAGGAAGCTTTCGCGGGCATACGGAAAGACGGCGAACTATGGGGTCGGGGAACGATCGACACCAAAGGGACCCTCAACGGTATCCTGTGCGCGGCCGATCAGCTCTTGTCTCAGGGGTGGACTCCCGAAAACGATATGTGCCTCTGCTTTTCGGGCAACGAGGAAGTCGCCGGGAACGGGGCCGAATCGGCGGTTCGTTTTTTCGTGGACAACAATATCGAGCCAATCGTCGTCCTCGATGAGGGCGGAGGGATTGTGAATGGCCTCTTCCCAGGCGTCGGTGGCGACACCGCGGTCATCGGAACGACCGAAAAGGGCGGGCTTTCGCTTGAGTTCCATATCGACGGGGAGGGAGGGCACGCCTCAGCGCCCGCCCCGCACACCCCGGTCGGTGAATTGGCGAGACTGGCCGTCGAGATCGAAAAGAAGCCCTTCCCGTTCCGCCTTACCAAAGCGGCCCGTGAAATGTTCGACGTCCTGGGCCGCCATTCCTCCTTCAAATACCGGATCGTCTTCGCGAACCTGTGGCTGTTTTGGCCCCTTTTAAATTCGTTCGCGAAAAAGGAGGGCGGCCAGATGAACGCCGTGGTTCGCACGACGTGCGCGCTTACCATGATGCAAGGGTCGCCCGTATCGAACGTCGTTCCTTCAAGGGCGATGATTGGCATGAACCTTCGGCTTCTGCCTGGGGAGACGATAAAGCAAGTCAAGGCCAAATACGAGAGAATGCTGCGGAAACTCCGAATAAACGCCTCGATGGTCTCGCTTTACGGGTGGGAGGCCTCAAACATATCCTCAACCGAAACGGAATCGTATCGAAAGGTGTCAAAAGCCATCGAGGATACCTGGGAACGGCAGACGATCGTCGCCCCCTTCGTCATGACGGCCTGCGCGGACGCCCGGTTCTGGAGCCGGATCAGCGACAAGGTTTACCGCTTTTCGGCCATGCGTTTGCGAAGCGACCAACTGCGGATGATCCACGGCGACAACGAGCGCCTGACCGAAGGGCAAATCGCCGAAACGGTCGAGTTCTATTATCGGCTCGAACGATCCTTATAAGATGCTCTTCAAAAGCGAAAAGCATAGATGCGGGAACTAGCGTCGCGACGCCAGCGCTAACTAAGAAATGCCTATCTTAAAAAGTAGAAGGAACCGTATTCGGCGACCAAAGAACGCCACGTAGCGAAATTCGTTTCGTCTGAAGAATAGGTTGCGGAATCGGAATAGCCGCTGACGGGGCAGAAGAAATTCAACCCACATGGTTTGGGATCGTCTTGGTAATGGCCTCCATAACTATCATGGATAACGTAATCGCCGAGCGCCGTTTCCACGTCAACGACCGAATCGATGCCGCCAAAAGTCGCATCCGCTTGCATATCGTCGCACCATGAGCGGACGTCAAAGACATCGTAATAATATTTATATTTATCGTCGTAATAGCCAAATCGAAGCCCTTTATTGCACAGGGTCTTGAAGTCGATCCATTTAAAGGACGAATCAACGACGCCGCTAAGTTCGGCCGCCATCGCCTCCCAGGCGGATCTATAAGCCGAAGCCTTCGAAAGATCAAGAACCGATAAGGTGGCATCGGAAGAACCAATTTGGGCGCATTTGGAGACAAAACCGTCGGCGATGCTTCCAAGGAGCGTCGGGGTATCGATCGAAACGTCGGTGGCGATTTCGCTGAGCCAAGTGTCGTAATCCCAGCCCTCGCCAGGCTCAAGTTCTTGGCTAGCAACCATATAATCGAAATAATCGCTGTTGAAATCGGCGATATCCTGAACGCTCATAAGGCAACAATCATAGCCAATCCAATCGAGTTTCTCGGTTCGGCCCACGCTTTTAAAAGCCCTTCCGAGAGCGTTATGAACCTCGCTGTTGTAAAGCGAGTCATCATCGTAGTTATCATCGTAGCAACAACCGCCCATGGCTCCCCCGTGGTCCCAAAGGACGACGCCATAATGGTCGGCTGGATAACTCTTAAGCCCCCATTCCATGAAATTCTGAAAAGTAAGTTCGCGCCCCATGTCGGCTTGACCCAATTGGGCGTCGCTCACAAGGCTTCCATCCTCGCAATGCCACCGCCCTATCCTTGTGTAGCTGATCCCGTAATCGGTTTCCCATTCCGTGCAACCGCCCGTCTCGATTATGACGTTGACGTCGTCAGGCAAATCGACGCTCAGCATCTCTTTGATGTTGGCCGTCGCCAAGCCGGTGTATTCGGGGGTTTCCCCATGAGGGGCATAATCGCTTTCGAGATTGCTGCCGCACATATAAACCATGATCGTGTAGGCGCCCTTGGCGTGAACGGACGAGTTAGATGAGGACGAAACGCCAACCGGCGAACTTGAGGGATTTGCGCTGGAGGATTTGCCGGACGACACAGAAGACGTTCCAGAATCAGAAGAGAGAAAAGAAGTGGGCGAAGACTCATTGAAGATAGAGAAACTGCAACCCGCCAATAAGCCCGACATAGCGAGTAAAACCAGTAATTTCTTTTTCATATGCCATAAGGATGAAACAAAACCATTTCATTTTCACGCAAAAGCGAAACGTTCTTCAAAGAACGACGTTTTTGCCCGAAAACGAAACCGATTATGGAAGCCCCGCCAAGAATGTTTAAGTGAAAGACCAGTTGGCGAACAGCCTTCCACGTTTTGCTTAACGATAAGGCTTTGCTCAGTGGTCATTGACCGCTTTTTGGCCCCAATCCATTTTTTGGATTTTTGAATCGCATGACCAACTTGATTCGTTGTTGCCTAGCATAGGCGAGTTGACATATTTGAAACGAATTTTGGGAAGTCAGTTCCTACCAAGTTTCCAAAAACCTTCGAAAATAACTATAAACATTAAAAAAAGACTAGCATTTGCTTGTCGGTCTTTCGTTTTTTTCAGATGACTTTGTTAAACAACAAAAATACCATTTTTTGAGGTGGTTATTGTCATAAGAATGCTTAATTAAATAACTTGTAAAATCAACAGTTTATGCTTTTATTTCGAGGTTAAACTATGAGAAAGAAAAGTCATATCTAGAAACGCACCAGATAAATGCCATCCATTAGTTAAATCTTTATCGCTTTTATCATGGATAGTTCTAATTAAAAATAATTCTCCGAACAAACCAATAGCATTAAGTTAACTTTCTCCTTTTGGGAGTTGAAACAAATCAATAATTCCAAGCATAAAATCATTAAAAGATACGTTTCCTTCCTTGACATAAGCTCTGCACAAAGCAATATAACCGATTATTAGATTATTCTAAAAAGTTATTAAAACCAAGAAGTCAAAATGACCTTCCTTAAATGAAGAATCGTTTGCTACTGACTTAAGATTTACGTACGGAAAACAATCCAGCATCGATGTAGCAAGGTTTTTCCACTACTATTTTCTGAAAGCTTTGCAAAAATTAGTTTTTTCAAAAAACTGTTTTTCTCATCAACTTTTCAATAAGGAAAGTTCTATATCCACGATAATTCTTCATTTGTTTAATTTTATTAACTTCACGTAGACTTATTTTTATATTTATAATTGTTTATATTTTTAAAACCTATAAGCAAAGGCAAATTATCGAGATACATATTGCAATTATAGATAAAATGGTTGAAAAGAGGATTCCTATTTTATTACGAAAACCTGAAAAATGCTCGAAAATATCTTTTGGAAATATAACAACATTTTTATGAAGATTTGTTGCTTTAAAGTCCGAAATTAAAATATAACGGTCAATTTTTTCCAAATCTTTTTCTTTGATCAAAGCTTTATCGATTCCCCAAAAGTAATCGTTAGTAATATCTTCACTAATTCTGCTTATTTTCGCCTTTTTTAAATACTTATTTAATATAGTAAATTCTTTTATTGTCATGTGCTTCCTTTCGAATTTCTCATAAACTATGTTCCAACAAATAGTCAGTATCAAAGATACCTCCTTTGTTATCATTGCAATATTTCCTTAGCGATTCCATGTCTGTTGAACGCATTTTTTATCTTCTTTTTTAATATACCATAAAAAAACGAGACATTGCCTCATTTATTTACCAATTATTATTTTGAATAATACCAGATTTATTCTATGTTTTTAAAAAAAGACATTCCGTTTTTTTACAGAATGTCTCATTTTTCCAATTGGTGCGCCCGAGGCGATTCGAACGCCTGACCCCAACCTTCGGAGGGTTGTACTCTATCCAACTGAGCTACGAGCGCATATGGAGTTGGTGCACTGGATGAGAGTTGAACTCATACCCCTTGCGGGACTAGCTCCTGAAACTAGCGCGTATACCAATTCCGCCACCAGTGCACGACTTAGTAATATAACCTCACTGAGCCAAAAAGTCGAATGTTGCTTTCATGACCTTTGGATCGAAATCGGTGGCTTTGTATAGATCCATCGCAAGGGCGGGGTCGCCATTAATTTTGCCAAGGCCTTGCTTAAGCAGGCCGCTGACGTAATCGGAAGCCGCTTGCGAGCGGTCGACGTTATGATCGCGGTCGGGCAGGAAAAGGAACGAGAAATTCTTTCTGCCTCCATAGCGTTTTTTGAGGATCTCGCCACTGAAGGCGGGAATGACGACGTCATCTTTTGAGCCCTGGAGATAGAGGATCCGCGCCTCGCTTTCGTCGAGGCTTGGCAAAGCGGAAGTGACCGGCGTTTTCTCGACGAAGCGGGAATGAAGGCGAAAGAGCCAAAGGACAATGGGGTTTTGCAGCCGTTTGTCGAATGAGGAATATTCGTAAGTTTCGTCGATGAAACCCGATAACGAAACGACTTTCTCGACGCGGTAAGCCGGATCGGCGCTGAGCAAAGCCGCGTATCCGCCCCACGAATGACCCCATGAATATCGGCTCAGTCCCTGGGCCTTGGGATCCTTGTCAAGGAAAGCGTAAAAGGCTTTGACGTCATTGTAGACGTGGGCCAAGCCGTAGCATCGGTCGCCCTCGCTCCGCATACTGCCCGTGTAATCGAACGCATAGACAAGATAACCGCGGTTCGCGAACTCGCAAATGCTGCGCATATAGGCGTTGCGCCCCGCGCTGATGCCATGGAAGACGACCACCAAAGCCTTATAGGGGCCAGGGCCCGAAAAGTAACGGGAACCATCGAGGTTCCACTTTCTCGAGCGGAAGGAAAAACGCTCCTCGCTCACCTTGAAATCGGAGGCGGAGAAATAGGGAAAAGCCGGATTGCCGTCCCATCGATGGCCCGCCTGCTTATAAATGAGCCTCTTGAAAACGAGGAACGCGATGAGAAGGGTGATCATTTTAAATGCCAGAACATAATGTCATAAAGGGCCTTAATGGGTTTACGATTGGCCAGGTCGACGATCGTCACGGCGACTTTCGGACGAAGCCCGGCCATCGTCACGCAATGGATCGGCGAATCGAGAGCCATGTCGGTGAGTTGCTTTTCCTGCTGTTTGGACATCGCCTTTTGGGCGATATTGGTCTTGACGATCTTGACGATAAGCCGCCCGATCCAAGTCTCTGAGATGTCGCGGAAGGAATTCGAAACCGTGAAATACTTCCGCTTTCTCAGACTTGGATACTCGATGGGGTAACCAAGCAGATTCTCGAACTCGCTGTCGCTGATGAAGAAAACGTTCCGGTTACGAAGGTTGTAATAACTCGGGAGCTGCGCTTTTCTGTCGATCCCCCTAAACGCCGATCTGACCGAGACTAGGGAGGATAGAAGAATATTCTCGCACGAAGCGCCGATCTCGATTTGATAATCGCCCCCCTCCACTTCGTAACGATCCAGGGTTTGCTCATAATGGGCGAAGTCATGAAAAGAGAGGGATAGCTTAACTGTCTGGGACTTGCCGGGCTTAAGGCTCACCTTCTTGAAACCTCGCAGTTCGCGAAGCGGCTTCAGGGTTCTCGAAGCCAACGCGCGAATGTAAATCTGGGCAGTTTCCTCCCCGGCGCGGGAGCCGACATTCGTGACCTTGAAGGAAATAGAAAGGCTTCCCCGACCCGAGATGAGGGAAGGGGCGACCTTCAATTCGCTATAGGCGAAACTCGTGTAGGAGAGGCCGAAGCCAAACGGGAAAAGGACCTCGCGGTTGGCAGAGAGGAAATAGCGGTAGCCAACGAAGATGCTTTCCTTGTAAAGCGAGTTGTCGCCCGAAAGAGGAAAGGTGTCTTTGCTGGGAACGTCGTAATAGTGGACGGGCCACGTCTCGGCCAGTTTGCCCGAGGGATTGGCCGCGCCCGTCAAGATATCGTAAAGGGCGGGCCCGCAAGCCGAACCAGCCAAATAAGCGAGGACGATGGCTTTGCATTTCTTTGCGAAAGGAAGTTCCACGGGAACCCCCGTCGAAATAACGACGACGATGTTGGGGTTGACTTTCTCGATGGCGTTAAAGAGATCGATTTGCTCATCTGGCAAAAGCATGTTCGTCCGATCGAACCCTTCGGCTTCATACTCCGGGGGCAAGCCAAGGAAAAGGATGACTTTCTTGTGCGAATGCGCCAGATCGAGGGCTTCTAGGGCCAAAGCCTGAGGGTTGCCGTCTTTCTCATGGAGACGATATCCGGGCGCATAGGCGACTTTCTCGCCTTCGTTCCGGCCCTCGTTGACGGAAGAAAGGAAACTCACGAGTCGCGATGGGTTCATTTGGGATGAGCCAGCGCCTTGGTAGCGCGGCGTTTCCGCCATCGCTCCGATGATGCAACAGTCGTCTTTGGCCGATATGGGCAAAACGCCGTCCTCGTTCTTAAGAAGGACGATGCTCTTTTCGGCGGCTTCCCTTGCCACCTCAAAAGCCTTTTCCTCATTCCACGCGAAGCCTGGGTCGGCTTTGTGCTGGCACTTGAGGGAAAGGGCCACCACCCTTTCGGCCTCCTCATCCACTATGCTGGCGGATAGTTTTCCTTTTTTGACCGCGTTCGCGATCGCTTTGGCGTACTTATCGAAACACGGCATTTCGACGTCAAGCCCAGAGGCATGGCTGTAAATACTGTTGTTCGTCGCCCCCCAATCGGACATCACCAGCCCTTCGAATCCCCACTCTTTTCGCAAAACGTCCGTCAGAAGCCAACGGTTGTCCGAGGAATAAACGCCATGGATTTTGTTGTAGGAGCACATGATGGTCCACGGCTGCGCCTCTTTGACCGCGATTTCAAAAGGTTTAAGGTAAATCTCGCGCATCGCCCGCATATCGCACACCGCGCTGTAGGTGAAACGGCGAGTCTCCTGGTTGTTGAGGGCAAAATGCTTAAGCGAAACGCCAACGCCCTGCCCTTGACAGCCAACGATGAATCCGGCGGCCATTTCCCCGGCGAGCAAAGGATCTTCGCTCAGGTATTCGAAATTGCGGCCGCAAAGGGGATTTCGCTTGATGTTGACGCCCGGGGCCAAAATGACATCCGTGCCATTGGCGATGCAATCGCGGGCGATCGCTTGGCCGACTTTAGCCTCGAGAGCGGGATCCCAAGAACAAGCGAGAAGGCATGGGGCCGGATAGCAGATGGCCGGAGCGGCCGGTTTCAAAGTGTCGGGTTCGTCTTCGCTGACTTTCCTTAACCCAAGCGGCCCATCGTGGACCACGACGGGTTTCACGCCATATTTGGCGATGCCCCGAATCCGCCAACTGCCATCCCCATAGAGCAAAGAGGCTTTCTCACGGAGACTCATTTTCGAAACGATTTCTTTGGCTTGATCTTTGACGCTCATAGGTCCCTCCTGGAGACGAAAAACCGACGATAGCGGACGATTAAGGTATCTTTATAAATAATATTAACCTCATTGGCGGATTTCTTCTATGGGTGAAAGCATTATAATGTTTCCATGCGCAAAATCATTTTCTTGGCCGGCGGTTGCTTTTGGGGAGTCGAAGCTTATTTTCAGAAACTGAAGGGCGTCACGAACACCGAAGTGGGCTATTGCAACGGCAACGTCGCTTTCCCGAAATACGAGGACCTCAAAACCGGCAAAGCCACCCATGCCGAAACGGTCAAAATCGAATATGAGGACTCCGTCATCTCCCTCTCTGGGCTTTTAGAGCATTATCTTCGGTTCGTCGATCCTTATTCCGTCGATAGGCAAGGGGAAGACGAGGGCCGTCAATACCGAAGCGGCATCTATTACAATGACGTTCTCGACGGCGTCGAGGCGGTTTCCTACCTATCGTCCCATCTGAAGCCAGGCTGGAAAATCGAAGTTCAGATGATGCGGAACTTCTATCCGGCCGAGGAACGCCATCAGCATTATCTATCCAAGAACCCGGGTGGCTATTGCCACGTTAACCTCGATCTCATCAAGCCGAGCGAAAAGAAGTAGCCAGGCGCCAAACCCCTTCCTCGCCTTATTCCGCGAGGGATTTCGGCGCGCTCGTCCGACTATCGTAAAGCCGCCTTTTCTTCAAATCGTAAACAGCCTCAACCGCGAAATGAAGACGCGTCAGGGCCTCTTTTTTGTTGATAAGCCACGCGAAGAAGGTGCGCTCCGTGTTGGCGATGTCGATGGCGGACCCCGCTTGTTTCGCGTGGTTCTTGAAGAAGTACTCGATGTGGATCGAAGGCATGTCCGCGGTTTTTCGTTCAAAGAAAAGAGTCTTGCTTCCATCCTCGTGCGTCTCGATAAGCCGTATCCCTTCGTAATCGTGGACAAGATGCATTTTGCCGACGGGAACGAAACCGATCTTCGGTTTGAAGAGTTCCTCCACCATAACGTCATCCTCGAATTTGTATTTTCCTGAAGCGACTTCCTTTTGAACCTCGCTCCTCTCCCAGCGATACCAATCGGGAACCGACGTGAACTTCGTTTCGCCGCCCCGATTCTTGAGAACGCCATAAACGTCCATATCGTAAGTGGCTCCGCAATGGCGGCAGGTAATGGACGTCCCTTTGCCTTCCATCTCGTATTCCTTCCCGCAATGCGGGCACCGATAAAGGATCTTATGGATATTGTCCATCGTGTGCTTGCTCGTCACTTTGAAGCCTTCGATGCGCTGATACTCGTAATCGTTATAGACGAACTTGCGTTCGATGCGCTTTTGGATTTCGTCGGACGAAAGGCCACTGGCCTCCTCGCGAGTCACGATTTGCTCGAAACTCGAACGCAACGGGATACGCCGATATGGCTTTTTGGACCATTGCGGCGAACGGATGAAATGCCCATGGTTGATCATGACGACGCATGGCACTTTGCACGTCTTGATCAGGCGCCCAAGCGCGGGATCGACGCGTTCGTTGATGCCAGCCAGAGAAAAGCGGGCTTCCGTGTAAATGTAAAGGATACGTTTGCGTTTCATCATCCACATAACGTGCTCGACAAGCGAAAGGTCAGTCGTGAATTTGCGCTTCGGAAAGCAACCCACGTTGCGCATAAGCCATTCGCTGCGATTGAACTCCTCAATGGAGCAGATCCAGTTAGGGCGATGCGGGAAAGAAGCCTTCACCGCCACCTGAAAATCAGCGAACGAGGCGTGTGAACTGATGACGATATAGGGGCGTTTCAGACCTTTGCAATTGATTTTCTTGATACGCGAGTTGCTCAGCAAAAACGGAGTGTAAGAACCGCCGAGCATAAGAGGCACGAGAATGGGATTGGCCTTCCTCGGCTTCCGATCCATATCCATCCTCGGATACGGCGGCTCTTCAAAAAGATTGTCCATATATCGCGTATTTTAACCTAAAACCAAGAAAAACGACACAAGTGAGACAATTATTCATTTACGCAATAAACGACTTTTTCGGCAAAAACCCCAAAATGGCGACATTTTTCGGACTTTTTTCATCAAAGATCTTTGGAAACGTCAATCGTTCAACCCCGTTTTTTCTGACCCATGTCCTTTTATAATCGAAAAAAGACGGGGCTGGACCCGTCTGATTATCGACTAGTCCTCCAAGGATTTTCCTGAGGCCGAAGCGGACGCCAACGAGGGATGCCTCATTGACGGCAATCGGCCAACGTACGATTTGGTGGAACTAATGAGATTCAAAATGGTGCGCCCTGATTCGTTTCCATTCCTTAGTTAAACTATTTCGGTAAACTAACATTGCAAGCAAAGAAGCGATTAATTACACCTTTATAATATATTTTTAATACAATTAATTTCACCTTTCGATATATCTTCGCATAACAAGAACACATAATAAAAAGGTATTGTCAAAACTTTAGTTTTAGAATCGAACCCAAAATTGTTCTGTGAAATTTTAATAGCCAATGTTAATGAGTTATGATCTTTAAAACGTTCAAGTGAATCAAGGGTCCCTTTATTTTTTTTGACATCGATCGGTATGATTGAAGAGTTTATTTCAACTAAAAACTCAAATTCAGAATTGCTTTTTCCTTTCCAGTAGAAAAGTTTAATACCATGTGATGCCAGTTCGTTTGCCACATAGTTTTCAAAGAAAATCCCAGAAAGAGTATTTCGTGTTTTATTATCTATAAAAGTGGTTCCGCTTATTCCGCTCTGATAGGAAAACATTCCTATATCTGAAAGATACAAACGGAATAAGGACTCATCTGAATCGATTAATGGTATAGTAACCTTTTCTTTGACTAAGGATGATTTCAAAACCAAATTTGAAAGAACCAACCAATCAATTGGTGATTCCATATCACGTCCTTTAGCGGCTTTTTCAACCAATGTGGGTTTGAAATTTTTGGATTCTTTATTCAACTGAGTGTAAATTGTCTGAAACACTTTCTTTGAACGAACAACCGCTTCTGGACTAGCTTGGTAAAGATCCATGTCAGAGAGATAGTTATCATATAGGTCTTTTAATACTTCTCGTGATTCTTGATAATTGCCTGTCTCTAAATAGGCATCAACAGCCTCCGGCATGCCACCAACAAGGAGGTAATTAAAAAACTCTTCTAAACCTTTAGAATGCTCTTCTTCTGAAAGAGGTGCGCCTTTTATATATGATCTTTTTATAGTTTGCAAAAGGATTTCGTTTTTATTTAACAAATATTCTTCAAAATCCATTGGATATATAGTCAACTGATTGATTTTTCCAACCGGAAAAAGAAACTTGTTTTTGTTGCCTAATCCTCTTTTGCGGTTTTCTCTTTGGATTTTAATTCGTACCATCGATCCAGTTTCTATCACCGGAATCTCAGGAAAATCTTGGCAAAAATACTTCATAAGAGTAACTATAGGCAAGCACTCTTGAACCTCATCAAAAATGAGAAGAATGTTTTTATCGATAACAACATCATTGCTTAAAGAGAGATAATTCAAAATTTTTTCAGCGTTGAGATTCTTTTCGCAGAAATCAGTAAACTCTTGATTGGTTCGGCAATCAACATAGATATACTTTTTAGGAAAAAATTGTTCAGCAAAAATATCTTTAATTAAATAAGTCTTCCCAACTTGTCTGGCTCCCCAAACCATCAAAGGCTTACGCCTAGGATTATTTAACCATTTCTCAAGATCGACCAAATATTTCCTTTTCATAACCACAATATATAATTAATTGCACCTTTTATCAAGGTATCAATTGCAATTAATTGCACCTTTTATAGACAGATAGTTGGAAGCATGCTGAGCGAAAACCTCCACTCACGAAAAAAGAGAGCCTGAGAGACCCTCTTTCTATAATGGCTTACTTGATGCTAGGCTTACTCGGCTTAGTGATAGCAAACCTCAACGCAAACCGCCCTTTCGATACGAGTATCAGACGGGTGTGCGTCTAGCGACCGTTTGGTGGAGCGTAAGAGGATCGAACTCTCGACCTCCTCCATGCCATGGAGGCGCTCTCCCAGCTGAGCTAACGCCCCAAACAGGTACTGCATTCGGCCAAAACGGCCGAGATTTAATATAAGAGAAAACGCCTTGGTTGTCAATTCGAAGTTTTGCACACTGACCTTTGTAAACGCTACGCGCGCGTGCAATAATGTTGGCGTCATTTTAAGGAAAGGAGAAGATATGAAGGTCTTATTGTTCGCCGTACTAGAAAGCGGGCACGATACTGAGAAACTCTTATCGGCTCTCTCTCATGACGGATACAACGGAACGGTTATTGCTACAACCAGCCTTAAGCACGTTTTGATGAGCCCCCATGAAGAAGAGCCGGCTTTTATAAGCCTCTCGAACCTAGCCGACAACACCTTCGAGGGCAATACGACGCTCTATATTTTAGTCGATGAGGAGAAACTGCCGAAACTTCAGGAAGACATCCGCACTTATTCTGGTAATTTCACCAAGATAAAGGGTGGGATGTTCACCTTGCCAGTTGAGACTTTTGAAGGTTCGATTTGATTTCGCTTAACGTTTTGTGAGGAAAAAATATCATGACAGTGGTTTTCAACACGCTTTTGTATTTGGCAATATTCATGGTCCTCGGACTTTTATCAAGCCGGGTCATGAAATTGATCCATTTCCCGAACGTCACGGGGTATTTACTGACGGGGATCATCTTTGGGCCGTATGTTCTTGGGGCAATCGTGGATGCCTGCACGGGCCAAACGAACCTTCTTGGTTTGTCGACCTTTTTCGGCGATGCGGTCAGCGGAACCTCCAATGCGTTGCTCCCAGTGGGAAACATAAGTTGGCTCAGCAACGTGGCTTTGGGATTCATCGCTTTCACGATCGGCCAGTCTTTTAAGAGATCGGCCCTGAAATCGACCGGGAAACGCATCATCATAACCACTTGCTGCGAATCGCTAGGGGGCGCCATCTTCGTTTTAATCGGACTTTTGATCCCTTATATGATTTGGCCCGACCGGTTCCCCCTTCCGATCATCCTCACCCTTGCCTCCATCGCCTGCGCCACCGCTCCCGCCGCCACGATTCTTGTCGTTAAACAGTACAAGGCGCACGGCCCGGTCGTTGACACTTTGCTTCCGGTCGTGGCCCTCGATGACGCCGTGGCGCTTATTTGCTACGCCATCCTCTTCTCCATCGCCAAGGCGTTAGTGGGGAGCGGCATCGACATCTATTCCATCCTTGTCCTGCCCATCATGGAGATCGTCCTTTCCTTGGCCCTCGGCACCCTCGTCGGAATATTGATCTCCGTCGCTTCGAAATTCTTCAGATCGCGCGGAAACCGCATGATATTCGCTATCGCCGGCATTCTTCTTTGCACGGGTTTGTCGAACATCCAGATATTCCCTTCTTCCATGCCCCACTTCAGTTCGTTCGCCTTTTCGCCGTTGCTTTGCTGCATGATGATCGGCGCCATTTTCTGCAACGTCGTCCGCGATGCCGACAAGACGATCGACAACATCGATCGTTTCACCCCGCCTTTTTTCATGCTCTTTTTCATCATCTCCGGAGCCGAGCTCAATATCGGCATCTATTATCAGGACATGAACCTCCTTGCGATGTTCTTGCCGATCGCTATCATCTATTTCATCATGCGCGGGACCGGCAAATGGGTCGGCGCCTATGTGGGATGCTCCAGCGACAAAAAGGCCGATCCGAAGATAAAGAAGTACCTGGGTTTCATGTTGCTTCCGCAAGCGGGCGTGGCCATTGGCTTGGCCACCACGAGCGGGCAGCAGCTCTCCGGTAGTTTCGGATCGTACTCCTATGGCGAAATCGTCGTTTGCGTCATTCTCTCAACGACCATCGTCTATAACATCATCGGCGCCTTCATCACCAAGACCGCCCTAATCGCTTCGGGAGAGGTTGACGGGATGGGCCCCAATAGACCGAGGCCAGTCATTCAAGCCCCGGGCGGAACGATATCCACCGACGCCAAAGGAAGCCTTCCGACCACAGGCGATTCCACTCCCAAAGACGACGGGGAAAAACCGAACGTCGGTCAATAATAAAAAGCCGGGATCTAAGACGAGTCTTGGGTCTCCGGCTTTTTTTAGTGGACGTCGACGTCTATGACGTCATCGTCACAATCATCGTCGTCATCGTCGGTCGACCAATCGATGCCGGGACGATGGCGATGGATCGCCCTATCGACGGGATGGAAAATTATGTAGTAAAGCGGAATGGCGAAGAAAATCGGCCAAGTCGTGCTCCATAAGCCATACACCATCCCAAGCAGGATATAGATTCCCGCGATCGCGACCGGAAGGGCGAACGCGCAGAATTTGCGTTTCCGAAGCGCTTCGACAAACGAAGAGGCCAAGGGGATGGCAAGAAGGACGAGCCAGCAAACGCCCCAGCCGATATAATGGTCCGGGTAGAAGAGGCCTAAGCAGAGATAGGCCACGATGGCAAGTAAAGACACAATGCTCGAAGTCAGCGACTGCGCCAAACGCCAACCGGCGTTCCGATGGTTGAAATGAACGCTTCCGTGAACTCGTTTGTCGTGGCCATCCTTGTCATGAAGGTGGATGCCGGAGGATCCGATATGGACCTCGCTGCCATCCTTGGAAAAGACGTGGATGCCATCCCCGTCGATGGAGCCCTCGTCATCGTCGCCGCGAAAATGGATGCCATCGCTTCCGAAGCGAAATTCCGATTTGTTCTTTTTCTTATCCTCGGCTTTGCTTTCCTCAGCCGATTCGTCCGTTTTGGTCTCTTCGGCTTTGGTTCCCTCGGCTTTGGCTTTTTCCTCTTGCTCCGGCTTGACTTGCTCGTCCACGATCTCATCCACCGATTGGTCGGTGTCGAGAAGCGTGTCGAGCGAAACCCCGTAAAGCTTCGCCAAGCAAATAAGGTTATCCGTGTCGGGGCTTGCCTCCGCGCGCTCCCATTTGCTGACGGCTTGCCGCGAGAGGCCAAGCTTGGCCGCGAGTTCCTCTTGGCTCAGTCCGCTTTTCTTGCGGAGCTCAACGAGCCGGTTCGCTATTTCAATGTTCATGGTTGTTTCCTCCAACACCGCTTAATTTACGGTTGCGGGACTTCCTAATCTACCAACTTTGCTTTTCAACTCCGCAACTTTTGGTTGCAACCATAGTGTACATCGAACGATAATGCTTTTCGTCAAAAACCTTGCAAAGCCCTTATCTTCTGCTATTTTTTTACATTTTTTGGAACGTAAATGACCCACTTGTCCAACAAAAAAAGCGTTCAGCCATAATTTTGACCGAACGCTTTGGCGATCTCGTTTTTTCAATCGTCCCGCGTTCCTTTTTGGCATTTTGCGCCCCCTAGGGCCCTACGATGACGCTTAGGGAAAAGGGGCAAACGAAACCCAGCCGAGCGAGACCTATTCCCAGACTTTCGAAAATCAGATTTTACCGAACCGGCTGGTGAGGCATTCGTAATCAAGTTTATAGGGCACGCCTTCGATTTCCATGCACTTGCCCTTTTCGCCTCCTTTCGTGTATCTCCGCCAATAAAGGGATTCCCCGTTTTGGTTAAGGAAGGTTTCAAAGAACGCGTGTCTTTGGTCTTTGCTCCCATCGGGATCGAAATAGAAAATCCTGATCACGTCGATTTCCTTGTCCTTATAGGTTAAGAGGCAGTCGTCGCAATCCTCGTATGTCATGCCTTGCCCGACGTTCTTGTCGCCAAAACCCCAATTTTTCAGAAACCCCTTGTCCTTGAAGGTCTCGATGCGCTTCAAACCGTCTTTCTCGTAGATTCTACCGATGAAGGAAACCCGGTCGTTTTTCACCTGCACGAACGAGGAATAGGTTTGACGGTGACTCAAGCAAGGATCGTATTCGTCCACCACGACTTCCATGCCCTCTTCTTCATGCAAGACGATTTTGCTGGCGACGTTAAGCCGATAGCAATAGTCTCGCTTGCCCCCGTCGTAGAGGGCGAAGCAAACCCCTTCCCCGACGGAGAGCCTCACGAACCAGTTCGGAAGTTCGTCGTAAAACAGAGCCCCTGCGTGCTTCTTCACGAACGAAACGCCGACTTCCCCGATTTGGTTTGGAAACTGGCCGACGTCGTACCCGCATAAAAGGTCATCGGAAGTCACCCCGAGCACGTCAGCGATTTTCTTAAGCATGACGATGTTGGGGTAATTCAGCTCCGCTTCCCACGAATAGATCGTCTGACGGGAAACCCCAACGGCATCGCCCAAACTTTCCTGAGAAAACCCTTTGTTTTTCCTTATCATCATCAGATTATCGCCGAATTTCATGATTTCTTCCTCTTTTCAATCAGCATATTAAGGAAAACGGCTCAGCTTTTCCACCAAGCAACAATAACAATTAATGTAAGATTTTTCTTGCATAAAATCGCTTAGGCAAAAAACGTTCAAAAGAAAACAAGAATACCCGTCAGCCGGTTACCCCAGCTTTTTTTCGTAATAGCGATATCTGTCGACGCACTCGAATCCCAATTTCCCAAGGTTGGCGGCTTCGTCCTTCCCGTCAACGAAATAATACAGGAACTCCATGAAAGGGTTGGAATTCATCAGTACCGAATGATTCACTAACGCCGATCCGATTTTCTCCGCATAAGCGCCGCATGAATAGTCGATGCCAAAGATTTCGTTGATTCGGCCGTTCTTTAAAGTATAGATCGCCCCGCGATCGACTCCGTCATCGTAAAAGAACACGTCCCAATTCTCGATATCTTCCTTTATCCGTTCGGCCGTCCAATACATGTCGACGTTTCTATGGAGGCATTCAAACGATGAAAAGTCGGATAAGCCAATTTTTTTGATGTTCCCGCATTTTTCCTTGGGCTTGAAATCCTCCTTTTTCAGCAAGGTGACGTAACTGGCTTCGACCAGTTTGAACCCAAACGATTCCAGCGCCCCGCAAGCCCCTTTGTTTTCCTGTGGCACCCCAATGCCTATTTCGTTGATGCGAAAACGCTTGCGAGAAGCGATGTATTCCAAGAATTCGCCCAGCATCTCCCCATAATTCCCTTTCGCCAAGAACGTGTAGGTGTTCGCGCTGCCACCATCTTCCAAAAAATACCATTGGATCCATCCGGTCGGAACCCCATCACGCGAATATAGAAGCACCTCCTCGTTCTTGTTCGTTTCGATCGCCGACTCCGCGCGGATGAAATCGTCCTTGCTTTTGACGCCGTCGCGAAAAGAAGGATATGACGATGTTTTGGCATCCAAGGCCAAACCATAGGCAAAATCCGTGTGCTGTTCGGCTTCTTTCAAGGATAGTTTTTTTAGCATTGATTCGCTTCTTTCCCGCGCGAGGGCAAAACCGATCGAATCATCCTTGCCTGCGCAATTTTCCTGACGACCGCTTCCGTTCGCTTAGGCACCCGATAGTCCTTTTTGATTATAGTGATTGTCGGCAAGGGTTTCAAAGACCTCGTTTCCCCTAAGTGGCAAAAGACAGTCGGCATATCTTAATGGATTGTCGGGAGAAGCTTTCTTCGAATCCGTTAAAAACCGAAAACACGGATGAAACGACGGAAAAACGAAATAAAAAAGCCTCGATACTGTCGAGGCTGATTAATATCTGGCGCGCCCGAGGCGATTCGAACGCCTGACCCCTTCCTTAGGAGGGAAGTGCTCTATCCAGCTGAGCTACGGGCGCAGCGTCGCTATTGTACCACCAAACAAGGAAACCCTCATCAAAAGAAAAGCCCCTGAAAAACCAAGAGCTCATTTCGTAAATGGTCGGAAAGAAGGAGAATTCCTCAGCCCGTCCGCGAAGAGCGAAACGCCGATTAAACGGCGTTTTTTTGTTTTCGGTATGCTGCCAAACCGCTCCTAAAACGTGTGCTTTGCAGAAAAAATGACACGAAGCAGAACGCTTCACTTTTAGGCTTTTTCCCGGCCTCTTGCATTCTCATAAAAAAGGTAGCCATTGCCATCTGGCTGCCTCCCTGTACTCACTCCGTCCAAGACGGCTCTGCGCCTTCGGGTTAAAACCATGCGGCCTGCCATGTGAGCGTGCGTTTCCTCGTGCATCCCGGCCATAATGTCGGAGGCAAGCCTTGGGGGTGCGAGGAGTGGATTCTCCCGCGCCCCGCTTTTGCAAACTATTTTAGGGCAATAGGTAGCGGGGAGCAAGATTCGGCCCCCACTTTGAGGGCTTAGCCTTTTTTGGCGCCTCCGCCCTCCTCGTGCTCAAGGATCGAGCCCAGGACCATGCAGCCGTATCTGACCAAGAAATGCTTCTGCTCCTCCGAGTAGCTCTGCGCGTTCTGGATGTTCGACGCCTCCCTGTGGCGGAAGTCCTGAAGCATCGCCCGGTATTTTTTTATGTCCTCGTCGCCGAGGAGGCCACAGCCGAGCTCGTCACCGATCTTCTGGAACCTCCCGTTCTTCTTCAGCAGGTTCTCTATCGCGTTGGCGATGTCCTCCAAAAGCTCGTCCGGGCTTTTGTCTGAGAAGTCGGTCCCACTCGTGGAGATGCGCCGGATGAGGGCTCTGACATCCGCGCTCGCGCAGTAGCCGTCTTTCTTTCTGAAATGCAGGCCATCGACGAAGGCCCTCCTGTCGGCCCATCTGACCGTCACGCCGTTTGAAGCCCCTTTGGCGATTAGGGCGCCCCGGACGTCACCGTACGAGAATTCGTTCAGGCTCTTCGGCCGGCTCAGGAAATCCGGGAACTCCTCGATCAAGTATCCCATTTGATCCAGATAGTTGCAGATCAGAATGAAAGCCACGTTCATGACCTTGTCTTCGCTTCCGCCCTCTCCCTGCCCGCCTTTCGGTGTCGTATGGGGATAGGCAAGGTTCCTGAATTGCCTGATGGCGTCTTCGCCGTCGAGAACGGACGGCGGAGTGTTGGGGGTGTCGTCCTGAGTCGTGGGGTATTTCTCCGCGTAATAGCTGGACTTGCGTTCATTGTAAAAGTTTTTTAAATCTATCATGTTTTCTATTATTTTAAGCCGCTTTGGACGGGCATGGAAGGGAAGAGCTCCGATGGATCAGCCGTTGTCCGCATTTTCTCTTGTCTTCATAAACTCCTCCGTACCAGAACACCACCGGACGGCCTCTTCGGCGAACCTCTACGTGACCTCCGCCTCAGCGGCCATCTCGCCTATTGATAGATGCCTGCAAAAAAGAGCGTCCTCCACGTAGTCGACCGGGAGGAGCTCCTTGTACGATGCGACCGTGGCCCTCCCCTCGGCGAGCCGGGCGCGCCGAGGCGTGCTCCCGCCAGGGGTCCTGCGCGGCCTGCCCACTCCGCAGGGCCTGCCCACTCCGCAGGGCCTGCCCACTCCGCAGGGCCTGCCACGGCGCCTCGCCGATGTCGGCTCTTCTGGGCTGGCGGAGAGGATCCAAGAAAGGTAGGAAACCAAGAAAATGAAGCTTAAATACATCCCCGACGAGTTCGGAGACGGCGACGTCGTGGAAGCCGGGGGCCTGTCGCTTACGGCCAGGGAGTTCAGAAAGTCCGGGAGCCCCGTGCTGGAGAGGGAGGCCGGTTCTGGCAAGGTCGTCACCTGGTGCGTGGTGCCCCAGATCGGGCACACAGTGCCTTTGTGGGAGGCAAAGCGATGAGAAAAATCAGGGACCTACCAGGGAGGAGTCGTTCCGCATCTGCTCGGAAAGAACGACGTGCGACTCGTGCCCGCTCTAGGTGCTCTGCATGGAGCCGATCTCGGACGAGATACGGGACTACAGTTCCGGGCGCCTTCGGGAGATGATGGACGCGGAGGTCGAGGCCAAATGATAGCGCTCATTTACGTGTCGAAGGGCGGGCCGAGGTTCGCCTACAGCCAGGCGCTCGGAAGGTACCGGGCCGGCGAGACCGGCGGGGAACCGCTCAACGGCAGGGTCGCCGCGCAGTTCGAGCTCGAGAAGGCAGTCGAGATCGCCAGGGAGGGCCTCTGCGGCCGCGAAAGGATCCGCATATCGGATGACGCGGCGAGGCTCCTGCGCGGATCCGCCCCGAGAAGCCGGGAGGGCGGGATCGGGGAGCTCCTGGCCGGGTCGCGCCTGACGGAGGGGCAGACGCTGGCCTACATGGCGGGGTGGAGCAAGGTGTGGGGCTGGCTCATCCAAGGGCTGGCCCTCTACCCGCCCGGAGACTGGCAGATGGACCTCTCCGCCTACTGCAAACTCGCGTGGAGAGACGCCGGCGAACCCGAGCGCGGCGAGGAGCACGTCAGAAGGCCCCCGCAGAGCCGGCGGTACGTGACGTGCTTCTCCGACGACGTCGCCGGCAAGGTCGTCCTCCTGTTCGTCCGCCCCGAGTGGGCGGAGAAGATACTCAACGGGGAAAAGACGATAGAGCTCCGAAAGGGCCTCCCCGAGGAGGTGGAGGCCGTGTAGAAAAGAGCCGGCGAGGCATCCCCCGCCCTTGAAATCGGCCGGCCCGAGAAACTATAATCATGTAAAATTATGAGCCCTGAGGAAAAGCAAAGCGCGATTGATTTGATCATCAGCTCACTTCGCGGGAAATCGGGGATGAACTATCAGAAAGGCGCCGACATCATCCTTGGGGAATACTATCGGTCGCAAGGCCTGACGTTCGAAGTCCCTGACCCTTTAGGCGGGGACCACAAAAACGACGGCTGGGTGGTCGAGTCCGGAACGTTCTTCCAGGTTTACTCCCCACGCGAGGTCAAATCGTCCTTCGCCTCGGAGACGAGAAAAAAATTCGACGACGATTTCGGAGGGCTTTGCGACCTTGTCCTGTCCAAGGGGCAATGGGGCGGGGCAATCAACAAGTTCTACATGATCGTCAACACCCGCGACGGCTCCCTTCCGCCGGATTACGACCGGCATTACGAATCGGCCAAAAAAGCCGAGCTAGAAGCCCATCAGGGGAAAGCCATAGGCGACGTCAAAGTCGTAAACGACAATTTTTTAAAAGACATTCTCCTCGAATGCGGGGACAGCGCCCTTGAGGCCACGCTGACCAAGCTTGACCTTTACGGGTGCCTCGCCGCCGAAAAGATAAGCAGCGCGGACATAGTCCGCTTCGTCGGGCGCGTCTCGGCGAAAATCTCCGACGGTTTCCTCCAAGGCCCCGCACCCGCTCCCGACTTCACGCGAGTCCCGCCAGACAAAAAACTGGACATCAACAAATTGGGGGGCTACCAGGCACGGTTCGACCAAATCTATCCGTACATCGGCGCGGTGGACAAGGCGAACGAGGAATGCAACGAAGACATCGCCAGCGCCAGCGGCTTCCAAAGGACAAAGGACTTCGTAATCGCCTCCTACAGAAAGAATTCGGCGGCCATGAGCGGCATCGATCTCTACCAAAAGGTCAGAGACGACCTTACGGGCCTCTATCCTACGGGAAAGACGGCGGCCGAGATGGTCGTCGCGTACGTTTTCGACAAATGCGATATTTTCAAGAAAGAGTGACAAAAGCAAAATGATTCTACCAGACAAATACACAACCAATCAGGACAGCCTCATCGGCGCGTCGGCGATCGTCCTCTCCTGCCTCGGAAGGCAGCGGGTGCCGGTCGAAGACGCCTGGGGCAGGTGCAAGAGAGAATCGGGCCGACTGAACGTCCGCCTGCCCTTCACGAAATTCATACAGACGATCTGCTTCATGTTCGCCTGCGGGATGATCCAATGCGAGAAAGGAGGGCTTATCTTCAATGAAAATCTTGTCACTGACGATAAAAGATGACCTCCGCCGCGAGGTGAGGAGTGTCGCCTTTAAACCGTCGGGCGCCTCGTTCGTGTTCGGCGACGTCCAAGACCCCGCGGCCTCGCGCAAAACGTCCAACAGCCTCGGGAAAACCCTTCTTTTTAGCTTGGTCGACTCCGTCTACGGAGCAAAGGGCAACAGGGAGACCTCCAAGAAAGCGCTGGCAGGCTTCTCGATTTCGTCAGTAATAGAAGCCAAAGGCGCGAAGCACACCGTCGAGAAAACGCTCGGCACCCCAAGCAAAATAAGCCTGGACGGGAGGGCCATGAATCTGGAAAGCTACAAGGAGTATCTCGGGATTGACCGAGGCATCTCGTCGAAATTCATCCACCTCAGCAACCGGCCGAGCGTCTGGAGCGACCGCTCCACCCCCTCCTGGAGCGACTATGCGGCGATCCTCAGAATCCTGGGCCTCGGGAGGATGCCCGACCTCGTGAAAACGATCTACCTCGAGCAGGACAAGCTGAAGCTTTCGTCCTCGCAATGCCGGCAGGCCATGGAAGACGCCGAATCCACGCCGAATAAATTCGAGGAGGACCGCTTCCTCAACGACAAGGCCATAGAATCCCTCGAAAAGGAAATAAGCAAGACAACCGCCGATGCGAAAAACCTGAAGATATCCAAGGAAAGCGCCGACGTCCAGGCCGAGTTCGAATCCCTGAACGAGAAGTTGAGGGAAAAGCAGGGAGAGATATCCCGCCTTGCGCAGCAAAAAGCAAAGCTCAGCTCCTACGTGGAGGGTGTCGCCTCCTCGAAAATGACGCCGGCCGACATCGAGAGGATCTACAAAGAGGCGAACATCGAGCTCCCCGGGCTCGTGAAGAAGAGAATCGAGGACGTCGACGCTTTCTTCGCAAGCGTGGTCGCCGACAGAAGGTGGTCGATCGAGAAGCGCATCGAGGAGATCGACGCCGACACGCTCAGGCTGAGCGGAGAGGCCAAGGCGATAGGCGCGAAGCTCGACTCCTGCGGGAAGGTCCTCTCCACGAACGAGGCCTACCAGACCGCGATGGAGATCCTCGGCAAAGCCAGCGCCGAACTTCAGGACGCGAAATTCAAAAAAGGGCAGTTCCAAAGCATCGTTAGTCTTCAGTCGAAGGCCGAGACCCTCGAAAGATCCGTGAAGGCGAACCTGGCGGCGCTGTCCGAGGAAAAGGGCCGCTACGAAGGAAAAATAGACGAATACCGCAACTGGGTGTTCGAGAAAATAAGCAAGGTGTACGAGAACAAAGTCCGCGGGACCTTCGTGATCCAGATCGCCGGCGAGCGGGCTATAAAGAGATCGAGGCCCATCTCCATGGACATGACGATGACGAGGGACGCCGGAGAGGGAATCAGCGCCGCGAAAAGGCTCATCTTCGACTATCTGCTTTTTCACGCGTCCAGCGACTTCGAAATGTGCGTCGAGGATTCGTCCTGCTTCAACGGGATAGACCCCAGGCAGGTGGACTCGCTGGCCCTCATGGCCGACGAGATTGCCTCGTCCGAAGGCAAGCAGGCCTTCATCGGCCTTAACAAATACCAGCTCCTTAGCGGCGAGACGATCGCCAAGATAAAAGGCGAGAGCGTGCTCGTCCTTTCCGAGGACGACCTTCTCCTCAGGCGAGAGTTCTGAGGCCGCCGGCTCAGGCCCCTTCCTTCGAAGGGGCTTTTTTTGGCCGATGCCGATACCGACTGGGGAAAGGCGGCATCTAGTGCAGAAAACGCACCACATCCCCGCCATGGTGGGCCGGAGGCGGGCGCGCCAACGAAAAAGCCAGGCAGTAAGCCTGACTTTTCTTCTGCCCCGGTGCCCGTCCGCCGGTTTTCTTGGGCTTCGCCGATTCCGGGCTTACCCTTGGGGCCGGAGGAGGGAGACGCCATGGAAGAATCCGACGGAAGGGTCAGGACGGCACTCGACAGGAAACTGGGCGACCCGGGCCGAGAAAAGAGACAGGCCGAGGCCCGCAGGCATAGCAAGGCAGGGCGGCAAAGAACCGGAGGCGGGATGTGCTATCCTTTCGCCCGGAGGGACGGTCAGGATGGCGAACGTTTTCAGGTCGGGCGACAGGACGTGGAGGGTGGACGCGAAAGCCACCGCCAGAGGTAGCGAGAGGGTCCACGTGGAGAGAAGGGGCTACGCGAGCGAGGCCGAGGCGAAGAGGGCGGCCCCGGCCCTTGTCGCGGCCACCCTGCGGAGGCGCGGCGGCTCGCCCGGGAAGCCATTCGCCTCGCTGACAAAGAGGTACTTGGAGCTGGAAAGAACAAGAAAAAGGGCGTCGTCGTTCGACGCCGAGGCCAGGATGGTGAGGAACCACATAGGGCCGTGGCTCCGGGGCAGGACGGCCGCGCAGGCCTGCTCGAGGGCGGCGCTGTTGGCGTTCCGCTCCCGCGTGTCCTCGCTCCCCGTGTCCGCCGAGACCAAGAGCCGGATAGAGGGGCGGTTCTTCTCGATGCTCCGGTACGGGGCCTCGCAGGGGCTTCTGGAGGGCGCCGACGTCTCGAGGGCCGACGGGATCCTGCTCCCCTTCCGGAGCGACGGCTCCGAGGTCAGGAGGGAGAAAATCGCCTTGACGAAGGCCCAGTACGCCGCCTTCATCGCGACGTTCCGCGACGACGACAAGCACAAGGCGATGTTCGAGTCCTGATTCTACCTCGGCGCCCGGTTCGGCGAGATGCTCGGGCTCCGCTGGGAAGACGTGGACCTCGCGGGGAAAGCCGTCTTCATCCGCCGCCAGAGGCAGCGCTCCGGGGAGGATGGGCTGTGGCATGACGTCGAAACCAAGACCCCAAGCTCCGTGAGGCACCTGAGGCTCAGCCCGTTCCTGGCCGGGGAGCTCTACGCGCTGAAGGGGGCCGAGGGCGCCGGGCCGGGGGACTTCCTGTTCTTCGGGAGGAAGGGCATCAGAAAGCACCCGGTGGTGTCGGCCCTCCAGGGGCACTGCCGCGCGGCGGGCGTCCCCGTCATCAGCCCGCACGAGATAAGGCACACGGTCGCCTTCTGGCTCGTCGCGGCCTGCAAGGACATGTCGGACCTCATCGTGGTCCAGCGCTGGCTCGGGCACACCTCGCTCAAGGAGACGCTCGACACCTACTCCCACTACCTGAAGAGGGGGGACGGCGGCGCCATCTCCACCCTCGACGACGTGTGAAAAATCCAGTCAACGAAAAACGCTTTTGATACGAACTTTTACGAACTTTTGTTATGAGCAAAATAAAACCCTCGATTTTATCGAGGGATTATGTCAAATGGTCGGAACAGCGGGGCTCGAACCCGCGACCTCTTGGTCCCGAACCAAGCGCACTACCAACTGTGCCATGTCCCGACGTATCGCGAGATAGCGCTCGCGTCCGATAATATAGCACTTTACTTGACGAAATCAAAGAGCGACATCTGGTTCGTCTCCCCAAGGTCGCCCAAAGCTCCAAGGTCGCTCAAATCCTTGATGTTGGTTTCGCTCAGCTTCGTGCGATTGCAAAGATCCTCCTTGCTGATGAACGGACCTTTTTTTCGGGCTTCCACCACGGTTTCGCCGGCTTGGGCGCCAAGGCCGCTGATGACTTTGAACGGCGGGATGAGCATTTTGCGCTCATGATCGACCACGAAATCGTCGGCTTGGCTCCTGTAAAGGTCGATGTTGCCCATCGTGAAGCCCCGTTCAAGCATTTCCACCTCGACGGTCAGGACCTTCTGTATCTCCACTTCCTTGTTGGAAAGGGGGTCGGCGCGGTTGTTCTCGCGCCGCTTGTATTCCTCCAAGCGGTCGAGAACGCCCTTAACGTCGCCTTTCATGACGGAAAGGTCATAGTTGTCGCAACGGACGCTAAAGTAGACCGCGTAGAACTCCAACGGATGGTAGAGTTTGAACCATGCCACGCGGACGGCGTCGATGACGTATGCGGTCGCGTGGGCTCTTGGGAAAAGATACCGGATCTTTTTGCAACTGTTGATGTAGTAATCGGGGACGTTGTGGGCCTTCATCTCGGCGATGTCCTCCTCTCGGAGGGGTTTGCCGACCTTGTTTTTCCGAACGTATTCCATGATTTTGAAGGCTTTGGAATTGTCGATTCCGTGGGCGATAAGGTACGTCATGATATCGTCGCGGCATCCGATGACTTCCTCAAGGGTGGCCGTCTTGCTCCTAATGAGGTCCTCGGCATTGTTGTTCCAGACGTCGGTGCCGTGACTGAGACCCGAGATGATGAGCAGGTCGTTGAAGGTCTTCGGGCGGGATTCGGCCAAAATGCCCTGAACGAAGGAGGTGCCGAATTCCGGCATCGCCACCGCCCCCGTCTCGAAATGAAGAGGGTTGTCGCTCATTTTGAGTTCGGCGGGCGAACTGAAGAGAGACAAGACCTTTTTGTCGTTCATCGGGATCGACATCATGTCGACGGAGGAGGCGGCGCACATTTTGCGGATGGCCAAGGGATCGACGTGGCCCAAAAGGTCAAGTTTAAGGACCTCGTCGTGCATGCTCGCGAATTCGTAATGGGTCGTAAGCCAATCGCTGTGGAGGTCGTCGGCCGGGTGTTGGAACGGCGTGAAATCGAAAACGTTCATGTCGCTCGGGATGACGACTATTCCGCCCGGGTGCTGTCCGGTCGTGCGTTTGACGCCTGTGCAACGAGTCGCGATTTTGGCGATCTGGGACCGCGGGATCCCGTCGGGGTCCTTGCCGATCCGCTCATAATAGCCGCGAACCATGCCGTATGCCGTCTTTTGGGCGACCGTGGAAATCGTTCCGGCGCGAAAGCAATTGCGGGGCCCTAGAAGCGTTCGCGTGTAATCGTGGGCCTTGGCTTGGTAGTCGGGCGGGAAGTTTAGATCGATGTCCGGGACCTTCTCGGCGTGGAAGCCAAGGAAAACCTCAAACGGGATGTTTTGGCCGTTGGCGAGCATTTTCTCGCCGCACTCCGGGCAGACTTTGTCGGGCAGGTCAAAACCCGAATGGACGCTCGGGTCCTTGCTCCACTCGAAATGATGGCACTTCGGGCAAACGTAATGGGGCGGAAGCGGATTGACTTCGGTGATATCGGCCATGGTGGCGGCGAAAGAGCTGCCGACCGAGCCGCGGGAACCGATGAAATAGCCGTCCTCGTTAGCTTTCTTGATGATGCAATGGGCGATGTAGTAGGTGACCGAATAGCCATGCCCGATGACGCCGGCGAGCTCTTTGTCGAGGCGTTCCTTGATAAGGGGATCGGGGTTGTCGCCGTAATGCTTCTTGAGGTTGGCGTAGCAAATATCCTTGATGCGCGCCGCGCTGTCTGGAAGATTGGCGTTCGGTGGGAAAATATCGGGTTTGACCGGATAAACCGGTTCCACCATATCGGCGATCAGATTCGTGTTCTTGACGACGATCTCGCGGGCTTTGCCCTCCGGAAGCCACGAAGAGAAACTGTCGAGCATCTCCTTCGTCGAGCGGAAGTGCTGGTCAGGGTTGTCGAAAAGGGGAAGGCGGTCCCGGAAATTCGGATTGAGAGGATGCCGCCCGCCGCCCAGGAGCTTGCCGAAGATATAAACGTCGCGGCACACTTTGTCCTCGGGGTTCACGTAATGGACGTCCCCGGTGGCCACGATCGGCTTATGAAGCTCGTCGGCCGCCCTCATGATCGTTTTCAGCATATCGAGGAGCCGCTCCTTGTCGAAATCGCCGATGTTAATGAGGTAAGAATAGTTTTCCAGCGGCTGAATCTCGACATAGTCGTAGAACGAGATGGCTTTTTTAAGATCCTCATAACTGCGGGTCTTGGCCATCTCGAAAACGTCGCTATTGAAGCAAGCACTGCCAAAAAGCAGATTCCGATGGCCCTTTTCGAGTTCGCTTCGTGGTATCTTCGGCAGGTTGTCGCTGCCCATGTAGTCGGTGTTGGACAAAGAAATCAGGCGATACATTTCGCGCAACCCCTCGGCGTTTTTCACCAAGGCTATCATGTGGCTGCTATGAAGGTGCTGGTAGAACATCGAACGGACATCGGTCAGTTGCCCATCGCTGAGTTTGGGAAACCAGGTTTTGTTGACCTCAAGATCCTTTAAGTCGCAGTGGCGTTTGTCGCCACGAGGGTTCAATTTGGCCAAGATGGCCTCCCAAACCGCGTTGAGGGCCTCGGCGTCGAAGTCGGCGCGGTGAGCGTCGTCGTCGTTATAGGTCGAAAGCCCCAAACGACGGGACAAAGAGCCCAAACGGTGGCTGCTCGCTTCCGGGAAAAGAAAGTGGGAGAGCGCCAAAGTGTCGACCGCGGGGTTGGTTAGCGGAGGCAACCCCGCCCGTTCGCGGGCGGCATCGAGAAAGCCGATGTCGAAAGAAGCGTTATGCGAGACGATGATGGCGTCCCCGATGAAGTCGCAAATCTTCCTAATGCAGTCCTTCATAAGGGGCTTGTCTTTCACCATGTCGTCGCTGATATGGGTCTTGGCGGTGATCTTATCGGGAATATGGACCCCCGGGTTCACGAGTTGGTCGAAACGCGAGACGACTTGGCCGTTCTCGACGATGACCCCGCCGAATTCGGTGATGCGGTCATAGTGGGAGCTTAGGCCGGTCGTTTCGGTATCGAGCACGCAGTAACGGGCTTTGCTGAGAAGAAGGTCACAGGGGTTATAGACATATTCCGGAGTGGGGTCGAACATGTAGAACTCACAGCCATAGATGGGTTTGAGCCCATTGTCCTTGCAGGCCTTTTGCATCGCCGGGAACGATTGGATGTCCCCGTGGTCGGTGACCGCGATGGCGCTCATGCCCATGTTCTTGGCGAGGGCGCAATACTCGGCTGGGTCGCCGATCCCATCCATCGCCGACATATTGGTGTGAAGGTGGAGCTCGACGCGCTTGGCCACTTCGGGATCGCTACGAAGGGGTGGGGCTGATAGGAGGTCGATGAATTGGCACATGACGATCGGTTCGCCGGTGAACTTATCGGGTTGGATATAGCCGCGGATGCGGACATAAGATCCCACTTTGACGGAATTGACGGATTCGTTGCTGAGGCCACTGCGACCGCCGGCGAACGCGCGAACCGCGACGGCGCTACGCTCATCGCCGATGCCGTAAGCGCCCGTAGGGAGGCCTTTTCGGCCCAACTTCACCGTCGATTCGAAGCAACGGCCCGCGAATTCGACGTTTCCGCTTGGAAGGCTATAGATCTCCTCGATGGAATGGAGCTTAAGATACTCGCCGCGGCGGTTGGCGCCCCGATAAAGGTCGTTGGCTTTTTGCCGCTCGGCGGCGGCGAGGTACTGGGCTTGGGCCGCTTCGACTTCGGCCTGGCTTTCCTTTTCCTCGTCGCTCATGGGCTCATCCGTGGAAGGCGTATCGCCATCGGATGGTTTCATCGTGGGGGACGTTTCCTCAGCCTTGGGCTCAGAAACAGGCGCGTTTTCTTTCTTTTCGACGATAAGGAAAGGATAGGTCAGGAAGCGCAGGAGGCCCGCGAAGTCCCTCAGAATCGAACCGACGTCGCTCGCGTCGGCCCCTTCGTGGATTTGGGGATGGATCCGCCCTCCGCCATCGCTAACGAACGATAGGGGGGCGATGCCGTGATACATCGCGAGGTACCACCCTTCGAAAAGTTCCTCGACGTCGTTGACCGACGGGGCCTTCTCATAGCTGAAGCGCAGGTTATAGGCATAACGGATGGAGGCGATGGCTTCCTGAAACTCCTCAAGGGAGGCGCTCTCCCATGGGGTTTCCTTGCGGATTGTCATGTTGACGATATTCCTATCGGCGGGGTCGCGTCCGACCATCTCGAAATCCATGTCGAAACGCTCGGGATCGGCGATCCCGAGGGACGAAAGGAAACGACGCATTTTCTCCATCATGGCAACAACCTCCTTTCCTTAGAAAAGACCGGCGACGTCTTTGACCGTGATCAAAATGGCGAATAAGAAGAGCAAAGACAGACCGACGATGGTGAACCAGCCTTTGACCTTGGCGGGAATCCGCCATTTGACGTAAAGAACCTCCCCTTCCTTAAGCTCGACTGGGTAAGCGAGGGAATCCTTTGACTTCCCTTCCGAAGGCGGAATAGGCTCGTAAGAAACGACTCCGCTTTCGGCGGCGATGGAACTTTGGCGGTCGCTTTGCGAGCTTTTCCGTTTTTCCTCGGCCTTCATCGGCGGCAGGTAGTCGACGATCCTCTTTCCGCTATGGGCCTTTTTGAATCGCGAACGTTTGACGCCGTTGACGATGGCTTCGATTATGGTGACAAGGAGCTGCCAGCCGTCAAGCCCCGGGAAAGGCAAGAGATTGAAGAAAGCAAGGTTGATCGAGATGACCCCGGCGTAGTAGAAAATCGTCGCCGCGTCGTTCATGTTCGTGAGGGTGGCGGTCATTCCAACGATACCAGAGGCGTTTTGCCAACCCGAGGTCGTGAAAAGGGTGCCGATGCCTTTGATGATGGCGACGTTGGCGTAACTGACGTCTTCGCCCCATTGGCTCCAAGCCCTTTGGGCGCTGTTGCGCCCGCTTACGACTTTTAGGGACAGGCCCGGTTCGCTCCATCCTTTCCCGTCGACGGTAAGGCGGGTCGAGACCGTGATTCGGGAATCGTTGAAATGGCTGATTCCGTCCTTTAAAGGGAAAAGGGTGGTGTCAAGGTCGAAATACACGTCGCCGTCATCGAGTTTGGAGGGGTCGAATTCCTTGTTGGTGGCTTTGTAATCGTAGGGATCGGGAACGTCGGGGAAATGAGTCACGCCGATTTTCGCGAAAAGGTCGCTTACGCTCGCGGGGTCGATGGAGGCGGCCGGATAAAGGTGCAGATCGCCTGAGATGCCATGGACACTCGTGAGAGCGCCGCTCGAAGGGGTGTAAACGGCCACATAGGTCGTGGCGTTGCCATCGAGGCCTTTGTATGGGGTTCCGTCTTTGTTATAAATCGTGATGTCGCTATCGATGATGGGTCCGTAATTGGAGGTTTTGATGACCTTCTCGCCCGTTGAGGAGGTCGCGGGAACGTAATACAGAGTTCCCTCGAAAAGGCAATAATCCTCGGAAAGGAAGTCAGGGCTCTTCGCGGATTCGAAGGCGGTTTCGTATTCATCCGCGAACGAAACCGGGACATAGGCCGATCCGAGGGCCTCCGCCGCCTGGGAAGGCGTGTAGTCGCGCGCGGGCAACGAGGTGGACGGCTCCTCCGCCCCCGAATCGCGATAGGCGATGCCATAGTAGTACTGCGTGAAAGCGCTCGTGGAAACAAGGATCAAAACGAGGCCAAGAAGGTAATTGACGACCACGCCGGCGCAAAGGATGATGCATTTCTTCCATTTGGCGATGCCCTCGATGCTTCGGCTGGACGAAGGCGTGGCGAAGCCATCGGGCACGACGCCTGGTTCGCCATACATCGAAACGTAACCGCCTAGAGGAATGACGCGAAGCGAGAAATAAGTTTCGCCTTTTTTCCGTTTGACGTGAAGGAAAGCCGGTCCGAAGCCGATCGAATAATCGAAGCAATAGACGTGGAACAGCTTGGCGAAAAACAAATGCCCCGCCTCATGAAGCGAGATGAGCACCCCAAGGATGAGGATCATAATAAGGATATAAAGAAAGGTGGTCATGAGTTAGTGGGTTCCCCCGAATCTGCGTTCGACGAGCATTCGCGCATAGGCGTCCGCCCGCAAAATGTCGCGAAGGGTTGGCTTCATTATATGGGGTATCTCCCGCAAAGCCAACGCGCAGGCGCGCTCAATGGACAAAAAGGGCATTTTGCCTTCGAGGAAAAGACGATCCGCCACTTCGTTGGCGGCGTTAAGGACGCACGGAGCCGTCCCGCCTTTCTTAAAGGCGTCGAGGCACATCCCGACGGCCGGATAACGTTCTGGGGTGAACTTGTGGAAATGGAAAGGCCCCAGTTCGTTTAAGGTCTTCGCCCTTTGCACTTCGTAAGGCCCCTTCCCTTCGTAAAGGGCATAGGCGATGGGCCCCTTCATGTCGGCTGGCCCGACATCGGCCACGTAAGAGCCGTCCTTCAGGCGAAGGGCGCTGTGGACCTGGCTTTCGTCGTGAAGAACGATCTCCATGCGGGAAAGGGGCCAATCGAAAAGATAATGGGCCTCGATAAGCTCAAAGCCCTTGTTCATCATCGTGGCGCTGTCGACCGTGATCTTCGGCCCCATTTTCCATGTGGGATGGCAAAGGCCCATCGCGGGCGTCACGTTTTCAAGCTCGTCCCGGCGAAGGTTCCGGAAAGCGCCGCCCGAAGCGGTCAAGACAAGCTTATCCACCGCTTGGCGGTTCACTTTGCGGAGGCACTTGCTCAGGGCCACGTGCTCGCTGTCGATCGGATAAACGACCCCGCGACTGGTGGCTAAAAGCGCCTTGACCAACTCCCCGCCGACGACGAGGGACTCTTTGTTCGATAGGCAAAGGATTTTCCCTAAACGAAGCGTCTTGAGAGTCGGAACGAGGCCCACAAAACCGACGAGGGCGTTCTCGACCATCTCGCAATCCGATTCCTCAATGAGGGAAGAGAGGCCTTCCTCCCCCTCGAAAACATTGAGTTTCGGATAAGCGATTCGAAGCGAGGCGGCATCGGCTTCCTCCTCGACGCAGAGGTGGGTTATGGATGGGAACCGCTTCAAAATAGCCGGAATTTTAGCCACTTGATGGCCAACGGAAATGGCCTTAAGGCAAAAAGAGGCGGGATCCGCCCCGATGACGTCAAGCGATTGGCTTCCGACGTTGCCCGAAGCCCCAAGCAAACAAAGATTGCGCATGTCAGATGAAGAGGTTCCAGCCGTTGGTAAGGAAAATAAGGAAAGCGGAAACGCCAAGGCAAGCGAACAAATCGCTGCCGACCCGGTCGATCATCCCCCCATGTCCTCTTAGGAGCGTGCCATAATCCTTGATTCCGTAATGGCGCTTGATGAAACTGAAGGAAAGGTCGCCCAAATCGCCTAAAAGCGGAATCACGATCGAGAGGGCGACGATCCAATACCAATTTCCCGCCCGCAAAGTCGGGAGCATCGGAAACCCGCAGAAAGTGAGGGGAAGCGCGAAAAGAAGGCAGCAAACGGTTCCCATGGCCCAACCCCCGAAGAAACCCACCCAGGTCTTATGGGGCGAGACTTTCACGTTGAGTTTCCGTTTGCCGAACAGCGAACCTAAGACATAGGCGAACGTGTCGTTGATCGTGGTCCCGATGAAGACGAAGCAAAGCAGGGAGGTCGAAAGCCCGTATTTGAAAATCGGCATGCCGATAAGGGTCTTGCCGTCGACGCCGGCGAAAACAAGGGCCTGGCTTTGGTATTCGGGGAAAGAGCCGAAAAGGTAGAAAGGGTAATAACGAACGAAGAAAGCCGCTTGGAAACCCAAACCCAGCAAAAGGGAGAAAGTGATGAAATACGAGACGTCGTCGAACGTGAGCGAATGGCCGATGATACCCATGAGAAGATAACCGAATATGGCGACGGCCAGTCCGATGACCGAAACGTCGAGGGTCGAGAAATGCTCCTCAAGGGAGAAATGGAACTCGGCGCCGCTCCGCTGGGCCTCAATGAGGGCAAAAGCGTTGCTCTTGATGATGAACCAATAAGTGAAAGAGAAAACGAAAAGGTAGGTGAAAACCCAGAAATACCATGGATACTTTTTCCCCGTCGCATGGATCATCTCGTAAATCGCGAAGCAAAGGACGACCGCTATGACGAAAAAGAAAACCCAGCCGCCAAGGAAAAAGGCGGGTAAAATGACGGCTATCAGGATAAGGGCCACGATAGAGCGGTTAAGGAAGGAGGATTTGGCCTGCGGGGTTATCTCGTTCATTTCCGGTTTACTCATTCGTTAGCCCTCCAAAGCGGCGATCGCGTCTTTGATATTCCTTTAAGCAGGCGACAAAGGCGTCTCGCTTGAAATCCGGCCATCTGACTCCGGTGAACACGAATTCGCTGTAAGCGCATTGGTAAAGCATGTAATTGCTGATCCGTTCCTCGCCCGAGGTACGAATCAGCAAATCGACGTCAGGGAGATCCGGGACCCAAAAGAAATCGCGAAAACTCTTTTCGTCAAGGGAAGCGGGATCGAGTTGGTTTTCCTTGGCGAGCCGCGCGGCTTGGCGAGCCGCCCGGACGATCTCGTCGCGCCCACCGTAATTGAGACACACGTTGATGACCCATTTTTTGTTGTTTTTCGTCCGCTCGATGGATTCGTAGCATACTCCCCTCGTCTTCTCGCGGATCCTCGTCAGGTCGCCCGAAACCACGATGCGGGTCCCGACCGAATCGAGATAATCGATTTCCTTCTTGAAGAAAAGCTCAAGGTAATCCATGAGATGGTCGATCTCTTCCTGCGGACGATTCCAATTTTCGGTCGAAAAAGCGAAGAACGACATATATTTGATACGAAATTCGCGGCAAACCTCAAAAAGCTCGATGATGCGGTTGCAGGCTTCTTTGTGCCCGAGGTAACGCGGCAATCCGCGCGAGGTGGCCCAACGGCCGTTCCCATCCATGATGAAAGCCACGTGGTCAAGTTTTTTGCTCAAAACGAATGGCTCTTTTTCCATGCGGCTGAAATTATATCATGCGCGCCCATGGGCATGAAGGAGATGGCGCTCTTTTTCTCGCTTTGCCATCGAAAAGGGATGAAACATAGTGGCTTCGTCCCGAAGCGTCGACGAATCGCGCCCGAAAGAAGGAAAGGCTTCTCAGACCTCGGCCACGTAACCCACGAAAAGGGGGATGCCGAACCTGTCCTTGATGTAAAAGAGGAAGGGCGAATCGAGATCGACGACGTAGGTGTTATCCTCCTCAACCGGGGCGGCGGCGGCTCCTCCCAAGGAGAAGGTGACGCTTTTGGCGGTCGTGCCGTCCTCATCCATTGAGATCTCGTTTTTCTGATAGGTCTCCTCCAAATAGGCCGGAGCTCCATCAGGATAATCGGCGAAAGCTCCCGCCAAGGCGCTTGAAGAGGGGTCGTAGAGATCGCCTAGCCCCAATGAGGAGAGGGCCTCGTCGAACCGCAGTTTGCTCGACAGGGAGAATTTCGGCACCGTTAGATCGACGTATAAGGTGGAAGCCAGATTCTCCTCCGGCAAGGCGAAGATATCCTTCCCCGAGATAAGGGGCAATATATCGTCTCCGCTATCGCGAGGAGTCAGATAGACGATGTCAAGGCCATCGTTATACTGGTCGTCCACCGCCACGTAATCGCCGAACTCGTAGACGAGCCCGCCGTAAAGATGGTTCATGAAATCGATTTTTTGGGACTCGCCGCTCGCCGAGACGAACAGCCCCTCTTTCGTCTCGGCGGTCGAATAGCCGTTTCTCCAGGTTCCTTTGAAGCAGAAAGTCGAAAGAAGATAGAGAAGCGGATTCTCGCATTCCAGGTCCTCCGGGGAAACGAACCCATCCTCATCAACGCGCTCATTGGCCCACTTCGAAATCTCCGCGAAGGCTTTTTCGTTCGTGAAATCGACCCCATAGGCTTCCGCATACATCGCGGTCAAAGCGTTCACGTAATCCCGGTTCGGCTCGTAGGCAGAACTGAGGAATGCGCCGTTATACATCTGAAGGTTGCCGTCCCCCTTGACGAAGTAGTCGTTCTCATAAGCCTCTCTGAACTTGGAGGCCCGTGAAGCGGCGTTGCCTCCCAAAAGGGAGTCGAATCCCGACTGGTCCCCCACGGAAGCCGAAGAGGCCATCATGAGGTTGCCATAAAGGGAAAAAGGGGCGAAAGCGAAATTGCTCCCTCCGACGTCAAAAGCCCCGAAAACCGAATCCGTGAATTTCTGAACATCATCGACGAAGGTTGCCTCAATTTGGTTTTGCCCACCTGACAGCGAGGGGTATTCGACGGAATTCAGAGCCTTGAAGTAATCCTCCTTGAGAGCCGTTCCGACGTTTTGGGCGTAAACCCGCTTCTCCCGATGGAGCGATTCCTCCGTTCTAAGACCCATGGCCAAAACCGAAGATATGGCGACCACGACGACGAGGCCGAAAGCGATTGCGATTCCCCACGCCGTCCAGCCAATGATCCCCTTGACGTTGACGTAGCGCCTCTCGTTGCTTGGGAGCGTCTCGACCGGAAACCGTTCCGGAACGGGCGAAAACGCTCGCAAATCGGCTTCGAAGGCCTTTCGTAAATCCGCTTTTTTCATAAATCTCCTTTCTCGTAATGGGCCCTGATTTTGTCAAGAGCCCGCTTGTACTTCGACGAAACGGCGTTCACGCTGACGCCTTTGCCTTTCGCGATCTCGCGGAATTTAAAGCCGTAAAGGAAGCGATAGACCAGCAAATCGAGTTCCTCCCCGCTAAGGAAGGAGGAAAAACGTTCCAGATACTCCCCGAACGATTTGGTTTCCTCCTTCTGGACACCAATCGCCTCTTCATATGGGACGAAGGATTCATGACGAAGGAAGTTGAGGGCAAGGTTCCGGCTCGTTTTCACGAGGTAATACTTGACCTTTTTGCCTTTCGTCAGTTTGTAGCGGCTCTCATAGAAGTTCGCGAAGGTTTGATTCGTTATGTCTTGGCTCGATGCCTCCTCATGGGTATAGGAAAAGGCTACGTAATAAACGAGCAAGGAATACTCCTTGTATATCTCGTTGAAAGCCCCTTCCATCGTCGCTCGATCGAGCGACTTGAGGCGCGTGAGGGTATGATCGTGAATCATGGCTTCGGTCGAGGTCTTTGCCTCAGTAAATAATACACGAGATGGTTCGTTTTTCGTCGGTCGAAAGAAAAAGGCGAAGCCAAAGCTTCGCCATAAAACGAGAAAGACGGGTCAGATCGCCATGATTTCCTTCGTTTTCTCAGCCAGGATGGCATCGATTTTCTTGTTGCTCTCGTCCACCGCTTTCTGGATATCCTCCTCGACGCGGTCCTTGTAATCGTCGGACATTGAGTCGTCGTCCTTTAGAAGCGAGAGATAGTCCCGCCGGACGTTGCGGACGCCGATTTTGGCTTCCTCGCCAAGGGCTTTGGCTCGCTTAGCGATATCGCGGCGGGTCTCTTCGGTGAGAGGCGGCACGATGATGCGGATGGCGTCGGCCTCCACTTGGGGATTCACCCCAAGGTTGGCCGCCGAGATGGCGGTAGCGACAGTCTTCAGATCCTCGCGGCTATAGGGGCACACCAAGAGCTGGCGCGGCTCCGGCATCGAAATCGAGCAAAGCGAGCCGATGTCCATTTTGTCGCCGTAGTATTCGCATTGGATGCCGTTAAGCATCGCCGGGTTGGCGCGGCTGCTGCGGAGCTTTCCTAGGCCCGTCTTGAAATTGCCGATGGCTTTTTCCATCTCGGCGGCGGCTTCTTTGGCTAAGGGATCCATATTGTTCACTCCTTTGAGATGACGGTTCCGATTTTCTCGCCCATAAGGACTTTGGCGATGTTCTCCGGGTCTTCCATATCGAACACGTTGATTTTGATGTCGCTGTCCTCAAGCAAAGCGACGGCGGTCAGATCCATGACCCCAAGCTTCCGCTCAATGACCTCGCGGTAAGTGAGCTTCGGCAAAAGTTTGGCGTTCTTGTTCTTTCTCGGGTCATCGTCGTAGACGCCCTCGATGCCGTTCTTGGCCATGAGAATGGCCTCGGCCCCAATTTCCCGGGCCCGCAAAGTCGCGGTCGTGTCGGTCGTGAAATAGGGGTTGCCGGTGCCGCCGGCGAAGATGACGACGCGGTCGTTCTTCAGATGATGGATAGCCTTCCGACGAATATAGGGTTCGCAAACCTGCGGGACGTTGATTGAGCTCATCACGCGGGTGCTGAGGCCTTTTTCCTCGAAGGCGCTTTGGAGAGCCAAGGCATTTATGATCGTGCCAAGCATCCCCATATAATCGCCGGTCGAACGCTCAATCCCGATCTTTTCGCTCAATCTGCCACGGTAAATGTTGCCAGCTCCGACGACGACCGCCACATGGACGCCCATGCCTTCGACTTTCTCGACGATGGCCGCCACCGCTTTGAGCTTTTTGGCGTCGAGGATCGTCTTATCGTTCCCATCGGCGAGGGCTTCGCCGGAGAGTTTGAGGACAATGGTTTGATAGATGGTTTTCATACTGTCTCCTATTATACGAAAAAACGCGCATGATAGGTGCGCGTTTTCTTTATTAGTTGGCTTGGCTAGGATCTTTGACGATGCCATCGCCCACCTGATAGCGGACGAAGGAGACGACGGAATTGCCTTTCCCCTTAAGGAACTCACCGACGGATTCGCTCTCGTCCATGAGATAGGGCTGAAGGGCGAGGCAACTCTGAGAGAGCACCTTGTCGACCTTGCGCTCAACGATCATGGCCTTGACCTGATCCGGCTTGGCCATAAGTTTCGGATCGTCTTTCACTTCCTGCTCGGCGATGGCCTTTTCGCGGGCGCGATCAGCGGCAGGGACGTCTTCCAAGTTGACGTAGAGCGGGTTATTGGCGGCGATATGCATGGCGATCGGCTTGGCGATTTCCTCATCGGCTTTCGCGAAGACGACGACGACGGAGATCTTCCCGCCCATATGGATATAGGAGCCGAAGCCTTCTTCGGGTTTCTTGCTCACGATGGCGAACCGACGGAAGTCGAGTTTCTCGCCGACGGCCAAGGCCGCGTCTTGGAATTCCTGAGTCGTGATGGCTTTGGCTTCCTCAATCGTCTTGGGCTCTTTCTCGAAGAGCGTGTCGGTGACGCTCGCGACCAGGCTCTTGAATTTGTCGCTGGCGCTCACAAAGTCGGTCTCGCAGTTGATTTCGAGGATGACGGCTTTGCCGCACTTCTCGCAGATGGCGACGTTGGTAAGGCCTTCGGCGGCCGTGCGGTTGGCGCGCCTGGCTTGCTTGGCGATGCCTTTTTCGCGCAGGTAATCAACGGACTTTTCGATATCCATCCCGTTGGCTTCGAGAGCCCGTTTGCAATCCATCATGCCAGCTCCGGTTCGTTCGCGGAGGGCTTTTATCAGTTCGATGACGTTCTTGTCGGCCATTAGGCTTTCTCCTCAACCTTCACAGGGGTTTCTTCTTTGGCTTTTTCCGGGGCGACGGGCGCAGCAGGGGCCGGAGTGGCCCTGCCTTCGTGGGCGGCGTAGCGGGCGGATCTCTCGGCTTGGATATGCGCATAACGCTCCTCGCGTTCCCTTCGGGCGGCGCGGATGGCGGCTTTGCGCTGCTCGTTGGCGATGTCAGCGACGCGGATAGCGTCTTTCATGGTGGCTTCTTCGCCTTCGTCTTTGACGTAAGCGAATTCGGTCACTCCGCCTTTGCTTTCGACGACGGCGTCGGCCATGGTGCCTATAAGAAGTTTGATGGCGCTCGCGGCGTCATTGTTGCTGGGAAGCGGGAAGTTGACGAAGTCCGGATCGTCGGAAGTGTCGCAGATGGCGAAAACCTTGATGCCGAGTTTGTAGGCCTCTTTGATGGCGTTGCGCTCAACGGAAGGGTCAGCCACGACGAGGGCCTGCGGAAGGCGGCGCATCTCTTTGATGCCTTCGAGGTTGCGGGCGAGTTTGACCTGCTCTTTCTTAAGGATGGCGACTTCTTTCTTCGGAAGTTTGTCGTAGGAGCCGTCGTCGTCCATGGCCTCAAGATCCTTGAGCCTCTTGATGCGGGTCAGAATAGTACGGAAATTGGTGAGCGTCCCGCCGAGCCAGCGGTTGGCGATGTAGAATGAGCCGCTGCGGGCGGCTTCATCGATCACGATTTGCTGAGCTTGGGGCTTAGTGCCGACGAAAAGGACTTTTCCCCCAAGGTCGACGATGCCCTTAAGGGCTTTGTAGGCGGCATTCACGCAGGCGACCCCTTTGACGAGGTCGAGCAGATAGATGCCGTTGCGGGCCCCGTAGATGAATTTGCCCATCTTCGGGTTCCAGCGACGGGTCTGGTGTCCGAAATGGGCACCGGATTCGAGCATTTTTTTGATGGTCATGATCGGAGCGTTCGGGTCGCGAACGATATCCGCCATGGTAGGTTCTCCAGCAACCGGGGCGACAGCCGGGGCGGCTTTTTCGGCGGTCGCGACAGGCGTCGCGCTCGCTTCCACTTTGATTTCGTCACTCATTTTGGTGACCTCCATTTGTTTGTTCCTCCCCCGTTTCGAACAGCCGACCACCCAATCGATTTTTAAGCTATTTCGCCCAATTGGGAACACGGCGCTGAATCCGCGGGGTGCGCATATGGCGTTCTTTTTCCATTGGAAAAGCGCCGAGTGCGATTATATCATCCGCCTGCGCGTATAGGAAGCGAAAACCTACTTCTTGGCCGCTTCCCGCTTCGGAAAATGCTCTTTGTACTGCTTCCTCATCGCCTTTTGGCTCACATGGGTGTAAATCTGCGTCGTGTTGAGACTTTCGTGGCCCAAAAGCTCCTGAATGAGGCGAAGGTCAGCCCCGCCTTCCAGAAGATGGGTGGCGAAAGTGTGCCGAAGCTCGTGAGGATGAAGCCCAAGGTAGATCCCGGTTTTGCTTTGGATGGCGAGAAGGATGTACTCGAGGTCGCGATCGCTCATCTCGTTGCCGCGGTTGGTGAGGAAAAAGGCGTCGGGATCCCCGCCGCCCTTATGGCGGGAAAGCAAAAGCCCGCGAGACTCCTTGTAGTATTCCTTCATGGCTTTTTCGGCGGTGACCCCAAACGGGACCAACCGCTCCTTCTTGCCTTTGCCATAGACGCGGATCATCCGGTTCCCATAGTCGATCTGGCTCTTGGTGAGGGCGCAAAGCTCACTGGCGCGCATCCCCGAGGCGTAAAGCAATTCCAAAATGGCTTGGTCGCGAAGCCTCAATTCGTCGGTTCGTTTCGCGTTGGCGGAAAAAAACGCGTTGACCTGCTCGATCGTGAGGGCCTTGGGATAACGGACTGGCTTCTTCGGGGAGCCGACGAAACGGAAAGGGTTTTCCATCACGTAGCCGCGTTCCTTCGCATAGTCGAAAAAGCCCCGCAAAGCCGACATCCTTCTTTGGCAACTGCGTTTGCCGATCCCGGCGTCGAGTTCCTCGCCAAGCCAGTCGCGGATATCGTCTTTGCTCACGCGATCGAGCAGAATCTCATTCCTCATGAGGTAATCGCAAAACTTGTCGATGTCGCGACGATAGCTGTCGATCGTCCGCCCACTATATTGGCGATCGATCCGCAAATGCTCAAGGAATTCGGCCTCCGGCTTATTCATTGACGCTCACCCAATAGGATTCTATCGCTTTTAGGCTCCTTACGATAGTTTCCTCCCGAGCGGAGGGAGAGCTGGAGGGCAGAAGGGCCCAATTGGCGTTCATGGGCTGAAAATAGGCGACGGTCGCGTGAAGCACGTAATCGAGAAGGGCGCCGACGACGGTTCCCCGCGGCAAGGCGATGAACCCTTTGTCCGCTTCCCGACGGTAGAGATTGACGGCCGCGACGATCCCAAGGGCGGCGCTCTCGACATAGCCTTCCACCCCCGACAGTTGCCCGGCCACATAGACGTCAGGGAGCCTTTTGAGCGAAAGGTCGTCGTTAAGGCTGCCGGGTGAATCGATATAGCTGTTCCGATGCATGAGCCCATAACGGAGAAACTTCGCTTTCTCAAGTCCTGGGATCAACGAAAACACCCGTTTTTGCTCCGGATAGGTAAGATTGGTCTGAAAGCCGACGAGGTTATAGTAATCGCCAAGCTTGGTGTCTTGGCGAAGCTGGGCCACCGCATAAGGATGGGGATGCTCGGGGGTATAGAGGCCAAATGGCTTGAGCGGCCCGTGGCGAAGCGTCTCAGGCCCGCGGGAAGCCATGACCTCGATCGGGAGGCACCCCTCAAAATAATGGGTGTCGAAATCGTGGGTCAGGGCTTTCTTGGCCCCCACCAGTTCCTTGACGAAGAGATCGTATTCCCCTTTCGTGAAAGGGCAATTGAGATAGGCATCGTCGCCTTGCTCAAAACGGCTCTTGGCATAGACTTTCGAAAAATCGAGGCCATTTTTTTCGACGATCGGGGCGGAGGCGTCGAAGAAAGAAAGGTTCTTTTTTCCGACGGTCGCGCCCAAGGCCTCGAGCAGCGGGCCGCTCGTAAGCGGGCCCGTGGCGATGATCGTCGGGCCTTCCGGAATCGCCAAGACATCCTCCCGAATAAGTTTGAAACAAGGAAAAGACAAGAGGCGATCGGTTATTTCCTTGGAGAAGACGTCCCGGTCCACCGTAAGGGCGTCTCCGCCTGGGACGGCGGCTTTCGCGGCGGCTTCCATCGTCAACGAACCCATCTTCCGCATCTCTTCCTTAAGAAGCCCGCAGGCATTGTCGAGCCGTTTGCTCTTAAGGGAATTCGAGCATACCAGTTCGCCGAGATTTGGGTTGACGTGGGCCCCGTCTTCCACGAGCGGCTTCCGTTCGTAAAGGGTGACCGCGAGCCCTTTCTTTAAGAGAAAAAAGGCGGCTTCGCTGCCTGCGAGTCCGCCTCCGACGATCGTGACGCGAGAAGAAGGGCTCACTTCTTGCCTTTCTTCGTGAGCCACTCATGGTAGTGGCATTTCGGGTAGTTGGTGCACCCAAGGAAATCGACCTTGCGCCCATGTTTGAGGACCAAGTGGCCATCATGGCACGATGGGCAGGGTTTCACCCAATCCTTCTCCGTGTATTTGGGAGTTTTGGCCTGATGGTCTTCGGCCCCCTTGATGTAGTTGCATTTGGGGTAACCCGAACAGCCGACGAAAGTCCGTCCGCGCCTATCTTTGCGTTCGACCAAAGGGCGTCCGCAGACGGGGCACATCTCACCCGTTTCCTTAGCCGGGGCTTTGGGCTTCTTTTGGATGTAGTCGCATTTGGGGTAATTGCTGCAGGCGACGAAACTGCCGTAACGGCTCTTTTTTATCACGAGCGGCGAACCGCATTTAGGGCATAGTTCGCCCGTCTCTTGGGCCGGGTCCTTGTACATCTTCTCGGCCACTTCGGTGAATTTGCTCATGAAAGGCCCGTAGAAATCGTTCATCGCGTCGATCTGACGCTCCTTGCCATCCTCGATTTCATCGAGTTTTTTCTCCATGTTCGCGGTGTATTCGGCGTTCACGAGTTCCGGAAAGTACTTCTTAAGGACGAGGGTGGTTCGCGTTCCGCTCTCGGTCGGAGTCAAAACGCCGCCTTTGCTCGTGACGTACCCGCGGGTGAGAAGCGTCTTGATGGTCGAAGCGTAGGTCGAAGGACGGCCGACTCCCTTCTCCTCCATGAGCTTGACCACTTTGGCTTCGGTGAAACGGGCCGGAGCCTTGGTGAACTTCTGCTCCGGAAGGAGTTTTCCGATGCCATAAACCGCCTGTTCTTCCAAAGGCGGAAGAAGTTTGGTGTCGTCATCTTCGAAATCCCCGTAAATCGCTTCGTATCCTTTGAAAACCATTTGGACGCCAGTGGCTTTGAAGGTTAGCCCGTTCGTCGAGAAAAGGGCGACGGTATCACGCTCGATCTTGTCGCTCATGAGGGAAGCCATCGCGCGATCGTAAATCAGGCGATAGAGCTTCGCGGCGTCGGGGGTGAGGTAACGGGCGACCATTTTCGGAGTCCGGTGGGTTCCGGTCGGGCGGATAGCTTCGTGGGCATCCTGAGCCGAGGCGGCGTTCTTGGCGCTCTTGACGCGACCAAGGTATTCGGGTCCGAAATTGTCGAGGATGAAGGGCTTGGCGTGCTTCATGAAGAAATCGGCGCTCAACCGGGTGCTGTCGGTGCGCATGTAGGTGATAAGGCCGACGTGCTCGCCTTCCACTTCCATGCCTTCGTAAAGGGTCTGGGCGATGCTTTGGGTGCGCGAAGTCGAGAACTTAAAGCGGTTATAGGCCTCCTGCTGCATGGTGCTGGTCGTGAACGGGAGTTTTGAGGAGACGTGCCTCTCGACGGATTTCACGGATGCGAGCTTCATGTCTTTCCCGATGCGAGCCACCACGGCGTCGGCCTCCGCTTTGCTATGTATGGAAATGGTTTTCCCATCGATTTTGTCGAGAGAAACCTTAAGTTCCTTGTCGCCGACGACGAGTTCGGCGTCGATGGTCCAATACTCCTCGGGCTTGAACGCTTTGATTTCCTCGTCGTTGTCGCAGATCATCCGCAAAGTGACGGATTGCACGCGCCCGGCGCTTTTGGAACCCATCTTCCTTTGGAGCAAACTCGAAAGCTTGAAACCGATTATCCGATCGTACATCCGGCGGGTCTCTTGCGAGTTCACGAGGTTCATGTCGATGCGTTTGGGGTTTTCGAGGGCCTCTTCGATCGCCGGCTTCGTGATTTCGTGGAACTGCCATCGTTTCGTGGTGGCCACATCAAGCCCAAGGACCTGGGCCAAATGCCAGGAAATGGCTTCCCCTTCGCGGTCAGGGTCGGTCGCGAGGATGACTTCATCGGCCTTTTTGGCGGCACTGGTGAGTTCGCGAACGATGGGACGCTTCGTCGAAGTGATCACGAAATCCGGCTTAAAGCCGTTCTTCACGTCGATGCCTAAGCCGCCAGGGCCTTTTGTCGAAAGGTCGCGAATATGGCCTTGGCTGGCCATGACCTTATAATCGGACCCCAAATAACGGCCGATGGTGTCGCACTTATGCGGAGACTCAACGATGACTAATTTCATGATTTTCCCTTTTTCCGGCCCTCAATATAAAGAGGAAAGGGAGCCTTGTCAAATGAATGGCCGCCTCTTTTCCTAATATATAAATAAAGATTATTTATAGGTTCGCGAAAAGTTTTTTCCGGGCGTCATTTCGGCGTCTCGCTTTTCCTAGGACGCCCGATCATGTCAAGCAGGTCGTCTCGGTTCTCTATCATGAAAGCCCCGTCCTTGATGAGGGCGTTGCAGGCGCTTTCCTCGTCAGCCCGGTAAGGCACGCAACCGACTTCCTTGTTCCCGCCGAGGGCGTAACTGACGGTTATGAGGGTGCCGCTATGCGGCGAAGCCTCGCCCACCACGATGCCATGGCAAAGGGCCGCGATAATGCGGTTGCGCGCCGGGAAGTTATCGCGCTTAGGCGGAAGGGATCCAGGATACTCGCTCATGACGAGGCCTGAGCTTATAAGGCGCTTATATAAGCCGAGGCTGCTCGAAGGATAAGGGCAGTCAATGCCGCTCCCGAGCACCGCCACCGCCTTTCCTCCATAATCCAGAGCCGCCTTCGTGGCCGCCGCGTCGATGCCCCGAGCAAGACCCGTCACGACGCTCAAGCCTTCCTTGACGGCCGCCAAAGAGAGACGCTCCGCCATTTTGAGCCCATAAGGTGAAGCGTCGCGGCTCCCGATGTAGGCCAGGCAGGAACTCTCCTCATTAAGGGTTTTGAGGTCCCCATAGTAATAAAGGACGAGCGGCGGACGGAACGATTGCTTCAAACCCTCGGGGTAAAGGGGGTCGACGATCGTGAGGGTTTTGCTTTTGACCGTCGCCTCCTTTTCCTCCACAAGAGCCTCCGTCACCGGCTCCCTTTTCCTTATCGCCTCCATGGTATGGGGCCAATCCCCCTCGTACTTGACCGATAGGGCGATCAAAATGTCTCGAGCGTGCATATAAGCAAAAACCTCCCGCTCTTAAGTAGGAGGAAAAAGGCGGATTCGTACCTAAAGCGTTTTCGTTTGCCCCTTATAATAGGCGGCTACGGGACCGAAAGTCTTCCGATGAACGCCCTCGATCGGCCCGTATTTGGCCAAAGCCGCCAAATGCTCCTTGGTCCCGTACCCTTTATGGCGAGCGAACCCATATTGCGGGTATTTCCCGTCCAAATCCTCAAGATAACGATCCCGGCTCACTTTGGCGAGGATTGAAGCTGCGGCGACATTGAGGCATTGCGCGTCGCCTTTCACCATCGCGACGACGGGAACCTTCAGGTTCTTAAGGGGCATCGCGTCGGTGATGACGAGATCGTATCGGACTCTGATTTGGGAGAGGGCCGCTTTCATCGCCACCTTGGTGGCTTCGTAAATGTCGATCTCGTCGATTTTCTCAGCCGAGACGGATGCGATCCCGTATCCCAAGGCTTTCTCCTCGATGAGGGAAAAAAGCCGCTCGCGCTTCTTGGGGCTCAGTCTCTTCGAGTCGTTGATCTCATCGTTTTTGAAAGAGGGCGGAAAGACGACCGCCGCCGCATAGACCGGGCCCGCCAAAGGGCCGCGCCCGGCTTCGTCGATCCCAACGATCAGTTTGACCGACGGGCTATAGAATTCCCGTTCCTTTTTGAGCATTCAGGGCCTTTCGAGGCAAAGGCGGCCGAGCTCGCCGCCTTGGAAATCCTTGATGAGGGCCAAAGCGGCCTTGGACTCGTCGGGCGCCCCCCCGTTAAGCAAGAAACCTCGCTTGACGGCGATCGCGGAAAGAATCTCATCGCCGTTGAGGGAGGAAATGTCCGCCAAGCCGTAACGAAGACCCAAACAACGCGGATACTCCGCTTTGAGGTAGGAAAGCAAAGCCACGGCCAAATCGTCATTGGGCAAAACCTCTTCTTTGATGGAGCCTAGAAGCGCCAAGCGAACCGCCTGGGAACCATCGGGGTAGTTCATCGGCAGGATCCCCGGGGTATCGAGAAGAAGAAGGCTTTCGCCGATTTTGATCCATTGCTCGGCGCGGGTTACCCCCGGACGGTTGGCGACCTTAGCGAGCTTATGGCCCGCCAAAGAGTTGATGAGGGTGCTCTTACCGACGTTGGGGATCCCCATGACAAGAAGTCGGGCGGGTTGCCTTTTCATGCCAAGGCGGGCCTCTTTGGCCCTTTTGGCGGCAAGTTGCGGACCAAGGAGGGCCTCGATGTTCCGGAAACGTTCCTTTTTCAAGTCACCAAGAAGAACGCAAAGGCCCTCTTTGTCCAAAAAACGGCGTTTCCATTGCGCGGCGATGGCGGGGTCGGCTTTGTCGAGTTTACTGAGCAGCAAAACGTGGGGTTTGGCCCCGATGATACCCTTCAAGGCCGGGTTCCTCGTCGAAAGAGGGGCCCGCGCGTCCGCGATTTCGATCACGAGATCGCAGAGTCTGACGAGTTTCGTGAGGCTATCCTGAGCCTTCTTCATATGCCCTGGATAATAATGGACGTTCTTCAGTTGGGCCATAACCGCCTCCGGGAATGGCGAAAAAGCGAGGGATCGCCGGTTGCCCCGCCGATGCTTACGGTCGCTCCGGCCTCGCCGTCGGGTCCAAGGTATTGGATGGCCCAAGGCATCGCGGCGCTGCCAAAAACCCAGGTGTTCTTGACGGCCTCGCCGCCTTTCATGACGACTCTTCGCTTGGCGGTGATGGCAATCGCTTTGGCGACGATGAGGTCGCGACCCGAGGGCAGCGAGGGGTCGCTGCGGCGGCCGATCCCAAGCGGCCCGTATTTGCGGCTGTCGTCGCTCTTGCCGATGCGGCGATTGTCGCCGACGAGGAAGTATTCGTCGTCCAGCAGAGTGACGGGGTCGGATTCGGAGCCGTAGAAAGAGCCCCTGAGGGCCGAGACGGCCTCGGCTGAGGCCGTCAAACCGATAGTCGGTTCGCCGGCGGAGTTCTCGTCGTTAACGATAGCCGCGGGCTGCGGAACTTCCTTGTAATCGCTCGCGCCGGCTTCTTTGACGAACAGAGTCCCGTTCACGGAAAAATAGACGCTTTCGCCCGGCAAGGCGATAAGACGCTTGATGACCGCTTTGCCGGTGAATCCGCCAATCGAGGGATCGTAGTCATCGTCATAATGGGCCACCACCACGTCGAAACGTTCCAGTTTATCCTGAAACCCATCCGAGGAGTCGCTTAATCCATAGTCGCAGACGTAAGTGCCGTCCGCATCGAAGTTACCCCATGTGCCATCGTTGATTTCGCCTTCGCGAAACGAGCACGTGGCGTCTTTATTGAGGGTGGGGTACATCGAGTCCCCGCTCACATAAAAATTGTCGTAACGGGTGTAGTCGTAGATGATTTGGCTTGAGACCCCGATGACGAGAACGAAAACGGTGATCCATAGTAAACGGAAAAGAATCCCCCAAACCGAACGGGCCTTGCTGGGTTTCTTTTTCGGCGAAGGCAACTCGCTTTCGGTTTTGATGGTATCTAAATTAGCCATGTCGCTAGGAAGATTATAGAAGGGGAAGGAAAGGTTGGCAACGCAAGAGGAAACGAAAAAGGCCAACCTTCATCAGGCTGGCCTTCGTTTGTCACTTGCTTATTTCTTCGCGGTTTTTCTATCCTGCTCTTTGATACGGGCGGCTTTGCCGGAGAGTTTACGCATGTAATGGATGCGGGCTCGGCGGACGCAGCCAACCTTGACGAGCTCAATGCGAGCGATCGAGGGGCTGTTGACGGCGAACGTGCGTTCGACTCCGATGCCGCTTGAGATCTTGCGGACGACGAACGTCTCGCTGACCCCATGGCCTCGGCGTTGAATGACGACGCCTTCATAAAGCTGAATGCGCTCCTTCTTGTTTTCGATGATGCGGACGTACACCCTCACGGTGTCGCCGCTCGAGAACGCGGGAACGTCTTTCCGAATCTGGCGGGCGGTGATGTCATTGACAATGTTGTTATTCATATGACGGCCTCCTTTCAAATGGTGTTCTCCTCAGGTTCATGATCCTAGTGACGAGTTCAGCGGAGCCTGCGTATCGTCCTTACGGACGCAAGAAGAATGATAGACTTCGGCCACCAATAAAACAAGAGAAAAAAGGCTTGCCAGAAAGCAGAAGGACGACGCGGTTCCTCGCGGCGATATGACGGCAAGGCGAAACCATGAAACGTCAAAGAACTCAAACTGCCGTTTTTATGAAAGGCTTGAGCCGAAACGACGACGACCAAAAGCAAGGAAGCGACGCATTTGCCGAAAATCCGGGTAATCGGCAAGACGAAATAAACGTAATTCGAGGCTTTTTTGGACACATGCGCCAAAAGCTCCATGGTCTCAGGATTCCTCGGAAGCGCGCCCCTTTCCTTTCCGCGCGTCTCAAACGTTTTCTTTCAAGCCGCTTTATCGCATGTCAAGCGCAATGACTTGACACGCAATCGACGCAAGCGTAATCTTTTTTGTGGAAAAGAGGACATCAACCATGTCAGTCAAAATAAGGTTGACCCGGATGGGCCGCCACAGCAATCCGTTCTACCGCATCGTCGCCGCGGACAGCCATTGCGCCCGCGACGGCCGCATCATCGAGCAAATCGGCGTTTACGATCCCGCCAAGGGACTCGAAGGCGCCATCATCGACGAGAAGCTCGCCCGCAAATGGATTGAGGCCGGCGCCATCCCCAGCGACAGCATCCGCGCCATGTTCGCGAAAAAAGGCCTTAACGCCAAAGCCGTCAAGGCCAAAGAGGCGAAGTGATGGACTACGAGAGTATCGTCCACGGGCTCATCGACCCCCTCATCGAGCATAAAGACTCGGTGATGATCCGTGAGCTGCCGTCGAACGGCCGCCGTGACGTCACCCTCCTGATCGTCGCCGAGAACGACGACACCGCCCGACTCATCGGGAAGCGTGGCGTCGTGGCCAACGCCCTGCGCGAAGCCGTCGACATCGCCGGCAAAGCCGACAACAGCAACGTCCGCATCCACTTGAAGTTCGAAAGTTTCGACGAAGGCGATGACAATAAGGACGACGCCAAGTGATTGGCGCCGTTTTTCTCTTTTCATGGACCTCGTGAAACTCGCTGAAATCGCTAAGACGGTCGGCCTTAAAGGCGATGTCCGCTGCTATTCGCTCACCGATTTTCCTTCAGCCCGCTTCAAACGCGGCCAAAAGCTTTACGTCGGCGAGGAAAACGCCCCCGTCATCGTGGAGCGCTTCCGGGACGAGGGGCGTTTCGTCGTCCTCGCCTTCAAGGAGTGGCCTTCGATAGAAGAAGCCGAAACGCACCTTCACCAAAGCGTTTATATCGCCAAGGACGAGGCCCCGCTTCCGAAAGGCTACTACCGCCTTGAGGATTTGAAAGGATGCGAGGTCGCCGACGAAAAAGGAACCAAACTCGGCGTCGTCTTCGACGTCCTCAGTTACGCCCCCACCAAAACCCTCCGCGTGAGACGCGAAGGCGGGCGTGACTTCTTCGTTCCTTTTCTGATGGGAAAATTCGTCCTTTCGATCGATCTCGACGCGAAAAGGATTACCATTAAGGTCATGGATGGCCTTTTATGAGGATAACGATCCTCACTTTGTTCCCCACGATGTTCGACGGGTTCCTTGAGAACTCGATCATTAAGCGCGCCCTGGCCAAAAAATGCGTCAGCGTCGACGTCGTCGGAATCCGTTCCTTCACGAAGGACAAATACGGCCGCACCGACACCCCTCCAATAGGAGGCGGAGCCGGGCTCATCGAGAAATGCCAGCCTATCGTGGACGCGCTCCGCTCCGTGAGAACGCCGGGAAGCCATGCCGTCCTTTTCTCCCCGCGCGGGGGAACCTATGACGAGAAAAAAGCCCAAAGTTACGCCAAATTGGATCACCTGATCCTCGTCTGCGGCCACTACGAGGGAGTCGACGAACGGGTCAACCATTACGTCGACGAGCTCCTTTCGATCGGGGACTACGTCCTCACCGGGGGCGAGATCCCCGCCATGGCGGTCTCCGATTCGGTCATCCGTCTGCTCGATGGGGCCATCGCCAAGGAATCCCTCGTGGACGAATCCTTCAACGCTCCGCTCCTCGAATACCCCCAATACACCGAGCCGGCCGACTATGAGGGCCTGAAGGTGCCGCCCCTGCTCTACACGGGCGACCACGGGGCCATCGCCAAGTGGCGCCGCAAACAATCCCTCGACCTCACGCGGAAGCATCGGGCGGACCTCTTCGGAAAACTGGAGCTCACGAAGCAAGACAAAAAGCTTCTCGCCGAGCTCGACGGCGGAGAGGCCCCCAAGTGGGAAACCACCGCTCTTGAAAAGGGCAAGAAGTTCATTAAAAAATGAGGCTTAGCCTCATTTTTTTCTTTATTCGACAAATGCTTTCACGATTCTAGCGACATACATTGAGTGATGGCTCCCGTCGGGATAGTATTTTCCCTTAATCGCGGGATCGAGGATATCTCCGCTTGGGAGCGCGGTCGAAAGAAGCTTCTTTCCGACGATCGCGAGTTTCGATTCCTTGAAGTAAGGGACCCCATCCTCGCGGAGGAGAGTCAGCCCGCTTTCCCCGATCTTGTCCTCGTCGCGGCCCGAGACCCGCCCAAAGTATTCCCATAAATCGGCGTGCCCTTTGTCGAGCAGGCACACCGAATAGCCGTCGGCCTTCTCGAAGAGGCCGTGCGAGTAGCGGGACGTCTTGATGAAAACGAAGACGCAGGGCACGGACCAAAGGTTTCCTAAAGCGCCCCCAGGCGATCGTGATGGCGTTCCTCTTTCCTTCCGCCTCCACCACCGCCACGGCGGGATGGGCGAAAAGGGAAAAGGGATCGCAAGGGATTCCCTTCGGATCGATTTCCTTCATCGAAACCCGCCTCCGAAGCCGCCCGGCATCTTGCCGCCGCGCTGATACTGCTTCATCATCTTCATCTGCTGCTTGGCTTGATCGAATTTCTTTAAGACGCGGTTCACGTCGGCGTTAACCTTCCCCGCACCCTTGGCGATGCGGTTCTTCTGCGAGAACTTCAGCGCTTCGGGATGCCGCCTCTCATAGGGGGTCATCGAATCGATGATGGTTTCAAAGTCCTTCATCTGCCGCTCGGCCGCGCTCTTTTGCTCGTCCGTGAGATTAGGCATGCCGGGGATCATCTTGGCGATCGCCCCCAGGCTGCCGATCTTTTGGACCATCTTCATTTGCTTAAGCATGTCTTCGAGGGTGAACTCGCCCTGCATCATTTTCTTGGCTTGGCGTTCGGCGTCCTTCTCGTCGATCTTTTCCTTGGCCTTCTCGACCAAAGTGACGACGTCGCCCATGCCGAGGATGCGATCGGCCATGCGCGAAGGATAAAAGACGTCGAGGTCCTCGAGCTTCTCGCCAACCCCGGCGTACTTGATGGGAAGGCCCGTCATATATTTGATGGACAAGGCCGCGCCTCCCTTGGCGTCGCCGTCGAGTTTCGACATGATGAGGCCGGTGAGACGGACTTCCTTGTTGAAGGCGTTAGCCACGTTCACCGCGTCCTGGCCCGACATCGCGTCCACGAGAAGAAGGGTTTCCTCGGGACGAGTTTCCTTGCCGATGTCGGCCAACTCCTTCATCAGCCTCTCGTCGACGGAAAGGCGGCCGGCGGTGTCGAGGATCAGCAAATCGTAATTCTCCGACGCCGCTTTCCCCCTAGCGGCCTTCGCGATCTCGACGGGAGGCACGTCGGTGCCCATTTCGAAGAAATCGACCCCGATCTCCTCCGCGATGGTCCGTAGCTGGTCGAGGGCGGCCGGGCGATAAACGTCAAGGCCGGCGAGCAGAACCCTTTTGCCCTCTTTGCTCTTATAGTGAAGCGCCAATTTTCCGGCGGTCGTGGTTTTGCCCGAGCCCTGCAGGCCCACGAGCATGAGGGTTGTCGGACCGCCATGGGCGAATTCGATGCCTCTATTGTTCTCACCCAAAAGGGAGACGATCTCGTCATGGCATATTTTGATGAGCATCTCGCTCGGGGACACCTTCGCGTAGACCTTCTCGCCAAGGGCTTTTTCCTTCACGTCGCTGACGAAGGCCTTGACCACTTGGTAGTTGACGTCGCTCTCGAGAAGCGCCACTCGGATTTCCCGCGCCGCTTCGTCCATGTTCGCTTCGGTCAAAAGGCTTTGACCCCTCATCTTCTTGAAAACGTTCTGAAAACGTTGGGACAACGATTCAAATGCCATGGTTGAGGATTTCCTCCAATTTCGCTAAGGCGGACTCTCTTTCCTTGGGTGAGCCCTCGCGGGCTTCTTTCAGAAGCTTTGTCGCCTCCCTTTGGCGGGAAAGCAAACCGAGTCGGCTTTCGTCTTCCTTCATCTTGGAAAGCGACTTCCCGAGCGAATCGCTCACGGCCGCGCGGCTGATGCTTTCGTTCTCGGCGATCTCGGACAAGGAAAGATCATAGGAATAATAATAGGAAAAAAGGGCTTTCTCCCGTTCGGTCAGAAGCGGGCCGTAAACCTCAAAGAGGCGAACGGCCTCGTCCCGATCCGCCAAAATGTCCGCGCTCATTTGGATCCTCCCAAAAGCAATCCGTGCAAATACTTATCGAGGTCGAACTCCTCGAGGTCGTCCATTTTCTCGCCTAGGCCGATGAAACGGACCGGAACGCCAATCTCGTCGCGAATCGAAAGGATGATGCCGCCTTTGGACGTTCCGTCCATCTTGGTGATGACGACGCCCGAGAGATCCGTGCAATCCTTGAAGGCGCTTGCCTGTTCGACGCCGTTTTGCCCCGTCGTCGCGTCGACCACGAGGAAAGTCTCGTGAGGGGCGCCCGGAATGGCGCGCGAAAGGACCCGTTTCGTCTTGACAAGCTCATCCATGAGGGCGCTTTTGTTCTGCAAGCGGCCCGCGGTGTCGACGATGCAAAGGTCGATGCCGTGCTCTTTGGCATAGAGGGCCCCGTCATAGGCCACGGACGCCGGATCGGCCGCCGCCTTGCCGCAAACGATGGGCACTTCAAGGCGCGAGGCCCAGACCTTAAGTTGTTCCACCGCCCCCGCCCGAAAGGTGTCGGCGGCGACGAACATGCATTTCTTGCCCCGCTTCCCATAGCGATAGGCGAGTTTGGCGATGGTCGTGGTCTTGCCCACCCCATTGACCCCGACGACCAAAAGAACGGTCGGCCCCCCTTTGGCGAAGCGGATCTCGTTCTCGATATCCTCGCCTTTGCTCACGTAATCGACGAACATCATGTCGATGAGTTCCTCGTTGATCGCGGAAGGGTCGTTGATTTTCTCTTTTTTGCTTTTGTCGAGGAGTTTCTCGATCAGGCGAAGCGAAAGGGCGACCCCGACGTCGGCCTCGACCAGAATCTGCTCCAGTTCCTCGAAATAGTCGCTGTTGACTGTTTTATAACGCTTGGCGAGCTCCGCCAGTTTGTCGCCGAAGGAAGCCCGGGATTTGCTGAGGCCCCGATCGTATTGATCCGGCTGCTTTTTTTGGAATTTGCCCTTCAGGAAAGCAAGAACGCCCATCCTATTCGCCTCCCTTGAGCTCGGCCCGCTTAGCCATGGCGTTTCGGGCGGCCGCGACTTCGGCGAGCTTCTTGCTCCGCCCTTCGCCGCGCCCCAACTCCTGATCCTCGAAATAGACCGCGGCCACGTAACGTTTGGCATGGGCTGGGCCCTCTTCGGAAAGGATCTGGTAACGGACGGACTCTTTGTTCTCGGCCTGCATAGCCTCCTGAAGCTCGTTCTTGGGGTTGATGTCGGGGATGACCGCGGCGTTTTTGATGTCTTCCTCGAAAAGACCGCGGACGAACCTGTAGCAGAAATCAAGCCCCTGATCGAGATAAAGGGCTCCGATGAAAGATTCGAAAACGTCCTCAAGGACCCGGGAAGCGCTATGGATGTCGCCCTGAAAGGAAACGCCAAGGCGGACGAAATCGTCAAGGCCGAGCTTCCGCCCATAGGCGGATTCGCTTTCGGTGCGAATGAATTGGGATTTGAGTTTGCTTAAATCCCCTTGCTCCATGTCGGGGTGGTAAATGAAGCAAAGTTCGCTCGTCACCATGCCGACGACGGCGTCGCCCAAAAACTCGAGACGCTCATAATCGCGGTGGCGGGTCCCGACCATGCCATTGACGCTTGAGTGGGTGAACGCCAACTCGAAAAGCGTCGGATCGTGGGGCACGAATCCGAATTTGCGATATAAAAGCGCCAAATCCTTAGCCATTGGCGACTCCTGCGGCGATTTTCTCAACCAGTCCGGCCTTGGCGAGTCTGTCCGCGAGCTCAATCGCATGGAAAAAGGCTTCGCCGTCGCTGTTGCCATGGGCTTTCACGACGACGGCGTTCACGCCGATAAGCAAAGCGCCGCCGGTCTTCTTGGGGTTCATTTTGTCCTTGAGGGCCTTAAGGCCGCCGCGAACGAAAAGATAGGAAAGTTTACTCAGTGGGTTCCTCATGAACGCTTTCTTGAGCAAACCCGACATCCCTTTGGCGGCCCCTTCGAGCGACTTCAGCATCACGTTGCCGCTGTAACCGTCGGCGACGATAACGTCGGCCTGGCCCTTAAGGACGGCTGAGGCTTCGATGTTGCCTAGGAAATTAAGGCGCTTATCAGCCTTTAGAAGCGGGAAAGCCTCCTTGCCTAGGGGCGAGCCTTTCCCATCCTCGCTTCCGTTGGAAAGGAGCCGCACCCGCGGTTTTTCGATGCCGTAAACCTCTTGGCAATAAAGCGTCCCCATGAGACCGAACTGGGCAAGTTCCTCGGCGGTGTTGGCGTTTGAGGCGCCAACATCGAGAACAGTCGCGAATCCATCGCCCTCAAGATTCGGGAAGGCCGTCACGAGAGCGGGCCGCAAAACGCCCGGGATTTTCTTGTTAATAAGGGTCGCGGCCGTTAGGAAAGCCCCCGTGGACCCGGCCGATATGACTCCGTCGGCCCCGGTCAAGGCGACCGCGGAAACGGCTTTGACGAGACTGGAGCCCTTTTTGCGAAGGACCTCAAGGACCCCCACGTCCATCTTGAGGACATCCGGGGCGTCAATGACCTCGTAACCCGTCAAGTCCGCCAACTCCTCCTTTTTGCCCACCAAAACGAGCGTGGTCTCCGGATGGGCGGCGGAAAAAAGGCGGACCCCTTCCTTGGCGGCGAGGCTCCCCAAGTCGCTTCCCATCATGTCGATCACGAGTTTGCTCATATTCTCTTTCTTTCTCTCGCTAGTATAGCGAGAAGCGAAGGCAATCGCCACTAAGCGAGCGTGCTCCCCTTGCTTTCCTTCTTCGCTCTTTCGCTTATGGGGCCGTATTCGAGGCGCCCTTCGGAGGCGAGGATGGAAGCGGCGTCATCGCGGGCGCATTCGAAAATCTTGAAATCGCTGATGACGTTGGCGTAGCGGAAATCGGGCAAACCGCTTTGCTTCGTGCCGGCGATTTCGCCCGGACCCCGCAAACGCAGATCCTCCTCGGCGATCTTGAAACCGTCCTCGGTATGGAGAAGGACGGACAGCTTTTCGACGTCCTCCTCTTTTTCCTCGCTCACCATGATGAAGGAAGCGGGGCTTCCGTCGCGCCCGATGCGGCCCCTAAGCTGATGGAGGCTCGAAAGGGAGAAATGCGTCGGGTCATAGACCACCATGGCGTCGGCCTCTTTGACGTCGAGCCCGACCTCGACGAGGGAGGTGGCCACGAGGATCGGGCAAAGGCCTGTTCGGAAGGCGAGGCTCGCGGCTTCTTTCTCAAGGGGGTCCATCCGCCCATGCATCATCGTGACCTTCCCCGGATAGAGGCGCTTGAACGCGGCCGCCCTCTTAAGGACGGAAGAGTCTTCGTCGGCCCCGTTGATCGTTGGGGCGACGATAAAAACGCGATGGCCGCTTTCCAAAGATCCATCAATCGTCTTCTTTATCAGCGCGGAACCTGGCTTCACAAGGAAAGTCCCCACTTGCCGTTTGCCCGAAGGGAACGAAGAGAGGGAGCTCACGTCAAGGTCGCCATAGATGGTGAGGGTGAGGGTTCGGGGAATCGGCGTAGCCGACATGAGCAGAAGATCCGCATGCTCGCCTTTGCCGAGGAGCCTTGAGCGCTGATCGACTCCGAACTTATGCTGCTCGTCGATGATGGCGAGACCAAGATAAGCGTATTCGACCCCCTTGGAAAAAAGGGCATGGGTGCCCACCACCACGTCGATCGTCCCGTCGGCGATATCGCGAAGCGTGGCGGAGCGTTCGGCCGGAGCCAAAGAGCCCACGAGCAACCCCACGCGGACGTTCGTGCCCTTGAAAAAGCCGCAAAGGGTTTCGTAATGCTGATGGGCGAGGGTATCGGTCGGAACGAGAAACGCCGTCTGCTCGCTTCGCGTGTAATTGGCGAAGGAAAGCACACCGGCCACAAGGGTTTTGCCCGTTCCGACGTCCCCTTGAAGAAGTCGGTACATGACGGAAGGCGAATCCATGTCGGCAAGGGCCTCCCTAACGGCCCGCGATTGGTCTGGGGTCATTTTGTAAGGAAGGCTCGCGACGAATCGCCCCAGTTTTTCTTGATCGATCCTCCGGCGGCGATCTTTTCGAAGCGACTTATTGGCTTTTCGGGCCATTTGGGTAGCGAGGGAAAAGACGAGGGCATCCTCGTACTTGAGGGTTCGCAGGGCTTGATGGACGTCTTCGTAGGAACTTGGGAAATGCGCCTTATACAGAGCGTCGAAATGCGATAAAAGCCGATATTTCCGGCTGAACTCAGGAGGCACGACGTCGGGGGTTCTCCCTTTGGCATCGAGAAAACACCGTTTCAGCAAAGGAAGGTAGGTTCGCATCGAAACGCTTGCGGGCAGCGAGTAAACGGGACGCAAGGTCCGTCTCGGGTCGATAGGGCCCTTCACGATGTTGACGAGGGCCAGGGCGTGCCGCCTTTTCTCATAGATGCCGACGAGAGTGTAGGAAGCCCCTTCCTCAAGGAAATTCCCAAGGTAGCGGCGGTTCCAAGCCTCGACGAGGAAGGAGGCCCCGTCTTGGCTCTCGAAATAAAAACGATACAGGACCCTTGCCCCAAAACGAAGAGGGTGAGCCAATGGGCCTTTGAGGCGACCGTAGACAACCACCCTTTCCTTGTCTTCGTAAATGGCTTTAGCGGGCGTTAAAGCGTAGTTCTCGTAGCGGCGCGGAATATGCTCAAGAACATCCCGTTCCGAAACGATTCCGTATTGGAGGAGGGCCGCGTTCATAAGCGGGGATCTCGTCAGTTCCATGATGTTATTTTACCATGGTCGGCTTCGCTTGGTCGGAAAGAAAAAAGCCCGCTTGACGGGCTTTCTTTCCTTTTTTCTCATTCGACGCCGACGAGGAAACTGTAGACGGGTTGGCCACCGTTACGGATGTCAAGATCGACATCGGGGTGAGAGGCGGTGAACTTCTCGCTGACGGCATTGGCTTCCTCTTCCTTCACGTCGCCTCCGTACATGACGGAAACCATGGTGCTCTTTTTGCCCACGAGCGAATCGATGAGCTCATAGAGCGCGGCGAACTTGTCTTTCTTGCAACTCACGATGGTCTTGTCGTCCTTCATCCCCATGTAATAGCCCTTGGTGATGTGGACGTTGGCGATATCGGTGTCCTTGATGGCGTAGGTGATGGAACCGCTCTTGACGGTGCGGAGGGCGCTCTTCATGGCGGCGTAGTTGGCGGAGGGCGTTTCCTCGGGATTGAATTGCATGCAACTCACGATGCCTTGCGGGATGGTCTTGCTCGGGACGACCCGGGCCACGATATCCTTCGTCTTGGCGGCAACGACTTCGCAGGCTTGGCTCGCGGCCAAAACGATGTTGGAGTTGTTCGGGAGGATAAAGACGTTCTTGGCATGGACCTCGTCGATCGCCTTCACGAAATCCTTGGTGGCCGGATTCATGGTCTGGCCTCCGCCGACGATCTTCGAGACCCCGAGCTCACGGAACATCTCGTCGAGCCCGGCGCCGCTGCTGACGGCGATGAGGGCATAATCGGCCAAAGGATCATCGGGTTTCTTAACGGGTTTGACGCCGACCTTCTTGGCTTTTTGGCGGGCGATATTGGCATTCATGTCGGTGGCGAGGTCGCCGTTTTGGATATTCTTGTGCTCTTCGGACATGTTCTCGATCGTGACGGTCACGAATTCGCCGTAATTCTGGGCGTAGTTGAGAACGATGCCGGGGTTAAGGGTGTGGACATGGACTTTGACGATATCCTCGTCGCGCGCCAAAACGAGGCTCTTGCCATGGGTGGTGAGGAAATTCTGGAACCGCTTCTCGATGAAGGGTTTCTTGAAATCCTCGGCTTTGCCCAAGCGAAGGATGAACTGGGTGCAATAGCCGTATCCTTCCTCGTCTTCGCTGAGCTTGGCGCCGGCGTAGGCGCTTAGGACGTTGGTGACGGGGGTGGCTTCGTTGGAAAGGCTCGCGCGGTTGACGAATTTCCCATGCGCGCAGCTCGTCATGCCTTCGAGCACGACGCAAAGGCCCGCGCCCCCGCTGTCGACGACGCCCACCTCCTTAAGGATCGGAAGCAAGTCCGGCGTTCGTTCAAGGGAAAGCTTGGCCTCGCGAAGCAGAATATCGAAAGACTCCTCGACGCTGGTTTCCTTCTTCAACGAGCCCTCTAAGCCCGCCGCGGCTTCGCGGATCACGGTCAGGATCGTCCCTTCGACCGGCGTCATGACGGCTTTGTAGGCGACTTCCTTGCCTTTGCTCCAGCAGGCGGCGAGGCTTTTCGCGTTAAGGGAGGTTTTGCCGGCGGCCGCGTCGGAGAATCCACGGAATATCTGCGACGTTATGACGCCGGAATTCCCGCGTGCGCCCATCAAAAGGCCGCCCGAGAAGGCTTTCGCGATCGCGGCGCAACCGCTGTCGTTGAGGTTGTTGATCTCCTTGCAGCCGCTCGTGAGGGTGAGGTTCATATTCATGCCGGTATCCCCATCCGGGACCGGGAAAACGTTGAGTTGGTCGATTTCGGGATAGTGGTTATAGAGGTTGTTCGCTCCGGAGAGGAACATCTGTTTCAGCCGTTGTCCATTGATTGTTTTCATGATTGATTAACGCCTGGGGAAAGCCCTATTTGATTTCCTTGACGCCTTGGACGTAGACGTTGACGTATTGAAAAGGGATCGCGAAAGCCTTTTCGAGCTCGTAACGAATCCGTTTCTGGACCTCGGAGAGAACCTCCGTGATCTTAACGCCATAAGCGGCCACGATATAAACGTCGACTTCGTAGCCTTTTGTCTTTCTATGGTGGTGGCAGTAGATGCCCTTCACGTATTCCTGGGGCTTAAGAAGGGCCACGAGACCTTGCTTCAGGCTTCTTTTGTCCGCCAAACCGACGACGCCGTAGCAGCTTTGGGCGGCATCGCCCGCCACTCTGGCGATCGCTTCGATCGAAATGTTTATGGCCCCCAAGGGCGTCGTCTTGTCAATACCCATAAAATGCCCCGAAAGGGGTACTTAATTATTGCACGATGCAGGGTCGCTTTCAATCGATGGTTTCGGCCCGCCGAAAAACGCGATTTTTGAAAACTTGGAAGTTCTCCCATTTCCAAACAATTGGTGAAAAAGGCGCGCCAAGACGAGCAAAAACCACAAAACGTTCTTCCACGGCCTTGCTTAGCGACGACTAAGCGAAACGCAAACTGACAGAGAACGATTTCATCATGAAAAAAGACCCTTCCAACAGCGGGAAGGGACCCCATAAAAGAAAAAGCCCAGCAGCGTGCTATTCTCTCCTCCGAAGAGGATACCTTCGCCACTGTGGTGCTTAACTTCCGTGTTCGGGATGGGAACGGGTGTGTCCACCACGTCATCACCGCCAGACTTTTTCTTTGAGAAAGATCTCTTGTTCTTTGAAAACCGAATATTACTGTACCATGTTCTTTTCCGAAATTGTATGAATCTAAGCGACGACTTAGCTTACTCATTCCTTTAAAAGGAAATTAGTGAAATTAAGTCCTCGAGCTATTAGTATCAGTCTCCTTAACGCCTTACAGCGCTTCCAGATCTGACCTATCAACCTCCTAACTTTGGAGGGCTCTTACTTCTTGCGAATGGGAAGTCTAATCTTAGGGCGAGCTTCACGCTTATATGCTTTCAGCGCTTATCTCTTCCATTGGTGGCTACCCAGCCATGCCACTGGCGTGACAACTGGTAGACCATTGCAATGTTAATCCCGGTCCTCTCGTACTAGGGACTAGACCCTTCAAACTTCCTACGCCCACGACAGATAGGGACCAAACTGTCTCACGACGTTTTGAACCCAGCTCGCGTACCACTTTAATTGGCGAACAGCCAAACCCTTGGAAGGTACTTCCCCTCCAGGATGTGATGGGCCGACATCGAGGTGCCAAACCGCGTCGTCGATGTGAACTCTTGGACGCGATCAGCCTGTTATCCCCAGGGTAGCTTTTATCCGTTAAGTTACGGCCCTTCCATACGGGACCGCAAGATCACTATATCCGACTTTCGTCCCTGATCGACTTGTATGTCTCTCAGTCAAGCTCCTTTATGCTATTGCACTCAACGCATGATTTCCAACCATGCTGAAGGAACCTTGGAGCGCCTCCGTTACGATTTGGGAGGCGACCGCCCCAGTCAAACTGCCCGCCTATCACTGTCCGCTGCCTCGTAAGGGCATACGTTAGAACGGCCAAAACTCAATAGTGCTATCTCATTGTTGTCTCCACCGAGGCCAAAGCCCCGGCTTCAAAGACTGGCACCTATGCTGCGAATGAACCTCAGACGCTCAATAATAAGTTGCAGTAAAGCTCCATGGGGTCTTCCCGTCTAGTCGCGGGTAACCTGCATCTTCACAGGTAATAAGATTTCACCGAGTCTGCTGTCGAGACAGCGCCCAAATTATTATACCATTCATGCGCGTCAGAACTTGCCTGACAAGGAATTTCGCTACCTTAGGACCGTTATAGTTACGGCCGCCGTTCACTGGGGCTTCAATTAGGGGCTTCGCCTTGCGGCTAACTCCACCTTTTAACCTTCCAGCACTGGGCAGGCATCACCTCATATACATCGCCTTGCGGCTTAGCATAAAGCTGTGTTTTTGATAAACAGTTACTTGGGCCTCTTCACTGCGACCCTCTTGCGAGGGCACTTCTTCTTCCGAAGTTACGAAGTAATTTTGCAGAGTTCCTTAACAACAGTTCACTCGCTCACCTTAGGATACTCTCCTTGACCACGTGTGTCCGTTCTCGGTACGGGCCGCATACACTTAAGCTAGCAGTTTTTCTCGAGACCAGGCATCGCGGAGTTCGCTACTAGGGTTACCCCATTCGCTCCCATTCCTGCCCTCACATTGACCGACGGATTTGCCAATCGGCCAGCCAAGGCAGTTAGCCCTCAATCCAATAAGAGGGATCCGCTATCCTAATCTGTCACTACATCGCATGTATGCGGGTACAGGAATATCAACCTGTTGGCCATCGTCTACGCCTTTCGGCCTCGACTTAGGACCCGCCTAACCCTGGGAGGACGACCCTTGCCCAGGAAACCTTAGTCTAATGGTGCGAGGGATTCTCACCCTCAATCGTTACTAACACCGGCATACTCACTTCCATGCGGTCCAGTAGTCCTCACGGTCTACCTTCGCCCCACATGGAACGCTCCCCTACCACTTTGGGTAGTAAACTACACAAAATCCGTGAATTCGGTATAAAGCTTAAGCCCCGGTAAATCATTGGTGCAGAGGCACTCGACTAGTGAGCTGTTACGCACTCTTTGAATGATGGCTGCTTCTGAGTCAACATCCTAGTTGTTTATGTATCTCCACTTCCTTTAACACTTAGCTTTAATTTAGGGACCTTATTCGACGGTCTGGGCTGTTTCCCTTTTGTCCATGGAACTTATCTCCCACAGACTGATTCCCTGGGTACCACCATTGGAATTCGGAGTTTGATTGCGTTCAGTAGCGCCAAAGGCGCCCATCAGGCATTCAGTGCTCTACCTCCAACGGCTAATTACCAAAGACCATCCGAAAAGATGTTTCGGGGAGAACCAGCTATCCCCCAACTCGATTGGAATTTCTCCCCTACCCTCAAGTCATCCGCGGTCATTTCAACGAACGTCGGTTCGGACCTCCAGAAGATGTTACTCTTCCTTCATCCTGCTCAAGGGTAGATCGTCGGGCTTCGGGTCCACGCATGCATACTAATCGCCCTATTCAGACTTGGTTTCCCTATGGCTCCGCTTCTTCGGCTTAACCTTGCATGCAAACGTGACTCGCCGGCTCATTCTTCAATAGGCACGTCATCAGGCTTTAACGCCCTCTGACTTATTGTGAGCATACAGTTTCAGAGTCTTTTCACTCCCCTTCCGGGGTTCTTTTCACCTTTCCCTCACGGTACTGGTTCACTATCGGTCACTAATTTGTATTTAGCCTTACGCAATGGTCTGCGCGCTTTCCGTCAGGATATTTGACCCGACGTACTCTGGATACCGCTAGGGTGAGACATTCGTATTCCTACAGGGCTATCACCTTCTATGGCAGGCCTTCCCAGGCCTTTCGAATGGAACATCACAATCCCATGTCGCGGTCCAAACCCCACCCGAAGGTGGTTTGGGCTCCTCCGCTTTCGCTCGCCGCTACTAACGGAATCAGATAAAATCTCTCTTTTCCTCTGGGTACTAGGATGTTTCGATTCCCCAGGTAATCTTCACGGAACGAAAGTCCCGTGATGACACACTATAACATGTGCCGGGTTTCCCCATTCGGACATCGACGGATCAAAGCTTACTTCCAGCTCCCCGCCGCTTATCGCAGGTAGTCGCGTCCTTCATAGTCAATTAGTGCCAAGGCATTCACTGTACGCCCTAAAAACTTAACTTCGTAAGTTAAATCGGCTTATAAACAAAGCAATAAATTGCTTTTGATGATTCTACTCATCTCATATTTTTGTCATGATTGCTGATCGACTAAATCCGGTAAAAACCAAATCTAATTAACCGCAACAACAACAGAAAGAACATGTTTTGTAATATTCGGTTTTCAAAGAACAAAAGCCGAGAGAACCTGATCTCTCAAAACTAAACAGATGCTCACCCACGCTTAACGCCCAAATACTGACTAAATCGGATTAAAAATAGAAACGAATGTGTACTGTCCGAACGCGCTATGCGTCGGACAACTTTCTCCTTAGAAAGGAGGTGATCCATCCCCACGTTCCCGTAGGGATACCTTGTTACGACTTAACCCCAATCACCGATCCTGCCCTAGACGCCTCCTTCCTTACGGTTGGGACAGCGGCTTCAAGCATTATCAGCTCTCATGGTTTGACGGGCGGTGTGTACAATCCCCGGAAACGTATTCACCGCGGCATGCTGATCCGCGATTACTAGCAATTCCACCTTCATGAAGTCGAATTGCAGACTTCAATCTGAACTGAGGCCAACTTTATGGGATTTGCTTGCTCTTGCGAGTTAGCGTCTCTTTGTATTGGCCATTGTAGCACGAGTGTCGCCCAGGACATAAAGGGCATGCTGATTTGACGTCATCCCCACCTTCCTCCGACTTACATCGGCAGTCTCCATAGAGTTCCCAACTGAATGCTGGCAACTAGGGACGAGGGTTGCGCTCGTTGCGGGACTTAACCCAACATCTCACGACACGAGCTGACGACAACCATGCACCACCTGTGTGCGGGTATTATCTCTGCATTTCTGCAGCCTTATCCGCCATGTCAAGTTCTGGTAAGGTTTTCCGCGTAGCGTCGAATTAAACCTCATGCTCCACTGCTTGTGCGGGGACCCGTCAATTCCTTTAAGTTTCAGTCTTGCGACCGTACTTCCCAGGCGGATGACTTAATGCGTTTGCTTCACCACAGCCTCACGGCTATAGTTAGTCATCATCGTTTACAGCGTGGACTACTAGGGTATCTAATCCTATTTGCTCCCCACGCTTTCGTGACTGAGCGTCAGTATCGTCCTGGTTAACCGCCTTCGCCACTGGTATTCTTCCATATATCTACGCATTTCACCGCTACACATGGAGTTCTGTTAACCTCTGACGTACTCTAGCGAAGTAGTTTCCGAAGCTGTATGGGGTTGAGCCCCACGCTTTCACTCCAGACTTACTTCACCGCCTGCTCACTCTTTACGCCCAATAATTCCGGATAACGCTCGTGACCTACGTATTACCGCGGCTGCTGGCACGTAGTTAGCCGTCACTTTCTGGCAGGGTACCGTCGAACAACCATCATTTCCTATGGCTGCCATTCGTCCCCTGTAACAGAGCTTTACAATCCGAAGACCTTCATCACTCACGCGGCGTTGCTCGGTCAGGGTTTCCCCCATTGCCGAAAACTCCCTACTGCTGCCTCCCGTAGGAGTATGGGCCGTGTCTCAGTCCCATTGTGGCCGGTCATCCTCTCAGATCGGCTACACATCCTTGCCTTGGTGGGCTATTGTCTCACCAACTAGCTAATGTGCCGCAGGTCCATCCAAGAGTGACGCTTTGAAGCGCCTTTCAAACAAAAGAGATGCCTCTTCTGTTGTTATCCGGTATTAGCCAAACTTTCGTCTGGGTATCCCAGTCTCGAGGGCAGGTTACCTACGTGTTACTCACCCGTTCGCCCCTGGCGTATTGCTACGTCCGGTCGACTTGCATGTATTAGGCACGCCGCCAGCGTTCATCCTGAGCCAGGATCAAACTCTCAAAAAGTTAGATCTAGTTCATAAAATATCTGGTTTTAAATTGATTCAAAAAAAGAATCGACGTTAGTGTATAAGTTGTACATCTGTTTAGTTTTCAAAGATCAGCTCACGCAACCTTACATAGTAAGGGGGATGCTATCCCAAATTTTCGCGTGCTTGGATAGTATATGGTTTTGCTTTGGGCCTGTCAACGTCTTTTTCAAGAAGTTATCGGGTCGCTTTCGCTTCCCTGTCCCTTGGCTTCCGCGCTTTTTCCGAAAGCGTGAACAGCGATAATTCTACGCTTTGGGAGGACTTCGTCAAGCCAAACCACTTAAAAAGCCAAATAACTTAGATTCCATCGAAGAAGAAAGTGACTTTGTAAATCAATATTCCGCCTTATGCGCGCTCGCAGGCGCGCTTCCGCGCAAAAAAAGGAACGGAAAACCGCCCCTTTTCTTATCGGCGCCTCCTCTATACGTTAGCCGACCAAAGGCCATGCTTGGTGCAATGGGCCTCAACGGACAGCACCACTTCTTCTTCCCCAATCAAAAAGACCACTTCCGGTTTCATGCCGGGGTGAAGGACTTTCCGCTGCGTTCCTTGGTCGGTGAGAAGATAGACCCAATCGATGTAGTGATCCGAATCCATCGGATGGAGAGTCGAGCCGATTTGAACGTAGACTTTGCCGTTTTCCTCGTGGACGAGCGGCACATGTTTCTCGGCGCCTTCTTGCCCCGAGGAGAAAGGAACGGCCTCGCTCATTTCCGCGCCGCAGCAAACGGGCACGACGCCGACGTCCTTCACCATGCCGATGAAATTGCCGCATTTCTTGCATTCGTAGAACTTAGCCATCGCTATGCCCTCTTTTCTTATTTTCATTGTAGCACCCGTTGCGTCGTCGTCCACCTCGCTCGCCCCAAAGAAAAAGGCCCCGCTCGCTAAGGGGGCCTTCATTGGGCGCGCGGCCAATCAGCTATTTCGCCTCGTTAGCATCAAAATGTAAAGCACGCGAAGGAAAATGTTGATGAAGTCGCAATAGAATTGATAGGCGTAGAAGAGGGCGGTGTTGTTCGTGGCCGTCCCATATTCGAGGGCTTTGTTCATGCGATTGGCCTCGAAGCCCACGAGAAGCATCGAGAAGGTGATCACGACGAAGGAGGCCACCAAATCGAAGACATAGAAAGTGCCGGGGCTCAACCAAAACCAGAACCCAAAGAGAAGCGCCACCATAAGATAGCCAAAAAGGAGTCCGTAGCCGATCATCCCCATCAAGGAGAGATCGCGTTTGCTGAAGTAACCGATGAGGAACATGCCGACGAAAGCGACCGAGGTAATGGCGAAGGCCTCGCCCATCATCTCCGGTTGCACCCCTAGAAGCAGAAGCGCGCCGGGCCAAACGCCCATGGCGACGCAGTAAAGGATATAAGGGATCCAGGCTCCGCGCTTATTTTTGGCAAGCGTCACGTTGAGGACGATGGAGTCGATAAGCATGACGAGAAGAGCGACGCCGCAAGAGGAAAGAAGCGGAACGAGGGCGTTTTCGCCCACGGCGCCAATCGAAGGATCGTAGTAAACGTTATAGAAAACGTAGGAAAAGAGGAAGGCGACGCCCGCCGTTATGGCCAAGCCGATGCACAGGTACCCGCACACGACGGCCAAAAATTTGCTTTGGCCTTGCCGTTGTCCCGCGACAGCGCTGACGTCCATTATCGGAGCATCCCCTCGATGAGACCCTTAAAGGAAACCGGATCGAGCGAAGCGCCGCCGACGAGAGCCCCATCGATGTCCGGAGCGCCTATATACGCGGAGACGTTGTCCGGCTTGACCGATCCGCCGTAAAGGATTCGCATGTCGACCGCCGCGGTTCCGAAAAGCTCGCGCAAAGTGCGACGAACGAAGCCGATGGTGTCCTCGGCGATTTCCGTCGAGGCGCTCTTGCCGGTTCCGATCGCCCAAATCGGCTCGTAGGCGACGATAACCTTCCGAGCTTCATCGGGGGTCAGATCCTTAAGCCCGGCGCGGATTTGCTCCGCGACGAACTTTTTGGTCTCGCCTTTCTCGAAGGCCTCAAGCGATTCGCCACAGCAATAAACCGGGGTCATCCCCGCGGCCAACAGGGCTTTGATTTTGGCGTTGCAGGCTTCGGAGGTCTCGCCGTTGTAGGCGCGACGCTCGCTGTGGCCGACGATGCACCAATCGATGCCAATGGCTCGAAGCATCGGAATCGAGATCTCGCCCGTGAACGCGCCGTGATCGTGCTCGCTGCAGTTTTGGGCCGCCACGATGCATTTCGGATTGATGGCTTTTTTGACCGCGTCAAGGCAAACGTAGGTCGGCGCGACGCCGACGTCGACGTTATGGCTGACCGCGAAATCGACCATTTCCGAAGCGGCCCTAGCAAAAGAGGCGGCCTCTTCGGGGGTTTTGTTCATCTTCCAGTTGCCAAGCAATAGTTTTTTACGCATAAGATTACCTCAAAACGTCGACGCCAGGCAGGCTACCGTTGTTCTCGATCATCTCGAGGGAAGCGCCGCCGCCGGTGCTGACGTGGCTGAAATCGGCCTTGTAGCCAAACTGTTTGACGGCCGCGGCGCTGTCGCCGCCTCCGCAAACCGTGAAGGCTTTCCCCTTGAGGGCGCGGACCGCCTCGCAAATGGCCTTGGTCCCGCTTTGGAACTCGCTTTGCTCAAAGACGCCCATCGGTCCGTTCCAGAAAAGCATGTGGGCTTGCAGAATGGCTTCTTTATAAAGCGCTTCGGTCTTCGGGCCGATGTCGACCCCCTGAAAACCGTCGGGGATATCGCCTTCGACCGTTTTGATGAGACGGCCTTCGACCGGTTCGAAACTATTGGTCACGACGCTGTCGATCGGAAGAAGGATCCGGCCTCCGGCCTCTTCGAGGCACTTCTTGGCATAGCCGATCTGCTCATCCTCGACCGGCGAGTTGCCGGTCTTCATCCCCAGGGCCTTTTTGAACGTGTAGGCCATCGCCCCGCCTATAAGGATTTTGTCGCATTTCTTCAAAAGCGCGTCGATCACTTTGATTTTGTCGCTCACTTTGAAACCGCCGAGAATCGCGATATACGGGCGATCCTTGATCTTGACGTCGCAGCAACGGGTGAGGTTGTCGACTTCCTTGATCATGAGATAGCCTTCGGCGACCGGTTTGCCTTCCGCCTTGAGGATCGTCGGAACGCCGACGGTCGAAGCGTGGGCGCGATGGGCGCTGCCAAAGGCGTCCATGACGAACGCGTCGGCAAGGGACGCCCACTCTTTGGCGAGTTCGGGATCGTTCTTCTCTTCGCCTTTCTCGTAACGGGTGTTCTGAGCCAAAAGGACCTCCCCCGGCTGAAGGGCCGCCACGGCCGTGGCGAGTACCTCGCCGCGGGTCGCGGGGCAAAAACGGACCTTCACGTTCGGAAGGAGCCTCTGAAGCTCATCGGCGACGGGGGCCATGTCGTTGGCTTTTTTCATTGCCTCGATTTTGGCGAGATCGGGTTCTTTCCATTTGATTTTGCCAAGATGGGACATCAGGATGACTTTCGCCCCTTTGCCCACGAGGTCCTCAATGGTCGGAAGAGCGGCTTTAATACGGTTGTTGTCACGGATCACACCGTTCTTCTGCGGAACATTGAAGTCCACGCGAACGTAAACGCGCTTGCCGTAAACGTCTCTTAGGTCTTTGACTGTCAGCATGTTTGCATCTCCTATTCTATAATCGCAAATATGATAGCACGTCCGTCGCCTCTTTCCATATATCCATAATGGAAGAAAAAGGCCGCCCGGAATCACCCGGGGCGGCCCTGATCGTCCTCTTCCTTATTTGAGGGCGGGGGATGAAGTCATCGGAACGTATTCGCTAAGATCGTTCGGAAGGGAGACGTTCGCGTCCTGCCCATAGACGAAGTCGAGATTGAAAGAGCCTTTGCTCACAATCTGCGCTTCGCTTGTCTCGCCGCCCTCCGAAACGTCGGCCTTGACGGAGATGTCCTCGCCTAGGGCTAAGCCCAAGATGTGGCTGGCGTCGTAACTGAGCGAAAAGGAGAAATTGAGTTTGGCGTCGCCCGCTTGCGAAAGCATCGAAGAGACGGCAGCCGAAGCGTCGAACGAACTGTTTCCGATCCCCTCGAGGGCAGCGGTAAGGGAAGCCAAAGTTTCGACCGTGAACTCGCCATAGAGCGTGCTCGTGCCGTCTTCGTAATCCTTCAAGGTGAAGAACGGATCGAGGCTTGAGGCGTTCGCGGCAACCCCAGAGGCAAAGGAGGCGGCCTGTTGGTTGAATTCGCTGAGGTCGATCAGTGGGAGATCCTCGGCGGCGATAGCATCAGGCAACATTATTTTGCCCGGGATGGAAGCGGAGATGTACGAAGTGTCGACGCTCTGGTCGCCAATGACGGCGGAAACGATGGCCTCGTGCAAAGTCGGATCGCTGAGGTCGACATAGAGGCCGCCATTGGACAAATAAGCCCCGATCCGGGATTTGCCGACGGAAAGGCTGGAAGTGGAAGTCGGCATGGCGCTCATGCCGGTGTCCACGGAAGCCGAAAAACCAAGGGAATCGAAACCGGCCGAAAAGGCGGCTTTGAAATTGGCGAGGGAAGTGCCGTCATATCCGCTGGCGGCGAAAGAAGCCGTCGCTTTTCCTAACGAAGTGGAAATGGACATATGGTCGGAGACGACGCTCGCCGAGAAACTTGGGATCGAAAGGCTGAAGCCAAACGCGTCTTCGGCCACGGTTCCCTTGGCGGCGTTGGCGAGTTTGCTGGCGCCTTGGGCAAGACTGACGGTTTCGCCGCCCGAAGGTTTGGATACGCCATTGGAATCAAGCGAGCTTCCGCCGCCGCATCCGCAAAGCAGAAGGGCTGGGGCCGCCAATAGCAATAGGCTAGACTTTTTCATATGTTATGCTCCTAGAGGCATAATACCTCAAGAAAAGAATATCAATCATTTTTCGCTTTTTCAATCAACCGAATGATTCTTTTTTGACGAATTCGCTTCAAAACAGGGCTTTCCCGCGACGCGAGGGCGTTTTTGTAAAGATGTGAATCCTTCGTCGCGCTCTTCGCCGTTGTTTTTATTCTACGGGCTCTTAGGCGATGGCGGCGGCCCCGTCGAAAAAGGCATTTTCCCTTCCGCTGAGCCAGGCGCGAAAAAAAGGGCCCCGCGATGAAGCGGAGCCCTTTGTTTCCGTGATGGCTGATCAGCAGCCAAGGATTTTGGCGTAAGCGCGGGCAAGGCGGATATACTGGCAGGTGAAACTGTACTCGTTGTCGTACCACGAAACGACTTTGACGTACTGCGTTCCTTCCGGATCCTTGTAAATCATGGTCTGGGTGCTGTCGAAGATGGAGCCGTTGGTGTTGCCGATGATGTCGCTGGAGACGATCTGGTCCTCATTGTATCCAAGGACTCCCTTGAGCTCGCCTTCCGAGGCTTTCTTCATGGCGGCGTTGACTTCCTCGGCGGTCACGTCCTTGTTGAGCAAGAGCGAGAGGTCGACGAGGGACCCGTCGGTAACCGGAACGCGAACGGCTCCGCCCATAAGGCGGCCTTTGAGCTCGGGGATGACGAGGTTGATGGCCTTCGCGGCGCCTGTAGTCGTCGGAACGATGTTGGCGGCGGCGGCGCGGCCGCGGCGGAGGTTGCCCTTCGCGAGGTCGAGGATGGTCTGATCGTTGGTGTAGGCGTGGACGGTGGTCATGAAGCCGCCCTTGATGCCGTATTCGTCGTTAAGGACCTTGCAGACCGGGGCGAGGCAGTTGGTGGTGCAGCTGGCGCCGCTGATGATCTTCATGTCGGCGGTGAGTTTGTCGCTGTTCACGCCGTAGACGAAGGTCGGGATGTCTTTGTCGCTCGAAGGGGCGCTGATGATGACGCCTTTGGCGCCGTTGGAAAGATGGACCATGCCATCGGCTTTGGTCTTAAGGCGGCCAGTGCATTCGAGAACGATGTCGACTTTGTATTCGCCCCACTTCAGATCGTGGGGGTCCTTTTTCCCGAGGACCGGGATCTTGTGGCCTTGGAAAACGAGATTGTTTTTGACGATGTTGCCGTCGGCGTCCTTTTCGACTTCGGCGCCGATTTCGTCCTGATGCCAGCCTCTATGGGTGGTGTCGTACTTAAGGAGATAGGCAAGGGTTTTCGCGTCGACGAGATCGTTGATGGCGACGACTTCGAATCCGCCTTCTTCGTAAGCTCTGCGGAAAGCGAGGCGCCCAATGCGTCCGAATCCGTTAATGGCTAGTTTAATTGACATTATTAGATGTCCTCCTTTAATAAACCGCAAGATGATTATAAACGCGCTTTCCCTTCTTTGGAAGGGACACGATACATCTTTACCGATATGCTTTTGAGCCTCAAAGGAGCTGCTCAAGCCCCACGACGCCGCGGAAAAGCTCCTCCAGCGTGACCCCAAGGGCCTTAACGAGGCGGACGAGAACCCCGACCGTGGGGTTTCTTTGGCCCCGCTCCAAATCGGAGAGATAGCTTTTGGAGATCCCGCTTTCGAGGGAAAGGGAAAGCTGACTCATGTGTCGCTCCTTACGCAAATAGGCGACGCGCTTCCCAAGTTGCGAGCACACGCTGAGACTACTGGTTTTTTCCATGTTCCGTGGCCTTTCTGTATTCTTCGTCCAAACGGCGGAAAAGATGGTTGACGTTGCTCTTGCTCACTTCGCTCGCGAACTCCTCGCTTAAGAACCTTGCGAGTTCCCCTAGGGAGGCGTCGGGGTGGGCCAGACGCAGTTTCATGAGGGCCTTGAGTTTCTCGTTCTCGATTTTCTCGTAGCCGAGGGCGTTCACGAAGAAGGCGATTTCCTTCGTCTGCCGCTCGCTGGCTTTTATGGTTTTGCCCATATTGGCCGAATCGAGGTTCTGAAGGCGATTGCCGATGTTCGAGAAGTCCCGGTCGACCCGGACGTCCTCGAAACGGAGGCAACCGTCTTGGGCCCCTATGAGGACGAGGAAATCGCTGATCTCCTCGGCCCGTTTCAGGTAAAGGACCGTCTTGCCGCGCCGCTCCACCGCTTTGGCCGAGAAATGGTGGTTTTGGATCTGACGCCACAGATGAAGGAACCATTTGGCGTAGTTCGGGTCGCCGAAAGCGATCTCGAGATGATAATGGGAGCTCCGAGGGTCGTTGACGCTTCCGGCGGCCAAAAAGGCCCCGCAAAGACAGGCCGCTTGCTTCTCGCTCGTCTGAAGGGCGAAGGAAGGGAGCTTGCCCGTCAGCAAATCGATGCCGAGGTCGTTAAGGATGTCATCGGCTTCGCGCTCGACGAGGACATGAAAAAGAACGCGCTTAAGAAAACCGGCGCTTCTTGAGTATGCGAAGCGGACCTCGACCCCATAAAGGTCATGAAGATAACCGTAAATCGCTTTGGCGATGGCCGAGGACTCGCTCACCAGCTCAAGCGCGCTCCCTTCGCTGCTAATATGGTAACGGCCGTTGATCTTCACGAACGAGGAAAGGAGCGAACGTTTTTCCTCGTCCGGGCGCGAAAGGGCGGCGCATTCCTCCTTGACGGAGGCGGCGAAGGAAATCGTCTTCGGCTCCATCAGTTCTTGCCATCCTCGCGGTAGCGAGACAGCTCCCGGTGGGTGATCAGGCAGTTGAACCGGCCCTTGAAATGGTCATAGAGGTGCTGAGCCACGTAAACGGAACGGTGCTGTCCGCCGCTGCACCCGACGGCGATGAAGGCGAAAGCGCGCCCATCCTCGACCGATCCTTTGATGTACTCGCCGACGAGATCGTAGAGTTTCGTCAAAAACGGCGCCGTCTTCGGATCCTTGTCGATATAGTCGATGACGGGTTGGTCGATGCCCGTGAGTTTCCTAAGCTCAGGGACCCAATAAGGGTTTTTGAGCAGGCGGGCGTCGAGGACGACCTCGCTGTCGCGAGCCAAGCCGTACTTATACCCGAACGAAGAAAAGACCACCGAAATCGGGGCTTTGCCTTTGCTCTTGCTGAGAAGGTGGGCCGCCAGTTTCCGAAGGTCCTTCTCGGTGAGGTTCGTGGTATCGATGTAGATGTCGAAGGAAGCCCGGCACCGCTCCATGTCCTCCTCATCCTTTTTGATGGCGTCCAAAAGGGTGTATCCCCGCGGCTGAAGCGGATGGATGTGACGAGTCAGACGGAAACGGGAAAGAAGCACTTCCTGCGAGCAATCGAGGCCGATCGCGGTAACGTCCAACGAAGGGCGTTTCTTGGCTTCGGCGATGATGGAAGGGGCCACGGAGATGTTGACGAAGACGGCCGCCTCCCCGTAGGTGATGGGATCGTTTTCGAAAACCGTCAGAAGCGAAGGCAGCATTTTGCTGGGAAGATCCTCGACCACGTAGTAGCCAAGTTCCTCGCAAACGCTCGCGAGCGTCGTTCTCCCCGCCCCGGAAAGCCCGGACACGATGACGAGATTGACCTTGTTCACGCTTTCGCCTCCCGCAAATACGCGATGATTCCGGCGGAGGCGTTGGCTCCATCGCCGGCGGCGGTGATCGCCTGGCGGAGGCGTTTAGACACGATGTCACCAGCGGCGAAAAGGCCCGGAACGGCCGACATAAGCGAGGAGTCGACGGGAACGAATCCGTTCTTGAGGGCCAGGTTAAGGGGAGAAAGAAAAGACGAGGCGCTCTTTTCGCCAAGAAGCGGGAAAACGGCGGAGACCGCCGCCTCCTTTTCGTTTCCCCTCGTTTCGTAGACGAGCGACTCGACATGGCCTGCGCCCTTGATTTCCAAGGCCTTGGCCTCGTAGACGATCTCAACGTTCGGTCGGCTTAGCAAGGTGGCGACGCTCCCCGGATCGCCCATCAGTTCTTTTCGTGGGGTGAGATAGAGCAAGCGGTTCGCGAGGGGGGAAAGATAAAGGGCCTCGGCAAGAGAGCGCTCCCCTTCGCCGATGAGGGCCACGTCCTTCTTGCGGTAAAGGGGCCCATCGCAGGTCGCGCAGTAACTGACGCCCCGCGCCAAGAGGGCTTTCTCGCCCTTAATCGAAGGAACGTTCGATAGCCCCGTCGCGACAAGGACCGCTTTGACGAGGTGGCTTTCCTCGTCCGTGTCCACCAAAAAGCCACCCTCGGCCTTGGAAACGCTCTTGACGGAAGCGGAGGTCACCTCGACGCCGCTATCAACGGCGCTCTTGACGATGGCCTGCGCCAAAACGAAACCCGGGACTTTCTCAAAGCCCGGATAATTGGCGATTTCGTTAACGGTGAGAAGCTTGCCTCCGGGGGCGCCTTTCTCGAGCAGAACAAAATCCTTGGAGGCCCGCTTCAGGTAAAGGGCGGCCGTCAGTCCGGCGCATCCCGCGCCGATTATGGCGATATCATGTCTTTGCATCTATTCAATGATAACGCTCCCAAACCCGGGCGCGTAGCATTATGCGTGGCAACAACGCTTTTCGGCGTGTTTTCAGCCTTCGGAAGGAATTTCGGCCACCGAAGTTTTCTTCTTGAGGCGATGGTCGAGATAGGGAATGAAGAGGAAGCCGACGGCGAGGACCGTCAAAACGATTGTAAGCAAGAAACCGGCCCCGTAGTTGTAGCTGACGGTGACGCCGGTGAGGCTTCCAAAATCGCCCGTTCCGTCCTTTAGGCCCAAGAAGGCTTTTGAAAACACGAAGAGAATAACCCCCGCCCCGCCAAGGCCGGCGGATATGAGATAGTTACGATAATCGGGCGCTTCAGGATTTTTGCGGGCTTGAAGAAAGGAATAAACGGCATAGGCCAAGGCGGCGGCCACGAAAAAGTAAGCGACTATAAGGCCGGCGTTGGCCCTCCATCCGTTTCCGCCGAATATGAGGTTCATGCCCATATAGTTTTGCGATTCGCTTTCGGTGATGACGCCCAGCGAAATCCGATAGCCGGTGCCTTTGATGCCGGTTAGAAACGGGGTGAAGAGAGCCGTCGCAAGGCAGCTGGCCGCCGCCACGAAGAAAGGAGCGGATCCCGATCCCGCAACCCTCTTCTCCTTAAAATCGAGAAGATGGTTGAAGACGACGAAGCCGGCGCCCAAGATGACATAGACGAGGCTCGACCAAATGGACCACTCGTTGTCGGCGCCCATGTTGTAAGCCGAATCGCGGAACGGCTCCAAAATCATGCGGACGATGCCATACCACATGAAATAGCAACCAGCCAAATCGCCTTTGGCGAGATGCCTTTTGAAAGTCTTGCCAATCCCCCAAGCGATAAGGAAATAGCCCGCCAGGTTGATGGTTCCCTCAATGAGGAAAAGAGGCACGTGAATCTGCCCGTCGGGCAAACCCATCTGCATGTTTTTTTGAATGAATAAAGGCAACCATCCCCAACCGTCGGCGACGTTTACGACTCCCCCGTAGACCTCTTGGTTGAGGAAATTCCCCCACCGCCCGATGCATTGGGCGAGCAAAATCGTCGGGACGATGACGTCCATAGCCCAACGGATGTTGACGTATTTTCGGCGCAGCATCATGAAGATAACCCCACCGACGACTCCGCCGAGAGCCCCGCCCATGATGGTGAGTCCACCGTTCCAAATGGCGAAAATCGAGGCTGGATTCTTGTCGAATCCATCGCGCGTCCAATTGCCGATCACATACCAAACGCGAGCCCCGAGAACCCCGCAAAGGAAAGCGAAGATGGCCACGTTGTCGAGAATGCCGTGCTTATGGAATTCCTTGTAAAAGCGATGGTCGCCCACCCAATAGCAAACCAAGACGCCGAAGAGCATCGTGAAGGCATAGAAAGCGACATGGAAATCGCCGCCGCTATAACCGCCACGAACCCACGCGAACCCTCTGGATGAGATGGTGAAGCCGCTCACGAGGGGGTAAGTGATGTAAGGCGCGCAGCCTTGGGTCCACAGCAGGAAAAAGACAAAGACGAGCGGAATGCCGACAAACATCATGACACGGCATAGTTTCCGCTGCCGCGGCTCCATCTTGGGCTTGTAGTAATAAAGGTAGAAACTAAGCCAAAGGACGACGTTCGATAAGGCAAGAAAAAAAGCGCCGATACAAGCCATGCTGGCATAAAGCGGGTACGAATAGTCGGCGTTCGTTTCCCATGAGGGGTTGAAAAGATTGATCGATACCTGCGTCAAAAGGGCGCCGATGGAAATGGCGGCCGCGCAAACGGCGAAAACGGCTTTATCGCGCCTAAGAAGGGACGAGCGCGCCGATTTGGCGAACTTCTTTTGCGTGCGGATGAGGTAGACGGTTCCACCAAGAAGGAGAACCAAACCGATGACGAGAGCGGCGATAGCCATAGTGATATCTTAACGGACTTTCATCCGATTTGCCCCTTTTCTTTTTCTCGGGCGAGGATTTCCTTCAAATAGCGGCCTGTATAGGACTTCTCGCACTCCGCCACCCGTTCCGGGGTCCCTTCCACCACCAACGAGCCGCCACGATAGCCTCCTTCGGGCCCCAGGTCGATGATGGTATCGGCCACTTTGATGACATCCAGGTTGTGCTCGATCACGATCACGGTGTCCCCGTGGCTGACGAGCGATTGCAAAACGGAAACGAGGCGCTTGACGTCGTCGGTATGAAGACCTGTAGTGGGCTCGTCAAGGACATAGACGGTCTTCCCCGTCGGACGACGCTGAAGCTGACTCGCCAGTTTGACGCGTTGGGACTCGCCCCCGGAAAGGGTGGTCGCGGCCTGACCGAGCTTGATGTAACCCAAACCAACGTCATAGAGCGTTTTGATTCGGTGGAGAATCTGCGGCCGGTTCTCAAAGAAATGCAGGGCTTCCTCGACGCGCATCTCCAAAACGTCGTGGATGTTCTTGCCTTTATACGTGCAAGCCAGGGTCTCCTCGTTGTAGCGCATGCCATCGCATTCATCGCATTTGACGTAAACGTCCGGCAGGAAGTTCATCGGGATCCAAACGACGCCGGCCCCTTGGCATTTCTCGCAACGGCCGCCAGGCACATTGAAACTGAAACGACCTTTGTCGAAGCCGCGGGCCCGGGCCCCCTCGGTCTCGGCGAAAAGGGCGCGGATGTCATCGAACAGTTTGGTGTAGGTCGCCGGGTTGCTGCGCGGAGTGCGGCCTATAGGTTCCTGATCGATGTCGACGACTTTGTCGATGTTCTGCAATCCTTCGATGGATTTATAGGCCCCAGGGAAGGTTTCCTCGCCCGTCATTCTCTTTTTGATGGCTTTGACGAGCGTCTCGTTGATAAGCGAGCTTTTGCCGCTTCCGGAAACGCCGGTCACGACGATGAATTCGCCCAAAGGGAATTTCACCGTAATGTTCTTGAGGTTATGGCAACTGGCGCCTTTGATGACGATGCTCTTGCCGTTGCCCCTTCTCCGTTTGGGGGGGATGGGGATGAACTTGCGGCCCGAAAGGTAATCGCCGGTGATGCTGTCGCCGGCGTTCTCGATGTCTTTGACGGACCCGGCGGCCACCACTTCGCCCCCATGAACCCCGGCCCCCGGCCCGATGTCGACCAAATAATCGGCGGCGCGCATCGTCTCTTCGTCATGCTCGACGACGATCAAAGTGTTTCCCAAATCGCGCATCTCTTTGAGGGTGGCGATAAGTTTTTGGTTATCGCGTTCATGGAGGCCGATCGAGGGCTCGTCGAGGACGTAAAGAACCCCGGAAAGCCGGCTTCCGATCTGAGTGGCGAGGCGGATGCGTTGGGCCTCCCCGCCCGAAAGGGTCATGGCCAAGCGGTCGAGAGTCAGGTAATCGAGGCCGACGTCGACGAGGAACTTCGCCCGGTTACGAATCTCTTTGAGGACCATCGAGGCGATTTTCGTCTGATTCGGGGTCAACGTCTCCCCAATCCCGTCAAGGTAAACCAACAGCTTGTCGATCGACAGTTGCGTGACCTCGTAAATGCTTAGGCCGTTCACCTTCACGGAAAGGGCCTGCTCGTTAAGCCGCGCGCCATGGCAGGTTTCGCAAACGTCGTCGCGCATGAAGGACTCGTAATACGGCAGCATCCATTTGCTCGTGGTCCCGTTATAAAGCCGCTCGATTTTCGTCTTCACGCCTTCGATCGGCCCTTTGTGATGGGTTTGGTTGCCGCTTGAGGAAGTCAGAACGTGGTTTATGTCTTCCTTGGAGCCGAAAAGGATAATATCCCGCTGCTTCTCGCTCAGATCCTGCCACGGCACGTCGTAAGGAATATGGTAATGGTCCATGAGGACGCAGAATTCCTGCCATTCGAGATTGGCGGTCCCGACGACGTTCTTGTAGAAACGGATCGCCCCTTGGTTGATCGTCTTGGTCGGGTCGGGGACCAAAAGGTCCACCGCCACCGATCGATCGATCCCAAGGCCTTTGCAAGTCGGGCAATAGCCTAATGGGGCATTGAAAGAAAAAAGACGAGGTTCGAGCTTAGGGATGGAAAAGCCGCAAATCGGGCACGAATGGTTGCTGGAGAGGAGTTTCTCGCCTTCGTCGGAAACGATCGTGAGTTCCCCGTGCCCCCAGTCCAGCGCGAGGTCGACGTCTTCCGCCACGCGGCTGCGCAAACCATCTTTCATGACGAGGCGATCGATGACGATGTCGATGTCGTGACGACCGTTTTTCTCAAGCTCGGGAGCCTCTTCCATAAGGCAAGTGGTCCCATCGACGCGAAGGCGCGCGAAACCCTGCGCCTTCAGTTTGGCCAAAGTGCTCTTGTGGGTGCCTTTCTCATGCTTGACGACCGGGGCGAGGATTTGAATCCGCGACCCTTCTTTGTATTTAAGAATCGTATCGGTCATCTCGGCCGGCGTCGTGGCGACGATGGGGATGTGGTGATGCGGGCAATAAGGGACGCCGACGCGGGCGAAAAGAAGGCGGAGGAAATCGTAGATCTCCGTCACCGTCGCCACGGTCGAGCGCGGGTTGTGCGAAGTGGTCTTCTGATCGATCGAAATGGCGGGCGAGAGCCCCTCGATGCTGTCGACGTCGGGTTTGTCGACTCCGCCGAGGAACTGGCGGGCATACGGGGAAAGCGATTCGACGTAGCGACGCTGCCCTTCGGCGTAGATGGTGTCGAAAGCCAAAGTGGATTTGCCGCTTCCGGAAAGACCGGTGAAAACGGTCAGGGTATCCTTGGGGATCGCAACGTCAAGGTTCTTGAGGTTGTTCTCCCGCGCCCCCTTGACGATGATGTAATGTTTGCTGTCGATCGTTTTATCCATAATGCGGGTTTATTATACCTGCCTGCGTATGCGCAAGCACGGGAAATGTCTTGCGATAAAATAAAGAAAACCGATTGTGGGTTTTACGTCGTAAACGGAACATAGTGCACGCGAGGCAGATTAAAAAAAACACTGGTTTCTTTTCGTTTTTAAAAGACAAGAAAAGCAAACATCGGATACGAAAAAGCAATAGGGCTATGTCTTTTTGCGCCTTTGCCCAAAGAAACGAGCCGAAACCAAAGCCGCTTTCTTTGTGGCAAAGGCTTAGCATTTGAGTATAATTACTTTCGCCGGGACGTAGCACAGCTTGGTAGTGCACTACCTTGGGGTGGTAGGGGTCATGGGTTCGAATCCCACCGTTCCGACCATTAAAAAATTAAGCGCTGTTTATCGGCGCTTTTTTGTATTGTAAAACACCAGCCACTGATAGAGGCACTTCATGACAATAGTTTGCGAACGAAAAACTTCATCGGCAAAAATTCTGAGTTCAGTGCCAACCAATTCCATCGAAATCACGCTTCCGTTCAATACTCAGCAAAAAAGGACAAGAAAGAATCAACCACCAGGTGTTGATGTCCGTAAGCGCTCCGATTTTCTTTAGACTTCAAGAATAAAAAGATTTCCAAAGTCAAAGCGGCCATGGTTGGACGCCTGCTACTGGATGCCCATTTCGTTTCTAATATTTTCCGAGGCGACTTTAAGCGTTAAAAAGTTAGATGTTTCTTAATTTTTTGTGGACAAAAATCGCTACATTGGCAAACGCGAAAAGAACCATTGAGGGATTCCCACTCTCGGCATTCGCCTTGCACGAGGGTCCGAAATCGGATTTTCTTCCGTTTCTATAAAGAAAATGTGGATTCACAAAATGGAGAACGGCAAAAGCGACCATCCGCCGCTAGAGGCGATGAATTTATCATCACGGGAGCAAAGGATAAGGCGGGCTGTCTCGCTAAGGGAAAACTTCGTAAGCGGATCGCTGGAAGGGATTTTCGGATTAGCCGAGTTTTTGATTTCAAGGGGAAACAGCCTCTCGTTATCCGCGAAGAGGAGATCGAATTCCTTTTGGTCAAAATCGCGGTAGTAGAAAAGACAATCAAGGCGGGTATGGGTATTATGGTGGCTCTTCACTATTTCGCTCACAACGTAGTTCTCGAGATAATGGCCACTCATCGCGCCAATCTCCAGTTGCTCCGCGCTCAGCCAACGGGAAAGATAGGCCGCTAAACCCGTGTCCATGAAATAGAGTTTTGGCGCTTTCACCAAACGTCTCGAAACGACATTGGAATAGGGCTTCAAGAAATAAAGGATGCCCGTGTTCTCTAGGATCGAAAGCCATGAAACGATTGTTTTGACATTCACCCCCAAGGCCGTCGAGGCGTTCGCCACGACAAATTGCTGGCCCACAAATCCAGCGCAATAGGCGATGAAATCATTAAAGGGGACCGCGCTTTTCTCTGCAATCAGACCTGAAACGTCTTTTTTGATGTAGGTGTCGATATAAGATGCGTAAAAATCATCTGGGTTTTTCTCTGGATGGTCGTAGAGTTCAGGGTAACCGCCCCTAAATATTTTTTGGTAGAGTTCGTGGGGTCCTAACGCCGGTCCGTTCCGCTTTGTCACGTCTTTGAAGAGCGGATCGAAGACCTCTTCGTCCCGGCCCTCGATTTCTTCTTTGGAAAGCGTGCTCATTTCCAAAAACGCCACCCTTCCGGCCATGGATTCCTGCGTCCTTTTCAATAGTTCGGTTTTGTTGGATCCCGAGAGCCAAAACAAACCATAAACGCTCTCGCCTTTGGCTTTTCGCTCTTCGATGATATGCAAAATTTCCGGAAAGAGGGCTGGCGCGTTCTGCGCCTCGTCAATGAAAAGAGGCAATCCATGATTCAATAAATAACCGCGAGGGTCTTCTTCGGCCAAGGACGTTTCGCTCAGAGTGTCAACGCTGGCCTCGTGGAAGCCTTTGGGGAGAATGTGTCGCAGCATTGTGCTCTTCCCGCATTGTCGGACGCCGATGACGCAAACGACTGGGAACTCTTCGCTTAAGCGAACCACTATTTTTTCAAGTTTACGGGTAATATACATATCGTTCATTTATCCATTGCGATACCATTTTACACGCTTATTTAAAAACATCAAGAAACGCCTGCACTTGGGTAATATTTCGCAAATGCGAACGACGGGAGAAAAGAGAAATCCCGATGTTTCGTCGCTAACATAAAAGAAGAGAGTTCAACCGAAAATAAAGAAGCACAACAACGGACGAAGGCAGTCTCAGTTCTGTTTGGCGTAACCTTCCCATAAGAAAAACCTTCCGTTTTTTTCAATGACAACGTAAAAATTCGCAAAAGCGCTCACCACTAGCGTTCTTATAAACCCTTCTAAAGACATCGAAAGCCGATTTCAAAACTTACATTATCAAAAATGACAAAACAAGTTTTACCATTGCTCGCCCATTAGAAAATAAAGCACTATTTTTTAGTGCCTGAAAAAATTGCTTCTTCAAAGACTTTGTGGCGGTAATCTCTGGAAGCGACATCTCCCCCTATTGCTCTCGCCGCGTCACGTTTGTCATATTCCTTAAGAGCTTTCTGTCTCGCTGTTTTAGCTGAGATCTGCCAAGGCTCCGACAGTAGAAACATAGAAGATACATAATAAAGAATCCCACCACTCCCCTTTTCGCCTAGACTCATTTCGAACATGTAGGCCTGACTTACAGGCTGCCCCTTTTTCGCACTCACCATCGGAATAAATGTTTTTGATATGAGAGGCGAGTTCTGGAGCGATGTCTGATAGAAATCCGCCAAAGCGGCCCGCGTCATCCAAACGTTATCTCCGCTCAAAAGCACTTCAACTTTATCGCTTTTTTTGGTAATTCGTAAATAAGCATCTTGCCTTACTCGTCCGTCATCCATGTCATTTTCTTTCTGAAAACAGTTACCATGCCTGGCATGATTCGCAGTTCTTTTTTAGGGATGGCGCAGTCCATCGTCGAGTATGGACTGTTTTGCCCCTGATTGACCTTTGCTCACGATAAAAGAAAACCCATGGTAATTGCCACCATCGTTTCCTTTTCATTGGAGTCGCTTTCCGCAATAAGCAAAGTCAAAGAAGCCAATGCGTCATTAGAAATCCTGAGAGCCCTTCCTTTCTTGAGCAAAGCGTTGTTTTTTCGCAAAAACTCTAAGAAAAGAATAGCGGCTATTCGTTTGTTTCCATCGGCAAAAGTGATCCTTATCCGCGAAATAAAAAAGGTTAGCGGCTTTCTCTTCGACCGAATGGCAGAGTTCCTTGCCAAAGACATTCTGTTGAATTTGGTCGAGGATTCCTTTGAGTTGGCCCGGCTCTTTCTCTTTTCCGAACAAATCGTGACGGGATGAAAAACGACTGGCTTCGATCATTCCCTTTGCCTCTTCATAGCCGATATATAAGACTTTGCTCGGCAAAGGGGCTTTTGGCTTCGACAATCTCCCATGATCGTACTCATCAAGCGTGCCTAGCGCGCCCTCATAGGCTTTGATAACAGACGGTATCTCTTCTGAATCCCTGCCTGCCTTTTCAGATGCACTAGAAATAAAGGCTTTCTGAACCGAGATGGTGCGTTGTAACGCGGCTAATCTCTTCCCATTAACGGCCTACCCTCGAACCATGTAATCCTTTAAAACTTTGGGGGCCCACTTTCGGAAAGCGACTCCGTTTGAAGAATGGACCCGATATCCAACTGAAATGATAACGTCCAAATTATAGTAAAGTGGTGGCCTTGATACGGTTTTAAGGCTTCGGTCGAATTTTTCGACGGAAGTATCGAAATCTAATTCTTCTTCCTTGAAACCATTAGAAACATGATAGGAAATGGCAACCTAGATGATTGAAAAAGGGCAGACATTCGATCAAGCGTCAGCCAAACGCTCTCATGATTTTCCGAAACAGCGACACCGAGGCTTAGCGATCCGTTAACAAATCTAATGATTTCGCTTTTCATGATTCTAATATGACATTCCTAACAAGAATGGAAGAGCCGGTTTCCATTCATAAACTCTGGTTGCCTTCTCAAGTTAATTTTCTTTTGCTTTGGCTCTTCTAACTTCGCTGCTTATTGGAAATATAGGGTTGAGAGGAATCCAAAGTTTGAACTTACGTTTACGACGTTGTATCTACCCGCCATGTCAGCACTAACTTCTTGAAGAGCGTCATCCACAAGTAAATAGAAGATAGTCTCACTGGCTTTTGGGTTAGTGGCCACCTCAGCAAAACGCTATCTAGCGGTTGATGAAGTGGTCCCTTCTCCTAGTCAGGAACGGGAAACCTCCGCAAGATTACTTGGCTTCCAGAAGGGCCTTGACGTCATGGTCGATAATATCGAAGGAGGCGGTCGGCTCATAACGTTTGACGACGTTCCCCTTTCTGTCGATCAGGAATTTGGTGAAGTTCCATTTTATGGATGGGTCGTTCTTCCAACCCTTGTTTTCTTTGGCGTTGATGTCCTCAAGAACCTTGCTCAGTTTGTGAGTATGATCGAATCCGGCAAAACCCTTTTGGCTTTTCAGAAACTTGTAAAGAGGAATGGCTTTATCCCCGTTGACCTCGATTTTCTGAAACCGCGGAAACGTGGTGTGGTACGTCAAGGAGCACATATCCGATATCTCCTCAACCGTCTCCGGCGCTTGGGCCCCGAATTGGTTGCAGGGAAAATCGAGGACCTCGAATCCCTCTGCCCTGTGCTTTTCGTAAAGCTCCTCGATGTTTTTGTAGGTGGGTGTGAATCCGCAGTGCGTGGCGGTGTTGACGATGAGCAGAACCTTCCCTGCGTAATTGCCTAACGGAAAGCCGTTGCCCTTCTGATCTTCGACTGTAAAATCGTAGACGTTCATTTTGTTGTCCTTCTTTCGTTTTTTGGATGGCTTCATGGTAGGCAAGCGAAAAAACGGAAGCAAACGATACGCTCAAGGAAACCTTAAAAAAGAAGAAAAGGCTTTTGGCTTTGGCGACGGCAGGCCCTTCTCGAACGGCTATTCGGTTTTCTTAGGAACCAAGCAAAAAACCAAAAGTCTTGACTTTTGAGGAAGAAGAAACAAAATAATTTTAGATTGATAAGAAATATCAAAAGGGGGGCTTATGTCCGTTGCAGCGCTTGTTCTCGGAATCTTGTCTTTGGTATTGTCGGTCGTCGCTTTCGACGTTTTTTTTTGGGTATTTGGCTATTCCGGCTTTGATTATGGGCCTTGTCGGGATTGTTCTGGCCGGTATCTCCATGAGCAAAAACCATAAAGGTACGGCTGGTTTGGTCTTGTCGATCATTTCGACGGTGTTTTCCTTTATCCCCGCCATTATTTGGATCATCGCTATCATAGCGGTGGTCAGATAAGACAAAGAAAATTTGATTCTTTTCCCTTTGTCGGGATCGACAAACCACTTCCCATCGTTTTCCAATAATCTCAATGACGATTGGTGTTTGGATCGCCGTTGACGCGAAAAAACGCTTCGCGAATCGCCGTCTTTGGCTTCTTCGCCATAAAGCGGAAACGGAACCTGGACCCGAAACGCTTTTTGGCCGAATCATCAAAAACGGGATAGCTTCGACTATAATGGTTTCATGCGAATAAACCTCGCCTGGAGAAAAAACAAGCTCCGTCGCATCCCCTATTTGGACCTTCTTAAGTTCATCGCGATGAGCTTCGTTTGCTTCATGCACGTCATTCAGCGATGGGGTCCAAAGGACTTTACGGCGACGATAGGTTTCGCGATTCTCTACAGCCTTTCCCTTTCCGTTTTCTTCTTCGTCGGGGGCTTTTTCGTCAAGCGTCCGGAAAACCTGAAGGACTTGGGGCTGTATTTGGTCAAGTTGATTCTTACCTATCTCGCCCCCGCTTACCTTTTCGTCGTCATTTCCGTCTTTACCCTTCCCCAATATCAGAGCAAAGACTTCGGTTACTGGATGAATGTCCTCTATCGCGGAACGGATGCCTTCTATTGGTATTTCCTCGTGGCCGTCTTTATCAACGCGGCGCTGGCCATCTCGTTTTACCTGTCGCGACGCGTTTTTAAGAAGGCGATCCTTTCCCACGATTTCCTTCGAAGCGTCATGGCGGCTCTGCTTCTTCTAGCCTATTCCTCGGTTTTCATCTATATCTATAACGCCCCCGATTTAGGGCCCCGCGTTCTCGCCTCCGGACAGGTTCTCTTATACCTGCCCATCGCTTTCGTTGGCTTCCTTTTCGCGACGTTCAAACGCTATTTCGCCAAAGGAGAAACCTTCTCATACTTCCGCATCAGCCTGATTGGAGCGAGCCTCATCATCTACGTCGTCTCACTTTGTCTGTTCCCTGATTGGCTCTCGTCATTAAGCGGGACTTTTTGGCAAATAACCTTGCATATGCTGGGAGGTCTAGGCGGAGCCATCGCCCTTTATTTCCTGGCCATGGGCCTTTGCCGTTTCGCCACTGTAAGAAAGGTGGCGACCCTTGGCGTCTATAGCGGGCCTTATTATTTGGTTCACGTTTATTTCATCCGCCTGATCAATTCTTACGTGGAACGACCCTCGACCATGGATCCCTCATCGGTGTTTTTCCTCGTCTCGTTTCTGATTGTCTTTTATTTGGGGAGCCTCATGATGACGATTGGTCTGGTTGAATTCCCTTTCACGGATATTCTTCTTTTCGCCGACTATAGACGAATCGTTTTAATCCCAAAAGAAAAACCCGCGAAGAAAAGGAAAGGCATCGCCTAAAACGAAAACGCGCCTTCTACTTTTTAAGGGCTTTTTTTATGTCTTCGTAAGGCAAACGCTGGAACGTCATGGTGTCGACGTAAGGGGAAACGGCGGCTATTTGCTCCGGCTTTTCGATCGTCCAAACGTTGATGGGGCGACTCTTCCGATAACGAATGACCCGAGGATCCCTAACGAGGCTATCCTCGAGATCGAGCGATTCGAAAAGATGCCTTAGTTTCAATGTCCACGCGTGTTCCTTGCAAACGAGAAGGCCTCTCACGAAACCATGGATAAAAAGAAGCGCTCTCGGGTCGAAAGAGATGACCCAGACGTTCCTTCGATCCTTTATCTCGCGCCTGAGGACCTTCATGGCGGCTCTGGCGAGAGACTTGTAGTTTTTCTCAAAGACCTTGAGTTCGATGACCATGGGTTCTTTTTCTTCGTTAAGATCCAAAAGTTCCTGAAAAGTCGGGACCTCCTCGCCGTCAAGAAGCCGATACCCCTCCTTGATCTCTTTAAGGGTCAAACGCTCAATAACGCCTTCCTTGCCCGTCGTTCGGATTAGGTTCTCATCGTGGCAAACGACCAATTGGCCGTCTTTGCTCAAATGGATGTCGTACTCGAACGCGAGATTGTGGTCGATCGCGTTCTTAAAGGCCAATAGGCCATTCTCACTCAGGCTCTCGTTCCAGTAGCCTCGATGGGCGATCCCCGAGAAAAACAGGGGGTTAAGTCGGCTCAGTATTCTCTTTTTGCTCATAAAGGAATTATAGCAACCCCCCAAAGGCAAAGGCCTTCTTCTTTTTGCTTACAGGCGAAAACGGCGTCCTGCTTTCCTCAGTCGGTCAGCATCCATTCGAGAGGGAAACCATATTTGGAGATAGCCCCGCAATTAAGGCTCTCCTCAAGATGCCCATCCGACTTCAAAATGGCTTTTCCGACCGCCTCGCTGGCGAGATTCAGGATCTTGTCGAGCGATGGAGTAGACACGCTTAGGGCGTCGGCGATGCTTTTCATGACGCAAAGGCCATAGAAAATATCGTCGGTGAAGAAGCGGCCGTTCTTGTCGAGCCGGTATTCGCCCCCCGCTTCAACCACCGGGGTCTTGATGTTCCCCAAAATCGAGGATTCGATGAAGGAGTCATGAATGTTGCCGAACGTCTTGTGGTAGACGTACCGCTCAAGGTCCATGTAGTTCATCATGTAAGTGTAGTCGACCGAAGGATAGCGTTTTTTGATGGCGACTCTGATTCGGTCAAGATCATCGTCCAGCGCCGCCATTTTCTTGGAGGCCGAAACGGTGAAGTTACGATAGAAATACGGGATGTCGTCTTTGCTTTTCCACTTGCCGCCGCAAAGTTCGAATAAATCCCATAGGCGCGAAGGGTGAATCAATTGATTGTCGACCGACATCGTGAGCGAGATGAAATTCGGCACGCGACGGAAACGGCCTTTGCCGAAAAACGAGAAACAACAATCGTCAAGAAACCCCTGAGAAAGGGCCTCATAAACGTAATCGTCGGAGAAAGCGGCCAAATTCAATTCCTTCGTCCCATAGGTCAGGCCAAGGCTTCCGTATTCCTTCGTGCGGCAGATGAAAGGGATGAGGCCGAAGGCGAAATAGGAAACATGGGGCAAGAGGAAATCGCGTTTCATCTCCTCGACCATCCAGTTGAAGCCGGCTTGACCGTAGATGGTGCCGATGATGAGGTTTCGCGAAGGGCTTACGGCCGCGCCGATCTTCGAAAGGGTTTCCCGACAGACATGAACCGGCAAGCACAGAATGACGAGGTCGGCGCCTTCGAGGGTCTTTCCGTAATCGGAGGAGACGCTTCTTAGCTCGCCTTGGGCGCTCTTGACGAGACGCTCGGACGAATCGAGGTAATCGACACGGACTTGTTTCGACCATTTCTCGGGGTGGCGCGTCAAAAGGCTGACCTCATACCCCCGCTCCGCCAAAAGCGGAATCAGAACATGAGCGCTGTTGCTCCCTCCGACGACGACGACTTTCCTGATTGCGTTGCTCATTGATACTTTCCTTCCCACCGCCATAAAACGGCTTAGTCCAAGGCCAAGCCGGCGAAGAGGAACTATCCACGGACAAAAACGCGGGATGCCGCATTTAGGAGCGCCGCGGAAAGAAGAAAACGAAATTCATTCCCGCCAACGCAAAAGGGCGACAAGGTAAGCCAATACGCCGACTGACGTTTACGACTTGGATATATTATAAGGCATTTGGGCTTGTTTTTCAAAAAAGCCCAGCATCGTTGGACGATCCGACGAATAAGAAAACGGCCGGGAACGAATCCCGGCCGCCATAGTAAGAATCAAAGGCCGAACTTTTTGATCGCGGTCCAGCGATCCTCGGCGTAATGCTGGCACTTGGCAAGCAATTCGTCGGCATGCTCGGGGTTGACGATCGGAAGCTGGCTGAATCGCGTCTCGTGCATCACGAAGTCGCGAATGCCGTCGAAGTTCGGCTCGGGGCAGTCAAGTTGGAGGCCCGGTTTGCCTTCCTCGACGCGGCGCGGATCGTAACGGAACGTGGTGAAGTAGCCGCAAGACACGGCGTCCTTCTCCTCTTTGACGGAGTTGGTAAGCCCGCCTTTTACGCCTTGGTTGACGCAAGGGCAGTAGCAAATGACAAGCGAAGGGCCATTGTAACTCTCGGCTTCCTTGAGGGCCTGAATGGCCTTCATCGGGTTGGCGCCAAGGGAAATCTGGGCGACGTAAACGTGGCCATAAGCCATCGCCATGAGGGCGAGGTTTTTCTTGGCTTCCTTCTTGCCACTGGCCGTGAATTTGTTGATGGAACCAGTCTGCGAGCTCTTGGAGGCTTGGCCACCGGTGTTGCTGTACATTTCGGTGTCGAGGACGAGAACGTTGACATCGGCTTCGTTGGCAAGCACATGATCAAGTCCGCCGTAGCCGATATCGTAGCTCCAGCCATCGCCGCCAATGATCCACACCGATTTGTCGAGGAGGTCGCGCTCATAGAGTTTGAGTTCCTTGACCGCTTCGTTTTTGGACGCTTTGACCGCTTTGATGAGGCCCGGAATGATCTTCCGTTCCTCCTCGCGATTCTTGATATTGGCAAGATACTTCTCGATGAGGGCTTTAAGTTCCGGCTCGACGTCTTCGGCCTCCTTCGCGGCGCTAAGAATGCGGATGATTTGCATCATCTTGTAATCGTTCGCGATGCGCATGCCAAAGCCGTACTCGGCGTTATCCTCAAACAAGGAATTGGCCCAAGCGGGACCCTCTTTGTCCCTATTCGTGGTGAACGGGGTGAGAGGCGTGCTGCCGCAGTAGATGGACGAGCAGCCCGTGGCGTTGGCGACGAGCATGTCCTTGCCGAACAGTTGCGTGACAAGACGATAATACGGGGCCTCACCGCATCCGGCGCAGGCGCCGCTGACCTCCATGTACGGCATCAGGAACCCGACGCCCTTGACGGTGCTCAGCATAGGCGCGTAGACATCGCTCTTGTAGGAAACGTGCTTATAAAGGTAGTCGGCGCCTTCCTGCTGGGCGAATTGGCTCTTGGCCTCGACCATCTTGAGGGCGAGGTTCTGCGATTTCGGGTCTTTGGCGCGGGCGGCCTTGTTGGCAAGGCACTCGGTGGCGCAAAGCCCGCAGCCGACGCAATTCATGGAAGAAACCTGAATGCGGAACTTGAGCCCTTTGGTCGCGGGAAGCGCCGGGACGGGATCCTTAAGGCCTTCTTTGACGATGGCGGGAGCCGCCGCGAGTTCCTTCTCGTTGATCAAGAAAGGACGGATGGTGGCGTGCGGGCAAACGAAGGAGCAGGTGTTGCACTGAATGCAGAACTTCGGGTTCCATTCCGGGACCATGTCGGCTATCGCGCGACGCTGGCGGAAGGTGATGTTGGGTTCCATCGTGCCATCTACCAACTCGTATTTCTTGAATTCGCTGGTCGGCAATTCGTCGCCGTCGAGTTTGTCGATGGCGTCGACGTATTCGTCGAAATAAGTGTCTTCGCTATCGGCTTTCGAAACGACTTTGTTGACCGAAAGTTCGATCCACTTGGGATCCACTGGAACCTCACGGAGGCCTTCGGCGCCCGCGTCAATGGCTTTCCAGTTCAGTTCTACGATGGCTTGGCCTTTTTTGGCGTAGCTCTTTTCGGCGAACTTCTTCATCCATTCCTGGGCTTTGTCATATGGCATGATCTGCGGGTTCAGTTTGAAGAAAGAGGCTTGAAGGGTCGTGTTGGTATGGCGCCCCATGCCGATTTCGTGGGCCAGTTTGTTGGCGTCGATGACGTAGAACCTGGCTTTCTTCTCGGCTAGGAGGTGCTTCATGCGGTTCGGCATGACCTTATAAAGGGCCTCGTTGTCCATATCCGTGTTGAGGAGGAAGGTTCCGCCCTCTTTGAGATTGGAGATGATGTCGAAGCGCATGATGTAGGTATCGAGAGAACAGGAGATGAAGTCCGCGTTCTTGACGTAGTATTCCGAATGGATTGGATCCTTGCCGAAGCGGAGGTGGCTGCGGGTGACGCCGCCGGCCTTGCGCGAATCGTACTGGAAATAGGCCTGCGCGTACTGGTGGGTCGCGTCGCCGATGATCTTGATGGAGCTCTTGTTGGCGCTGACGGTGCCGTCGCTTCCTAAGCCATAGAAGAGACAACTCGTATAGTCATGCGCTATCAAGAAGCTCTTGTCGAGCGGAACGGACAAATGCGTGACATCGTCTTCGATGCCAACGGTGAAACTGGTCCAGTTCTTCTTGGCGTTAAGGAAGTCATAGACGCTCTTGATGCAGTATGGTTGGGTATCTTTGCTCGAAAGGCCATAGCGGCCGCCGACGATGGTTTCGAATTCGCGACCTTCCTTGCGCATGGCCGCGACGACGTCAAGATAAAGCGGCTCGCCTTCGCTGCCGGGTTCCTTGGTGCGGTCAAGGACCGCGATCTTCTTGACCGAAGACGGGATGGCCGCGGAAAGAAGCTTGGAGCTAAACGGACGGTAGAGATGGACTTTGACGAGACCAACGTGCTGACCCTGTTTGTTGAGTTCGGCAACGACTTCCCCCGCCGTTTCGCAGACGCTTCCCATCGCGATGATGACGCGGTCGGCCTTCGGATCGCCTTCGTAGACAAACGGCGCGTAAGTGCGTCCAGTGAGGCGCGAAGCTTCTTTGAAGTATTTCTCGGCGACTTCGACGACATGGGCGACGGCTTCGTTTTGCGCCTCGCGGCCCTGGAAATAAACGTCGTCGTTCTCGGCGCCCCCGCGAGTGACCGCGTGGGTATGAGGGTTGAGGGCGCGGGCTCTGAACTCCTCGACTTTATCCATTGGAAGAAGTTTCTTCCATTCCGCGGGATCGACGAACTCGACGTTCTGAACCTCGTGCGAGGTGCGAAAACCGTCGAAAAAATGCATGACCGGAAGAGACGAATCGATGGCGACGAGATGGGCGATCGGGGCCAAATCGGCGATTTCCTGAACGCTGTTGGACGCGATCATCGTGATGCCGGTCTGACGGCAGGCGTAGACGTCGGCCTGATCGCCGAAGATGGAAAGGGCGCGGGAGGCAAGGCTTCGGGCAGCCACGTGCATGACGGCGGGCAAAAGCTCACCGACCCACTTATAGATATTCGGAATCATGAGGAGCAGGCCTTGCGAAGCCGTATAGGTCGTCGCCAAGCCTCCTCCTTGGAGGACGCCGTGGACGGCGCCGGAAGCGCCGGCTTCCGACTGCATCTCCACCACTTTCACAGTGGAGCCGAAGAAATTCTTTTGGCCCTTCGAAGCCATAACGTCAACGCTTTCCGCCATCGGCGAGGACGGGGTGATCGGATAGATGGCCGCCACTTCGGTGAAGTAGTAGCTTTCCATGGCCGCCGCGGTGTTGCCATCGACGGACTTCATGGTTTTCTTGATTTCATCAGCCATTCTAAAATATGTCTCCTTTGACGTGTTAAGTATAGTTTCTAAAGAAACTAGTTACAATGCGATACCGCAAAAAAGGGCTTTCGGAATAAGCAAAGGAGCCTTATTCAAAAACACGAAAAAGCCCCCGCCGTAAGACGGGGGCATCGTCACTAACTGTTGAAGCCTGAATTAGGCAACGGGAACGTAGGTGACCGTAATTGAGGTAAGACGGACTTGAGCGCCAGGGACGAATGAAACGGAAGTGGCGCCTGAGGAAGCGGTAGCCGTAATAACAGTGCCGGAAACCGTTGCGGTCGCGTTGGTGAAAGTCGACTCAGCCAACGGGGCGGCATAAGAAGCGTATTGAACGGTGTAGGCAATGGAAGAAACAGTACCACCAGTAATTGATACTGTGAACTTCGCATGAGCGTAAACGCGAAGATGATCCGCGTCAGTCAAGCGAAGGTCCGTGGTCGATTCGTTCTTCTCAAGAAGGAAAGTGACGGGAGAATCGACGTAAGTGGCGGTATTTCCAGAAGCGGTGAACGAAGTCCCAGCGATGGCGCTGACTTTGTCAATGCTGCCGGAAGAGGCCGTAATCGTGATTTCGACCGAACCGGTGACGGAAGCGACTTTCGTGCTGGTCGCGGTGACAACGACGACGCCAGTCGTGGCTCCGGCGGTCAAGACACCAGTAGCGGAGTCAATGGTCGCAAGAGGATCGGTGACGGCCGTGTCTTTGTTGGCAACGGCCCATGTGACGGCTCTGTCGCCATTGGCCGGGGCGACGGTAGCGACTTCCATCGCCAAGGTCTTGCCAGCCTCGACTTCGGTCGCGGCGCTAGCGCCTTGGATGGTGATGGCCGTAGGATCGACCGGGGCGGATGCGGCGAAATCAATGGCGTAGATGAAATCGCCTTTGGATTCGAAAGTCTTGCAAGCGATGGTCGAACCAGCGACCAAACCGGTGAAGGCGGTGCCGGTCACATCGGTGTAACGACTATCGAGATAAAGGGTGTAGACGGTGGTTCCCTCTCCAATGACGAACTTAATCGTATAGTTGCCATAACTGTTGGTAGAGACTTCCTGAACGATTCCGTTGGCAACGGAGAAACCCTTATTGACATCGGCATTGACCAAGGCATAGCCATCGGCCAAAGCGGTCCACGTGCCAGCGGTCACACTCGCGTCGGTGACAATCGAAAGCGAGGTGACGGTGGCTTCATAAGTGGTGAAGCCGCTGTTGACGTAATTGGCGACGGTGCCACTGATTTCGAGAACGGTCGTTCCGGCGACGAGGTCGGCCGGGATGAGGTTCGAAGCGACGCTATAAAGCTGGTACCAAGTTTCGCCATCGGCGACGTAGACGCCTTTGTAGGCAGCGCCGTTCTCAAGATTGTTTTGACCCATGTAAACAGCGCGCGTGACGAAGGTGTTGCCCTTTTCCAAAGCAAGGACGTCGGAGAGTTTGACAACCGAGCTGACGGTGATGTCAATCGTTCCGGTCTTGCCATTGGAATCGGTCGCGGTGATGGTCGCGACGCCATCTTTGACGCCGGTGACTAAGCCGGTCGCGGTGACAGTGGCGATCGTATCGTCGCTTGAAGCCCACGAGGCGACCGTGGCGCTGGTGTCTTTCAAAGCCGCGGAAAGTTGAACGGTACCCTCGGGTTTGATCGTGGTAACGCCATCGGCGGCCGTCACTTTGACGTCCGGGATGTACTCTTCGGCGGTCTTGACCCAAAGATAGGCATACCGATTCGAAACGACCTCATAAAGGTATCCGGTGACGTCATAAGTCTTGCCAGCCTCGGCGGTTATGCCGTTAGGAAGGGTGAAACTGCCCGAATTGTCGGAGCCGGCAAGGGACCAGTTGACATAGTCCCCGCTGGCGAATGCGCTCACTCTCATGGAGACGTAAGGACGCATCTTGGGAGAGGTGCCTTTGATGGCGGTTTTGCCCTGAGTGTATTCTTTGTCGGCGTTCATCGAAGTGAACCACTTGTCGAAACTGCCGGCGGTATAAACGGCTTCGGGAGCCGTGGCGACGGTCGGAGCCTTGATCGGATCGAGTTGGGTGACTGTGGCATCGCTGGTGAACTGGAAGTTGCCATAGCGGTAGTTGGAAGAGCCAATCTTCTGCGCGACCTTAAGGTAATCGCCAATCTTGTAATCGCCGCAATTCCCTTTGTTGTAATACGAAATGCGACCAGTGCCATCATCAAGCAAAATGCTGTTCGCGTTGGTGGCGACGACGACGGCCTTGACCATGTAATCGCCTTCTTGGGTCACGGTCGCGATCGGATTGGGCGCGACAGTGATGGGGCCCGGGTCGGATGAGCTGATGAGGGACGAAGAAGATGGTGCCGGGGCGCTCGAAGCCGAGGTACCGGCCGCGCTGGAACTGGTGTTCCCGCAACCTCCTAAGCCAAGAACGAGAAACGACGCCAAGGGTAATAGAATGATCTTACGATTCATTATTTGGTTTTCTCCTCTCCTATTACGTAAGATATTTTAGGTTCTTTAAGGCTTTTCCGCAATACAATACCCCACTATGAAAAAAACCGTCATTTTTTCATTCGCGAAATATCTTAGACTTTATCAAGGATAGCAAAATTCCATTTACATTTTTGACATAAGAAAAACTAAGCGGTGAAATCTTTTTCATAATCAGCATGAAGACTTTTGAAGAGCCACTGAGCAGGCGAAGCGACGATAGAAGTTAAAAAATTCGCTACGGCATAAGCGAAAAACCAAACCAAGGGATGGGGAAGGCGCCGAGTCTAAGCCACCGCGATTAAACGCAAAAAGAAGGAAGGCATAACCCTATTTCCGTTTTTTTGATGTTCTGTTTTTTCGTTTGGCGACTTCTCGGTTCACGACCTTCTGAAGCAGGTGGAGATCATGGTCGCTCAGTCGGAAACTAGGATCGACGAGCCCGCCCGCGAACGTCATTTTCTTGTAAACGAAGGAGGCGACGCTTGGATATTCCTCAAGTTCTTTGGCGCTCGCGATAACGCGTTTCGGGGAGGGGTTGGCCTTCCGCTTTTCGGCTTGTTTGGAAAGATAATCCTCAAGCGGCCCCTCAAGGTTCCGCATGTTGGCGCCGCTATCAAGCATCACCATCGGATCGAAAAAAGACAGTTCATTGCCAAGGATGTCCGGATAAAGCCCCACTGCCTTCGAAAGATCCTCGAGGGAGATGTATTTTCGTTTGCTTTTCCGTAATGCGGAAAGGATTTTCGCAAGGTGCGTTATTTTGACGGCCATGGATTTATTTTAAAGGATTGGCCGAAAAAGAAAAGCCCCGCGCGAAGGCGAGGCGAGACTGGCTATATCAGATGGCAGGCGAATCGATCGAGGTGGCGGGGATGGAAGAAAGGTCCAATCCGGCTTTCGAAATGTACATGCTGGCAAGGTTGAAAACCTGATCCTCGAACCCATCTTTATGAACGAGGTTGAATTCATAGTTGCTATAGGTGATGCCGCCCGTGACGCTCGTGGTTTTGGCGCGGACGATAACGTCGGTGAAGACGTAAGCGTCGCCGACTTTGTCGAGGGTGAGGAAATAATCGGTCTCGGTCGAGGAACCATCGCTTCCAGAGACGACGGTTACGCAGTTATAGCCGACCGTCGAATCGACGTTCGTATAGAGGACGGACAAACTCGCAAAACCGGCTTCTTCGGCCGTTTCGCCACTATATTGTTTGATCGTGTCATAGATCGAGGCGATATAGGCATAATCGTCGACGAGCATCCTATCGGCGGCCTCGCGGTGCGCCGTCAAGGCGGCGGCGCTATCGTAAACGTAACCAAACGAAGTGGTCCCGTTAACGAGATAATACGAAGAGTGGGCGACGTCGCTATGGCCAACGACGGATAAGGAACTCGTCGAGTATTCGAAGTCGTCGTTCGTGAAGAAATCGACTTCGTGGGCGCTAATGGAATAGGAAGCGAATCTCGGGCCGGCTTTCTTTAAACCGGAAGCATCCGCCGCGATCGAGGAGCTTTTGGTTTTGAGGGTGAGCGCGGAAATGTGGACCGAATCGAGATTCGACAAGGAAACGAAATCGTCGGGCGTTGCCACCCCCGTCTCAACGTTGCTGCCGCATCCGGCGAGAGCCAGACAGGCCAAAGCCGCCAAACTAATCTTGGTTGCGCGTATCATTCTTGTCTCCTCCTTCAAGCCCGGTCCCGGTGGCGAAGCAAATCGCCCCAAGGATGAAGATACCACCGCTCACGAGAGCGCCATAAGCGTCATGGACGTAAAGGGAATCGTATTTCCAATAATTGAGCAAATCGGTGGCCGTGGTCCAGTCGGCGCCGCCGATCTTATTGACGGCGAGAAACCAAATGGGGCCCATGATGGCCATCAGGCCCGAGATGACGAAGAGCAAAGTGGTGAGTTTGCTCCACTTCTCGTTCTTGCGGGTGAAATTGAGCCACAAATCGAGACCGCAGGCAATGAGGGCGACAAGAACGCAACCAAGAGCGAATCCATTAAAAGCGGATTGTTGGCTCACGAGCACTTCGGCCCCTTGGTCGCTTTTGGTGTAGAGGGCGAAATAGCCGCCACCGAAGAAGTTGCTGAGGCCACTGATGAACTCCTGCGGAAAGCCGTAGTCGCGAACGCCGGCCGTTGAAGTGTTGCTATACTTCTGATAGGCGATCGTGATTTGCGGGAGTGTGAAATAAAGAACGATCGCGACGAGCGCGCAAACGACGGCGGCCAAACGGAGCCATTGGCCAGTGCGAAGCGAAAACCGCGCTTTCTTTGGGGTTACCGCCTCTTCCGATAAAACATTTTCCATAACTGCCTTAGATTATATCTAAGCGAGCGCTTACATGCAACGCGGTTAAGGAAAAACACCATCAATAGATGGTGATCAAAAAGAAAAAACCGAGCCTTTTGAGGGCTCGGCGCATGACATTGGTGATCCGTGAGGGACTCGAACCCGCGACCCGCTGATTAAGAGTCAGCTGCTCTACCAACTGAGCTAACGGACCAGTGCGCGTATTATCCTAGTACGAATCAGGTTGGCGCGCAAGGCTTATTTAAGGGGCGCCGGCCCCTGTCTCAAGCCTTTCTCTTTTCGGAGGCTTCGCGTTCTTTTTTGGCCCGATGGATCGCTCGCTTATTGGCGATGATAATCTTGGAATTGGCGAGGAACTCGGGAAGCCAAAGGCCAGTCCTCGCGACTTCGACGCCATCAGTGTCGTTGATCGAAGCGATATCATGCTTAAGAACGCGAAGATGACGGGAGTCGATGAGAAGAAGAATCAGCCCATAAATGAAAGAGACCCCGCCGCCGCCAAGCGAAAGCACCGAAACCCAAAATTCGAAAGTCGTCGTCGTGAGGTGGCGGGTGCTGTCGGATGGGTTCGTGAGATCGAGTTTATAGGCGAGGCTGAAGAAAATGCCGCCGATGACGAGGAAGATAAGCCCCAAAACGATGCAACTCATCGCGCGATCATTGAGATCGCGGTAATGGTTTTCTTTGCGATGCAGGTTCTGCACGAGCGGGGTTTTTTCCTCAAGGGTGAGCTTGCTTTCGCTGACCGACGTCTTGCATCCATCGCATTCTTTAGGGAACTTCCCGCTCTTCTTATCAAGCGGAAGACGTTTAAAACACTTCTTGCAATAGATGGCCGCAATGGCGCTTTTCCCGTTTTTCATGCTCAAGAAACCTCCGAAGCGGCGATTGAGGCGACGTAATCGGTAAGGGGTTTGTTCTTGGTTGAGCCAAAGCCGGATAAAGTGGCCCTTGCGCCCAAATAAGCAACGCCGTTATAGGTGATGAAGAAACTGAATTTGTAAGAGGTTGAGGAAGCCGAATACTGGAGTTGGACGTAAGAGAAACTCACGCCGGCGATCGAGGCGAGGACCCCATAGACGTTCAAGGCCTTGGCCATTTTAACCGTGGTTTCGACGTCGTCGCACTGATCGATTTCGCTCCGGCTCGTGGCCGCGAAGAAAGGCGCAATGGTCGAGGCGTTGTCATAAAGGTATTTTGGGGTAGCATAACAATCGTAAACGTCGGTGACGCTCGTGGAAACGGATTCACCAAGCGTTAAGGCTTTTTCGCCATCGTAGCCATAGCGGTAAACGCCGGTGGCCTTGCCGAGCGTGTTTTCGCTTGGCATATTGAGATAGCCATAAGTCTCTTTGCCCTCGTCCCAACCCGAGGTGAAATGGACTTCATAGCCCATCGAAAGGTAGGCGACGGTGGCGCTGGCGACTTTCGGAGTGACCCCGCTATCGGTCTCGGTTCCGGCCGCCACAAAACTGAAATAAAGGGAATTAAATCCGTTTTTATTGCTGAATTTCCTTAGAACGGTCGCGACTTCCGGCCTGATTCCGGAACCGCTGGAGACGCCACCGCCAGAAGAAAGGGCGACACCCGAGGAATCGTTGCCGCATCCGGCAAGCGAAAAAACGGCAGCGATCATAAGCAAAAAATTAAGTGATTTGTTCCGCACGATTTTTATTATATGCGAGCGCGCGGGAAGTCGCAACTCTCTAGTGCAAGAAAAGACCGAGCATATGCTCGGTCTTGTTTTTATCGTAACGACGTCACATCAGGAATTGACAGAGAACGTCGGAGCGATGATTTGGTAATCTCCATAGCATCCAAGGATGCCATGAACCGTGATGTTGGCGCCGACGGCGATACCGCTGGCCTGCGTGAAGGTAGCCTCCGCGTCGCTGCCCTTCTTGGTGTAGACATTGATCGATCCCGTCCCAACGGTCAAGGCGATGGTCGAGGTGGTCTTGCTCGAATTGAGGGCGTTCTTCGTGACCGTGCCGGTAACGGCGAACTCGGTGCTCTCCATGCTGTCGGTGAGGGCGGAAGAGCCGTCCCAAACCGTTTCGGTCGGAGCCACGATATTGGCCTTATGGAAGTTGGGATCGTCGTCGCTGGCCTTGCTGAAGGAGCAACCGGCGCCAATCTCAAGAAGGCCGCTGTAAGGCGAGTATTTGCCTTCGATGCGGATGTAGTCGCCGACGACCGGAGTATATCCGGAAGCGACCGTGGGATTATAAGCCGTGATGCCGGCCTTGCCATCGGCAACCCAGTAAACGGAGTTCGAAAGCGGGTACTTGCCAACGTAGATGCCATAGGTTACGACGGCGTCACCGGAGGACATGCTGCCCAAATCGGCGATCTTCGCGACTTGCGTCGGATCGCTGCGGAGATTGAAGTCCTTGGAGTAGGCTTCGGCATTCTCGTGCATCATGTGGGCGGTGAGGACATAGACGATCCAAGACGCCGTGTTGGCGGGGTCCTCGATCGGGTTGACGATCGTGATCGTCGCCTCTTTCTTCAAAGCCTCCGGATCGGAGTTTTCGACGCGTATCGAGGCCCCGGCGTATTCGGTTTGCACCACCGCGGTGTAATTGACCTCGAAGGTGTAACTGTTTTCGCCGATCGCGCTCGTGATTTCGGCCACCGCTTTGAAACTGCGGCTGCCTAAGCCCTTTTGGGCCTGGGTATCGAAGTTCAGCATGCTGGCCGCGGCTTTGGCGGCTTGGACGAGTTCCGTCTCCTCGCCGGAGGAAACGGCGGATGACAAGGGCTGCGAGGACGTGCCTCCGCAAGCGACCATCGGCATCGCCAAGGCCGCCAACCCAAGAAGTAATAAGACGTTCTTTTTCATAAATCGCTCCTTTCGTGTTATGAATTGAACACCAGATCGGCGTTGTGACAGAGCACGAGTTGATACATGATCGTGCCCTTCGTGTTGATGTACTTTTGGATAGGCGCCTCGATGTTGAAGGTTTCGCCGTCGGCGCAAAGATAATCCTTGTAGTTGGCGGAATCGATGACGATTGTGCTGTCATTGCGATCGGTCAATGTGCCTTTATCGAAACGGAGATAGAATTTGTTGCTGGAGCCGTCCTCCACGAGAACCGTGAAGGCGCCTCCGTCACTATCGGCCCAAGAGCCGTTCGCGACGCCGTGGAGACCGTTCATTTTAACGACGACGTTAAGATAATCGTCGCTCCAGCCCTCGGCCGGCGTGATGGTTGGGGCGTCATAGCCCGATCCCGCCTTGTCGAGGATCGTGATGTCGTCATCGTTGTGATAAAGGGCGTTGTACTGAACGTTGGTGAGTTGGTAGTTTCCGTTGTAACTCGTGAAAATGCCAGGGATGTTAAGTTTCCAACCGATGCGATACAAAGGTGAAATATTCCGATATCCCGTGAAGATATAAAGGCCGTAACGAATGGTCACGCTCGGATCGTCGTAATCGGGCAAATCGGCGTAGACGAAAGCGTTTTGGCCCTGCGTGAAGGCGACGGTGGCGTCGAAGGCGACCTTGTGGTGCTTTTCGTCCGTCCAATCGATTTTATCGTAGGTGCTCGTCTCGTCGTTATAGACCTTTCCGTTGATGAGTTCGCGGAGCGTCGTTTGGGTGGCGCTGCTGTAACTGTAACGGGGATCGCTGCTGCCGCAAAACATTCCGACTCCGTCGCACTGGGCTTGCGCGTCGGCCGCGTAGAATTCGGTCGCGTAGATGCTGTCGCTCGCCGATTTGGCGGCGCTCCAACCCGCGACGACGATCATGAGGTTGAGCAATTTGAGGGATGCGTATGACGCGTCTTCCTCTTCGCTCACCCACACGTAAGAAAGCCAACGTACGCCGGTGCTGTCGGCTTTGGCGTGGGCGATGTCAGTAAAGTTGCTCGAGATGACGATCGTCTTAGCGCTATTGATGTGGGCGGCCGTGAATTCGCTCGCCCACTTGCCCCAAGGCTGGACCTGGCCGGTTGATTCCGGAGTGTCAATGCAAAGGTAGCGGGAGGCGATTTTGACGGCTCGATTGCTCGAACCGTCGCTATTGCGGTCATAGAAATGGGTCGTATCCCCATCGATGTTCTCGTTCAAATTGACTTGCCCGATCCCGTCGGTGAGGAAATGATGGTCGTGGTAATCGACCGTGAGCTTGACTTTGCTCACGTAATCGGCCCCATCGCAAGCGCTCGAAGAATCGCCCGAAGAAGAAACCGAAGAGACGTTTTGGCACCCCATAAGGGGGAGGGCCAAGCAAGCGATCGCTAAGATAATGATGTTTTTACGCATGTTTTCCCCTCCTGTTAGGACGCAGAGACGCATTCGGATACGGCCGCCGTGAAGGCACCGTCAACGGAAAGACCGTTCTGAACGATGTTGGCGAGGATCTCGCCTACGGCCGTTCGAGCCGTCGAAGAACCGACGAAGACCGGAGAATAGAAATAGTTATCGCGAAGATCTTGCGTCATCGTGGCGACTTTGCCAAACGTCGAAGACGCATTGTCATCGAGCCAATTCGCGTATTCCTGACTTTCGAAGGAGGAAACGCGAACCGGGTCGTAACCGGTTGAGGCCGTCGCGAAATAAACGCTGTTGACGTAACGCGTCGCGAACTTGTAGAAGAGCCAAGCGCCGTACTTATCGGCCCAGTTCCCGCGGTTGAAGAAGCAAAGAGACGGTCCTTGCTGAATGACCTTGAGATCGTGGTTGGCCCAGTGAGGGACGCGAGCGACTTCGGAATCAAAGTTGTCGGTCGTCGCATAGCTGGTGCCGCCGGTCGAGCCGACGAACATGATAATGGATTGTTCGGTGTACTTCGTTGAGGCGTAAGCGCCGTTGGCGGTCGTGGCTTTCGTCACGAAATAGCCATCGTTATAGTACTCGACCAATTTGTTCATTAAGGCTTTGGCTTCCGGGTTGTTGAAGAGGTAATGATCGCCCGCGCTGGAAGTATAGGGAATCCCAAGTTGCTCGCAACTGCTGATGAAGAAGTTGGAGTCGGCGTCGTATCCTAGCGGCGTCTTATCCGGGGCTATTTCCTTAATGTGGGCGCACAAGGACCACATCTCCTCCCATGTTTCCGGAACGCTTAACCCATAGGCGTCGAAGAAGGTCTTGTTGTAGAAAAGGGCTTCGGTCGACTTGCAGAAAGGAACGCTGTAGGTCCCTTCTTTTTGATAAGCCGTGCCTTCGTCCCAATACTCCTTGACGAAATCGTTCACGCCGTAAACGGATTTTCCGTCCTCGTCGTGGCAACCTTCGACGGCCTTGTCGGCCTCTTGAAAGCCGAGGGTTGGGTCATCGACGAAACCGGAGACGTCCATGACGGCGTTGGCATCGAGGTAGTTGGCGACGTGATCCGGGTAGCAATAGGCCACCGTCGGCGTGGTGCCAGCCGGGATCGCGTTGTTGATTTTCGTCTCGATATCCGAATAGCCACCCTGCTGGGTGATGTTGATCTTGATGTTGGGGTATATCTTGTTGAAAGCCGCGACGAGGGTGTTGAGGGCATCCCCGTTGTTCTTGCCGTTGATTGTCCAGAAAGTGACGGCCGCCTTAAGGGAGGCCGGATCGCCATAGGTGACCGTGTCGTAGTTACGATAGGTCGTGTCCACTGACGATGAGGAGGTGTTTTGGCAAGCGCAAAGGGAAGCGGTCGTCAATAAGCCCAAAACAAGGTATTTGTTGATTTTCCGCGTTTTCATTGGTTCAGTCCGTGATCAACGCGCAGGCGCCCATGGCGTCTTGGAAGGCCGTATCGACATCCTTGGTTCCAAGCATGACGCTCGAGAAAAGGCCGCCGACTTCGGTGCGGGCAGTCGAACTGCCTTTGAAAGCCGGAGAGGTGTAGAAAGCGGTCTGGTAGTGATTTTGAACATAGGTCTCAGCCGTCGCGATGAGATTGTTCTGTCCGCCGGCGCCGGTCGAATCCTCAATCCACTGCTTCCAATATTCGGTCTCATAGGAACTGGCGCGGACCGGGGAGTAGCCAGTAAGGGAGGCGAGGTTGGCGCTGTTGACGGAATTCGTGATGAATTTATAGAAGAGCCAAGCGGCCTGCTTTTGGGCGGTCGTGGCGCGTTTGAAGATACAAACCGAAGGCCCTTGCTGAATGACTTTTGGGGACTCGGTGTCAACCTGCGGGATGCCGGCGACGCCGATGTTGAAATCATCGGTGTAGTTGTAACTGGTGCCGCCGGTCGAACCGACGGTCATGAAGAGCGACTGGGCCGTGAATTGGGTCGAGGTGTAGGAGCTGTTGGCGGACGTTCCTTTGGTCGTGAAGTAACCGGCGTCGAACTTGCTCTTGAAATCCCTGATGAAAGCTTTGGCCTGGTCATTGTTGAAAAGGTAATGCGGATTGCTGACGCTGGTGTAAGGGATGCCAGCCTGCTGAAGGTAAGTGATGAAAAGGTTGTCGTCGCTGTCGTAGCCTAGCGGCGTGACTTTGGGGAAATCGCCCGAATCCTTTACCTCCTTGCACAGGTTCCACATTTCGTCCCACGTCGTCGGGACTTGCCATCCTTTGGCGTCAAAAACCGTCTTGTTGTAGAACATGACTTCGGTCGACTTGCTGTAGGGCATGCTATAAACGCCGGGGTTGGCGTACTCGATGCCCTCGTCGATATAAGAGGAGACGAAATCCTCTTTGCCGCCGGCTTGGGTGAGATCGTCAACGCCTAAGCCGATCGTCGGATCAGCGACATAGCCGGCAAGGTTTTCGACGGCGCCGGCCGAAAGATAAGAGGCGACATGGTCCGGATAGCAAATAGCCATGGTCGGCGCGGTGCCGGCCGGAATGGCGTTGGAGATGTCGGTGTAGATGCCAGTGTAGGAATTGTGGTTCACCAAATTGACGGTGATGTTGGGATAACGCTTGTGAAATTCGGTGGCCATCGCGGTCGCGAACGTGGCGTTGGGCGAGGTACCGCCGCCGAACGTCTCCCAGAAATCGATCGTCGCGGTGATGTTTTGCTCATCGCCCGTGAAGGCGACGTAATCGGAGGGGACCTCGAAGGGATCGGTTTTGCTGCTGGCGGCGCCACTGCTGGCGGCGCTGTTCGTGTTGGAGCAGGCGGCTAGCATGGACAGAAGCATGACGGATGCGGGAAGAATCTTTTTCAGCTTGTTCATTTTTGAACACTCCTTTCAGCTAATTATTGAAGCCCGTCGGTAGCGATCGGGCAATCAACCGAACGAAAGACGGATCTACTCGTCTATAAACGATTAGCCTTTGATGCCGGCGCGGCCAACGCCCTTCATGATATACTTGCGGAAGAAGATGAACAAAAGCAGCAACGGGACCGTGACGAGGACGGTGGCGGCCATCTGAAGGCCGTATTCCGGTTCGCCCGAGGTTGAAGTGAAAGAGGAACGAAGGCCGTTGGTGATCAGCCTCCACTCCTGCTTGCTGGCGACTAGGTTCGGCCACACGTAGGAATTCCAAGAACCCATGAGTTTAAGAATGAAAATGGAGATGATGGTCGGCGAAGCGAGGGGGACCATGACCTGCCAAAGGAAACTCCAATCGCTCTTGCCATCGACTTTGGCGGCCAAATACAGCTCATTTGGGATCTGCTTGAAGTTCTGGCGGAGCAAATAGATATAGAAGACGCTTACCCAAAAGGGGACGATCATGGACGTGAAGACGCCGACCACGTTGCCAAGCCAACCGAAGTTAGCGACCGTAATATAGTTGGTGATGACCATCATTTCGCCCGGAATCATCATCGTGGCGAGAAGGACGGCGAAGAGGAAATCGCGGCCTTTGAACTCCAAGCGAGCGAAGGCGAAAGCGGCGAAGATCGTGGTGATGATGGTACCAAGGGTGCTAATGATGCCGACGATCAGGGTGTTGCGAAGGTAAGTGACGAAATCGAAGGATTGGAAAACCTTGACGTAATTGCTCCAAAGGACGGCCTCCGGGAAGAAGGTTTGCTGGGTGGCGCGGATCTCGGTTGTGCTCTTGAGCGAGGTGATGATCATCCAATAGAACGGGAAGATGACGATCAGGGCCATGAAGATCAAAAACGCGTAAACGAGAACGAGCGAAAGGATCTTGCCCGTTTTTTGGGCTTTCTCGAGCGCCGCGACGTTGGCGTTTCCCTCGCGGATGACCAAAGTCATCGATTTCGTGTCGATGGCGGCGTACTCGGGGCTCTTGCGATGCCTCTCGTAGGCTATTTCCCCGCGCGAGGGTTTGTAAGCTTTCTCTTTTTTTGCCATATCAATAATAAACCCTCTTCTTTGAGACCCAGAACTGCAAAGCGGTGAACGCCAATATGACCAAGAACAAGAGGACGGCGGCGGCCGATCCGTATTGGACCTGGTTATTGCCGATGGTGTCGTAAATGTAATAGACGACGGTGTACATGTTCTTGCTTCCCGCCGAAGTGCCTTGGCGGCCGATCAAGCCGACGACAGCCGTGTATTCCTTGAACGCGCCGATGAATGAGGTAATGAGGACGTAAAGAATCTGCGGGGATAAAAGCGGGACCGTGATTTTCGTCAAAGTCCGCCATTTGCCGGCGCAGTCGATCTTGGCGGCGTCATAGTACTGCTTGTCGATGCCGGCGAGGCCGCTCAGGAAAATAAGGATTTTGAACGGCAACGCGTGCCAAATGATATAGACGCATAAGGCGAACATGGCTCGAGTTTGGCTGGCGCCTAAATCGATCCACGGGGTGCCCGGTTGGCCAATGATGTAGTTGATGATGCCTTCGTAATCGAAAAGAACGGCGAAGACCATGCCGACGGCGATGGCGTTGGTGACATAGGGGACGAAGAAAATGGTCTGCATGATCTTCTTAAACCACGGGATGGCGTTTAGGCCGACCGATATGAGCAAAGCGATGATGGTCGAAAGCGGGACCGTCACAAAGACGATGATAAGGGTGTTGGGAATAGCGTATTTGATGACATCGGTCATGTAATACGTCGTTCCTTGATACTCCGTTCCGACGAGTCCAAGGACCATGCCAAAGTTATCGAATGTGAATCCGTCGCTCGTTTGGGTAAGATAGTTGTAGTTCTTCAGGAAAGCGATGCCGATCGTGCTGATAAGCGGATAAAAAGTGAACACCGCCATCAAAATGATGATCGGGGCCAGATATAACCATGCTTTCCAGTTGTTTTTCTTGATCATGGTTAAATGAGCTTTTCCTCTTTGCCTTCTTTGGAGAAAGCGAAGCACTTATGAGGCTTGATGGAGACTCTGACGTCGCCCACGCCGACTTTTTCGAAGGCGTCGATGACGAACTTCTCCGGGCGTAGTTCATCCGGGTTGCTAGCCACGAGCATGATGTCGCGACCCATGGTCAGGATGCGCTCCACGTGAAGAGTGAGAGGCCCTTCCGGATCGATGACGATGCCCTCGGGCCGGATTCCGACCGTGACGTCCTGATTCGGGATCTTCTTCTCAGTGATTTCGCGAACCATGGCTTTGCCGATATAAATCTTGTTGCCTTTGATGCGGCCGCCATAGAAATTGATCGGAGGGGTGCCAAGGAAATTGGCCACGAACCGGTTGTCCGGCTCGTTATAGACGTCCTGAGGGAGGCCGATCTGCTGCTTGACACCAAGTTTCATGACGACAAGGCTATCCGAAATCGACATGGCTTCCTCTTGGTCGTGGGTAACGAAGATCGTGGTGATGCCGGTCTCCTGCTGAATGCGGCGGATTTCCTCGCGGGTCTGCAAGCGAAGGCGGGCATCCAAGTTGGATAAGGGCTCATCAAGGAGCAAAACGCGCGGATGCTTGACGAGGGCGCGGGCGATGGCGACGCGCTGCTGCTGGCCGCCGGAGAGTTGCGATGGTTTGCGCCAAAGATACTCTTCGATTTGAACGATTTTCGCGGTCTCGTGGACCAGTTTGTCGATTTCGTCTTTGGAAAGGCGGCGCTTGCTGACAAGAGGCTTGCCATCCGGCCCAAGGACTTCTTTCCCGTCTTTGTCGAGGATTTTCTCCTCGATGCGAAGGTTCGTGAGCGGGAAAGCGACGTTCTTATAGACCGTCATGTGCGGATAAAGGGCGTAGTTTTGGAAAACCAAGCCGATGCCGCGTTTTTCCGGGGCGAGGGCGGTGACGTCCTCATCGCCGAACCAAATCTCGCCAGAGGTCGGCTCGAGTAAGCCAGCGATCATGTATAGGGTCGTGGATTTGCCACAGCCCGAAGGACCTAGCAACGCGAAAAGCTTTCCATCCGTGACGGTCAGATTCATGTCTTCGACGGCATGCGTGTCAGGGATGTTCTTTTTCGGGTTGCCGGGGAAAGTCTTGGTCAGATGCTTAAGCCTGATTTCCATCGTTTTTCTCCTAAGTTAGAACACATTGCTATTTTACGCAACGGGCTACCTTCTTACAAGGTAAGACACTATAAAATACACCGATTGGTTTCCTTGTGGTAGCCCTTTCTTCGACATTTCAAAGCGCTTACTTCGCCAATGAACCTATTTTTCAGTCAATTTCGTGGTGTCTTTGAGAATCATCGAATTCAGTTTTTCATTGCGCTTTTGGTATTCGTCAAAGGAAAAATAAACCGTGTCGTCGGAGGAATCGATCACGTAAACGCCGGTAACGTAGTCATGGAACGATTGCCCGTCCCGCCGCTTCATCATCATCGTGAAAGAAACAAGTATCGGCACTCCGAAAGCGGCCGAGCCAAGAACGAATTCGACGAAGAAAAGAATAAGCGAACGGGCCCAAAATTGGCCGGCGGAGGGATTTACCGCCCTAGCGTTGATGAGCGACAGTTTGAAGACTTTCTTGCCCAAGGTCTGCCACCCTCGTTTGAAGAAAAGGGGGATGAGGCAGTAGAAGATGAAAAGCGAGAGGAGCGAGAGCAGGTAAATAAGCAAGAAGGCGCTCCAGAAAACGAGGCGGGAGGCATCGATGTACTCCGGGCGTTGGGTGCCGATCAAGGGGATTGCGTGGTTGTCGATCGCCTCCTCATAAAAGGAAACGAGAGCCTCATAACCGACCGTTGGTTCGAGGCTCGTGGAGCCTTCGCTACCGGCGACGTAATGCCAGTAAGGGCCTTTGTTTTTCCCCCGCTCGATCGCGCCGTCCCCCACTTTGAGGCTCAGATACTTTTGCTCGCCTGTCCCATCGGCGAAGAAATCGGGATTGCCATAGAATTCGGTAAGGCATCGCTCGTAATCGGCGTCAAGGGCTTTATACTCGCTCTCCTCATGGCTTTCCGAATCATCGAAGGTCCAGGCCGTGGTGACCGAAACGATGGAGGAACCGCTCTTGAGGTAAAGGGAACTCGCAAGTTCGATTTCCCCCATCGTGTCTTGGGCCGCAAGGTAAGAGGGGCTCTTTTCAAGGATGGCGTTCCCTCCGGCGCTTAAGCACGTGGCGAGGACCGCCGCGCAAACGAAATCGAAAAGAAAGGCGAAAAGCCGTTTGACCCAACTTGCTTTCTTATATTCGAGTTCGATGGGCTTCGACTCGGCGGGGGCGGCCTCAGTTTGCCGCGTCGTTTCCGTTTCCATCAGGGGCCTCCATATCGCCGTTTTTGGCCTCGGCGGCCGCTTGGCGCGCCTCGATAAGCGCGTCAAGGCTCTCTTTCTCCACCACCGTCGTGAAAGAGGCAAGGTCATGCAAGCTTTTCTTTCGCTTGGTGAAAAGGGCCAAAAAACCCGAAGTCACGACGATAAGCAACGAACTTAGGCAGAGGGTGAACATGTTGAAAGTCCAGACACCCGAACCGACGAAGGGTAGGGATATAGCGTTGGTCTGAATGAAGAAAAACGGCGCGAAAAGAGTCAAGAACGCGAACTCCAAAATCTCGATAAGGCCTCGGGAAACGGTTTGCCAGACGCTGAGATCGCCACTATCGGAAACCACGACGAGTTTAAGCCCCCGCTTGGCGATGGTTTGCCCATGATGGTTGAGCAAGGGGATCGCAATGTAGCAAATCAGGGCCGCGATGCCATAGCTCACAAGACTTCCCCAGGCCGCCGCGTGGGCGATGCGCTCGTTGAGGGAAAGATGCTCTTGATAGAGAGGTTTATACGCATCGCTGCTTCCGAATTCGAGCCAGACTTTTCGGTACGTCAAAGAGAAGGCCGAGGAAGCGGAGTTATAGGCTCCTTCGGCCTCGCTTCCGAGGTCGGTGCCCTCAAGGTAACCGCGAACGAGCTTTTTATAGGTGGGCTTAAAGGAAACGCCCGCGTCGGCCTTCTCGAAAAGGTAGGCGTAGGAGGAGGCCGAACCATCCTCTGCGGCCTCGTAATCCTCGCGAAGCATAAGATCCTGATAATCCGCCGCTGCCCCTTCCTTATACACGACCGTGTAGTAACGGAGGCAATCGCGCTCCGGGTAATAAACGTCGGCCGCCATGACGGTCAGCCAGCTCTCTCCCATCGCTTTCGCCTCGCTGTCGCTAGGGGCGACGGCATTCTTCGCCTCAAGCAAATGGGTTGGGGATATCGCATTAACTAAAGAAACGTCAACGGAAGACAGTTCTTTAGCCGTTGAGTAGTAACCGAACATCGGCGCTCCGGCCGCCGCGAAAAGGACCATCGCCATCATGGCGGTAATGACCGCATCGATGAAAAAAGCCCCAAATCTTCGACCGTTATTGGTTCCAATAGTCACATCAGACTGTCGCTTAATTTCCATTAACGTTTCGTTTCCTCACTTAGAGGGGCGATCTTTGGTTTGTGGGCGAGGATGTAATCGTCCTTTTCTTTTTCGTCAGCGAAAACGATGGATTTCTTCATGTCGACGACCATTGTCCCGGCAATTCGCTCATGAAATGAGCGGCGCGTTTTGCTCACCATGAGGGACAAATAGTCGACGAGGGAGAGGACGGCGAAGGCCAAAAGTCCGATAAGAAGCGGGTAGACGCAGGCGAAGAGGCACTCCACGAGCATCAAAAGGGGGTGGGCCGCCTTTCGGAATCCTTTGAGATGGAAACCGTTCTTGTCCGTGACACCCAAATGGCAAATCGTCTTGCCAATGGTTTCGTCGTTCTTCCGGCATAGCGGAATCAGGAAAACGAAAACGAGGAAAGAGGGCCCTAAAGCGAGGGCAAAACCCGCCCCGCGCTTAAGCTGATACGAGGAGAGGGCATCGACGACCGAGGACTCCCCCACGGCAATCCTCGCCGCGTCGACGGAAAGGCCGCCTGAGGAAGAGGAATCGTAGAAGTAAGCGTTAAGTTCCGCCAGAGTGTCGCTCAGTTCCCCGCTTTCGCGATCGCCCACGATCGCCGCGTATTTTTCTTGAAGAACCGGCAGAGCCAAAAGATCGAGAGCGGGAGCCGCCCCCCCATCCACGATGGCATAGGCGAAATACTTGTTGCTCCCGGCGCGCGAAGACTCGCTCGAAGGGTCCACGCCCGAAGGATCGGGAAGCCCCATCACGGTCTCGTAGAAATAAGCCGGGGTGAAATGCTCGTCGGCCTTAACCCCGTCCACCGCATCGCCATTTTGGGGCAAAAAATCGGTATAAAAGCCGTAGACGGCGCCCAGATTCAAGTCATAGCCATCGCCGCTTTGGGAAGAATCCGAGGCATTGGCGTAGAGTTTCAAGGTGTAGCTGACCGCCTGAGTCCCGCTATAGGAAATGGAGAAGAGGCCCGTCTCGTCAAGATAAGCGCAGGCCGAGGAAAAATCATCATAACCGCCGACGGATTTAAGGAAGAAAGTCGACGTGACGAAGAAAAACAAAAGGAGCCCGCTCAAAAGGGAAAGGACCAAATCGATAAAATGCGCAAGGACGCGTTTTCCGCTCGTCGGCTCCGCAATCTTTTCATTCATACGAAAGTAAGTTTAATCGTTAATGCCCGCCGATGCCATACGCGAACGCGAAAAAAAGCCCCATCTTGCGATGAGGCTTGCTTATCAAAACCGGATCAGTGAAGGATTTCGCTGACGGTGCCGGCGCCGACGGTCCTGCCACCCTCACGGATGGAGAACTTGGTGCCCTGCTCAAGCGCGACGGGGTGGATGAGTTCGACGGTGAAGGTCACGTGGTCGCCCGGCATAACCATGTCAGTCCCCGCGGGGAGGGTGATGTTGCCGGTAATGTCGGTGGTTCTGAAGAAGAACTGCGGACGATAGCCGTTGAGGAAGGCGGTGTGACGGCCGCCCTCGTCTTTGGTGAGAACGTAAACGGTCGCGGTGAACTTGTCATGCGGAACGATCGATCCCGGCTTGGCAAGGACTTGGCCACGCTCGACTTGATCGTGGGTGATGCCGCGGAGAAGGGCGCCGATGTTGTCGCCGCCTTGGGCGAAGTCAAGGGTCTTGCGGAACATCTCAAGGCCGGTGACGACGGTCTTCTGGGTCGGACGGATGCCGACGATTTCGACTTCGTCGTTGAGTTTGCACATACCGCGCTCGACACGGCCGGTGACGACGGTGCCGCGGCCAGAGATGGTCATGACGTCCTCGATCGGCATGAGGAACGGCTTATCGTTGGCGCGGACCGGATCCGGGATGTAGGTGTCGAGAGCGTTCATGAGCTCGAAGATGCACTTGCAGTTCGGATCGTCGACGGTTTTGGCCTCGCCGGCAAGCTTGGCGCTGCCGCGGATGACCGGGGCGGTGTCGCCGGGGAAGCCGTACTTGGTGAGAAGGTCGCGAACGTCCATTTCGACGATGTCGATAAGTTCGGGATCGTCGACCATGTCGGTCTTGTTAAGGAACACGATGATGTAAGGGACGCCGACTTGGCGGGCAAGAAGAACGTGCTCGCGGGTCTGCGGCATGACGCCGTCGGCGGCGCTGACGACGAGGATGGCCCCGTCCATTTGGGCGGCGCCGGTAATCATATTCTTGACATAATCGGCGTGCCCCGGGCAATCGACGTGGGCGTAGTGGCGCTTTTCGGTCTCATACTCTTCGTGGGCGGTATTGATGGTGATGCCACGGGCCTTTTCCTCAGGGGTGCTGTCGATGCCGGCGTAACCGATGTCTTTGCTGAGGCCCTTCATGGCCAGGACGTGCATGATGGCCGCGGTCAGAGTGGTCTTGCCGTGGTCGACGTGACCGATGGTGCCAACGTTAACGTGGACGCGGTCGCGGTTGAATTTCTGTTTTGCCATTTGATATTTCCTCCAAAAATGGTTTCTTTAGAAAGTCGCTAGATAATGATAGTCTATCGTTTTTGAGTTCGCAACACTTTACCCTAAGGTAATGTGCGGCTTATCGGAACGAAACATTCGCGTTTTTGACGATTTCGTCTTGGACGTAACGCGGGGTCTCGCCATAGTGGTCGAACGTCATCGTGAAGTTGCCGCGCCCTTGGGTGAGCGAACGAAGGTCCGTCACGTAGCCGAACATCTCGGCAAGGGGTATGAAGCAATCAAGCACTTTCGCATTACCGCGCTGAGTGTCCTCGTTGATGAGGCCGCGACGGCGGCTCACGTCGCCGAGGACGTCGCCGTAATATTGCTCCGGAACGGTGACTTGAACTTTCATGATCGGCTCGAGGACGACTGGGTCGCATTTGACGCCAGCGGCCTTGAGGGCCAAGGAAGCCGCTATTTTGTAAGCCGCTTCGGAACTGTCGACCTCGTGGTAGGACCCGTCGAAGAGGGTCGCCTTGATGTCGATGATGGGATAACCGGCGATGATGCCGCGCCCAAGCGCGTCTTCAAGGCCTTGCTGAGTCGGTTTGATGAACTCTTTCGGGACCGATCCGCCGACGACGGCGTCGACGAACTCGAATCCTTTGCCCGGGTTTGGCTCGAAGCGGATCCACACGTCGCCGTATTGGCCATGCCCGCCGGTCTGCTTGATGTAGCGGCCCTCGGCCTCGCCTTCCTTGCGGATGGTCTCCCGGTAATTGACTTGCGGCTTGCCGACGTTGGCCGCGACGCCGAATTCGCGGCGCATGCGGTCTACAAGGACGTCAAGTTGCAACTCGCCGACGCCGCCGATGATGGTTTGCCCGGTTTCTTTGTCGGTATGGACGCGGAAGGTCGGATCCTCCTCGGCGAGTTTCGTGAGAGCGACTTCCATCTTCTCCGTGTCGGCTTTCGTTTTCGGTTCCACCGCCTCTTCGAGGACCGGCTCCGGGAAGACGAGTCGCTCAAGGACGACCGGTTCTGCCGGATCGGTTAAGGTATCGCCGGTAGTCGTGGACTTTAAGCCGACGACCGCGCCGATTTCTCCGGCGTGCAAGACGTTGACTTCCTGGCGATGGTTGGCATGCATGAGGACCAGACGGGCGATGCGCTCCTGATTCCCGCGGCTGGAGTTAAGGATATAGGTCCCGCTCTTCAGTTCGCCTTGATAGATGCGGACATAGGCCAAACGGCCGATGAAGGGGTCCGTGGCGATTTTGAAAGCCATGGCCACCAAAGGGGCCTCGTCCGTGACTTTGCAGACGTAAGGCTGGCCTTTAAGCTCGCCTTTTTCGCCTGGGATCTCAAGCGGGGAGGGCAGGTAATCGATGACCGCGTCAAGGAGCGGCTGGATGCACTTGTCCTTGAAGGCGGTGCCGCAGAGGACCGGGAAGAATTTCGCGGTCACCGTGGCTTTTCGTATGGTGTCTTTCACGAGTTGAACATCGGGTTCCTTGCCTTCGAGGACGTCTTCCATGAGGGTGTCGTCGTACTCGGCGAGGGTCTCGAGCAACTTTTGATGATACTCTTGGGCTTTGCCCATGAGTTCTTCGGGGATGGGCCCCACAATCGGGGCGTCGTCCTTGTTGTTCGTGTAGGTGGTGCTGTTCATCGCCACGAGGTCGATCTCCCCACGGAAGCCCGACTCCTTGCCAACCGGGTATTGGATGGCGGCGTATTTGACGCCGAGTTTTTCCTTAAGGGTGGCTAGGCACATCTCGAAGTCGGCCCCGATCGCGTCCATCTTGTTGCAGAAGACGATTCTCGGAACGCCGTACTTGTCGGCTTGGCGCCAAACGGTTTCGGTCTGCGGCTCGACGCCGTTTTTGGAATCGAGGACGGTGACCGCCCCGTCGAGGACACGGAGCGAACGCTCGACCTCAACGGTGAAGTCGACGTGCCCCGGGGTGTCGATGATGTTGACGCGGTTGCCTTTCCAGAAGCAAGTCGTGGCGCTTGAGGTGATCGTGATGCCACGCTCCTGCTCCTGCGCCATCCAGTCCATGACGGCGGTGCCTTCGTGGACTTCGCCGATCTTGTGGGTGCGGCCGGTGTAATAGAGGATGCGCTCCGTCGTCGTCGTTTTGCCGGCGTCGATGTGAGCCATAATGCCAATATTTCTCGTGTGCGGGAGATCGTAGCTGGACGACTCCTCAATCATGTTTTCGCTGTTGGCCATATGTTTCCTCCTTACCAGCGATAATGCGCGTAGGCTTTGTTGGCCTCAGCCATCTTGTGAACGTCTTCCTTCTTCTTGACGGAAGCGCCGGTGCCGTTGGCGGCATCGATGATTTCAGCCGCGAGTTTCTGCTCCATGGTCTTCTCGCTGCGAAGGCGGGAGTAGGAAACGAGCCAGCGCAAGCCAAGGGTCTGCTTCCGTTCGGCCGTGACTTCGGTCGGGACCTGAAAGTTGGAGGCGCCGATGCGACGCACCTTGAGCTCGACTTCCGGCATGATGTTGTTGAGAGCCGTCGAGAAGACGTCGGCGGCCGGCTTGCCGGTCTTTTTCTCGATGATTTTGAACGAATTGTAGATAATGGTCTGGGCGGTTCCGCGCTTGCCATCGTACATCACCCGGTTAATCAAACGGGTGACGAGTTTGCTGCTGTAAATAGGATCGGGAAGAACATCCCGCTTTTCGACTTTTCCTTTGCGTGACATGTCGCTATTCTCCCTTACTTGCTCTCCGGAACCGGTTTCTTGGTTCCGTATTGGCTGCGGCCCTGACGACGGGCTTCGATGCCGGCGCAGTCGAGGCAGCCACGGATGATGTGGTACCGAACGCCCGGAAGATCCTTGACGCGACCGCCGCGGATCATCACGGTGCTATGCTCTTGAAGGTTATGGCCTTCCCCGCCGATATAGGCGGTCACCTCATATCCGTTCGATAGGCGGACACGGGCATATTTCCGAAGGGCCGAATTCGGCTTTTTCGGGGTCATCGTGCCAACACGGGTGCACACCCCGCGCTTTTGGGCGCTCGGCTGATCGCTGGCGCGCTTGGTGAGGTTGTTCCATCTCTTGCCAAGAGCCGGAGTCTTGGATTTCTTGACAGCGGTTTGACGGCCTTCCCTGACTAATTGGTTGATAGTAGGCATTTGTTAGTTTTTCTCCTTTGCCATTGAAGCACACATTTCCCAGTGTGTCTATCTTGTCCGCAAACAAAAAGCCAAATTGGCCTTTTCTCACGTCCGAGCGTAACTATACACGCGCAAACGAAGCCTGTCAACATCTTCCAAATCTGTTTTTAAGGCTCGAAAAACGATGGCTGGTTTTCCCTTGGCGCACGAAAAAAGCCCCACCGCTCACGCGACGAGGCTTAAGTTCGTTTCGAAACCGATCAGCGCTCGGCGTCCGGGCGATCGTGGGCCTCGATATACTGGTCCTTGACCTCCTGCATCTTCTCGGTGACGTTGAAGGCGGAGAGGCGAGCCTCTTCCTCCGCGTCGGTGAGCAGACCGGTTCCGGCCGGGATGAGTTTGCCCGTGATGACGTTCTCCTTAAGGCCATGGAGGTTATCCCTCTTGGCCTTTATGGCGGCGTCGGTGAGCACTCTCGTGGTCTCCTGAAAGGAGGCGGCCGAGAGGAACGATTCGGTCTCGAGGGCGGCCTTGGTGATGCCAAGGACGAGCGGATGGCCAAGGGCCGGCCGCTTCCCGGCGATGAGGGCTTCCTCATTGGCCTCGGTGTAGCGGTCGACGTCGACGCGGGTTCCCGGAAGGAGCGTCGTGTCGCCGCCGTCGATGATGAACATCTTGCGGAGCATCTGACGGATGATGACCTCCAAGTGCTTATCGGAAATCCCGATGCCTTGGGCGGCGTAAACCTTCTGAATCTCCTTGATCATATAGACTTCGACCTTCTCGATGTCGGATACCTCAAGCAGTTGCTTGGGGTTGATGGCGCCTTCGGTGATCTTGCCGCCGGCCTCGACGTGGTCGCCCTTTTTGACGCGAAGGCGGACGCCGTATCCGGTGAGATACTCTTTAACCTCGGGTTTGTCGGCCTCCTCGGTCTTCTTGGAGGAAGACTCGACCGTGACGCGGTAACGGCCGTTGTCCTCGGCTTTGATGTCGATGATGGTGCCGTCGATCTCGCTGATAAGCGCTTCGCCTTTCGGGTTGCGCGACTCCACGAGTTCCTGGACACGAGGCAGACCTTGGGTGATGTCGGTGCCCGCCATGCCGCCGGTATGGAAGACGCGCATCGTGAGCTGGGTGCCCGGCTCGCCAATGGACTGGGCCGCCATGATGCCGACCGCTTCGCCAACGTTGACGAGGCGCCCGGTCGCCATGTTGCGACCATAGCAATGCTGGCAGACGCCGTTGCGGGTCTGGCAGGTGAAGAGCGAGCGGATCTCGACTTCTTTGATGCCGGAATCCACGATTCGCTTCGCTTCCTCCTCACCGATCATGGTGTTGCCCGGCACGATGACCTCGCCGGTCTTGGGATCGACGATATCATGGCAGCTGAAGCGACCGCTCAAACGGTCTTCAAGCTTGACGATGACGGTGTCGCGAGCCGTGTCGCGGATCTCACGAACCTTGAAGCCATGATCGCAGTGGCAGTCGACCTCGCGGACGACGACATCTTGGGCGACGTCGACGAGACGGCGGGTCAAATAGCCTGAATCGGCGGTCTTCAAAGCCGTGTCGGCGCCGCCTTTGCGGGCGCCATGCGTGTTGATGAAGAACTCGGCGACCTTCATGCCCTCGCGGTAGGAGGAGACGATCGGAAGCTCGATGGCTTCGTTTTTCGGGTTCATGACGAGACCCTTCATGCCAATCAGCTGCTTGAAGTTGTCAAGCGAGCCACGGGCTCCGGAGTCGCTCATGACGACCAGCGGGTTGCGCTTATCGTGAGCCAACGCGTCGGCGACCTCGTCCTTGACCTTGTTGGTCACATCGGTCCAGGCGCGGACGACCTCGCGATGCCGTTCGGCGTCGCTCAGCAGGCCTTTGCGGAAATAGGTGGTGATTTTATCGACCCGTTCCTGGCCTTCTTTGACTTGTTCGCCCTTGTTTTCGATGGTGCGGATGTCGCTGATGGCGACGGTGATGGCCGCGACCGTCGAGAAACGGAAGCCTTGGTCCTTGATTTTGTCGAGGATGGCGCTCGTCTTGCTCGGACGGAATTCGGTGTTCTCCGGGTCGACCATATCGTATTTATGGAAGATCTGGTTGATGATGACGCCGAGATCCTTCTTCTTGATAGGGTTGCGGAGCGGCTGCTTGGCGATGAAGGAGGGGATGTCGGTACCCATGGGCACGAACCAGCTCTCGATGTCGGACAAAGGAGCGTCCGGTTTATCGTTAATATAGTGGAAATCGTCCGGGAAGATCTCGTTGAAGATGACCTTTCCGACGGTGGTGATGAGGTACTTGCCCCTGACGTCAAGAGGAAGCGAGTCCTTGCTCAGATCATCGCCGAACGTCTTATGGATGCTCGTCGCGCGGATAGCGATGCGGTTATGAAGCGAGATCGAACGGGTCTCATAAGCGTCGATAACCTCATTGACCGAGGAAAAGACTTCGCCTTCGAGGTTCGCATAAAGATCGTATTTCCCAGCCTGCGTCTCGTTAGCCTCCCGTTCGGATTCCGAAATGACGCCTTCGTTGGACTTATTGAGGTCGCGAAGCGCTTTGGCGCGGGCCTTGAAATCGTCGACGGACTCTTCCTGCGTGAGGAAATAGTTGCCGACGACCATGTCTTGCGAAGGGATGCAAATGGGTTTGCCGTCCTTCGGGCCAAGGATGTTGTTGCTGGCGAGCATAAGCTCGAGCGCCTCTTCCTGCGCCGCTTTCCCAAGCGGCACGTGGACGGCCATTTGGTCGCCGTCGAAATCGGCGTTGAATCCGGTGCAGACGAGCGGATGGAGCCGGATGGCGTGACCGTCGACGAGGACGGGCTGGAAAGCTTGGATGCCAAGACGGTGAAGGGTCGGGGCGCGGTTAAGGAGGACCGGGTGTTTACTGATGATCTCCTCAACGATGTCGTAAACCACCGAGTCGTAGCGGTCGATGTACTTATCGGCCTGCTTGTGGGCGCTCACGTAGCCCCTCTTGATGAGGATGGCCGCGATGAAAGGCCGAAGAAGCTGAATCGCCATTTCGCGCGGAAGGCCGCACTGGTACATCTTGAGAGACGGGCCGACGGCGATGACGGAACGGCCGCTGTAATCGACGCGCTTGCCAAGGAGGTTCTGACGGAACCGGCCTTGCTTGCCTTTCAAGCCGCTGGAAAGCGATTTGAGCGGACGGCCGCTCGGGCCGGTGACCGGCTTGCTGCGGCGGCCGTTGTCGATGAGGGCGTCCACCGCCTCCTGAAGCATGCGCTTCTCGTTCATCAAAATGACGTAAGGGGCGTTCATGTCGATCAGTTTCTTAAGGCGGGTGTTGCGCGAGATCACGCGACGGTAAAGGTCGTTGAGGTCGCTCGCGGCGAAACGGCCGCCGTCCAGCTGAAGCATCGGGCGGAGATCGGGCGGGATCACGGGGATCACGTCGAGGACCATCCACTCCGGCTTCTGATTGCTGTCGCGGAAGGCCTGAATCGCTTCGAGGCGCTTCGTGAGGTTGCGCTGGCGTTGGCCGCTCACCTCATGCATCTCTTTGTTGATGTCGTTGAATTCTTTGTCGAGGTCGACTTCGTGGAGAAGGCGCTTCACGGCGGCGGCGCCTTCGCCGAATTCGGCGCGGGTGTACTTGCTGATGAAAGCGGCGTTCGTGAAGAAATCGAACGTTTCGTTGGGGTTCTGCATCTTATCGATGAGTTCGTCGGCCTTGAGGGCGTCGGCGCTTCCTTGCGGAATGTCGGCCTTGAAAGCCTCAATGACGCTCACGAATTCGACGCGGGCGATTTTCTCGTCGAGGAAATCCTTGTACTTAAGGACGGTCGAAGTCCCAGGGTTCAGGACGATGTGGGCGGCGAAATAGACGACTTCCTCAAGTTGCTTCGGGGAAACGTCAAGGATGAGGCCCATTCGGGAAGGGATGCCCTTAAGGTACCAAATGTGGGTGCAGGGGCTCACGAGTTCGATGTGTCCGAAACGCTCGCGACGCCATTCTTTCGAAATGACCTCGACGCCGCATTTCTCACAGGTGATGCCCTGGTAGCGGATCTTTTTGTATTTGCCGCAGTGGCATTCGTAGTCCTTGGCCGGACCGAAGATCTTTTCGCAGAAGAGGCCTCCCATTTCCGGCTTTTGGCTACGGTAATTAATGGTCTCCGGCTTCGTGACTTCGCCGTGGGACCAAGCCCTGATGATATCGGGGGAGGCGAGGCCGACCTGCATGGCGGCTAACTGATTGATGTCAAACATTGTTCGTTATCCTCCTTTTATTCTTCGTCCTTCGACGCGGCGCTCATCGAGCCCGCGCGAACGGACAAGCCTTCGTCGGCGGCGCTTTCGGCGGCGTCGGCGGCGGACACTTCGACGGTGTCCGAAGCCGCCTCTTCGCGCGGCGATGTAAGGTTGCGGATGGCGGAGTTGACCTTCCTCTCTTCGATGAGGGCCTCCTTCGCGAGGGCGTTCATGTCGATCTGCTCGCCCTCTTTGTCGAACAGGGCGACGTTCATCGCCAAGCCCTTGAGCTCTTTGGTGAACACCTTGAAGGCCTCCGGCATGCCCGGGCGGGGTATCGGATAGCCCTTGATGATCGATTCGTAGGTCTTGCGGCGGCCGACGCGGTCGTCGCTCTTGATGGTTAGCATCTCCTGCAGGACGTGGGCGGCCCCATAAGCCTCGAGGGCCCAGACCTCCATCTCGCCGAAGCGCTGGCCGCCGTTCTGGGCTTTGCCGCCGAGAGGCTGCTGCGTGACCAGGCTGTAGGGCCCCGTCGCGCGGGCATGGAGCTTGTCGTCGACCATGTGCACGAGTTTGATCATGTATTGGACGCCGACCGAGATCCGCTCATGGAACGGCTCGCCGGTCTGACCGTCGTAAAGGACGGTCTTGCCGTCGCTGGAAAGGCCGGCTTTTCTCATGAGGTCGGAGATCTCGTCGTTGCTGACGCCGTCGAAAACCGGCGTCGCGACGCGCATATGGAGTCTGCGGCAGGCAAGCCCCAAATGGACTTCGAGGATTTGGCCGATGTTCATGCGGGAAGGGACGCCCATCGGCGATAGCATGATGTCGATCGGGGTTCCGTCGGGCAGGAAAGGCATATCCTCGACCGGGAGGATTTTGGAAATTACGCCCTTGTTGCCGTGGCGTCCGGACATCTTGTCGCCTTCGCTGATTTTCCTCTTTTGGACGATATAGACCCGAACGGTCTCGATGACTCCGGGAGGGAGCGGATCCTTGTTCCTGCGCGAGAACACCTTGACCGCGCGGACGATGCCGGCGCCGCCGTGGGGAACGCGCAAAGAGCTGTCTTTGCCGTCCTTCGTCTTCTCGGCGAAGATGGCCATGAGGAGCTTTTCCTCGGGGGTCGGCTCGGTTTGGCCCTTCGGCGTGATCTTGCCGACCAAAATGTCGCCTTCCTTGACTTCGGCGCCCGGGATGATGATACCCCGCTCGTCGAGGTAGGCCTTGGCCTCGTCCCCGACGTTGGGGATATCGCGCGTGATCTCCTCGTTGCCGAGTTTGGTCTCGCGGCACTCCATTTCGTATTTCTCGATGTGGATGGACGTGTAGGTGTCGTCCTTCACCATGCGCTCGGACATGATGACGGCGTCCTCGTAGTTGTAGCCGTGCCACGTCATATAGGCGACGAGGACGTTCTGGCCCAAAGCCAGCTCGCCGTTCCTCATGGCCGGACCGTCGGCGATGACCTGGCCCTTCTTAATATGCTCGCCCACGCGCACGTTGGGCAACTGGTTGATGCAGGTGCCTTGGTTGGAGCGCTCGAATTTCTGAAGATGGTACGAATGCTCGGATTTCCCTTCCTTGACCACGATGGTCGCGGAATCGATGTCGGTCACCTCGCCGTCGGCGGTGGCCACGACCGCCAATCCGCTGTCGCGGGCGATCGTCGGCTCGAGGCCGGTCCCGACGTAGGGAATGGACGGGCGAAGGAGAGGCAAAGCCTGACGCTGCATGTTGGCGCCCATGAGGGCGCGGGTGCTGTCGTCGTTCTCAAGGAACGGGATGCAAGCCGCGGCGATGGAGACGATTTGCTTCGGCGAGACGTCGACGTAATCGACCTTCTCCTTTGGGGCAAGGGTGTTCTCGTCGTCGTGGCGGGTGATGACCTCGTTGTCGAGGATCTCCTTGACGACCTCGGTGCCATCCGAGCCGAAATTAATCTTCTCGGGGGCGCCCAAACGGATATTCGCCTCGGCGATGTAGTGTCCGCGCTCGGCGTCGGCGCTGAGATATTCGGCCTCGTCGCTGACGTAGAAACGCTTGACGCCCTTCGCGTCGGTTTTTTCGCGGATCGTGCGGTAGGGGGTCTCGATGAAGCCGTACCGGTTGATCTTGGCGTAGGTCGAAAGGTTGTTGATGAGGCCGATGTTCTGACCCTCGGGGGTCTCGATCGGGCAGATGCGGCCATAGTGGGTGTAATGGACGTCGCGCACCTCCATGGAGGCGCGATCGCGGGTCAAGCCGCCGGGGCCCAAGGCGCTGATGCGACGCTTGTTGGTGAGCTCGGCCAGAGGGTTCGTCTGATCCATGAACTGGGAGAGTTGGCTCGAGGCGAAGAATTCGCGGATGGAAGAGGTGAGCGGGCGGATATTGATGAGCGACTGGGGCTTGGAGTTCTCAAGGTCGGTGATCGACATCTTCTGCTGGACGGTCTTGGCCATTTTGGTGAGGCCGATGCGGAACTGGGTCTGGAGAAGCTCCCCGACGCAGCGGACGCGACGGTTGCCGAGGTGGTCGATGTCGTCGGTCTGACCGATGCCGTCCTGAATGTTGCAGAAATAGCTGAAGCAGGCGACCATATCGGAAACGGTCACGCGCGAAAGCTTGCAATTGAGGTCGGTGCCGATGACGGAAACGACGCGGCCGTTCGGTTTGTCGTTTGCGTAGACCTTCACGACGTTGACGATCGAGTGGTCGTCAAGAGCGGCGTTGGCCTTAAGCTTCTTGGTATGCGCCCCTTTCTCGAAGAACTCCTCGTCACGGAGCTTCTGGACGTCGTCTTTGGTCAGCTTGGCGCCTTTGAGGTAAGCGATCTCCCCGTCGGCGGAGACAAGGTTCTCGGCGAGCACGCGTCCGATCAAACGATCGTAGATACCGAGTTTCTGGGCATACTTGAAGCGGCCGGCGCGGCCTAGGTCGTAACGCTTGTCGTCGAAGAATTTCTGAACGAGGAAATTCACGACGCCGTCTTTGGTGATCGGCTCGCCCGGCTTCAGTTTCCGGAAGATGTCGATGAGGGCGTCGGTGCCCGACTTGATGTTCGAGTCCTTGGCGAGGGTGAGTTTCATGGAGTCGCCGTTGCCGAAGAGGTCGGTGATGCTCTTCTCGCTCTCGAAGCCCAACGCTTTGAAAAGGATGGTCGCGGGCATCTTGCGCTGCCGGTCGATGCGGACCCACATAATCTGTTTCAGGTCGCTTTCGAATTGGAGCCACGTGCCGCGAGTCGGGATGATTTCGCCGTTATAGACGTGGACGCCGCTCTTGTCCGGGGTGTCCTGGAAATAGGCGCCCGGCGAACGGACGATTTGGCTGACGATGACGCGCTCGGCGCCGTTGACGATGAAAGTGCCGCTGTCGGTCATCATCGGGATGTCGCCCATGAAGACCTCGTTGTCCTCCTTGATCTCGCCAGTGGATTTGAAGCGGAGACGAAGGGTGACCTTGAGTTTGCTGCTGTAGGTCAGGTCGCCTTCCCGGCAATCGAGGGGGCCATACTCTGGCTTTTCGAAGTGGCAGCCGACGTATTCGATGAACACGCTGTTGGCGTAGTTGGCGATCGGGAAGACCTCCTTCATGACCTCGTTGATTCCCTCGGTCAGGAACCATTTGAAGGAATCGGTCTGGATTTCCACGAGGTTTGGAAGGGCGAGCGAGCCGCTGATTTTCGAGAAATCGATGCGGCCATTGATGCCGGACTTGTAATTCTTGTAGGCGGTAATTTGTTTTTCGTTAGGCATGAAGATGCTCCTTATTTTGTGGCGGCGATGAGGCGATAGCCTTTGTGCGAATCGAGAATCTCGACTTTGCTGAAGATGGCGGCGAGATGGGCGCAAACGGAATCGGCGCCCTGCTTGCGGCGAACCACGACAATGAGGCGCCCTCCCGCAACCAAATGGGAGGGAGCTCCGTCATAGAAGGCGTAAGTGATTTTCTTGCCCGCGCGAATCGGCGGGTTGGAGACTATCGTGTCAAAAGTGGAGTCAATGTTGGCGTAGCAATCGCTTTCGACGATCTCGACTTGCGGGAAAATGCCAAGATTGGTGGCGTTCTTTTTAGCGCATTCGAGGGCCCGCAGATTCACGTCACACATAGTGAGACGGCGTTTGGGGTCGGCTTTGGCAAGGATTAGTCCGATTGGTCCCGTGCCGCAACCAAGGTCCAGGATTTTGTTCCCTAAAGGGGCGCGATAGAGGGTTTCGAGTAAGAACTCGGTCCCTTTGTCGATGCCGCTTTTGGAGAAAGTTCCATTGAGGCCGATGAGATCGTAACGGTCTTTGCCCAGCGTGACGAAATAGTGATATTCGATCGTTTCCCTGATATCAGGATTCTCGAAATACTGAGGCATCGCGTTATCTCCCTTATAGACCATAAATCCCCTGCCCCACCCTAGCGACGAGAGGGGTGAGGAGGGGTTCGGATCGACTCAAGGCGAAACTACTTGACTTCGACTTCGGCGCCGACGTCGGTAAGGGTCTTTTTGAAAGACTCGGCTTCGACGGGAGAGATTTTCTCCTTGATTGGGGCCGGGGCGGCGTCAACGAGTTTCTTGGCATCCATGAGGCCAAGGCCAGTGATGGCCTGAACGGCTTTGATGACGGCGACTTTGCCGGCGGTGCCGAGGCCTTTGAGGATGAGCGAAACCTCGCTCGGTCCTTTGGCGACGGGGCCTTCGTCGGCGGCGGCAACGGCCACCGGGGCGGCGGCGCTCACGCCGAATTCGGTTTCAACGGCCTTCACAAGATCGTTGAGTTCAAGAATGGAATACTGTTTGAGCGAATCGATGATTTGCTCTTTGGTCAATTTCTCAGCCATGGTTTTTTCCTCCTATATCATTGGGCTGCGGGGACCGGTTCGGCTCCCGACTTTTTGGCGATGGCATCCACCGCCGAGGCGAATTTGCGGATCGGATCGTTCAGGCATTGGCAGAACATCGACAAGAGACCTTCGCGGTTCGGCATCTTCGCGAGCTCCTTCATGCCTTTGGCGTCAATGCCCTTGCCTTCGATTAAGCCGCCTTTGATCACGAGGTTTTCGTGATAGCGGGCGAACTTCGCGATGGTGGCGGGGCCGGCGGTAAGGTCTTTGGAGAAGACGAAGGCGTTCGGGCCATCAAGGATATCCTCAATGCCAGTGAGACCGGCTTGTTTGAGAGCCCGTTTGACCATGGTGTTTTTGTACACGGTCATCGCGGAATCCTTCTCGGCAAGTTTGTGACGGAGATCCGTAAGCTCGGCGACCGAAAGCCCTTGATAGGACACGACGGCGACGGAAGCGGAGTCCTTGATGCTCTTCTCGATTTCGGAGACGGCGTCTTTTTTGGCTTGGAGAACTTCTTTGTTCATGCTGATTACCTCCTTTCATATCGACTATGTGAAGCTTTCTATAACTGAGTGAGAATCGTGAATCCTTAACCTCAGCAACGTGATTTATTAAGGCACTTGCCCGTTGCTATCTTAGGTATAGAAGCCATTCACCTGAATTTTGCGCGATCGGATCAATTGCGGCCGTCGAAGGTGATGTGGATACCCGGACCCATCGTGGTGTGCACGACGGCGTTGCGGATGTAGACGCCTTTGACGGAAGAGGGGCGGCTCTTGACAACCGCGGCGCATAGCGCCTTGACGTTGTCGACGATGGCGGCGTCGCTAAAAGAGCAACGGGCGACGGAGACGTTCAGGTTGCCGTCTTTGTCGACGCGGTAACTGATTTTGCCCTTCTTGATTTCGGTGATGGCCTGCCCGATTTGCATCGAGACGGTCCCGCTCTTGGGGTTAGGCATCAAGCCTTTGGGGCCTAAGACGCGGCCCATTTTCCCTAGTTCGCCCATCATGTCCGGGGTCGCGACGATGACGTCGAAGCCGAACCAGTTTTCTTTCTGGATCTTCTCGAGCATGTCTTTCCCGCCCACGAAATCGGCGCCGGCGGCCTTGGCCTCTTCGGCCTTGGTTCCCGTGATGGCGAGGATTTTCTTGGTCTTGCCATTCCCATGGGGAAGGACAAGGGTTCCGCGGATGAGCTGATCCGCGAGGGTCGGATTGACGTTGAGCGAGAAACTCACGTCGATCGTGGAATCGAATTTGGTCGTGCTGGTCTTTTTTAGAAGCGTGGCGGCCTCTTCGATGGTGTAAAGCTTATTGGCGTCCACGAGTTTGGAGGCATTGACGTATTTCTTTCCGATTTTCATGTTCGGTTGCCCCCTTACTTTCCGTTCACCGTCACGCCCATTTGACGAGCGCATCCGGCGACGATTTTCTTCGCGGCTTCGATGTCGTTGGCGTTGAGGTCCGGAAGTTTGTACTTGGCGATTTCCTCAAGCTGCGCGTCGGTGATGTTCCCAACGGGCTTTTTCGGATTGCCGGAACCTTTCTTGATTCCAGCAGCCTTGAGGATCAAGCCGGCCGTGGGGCTGGTTTTGATAACGAAGTCGTATGATTTGTCTTCGTAAGCGGTGATGATGACAGGAACGACCTGCCCTTTTCTGTCGGCCGTCTTCGCGTTGAAGTCGGTGCAGAATTTGTTCATGACCACGCCCGCTGAGGCAAGCTTTGGTCCCGGGTGCGCTTCGCCACCCGGAAGCTCCATTTTCAGAACTTTGACGATTCTTTTTGCCATGTTCTCCTCCTTTGCTGAGACATGCAGTGGTTTTACGAGTCCTCGTCGGGACTCACCCACGCTATGCGCTTTTCGCGCACGGGATTAAATATACGCGCCCGGCACTGGCTATTCAACAGGAAAATTCGAACTCGGAGTTCTTGGCTAAAGGGTCTGAAAACGGAAACCGGGAGTTTCAGCGAACCCCGGAGCGAAGCAAAGAAATCGAATTAAGAACCAGCAAAACGGTGAGGCCCGTGTCGGCCAAGACAGCCGCAAGCAATGGAAAACCAGGTAAAAAGGCAGCTAAAACCATAATAGTTAATTTAACGATAAGCGCAATTATTATATTGAATATGGAGCGGTTCTTGGCCTTTTTGGCGATTTTCACGGCCGTGACGATTTTGGAGGGGTCGTCATTCATGATGACCACATCGGCGCTTCCGATCGCGACGTCGCTTCCGATCCCGCCCATGGCCACGCCCACGTCGGCCAGGGCGATCGACGGGGCGTCGTTGATGCCGTCCCCGATATAGGCCACGCAGCCGGAGCTCGAATGGATCTTTTCCCCCAGAATCCGTTGCTTATCCTCCGGCAAAAGGCCGCTATGATGCTCATCGATCCCGAGGGTCGTCGCCACCGCCAAGGCGCCGGCTTCCCTATCTCCCGTCAACATGCTGGTTCTAATGCCGAGTTCACGAAGCCCATCCACCATCGAGAGGCTTTCCGTGCGAATGACGTCGTTGAGGACCACATAGCCTTCATAGACGCCGTCAACCGCCAAATACACCATCGTCCCCACCTCTTCGATCGCCGGAACCGCGATTCCCTTCTTGGCGAAAAGGCGACCATTGCCCGCCAGCAGGCGATGCCCTTGGAAAAGACACGACGAACCCAGTCCCGCGTATTCCTTCACACCGCTTATAAGACTAGGTTCGATCGAATCCCCGCTCGTCTTCTCTATCGCCACGGCGACGGGGTGGGTCGACCGCAATTCAACCGCGCGAAAGTACTCCATAAATTTAACGGTTTTAATTTTTGGGGATACTGTTTTCGTTATCCTGAAATCGCCATACGTCAGCGTTCCGGTTTTGTCGGTCACGACCCAGGAGAGGCGATTCAGTTTATCGAAAAAAGAGGAGCCTTTCACGATAATGCCACGCTTGCTCGCCAAGCCGATTCCGGCAAAATACGCCAGCGGAACCGAAATCACGATCGCGCAGGGGCAGGAGATAACCAAAAAGCAAAGGGCGCGGTAAACCCACGCAGCCCAAACGGCTCCGTCCGAAATTCCCAAAAAGAGGGGAGGCAAGACCGCCACCAAAAGAGCCAAAACGACCATCGTCGGGGTATAAACGCGCGAAAAACGATCGATAAAACGATCGGCGTCGCTCTTGCTCTTGGCGCTCTCATCAACCAAGCGAATGATTTGGGCCACCGTCGAATTCTCATAAGTCTTCCTTACGCGAACACGAAACGAGCCTTCTTTGAGGATCGTCCCCGAACTGACGGATTCGCCCTCGTTTTTGATGACGGGGACGAACTCTCCCGTAAGAGACGACATATCCACCAAGCCGCTTCCCTCTTCGATCGTTCCGTCGGCGGGAACGATCTCGCCCGTCTTGACGATGATGTGGTCCCCGACCCGAAGCGATGACGGCTTAACCGATTTAAGGCCTCCGCCTTCAATCAGATTGGCGGTTTGGGCGCGAAGGCCCACCGCCGCTTCGATGGCTTGGTGGCTCTTCTCGGTGGCTAGGTGCTCGAAGAGTTCGCCGATTTGGAAAAGGATCACCACCATCGTCGCTTCGAGGAACTCGTTGTCTTCGGGCCCGAAGAAACGGAGGCAGAAGGCTCCGATGGAAGCGATAAGCATCAATGCGTTCTCATCGAAAGGCTCTTTCTTGAGGAAGACGGCCTTGAAAGCCTCATAAGCGATGTCGTAGGCGCATAAGAGCCATGCGGTCCCCATGAACGCGAAATTGACCCATAAGCCAAAACGGGCCTCGCTGAAGACGAAAAAGCCGAGCAACGCCAAAACGGTCGACGCGACGATCCTCGCCAAAGAGAAATAGAAGCCCTTGTCAAGGAGACGTTTTTTCGCCTTTTCTTGGCAGGCGCAGTTCATCTTTTCTCCGAGACGTGTTCGTGCACGATCTTCAGCAACTGGATGACATGGTCGTCAGCTAAACGATAGAAGACTTTCGTCCCCTCCTTTTTCGTCGCGACGAGATTGGATTTCCTAAGAACCTTAAGTTGGTGCGAGACCAAAGACTGGGAGGCCCCTGATTCGTTTACGATCTCGGTGACGTTCTTTTCCCCTTCCGAGATGGAATAGAGAATTTTTAAGCGCGTATAATCCGAGGCGATATTAAGCAGGGCCTCCATTTTATCGAGCGTTTTCTCATCGGGCATCTTGACCATATATGAATCTCCCTTCATATTCGTCTAATATATTATATGAACGACTCTTCATATTTCAAGAAAAAGAAAAAGCCGGGGGCAAAACGCCCCGCGGCCTAAGTGACGAATCAGATTTTCTCGATTTCCGAGAATTCGACGTCGACCGGGGTCGAACGACCGAAGAAGACGGTGTCGACGCGGCAGGCGCCGGTCGTTTTGTCGATCGAGAGGATGGTTCCCTCGGTGCCTTCAAGAGGCCCATGGATGACCTTGACCTTGTCGCCGACGTTGTAACGATCGTACATGGAACTGTCGACCATGCCCATGCGCTTAAGGACCGGCTCGATCTCCTCGCGGGTGACCGGGGTCGGCTTCTGACCGCCGCCGGAAGAGCCGGCGATGCCAGTGACACCCGGGGTGTTGCGAACGACGTACCAAGACTCGTCGGTCATGATCATCTCGACGAAGACATAGCCCGGATAAAGGTTTTTCATCCTGGTTTTGCCAGTCGGGGCGCCATCCTTAAGGACGGGCACTTCCTGTTCTGCGACGAGAACGCGAAGGATATAGTCCTGCATATTCATGGATTGGATGCGTTTGCGAAGATTATCGGCCGTCTTCGCCTCATGCATGGAATAGGTGGTGACGATGTACCACTGCTTTTCGCCTAATTGAACTGCCATGATTTATCCTCCGAAGGCCGACTGCAATTGCGAGATGATGCTCGAAGCGGCCAAATCCTCGAGCACAAGGAATAACGCGGCGAAAACGCTGATCCAAATGACAACGGCGATCGCGGGCCATAAGGTCTCACGATTGGGCCAACGGACACGTTTGCCTTCCTTGACGACTTCTTTTAGGTACTTGTGCGGCGCAGCCATTAAGAGTCCTCCTTTTACTTGCTTTCCTTGTGAAGCGTGTACTTCCCGCAATGCGGGCAATACTTCCTGAGTTCCAAACGACGGGGGTCGTTGGTACGCTTCGACACTTGGTAGTTTCGAGCCAGGCACTCGGAGCAAATCAAAAAAACCTTTTCCCTTCCCATAACCTCTATCCTAATTCTCAGCGTGTCAATCTTAAAGCCAAGCCGCCGATTAGTCAACAACCTTTCTCCGTAGAGAACCCTCACCGCCGCCTCTTGGGGCTCGTAGGCTTGTAAAACCCTTCCACGCGCCCGCCGTCGATGATCTTTTTGATGGCTTTTACGTATTTGGCGTAGCGGTCTTTGCACATCTTGACCGAAATATGGAGGCGATCGGCGATTTCCGGATACGTCATGTTCTCCCCACGGCAGACCGCCACCGCCAACACGTCTTTCGTGATGGCCTGAGGAGCTTTGTTGAGCTGAAAGGCCTCCTCGACGTAATTCAGGTAAATTCGCGGATCCTCGCCTTCGTAGGCTGGGATCACGTCATGAAAAGTCAGATCCCCGTCGCCGGAGGAAAGCGATTCGTCGAGGGAAAAACACGAATAATCCCTTCTGCTTTTGAGTTTGACCGCGCGGAAAATCTCGTGGCGGAGCGCCGATTCAAAATAGTTCTTGAAAAGCGATTTCCCGAATTTGAAACAATTCTCGCATTTGAAAAAGACCTGGAAATAATCGCTGTTGAGATCCCATTCGTCGACCACGCCATAGACTTCCGGGGCAGCCCGACGACAATGATAGGCCCTCTTTTGGTAATAACGGTGAAAGAGCGCCTCCTGCGCCCCTGCCCGACCAGAGCGAATCAAAAGCAGCAGCTCCTCATCGGAAACGACCTCGTAACCCATATCGAAACCTCCTTGTTGGAGGCAGGGATCACTGGCGCTTCAGATTGACTTCCGCGAAAAGAACGCTGGCAGCGACGGAGGCGTTGAGGCTGTTGACGTGGCCGAACATCGGGATCTTGACGATAAAATCGCTGTGCTTGAGGATGAGCGGCTGGATGCCGAAGCCCTCGCTTCCGATCACTAGGCAAATCGGGCACTTGTAGTCGACTTGGTCGTAATTCCGCGTTCCGCCGCCATCGCTCGCAACGATCCAATAAGAATTTTTCTTAAGAGTCTCGATCGTTTGCGAAAGGTTCGCCACAACCGCCACTTTGACGTAATTGATGGCCCCCGTAGAAACTTTGGCGACCGTCCCGTTGAGCGGGACCTCTCCGCGCTTCTTGATGATAAGCCCATCGACGCCAAAAGCATCGGCACTCCGCAAAATGGCGCCGAGGTTATGGGGGTCCTCAATGCCATCCAGCATTGCCAAAAGCGGATACTTCCTCTTGGAGGCGCTCGAAATGAGCTCATTCAAGGAGATGGTTCCGCAGTCATCGGAAATGGCCACAAAGCCCTGATGGGAAGGCACTCTGGCCATTCTCGTCAATTCGCCGTCGCCGACGAACTTAACGGGGACGTTCTTTTTGCGGGCCAAGACGACGAAAGGGTCGTTTTGGAATCGCGCGGCGGCGTAAAGCGCCCTCACGCGGTTCGTTTCAAGACTGGCTCGCACGGCATTCCTGCCAAAGATAATTGTAGACATATCGTGGTTGTTTTTGAAGAGCGATCAGTTATCGGCCGTCGAGACTTTGAGCTCAAGGGGGCGGATGGTGAAACGGAGTTCGTCGACGAAAGCGGTAAGGCTGCTAGGAGAAGCGAAGTTACAATGGAAAGTCAGGCGAAGGGCGCTGTTTTCCTGATAGGACACGAGTTCGCTCTGGCTATTGCGAATGGAGATGTTGTAACGGTTGGCGATGAGAATGACGTCTTTAAGAATCGGCTTGTCGCTGCGGCAGACAATCATGACGATCGGGTTGTTCTTGGCGGCGAGTTTCTCGACTTTGCGCATTGTGATAAGGGCGAAAATGGCGATGATGGTCGCGGCGATGGCGACGACAAAGGAGCCGGCTCCGCAGGCCAAGCCGATGGCCATGCACATCCAAATCGTCGTCGCGGTCGTAAGGCCTTTGACGTCGGTGCCGGTCTGCACGATGGTGCCGGCGCCTAAGAAGCCGATGCCAGTGACGACCTGAGCCGCCAAACGGGCCGGATCGCGAGTGATCGGGGTAGTGGTGTCCACATAGAGGCTGTCCCAATACGAAAACCCATAAATGGAGATAATCATGACAAGGGCCGATCCGAGGGCAACCAAAATATGGGTCCTTAAACCGGCGGAATGGCCATGATACTCACGCTCATAGCCAAGAACCCCCGAAAGGAGCCCCGCCATGAGCAGAGAGAGAACGACGAGAACCAAATTGCCGACGATCCCACCGGAAAAGCCGGTTCCGAAATCAGTGTTGAACCATTTGATGATGATTTGATCGACCGAGGTCATAAAATCTCTCCTCTCCGCTATCAGAACAAACCTTTGGCGATAAGAACGCCGCGCAAGGCGTCGCTAACAGCATAATCTTTTCTACCCTTCGCGTCATAGTATTCTTGGTAGAGTCTTTTATCATCCTCACTTAAGTGAGGGATTTCAAGCACAATCCCCAAAACCTCCTCATATGCTCGCACCTTGGCGAAGCTGTCCTTGAGAGCGGCGATGTCAACGGGACTAGTCATCAGGAGGCTGTTGAGTTTCCTGTTCTCCTCGTAAAGGACGGCGAGGGCGTTTGGCGTGTTAAGGTCGTCGCAGATGGCATCGAGGAATTCGCTCTCGTCGTTTGGCTTGAGGCCGTCGACGGATTCGCCGGCAAACTGAAGAGCCAATGAGCCTTTCTTCGCCGCTTCCTTGAGTTGCCCGTATTTGACCTGCGCCTCCCTGATCGTTTCGGCGCTGAAGGAAGAGGGGGCTCGGTAAGGAGAGGCGAGGACCAAAAGGCGAAAAGGGATGCCGCCGTATTCCTTGACGACGTCCTTGGCCAAAACGACGTTGCCCAAACTCTTCGACATCTTCTCGTCGTTGACGTTTATGAAGCCGTTATGGAGCCAGTAACGGGCCAATTTGTTGCCATTGTGGGCTTTGGCCTGCGCCATCTCGTTCTCATGGTGCGGGAACTTGAGGTCGAACCCGCCGCCATGGATATCGATATAACCGTTCTGATCCCGAAAAATGCTATCTATCATGACGCAGCACTCGGTGTGCCAGCCGGGCCGACCTTCGCTCCAGTCGGCCTTCCAGCGGATACCGGCGTCGGTTTTTTTCCATAAGGCGAAATCCAAAGGATCCTCTTTTTTGGCCCCCATGGCAATGCGGGCCCCGCTTTCGAGATCTTCGACGCTGTTGCCGCTGAGCTCGCCATAGCCTGAAACGCCGCGAACGCGAAGGTAGACGTCGCCGCCGCTAACGTAGGCGGCGCCTTTTTCGACGAGATCTTTCACGTAAGCGATTATTTGAGGCATGAAGACGGTCGGCTTCGGGGTGAGGTCAGGTTGGAGGCAGCCAGTCTCATCCACGAGGCGACGATATTCCTTGATGACCGATTCGGTGAGCTCTTTCTCGCTGATTTTGAGTTCGGCGGCCCGCTTTATTATTTTGTCGTCGACGTCCGTGTAATTGCTCACGAACGTGACTTGGTAACCAAGATGGATGAAAAGGCGACGGAGCACGTCAAAGACGATGACGGGGCGGAAATTGCCGATATGGGGATCGTTATAGACGGTCGGTCCGCAGACGTATATCGACACTTTGCCCGGGACAAGCGGGACGAAGGTTTCCTTCTTCATCCCGAGGGAATTGAACAATTTTACTTCATGCATATGCGTTTATCATATCACGGGGAGGCGCGCAGGAGCGAGAGGGCTAGCGAGAGGAAAGGACTTTCCGCGCCAGTTCCCTCGGCTTAGCGATCACGTAGGCGCATTCGTCGAGGAGCTCCGGCTTATAGAAACCGTACCCCCACGTGCATAGGCACAGTTTCATGTGGGCGTTGTTAGCGGTCAATAGATCGGGCAGGGAATCGCCTACGAAAAGGCACTCGTCGGGACTCAGCCCGTATTTGCCCATCAAACGATTCACGATGATCGGGCTAGGCTTGACGGGCTCGCCCGCGACATGGCCCGCCACTTCCTTAAAAAGGCCGTTCCCATAATGGGCGGGCACGACGATTTTAGCCAAGGCGTCAGGTTTATTCGAGCAAACGAAAAGAAGATAATCCTTGTCTTTGAGGAATCGAAGGATCGTCGGAAGGCCGTTGAAAGGTTTGGTATGGTCGTTCTGATATTTGGCGTATAAATCCATGTAAACGGGCTTCAGTTTCTCGAAATTGGCGGACGTGTCCATGTCCCCCAAAGCCGTATGAACCAAATAATCGACTCCGTTTCCGATGAGGTAATGGCATTCCCGCTTGCTGTAGCGCATAGGGAAGCCCGTCTTCTCAAGGGCCTCGTTTATGGCGATGCGAATGTCGGTCAAAGTGTCGAGGAGCGTTCCGTCAAGATCGAAAAAAATGGCTTTGTACATATTGATATTCTAATACGTTGGCCAAGAAAAAAGAAAAAGACATTCCATAAGGGTTTTGCGGGGTTTTCGCGATTTTGAATTCACAGAAACCCCATCTTCCCGTTTCGTCGAAAAAAGAGGCGCGATCGCTCGCGCCCCAAAGCGGAGAAAGGTTACTTAAGGTTTGGGAAAGCCTCGCGATCCTTCACGTAAGTGGTATGAAGAAGCTCCTCGGCTTTTGGGCTTCCGTAAGAGCCAAGGAAGTCCTTGTAGATTCTGATGATGTCGGGGTTATTATGCGACTGGCGGACGGGCTGGCCTTCGTCGATCTTATAAAGGATGGCGGCCCGCTTGGCGCGATAGGTATCAAGGATATCAGGATCCTCGTTGGGGAGAAGGCTCGGCTTGACGAATGGCTGTCCGCCGCCGTTGATGCAACCGCCTGGGCAACACATGATTTCGATGAAGGCGTAAGGAGACTTGCCCGCGCGAATCTCGTCGAGCAAAGGCTTGGCGCTGGCCATGCCGCTCGCGACGGCGACTTTGACCTTGCCAACCGCGCCCATGTCAACCTCCGCCTCTTTCACGGCCTCAAGGCCGCGAACGGAACGGAACTCGATTGGATCGCGCTCCTTGCCGTTGATGGTGTGATAGGCGGTCCGCAAGGCCGCTTCCATAACGCCGCCGGTAACGCCGAAGATGGCGCCGGCGCCAGTGTACTCGCCTAGAAGGTCCTGATCGAACTTCTCCTCGGGGAGGCTGTCCCAAATGAGGCCGGCGCGTTTGATCATAACCGCGAGTTCGCGGGTCGTGATGACCGCGTCAACATCCGGGAGATGCTCCACCGCCGCGTTTTGCGGACGTTCTTTCTCGCCCTTTTTGGCCGTGCACGGCATGACGGAAACGACGTAGATGTCTTTTGGGTCAAGGCCATGCTTCTCGGCGAAGTAGGACTTTGTGATGGCGCCCTGCATTTCGTGTGGGCTCTTGCAAGTCGAAACGTGAGGAATGAGATCGCTATAGAAAAACTCCATGTAATTGATCCAACCCGGCGAGCAACTCGTGATCTGAGGCAAAGGGGCCGTCTTCTTGACGATGCGGTTGACGAGCTCCTGGCTTTCTTCGGTTATGGTGAGGTCGGCTCCCCAATTGACGTCGAAGACGCGCTGAAAGCCAAGGCGGTGCAAAGCCGCGACCATCTTGCCTTCCCCGTTCTCTTCGCCGATGCGTTTGCCGAATTCCTCGGCGATGGCGGCGCGGACGGCCGGGGCGGTCTGCACGACCACGTATTTGCCCTCCGCCATGGCCTTGTCGACTTTGTCGATTTCGCGGTGCTCGCTCAGGGCGCCGGTCGGACAAACCTCGATGCACTGCCCGCATTGCAGGCATGGCACTTCGGCGAAGCTGCGGTTGTTGAGCGGCCCGACGACGGTCTTGAAGCCACGGTTAATGAAACCGAGGATCCCGATGCCCTGGACCTCTTTGCATCTCTCGATGCAACGGCCGCAAAGAATGCATTTCGAGGTGTCGCGGGTGATGCCGGGGGCCACCATATCAACGATGGCAGGGGTCATGGTGCCAATGAATTTGCCGCTTTGGGCACCGGTGAGGTTGGCGACGTGGAGCAGTTCGCATTGGCCGTTCTTGACGCAGGTCTGGCAGTCCTTGCTGTGGTTGGAAAGCAGCAATTCGACGCTCGTGCGGCGGGCTTTGACCGCCATCGGGCTCGAAATGAAAATCTCAAAGCCCTTCTCGGCCGGGATGTCGGCGACGGGATAGACGCAACTGGCGAAGAGGCGCTCGCCGCGCGCGGTCCTGATTTCGACGAGGCAAACCCGGCAACTCGCAAGCGAGCATCTGCCATGGTTCCAAGCGCAAAGAGACGGGATCTGATAGCCGCATTCGCGAGCGGCCTCAAGAACGGTAAGACTCTTGTCGACGCTATAGACGCGGCCTTCGATCTTGATATTGACTTTTTCGGTATTTTCCATTGTTGATCCCTTCCTTTATTCCTTGGAGATGGCATGGAATGGGCAACCCGCCAAACAGGTGCCGCATTTGATGCATTTCTTCTGATCGATGAGGTAGGCCACTTTGCCAGGAACGCCGCTGATGGCGTTGACGGGGCAGTTGCGGGCGCATTTGGAGCATTTTTTGCAAAGGCTCGGGTCGATATGGAACTGAATCAAACGCTTGCACACATGCGCCGGACACACTTTGTCGACGACATGGGCCCGATATTCCTCCGGGAACTTCTTCATGGTGGAGAGAATCGGATTGGCCGCGGTCTGCCCAAGCGCGCATAGCGAACCCAGTTTGATGACTCCGGCGAGTTCTTTCATGTCCTCGAGCGTCTGTTCGGTGCCCTGGCCGTTGGTGATTTGACTGAGCATCTCATAGAGACGCTTCGTGCCAATGCGGCACGGCGAGCACTTCCCGCAGGATTCGCTCGTGATGAAGTCCATGTAGAAATGGGCGACGTCGACCATGCAGTTATCTTCGTCCATGACGATCGCGCCGCCGCTTCCCATCATGGAGCCGCGGGCGATCAGGGTATCGTAATCGATCGGAGTGTCCAGATCCTCTTCGGTCAAGCAGCCGCCCGAAGGGCCGCCCGTCTGGATCGCCTTGAACTTCTTGCCGTTCGGAATGCCGCCGCCGATATCGAAAATAAGGGTTCTCAAAGTCGTGCCCATCGGAACCTCGACGAGGCCGACGTTGTTGATCTTGCCGCCGAGGGCGAAAACCTTGGTGCCTTTGGAGCCTTCGGTCCCGATTTTGGCGTATTCCTTGGCGCCGACGCGGATGATGTAAGGGATCTGAGCCAACGTCTCGACGTTGTTGACGCAAGTCGGTTTGCCCCACAAACCTTTGATGGCGGGAAAAGGAGGACGGGGACGCGGCATGCCACGCTTACCCTCGATGGAATTCAGCAACGCGGTCTCCTCGCCGCACACGAAAGCGCCCGCGCCTTCGCGAAGATGGACGTGGAAAGAGAAATCGGTGCCGAGGATATGATCGCCTAGCAAGCCGACCTTCTCCATGTCCCCGATGGCGTGAAGGAGACGCGAGACCGCGACCGGATATTCGGCGCGGACGTAGAAATAGCCTTCGCTGGCCCCATATGCGTAACCGGCGATCATCATGCCTTCGATGACCTCAAACGGATTGCCTTCGAGGATGGAACGGTCCATGAACGCGCCCGGGTCGCCTTCGTCGCCGTTGCAGACGACGTATTTGATGTCGCTCTTTTGGTTGGCGGCGAATTGCCATTTGCGGCCGGTCGGGAAACCGGCGCCGCCGCGTCCTCGGATACCGCTGGCGAGGACTTCGTCGATGACCTGCTGAGGGCTCATCTCGGTCAAGGCTTTCTTCAAACCTTTGAATCCGTCGTAGCCAAGCGACTCCTCAAGGAAGTCAGGGTTAATGAGGGAACAGCCATGAAGGCTGATCCGTTTTTGCTTTTTGTAGAAATTGATGTCGTCTTGACGCACCACCGTCTCTTTGGTGACCGGGTCGACGTAAAGGAGGTTAGTGCAGACCTTGCCCCCGATAAGGTCATCATCGACGATCTGTTTGACGTCGTTTACTTTGACTTTGTGGTAAAGGGTGCCTTCCGGGAAAATCTTGACGAACGGGCCTTGGCTGCAAAAGCCGAAGCATCCGACGTGGTTGACGGAGACCTTGCCTTCAAGTCCCCGTTCCTTGATCAATCTCTCAAATTCATCAAGGATGGCTTCGCTGTCGTTGGCGAGGCATCCAGTGCCTCCGCATACCATGACGGCGCGCTTGCCTCCGACGCCTTTGATTTTGTCGTCGAGGGCCTTTGCGCATTTCGCGATGTCCTTTTCGAGGGCCGCGGGATTAAGGATCTTTTCCATTAGGCTTTCACCTCCATTTTACGATATGAATCGATGAGGCCAGCCACTTTGTCGACGCTCATCTGAGGATAGACTTTGCCGTTTATCGATACGGCCGGGGCGAGGGCGCAGGCCCCCATGCAACGGATGGCCTCGATCGTGAAGAGGCCGTCTTCGGTCGTTTGACCCGGTTTGATTCCAAGCAAGGTCTCGAACTTCTCGATGATGGGTTGGCTGCCTTTGACGTAACAAGCCGTGCCAAGGCAAACGCCAATGACATACTTGCCCTTTGGCTGGAGCGAGAAGAAATTGTAGAACGTCACGACGCCGAAAATCTCGGCGACGGGAACTCCCGTCTCCTTCGAGACGACCTCTTGGACTTCCAAGGGGATATAGCCATATTTCTTTTGGATCTCCTCGAGAATAACCATAAGCGGAGAAGGCTCGCTTTTGTGCACGGCGCAAATGGCGATGATATCATCCCGCACTTCCGATCTGATTTTCATATTGGCCTCCTAAAAAATCGCGAGCGGACGCGCTCGCACATGAAGATATTTTAGGTGTGGAAAGGGCCATTGGCAATGATACGGAAAAATTTACCGATATATCGATTGCCCATGGCCCGCTGGCGATGATCGCGAAAAGAGAAAAAGCCCTGAAATCGCCTTCCGGGGCTCTGAAAGAACGAAAAGCCGGCCACTACTTAACGCCGGCGTTTTTCTCGAACTTGGTCTTCGTAAGCCCAAGGAGGGTAATAAAGACGGCCGGAATCGCCATATACTCGATGATGCCGGCCATATTCTCGTCGTTCATCTCTTTGTCGAAGGGGATGGATATGGTGGCGTCGTTGTCGTTCGTGGCGATGAAAAGCTCGTCCTTCATGAAGGCCATGTAGAATTGGCCCTTGGCCTTGCTTTCCAAAGACATGATCTTTTCCTGAATCTGCGGGGTAAGGAGATAGAACACAAGTTGCTCGTCGCTCGAATAAACGGAGAATTTCCTGTTGAAATTAATGTACTCCGTCTCATACTTCGGAAGGCCGCCGCTGCGCGAGAAGTTGAAGCCCGATTTCTCGAGTATCCTCAAAACCCCGCCGAAATCGCGGCCGTAAATGAAATGGTACATCGTGCCAACCGCATAATCGACGTAGGTCGTGCTGGTATTCCCGTGGCTATCGCTGCGCTGATCGCGCCGCTGAAGCTGATAATGGCTCTTCTCAAATTGGATGCCCTTATAGGTCGCCCCCATGTAATCGCGGGTGTAATAACGATCCGGGGCCTCGAAAAAGCCCGGCTTCATGATGGTTTGAATGGGCAACCCGTTAACGTTATAGGTAGCATCGGGGAAAAGCTCTTTGTTGATTTCCGCTTGAAGGCGCTTGCTCACCGAACGGATGAAAGAACTTTTCTTCGTTCCGGCGACGACAGCGAGCACAAGGCCCGCGACGGTCAGAATCGTCCCGATAATAAGAAGAGCCAGGTGTTGGGTGATGAAGACGTAAACAAATAGCAAAGCGACGCCAATCACCAAAAGGGGCCAACCAATCAAATTGAGAACGATGACCGTTTGAAGTTTTACTTTCCGCTCCGCCTCAAAGGTGGAAATAAGCTTTTTTAAGGCTTCGCTTTCGTCCATAAAATGCCTCCTGATGAACAAGAAGCCCCCTCAAGAGAGGAGGCTAGGGTCGACGAGCGGCTCAGAATTCGATCTTAACGTCTTGGCGCTTGGTTTCCTCAGCCTCGAAGAAGTCGCGTTTGACGAGACGAAGGTGTTTGGCGATGAGGCTCGAAGGGAAAACGACGATGTCTTCGTTGAAGACGGTGACGTTGCTGTTATAGACCCGGCGCGAAGCCTGAAGTTGCTCCTCGACTTCCGCGATCTGATTCTGAAGATTGAGGAAGTTGGTGTTGGCTTTGAGGTCCGGATATTGCTCAGCCACGACGTTAATGGAATCGAAAGCCTTGGTGCAGGCAGCCGAGAAATCGGCTTTTTCCTTCATGGACGCATCGGAAGAAGGACGCCGCATGGATATGACGTTGGCAAGCGTCGTGCTTTCGTGCTTGGCATAGCCTTTGACGACGGCGACCTCTTTGGTCAGAAGATCGAATCTCTTGGTGAGGGCCACGTCAATGCCGGAAGCGGCCTCATCGATCTTAATTTGCTCTTTCTTAAGACGGTTTGAAGTGCGAATCCACCAACTTATGATTGCAATCGCGGCAATCACGACAACGACGATGACAACGATTAAAGCGATGATACCGCCATTAATCCCTTCTAAGGCAATCATGGTTATTCCTCCATAGCGCACCTTTGGGCGCTTGAATTCATTATGACGTGAGTTTAGCCGTCCGCAAAGAAAAAATGCCACCACGGTCCCAAAAGAGTCATTTTTGGACCAAAAAAAGCCCCATCCCTAAGGATGAGGCCTTGAAAACCGGATCAGTCGACCCACTCAATAAGGTTGACTTCGGCGTTGTCGCCGCGACGGCATCCGAGTTTGTAAACGCGGACGTAGCCCCCGTTGCGATCTTTGTACTTCGGGCCAATGACGGTGAAAAGTTTGCTCAAAACCGTCGTGCCTTTCTCATCGACCGCGATCGGACGGACGTAACGAGCCGCCATGCGGCGGGCCGAAAGGTCCCCCTTCTTCGCGTAGCCGACGAGCCGGGAAGCCAACGTGACGAGATCTTTGGTGACCCCGCTCGTGACTTCCACCTTGTCATGGGCGATGAACTCGCTCACGACGTCGCGAAGCATGCCTTTGTTCTTCGAGGGCGTGTAAGCCGTCTTGAAGCGAACGCCAGCCTTGCCGTGAACGTTCTTTCTGCCTTGTGCTGCCATGGTTTTATTCTCCTACGTAGTCGCGGAAATGCAGGCCGATGGAGGCAAGCTTCTCTTTGACTTCTTTGAGCGACTTCTTGCCCAAGTTACGGACCTTCATCATCTCGTCCTCGCTCTTTTGGGTGAGTTCCATGACGGTGCTGATGCCGGCGCGCTTGAGGCAATTGTTGCTGCGGACGGACAGATCGAGTTCTTCGATCAGCATGTCCTGATACTTGTTTTCCTCGGTCTTGACTTCCTCTTTGACGAGTTTGTAATCCTTGACGACTTCGTCAAGTTTGGTGAACTCGCTGAAGTGAGCCACGAGGAGTTGGGCCGCCATCGCCACCGCTTCATGCGGCTTGATGCTGCCATCGGTGGTGACTTCGAGGGTCAGTTTATCGAACTTCGAATCGTGTTCGACGCGGTCCGGCTCGACGGCGTAGGCGACTTTGACGACCGGACTGTAATTCGAGTCGGTGGCGATCACGCCGATGGTGTTGATCTTCCGCTCGGTCTTATTGGCCTCGCTCGTGAAGTAGCCGCGCCCGGTGCCCGCGTAAACGGTCATCTTGATGTGGCCTTCCTTGTTAAGGTGGGCGATCTCGAGGTCGGGGTTGACGACGCTGACGAAAGCCGGGAGCTTGAGGTCGCCGGCTTTAAGGACGCCAGGCCCCTGCATTTCGGCTTCGAGGCGCTTGACCTCGCCGCTCTTGTCGTCGATCTTGAGGACAAGGTCCTTAAGGTTAAGGACGATCGCGGTGACGTCTTCCTCAATGCCCGGGATCGCGGTGAATTCGTGACGGACCCCTTCGATTTCGACGGCGAACACGCTGGCGCCCGGAAGGGAAGCCAGAAGAACGCGACGAAGCGCGTTCCCAATCGTGTAGCCGAAGCCTCTTTCAAGAGGGCGGATGACGAAGCGGGCATAACTGTTCTCCTCGTCATTGACGTCGATCGAAAAATCGATCGGCTGGAAGGGGTTGGGGAGCTTAAGCTCCTCGGCTTTTTCTTCGGTATTAGCCATTCTTTAATTCCTCCAATGGATGTCTGTTCCCTAATGCGACTGCGGGGTATTAGCCTCTCGGCCGTTTCGGAGGCCGGCAGCCATTGTGAGGGATCGGGGTCGTGTCCTGGATCACCATGATCTGCAGGCCGACGCTCCCTAAGGCGCGGACGGCGCTCTCGCGGCCCGGACCCGGGCCCTTGACGTCGATGTCGATTTGGCGAAGGCCTTGCTCATAAGCGCTCTTGCCAGCGGCTTCGCCCGCGAGCTGAGCCGCGAACGGAGTGGATTTTTTGGCGCCTTTGTAACCAAGCGCGCCGGCGCTCGACCAGGCGATCACGTTACCTTGGACATCGGTGATCGTGATGATGGTGTTGTTGAAGGTCGAATGGATATGGGCGACGCCTTTGGTGAAGTTGCGCTTCACCTTCTTTTTGCGGGTAGTCGTCCTTTTCGCTTTGGCGCCAGCCGAAGCGGCTGAGCCAACTTTTTTTTCATCTGCCATTTTGTTTAGCCTCCTATGGTCTAGCCTTTAGTGGCTTCCTTCTTGTTGGCGATGGTCTTTCTCTTGCCTTTGCGGGTGCGAGCGTTGGTCTTGGTGCGCTGACCGCGGACCGGAAGGCCTCTTTTGTGGCGCAGGCCACGATAGCAACCGATTTCCTCAAGCCGCTTAATGTTGAGGGCGACTTCGCGACGGAGATCGCCTTCGGTCTTATACTTGGCGGTCTCGGCGCGGATGGCGACGAGCTGCTCATCGGTCAGGTTCTTGACCCGGATGTCTTCGCTCACGCCGGCGCCTTTGCAGATTTTCTTGGCAAGCGAGGGGCCGATTCCGTAGACATACGGAAGGGCCGCGACGATGCGTTTCTCATTGGGGATATCAATCCCGACAATACGTGCCATATTCCTTGTTTTCTCCTAAAATCATCCCTGTCTCTGCTTGTGCTTCGGATTCGGGCAGATGCACATAACGACACCATGCCGGCGGATTATCTTGCACTTATCGCAGATGGGTTTCACAGACGGTCTTACTTTCATAGCGTTAATCTCCTTTTAACGGAAGTTTCGTGGCTTCCTTCAGTTCTTGTAACGGAACGTGATGCGCCCGCGTGTTAAATCATACGGTGAGAATTGGACGGTGACCCGATCGCCGGGGAGAATGCGGATGAAATGCATCCGAATTTTGCCCGAAACGCAGGCTAGAACCACCGCTCCATTAGCCAGTTTCACCTTGAACATGGCGTTGGGTAGCGTCTCCAACACCGTGGCTTCGACTTCAAGCGCCTCTTCTTTAGCCAATAGCGTTATCTCCTTTCATTCATAGTTTCGTCAATATCTCATAGCCGTCTTTGGTGACGACTAGGGTATTCTCGTAATGGGCGCTGGGCTTCCCGTCTTTGCTGAGGGTGGTCCAGCCATCCTTAAGGGTCCGGAGCCTGTTCGACCCCATCATGACCATCGGCTCGATCGCGAGGGTCATGCCTTCGCGAAGGACCGGTCCCGTCCCCGCTTCCCCGTAATCGGGGATATAAGGGTCTTCGTGCATCTCGCGCCCGATGCCGTGTCCCGTGTATTCGCGGGGCGTGCTGTAGCCGTTGCTTTCGGCGGTTTCCTGAATCGCGTGCTCAACGTCGCCGAGATGAACGCCTTCTTTGACGTGGGAGACCCCGTTCCAGAAGCATTGCTCCGTCACTTTGACGAGACGCAGCTTCTCTTCCGGGCAGATCCCTACGGCGTACGTGCGGCAGGCATCGCCTTGGTAACCGTTCAGTTCGGCGGTGACGTCGAGTGAGACGATATCCCCATCCTGAAGGATCTTGCGATCGCTCGGGATGCCGTGGACGAGCACCTCGTTCACGGAGGCGCAGATGGCTTCGGGGAAGCCCCCATAGCCTTTGCTTGAGGGGTTGGCCCCCGCGCCCCGGATGACCTCCTCGGCCTTTTTGGAGAGCGTAAGCGTGCTGACGCCGGGTTTCACCATGGGTCCGACGACGTCGAACACCTTGGCGACGACGGCTCCGGCTTTGCGCATGAGCTCAATCTCGCGCGGCGACTTGATGATGATCATTCGCTAACGTTGAGGAGCGTTCGCAGTTCCTCGAAGAGTTTGTCGCTGCCCACCATGCCATCGAAGTCATGGAGGAGGCCTTTCCCCTTATAGAAGGATAGAAGCGGCGCGGTGCTCTTGTAGTAATTGGCAAGGCGGACTTTGAAGCTCGCCTCGTTGTCGTCCTTCCGCTGAATGAGCGGGCTTCCGCAGCGGTCGCATATGCCCTCTTTCCGCGGTTTCATGGAGACGACGTTGTAACTGGCGCCGCACTTGGGGCAAACCCGCCTTCCGCCGATGCGGCGTACGAGTTCCTCGTCGGGGGCGGAGATGTTTATGACGAGCCCGACCTTCCGGCCGATCTCCTCGCCCATCTTCTCAAGGGCTTCGGCCTGCGGGATGGTCCGCGGGAAGCCGTCGAGGATATAGCCGGCGGCGCAATCATCTTTCGATAGCCGCGCCTTCACGATAGCGACGGTGAGCTCGTCGGGGACGAGATCGCCCTTTTCGATGATGGCTTTGACTTGGTTCCCAAGTTCGCTCCCCGAGGATATTTCCTCGCGGAACATGTCGCCCGTCGAGATATGGGGAAGCTTGAACGCCCGCTCCAATTTGACGGCCTGGGTGCCTTTGCCCGCGCCCGGCGGGCCCATGAGTATGATATTAAGCATGCTTTAGATGCCCTCCTGAACTTCCTCGAAGGACTTGCCCGCAAGCAGGCCGTCGATCTGGGAGTTGATTTCAAGCGCGACGCCGACGACGATGATGAGACCCGTGCCGCCCATCGCCAACGACGTGTCCCCGTCGAAGACGTTCGAGATGACGAGAATCACCGGGAGCGCGCTGATGGCGGCTAGCGCCATAGCGCCGATGAAGGTGACCCGGTTAAGGACCTTCCCGACGTAACGTTCGGTTTCTTTGCCCGGACGGATGCCCGGGATGTAGGAGCCGTTTTTTTGGAAGTTATCGGCCAGTTGCTCCGGATCGATCTCCATCTCCGCGTAGAAGAAGGCGAAGGCGATGATGAGAGCAACGTAGATGAGCAAGCCCCAATCCATCTTCCAGGTGGCCCCGTTGAACCACTGCATGGTCCAGGTCTCGTTGTAATTGAAGATCTTGAGCCATTCGGCATTGGCGGCGCCGCTCGAGATGAACGAGGCCACAACCGCCGGGGCGGACATGATGGAAGCGGCAAAGATGACTGGGATGACGCCGCCGGAGTTGACCTTGATCGGAAGGAAACTCGCGCGGGCCATCGATTGGCCGCCGCCCTTGTTGGCATGCTGGACCGGAATCTTGCGCTTGCTGAGTTCGATGAACACCACGAACCCGGTGATCAGCACCATGGCGAGGATATAAAGGGCGAACTGGAAGGCGCCTCGGACCATCGCGGAAGAGGCTTGCTGCGTGTTGTCGCTGATGTATTTGACCCAACTGCCTTTGATCTGGGTCGGAAGGGAACGGACGCATCCGGCGAAAATGATGACCGAGATGCCGTTTCCGATGCCCTTCTCGGTGACTTGGTCGCCGAGCCACATGGTGAGCATGGCGCCCGCCAAGAGGATGGTGACGATGTAAGCGTAGGTCCAGAAGGCCGCGCCGCCCGTCGTCGAGAGGGTAATCGTGATGTATTTGCTGTTCTCCATCGTGCGGATGATGCCGTAACCTTGCACCGCTCCTAGAAGCAATGTGAGGTAACGGGTCGCCATCTCGATCTTCTTGCGGCCGTACTCGCCTTGCTTGCTGAGTTCGGTGAGGGCCGGGAGAACGTCCTTTTGCAGAAGTTGGATGATGATCTGCGCCGTGATGTAAGGCGAAACGCCTAACGCGAACACGGAGAAATTGGAGAGAGCGCCGCCGCCAAGCAGGTCCATGAGGGCCAGCGTGGAGCCGCTATTCGTGAGTTCGGCCAGTTTGTCTTCGTTGACTTTGACGCCCGGAACGTAGATCTGCGCCCCGATGCGGAGGACGAAAAGCACCATGACCGTGAAGAAAATACGGTTGACGAGCTCTTTGTTTTTGAAGATTGCGGCGAACTTTTTCATTTACTTGACGACCTTAACGGTCCCGCCTTTTTCCTCGATGGCTTTTTTGGCCGAAGCGCTAAAAGCGCTGGCCTCGACATCGAGTTTGACAGTGAGCGTGCCTTTCCCAAGGATTTTAATCCCATCGAGGGCATTTTTCACCAAGCCACTGCTGATAAGCGTGGTAGCGTCGACTTTCTCGCCGGCCTTGAAGCCGTTAAGATCGCCGAGGTTGACGGTGGCGAAGTTTTTCTTCGAGACGTTCTTGAAGCCGAACTTCGGAAGACGGCGGGCCAGCGGCATCTGGCCGCCTTCGAAGCCGTGCTTCTTGGTGTGGGCGTGGGCGCCTTGGCCTTTTTGGCCTTTGCCGGCGGTCTTGCCGTTTCCGGATCCTAGGCCTTGGCCGCGGCGGAAGTGCTTTTCGCGAGCGCCTTCGTTGACGACTAGATTATGTAATTCGGCAGCCATGGTTATTTGCCTCCTTCAATCGGTTTGGCGACCGGAGCCGCGGCCGGTTTGTCGGCGGGCTTGGCCTGCCCCTGAACGGGAGCCGGTTTGTTGAACCGAGGGCGATTCTGATAATATGGGTGGCTTTGGCCATGGAAATCCTGGTGGAACGGCTTGGCCGGCGCCACGGGGGTCGGATGCATGGCTTTGATCTCCTCGGGGGTCTTGAGCCCGCGAAGGACCATGACGGTGTCATAGTTCTGAAGGCTCATAAGACCGGCATGGGTGGCCCGGATGACGTTGATTGGGGTCCGGGAGCCATAGACTTTGGAGTAAACGTTCTTGACGCCCGCGAGTTCAAGGATCGCGCGCACGGCCCCGCCGGCGACGATCCCGGTGCCGGCCGGAGCCGGTTTAAGGAAGACGCGCGTGTTGCCGAAGGCGCCGGTGACGGTATGGGCAATGGTGCCTTTCGTGACTTTGAGAAAGAACATCTGCTTCTTCGCGGCCACGAGGGCCTTCTTGATGGCGTCGGGCACCTCGCCGCTCTTGCGGAGGGCGAAGCCGTATTTTCCTTTGCCGTCGCCGATGACGAGCAATGCGTCGAAACGCATGTGCTTGCCTCCTTTGACGACGCGGGATATGCGGTTGATGTCGACGACGCGCTCGAGGTATTCGTCTTCGCCGCGGCGATATCCGCCGCGACCTCCGCGACGCTCGCCCGGACGGCCGCGATGATCGCCGAACTTGCGATCGCTCGGACGTCCCGAACTGGCGGAGCCGTGAGGCTCATAGCGCGGATTGCCCGTGCGCGGGGCCGCGTTAGGCTTGTTGACGGAGACGGCGCCGGCGGATTGGGCCGGAGCGCTCTTCTGCGCCGGGGCGGCAGTGACTACTTTTTTTTCTTCCATGTTTGCTATCTCCACTTTAGAAGAGGAGCCCTCCTTTCCGCGCGGCGTCCGCTAAGGCGGCCACACGGCCGTGATAGAGGTAACCAGCCCGGTCAAAGACCACTTTCGAGATTTTCTTCGCGACGGCTTTCTTGGCGAGATCGGCGCCGACGAGGGCGGCGGCTTCGCAATTGCCGCCATTGGCGAGCTTCAGTTGCGTCGAACCGCTGGAAACGAGGGTGACCCCTTTAAGGTCGTCGACGATCTGGGCTTCGATGTGCTTGTTGCTGCGGAAGACGACTAGACGCGGGCAAGCCGCGGTTCCGTTCACCTTCTCGCGAACGCGAGCGTGGCGACGGGAGCGAACGGTCGCTCTGGACTCTTTTTGAATCATGTGCTTTCGCCCTCCTTATTTCTTCGCGCCCGCTGTGGCGGTCGTGGCGGCGCGTTTGCCGACTTTCTTGATAAGGTGCTGACCCTTGAAGTGGACGCCCTTGTTGCCATAGACATCCGGGCGATGCGAATCGTAGATGAGGGCGGCCGTCTGGCCGACCTCCTGCTTGTCGCATCCTTCAACGAGGATGTGGGTTTCGTCCGGGCAGCTGATCTTGGTGTACTTGCCGACCGGGTTGACCTCGATCGTGTGCGAGTAGCCAAGGAACATGCTGACGGCCTGGCCCTTCATTTGGCAACGGTAGCCGGTGCCGAAGACCTCGAGTTCTTTCTTAAAGCCTTCCGCGACGCCTTTGACGGCGTTAAGAAGGAGGGCGGTCGTGGTCCCATGGTTTTCAAAGCTTTGCTTGCCCCCGTCTTCTTTGATGATGGGAGCGACATGGACGACGCCGTCTTTCGCCTCGACGCTGACGTCAGAAGGTATTCTGACGCTTACTTCGCCTTTGGCTCCTTTGACGGTTGCGACGCCATCTTTGATCTCAAAGCTGACGCCAGAGGGGATAGAGACGGGTTTGAATCCGATACGTGACATATTCTTCTATTCTCCTATTGATTACCAAACGTAACAGATGACTTCTCCGCCGACTTTGGCCTTGCGGGCCTCGGCGTCGGTGAGCAAGCCTTTGCTCGTTGAGACGATCGCGATGCCTAATCCGCCGATGACGCGGGGGAGCTTATTCGCTTCCACGGTCACGCGAAGGCCGGGCTTCGAGATGCGGCGGAGGCCGTTGATGACTTTTTCGCCAACGGGTCCGTATTTGATGGTGAGCGTGAGTTGCTTCTTCGCGCCCTCCCCATCGGTCGCGACGGCTGAGAGAAAGCCTTCCTTATGAAGGATCTCGGCGATCGCGTTCTTCATTTTGCTATAAGGCATGGAGACCGTGTCGTAATGGAGCGCATTGGCGTTCCTAATACGGGTCAGCATGTCGGCGATTGGATCTGCGTTCATGTTGTTGGATCTCCTTTCCTTACCAAGACGCTTTCGTCATGCCCGGGATCTGGCCCTTGTGGGCAAGCTCGCGGAGGCAGATGCGGCATAAGCCGAATTTGCGGATGACGCCATGGACGCGGCCGCATCTCTTGCAGCGAGTGTACTCGCGGGTCGAGAACTTCTGCGGGCGGGACGCCTTGATTTTCAGACTTGTTTTAGCCATTTTCCATTGTCCTCCCTTTTATTTGCGGAACGGCATGCCCATCTTGTCGAGAAGGGCGAAGCACTCCGCATCCGTGTTCGCGGTGGTCACCATGACGATGTCCATGCCACGGATTTTCGAGACCTTATCGTAATCGATCTCCGGGAAGATGAGTTGCTCTTTGACGCCGAGCGTGTAGTTGCCGTGCCCATCGAAGGAGTTCTTGCTGACGCCGCGGAAATCGCGGACGCGCGGGAGCGAAACCGAGACGAGTTTGTCATAGAACTCGTACATGCGCAAGCCACGAAGGGTGACTTTGCAGCCGATCGACTGCCCCTGGCGAAGCTTGAAGGTGGCGATGCTCTTTTTGGCCTTGGTGATGACCGGATGCTGTCCGGTGATCGTGGCAAGTTCAGCCACGCTGTCTTCAAGGGCTTTGGCGTTTTGGGTGGCGTCGCCGACGCCGATGTTGATGACGATTTTCTCAAGGCGCGGGCATTGCATGACGCTCGTGTACTTGAATTCCTTGACGAGAGCCGGAACGACTTCCGTCTTGAACTTCTTGATGAGGCGGTTCTCGTAGCGGTTAGGGTTTTCGGCGGCCTTCTTGGCCACTTTTTTCTCAACCGGCTTCTCCGCTTTCGGGGCGGGTTTGGCCACGGCCTTGGGGGCCTCGGCCTTCTTCTCCGTGGCCTTCGGGGCTTTCGCCGCGGCGACCTTCTTCACAGTCGTTTTTTTCGCAGGGGCTTTCGCCGCGGCGGTTTTCTTAATTTCGTCTGCCATGGTAATTGCCTCCTTCATTTATCGATGGCCTCGCCGCTTTTCGCGACGCGGACCTTCTCGCCGTTGACGATTTGGATGTGGACCCTGGTGGCCTTCTTGGTCTTCGGGTCGATCAGCGCGACTTTGCTCGCGTCGAAGGGAACGTACATATCGACGATGGAGCCTTCCGGGGTGCCCTGAGTGGGTTTCCGATGCTTCTTGTGGACGTTGATGCCCTCGACAACGACCTTGTTGAGTTTCGGGTAGGCCACTTGGACCAAACCCGTCTTTCCTTTGTCTTTGCCGGAGAGGACGATCACTTTGTCGCCTTTTTTGATGTTCATGCCTTTCCCTCCTTATAGAACCTCGACCGCCAACGAGACGATCTTCATGTAGCCTTTGTCGCGAAGCTCGCGGGCGACCGGTCCGAAGACGCGGGTGCCGAGCGGGTTGCCGTCGGCGTCGATGAGAACGACGGCGTTGTCGTCAAAGGCGATGAGCGAGCCGTCCTTTCTTTGGACGGCTTTTTTGACGCGGACGATGACTCCCTTGACGATTTGGCTCTTTTTGACCTTGCCGTTAGGGATCGCGTCCTTGACGGCGCAGGTGACGATGTCGCCTAGGCTCGAGGATTTGCGGTGACTTCCGCCATATTGGCGGAAGATGCGGACCCTGCGGGCGCCGGAGTTATCGGCCACGACCAGATTTGTTTCGTTCTGAACCATGCTGACGCCTCCTTATTCCTTCTCGACGGGGGCCTCGGCGGCCGCCGCTTCTTTCGCGGGGACGGCCTCGGGGGCCTTCTCCTCGACTTTGATCTCTTTATCTGAGCCCTCTTTGGTCTCAAGCTCGGCCTCCACGGCTTCGCTGGTGGCCTGAACGGGAGCTTTCTTGTCGATGCTGATGAGGCGGAAGCGTTTGGTCTTGCTGACGGGGCGGCAGGCCATGATGGTCACGACGTCCCCGATTTTGGCTTCGTTCTTCTCGTCATGCGCGTAGTATTTCTTCGAATATACGACCCGTTTCGCGTAGAGGGGGTCTTTCCGCTTGGTCGAGACGGTTACCGCGATCGTTTTGTCGTTCTTGGCACCGGTGACGACACCCTGCAGGGTGTTACGATGATTTCTTTCCATTTGGGACTCCTTCCTTCACTTCTTCTTGGCGGCTTTGGCTTTTGGGGCCGGCTTGGCTTCCTTAGCCTTGGGCTCCGGGATTTGGAGCTCACGCTGCCGCTTGACGGTTTCGGCTTTCGCGATGTCCTTGCGGACGCCGCGAACCTGTTCGGCATGCTCGAGTTGCCCCACCGCTTTCTTGCGGCGAAGTTCGAAGAGCTGCTGTTTGAGATCCGCGATTTTGAGATCGAGGTCTTTGGGGGACAGTTCCCTGAATTCTTTGATTTCCATAGGCTATTCCCCTTTCTTCCCTTCGGATTTGGGAGCCGCCTCGGAGGAAGCGGCCTCACCCGAAGCCGGCTCATTGCCGGTGTCGGAGACGGTCTCGGTTTTGGTCTCATCCTCGGCCTTGATCTCGTCGAGCGTCGATTCGTGCTGGGATTCCATCTTGGCCTTGTCGGTTTCGCTAAGGGACTTTGTCCTCTTGACGACTTTGGTGGTTATCGGAAGTTTGAATCCGGCCATCCGAAGGGCTTCCTTCATCTTATCCTCGGCGATTCCGCCGATTTCGAACATGATCTTGCCCTCTTTGACGACGGCGACCCAACCTTCGGGGTTGCCCTTGCCCGAGCCCATACGGACTTCGGCCGGCTTCTTGGTCTTCGCCATCTGCGGGAAGATCCTAATCCAGATTTTCCCGGCCCGGTCGGTGTAACGGGCCAGCACGATACGGGCGGCTTCGATTTGGTGATCGGTGATGTAGGCTCCTTTGAGGGCCTGCAAACCATACTCGCCGAAGTCGACCGTGGTGGCGCCTTTGGCATGTCCCTCATGCGAGAGGCCGTGCGGACGGCGGTATTTAACGCGTTTTGGCTGCAGCATTGTCTCTGCCTCCTTGGTAATTGCCCTTGGCCGCGGGGACTCCCTCCCCGCCGTCTTTCTGGACGCCTTTGTTGGTGTTGCGGCAAATCCAGACCTTCACGCCGATGCGACCATAGGTGGTCGCGGCGTCGATGTGAGCGTAGTCGATGTCGGCGCGAAGGGTCTCAAGGGGCACGACGCCCTCTTTATAACCTTCGCGGCGAGCGATTTCAGCGCCACCTAAGCGGCCTTGGCACTGAGTGCGGCAACCGCGGGCTCCGGCTTTGCGGATTCTTTGCAAGGCTTTCTTTTGAGTGCTGCGGAAGCTTTGGCGGT
>JALCDB010000002.1 GCA_022641095.1 Bacilli bacterium
ATGGTATAATCCCTAACGCTGCTTCCGTAGCCAAGCGGTAAGGCAGAGGACTGCAAATCCTTAACCGGCGGTTCGATTCCGCCCGGAAGCTCCAAAAATATAGTTGCTACCTTTGGGGTGGTGAACTATAGTTGTGGGGCTATCGAATAGGTGGCTTCGACGTTGTGCGCCAGTAGCTCAGCTGGATAGAGTATTAGACTACGAATCTAAGGGTCACGGGTTCGAATCCTGTCTGGCGCGCCAAAGGAAAGAAGAGTCCCTTCTGCGAAGAGGGGATTTTTTTGTGCGTTCCCTTCGTTCGTTAATGGTTTTTTTCTCAATGCTGGGGTGCTATGATTTCGTGCGGGCCATCGGGATGTAGCGTAGCTTGGTTATCGCGTCTGCTTTGGGAGCAGAAGATCGCGAGTTCGAATCTCGCCATCCCGACCAAACGAAAACGAAAAGCCTTGGATGATTCCAAGGCTTTTTTCCTTCAAAACCGATATGGATGGCTTTTCGCGTAGCAAGGCCATCGCGATTAAGGCGTCTATTCGCCGGTATACTCGACGCCGCTATAGTCGTCAGCCTCCAAACCGGGATGGATCGAAGGGTCCTCAAGGAAACTCACAACGCCGTAACTGCCGATGCAAAAGGCCAGATAATCGGTTCGGTCGTTGCGGACGACTTGCCCGCGGACGAGATTGATCGCGTAACGGAGGTCGGCGTTCACGCATTGATAGGCGAGGTAACGGATTTCGGCATCCGAGAGGTTACCATTGTGCGCGCGGAGGAAATCTTTCGTCGATTTGAGGAAAAGATCCTCGCATTCCCCGGCCGTTTTGGGATCGAAATGGTCGCTTTGGAGATATTCGTAGATGTATTTTATGTAAGCCGGTTTGGCGATGGCTTTGGTGATTTTCCTTTGGTAGTCCTCAAAGCTTTCCTTGCGCGCTTCCTTGCCGTAGTTTAGCGGAACGACCGGGCTCTCGGCGAACTCGTGGCAGCAGAAGATGAACGTTTGGTTGAAGAGGTTCGCCTTGGTGTGGAAGTGGACGTAGATAGCTGGCTCGCTGATGCCGATTTTGGCGGCCACCTCTTTGGTCGAGGCTCCTTCGATCCCGCGCTTGGCGGTCACTTTGATAAGCTGGGACTTGATTTCCCGTTTCGTTTGTTCTGCGCTACGACGTGCCATATTAATTACCTGTTACTAAGGTATTCTATTACAAAACGTTGCCAAGAAGTGACGTTTTTTATTTTTGGGGCTTTATTTCGGCGAAAATTCGGCGCCGTTGCCTTGAAAACGGCCTCCGAAACCCTTTTCCCTTTTCAAAAAGAGGGCCGTTTTCCCAAAGCGTCTCGCGCGGAGGCGGGGCGGGGCTTTATAATACGGGCATGAACAAGGCCGATCTCTACCGGGAACGCCAGTTGGAGGAATCGATCCCCCACTTGGAAGCCAGGCGCCGCCATTACCGGCGCCACGTGGTTTTTTGGCTCGTCGCCGAGGGCCTTCTTTCGGCTTTGGCCATCGCGCTGATCGCCATAGGCGCCCTTCAAGGGGAACCTGCGTTTTTCGCCCCTTCGATTTCCGCCTTCGTTCTCATCACCCCCCTTTTTGTCCTCGCGGCGCATTTGGCGGGTCATCGTTACCATCGCTTTTTCGCCCAGGATGTCGCGACCCTTTTCGCCACCGGCTTCTACGATCGCTACGAGGCCGACGTCTCGCGCGACCTCGGCGACGAGCCACGGAACATGATCGGCGCGCCCCATAAGCGCCTTCGCCCCGCGTTCGCCTCTTTTTACAAGGGCTGCTATCATGGCGTCAAATTCAAAACTTTCGCCTTTAAATCGGGCAAAGGGAAAGAAGGCCGCTATTTCGTTTTCGAGCTCAATGCCCCACTTGAAGGCGACGTTCTTCTTAAGGGGCGTGGCGGCCTTCCCTTTTTCGCGGGCGTCAACCTTCCGTTAGCGATTCCGACCCCTGATGACGAATTCCTTAAAACGCATTCCCTCACGGGTAGCGATCCCGAGAAGGGGCTGAGGAGTTTTGGCCCTCTCGTGAGCAAAGGGCTCGCCTCGCTTGAAAGGAGTTGCGGCGGCCTTTTCTCCCTCTATTATCATGAGAGGAAGGCCATCGTTTATCTCGACGGCTACCAAAGCGCCTACAAACCCTCGGTCAATAGGGAAGTCACCATGGAAGTCCTCGAGGCCTATGGGAGGGAGGTTACCTTGGCCGGGCGCCTGTCCCGAACCCTTGGGCTCCATTGATTTAGCCGCCAAGGCGCGGTTTGTGGCATACTATCAAAAAGGAGATAAGCGAGCATGAGCGAGCCAACGAAGCAAAACGAGGAAGCCCTTTACGTCCACGCGGAACGGGAAGCGCCTTTTCCTCGCGAGATGGCCTGCCTTTCCTCGTTTATGTTCTGCGGGATCGCCGCCATCGTCTCGACCATCCTCTACAGTTGGTACTCGATCCTTGAGGACCATGCGGTCAGCCTCGTTCCGGACGATACGAGCTATCTTACCCAAATAACGGTTTGGAAAGCGTTCGCGATCGTCTTCATCGCGCTGACGCTTCTATCCTTCGCCTGCGGGCTTTTTTTCCGCTTCTACAAAAGAAAGCCGATCTCCAAATAGGCGGTGCGGTTGGTTGAGAAGCTCCCGCGCGGAGACTTTTTTCATCGGTTGGCGTTGGGCTTTAGGGGTCCGGATATGGAACGCCTGCGGTGAGATAGGGGAGCCGCGTTAGGAAGAAAAGAAGAGGCCCGCTCGCGTTTAAAAAAGCGAAGGAGTGATTCCCATAGGGTCAGCGTCCGAACTCGTGGTTCCGTAAAAGGGGGATTAATTTCCCGGCGATTGGTTTATAGTATTGCTACGCCCCAATAGCGCAACTGGATAGAGTATCAGACTTCGAATCTGAGGGTTGCGGGTTCGACTCCTGCTTGGGGCGCCATATATATGCAAAGCGGCGGCGTTCGGCGTTGCCGCCTTTCCTTTTGTCTAAGTCAACGCGGTTTTGCGGAAGGAGGCCTTGGCCAATCGCTAGCGTTTCAGCGGGCGGCCCGGTTGGCGATTCGGCCTTTTTGATCCCCACGATCGCCCAATCGGCCAAGGGGCCGAAAAACTTGATAGGCCCAAAAAAGTTGGTTATCGGGAAGCGGTTGAAAGATAATAATCAAGCAAGGAAGCCAACATGGATTTTGAGAAGGAACTGAAAAGATTTCTGAGCGATTATGGAAAAGGAAGGGCGATGGTCCTATCCTCATCGGACGGTTCGGTTGTCTCGTCGCGCATGGTCAGCGTCATTCGGATGGGCGGCCGTTTTTGGTTTCAAACGGATAAGCGCTTCAAAAAGTATAGGCAGATCCAATCCAATGGGAACGTTTCATTGTGCATCGATGGCATTTCCATCGAGGGAACGGCCATAGAGGCAAAGGAGACAAGGCTCGTCAAATCGTTTTTAAATTCATACAAAGCGGTATACCCCGGGTCTTTTGAGAAATACTCCAATCTAGACAATGAGGTGTTTTTTGAGGTCGTCCCATCAAGGATTTACGTATGGAAATACATAAAGGGAAGGGCCTACATCGAACTTTACGATCTTCAGAATTCCGTTTTCTCGCTGAACGAGTATCAAACCGACAGGTAAATTCAAAACCGTTCTTTGGCACGACGAAAACCAAACTTCACCCCCCTGGGAGGCCTTTCGTGTTTTTCAAACCGCTTCATCAAATCGTATAATGGGAAAAACGACGAGGACAGGCAAAAGGAAAAGGCGGAAAAGAAAATGAAGTACGAAACCATACGGAAGAAGGCGTTCGCGGTCATCGGGAAAGAAGGATCCACCGAGGATGGAGAAGGCTTTATCCCGAGACTCTACGAAGCCGCCGAGAAAGGCTTTGGCGCGATCAAATCCTTCGTGAGGCGCGGCGAGGATGGGCTGCCCGAGGGGATGTATGGACTCATGAGCGATTTCTCCCGTTCCTATAAACCGTGGGAGGATCATTTCTCGAAGGGGCTTTATCTGGCTGGCTACGAGACGAACGGGCCCGTGAGAAACGTTCCTGAGGGTTGGGCGGTTTGGAACGTCAAGGAGCAAGATTATATATTCGTAAGACTGGAAAAGGGCGACAAGTACGAAAAGGTCTTCAACGACTTCATCGATTATTACATTCCGCTGGAAATGAAAACCCTAAGCGGGGCCGTTTTCGATTATTCCTTGGCTAATAGAGGCGAGCGGTGCCTTCTTTTCCCGGTTAAGGAAGCCCATTACAAGAAACTGGACGATCCTTCGAAAGCCCACCTTGCCCGGTGCGGCCTTCTCTGTTCCTATTGCTTTTTCTCCGCGTGCCCCGGTTGCGAAGAAGGCGATTGTCGATGCGCGTATGGCTATTGGTGCCCCGATCATGTGTGCCTGAACGTGAGATGCGCGAAGGAGAAGGGTTTGGCTGGTTGCTATGCGTGCCCCGAGCTTGAAGGCTGCAAGTTCGGTCTTTATGCCACGGAGAACAAATCGGCCAAGGGATCAGCCCTTTTCGTCAAAAAGCATGGGAAAGAGGACCTCGTCAAGGCAGTCGAGGGAATGGTGGACGCCGGGCTCAACTGGAATAAGGCCGTCGAGGCGTGCCAGGATTTCCGCGAAGCCTGCTCTTTGCTGGAAAAATACCGTTAGTTTGGCCTCGCCGCTTCCAAAAAGGCCGATTCCACGGAAACGGAATGGTTTTTGAGGCGTCCGCGAAAGCGATCTATTGTTCGCTCACGACGTCGTGATCGCCGCGTTTCCTCTTTTTCCAACGCGGGGAGCGGTTGAAGGCTAGGATGAGAATCAGTTCGATGATGCCCTCCAAAAGCAAAGAAGCGCCGACGAAGGTGGTGACGAGACGGAAGGAATCGCCCCCCATGACGTCAACCGCGAACACCGCTATGCCCCCGATGAGGAAAAGGATACCGGCGACGAGATCGACCCACCAGTCCCTGCATTTCAGATCTTTGAGCGCGATTGAGTAGTTTATTTCGCGAACCCCGGAGTAGATGAGGTAAATCGCCGCGGCTATCGCTATGAGGTAAAGGTAAATCCCGGGGTCGGCGACGATCCAAGAGCCGAGGGCCACCAAAACGATGGCGGGCACGATAAGGAACGGGTCGAAGAGGCCAAACGAGAAAACGGCGACGAGGCCATAGAGGCAGCCTATCGCGATGAGAACGCTTCCGGAGGCGATGGCAAAGACATTCGCGGCGAGGCGATAGAAGCAAATCGCAAGGATTCCGACGACGATGAGAACGATGGCGTTCGCGATACCCCTCGCGCGTTCGTTCTTAATGATTTTACCCATGGTGTTTTCCTGTTTTCCTTCTCTACTATTGATAGCAGGATTTCGTAGGTTTTCCAACCCTGCCGCTCTCTTTGGCGCGATATTCGGCCCCTATTAAGGCGCTTGGCTCCTAAAAGTATAAAAATACCGCTTGATTATCGATTTACCGAAATAGTCACACCTCATCAAAACTTTTCGGCCTTTGTGGCCGTTTTGGCTGACTTTTCCTGTCTTTTAAACCCGAGTCGGTTGGTTATAATAGTCCCCGTAGGCGTTTCACGCGCACCTGTTGGGACGCAAAGTGGGTTTATGATTGCAAAAGCGAGACATATCGAAGACACCAAGCGGCTTTTGGGGTTGCTGCCGACTATCATGGTCGCTCCCCCGGAGTATCTTTTCATCGCCACGAACAATACCCGTTGCTTTAGTTACGACCTTTTCGTCAAACCGGGTGACCACGTGAGCTGCTGCCAGATGATCGGCATGCGCCACGGGCCGTTCTTCGAGCAGCCGATCCATTCGACCTGCTCCGGCGTTTATGAGGGCCTTGAGACCCATTATCACCGTTCGGGGAAGCTGATTCCCTTCATCAAACTGCACAACGATTTCAAGGATGATTTAGACCCCATGGTCAAGGAGCGGAGCGACGGGGAGGTTTCCAAACTAACGAAAGCCGACGTCACCGAAATCCTTAAAAACTGCGCCTCGGTCGGCTTGGGCGGGAGTTCGTTCCCGACCTATATCAAAATGCAGACCGACAAGCCGATAAAGACCATCCTCGTCAACGGCATCGAATGCGAGCCCTACATCACCGCCGACCATCGCCTCATGATCGAGGAGAGCGGCTATCTCATTAAGGGCATCAAAATCCTTCAGCGGGTTTTCCATTGCCATGACGCCCGCATATGCGTCAAAGCCAAATACCACGATCTTCGCAAACTCTACGAAGCCCTTCTTTCCCGCGAGGAGGGAAGCGGCATAACTCTATCCGTCGTCGGCAATTTCTATCCCCAGGGCTGGGAAGTCGCGATGATCAAATCGGCGACCGGGGTCAAAGTGCCGCATGGTCACCTTCCGAGCGAATACGGCATCGTCGACTTCAACGTCTCGACCGTGGCCGGAATCTACGAGAACGTCAAATTCAACAAACCGGTCATAGAGCGGAACATCTCCGTCACGGGGGACGGGGTCAAGGAGCCGGGCAATTTCCGGATCCGCGTCGGAACGCCGATCAAATCCCTGATCGAGGCTTGCGAAGGCTACAAGGATCCCTCCAAGCCCAAAACATTCATCTTGGGAGGTCCGATGATGGGCGCCTCCTTGCCAAGCGACGACTGCATCGTCACCAAAACCGTCACCTCGATCCTCGTTTTCAACAAAGAGGAATATCGGGAAGAGCCTTGCATCCGTTGCGGGAGTTGCGTGCTCTCGTGCCCCGAGCGGCTTCAGCCCGTCATGATCATGAACGCCATGAAAGCCGTTCCGATCGATCGGGAACGCGTCAAGGCCCTCAATCCGCTCAATTGCATCGAGTGCGGGCTTTGCACCTATTGCTGCACCTCGAGGATTCCGGTCCTCGATTACGTTAAGCGGGCCAAGCTCGTCGCGAGGATGAAATAGGATTATGGTCATCGTCAAGGAAAATTCGCCCCATCTGCGGCGGAAAGCCACTTTGTGGCAAATGCTGCTCGACGTCCTGATCGCCCTTTCCCCGACCGTCGTTTTCGCGCTTGTCGAATACACGTGGCGCGCGGCGGTCAATATCCTTCTCTCGGTTTCCGTCATGGTCGCCGCGGAAGCGGTGGCCGTCCTCATCAAGAACTGGGGGCCTCGGGACGGCGCCAAGCATTCCCTCAAGGAGAAGCTCGCCTTCGCCCTTAAAGGCTATTCCATCAACAATTTCTTAGCCCCGTGCGTTTCGGGCCTTATCTTCGCGCTGATCCTTCCGGCTAGGGAAACCAACCCGGCCGGCTTCATCTATTTCGTCATCGTCGTCGGCGCCCTCTTCGGCATTGTGATCGGCAAACTCGTTTTCGGCGGCACGGGTTACAACATCTTCAACCCGGCCGCGGTGGGCCTCATCTTCGTCAAGCTTTGCTTCCAAAGCAGTTTCTCGGGGGCGTGGTACATCGGGGCCTATGACAGCGTCTCCGCCGGCGGCACGATTCTGCACGTCTCCTCGAATTTCGAAACGGTTTTCTCTTCGGGCTACAATTTCTCCGACATGTTCCTCGGCCTTATTCCCGGAACGATGGGCGAAACGTGCAAACTCGCCATTTTGCTCGGTTTGGCTTATCTTCTCATCCGGCGCGAGATCGACTGGCGCGTCGTCGTCGGTTTTTTGGGAACTTTCCTCTTTATGCTGTCTTTGGGCGGACTCGTTCCGCTTCTCAAGGGCGTTGAGGGTTTTGATTTTGGCTCTTTCATCCTGACTCAGCTTCTGTCGGGAGGCGTCCTCTTTGGGGTGACGTTCATGCTCACCGACCCCGTGACGATGCCGATCACGAGCCCCTCCCGTCTTCTTTATGGCATGATCGCCGCGGTGTGCGTGGTCTTCATCCGCATGTTCGGGGGTTACGCCGAAGGCATGGCTTTCTCAATCCTTATCGTCAACATGATCGCCCCGGTCCTCGACCACTACAAATGGAGCCAAAGCCGCTTCACCCTCAAGAATGTTCTGCCTCTTGCGATCGTTCCTGTCGTCTTCACGGCCATTTTGGTTTGGGCTCTCGCCGACCGCCTGCCTCTAGCAAGCTCTTTCGCCTCGTTTGAAGGAGGTTTCGTTTTATGAGCCCGTCAACGAGGAAATACCTTAAAGTCGGGGTTATCCTGTGCGCCATCGGGGCTTCGAGCGCCGCCCTCATCACGTGCGTGAACGTGTTTACGGCCCCCGCCATCGCCGCCCATGAGGCCGAAAAGAAGGAAGCGGGCCTCAAGGTCGTCTACGAGGCGACCGACCATTACGATGCCGACGTGGCCGTCTCCGGCGAATACGTGAGCGCCTACAACGTCTGCTACGACGCCGATGGGGACGAGCTTGGCTACGTGTTCACGGCCTCAGGGGCCTCGGGCGTCGTCAAGACCACCAAGATTCTGGTCGGGGTTTCCGGAGAGGCTGCCGCGCCCGTTTTGGGCAAAGTGTATTTCATCACGAACGGCGCCACGGGCGCCTATGGGATCAAAGTCGAGAACAATTACGTCGACCCTTATAACAACGATCCGAGCGAAACGGCTCTCGGGAACGTGACATGCGGGGCCACCGTGGCGGCCACGCTTATCAGGTCCATGGTCCTGGAAGCCAAGTCGAGTTACCTCAGCGCGAAAGGGGGGGCTTGATATGGACGCCATCGCGAGAAAACGCCACCATGAGTCGTTCGTCTCCGGCATCATCAGGGAGAACCCCCTTTTCGTGGCCATTTTGGGCATGTGCCCGGCCTTGGCCGTCACCACGACCCTCGAGGCCGCGATCGGCATGGGCTTCCTCTTCAGTTTCGTCCTTATCTGCTCGAACGTCCTTATCAGCGCCCTCCGCAAAGTGATCCCGGAGGAAATCGAAACGCCGGCCTACATCGTCGTCGTCGCCACCTTCGTCACCATCGTCAAAATGCTATGCGAGGCCTATCTCCCCAACCTTTACGAGACGCTGGGCGTCTTTCTGGCCCTGATCGTCGTCAACTGCATCGTGCTGGGCCGGGCGGAGGCCTTCGCCAACAAGAACACGGTCCTCGACAGCTTCCTCGACGGATGCGGAAACGGCATCGGCTATGCGCTCGGGCTCGTCGCGATCGCCTTCTGCCGCGAGGTTCTCGGCACCGGAATGATCACTTTCGGCGATATCTTCACCTTCCTTAAAGTCAACGGGGAGTCGGTCCATCTTTATCTTCTGAAGGGACCGACCTGGGATTACTCCTTGTATCTGTTCGCGACGCCGGCCGGCGGCTTCATCGTCTTCGGCCTCATCATGGGCTTCCTCGCCTATCGCGCCAATAAGAAGAAGGACAAGGCCGCCGCCGAGCGGCGCGCCAAAGCCTTCGCCGCGGCGGAAGATAAGCCCGCGGACGCCCTTTCCGGCGCGACTAAGCCCGTCTCCCCCGCGAAGGCGGCGCCGATTAAGGAAGGAGGGGCCGAGTGATGTACGCCTATTTCATTTCGTTTTTGCTCTCGATCGTGAGTTACACGCTGGTCGACAACGTCGTTTTGTCGCGTTTTTACGGCATCTGCAGCTTCGTCGGCGTCGGCAACAAGGTCAAGTCCGCCTTCTCGATGGGGTTGGCCGTTGTCTTCGTCATCGTCTTAGCGACCCTCATTTGCTACCCGATCTATTATTACGTTCTCGTGCCGGCCGCGCTTCCCTTCATGGACACGGTCGTCTATATCCTCGTCATCGCCAGTTTGGTCCAAGTGGTGGGCCTTTTCATCAAGAAATATTCGCCCGCGCTTTATAGGACCTTAGGCATCTACCTCCCTTTAATCACCACCAACTGCGCCGTTTTGGGCGTCGTGACGGAGAACACCAACAGCGGGCTCGATTTCGGGATGTCGATGGCCAACGCCCTCGGCACCTCGGTCGGCTATCTCCTGATGATCGTCGTCTTCGCGTGCATCCGGGTACGCCTAGAGTCTTACAAGGCCCCGCGCGCCATGAAAGGGATCCCACTCGCGCTCGTGACGGCCGGCATCATGGCCATGGCCATCATGGGTCTGACGGGGTTAGGGCAATAAGATGGCTCTTTTGTCCCAAGGCGCCGCCATTGGCCTCACGATCGGCATCATCGCCTTTTTGCTCGTCGTCTTCTTCGTGAGTTTCATTATCTATCGGAAAACGCCCGCGCCGAAAGGCTGCGAGCGGATCAAGCCCGACGAAGGGGCCTGCAAAGGCTGCTCTCAGGTGGGTTGCGACCTCTATGGCGAATATCATAAGGGCGACAAACGCGACGACAAGAAAGACGACAAGAAAGACGGCAAAAAAGAGGAAAAGAAATAATGTACTGGTATATCCTTTATGGGGTTCTTGTCCTGGCGGGGCTTGGCTTTTTGCTCGGGGTGTTCGTGACCTGGGCCGCCAAAGTCTTCCGCGTCGAGGAGGATCCGCGCATCGCCGAAGTCGAGAAACTGCTGCCCAACGCCAACTGCGGGGCCTGCGGCTTTCCGGGTTGCCACGCCATGGCGGAAGCCCTCGTCAAAGGCGAGGTCACCAAGGTTTCCTCCTGCAAGGCCGGGAAGAAAGAGAAGAACTACGATCCTATCATCGCTTATCTAGGCGCCCACCCGGGGAAAGACGGCAAAACCAACGTGCCGACCCTCTAGGGGCAAAACGAGAAATCCTATTGAGTGTCGCGATGGCGATGCGTATAATAAACCCGCTGTCCACGGACAGAGATGGGGCTTTAGCTCAGCTGGGAGAGCGCGTCCTTTGCAAGGATGAGGTCAGGGGTTCGAACCCCCTAAGTTCCACCAATAGACACCATTTGGCTGAGTAGCCCAGCTGGTTAGAGCAGCCGGCTCATACCCGGCATGTCGAGGGTTCGAATCCCCCCTCAGCCACCAAAAGGAAAAAACCTTCGATAGAATCGGAGGTTTTATTTTTTAATGTATGAGAAATGTATACGGAATGTATCTTTTCTCATTTGCCCTCCCCTTTTCTCGCGGGGGCGTCACCGCCGATGATCCTGTCGAGTTTCTCCGACTGGTCCTTGGCGTAGTCCGCGCCTCCGACTCCTGGGCGGAGCTTCTCAAGAACAGGGAGATCAGGCAAAGCCTCCCGGCCCACCTTGCTTTCCTGGCCTCGGAGCCCTTCTGGGACCACCTCGAGAGGATGAGGAACAGCTATGGGTTCGAAAGGCTCCACGTCTCCTCGAGCCTGGCCAGGAACGAGCAGTCCGGATCCGACGGGGAGTCGGAATCGTACGAGTACTACAACATCTGGCGGAAGATGCGCGCCTACACCTACAAGACGGACGCGTTCCACGCGCTGGTCGAGCAGCAGTCGCTCGGCTCGTCCGAGGGCTACCTCCAGGCGCCGCACTACAAAGGCCTCGACCCGTCCGCGGAGGACTACGACGACTCCGCCAACTACATCGTGAAAACGATGGTCGACTGCATGTCGGACTACCGGAGCCTCGCCAACGGGAAGGCCGACGAGATCGCCGCCATGGCGGAAAAGGGGAACGATGCCTGAGGCCCCCGGTTTCCTTCCGACGGTCGCTGAGGTTGCGCTGGCCGCCGTGTGCGCGTTCCTCTTCGCCTCTTTCCGAGCCTTTGCGAAAATCGTCGAAAACGCCTCCGCGAAGCCGTGTGGTTATTTTTAAGTCCTCAAATGGGGCCCATTCCGCCTCAAGGAGAAGGTCAATTTGGAGCGGAAATAAATAAAGGTCCGGATTTGCCATATCGACGGCGGCGCCTGGGTCGGCGACAAGTTTTGCCTCGAAAGGGGGGCAAAACATCCATTATTTAAAAGGAAAAACGGGGGAACGATCCCAAGAATGACAGGTTCAACTGCTCGCCCGAGGTTATCCCTGACGACTACTACCTCCTTCAGAAAAGGCATCCTAAAGCGGTTTTCTCGCATCTGACGGTTTTATTTTTGCTTGATTACTCTGACCATGATCCCATAAGGAAAGACATCACCGTGATCCGTGGCAGCAACTCTTCCCCTTTCCCGGGCGTTGCTGTCCATTATGTCAGCGGCGAGCAAGTCTTTTCCGACGTTATTGAGGTGAAGACGCCTCAGGGCCATACCGCAAAATGCTATTATATCGAAAGTACCTTAATTGATCTTCTTCAGAACAGGCCTTCCATTGGCCCCGCTCTATTGTCGGCCGCCTTGAAGCGATACGCTTCCTCTTCCAGGCGACGTTTGCCTAAACTGATCGAAATCGGCAAATCGTTCCGGGTCGATAAACTTTTGGAGACTTATTTAAAGGTTCTTTTATGATATTTGCGAATACCCAATCTTTTGCCGAGGAGACCAGAAACCGTTCCGAGAAAACAGGGATAGGACGGATGATCGTTCAACGCCTCAACATGATGGAATGCTTTTTGGGCCGTTTATCTCATTCCTCATATCGCGATTCCTTTGTCCTCAAAGGCGGAGTTCTTGTAGGGGCGCTATTTGGGGCGACCCTTCGATCAACGATGGACATCGACCAAACTATTAAAGGGATTCCTCTAAAAAACCGGAAGTTGAACTAATGGCTTTTGCGACGTTTTTTCGGTAGCCCCATTAACTTTCTTCGCGATTGATTCATAAGGCGAATTCCGGTGCGTTTGATTGAAGGAACGACAACGTTCCCGTTTTTTGAGGTTGTGGAAAAGTCACGGAAGGCGATCTTTCGCCGAATTCTCTTTCGCCTTGATGAAATCCTCGAAGTCCGAGTACCAGTTTATCGCGCTCGCCACGAACTCGTCGGTGACCTCCGCCCTTAAAGCGATCTCGTGCGCCCCCATGCCTTTCGCGAAGATGGCGTCGACGACGTAAGGCAGCGGCAGGAGCTCCCGAAGCGAGGCGATCGTGGCCAGTCTCTCCGCCCTGTCGATCTCGGCCTTGGGCGAGCCCAAGCGGTAGAGGGCGCCCAGGCATAGATGGCATTTTTCGTGCGAGAGGGTTTCGAGTTCGCTCGCCCGTGACGGATTCCCGGATCCGCTCAGGAAAATGGCTTCCATTCCGCTTTTCCTCACGCAGGCGCCTCGGATCCCTTCCGGGAGCGAGGTGGTGCGGATCTCCGTTATGCCCTCCTTGGCGAGCGAATCCTCGTATTTTTCAAGTCTTGTCAAAGCGTTGTCTCGTGTTGCCACGACTATATTTTAAGGCTTCCTGACCGCCTCGCGCCGGAATGCCGTTGGATTCGGCCTCATTCGTTTTGCACGGTTGCTCGTCTTGCGAAAACCATTGCCGTGGCAAGGAAAAACCGCTTTGTCAAAGGACATGAAAACCCCGCCTGTTCCAGCGGAGCCATTGGTCAGTCGACGCTGATCTTGTTATTTGCCTTTGCTCTCGTTTTGCTTCAAAAAAGTTTCAATCACGTTTTTGACGGCGGCTTTTTGGTCTTCGGTCAGTTCGGTGAGGTTCTTGCCGGAAAGGGCCAGAAGATAATCGTCGGAATCCATTTGGGACTCGCCAAGAATATAAGAGGACGTAACATGAAAGTATTTGGACATTCTCTCCAAAGTCTCACTGGTAGGCGAGGGTTTGTTCGCCTCGTATCCCCAATAGGTTCGGCGGCCGATCATCAAATCGTCAGCCACCTTGTTTTGCGTGAGGCCGTTCTGTTTTCTTAGCGTTTTCAGTTTCTTGCCTATTGCCACGTAAACATTCTAATTTTTTAGCGAATAAACGCGAAATCATACTTGCATAACAGCGTAAACCTGCTTATATATATACTTAGTTTCGCAATAAAATGCGAATAAATGAACAAGGAGGTTTTTATTCCGAACGTTGATGAGCTTACAAAGAATCTCGTTAGAGTGCCAGCGTTTTCGCTTAAGGGAAAATAACTCGAGATAGCAAAACATTTACTATTTCTTAATAAATGGCTACAAGTAAGGTCTTTTTGGTTAAAATCAAAATAGAAGAACGAGTAATAAAGCAATAACTATTTGACGCTTTTGCCTCTTTGTCATAGTCTATGGAAACGACGGAAAAACTGAGGGGATAGTCCATGGAATCATGGTTGATTTAGCAGATGAAAAAATAGATAAATTCGCTAGGCTTTCCTTGGAGTCTTTCGCTGAACGCGAAGCGGTGTATTTCACCCTGCCTGATGGCCCTTCTCTTTTCACTTGCCCCTTCCGTTTTCTTTCCGGAGACGCAAAAAAACTTGGCTTCCGGGAGGGGCCGGTTTCTTTTTCGTCTTTTTTATGCGCGGATTTTGACGCGGTTGACTCAAAGAACAGATTCTCCTGCCAACGCTGCCTAGCCATGACGAAAGAACTTCGCCATGGGAACAAGGACCATTTTGAATTCGGCCTTTCGTATTTCACCGGGAAGAATCGGCATATTTTTTCCTGCTATCTGTCATATCTTAAAGATAAACGCGTGTTTCTGATTGCTCTTAGGAGACTGAAATCCCTTGAGCCGTTATTTGCCAACCTTATTCAGAAAGCGTTCGTCGACAGCACGACGGGTCTTGAGAACAAGGATGTTTGCCTTCGCGCGATCAACTCACTGCCCTTAGATGGGAAATCATACGTCGTCTTCATGGATCTCAACAGTTTCAAGTTGGTCAATGACGTATACGGCCATGCCGAGGGGGATCTTATCCTGAAGAAGTTCGCGATGGCGCTCAAGGAAAACAAATCCAAGTGCTTGGAACCCTACCGTTTCGGCGGCGACGAATTCGTCGTCATTGCCCGGGATTGCTCGGAGAAATACGTATGCGATTACCTCGATAGGGTCCAAGACCATTTTTCCTTGTCGCTGAAGGAAAAAACATGCATGAGCTTTTCCGCCGGCATCATGAAGGCCCGCGGCTCTTTGGACTCGCCTTTATCCCTTATCACCCTTTCCGATCGCGCCATGTACCTGGCCAAGAAGAAGGGCTTGCCCTATTACGTGATCAGCGATCGGGAGATGAACTATTTTCTCGCCCATCCGATGAAGGACTCTCTCTTGTGATTCCGTTTGCCTGGATTGCCCCTTGATCCGCGTAGAAACCATCTACAGGCTTTTTTCCTGCGAAAGAGTTGGTTGGGGAAAACGAATAAAAGCCAACGTGGGCAAAGCCGGTTCGTTGATTTTACCAAATGATTCCGGTCGATTCCTGCAGAGGATTTTCGGGACGCCGGCGGATTTCGTTAAATTTTCTTCATGGCGATTAGGAAGCTATAATAATAAAAAAGGAGCGGATTGATATGCGAAAGAATTTTGGCGCCAAAGCGATGCTTTGCCCGGAGATGGCTTTGGTGGTGGGGACTTATGACGGAAACGGGAAGGCCAACGCGATGGTGGCCGCCTGGGGCGGCGTGGGCGACGATCAGGAAGTTGTGGTTTGCATCGGCGGGAACCATAAAACGGCCGATAACCTGCTTTCGAAAAAGGCTTTTTCCCTTTCGATCGGAGGCAAGGAATCCCTTTCGAAAATCGATTACGTGGGCGTCTTGTCGGGCAAAAGCAATCCCGACAAGGTTACGGAGGCGGGGCTAACCCCCGAAAAGGGGGCATTCGTTGATGCCCCGACGTTTTCCGAGTTGCCGTTCGTCATGGAGTGCCGCCTCAAGAGTTACGACAAAGAGAGTTGCCGCCTTGTCGGGGAGATAGTCAACGTGGCGGTGGACGAAAGCGTTCTCGACGAGAAAGGCCGCATCGATTTTAGTAAATGGAGACCCCTCTGTTACGATCCTTTCAGCCAAAGTTACGTCGAAATCGGTCCTATTGTGGGTCCGGCTTTCCAGAAACCCCGGAAAGGCTAGATAATCGCCAGATTTTTTCGAGCCGATAGCGCAATCGAGCGGCCGCCCCTTTTTGTTTTCTCCCTAACAAAAACCGCAACAGGCCCAGTGATAGTCGATCGCCTTCCTTTTCCGTTGCGTTGCTCATTGTTTGGGAAAAGGCAGGTGGTTATAATAAACGGGCCATAAAGTCGTGGCTTTTGGTCCATTAGCTCAGCTGGTCAGAGCAGGCTCCTTATAAGGGCAAGGTCCGATGTTCAACCCATCGATGGACCACCAAAAATCCGGAGGCGTACCCAAGCGGCTTAAGGGGTCGGTCTTGAAAACCGATAGTGGGGCCTCGCTCCAGCTAGAGTTCGAATCTCTACGCCTCCGCCAAATCAAACGCTGCGAGCCATCGGAAGAAGGCTCGTTTTTCATTTTCGAAGGAAAGGTGGCTGACGATTCTCACTTGGCCTAATGCGGTTGGTTTATAACTGCGTCGCGAGATATTTTTGTCGTCAATGGTGAGTTCCTTGGCCACAAAAACGTTTTCCTTAGGGAAATAGCGCATTCGTATTTGAATGAGATGCATAAGAAGGCTTACGCTTACTGATGAGCAAAAAGGCTCGCAAGAGTGTTGCGGCAGCGGGATCTGGAGGTTCTTTGGAAACCAAGGAAATTATTGGCATTCATAAGGATATCAAACGCCCATTCTAGACGAGCGTTTTTTGAAGCGTCACTCGAATGACATAAAAAAACGGTTGTCAAGATTGCTCCTGACAACCGTTTTAGAAGTCTAAGCGTTGCCTAGATCAGGAAATGGTGACGCCGTTGATGGCAAACAGTTCGATGCTCATGTTGGTCTCGGACTGAATGATGTTGTCGAGGCACTTTGGGTTGGTGCCCTCGATCCACATAACGAAATTGACGGTTTTGGTTCCAGAAGCCGCAAGGTGGCAAACGGTTTGCCCATCGCCGACAGTGGCGCCGTCATTCGTCGTCGGATTGACGAATTGGCCCGTTCTCCAGGTCGGAACCGCCGTGGTGTCGATGCTGATGAGTTTGTACTTGGAAACGCCGTAAGCGGAATCCTCCGCCACGTCGGTCTTTTTCACATATTGGTAAGTAACGCCGTCATCGGCGTTGCATTGCCATGTGGAGATGAGGGAACTATCAGCGGGATCAACGACGGCGACGCGAGCGCAAGCAGCGGCCTTCACATCGTTGGAGTCACTGCTGTCGACAGGAGTGACGGAACTGTTGGCACCCATATAAACGTAGACGTCATTAGTCGGGTTGTCGTTGGTGATCGTCGCGCCGAATTCGACCCAGTGCCCTTGAATTGCGGTGTAAGGATTGAATCCGCTTGCGACTTTGTTTGGATAATCGGTCCAAATCGGGCGGTAGAAAGTGACGCCGTCGCCGGAGATGTCCGTGACGTCGCACGTTGCGGTGACGTTAAAGCCGTTTCCAACGGTCGAGACATCCTTGGTGGAGTCTATTCCGTTTCCCGTGACAGCGCTATACGTCACGCTGATTTGGGCGTTGTTCGCCTGAATGTAGGCGTGGGTGAACCCGATTTGAGCGGTGTTCTGCGTGGTAAACCAAGCGAATGTGGAGACGGCCGCGACGCCAACCGTGCCGGCTAGGACGGCCGCTAAGCCGAGAATAACTTTGCTCTTGCTTTTCATAAAAAAATAAATCCTCTCTATTTTTGAAACAAGTTCGTGATAGCGATGGATTCCAATGGTTTTCGTAACACCGCATTGCGAATGGGCAATGTGCTGATCTGACTCGACGGGGGCAACCGTCTTCGCCAAACGAGCACTTATATATTACACCCACGCGACCCCCTCGCAAGCGTTATTTTTTAGGGTTAAATGCGTATAGTGGGCGCATGCGCGCGCAAAGAATGTCACGTTGCGTATTGAAAAGTATCTTTTTAGTAGTTTATAATCGATGTTAAGCAAGGTGGTACACCGATATTATAGAAATTGGCTTAAAAATGCCGATTCCGTGAAAACGGCCATGAATCTATGCTAAAATAACCGGGACAAGGTCTAGGAAAATGGATAAAGATCAAAAAAAGATTCTGACAATCGTCGGCATTGTCGAAGCAGTTATTCTCGTTTTTTGTCTAACCGTTTCAATCATCGTCTTGGCAAAATGGGACAGCGCTCTCCTCACTTATGAATCAAGAGCGAGAGTCAACGGAGCCTTTATCGCTTGGTTTCAAAGCAATCCAACGCTGTTCTTCATCATTATCGTTCTTCCGGTTTTTATCATTTTCTTGATTGATGCCATTTATTTAATCGTTTACGCTTCCAAGAAACCGAGCGCCATCACCGCCGACGAACGCGAAGCCATCCAAGCTCAGGCTCGCGAAGAGGCCCGCAAAGAAATCGAAGCCGAAATGGCGGCCGAAAAAAAGCCTGAAGGCAAGTGAGGGAAACACTTAGCGATTCGTCAACGCAATCACTTGATGTGAGTTGCGTTTTTGTTTGCGGTGGTCGAAGAAATACGGAATCTTGACATCCAGCCTAGTAAGCACTATTCTATTTTCGTAAAGGGCAAAACCGACGTAAGTCGGCGACGCAAAACTATAGGGCCTTCCAATAAAATCGCGGATGGCAGCCAGTTGCCAGGAACAGAGGCAGCGCAGGTGGTTGACTTTGTGGGCAACTCAGCTAGCCATCTTGTTTTTGTTCCTTAGGGCTTGTCGAAGGATCATGACGCCCCAACTCACGTATTCTAATGGTAAACGCAAGTTTGGTTGGAGCTTAAGGGTTCAGGGATAAGTAGTTTTATCTATCCCACTCTCAGATTGAGTTTGATTTTCGGTATATCTTTGGAATGGATCAACAAAAGCCTGATTTTCAAAACCAAAACACATCTCCGGCGAAAGTGGGTGTTGGGGAAGACGCAAATGCGTCTTCTTCTTTAACGCCCGCGCCTGCGCCCAGGAGCGCTCCCACGAATGCGCCAACGCCCGCGAAGGGCGATGGCAAAGCCGTGAGCCCTACCCCGACCACTGACCCGAAGAAGGGCCCGGCGGGCAAGGACAGCAAAGCCGCTCCAAGAGCTTACCGGACGATATCCAACGAGAGGTTCGTGAGGCGCCGCAAGCAGAAGCGCGTCGCTCTCGTGATTTTGAGCATAGCGGCTACCGGTTGTTTCGTTTTGGGGATGGTTGCCTTCTTGGGCAATTTCTCCGGTCAGTTTACCGTCAAGATTGACCCATCGGCCAACTTGACGATGGATGCCGATAACGATTCGTTCGATACGAAGACGTCGTACCTTAAGGCCACGGGCCTCGAGGCTGCGACGACTTACTTGGCCGATTCGCTTCCCGAGGCCGATGCCATCGACACCACTCCGGGCGGTAGCAAAAACGGGTATCGCGTTAGCGAAAACCACCCGGAGCGAAGGATCGGTCAGTATATGGCGTATACGTTCTTCGTGCGCAACGTCGACGAGGAAGCGACCGCTTTCTCAATGCGACTTAACATCGATTCCTACAGCAATGGGGTCAATGGGACATGCTCTCTCATCGATATCCTGAGGGTTCGCTTGTTCGCCAATTCGATCAAGGTCGATGGTGCGGAAACCCATGATTTCGCCACTTATGCCAACATATCTGCAGATGGCGTAACGCCTGAGATCGTGAGTCCGATTACCGGAACCAAAGAAGAGAACATGGCGCCGGCGACGCCCTTCGTCGGCGAGAAAACCGTAGCCGAAGAGGAATACACGTTGGACAGCATGGAAGACATGCGGTTCACGATCATCCTTTGGCTTGAGCCGGATGACCCCGAATGCCATGGCAGGGCTCCGGAAGACGCCTACGTCTCCTTCTCCATGAATTTCGCCGTCTTGTAAGGTCATAAAACGATAGAAATACATAAATTTAAAAACTATAAGGATCCGAGCAATCTTCGTCTGTTTTTGACGGGGATGGTTTTGTTTTCTTTGATCACGGGCGCTTTCGTGACCTCAACCGTGGCTTTCTTCGACATATCAAATAACTTGGTCGTCAACAACTTGGCCATGACTTTCGCCGACGAAGGCGGCATCAAGGTCGCCTTTTCCGAAGATGGCGAATACTATTCGGATGTCGGCTCGGATCTTCTTGAGGCGAATACGAGTTACGATCATGCGAAATCGTTGCTTCCGGTCACTTCCTCTTTCGAGAGCCAATGGCTGAATTCCTCAACCGTTTTCGATGAGACCGTTCCGCGGTTCCATCTTAACCCGATTGACGATTCCATTGCTGACAAGGGATTCATCCAATTCCCCCTATTCGTGAAAACGGAGCGCGATGGCTATGTCTATCTCGACGATGCCACGACGGTGGCCCCTAACGAAGCCGCCAATAGGAAAGCGGCCGCCAAATACGGCGTTTCCAGAGCCGCTCTCGACACGATCGCCAATTGCGTGAGGGTCAGTTTCTACACCGAGGAATACGGTTATCAGATTTATGAGCCAAACGTCACGAAACCGAGCGATACCGCTTTGGCGGGTCGGCTTGACTATTCGCCGGTCGATAGTTACTACGACCATGAACGCGATGAGGGTTCGAACACGGATCGGGAAATCATCTACGGCGATTACAACTCTTCCGACAATCCCACGCTCTTCTATCGGCCGGCATCCGAGGAAGACAGCGAACTAATTGGGACCCGCTCTTGCTTCAACGCCTCGACGAAAGCCGGCGTTTCATCGCTTGACATCGATCGGAGCGTTTCCGAAGGCGGCCTTCTTATCGCCCACGAAAAAACGCTGACCCTCGCCGATCTTGATCAGCCCGCCTCGAACGAAGGGATTGGGCATCCGCTTCTCTATTGCCGCGCCGATGAGCCCCAAAGAATGGTTTTGTCCGTCTATATCGAGGGATGGGATCTCGATTGCATTGAGGCGGTGAATGAATCCTCGTTCGACATGAGCATCGTTCTCACGGCGACGATCGATCAGCCGAAAACAGATTAAAGGAGGCCATGCGTTATGACCGAATTCTTCGATTACCTTAAGGAAATGCTGACCGCGTTCTTTCGGAACCTGGGCCAGTGGTTCGTCGACCGCTGGGCCTATCCATGGTTTCGTGTGGGAGGCGAATTCAGCTATTACGGCGATCTCTTCAACCAGTATTCCCCTTCTTTCGGCGCCGGCGGCTGGGTGATGTTCATCGTTTTCGCCATCCTCTTCATCGCCCTTTTGGGCGCCCTTCTTTTCCTCCTTTTCTGGCTCATAAGAAAGTACGTGAAGTTCTATCGGACCCAGGTTGAGAAAGACCGACTTCGGGACGAGGTGGAGAAACTCAACATCGAGCTCTATAACGCCATTCAGGAAAAGAACCGCGTCCTCGCCCTTCAGGTCGGCCAACTCGGCTTAAGGAAGCCCGAGGATGTCATGAACGCCGCCGCGGGCGGCGGCACGGGAGAGAAAACCGATGAAGATCCTTCCTTTGCCAACGTCCGTTTCCCGCGCCTTTGCCAAATCGATCGGCGTTACGCCAATTTGGACACCAAAGTCGTCATGAAGCCCGAGGATATGCTGAGTCTTGAGGATATCGCCAAGCGCTTTCGCATGTTCGCGGCGAGTCAACTCGGCCTTTATTACACCATCGATACGATGCGGGTCCTCTTCGCCGCCATCGGCACCGGGCACCTCATCATCCTCGAAGGCATTTCTGGCACCGGAAAGACTTCTTTGCCCTACGCTCTTGGGCGCTTTTTCAAGCATCCGGCCGACATTTGCTCGGTTCAGCCGTCGTGGCGTGATCGCAGCGAGCTCCTCGGCTACTATAACGATTTCACCAAAAAATTCACCGAAACCGACTTCCTGCGGGCCGTTTACGAGGCGACCTATCGTCAGGATCCGACGCTCATCGTCCTCGACGAAATGAACCTCGCTCGCATCGAGTACTATTTCGCGGAGTTTCTCTCCATCATGGAAATGCCGAACACCGCCGAGTGGAAGATCAACCTCATCGCCTCCAGCCGCGGCGACGATCCGAAACACCTTGAGGATGGCAAGCTTCTCATACCGCAGAACATTTGGTTCGTCGGGACCGCCAACAACGACGATTCGACCTTCACCATCACCGACAAGGTCTACGACCGCGCCATGTCGCTGTTCTTTTCCAACAAAGGCATCGCCTTCGAGAAGGAGTTCACGGAACCCCTTCCGATGCCGGCCAGTTACCTCGAAAAACTCTTCGCAGACGCCAAGGCCGCCAATCCGATCAGCTCCGCCACCCTCAAAAAATTCGACGAGCTCGACACGTTCGTCATTAAAAACTTCCATCTCGCTTTCGGCAACCGTATCCTTAAGCAGATGCATGCCTTCGTCCCGATTTACGTCGCCTGCGGCGGCACCGAATACGACGCCATCGACTACGTCTTTTCCAACAAAGTCCTCAAGAAATTCGAGACGTTCAACCTTAGTTTCCTGCGTAACGAGCTCGTTGAGCTTGACCGCATGATAACGAAGCTCTTCGGCAAGAACGAGTTCCCTATTTCCCGGGATAAGATCAAGTTCTTCCTGAAGATGAACGCCTGATCCCCATAATTGCGGAAACATGAAATCACCGACTCTTAAAAATCTTCATGAAGCCTACCAAAAAAAGACGGATGCCCTCCAAGGCAACGCCTCCTTTAAGAGTTTCGAAAGGACCGTGAGGCGCTCGGTCGACAATTTCGTTTTCCAGAAGGCGCGGACCGAAAGCAAGATGTTCGACCAAGCGTGGGTGGACGCTCTCGAAGAGGCCTTCCCGCATCTTGACCGCATCGTCAAAAACCCCCGCAACTTCATCAAGCAGGAAGGCGACGTTGTCATCGCCGCCTTAGCCAAGCGGGTCACCCCGGCATCCATCGCCCATCTTGCCAGCCACACCCAGTTCATCCGGAAGGTCAATGACGATGGTTCGATCGAGCCCGAGAAAATCCTTTCCGTCAACACCGAGGAGGATTTCCAGATTTACGAGAACCGCTTCGTCATGACCCTCATCAAAAAGGTCACCGAATTCGTCATGCGCCGCTACACGTACATCATGACCCATATCGACACCCGCGACAGCGAGGTTTTGGTCATCCATTCCGTGAGTCAGTGGAAAGACATCACCTTCGAGGTGGATAATCGCGTGAAACTATCGCGCCCATCCAGGGAGCCCGACGAGAAGAAAAACGCCGAGATTCTTGCCCGCATAAAAAAGATGAGAGGCCAACTCGACTACTACAACAAATCCATTTTCATGAAGAACATGGAGAACGCCCGCCCGGTCCGCAACCCCATCCAGCAGACCAACCTGATCGTCAAGCATCCGGACTACAAAGCCGCGTATAAACTATGGCGTTTCATCGACAAATACGACCGCCTTGGCGTCTCGTTCAGCGTCAGCGAGGCCGACCACGAATTCACCGATAAGTACGCCGATGAGGTCTATTCGTTGGTTTTGGGCTCGATCCTGACCCTTGAGACCAACTTGACCAATCTGGACGAAGTCCCCCCCGAAGAGATCAAAAACAAAGTGGTTTTGCCAAAAGTCCGGCTGACGCTTGAGGACGAGACATTCCTCGACAGAAAATTCGCCTATCATGAATTCCCGCTTTACGAAAAGGAACTAAGGGACCGCAAGCGGGCCCCCAAGAGCGCCGAGGAGATCCGCAAGGAGGAGTCGCAACGGATCGCCAAAGACTGGGACGAGAGCGAGAAAATCGAGGAAATCCGGGCTCACGAGGCCGCGATCAAGAAAAAAGAAGAGCTGGACGAGGCCGCCCGCAACGCCAAAATCAGGAAGCAGCGCCAAAAACAGCTCGCCGCGTGGGAGATCAAAGTCGCCCATTCGGCCAAACGGTTGCTTGAGGATGATTTGCGGCGGGCCAAGAAGAAGAAGGAGAAGGCCGAAAAGGAGGCCCTTTTGCGCGAAAAGGCCCTTCTTTCGGCCCAACGGAAACGGGTCAAGGACGACGCCCTTCGCGACCACCGGATCGATTATATGCACCTTAAGAACCTGAGCGCCACCGGGCTCAATAACGGCAAACCGGCGATCCCGGGGGCGAAAAAAGGCGAGGGGGGAAGCGAGGAATGAAAAAGTGGGTCGACAATCTCATCAGCGGCCTCCTCGGCGCTTTCATCGTCATTCTCCTCGGATGCGAGATCACCATGATCGTGACCGAAAGGAAAAGCGGCTTGCCATCCTTGTTCGGCTATAGTTTCCTTTACGTCAAGACCGATTCGATGGTGGGGGATAGACCCGATTCTTTGCTCGTGGGCGACGGGATCGTCATCAAGCGTTACGATCCTTCCGCCGTCGAAGTCGGCGACGTCATCACCTTTTATGACGAGAAGGTTTCCTCGGGCTACGTTCCGACCCACGGCCTCGTGACCCATCGGGTCTACGATATCAAGACCGAAGACGGTGGCTTGCTTTTCTATTGCACGGGCGATAACGTAAGCAGCGACCGGAACGCCTATAATATCGTGGCGGCGGCCGATTACAAAGGTACCATGGTGGCCCATAGCGTCGCCTTTGGCAGTTTTCTCGAGGCGACCCAGGAGACGTGGTTCATGCCCGTCACCGTGTTCGTGCCCCTTGGACTCCTGGCCATCTGGGAAGGGGCCGATATCTTCCGCGATGGAAGGAAAGCCGAAAAAGAGGAGCGGTCGCAAATCGAGGCGATGATGGCGGAAGCGGGGGTCAATCCCAGCGACGAGGGCACCCGACTCCTTTACGAGGAGAAGTTCCGGTACAAAATCGAGTTGCGTCACGAGGCGGAAGAGGCGAAGAAAAAAGAACGGGCCCGATATAGGAAAGAGTTCGCGAAGGCCAAGAAGAAGGCCAAATCCGAGACGCGAGAGGAAACGGGGGAGAACAAATGAAGAAATCGAAATTGCCCACAATCACGGCCCTTCTGCTCGTCGGTTTCGTTTTTCTTGGACTCGAAGTGGGCCTTGCCGTGGCATTAGCTCTTTATTTCGGGTTCGCCGTTAGCCTCTTTTGGTTTTATCCCTGGCTTTTTCTCGTCGACGCGGTGCTTCTTTTGCTCACGGGCGTCCTCGTCGCATTTCTTTTCTCCCGTCGCGCGCGTCTGCTTGAGGAGAAACGGAACGCGGGCGAATCCTTCCTCAACGAACGCTTCGTCTTCACCGAGGCCAGACTCAAGGACTATCTTGTCCATAAAGAAAAACGCCATCGCTTAAAAGGGGTCCTCGCCGCCATCGTCGTCAAGGACATCAGCAGCGAGCTGCTGTCCCTATACGGCCCTCAAAAGGTTCGCTCCATCAACGAAATCTGCCTTAGTTGCATCGCGTGGCGCTTTGGCGAGGAAAACGAATGCCGCTACGCCTACAACATGCTTGATGGCTTCTATGTCTACAAGGATACCAAGAGCCTTGACGCTTTCCTCGACGAACTTAGGGGCGTGGCCGCCGACATCGCCGCCAAAATCAAGGGCGACGAATCGCTCCCTTCCGTCCGCATCCTGATCGGCGTTTATCCCTTTTCCGCGGGCGACCAGGCCGAGGTGGGCTTCCGCCGGGCCGCTCTCGCCCAGAAATTCAACGCCGAAAGCCGGATCGATGACGAGGCGGTCGTCTATAGCCGCGAAATGGCGAAGCGCAGCGAGACGCAGCGCGACTTGGCCCTCGAACTCGTCCGAGGCCTTGAGAAAGAGGAATTCGAAGTCTATTACCAACCAAAATATCGTTTGAAGGACAAAAGCTTTTATGGCGCCGAGGCTCTTATCAGATGGCACCATCCAAGCCGCGGCCTTTTATTGCCGTCGCTGTTCATCCCCTTCGCCGAGGCCAGCGGCGACATCGCCCTTATCGACTATTACGTCTTCGAGCACGTTTGCCATAGCATCGCCGAATGGAAAAAGAACGGCACCCCGATCCTCGTCATGTCGATCAACCTTTCCCGCAAGACCGTCTACAACCCCGGCTTGCTTGAGTTCTTCCGCCGCACCTTAAGCAAATACGGCATCGATCCTAGGGCGATCGAGATCGAGCTCACCGAATCCATCGCGGCCAAGGAACAGATCTTTGTCGCCGACATGATCGCCAAACTGCGGAAAATCGGCTTTCAGACCGCGATCGATGATTTTGGCGTCGGCTACTCCTCCCTCGCCTCCTTGAAGCAAATCCCCTTCGACACCATCAAAATCGACAAATCTTTCATCGATGACATCGAGGTGAGCGAAAAGAGCCGTTCCATGGTTCACATGGTCATCGACCTGGGTCACAGTTTGGGCATGAAAGTGGTGGCTGAGGGCGTTCAGTCGCAGCGTCAGTCCAAGATTCTTTCCGGCTTTAGGCTTGACGCCATCCAAGGCTATTTTTATTCCCATCCCCTTTCGGGATTCGATTACGTGCGTTTCTTGGCGGCCCACAAGATTTCCCCAAACGTTTTCGCCGAGGCCCCAAAGAGGAAAAAGGAACCCGAGCGGGTCTTGACCGCCGCCGAGGCCCAAACCAATTCGCGCGCCAATTTGAAACGCGGACACGATAGGCTTCCCCGCGCCGAGCTGAAATCCATCAAGGGGGCCATTCCGAAAGAGGTGGGGGCGAACCGCGATTTTTCGAAAACCCCGGCGATCGTTCTGGTTCCTTCGCCTTCTCTTGAAGGGGTTTTGGAAAACGCCGCTCCCAAGGCCGATTCGCGCGCCCTTCTGAATAGTGGGCGCAAAGAAGGCGATATCGCCGCAAAAACCGTCTCAAAAAAGGAAAAGCCCTTCAATCCGATCGTCAATCTTCTGGATGAAAAGGGCCGCAATCCCGCGAAGAGGGGAGCGGCGAAGAGGAAAAGGAAGGGGAACGGGGAATGATCGCGATCATAGGCGTCACCGACGACGACATCCTCTATTTCCGCAACCGCATGGAGGTCGAGGAACGGGTGCCTTTGCTTGGCTCCCTCGTCGCGTATAAGGGCACGTTCGCGCGCGAGGAGGCGGTCGTCGTCGCCACGGGCGAAAGCGTTTATCTGGCCGAACTCGTCGCTGGTTTGCTTTGCGCCCGCTTCGAACCGTATCTCGTCATTTCGGTCGGCCTCGTCTACAGTTTTTCGAGCCAGCTAAGGCAAGGCGACGTCTTCATCCCGGAACGCTATTATCTTAGCGAGGTCGATTTTTCTAACAAGGATCGCACCAAATACGGCCAAATCCCCGGCCAACCGCCTTTTTTTGTGGGCGATTACGGCCTTAACGAAGAGGCGGAGCGGATGGCTTACCTCGTGAGCGACCGCTACGTCCAGCGCGGCTATCTCCTTTCGGGCAATTCCTTCATCGACAAACAGGGGCCCATCGAGACGCTCGTATCCGAGCGGTTTCTTAGCGAGGAGGGCCTCATGGCTTACGACAATTCCAGCGCCGGAGTGGCTCTTTCCTGCTCACTGGCTCACGTGTCGTTGCTTACCATCAAGGCCGTCGCCGGCCGCATTGGCAAGGAAGAGCATCGGCTCAATTATCTGCGCAAAGGGCTCGAGGTCATGCCGAGCATTGGCCAGATCGTCGCCCGGATGGTCATGGAGAAGGGACGATGAACTCCCAAAGGAAAAACGAAGCGAGAGCGCGAGGCGGCGGCTGGGCGCTGATGAAGAAGGCTTGGCCGGCTTTCGCCGGTTGCGCTTTCGCGTTCCTTCTCGGCGGGGTTCTTTTGCCCGTCGAGATCGCCTACGATTGGACGATCCCCCTTTATCTGACCGCCGGTCTCATCGCTTTGGCGGCGGCGGGCCTCATTGTTCTCATCGCCCTTGAGCTCGCTAGGTACGGGAAGACCGCCGACGAAAGCTTGGCGCAGATGGCGAGTCAGCTCGATGATTTCGGCCGCGGTGACGTCAAGTACGTCTCGACCCGCCACCATCATCAGGCCCTCGACGATTTCCAAGGCGTTCTTAACCGGGCCCTCAATTCCTATTCTTCGCTTCGCTTTATTTACAGGACGAGCGAGGCCGATCGGGCTTTCGACGAGAAGATCGCCGCCGGCGTGGTCCTCGGCTTTCCCGAATTCGTCGATCGCTTGCCCCACGAAATCGAGCGCAACGCCAATTTCCGAAGCGCCGTCGTGTTCGTGAAGTCCCTTGGGGAAGGCGCTGGCGATCCCAGTCCGATGCGCGATCTTCATGAAGCGCTGATGGAGGCTTTCCCCTCTTCGCTGATCGGTTTGTACGATGACGCCACGTTCGTCCTTTATGACCGCGACGTCTCTTCCTTCCGAGCCCTGCGCGAGACCCTTGAGCGGCTCGTCGGCTCCTACAAATCGATGAAAGTCGCCAGGGGGGCCGACATCGCCAGCATCGCCTATTGTAAGGCGGGGGCCTCCGTCTATCCTTACGTCCCCCTCACTTCCCTCGTCGACGAGGGGCTCGCCGAACTCAGGAAGAGCGAAGGCGTCTCCATCACGAGCGACGTCAGCAAAGTGTATTATCCCCATGCCATTTTGACCGAGGACAACAAGCGGATCGTCTATTTCGCGACCGTCGAGAGCTTTGAGGGGCTTTTCGATAAGGCCAAGACCTATTCCTCCGCGGTCCAGGCTTTGCGGAAATACGCCAATTGGCTTGCCGCCCAAGTCGGTTTCACCGCCACGGGCTTCCTTTCCTATTATCCGGAAACCGAGCAATACGACCTCGTTTTCGAGGGGCACCGCGATCCAGCGAGCGCCTCTTTCAGCAAACTTGGCGTCCGCATCAAGCAAGCTTCCATCGATCCCTTTTACCGCGAGGCCCTTAACGATGCCTTCTTTGCCAGCTGCGACGCGGAGGAACTACCCCCAAGCCTCAGTGGCCCCCTTATGAATCTTGGCGTCGCTTCCTTTTGCTTCTTCGCCGTCCATAGCGGCGAGGAGAAGCGCGGCTTCGTCTATTTCACGAGCCTCGAGAAACGAGCCGCCCTTTCGATGCTGGAACGGGAGATGCTGTCCCGTTACGCCTCCTTGGCTTCGAGTTTCATCGTCTCGGCTCAGGAGAAGAGCAAGACCGCCGAGAACAGCGCCGTCATCGAGGCCTTGAGCGATCGGACGGGCAAGTACATCTATTCGCTCGACCGGACGAGCCATCGCCTCACTTACCTTTCTAGGAACCTGAAACGCGCCTACCCCGAAGCCAAGGAGGGGGACCTGTGCTACAAGGCGCTCCGCGGGGAGGGTTCGCCCTGCTCTCACTGCCCGCTGTCCCATGGGGTCGATCACCGGATCATCGAGCGCATTTCTTCGACCGAATGCGCTATTTCGGCTCTTATATATAAAGGCGTCCGCAAAGGGCAAAGCACCATTCTCATCGAGGACACGGGACGGGAGAACGTCAAGAGCAGCAACCGCTTCCTCGACCCGAGCCTCCTTGTTCGCAACCGCGAGGCTTTGGCCCTCGATCTGTCGCGTCAGCTGAAACAACGCGACTCGGGCTACGTCCTTGGCCTCCGTCTTCTCAACCACGAGGAGCTCATCAAAAAAGCCACCGGCAGCGACGCCGCTTCCATCATGGAAATGGTGGCCAAGAGCATTCGCGACGCCGGATACGGCGACATCGTCTATCGCCTGGGGGATTTCGAACTTCTTTTCCTCCTCAAGAGCTATCAGAAGAACAAAATCCTCGGCCTCGTCGAAGAGGTCGCCGAAATCACCAAAGGCCCTTTCGACTACCAACTCATCAAACTGGAGCCGGAATATTCCTATTGTTTCGTCGGCTATCCAGGCGAGGCCCAAACCCCGCGCGAAATCGTTTCGCTCGTCGAAAGCGAACTCAACCGAAGCGAAGGCTTCGGGCCAGGGCAAGTGGTGCAGGTGGCCGACAACCATCCGCGTTTCGCGTTGCGGGAGGATTACGTCGACGATCTCCTTTCCAAAACGCTCGCGCGCGACGTGGTGCCGATCGCCATTCAGCCTCTCTATCAAGCCAACACCAAGAAAATCGCTTCGATCGACGTCTTCGCCCGTTTGTTCACCGCTTCGGGGGACCAGATTCCTTCGGGCGAGCTCTTCGCCGCCGCCGGACGGAAGAAAATCCTCGAAAAGGTCGATCTTGGGGCCCTGTGGAGCGCCGGGAAATTCATCGACGACCATGACGAGGACGCCCTTTCGAAGAGCTCCATCGAGTTCATCGGCGTCCGTTTGGGGGTCGCCTCGATCAAGAACCCCGATTTCGTCCTTGAGGTGAAGCGGTTCTTCGGGAAGTACGCGCTTCCGAAGCGTTACCTGCATTTCCTCGTCGATGTCAGGGTTTGCTTGGAGAACAAGGAAAGCGTGAAGGCCATCATGGCGGATCTATCGCCCTACGGCATCGTTTGGGAAGGCATTTCGGCGAATGAGGAAAACGTTTCCCTCGACGAGATGAAGGCCCTTGGGATCGGTTGTTTGCGGAGCGAAATGTCGCTCATTTCGCGCGCCGCGACGAATTCGAAGGATTATCAGGCCATTTCCCGCTTCGTCTACGCGGCGACCCGCGCCGGTTTCCGCCTCGCTTGCTGCGGCATCGAGACGGAGGAGGAGCGGCAGATCGCCGAGCATCTCGAGTTCCCGCTTCTCTCGGGCTATTACCTGAGCGAACCGCTCAGCGAGAACGACTTTTTGCAGACCTTGGCTTTTGCCAAGTAAAAGGCGGGAAAAAGAGCCGTGGATTATCTCGCGGCCCTTTCGCCATGATTTTTCTTATAGGCGCTCAGCCCATAAAGGGCGTTGCGGGCGATGGCGCGCTTGGTTTCGGGCGTGTTGTCCACCTCGTGACGGATGAGAGCCTTGCCCGCCGCCGCGCATTCGCGAAGAAGGTGGCACACCATCAGATAGGAATCGAGGTCGTTGTCGTATTTCTTTTTGAGAGGGAAAGCGGAAACGATGACTTCGACGAGGCCTTTCATCCTGACCTTGAATTCCTTGTAGCCCGCGATTTCATTCGTGCGCGGAAAAATGTGGGCGTAGTTGACGGCGAACTCGGTGGCGGCGGGAGAGGCGACGGCTTCGTCGAGGATTTCGACGAACACGTCTTCGATGTCGTGGTATTTCGCGATGGCCCGCTCAAACCGTTTCGTGACGTCTAGCAAAGAATAGGCGTTGGTCGCGGCGATGAGCCGGGCCTTGGTTTTGAAGTGCGAGAAAATGACGAATTCGCTGCAACCGGCCCTTTCGGCGACTTCGCGCATCGAGAAGCGGTTGACCCGCATGGTCCCGCCGGCGACTTCGATGGTGGCGAGAATGATTTTCTCGTCGATGTTGGGGAGCGGGCGGCGGCTCATGGGCGGTCGTTCCCTTTCAGGTAATGGCCGACGCCGCCGGTGATGCGCCGATAGGTCGAGACCCGGACGGCCTCGCTATCGGGCCAGACCCCGCGAATGACGAAGGAGGCTGCGACGACGATGATGCGGACCAAAGAGGCGAAGGCGATATAAAAGCCTTCGTCGTTGCCGAAGGAGTAGTCGGAGAGGATGTCTTTGCCGCTCGCGATCACGAGATTGCGGAACGAGATGGCCACTTCCCGATTCCTTCCTCCGTGGTCGACGGAGTGGCTGTAGTTTAGGAGATAGATGGTTTCCGCGCGTTCCCGAATTTGGCGGTCCAGGGCCCTATCGACCAGCTTTTGCTCTCGAAGCCCTTCCTTCACGAAACCCGTATAGGCGATGGTGATGCGGTGGCCGCAATAGGCGTTGGCGGCGTCGATCAGTTCGTTCTTCGTGGGGAAACGCGCGAAAAGCGTCGGTTCGGAAACCCCGGAACGCCTGGCGATGCCCTTCGTGGAAAAATCTCGGTTGGCTTCGTTGCTTCCGCCAAGGGCGATCGTTTCCCGAATGAGGCGCTCGCTTAAATAATCTTCCATGTTTCCCTAGTTTTTATCTCTTCCTCATCATTCTAAAGCGGTCTTCAAAAGCATTTCAAGGCTCACTTAACATATTAAATTCCATGGGCAAGGGAGCGACTCTCGCTTTTGGCGGTTTTTACCTCACGGCCCCTTTGGTGCTATTATACTTAGTGAAAATCAGGAAAGGACGTCTTCCCAATATGGGCGAACAGCATCTTTTGACTTCCGGGCCTTTGCTGGACGAAAAAGGGAATCTTGCCGAATGCGGCTACGCTTTTTCTTTAGTAAAGACCTATGACCGCAAGGCCATCAAGGCCCCGAAAGGCCGCATCAAGGAATGGGACTATTACTATGTCGGCGACAAGGAACGGGGCATCGCCCTCACGATCGATGACAACGGCTACATGGACATGTGCAGTTGCACCGTCTTCGATTTCCGGGTCCCGGGTTACGAAGAGAGATCGATCATGCACCCATTCAGTTATGGCAAACGCAAATTGCCCGCCACCTCGAAAGAGGGCGACACCGTTTACCTCGACAAGAACGTGACCATGAAGTTCACCCACGAAAACGGGAAACGGCACCTTTATATGGTGTGGCCGAAGTTCGGCAAGGGCGGGGAGGAGCTCCGTTGCGACGTCTTCCTCGAGGAGACCAATCCGAATTCGATGGTCATCGCGACCCCCTTCAAGAAGGCGGCCCATTTCTACTATAATCAGAAAATCAACTGCCTTCGGGCGAGCGGATATGCCAAACTCGGCGATGACTTCATCGATTTGAACAAGGACGCCTATGGCGTGCTCGATTGGGGCCGTGGGGTTTGGACCTATCGGAATGCGTGGTATTGGAGCTCGCTTAACGCCATCCAGGACGGCCACGTGATCGGCTGGAATCTCGGCTATGGCTTCGGCGATACGAAAGCCGCGAGCGAGAACATGCTTTTCGTCGACCGTAAAGCCTATAAGCTCAATGACGTGGCTTTCGATATCCCCATGGACAAGCGGGGACGGGACGACTTTTTGAAACCATGGCGTTTTCGGAGCCAGACGGGGGATATCGACCTCGTTTTCACCCCGAGGATCGATCGCCATAGCCTGACCAACGCCCTCATCATCGAGAGCAAACAGCATCAGGTCTACGGCTCTTTCAGCGGCAAGTTTTTGGTGAATGACCTTTCCGAGGCCATCGAGATCCATGACCTGCCGGGTTTCGCCGAGAAAGTCTCCAATCGGTGGTGATCCTCTCTTGAAGGGATAAGGCATCCATGGCGGGTGCTTTTTTTAAAGCGAAAGCCCCGTTCGCCAAGAACGGGGCAACGAAAGGGAAAACCAGTCGCGTTAAACTTCGGTTTTGCTTATCTTCGTCACGGGTGCCTTGGGCTTCGCGGCTTCCTCCGCGTCGATTCGATGGCGTTCCGCCAATTCCGCTTGGATTTTGGCGTGGTCGCCTTCGCTGATGTGGTAGCCAAGGCGCATGACCAAGAAAGCCAAAACCATGAAGAAGACGAGGGAACCGGCGAGCCACGCCGTGTAGGCGGTGACGGAGCCGTTCGACAGATTGTCGATCGCCGCTTGAATGGCCGTTTCCTCCTGGGCCGTCGTCCATTCCTGGGCGTTGACCTTGGAACTGGCGTCGTTGAGGGTGTTGTAGAAAGCCATGGTCCCCGAACCGACGAGGGCCAAAAGGTAAAGGCCCTTCTCAAGGGCACTCGAGATTTTGGCGTCGAGTGGCCGCCACGCGAAGGCGACGGACTCCTTGCGCTCGCCGAACTTCCATTCGTTGTAGTCGATGGCGTTTTGCATCATGACCAAAAGGGCCAGGTAGAAGATGCCCATCGCGGCGCTGAAGAAGAAGACGGGGATGAGGATGAGCCAGCCCGTGCCATTGAAAAACTCCAAATGCCCGTTGACGACGTGGCTATAGGCTAATGGCGTTTCGCCGAAAATCGGGGCGCCAAGCAGGAAGAAGGCGACGAAGCAGACGGTCGAGACCGCGAAAGTCACGGTGATGATGGTCATCTGCTTCACATGCTTGGCAATGAGGGGGTAGAGGACTTGCGCGATGACGGCGCTTACGATGTAGACGCCAAGGAAGAAGATGGCGCCGGTGCCCCCGAGGCTTCCGCCGTACCCGTATATGAAGTAGAAGTAGTTGTAGCCGAACCCGGTCAGAACCGCGCCGAGAACGTAATAGGAGAAAATCGCGATGACCGTCATCCGAAGCGGCTTGTTCTTCGCGAACATCACGAAGAGGTCCTTGAATTTGGTATGGCTTGAGATCTCGTCTTGCTTGGGGTCGCGGGCGTGCTCCTTGCAAAGGAAGAAGACCGCGACCTGGCTGAGAAAGAAGAGAATGGCCGTCGGAATGGCGATCGCCCCGTAAATCCAAGTGACGTTCGAAGCGTTGACCATGAGGGCCGTGATGGCGTACATCGCGGCCGAACCGATCGTGGTGGCCACGGTCACCATCGTGGTGATTTTGTTGCGTTCTTTCTCATCATTGGTGAGCGAAGGGAGCATCGACCAGTATCCGAGGTCGTTCATCGTGAAGACGAAGTCCCATAGGAGATAGAACACTCCGAAGCAGACGACGAACCACCATCCAGTGGGACGAGCCAGGAACATCAGAAGCACCATGGCGGTGTTGCCGGCGGCGCCGATAAGGATCCAAGGGCGGAATTTCCCGGTTTTGAAATGGCACTTCTCGACGATGATGCCCATGATCGGGTCGTTGAGCCCGTCCCAAATCAGGCACACGACGAGGATCGCCGTAATAACCGACATCTGGGCGATATAAGTGTCACCCGTGCCGAGAAGGCCGACGGATTGGGCGTAAATGAGGAAGTTGGCGCTCACGAGGGCATAGCAGGCATCGCGGAAGATGCCGGACATCGAATAGATCCAAGACGTCTTTTTCGGGATCTTGTCACCGGTGTAGGTGCCAGCGGTAAGATGATCGCGTTTCTTGCGTTTCTCTTTTTCCATTTAGGAATCTCTTTCTGGGCCTAAAAGGCCACAATGTTAGCGTTCATGGTCGCTAGTAGGAAACAAAGCGGATCCTTTCGCCGTCTCGTTTGCGTCTATAAACGTTCCTTTGGCATCATTGTATCTCGTTCGTCCGAAAAAAGAAGTGACGAAATGGGGGTATTCTGCCTTTTTCCCTATTCTATATGCGCCCGCGCGAGCCTTTGAGAAAAAGGGCCGCGAAGGATAGAGGGGCCCTTTTTCGCGGTCATTCGACCGTGAAGTCGATTGGATAATCGCCCAAATCGGTTTTGACGATAAGGCGCGCCTCTTCGCGGCGGTCCGTCTTTTTGCTGCGAACGTAGACGGAGACGTCCCCGCCTAGAAGGGCGACGCTTGTGGGCCCGATTACCTCGATTGGGCCCTTGGTTTCGAAGGAGATGACCCGGGAGCAATAGTGGAGCGTGGTCCCGAATTCGTCCACGAACTTGATGGTGACGCGGCTGACGTCGTAGGTATCCCCGTTATTGAGGTTTTGGGAGGAGGCGTCGTAACGGTAGCTGAAACGAACCGAAGGCCCGAATCTCTTCTCGATGACGGGCTGGTGGTCGCGGTATCCGCGAACGGTCCAGATCACGGCTTTTTCGCCCCAGCCGGACATGTATTTGTAGTAGAGGGCGACGAGGCGCTCCATCGAAAGGCGGCGCCGAAGGATCGTCGGGATGTAGGGAAGGAGGTTTTTAACCCCAAGGTGGGCCATTCCGGTCTGGCCCACGAGGTTAAGGGCCTTCTTGATTTTCGCGGCCGCCTTGGGCGGAATGTCGCCCTCTTTGAAGGTCCGCCCGATGAAATCGTCGATGAAGATCGGGGGATGGGGCATATGGGGATAGCCTTTTTCGTCGGGCCTAAAGGCTTCGACGAACTCGGCCCCGCGGAAGAGTTCGACGTAATCGCAGTTCGTGAAGACGACGAGAGGCTTTAATAGCGCTTCGTCGTTGTCGCCGGTGACGGGCGGATTGGCCACCCACATGACGGGTGTTGAAGAATTCTGCGAGGCGTAGACGTAAGCCGCGGCCTTGGGGGCGCGGAAGATATCATAGACGCCGTGATGGCAGATATGGTCGCCGGATCCGAAGTCCTGATGGGTGTTGTAGTCGAACGCGCACCAGCCGATGACGCCGGAAAGATCGCCGAACTTGAAGGCGTCGTCGATGACGCGGGCATGCCGTAAGGCTTGCTCGAGGCGCCTTACGGACCCGCTATATTGCTTGGTGGGGTACATATGCCCGTTGTGCTCGCTCACGAGCGTCGCGTGGCCCTTAGCCCTCCATGTCTTCGGGTCGTCGATTCCGTGCTCCCGGCCGCAACAGGAGAAATCGTTATAGGCGTAGACGTCCTCAAGAATTGAGGATCCCTTGAAATTGCGGACCCCCAAGGTGGCTCGGGACGGGTCGGCTTTATGGACGTAATCGTTCGCTTTTTGGTAGAGTTCGTCCTCATCGGCCGATTCGTCGATGCGGATCCCATAGGCGATCAGGGAAGGGTGGTCCCTTTCCTTCTCGACCATCGCGCGCAGGAAATAATAGTAATTGTCGCGCCAAGCCTTGTCTTTTCCGACATACTGCCAGCCTGGGACTTCGTCGATCACCATAAGCCCGAGTTCGTCGCAGCGGTCGAGGAAAGCCTCGCTTTGGGGGTAGTGCGAGGTTCTTACGACGTTGGTACCGAGTTTGAGTTTGAGGATTTCGGCGTCGTCGCGCTGGGCCCCCGCGGGCAAGGCCGGTCCGACGTAAGGGTAATTTTGGTGCCGGTTCAGCCCGATCAGTTTGGTTTTCTTTCCGTTAAGGGAAAACCCTTTCTTATCGAAAGCGGCGTCGCGGAAACCGATTCGGATCGACCGCTCATCCTTCCCATAGGGGGAAACGAGGGTGGCGGTGAGGGTGTAGAGGTTGGGCTCCGAGACGGACCAAAGATCCGGATGGTCGATCGTCGTTTCCTTTTCGGAGAACCGCTTGATGAGCTCGCCGCCCTCGAAAAGGGCGAACGACAGCGACGCCCCCTCGGCGGGGCCGACGGCCTCGGCTTCTATCTTCAGCCTCCCGTCCATCGACGCGGAGGCGTGAAGGCTTCCGATATGGGCCAGCGGAACGAGGTCGAGGCGGACGGGGCGGTAGATGCCGGCGAAAGTGAGATAGTCGACCGCCTTGCCAAACGGCGGGATTTCGGGGTCCTCGCGACTATCGACGACGACGAGGAGGCGGTTGCCCCTTTCCCTAAGCGAGGAGGCGATATCGTAACGGACCGGAACCCAGCCGGAAACCCGTTCCCCGAGGTCGTCGCCGTTAAGGTAGGGATGGACTTTGAGCATGACGCCTTCGAAAGTCAGGAAAGCGGCTTGCCTTGTGGGGTCGAAGCCCGGAGCGTCGAAGGTTTTTTCGTAAGTCCATAGGCCTTGGTAGCTTTGCTCGTTGAAATAGCTGACCGGTTCGACGAGCGGGGCATGGGGGATGTCGACGCTCACGGACCCGGAAGGGAGGCGCTTCAGATACTCGTCGCGAAAGCCGGAAACGAACTTCCAGCCGAAATTCAATGGTGTTTTCATACTTTCATCATCTTACCACAAGATATAAAGTTTAATTATGGTAACTGAACACGACGGATATTTCCTTCTTTCGACCGCCTCGACTTCCCTTTTGCTGCAGGCGAACAAGGTGGGCAAACTGGTTTCCCTTTATTATGGCAACCGTTTGCTCGACGAACGGGAATGGCCCGCGCTATCGATCGTTGCGGGTTGTTGCCCCGGGACTTCCCTTGCCTATGACGAGAAAAAAGCCCCGGCGGTTTCCCTCGATGCCCTCCATGGCGAACTCAGCACGGGAGCCCAAGGCGATTTCCTGTACCCTTCCCTCATCCTCAGTCGCCCCGATCTCGTGAATTTCGATTTCGTCTACGATTCGTTCTTCATCAGAAAACCATTGCCCATTCCTGGCCTTCCGACGCCCCACGGCGCCGAAGAAGAACTTGTCATCGCCCTCGTCGACAAAGCGGCGGAGGCGCGCCTCCGGCTTCACTATTTCGTCTACGAGGAAAGCGAGGTCATCGGCCGCTATCTTGAAGTCGTCAACGAGGGCGAAAAGCCGCTCACGATCGATAAAGTCGCCTCGTATCAATTCGTGACCCCGAACCGCGATTACGTTCTGCGGACCCTTTACGGCTCGTGGATCAACGAAGGAAATGTCGATAAGCAAAGCCTTCACCCCGGCCGTTTCGTTTTCGGCAGCGACACGGGCAGTTCCAGCAACCGCCATAACCCTTATTTCTCCTTAATGGAGAAAGGGGCCGGCCTAAATGAGGGCCATGGCTACGCCTTCAACCTCGTCTACAGCGGATCCCACGAGGAATCCGTGGAGCTGGACTCTTTCGGCCGCGTTCGCCTCAGTGCCGGCATCTCAAGCCGCTATTTCCGCAAGACGCTCGCGAAAGGAGCCTCGTTCGCGACCCCGATGGGCGTTATGACGACGAGCGAAAAAGGGCTCAACGGCCTAATGGGGCATTGCCATCGTTTCGTCGACGACTGCGTCGTTCCGGAGCGTTTCGCCCACATGGAGCGGCCTATCGTCTACAACAACTGGGAAGCCACCTATTTCAAGTTCACGAAAGGCAAACTGGTTTCCCTCATGGACGAGGCCAAAAAACTCGGCATCGAGTATTTCGTCCTTGACGACGGCTGGTTCGGGGATCGCGAGGACGACACCAAAGGCCTTGGGGACTGGTTTTGCAACGAAAGGAAAATCCCCGGCGGTCTCAAATCGCTGTCCCTGGAAGCGAAAAAAAGAGGGCTTGGCTTCGGGGTTTGGATGGAGCCGGAGATGGTTAACGAGGACAGCGACCTCTATCGCGCCCATCCGGACTGGATCATCCGCGATGAGGTCCACAAGCCCGTCAAAGGCCGCCATCAGTTCGTGCTCGACCTCACGAAGAAGGAGGTTCGCGAATTCGTTTATGGGGCGGTGAAGGGAGTCCTTTCGAGCGCCGACATCAGTTTTCTTAAGTGGGACTATAACCGTCCCATCGCCGATATCCCCGGCGGCAAAGGCACGTTCATGCACGATTACATCCTCGGGCTTTACGAAGTTCTAGGCCGCCTTAAGGACGAATTTCCGAACGTTCTCATCGAGCAATGCGCCTCGGGAGGGAACCGTTTTGACCTCGGGATGCTCAGCTTCGCCCCCCAAATCTGGACGAGCGACGACACCGACTGCCATCAGCGCGTCCTCATCCAAAGCGGGATCGCCCTCGGTTACCCCCTTTCGACGATCTCGTGCCACGTTTCGGCCAAAACGTCGATGCAGCTTCTCCGGAAGACGTCCCTCGACTCCAAGTTCGACGTCGCCGCCTTCGGGGTTTTGGGTTACGAACTCGACCTATCCGAACTGACTCCGCTCGACCGGAAGGTCGTCGCCGGCCAGATCGCTTTCTACAAAGCGCACCGGAAGGCGTTCCAGTTCGGGACGTTCCGCGAGAGCGAGAGCTTCGCCGACTCGCGTTACGCCCAGTGGCAGACCAGCCTTGGGAAAGAGACGCTCGTCGGCCGCTACCTCAGCGTGGCCGCGCCCGCTCCGGAAGAAGGCTACTTAAAAGCGGTGGGCCTTGACGAAAAGAAACTCTATCGCGTCGCGGTTCGCCCCGAGAGCATCGACATCAAGACGTTCGGAAGCCTTATCAATTTCGTTTCGCCGGTTCACCTGAAGAGCGATGGACTCATCATCAACGCGATCAGCAAGCGGCGCGGACTGGACAGCGAGAAGGATAGCGGCCTCGTTTCGGGGGCCGCCCTAGGTAGCGGCGGCTTCGCCCTCAGCGAGGAATGGGCCGGCACGGGATACAACGATCATGTTCGCTTCCTCGGCGATTTCGGGGGCCGCGTTTACCTCATCGAAGAAGCCGAGTGAACGTAGGCTTACGAAAAACTTGCCACCCCGCTTTTTTGCGACTATTATATTCAAGCCGCAAGTTATCGCGGGGTAGGGCAGCCCGGTAGCCTGCCAGGCCCATAACCTGGAGGTCGGTGGTTCAAATCCACCCCCCGCAACCAAACGGCAGAATGTCCCGATTCCATCGGGACTTTTTATTTGCGATGTATAAAAAAAGCATAAAACCAGAAAAAGCCCATTTGGCCAACCGTTAACCAATCAGGTTTCTTCTGATACGATTGACTTAGTTCATTCTCGGATTTAACCTCTTCGGCCACCTTTTTGTCGGCGTCCTTTTTAGAATGGAAGTGGATATCCATGGCTTGCCATTAAAATATAAGTATGGCTAATTTGAAGTCTTTGGGTCTTGTCGTTTTGGGGTTTTCTCTGGTTGGGCTTTCGCTCGGTCCTGGCGTTAAAACCGCCAATAAAGGCTGTCTCAGGTCAGGTGATGACGCCTCCGCCGAAACGGCGACCGGCGTCGAGGAGCCTGACGCATCCGCGCTTTCCGCCAGCGTTGCCGAGGCCCTTGAAAAGGCTGAGCCCGCCGTCGTTCTAAGCTTAGGGCCCTCTTCCATCGTCTTGGAGTCGGAAAGCGATCGGATCGCCGCGTCCATAGGAGGCGCCGCCGTCTTCAACGCGAGCTTAGACCGTCTCTTTGCCGAAGACCTGAGGGTCGGGGAAGGGGTCAAGGTCTATTACGAAGCCTATTTCGCTACCTATCCGCTCACGGTCGAGCAATCCTACGTTTTCGTCGATTAGTCCGCGGCGGGAATGGATGGGCCTTTTCTTGGGAGAGCCCCGAAAACGTGGCTCGCTTTTCGCTTATTGCAAGGCCTTGGATGGTTTGAAAAAGGGAAAACGCGTTTCATCGGCCGCCTTGAGGATTTGTATTGGCGTACCGTATTGCCGCCTTTGATTCGGCCGGAATCGTTTTTAAAAAAAGAACCGCAAAGTCTTTTCGCGGAATGGCGCTTTACGGTTCCGCATAACTTACGCAAGCATTGTCTTTTGCAAGTAAAATGCAAATCGCTTTCGTAAACCGAGTCCGCCCCTTTTTCGTCCGTTCCATAAAGGCGTTGCAACGGCTTTTCCTAGGGGAAGCGATTCCATTTCCGCCTATTGGGGGCCTTGTGGGGCGATTCTACGATTCGATGTCGCTTCAAGGGATTTCCCTAAAAAGGGAAAGAGGTTTATGATAAAACGCAAGGCGCCGGAGGATTCGGAGTAACTTAAGAAGCGCCTTCTCGAGGCGGAAGTTGGCGAAAGACATCGGATCATCGCCTTCGCGAAGACTCGCTTTCCTGCCTAAGCGGAAGATGAAAGCCGTCTGGAAGAAACAATCAAAGGAAGCAACCACATGATCGTCACAATCGTCACCGACGTCTTGGGAGAGGCCAACAATGGCACGACCATCGCCGCGATGCATCTCATCGATTCGCTGAGGAAGAAAGGGCACGATGTCCGCGTCCTTTGCCCTGACGCTGATAAAAAGGGCCACGCGAATTATTATGTCGTGCCTACCATAAACTTCGGTCCGTTCCAGCCGATCGTCGACCATAATGGGGTGTCCCTGGCCAAAGACGACACAATGACCGTCGCCCGCGCTATCCACGACGCCGACGAGGTTCATATCATGATGCCTTTCGCCATTGGCCGGAAGGCGGCGTGCCTGTGCCACGATTTCGGGGTCCCGGTCTCGGCCGGCTTCCACGTTCAGGCCGAGAACGTGACCGCCCATTTCTTCAACTGGATGGGCAACACGGCCATCAACAAAGCCATATACCGTAATTTCTGGAGCCATTTCTACAAATACATCGACGCCATCCATTACCCGACGCAGTTCATCCGCGACGAGTTCGAATCCGTCATCAAACGGACGACTCCGGGTTACGTCATCTCCAACGGCATCAGCGCCGCTTTCGTGAAAAAGGACATCGAGCGCTCACCAGAGCTTTCGGGCAAGTTCGTCATTCTCTGCACTGGCCGCCTTTCGAAGGAAAAGCGGCAGGGCTTGCTGATCAAGGCGGCCAAGCTTTCGAAATGGAGCGACGAGATTCAGATCGTCTTTGCGGGAGAAGGGCCACGCTACAACGAATTGCAGCGGCTTATCAGGAAGACCAAACTGAGGAACGCCCCGATTTTCCGCTTCTTCAAGCGGGATGAACTCGTGGACGCCATCAACATGGCGGATCTGTACGTCCATACCTCGGAAATCGAGATTGAGGCCATCAGTTGCCTCGAGGCCATCGCCGGCGGGCTCGTCCCCCTCATCAACGACAGCAAGAAGTCGGCGACCCGTTGCTTCGCCCTTGACGACAAGGACCTTTTTAGGCTTAACGATCCTCAGGATCTGGCGAGCAAAATCGATTATTGGCATGACCACCCGGACGAAAAGGCGGCCCGCGCCAAAGAGTACCAGAAATTCTGCGGGCAGTTCAATTTCGAGCGTTGCATGGATGAGATGGAAAAGATGATCGAGGACACAGCCAAAATAAAGAAGGAACCGGCCCACAGGAAACCATGAAAAAACTGCAACGGACCTACTACTATCAAGACCCGCTCAACGACGATTTCGCCCTCAACGACGTCAAGGCCAAACCGCTTCCGGCGAAGTACAGGTTCTTTCATCGCGGCTGGATCTACCGTTTCGTTTCGGACGTCCTCTATTACGTCATCGCGGTCCCTGTGCTATGGGTTTACGCCAAGATTCGCTGGGGCTTCCGCATCGTTGGCAAAAAGAAGATCAAGAAGCTGCGTTTATCCGGCTATTTCCTTTATGGCAACCACACCCTTGACGAGGATGGTTTCTTGGCCAGCATCAGCTTTAACCTCCCGAAGCGGACTTACGTGGTCGCGAGCCAGGAGACGATGTCGATTTTCGGAATACGCTGGTTTCTCGCGATGCTAGGGGTTATCCCCGTCCCGAAAACCCCAGAAGAGGCGGCCAAATTCCTTGAAGCCGTCGAGTACCATTACAAAAAGCGAGGAGTCATCATGATCTTCCCGGAGGCCCACATCTGGCCTTTCTGCACCCGTATCCGTCCTTTCTCGGATTCGAACTTCACCTATCCGGCCCAATTCGGCGCCCCTGTCGTCGCCATGTGCATGACCTATCGCCAACGGAAGATTTTCCGCCATCTCCCGCCTCTCGTCACCATCCACGTGAGCGATCCCTATTATCCTGACATGGGCAAGACGCTCGGGGAGAGGACGAAACTCCTTCGTGACCTCGTATACGAGTTTATGGAAGACACCTCGGCTTCCCTCGACAATTACGAATACGTGCATTACGTTCGCAAGGCGGACGGGAATGACCCCGCCCATCGGTAGGGCGTTTCTCTTGCCTCCTTCGAAAACCCCCATATAATTGGGTTCAGGAGGAATCCGAACATTATGGAACTAAAAGGATCGCAGACCGAAAAGAATCTTCAGACAGCTTTCGCTGGCGAAAGCAAAGCCCGCAACAAGTACACCTTCTTCGCAAGCAAAGCCAAAAAGGAGGGCTATGAGCAGATCGCGGCCATCTTCTTGGAGACCGCCGACAACGAAAAGGAGCACGCCAAACTTTGGTTCAAGTACCTGCAGCCGGGCGGAGACCTCGCTTCGACGGCCGAAAACCTGCAAAATGCCGCCGACGGCGAGCACTATGAGTGGACCGACATGTACAAAGGTTTCGCCGAGACCGCCAAGAAGGAAGGCTTCGAAGAGATCGCCCGCAAGTTCGCTTTGGTTGCCGGGGTGGAGTCCAAGCATGAGGAACGCTATCTCAAACTCCTCAAGAACGTCAAAAACGGAGTCGTCTTCATCGGCGATGACCTCAGCGTGTGGAAATGCCGCAATTGCGGCCATGTCGTGGTTGGGAAGTACGCGCCTTTGAAGTGCCCGGTGTGCGATCACCCGCAGAGTTACTTCGAGCGCCTTTCCGTCAATTACTGAGCCGAAAACGTTCCAACGGGCCTCTCTTGGTCGGGAGGCCTTTTGCTTTGCTTCCGTTTTGGGTTTTTGCCTCTTGCAAAGACGAGACGGCGTGGGGATAATATCTAAGCGCGTCTTATCGCGTACGCGTTGGACCATTGGTGTAGCGGTCTAACATGCCTCCCTGTCACGGAGGAGATCGGGGGTTCGAATCCCCCATGGTCCGCCATGTGGCCCGGTAGCTCAGTTGGTAGAGCACGGCCCTGAAAAGGCCGGTGTCGCCGGATCGTAACCGGCCTGGGCCACCACAGGCGAAAAGAAATCCCGGGCAACCGGGATTTTTTCGTTATTGGAGGAGGCTTTCGAGGCCCGCTTCGTCAATAACGGCGATTCCCGTCCCTTTGAACAGCGGGGCGAGGCTCCTCTTTTCATTTTCGTCATAAACCAAGAAGTAACTCGCCTCGCGGAGGTTCCGCACGACATAGGCGCGGTGCCCCATGACAAGGCCAGCGAGTTTCAAAGCCCGTTTCGAGTCGCGGCGGAGCGAGGGCGAAAAAAGGAATCCATAGCCCTCGAGGCGATCGTCGAGGGGGTCGTCGACCCACTTGTAGATCAGATGGTTGAAGGCATAGGATGCCTCCCGGTCGTAAACCGCGGCGGGATCGCAGGGGATTTCCGAGATTCTTTTGGCGAGTTCGTTAAGGGCGACGCTGCCTTCGGAAGAAGGGCATCGCTTCACTAGTTCCGGAAGGGTTAGGCCCTTTTTTCGGAGGATGGCCGCAAGAAGCATCATCGACATGATCGCGTCGTCCTTGCTTTCGTGCCCTTCGAACTCATCGGGGTCAAGGCCCATTTCCTTAAGCGCGCCCTCTAACGAAGGGCTCCGGTCGTAGTTGGCGTAAAGGCGGTAAATCTCCTGGATGTCGACGTAACGGAATTTTGGTTTCGCAAGACCATACCGCTCGCACTCGGAAAGCAAGAATCCGATGTCGTTGTCGATCGCGTAGCCGAAGACGATGGTCCCTTCGTTCTCGAGAAGGGCTTTGATCGCGGGGTAGTGGAATGGGAATCTCTCGGCCACCTCAAAACGGATGGGCGTGTAGGCCAACTCGATGCTATGGGGCCCGACGCCCAAGACATGGGGGTCAAAGGGGGCGGCCGGATTGATTATTATGTCCTTGCTCTCGAGGGATTTTAGGTTTTCGTCGCAAACGAGGTAGCCAAAAGAGCAGATCTTGCCGGCATGGTCGTAGCAGTTGGCGCATTCGCAATCGAAGAAAAGGTATTTCATTCGCCGATTATTGTAGCCTTGCTTTCCCCTCTGGGCATCCGCATATTCGTAGCGGGGCGGCCGGAAATGAAAACCAACAGGCGATTTTGGCTGACGGTTCACGATTCAGCGCCGCGTTTCGACGCAACGAAACCAAGTTGATTTTGTCATTGTCCAAACCTCGCTTACCAACCATTAAGAAAATAATCACCATTTTTTCGCTTGGGGGATAAAATATAAGCAATATGGAAAAAACAAAGACGACTGGGGTTTCGGCTCCCCTGAAGCTGAATTACAAGCGTACTTTCACGATTGGCTTCGCTTTTTTCGGAATTCTGCTCTTATGGCAGATCTACAACATGACTTGCCCGACTTTCCTTACGGAGATTCTGCGCGGGATGATACATCCGGAGGTTGGCGACGACGCTGCGTGGATCGCCTTGAAGATCTCCGATTACGCGATGTGGCAAAGGGACACGCTGGACGTCCAGTACATCGTCGGCATCATCATGGCCATCGATAACATGGCCGCCCTCATAATGCTCCCGATCTTTGGCCGCATCAGCGACAAGACCAAAAGCCCCCTTGGCAAGCGCATGCCTTTCATTCTCATCGGCACATTGGTTTCCGCCATCGCCGTCCCCTTCATTCCGCTGGCTTTCCATTATGGCAATTTCGCCGGCCTCATCTCCACGATGGCCGTCGTCATCTTCTTTATGATGATGTATCGTTCGCCGGCCGTCGCCCTTATGCCGGACATGACGCCGAAGCCGCTTCGGGCCAAGGCCAACGGCATTATCAATGTCATGGGGTATCTCGGCGGTGGCGTCGGGACCGTCCTCTTGATCATCCCGTTCTTCAAACTCACGAATTATCTCAACGCCGGGTCGGCCGCTTCGATTTGGCAGATCGAGATCCCCTATCTCATCGTCAGTTTCGCGATGATCGTTTCCGTTATCGTTCTCTTTCTCAAGATCAAGGAGAACAAAATCGAAGCCGAGATCGAGCCTGAGATGCGACGTGGGGAAATGGAGGCTGAGATCGAGGACAAACTCACCGACAAGGACGAAAACGCCCCGATGACCAAAGCCAACCGCACGATGCTCATCCTCATTCTCGTGGCCGAAGTCCTGTGGTTCATGTCTTTCAATTCGGTGGAGACTTACATGGGCAACTACGTCATTTATTACCTTAACGCCCAAAGCAGCTACAGCAGTTGGCTCGCCATCGTCGGCGGCGTCTGCTCGGTCGCTGGCTTCCTCACAGCCGGCTTGATCGCCGACAAGATCGGCCGCAAATGGACCATTTCGATCGGCCTTTCCCTTTGCGTCGTCTCCTATTTCATTATGTGCTTCGTCGGCAAGGGGAGCGGGAGTGAGGTCGTCGTCTCCGGCGTGGTTTCGACCACTTACAACACCTTCCCGTTCATTTTCTACGTTATTTGGGGGATCAACGGCTTTGGCGGATCGCTTATCCATACCTGCAGTTTCCCGATGGTCGTCGAGCTTTGCACCAAGAAAAAGGTTGGGCAGTTCACCGGTTACTACTACGCGGCTTCCATGCTCGCCCAGTCGATCACCCCGATTCTCATCGGCCTTATCTTCCTGAAGGCGCAGGAATGGGTCGCCCTTCCGATATACGCCGCCAGCCTGATGTTCGTTTCCCTATGCGTTTTCCTCTTCGTTAAGAGCGTCAAGGTTCCGAAACTGAAGAACAAAAAAGGCCTCGAGAACCTTGGGGGCGACGACTGATATGCCGGCCGTCATCACCCATTACACGTTCGCCATTCAGGCGATGCTCGACGGCGAGGCTAGGTACCGGGAGGCCACGATCGTGGGTTCGCAAGGCCCCGACCCCTTCTTCTTTTATGGTCAGGTACCGTTTCATAAGCGCAAGAACAGCGACGCGGTGGACTCTTTCGGGAGAGACCTCCACCATACGGAGATAAGCGCCCCATATTGCCGTTTCATCGAGGTCGCCGCGAAGTCGCCGGACAAAGACCTTCTTTTCGCCTATATCGACGGGTTACTGCTCCACTATTGCCTGGACCGGAACTGCCATCCTTACATTTTTTACATGACGGGTTTCACCGATGATAAGGACGAAAAAAAGAAATACTCGATCTCCCATATGTATTTCGAGACGATCATCGATTACATTCTGGGCCACGAGAACGGAACTTTCGCCTCCCCTGAGGTCTATCTCGCGCTTCCGAAGGGGCAGTGCGCGAAGATTTCCTCGGCCTGGAGCGAAACGAACGCGGCGACGCTCCATAACGAAGGGGTTGACGCGAGGAGTTTCGTTTATGCCCTCAAGGATTACCGGATGGCGTTGAAGGCCGCCTTCAGCAAAACGGGCAAAAAGAAAGCCCTCTTCAAAAAACTGTTCGGCACCGAATCGCATCCGTGGGCGATGTCCTATCCCCAAAGCATCGGCGAATTCAAATCCATCGACTTTCTCAATCTTTCGCACAAGGAATGGCTTGACCCCGTGAGCGGACTTGCCCATAAAGAGAGTTTCCTTGACCTCACCGGCAAGGCGAGGAAGGATTACGAAAGGGCCCATGGGTTGCTGATCAAGGCTAAAAGCGGAGCCCCGATTGAGGCCGAACTTAAGGCCTTCGTGGGCGGCATCGATCACGATGGGGTTCCCGTTGGCGGCAAGAAGGGTTTCCAGACCTTCGTGTGGCCCCGTTGGCCCTTATGAAGGCAAGAGACGATTGAGCCTATGAAATAGGCTCTTTTCATTTATAATGATAAGGCTATGAAACTCTTCAAGAACGGCTATTGGCCGAAGTTCCTGATGTTGCTTCTCATTTTTTTGCAGTTGGTGGGCCTAGGGGTCCTTAGCTATTACTTTTTCAACAACTCGCTCGCCAAAGAGCATTTCTATTCGCTCGCCCTCATCGTCTGGGCCCTCACGGCGGCTTTTGAGATTTTCATCGTCCTTTCCCGAAGCGAGACCTCCTACCGCATCGCCTGGATGCTTTTGGTGGCCTTGCTGCCGGTCCTCGGGGCCGTTTATTATCTTTTTTTCGCCAACAAGCGGACCACGATCCGTCAGCGGAAACGGATGAAACGCTACGAGACGGCGCTCCCGCCCTTCCCTAGCGACCCCAAAGCCAAGGAATCCGTCGCCGCCTTTTCGCGTCCGGCCGCGGCCATAAGCCAATACTTGGAGAGCAACGCGGGGGCCGCGGTTTACGAAGACACGGCGGTGGAGTATTTCCCGCTTGGGGACCAGGCTTTCCCCGTCATGCTCCGCGAACTCAAAAAAGCCCGTCACTTCATCCTTTTCGAGTTCTTCATCATCGCCCCGGGCCTCATGTGGGACGCCGTCCACTCGATTCTCGTCGAAAAGGCCAAGGAAGGCGTGGAGGTCAAGCTCGTCTACGACGATCTCGGCAACTTGGGGAACACGCCGGTGGATTTCGCCAAAAAGCTCAATGAGGAGGGCATCAAAACATACGTCTTCAGCCCCATTAAGCCCTTCCTTAACGTCAAAATGAACAACCGCGACCACCGAAAGATCATCGTGATCGATGGCCATACGGGTTTCACCGGCGGGATCAACATCGCCGACGAGTACATCAATCGGAAAGTCCGCTTCGGGCATTGGAAGGACAATTGCATCATGCTCCGCGGGAGGGCCGTAAGCGGCTTCAGCCGCCTTTTCCTTCAGAACTGGGTGGCCAATTTCGAGAAGGGATGGCAACCCGATTTCTCGATGTACGAATCAGGCAAATACATCGACGAAATAGGCGGATACCCGAAATCCGATGGCTTTTTGCAGCCTTACGGCGACGTTCCTTTCGACTACGAGTCCGTCGGGGAGCGCGTCTATCTGTCGATTCTCGGGCGGGCGCTCCGTTACGTCTACATCTCGACCCCTTACCTCATTCTTGATTCCGAGCTCATCAACGCGATCACTTTGGCGGAAGCCGAAGGGGTCGACGTCCGCCTTCTCGTCCCCGGGATCCCCGACAAGCGAAGGATTTTTCAGCTGACCCGTGCCAACTACGGCCCCTTATTGGCCGCCGGCGTCAGGATTTACGAATATACCCCAGGCTTCGTCCATCAGAAGATGTTCGTCTGCGACGACGAGGTGGCGACCGATGGGACCATCAACCTTGACTATCGGAGCCTTTATCTCCACTTGGAGTGCGGGACCCTGCTCGTTGGAAGCCGAGCGATCGACAATATGAAAAGCGATTTTCTGGCCACCCTTGAGACGAGCCACGAAGTGAGGCTCGAGGAATGGGAGGGGTGGCACGCGAAGAAGGCGTTCGAATGGGCTTTGTTGCGGCTTCTCGCGCCGTTACTATAATCTAAGGAGATAGAAAAAAGAGGTATTCTTTATGAAAATGTTCCAAAGGTTCTATTGCCGAGTTTACCAAGGCGCGATTCGTCTCGCCATGCATTTCATGGATTTTCATGAGCCCGAGCGTTACGAGGGCAAGGGGGCGATGGGCCAGATTCCCGCGATTCTACGGAAAAAGGGATACCGCCATCCGCTCATCGTGGCCGATCCGGCCATGACGAAGCTGCATCTCATCGACCCGCTTTTGTCCGCCCTTAAAAAGGAAGGGTTCTCCTACTCCGTTTACGACGGGGTCGTCCCCAACCCCACCTTTGACGTGGTCCTCGCGGCCAAGGAAAAGGCCCAGCTCGACAATTGCGACAGTTTGATCGCCATAGGCGGGGGCAGCGCGATGGACACCGCGAAGGCCGCCGGGGCCTTGCTCGCCAACCCCAAAGCCAGCCCGGCTTCGTTGGGCGGAATCCTCAAAGTCCATCGCCGTTACCATTGCCTGATCGCCATCCCGACGACCGCCGGGACCGGGAGCGAAGTTACCGTGGCCGCCGTCATCGTCAACCCAAAGACGCACGAGAAGTTCTCGATCAATGATCCCAAACTCATCCCTCATGTGGCCGTTCTTGACAATTCCTTGCTCGAGGGCTTGCCCTCAAAAGTCATCTCTTCGACCGGCATGGACGCGCTCACCCACGCGGTGGAAGCTTATATCGGAGGCATCCGCACAACCAAAACCAAGGCTTATGCCATCAAGGCCGTTCAGCTGATCCACGGCTCGCTTTATCGTTTCTATAGCGATCCCCACGACGACGAGGCCCGCGGGAACATGCAACTCGCCGCTTATTTGGCGGGGGTCGCCTTCACGCGGAGCTACGTCGGCTACGCTCACGCGATCGCCCATAGCCTCGGGGGTCAGTATAACGTGCCTCACGGCCTTGCCAACGCCATCATCCTGCCGCATGTGCTCCGCGCCTACGGGAAGAGCGATGAGAAACGCCTCGCCAAACTGAGCGAGGCCATCCATCTCACGAAGCGCTCCGCCTCGAAAGAGGAGAAAGCCAAGGCCTTCATCTCCTGGATCGACGAAATGAACGAATCCATGCAGATCCCGGCCACTTTCGACCACCTGATCAAGAAAGAGGACATCCCAATGCTTAGCAAACGGGCCGCCCATGAAGGCAATCCGCTCTATCCCGTGCCAAAGGAAATGGACGCGGGCGAACTCGCGAAACTCTACGCGGAGATCGACCCCCAATGACCATCGAGCGTAACGAAAACGGAGGCTATGGCCTCACCACGATCACCAACGCCGTCGGCTTTTCGCTCACCCTTTCCGATTTCGGGGCCGGCGTCGTCGAGATGCGGTGGGATGGCCTCCCCCTGACGATCGCCCCGAAGGACAGGGAAACTTATTTCCATAGCGATGGCTATTTTGGCAAGACCGTCGGCCGCATCGCCGGACGGATCAAGGACAGCCGGCTGAGTTTCGCCAACAAAACCTATCCCTTAAGCCCCAACGAAGGCCCCAATTGCCTTCATGGGGGCCCTCATGGCCTTTCCATGAAGATGTGGCGTTTCTCCATCGATTACCGCGATGGTTCCCCCGTTCCGACCTATTCCCTCGACGAGGGGGACGGAGAGGGCGGCTTTCCTGGGCCCGTCAGCTTCCGAGTCCGTTATCACGTAAGCGAGAAGGAGGCGCGGCTCGAGACCCATCTCGAGGCGTTTTCGCCGGTGGCCACACCCCTCAACCTCACGACCCACGCCTACTTCAACCTTGGGGGGAGCCCCAACGTCCTTTCCCACGAATTCTGGGTCAACGCCCACGAAGTCGAGACCTATGACGCGGGCCTCATCCCTCAGGGCTTCGTGGCGTGCCCCGATTGCCTTGATTTTTCTTCGCCCCATCGCGTTGGGGAGCGGATCGGCGATCCGATTTTGTCTGAAGGGCGGACGAAGGGCTACGACCATTGCTTCCGTTTGGCCGCCCATCCCTTCGCGGCGCCCGTGGCCCGTCTTTCTAACGGGGCCCTGACGATGGAGCTTTGCACCGACGCCCCATGCCTTCAGGTCTATAGCGACAACTACCCGCGCCTCGGCCTGCCGCTCACGAACGGACGGAACGAGGAGAAAAACGCGGGCCTCGCCCTCGAGCCGGTCGCGGTTCCGAACGATTTCTCCGCGATGGCGACCATTCCGGGGAGACCCCTTTTCCGGCGTATCGCCTATCGTTTCCTGAAAGGGAAGGCCAAATGAGCATCGAGGAAACGATCGCCTTGGCCATTGTCTACGCCGAACGGCATCTTGGCCTCGATAAGGACGACGAAACGTATTTCACGAACCTTCTCCTCGGCCATTTCGGGCTCACGGCCCCATATGAGGGCCCCATCGATCCGGCGCGGGCCGAAAAAATGGAAGTTCCCGACGAAATCGTCGATTCCATCGTCGATTTCGACGTTAAAGTCCGTCTGATGGATATAGGTGAGGCCACCCGCGACGCCACGTGGGTCATGGGCGTCCTTTCGCCCCGCCCTTCGCAGGTCAGCCGCGTCTTCGCCTATCTGAAGGCCAACTCCTCGGCGAAGGCCACGGAGTACCTTTATGACCTTATGGTCAAGAACGACTACATCCAGAAAAGCAAGGTCGACAAAAACCTTCGCTGGGTCGCCTCTTACCAAGACGGCCCCGCCCTCGAGATCTCGATCAACCTTTCGAAACCCGAGAAGGACAACAAGGACATCGCCAAACTGGCCCATGCCGCCCCAAGCGGCTATCCGGCCTGCTTCCTATGCAAGGAAAACGTCGGTTTCGCCGGTTCGGCAACCCATCCGGCCCGCGAGAACATCCGCGTCGTTCCGGTGCGGCTCGACGGCGGGCAATGGTACCTTCAGTACTCGCCTTACGTCTATTATTCGCGCCACTGCATCGTTTTCTACGAAAAGCACGTGCCGATGGCCATCAATCCGCACATTCTGCGGTGTCTCTTCGACTTCGTGGATCAGTTCCCCCACTTCTTCATCGGGAGCAACAGCGACCTTCCGATCGTGGGCGGCTCGATCCTTAACCATGAACATTTTCAGGGCGGTGGCCATGAGATGCCGATCATGAAATCCAAAGTCCGCGCTTTTTTGCCCGCCCCTGGCAAATCGACCTCGCTCGCCGTCCTCGATTTCTATGACACGGTCCTAAAGGTCTACGGCCCCTCCCGCGAGGAAATCGTCTCCATCGGTTCGCAGCTCATCGCCAAGTGGCGCGCCTATGATGACCCGAAGCGCGGGATCCTCTCCCACGACGGGGAGGGCCTCCATAGCACGGTCACCCCGATCGTCCGCAAAGTGGGGGATACCTATGAGCTTTATCTCATCTTGCGCAACAACCGTTGCACCAAGGAGTTTCCCGATGGGCTTTTCCACGCCCATCCGGAATACCATTACGTCAAAAAAGAGGGCATCGGGCTCATCGAGGCCGCCGGGCTGTTCATTTTGCCCTCGCGTTTGCTCCGGCAAGGAAAGGAAGCCGAGGAGTGCGTGGAAAAGAAACTATCCTTCGAAGAGTGCCTCGCCCTTTATCCCGACCTTAAGCCTTTCGCCCCGATGCTGCGGGACATGAAGGAAAACGGGGCTAGCGTCCGTCAGCACCTCAGCGAGGTCTGCCAGCGGATTCTACGGAACGTCGGCGTCTACAAAGACACCCCGGACGGCCAAGAGGCCCTTCGCCTTTTCGTGAAAGGCGCCCTCGAATGAAAGAGCCGTCCTTTAAAAGGGCCCTGGCATCCTATCAAGCCGCTTTTGGCGTCTCCCCAACGGGTTTCGTTTTTTCGCCGGGCCGGCTCGAGATTTTGGGCAACCACACCGACCATAACCATGGCCTTTGCCTCGTCGCCGGGTGCGGCCTGGGCATCCATGCCGCCTATGGTCCCGCCCAAGACGTCTCCCTCGATAGCCAAGGTTACGGGCGCCTCGCTTTCTCTCTTGAGGATCTTTCCCCCCGCGAGGAGGAAAAGGGCTCGACGACGGCCCTCACGAAAGGGGTCCTCGCTTTTTTAAAGGGCCATGGCTTCGCGATCGGCGGGTTTCGCGCCGCCCTCAATAGCGACATCTTCCCGGGCGCCGGGGTCAGTTCTTCGGCGGCCTATGAGCTTTTTGTCGCCGAGACGATAAACGTTCTTTATAACGGGGGGAATATCGACCGTCTCACGAAAGCCAAGGCCGGAGAATACGCCGAGAACGTCTATTTTGGCAAAGCGTCGGGCCTTCTCGACCAATGCGGCTCTTCCTTTGGAGGAGTCCAATACCTCGATTTCCACGATCCCGAGAAACCGCTCGTCGAGCCGTTGCCTTTCCCTGAGTGGATGCCCCGTATCCTGCTTGTCAACCCCGGGTTGGGCCACCAAGGCCTCAACGATCTTTATGGCGAACTGCCGCGCGACATGCGCCTCGTTGCCGAGAAGGTCTTCGGCGCGGGGTTTTTGGGCGAGGTCGCCGACGGGGAAGCCGCGCTCTCGCGCTTGAAGGAGCCGCTCGATGGCATCCCGGAGCGGGCGCGTTTGCGCGCCATCCATTTCTTTCGCGAGAACGAGCGGGTGAAGCGGATGAAAGAGGCCTTTTCCAAAAAAGATCGTCCGGAATTTTTGGCTTTGGAGCGGGAAAGCGAATATTCGCAAGAGCATTTTCTCCGCAACGTCATGGTCCCGGGCCGCTACGCGGGTTCGCCTTTGGAGTGCGTCGAGCGGGCCAAAGAAGCGTTTCCCGACGGGGCTTATCGCGTCATGGGCGGCGGGTTCGCGGGCAGCGTCATATGCTTCCTCGGCGATGCCGACGTCGCTTCCTTTGGCAAGAAGATGGCTTCGTTTTACGGGGCCGGGGCCGTCGAGGAAGCGCCAATTTCCCGAGTCGGGGCGCATCGGGTCGTTTAGTTTCCAATAAGGAGGAATCCGTATGCTGAATCGTTTGGCCGGCGTTTTGTGTCCCGTGAGCGCGCTTCCCTCGCGCTTTGGGATCGGCGATTTCGGCGCCACGTCGCGCCGCTTCGTCGACTTATTGGCTAACCATGGTTTTAAGGCGTGGCAGATTCTGCCGCTCAACCCGCTGGGATATGGGCATTCGCCCTATCAGCCCTTCTCGAGTTTCGCCCTCGAGGAACTCTACGTCGATCTCGACGCCCTCAGCGAAAAAGGCCTTCTTGAGAGCGTTCCTTCCTTCGGGGAGAGGAACGACCGCGTCGATTACGAAGGCATTCGGCTTTTCAAGGCCCCGTACCTAAAAAGGGCCTATGAGGAGGAAATGAGGCGTTACCCCAATTGCCTCGTCCCTTTCCTTTCCTCCCATCCTTGGGTCCCTTCGTGGGCCCTTTTCATGATGAATAAGCGGAAGGAAGGCATGCGCGCGTGGTCCCTTTGGAGCAAGGATCGCCAGGAGTCCATCCTCCATCCGGAGGCTTCCCTTTCTCAGGACCGCCCGTCCTACGAATACGAGGTTTGGCTCCAAAAGACCCTGTATGAGCAGTGGGACGCGCTCCACAACTACGCGAAGGAACGCAAAGTGCTCATCATCGGCGACGTCCCTTTCTACGTCGGCTTCGATTCCTGCGACGTTTGGGCCAACCAGGACAACTTCCTGCTCAACCCCCAGACGAAAGAGCCCGAGTGGATCGCCGGGGTCCCCCCCGATTACTTCTCGGCGACGGGCCAGCGCTGGGGCAATCCGATCTATGACTGGGACGTGCTCGAGAAACGCGATTTTTCCTTTATCATCAACCGCCTTGCCCTCAATAGCCTTATATACGACGTCATCCGCCTCGACCATTTCCGGGCTTTCGACACCTATTGGAAGATTCCGGCGAGCTGCCCGACCGCGGTCACGGGCGCCTGGATCGAAGCCCCGGGGTACAAACTGCTCGACATTTTGCTTCGCGATCATCCGGAAATCAGCATCATCGCCGAGGATTTGGGCGATCTCCGCCCCGAGGTCCTCGCCCTTCGCGACCACTACGGCTTCCCCGGCATGAACGTCCTTGAGTTCACGTTCCACGACGAGGAAATCGCCCATCGTCCCGGCTACGACAAGACGAACGCGGTCGCCTATTTGGGCACGCACGACAACGATCCCTTTAGGGGGTTTTTCGAGAAATTGCCCGAGGATGAGCGGAACGCGTGGCTATGGGCCCTCGCCCAAAAAGGGCATGACGCTGGCTCGCCCAACGAAAGAATGATAAACTACGCAATGGCCTTACCGGCCAATTACGCGATCTTCGCCGTGCAGGACCTTCTCGATCTCGGCAGCCAAAGCCGCCTCAACGTCCCTGGGCTCATCAATGAGGTCAACTGGACTTGGAGGCTCCTCGACTATGCCACCCTCGAGGCCGTTCTCCCGCATTACGGCGATTTGATCAGAAAGTACCATCGTTAATGCACACAATAGGTTTGGTTTCGCTTGGCTGCGCCAAGAATCTCGTCGACAGCGAGATGATTTTAGGGATGTTCCAGGGGGGCGACTACCGCTTCACCGACGATCCGGCGCAGGCCGATTGCATCATCGTCAACACGTGCGGTTTCATCGCCGACGCCAAAAAAGAAGCGATTCAGACCATTTTGGAAATGGCTCAATATCCGGGAAAGCTCGTGGTCGTCGGATGTTTCGTCGAACGGGATCTCGAGGAGTTAAGGAAGTCGATCGCCGAAGTGGACCTTTGGGTGCCTCTCCGCGAGTACAAGTTCATCCACAAAAAGATCGAAGCCCTTTTGGGGACCGACGACATCGCGCCTCTCAATCCGCTCAAGCGGGTCGTCTCGACCCCTTCCTACTGCGCTTACCTCCGCCTTAGCGAAGGCTGCGACAATTTCTGCGCCTTTTGCGCGATCCCCTACATCAGGGGCCGCTTCGTCTCCCGGCCCTATGGGGAGATAATCGAGGAAGCCCAAATGCTCCGAAGACAAGGCGTCAAGGAGCTTTCCCTCGTGAGTCAGGACACGGCCCGTTACGGCTCCGATTTCCCCACTCGGCGCCCGGGGGTTCTCGACCTTTTGAAGGAACTCGACGGAATGGGCTTCTATTCGCTGCGCTTGCTGTACCTATATCCGGACGAAATATCCTCCGATCTCATCGATTTCGTGAAAGCGAGCCGCTCCGTCGCCCCGTATTTCGACGTCCCGATCCAAAGCGGAAGCGATCACGTCCTTAAGCTCATGAACCGGCACGGCGATCGGGCCGACATGGTCCGGCTGTTTAAGGAAATCAAAGGGAAAATCCCCGGGGCCATTTTGCGGACCACCCTCATCGCCGGCTTCCCCGAGGAAACGGAAGAGGACCAGAAAGAAACGCTTTCCCTCATGGAAGAGGTCCGTTTCGACCATTTGGGGTGCTTCACCTATTCGCGCGAGGAGGGAACGCTCGCTTACAAACTCCCCGGCCAAGTGCAGGAAGGGACGAAGAAACGCCGCCGCGACGAGATCATGGCCGCGCAACGGAAGATTTCCTACGAACGGAATAAAAAATTGGTTGGTCAAACAATGGAAGGACTCGTGACCGGATATGATCCTAAGCGGAAGCTTTACACCCTCCGCAGCTATTGGAACGCCCCGGACGACATCGATGGCACGATCTTTTTCTCTAGTTCGACCCCACTAAGGAACGGGGATATAGCCTCAGTTAGGATCACGTCCTCTTTTATTTACGATTTATTGGGGGAGAGGGTCTGAGTTTTGCCTTTGCCTCACTATGACGTCCGTTCCTTCAGGTGCGACCAAAGAATCGCCCCGATGGTGGTGGGGATTCCTAGAAGAAAGAGCATCCATAAGCGCCACCCTTGATTGCTGGGCAAATCGCATCCAAGCTCGATATAGACGGAAGCGATGAGGCTCCACATGAAGCCGACGAAGAAGTACGCCCCCAGATCGTGGTTTCGCTTCCAGATGAAATTGAAGAAAATGAGAACCAAAAAAGAGGCGGGGACCGCCCAAATGAAAGCCCGCCAATAGAGATAATCGTTGATGATCAAACAGCCGATCGCGACTACGCAGGCGAGGATCCAAACAAGCGAGATCCATAGGCCGATGATAATCCTCTTGTTGAAGTGGTTGGTCTTGGTGTAAGAATAAAGACGCTTGTTCTCCAGGGTCTCCTCGTGGGTCAGATAGTCAAGGGTCACCCCATAGAAATCGGCGAGTTCCTGCAAGGTCTCGACGCTCGGCAGCGAGTCTCCATGCTCCCATTTCGAGACGGCTTTGTCGCTTAAACCGAACCTTTCGCCCAATTCGCTTTGGGTGAGTTTTCGGCGCCTGCGGAGTTTCGTCAGATTGGCGGCTACGTTTGTTTTGATGGGAATCATATTAATTAACATTAAGATAAAAGTTAGGAAACATCAAACTAAAAATGCTTAACTCTCTTAGGAGTGGAGTTGGTGAATTAATCTATTTTCCTTCGATAGCCCTCTACGACTCAAAAGGGCACAAAGGGGTAAAATACCACGGCAAACAATTTTATACTTCATTCAGGAAGAAAATGCCATGCCCGAACTGGAGATGTCCAAAACCGTTTACTATCGCGACGAACTCAACGATGAGTTCTCGGGTTTCGCGCCGAAAGGCTTTTATATCGGCGCGGATTACCATTACATCCACAGGAACCCTTTCTATCGCTTTTTTTCGTTTTTGGCGTATCGCCTCGTGATGACGCCGATCGCTTTCCTCTACAGCAAATTCGCGGAACGGCAAAAAATCGCGAACCGCAAGATTCTGCGGCCTTATCGCAAGAGGGGGTATTTCATCTACGGGAACCACACTCAACTCATGGGCGGCGGTTTCACCCCAAGCCTCGTTTGCTTCCCGAAGCGGACCGACATCATCGTGAATCCGGACAATCTGGCCGTTAAGGGTTGCAAGACCCTTTTCGAAATGTCGGGGGCCGTCCCTCTTCCAAGCGCCCTTTCGGGGGTTCCCCCTTTCCTTGACTGCCTCCAGGAACGCTGCCGCGAAGGCCATGCCATCTGCGTTTATCCGGAGGCCCATATTTGGCCTTATTGCACCAAGATCCGCCATTTCAAGGCCGCTTCTTTCCGCTACCCGTGCAAAATGGGAACCCCCGTTTTCGCATTTACCGACTGCTACAAAAGGAGAAGGCACTCCAAAAAACCGCGCATCGTGACTTACGTTGACGGCCCCTTCTTCCCAAACGAGGCCCTGAGCGGCTCCTCCCAAGCCGACGACTTGCGGAATCAGGTTTACGACGCCATGCGCGCCCGTTCCGAAAAGGAAAGCGTCTATTCGGTTATCGACTACGTCAAAAAAGAGGATTCCAAAGCATGATCAACATCGTTTATTGCGGCAATGCCGGGATTTTTAAAGGCATAACGATGTCCCTTCTAAGTGCCCAAGAGAACACGAAAGAGCCGATCGCGGCCATGGTTTTGACCGGTGACTTTTCTTCCTTGGATCCTAGATTCACTCCTTTCGGCGAGGAAAGGCGAATTCTTCTGGAAGGGGCCCTTAAGGCTAAAAACTCAGCCAGTTCCCTGCGGGTTGTCGATGTCACGGAAGCCTTCAACGAAGAGCTTTCCGCGAGCCGGAACGCCAAAAGCTCGTATACCCCCTATACGTTGCTGCGCCTTTTCCTCGACCGGTTGAAAGACGTGCCCGACAAGCTTCTTTACCTTGATGCCGACACGATCGTGATGAAGGATCTTTCGCGCCTCTATTCGATCGATTTGGGCGATAGGTACTGCGCCTGGGTTTTGGATCGCTTTGGCCACGTCCTCATCAACCCATCCTATTGCAACGCCGGGGTCATCCTTCTTAACGTGAGCCTTCTGGTTCGGGACGGGGTTTTCGCCTCCTCCCGCGCGTTATTAAGGAAAAAGAAATGGTCCTTCCCCGACCAGGACGTCCTCAACCGTCTCACCAAGGGCCGAAAGATGATTCTGCCGCGGGAGTTCAACGAGCAAAAAGGCCTTCGGCCCGACACCGTGATCCGCCATTATTGCAACCAGCCGCGTATTTTCCCTTACATCCACGCGATGGTCGCCAAACCGTGGGACCTGCCGCGCATCCACCAAGTATACAAGACCACCGTCCACGACTCGCTGCACGAGGAGTGCCGTCTTCTATGGAGGAAAATCGAAAAATGAGCGTTCCGCAGTATTACTTTCTTTCCGCGGTCATCGCCGCGGGCGTTTGCGCCCTTTTGCTTTTGGCCTATTTGCCGCGAATTCGCGCTTGGTTCGGAGCTTTCTCGAAAGGCGAGCGGCTCGTTAACGAAGAGAGGAACCGCCTCGCCGTTTTGGTCCCGGCCCGCAACGAAAGCCAGGCCATCGGGCCCCTTTTGGAGTCCCTGTCGCGCCAGAACTACCGGAATTTCGCGGTTTTCGTCATTGTTTCCGACCCCGCCGACCCAACCATCAAGATGGCCGAAGAGAAGGGTTTCGCGACGGTCGTGGCCGCCGATCAAACCTGCAAAAGCGATGCCCTTGACGCGGCGGTTCAGCGTATTCTCTCCCGCAACCAAAACGAATTCGACGCCTACCTCATCCTCGATGCCGACACTTCCATCAGGGATGGCTATTTGTCCGCGATGAATGACGCGATGGCGAGCGGTTGCGAGGTCATCGTGAGCAAGAAAATCGTCAAAAACTACGCCCTCGGCCGAAAAGCGCTGACCTTTCAGGGGGCGGCGAACGGCTACATTTGGACGGTTTTCGACCAAATGGGCAATAAATACAAGAGCAAGCGGCATATCGCTCTTTTCACGGTGGGCAGTGGGCTTCTCGTCAGCAAAAAGATCATTCTGACCGATGGGGGGTGGCCCTACAAGAGCACCCTCACCGAGGATTGCGAACTCGCGGGCGACATGATCGCGAACCACTGGTCGTCCTACTATGCGGAATTCGCCCCGATTTACATGGAGGAGGCCCCGAGTTTGGAGATGACCAACAAACGCCGCAACCGCTGGATGAGCGGCCTCACCAGCGCCCAGATGCTCTACCGCCGGAAAGACTTCAGCTTTGGCACCGCAAGGGACGTCTATTTCTCGTATTCGATTTTCATCAGTTACGCCTATTTTGGGTTGCTTGGCCTCTTCGCCCTCGGCAACGCGGCGGCCTCACTGTGGTATTTCGTCTTTGACCGAAACTTGGTCGCCTATCCGCTTTTCTCCTGCATCGGAGCGCTTTTGGCGATTTATCTTTCTTTCCTTTTCATGGCCGTCGTCGGCTTCTGCGCCATGTTCCATGACGTCAAAGGCCATTGGCTCTTCCGCATCGCCACGCTGTTCGTCGTCCCGTTCCATTATTTGGGGTACTTCCCGATCATGGCCAAGGTGTTTCTTGGCAAAGGTCCCAAGAAATGGGAGACCATCGCCCGCGTCGGCGGCTCCAAGGACATTCGTCGATGAGCGCGGAAACCTTAAGCAGGAAACAAGTCCGCGAGCGTTACCTCGCCCTTGAGAAGAAGGGGCTTTTCGACCAACACGTCGACTCCATCGACATGGATAAGGCCATCCCCGTCACCAAGGATTACCATTATTACCCGAAAAGCCTCTCCGAATGGCTTGTCAGGACAGCCCGTTATGAGTTGGGGGTCCGTCCTTTCATGCGCAAGATAAACAATCGCTGCCTTGAGACGGAAGTCGTGGGGCGGAAGAACCTTCGGGGCGTCAAGTCGGCCATCGTGGTCTGCAATCATGTCCATATGTTCGACTGCGTGGCCATCAAAAAAGCCATGAAAGGTCATTATCTCAACGTCGTTGCGGCTTCGTTCAACAACTTCAAAGGCAAACTCGGGGACGGCATGAGGGCATCGGGCATGCTGCCCCTTCCGGCGTCCTTCGACGGCATGAAAAGCTTTGAGGCCGCCCTTGAGAAATCTTTAAGGAAACGCCATTACGTGCTCTTTTTCCCCGAACGGGCCGAGTGGTGGTACTACCATAAGCTCCGGCCGTTCAAGGACGGGGCCTTCCATTACGCGATCAAGTACGGGGTTCCCATCGTCCCTTGCTATATCAGCTTCGCCCCGCGAAAGAAGCCCTTCCCGAATTTCGAGGGGGACTATCCCGAGCGGATGATCGTCCATATCCTCAGCCCCATCTACCCCGACGGGCAAGCCGATTTCTCCCATGAGCGTGAGCGTCTGAAGGGCGAGGCGTTCGAGGAATGCGCCGATTGCTATGAGCGTTCCTATGGGGTGAGGCTTTCTTACGGGGATTGAGCTTAATGTCTTGTCAAGAGGGCCTCGCTAACCTATAATCCTAAACGCTGCCCATCAAAGTCGATTCGACGAAGGGACAGCTTGAAAAACGCCCCGCTAGTTAAACGGTATAACGGGTCCATGGTAAGGACCAATTCGTAGTCCGACTCTGCGGCGGGGCACCATAAGACAACAAGAGGTTTAATACCAAGTATTAGGCCTTTTTTCTTTAAAAACATATAGAAAACCGCCATTTTTGCCCATTTTCACGAGTTGGATCGGTTGATCCGGGGCAGCAGTGGCGGCTTTTTTATGCTTTATGGGTGGACGATTATCAAACAAAAGTGGGCTGTTCGTGGCCGATTTGATAAAAAAGTGGGCTGTTCGTGGCCGATTTCTTTTAGATACTTGTTTTCCTAAAACTGATGTGATATAATAATTCAATTCCAGAAAAGGAGTAAAAAATATGCGGCAAGGTATTCTTAAATAAAACTATAATCAAATAGTGGGAACAAAGGATTATGATAGTCCCTTTTGTAGTGGCTTAGTTTTTTGTACCCAATTTAAGAATACTTTTGCCTTATCAATTTTGACATATCCCCAAAAACAGCACTCACAAACAGGTGTATGCTGTATATGTGTATGTCCGCAAATTATCATCCCCAGTGGTAAAAGTATTTTACTGCTGGGGATTTTTATGCCCTTCGGGGCAGTAAAGGGAGGACAATCACATGAAAATAATCAATATTGGAATTCTTGCCCATGTAGACGCTGGAAAGACGACCTTGACGGAGAGCCTGCTATATGCCAGCGGAGCCATTTCAGAACCGGGGAGCGTCGAAAAAGGGACAACGAGGACGGACACCATGTTTTTGGAGCGGCAGCGTGGGATTACCATTCAAGCGGCAGTCACTTCCTTCCAGTGGCACAGATGTAAAGTCAACATTGTGGATACGCCCGGCCACATGGATTTTTTGGCGGAGGTGTACCGCTCTTTGGCTGTTTTAGATGGGGCCATCTTGGTGATCTCCGCTAAAGATGGCGTGCAGGCCCAGACCCGTATTCTGTTCCATGCCCTGCGGAAAATGAACATTCCCACCGTTATCTTTATCAACAAGATCGACCAGGCTGGCGTTGATTTGCAGAGCGTGGTTCAGTCTGTTCGGGATAAGCTCTCCGCCGATATTATCATCAAGCAGACGGTGTCGCTGTCCCCGGAAATAGTCCTGGAGGAAAATACCGACATAGAAGCATGGGATGCGGTCATCGAAAATAACGATAAATTATTGGAAAAGTATATCGCAGGAGAACCAATCAGCCGGGAAAAACTTGTGCGGGAGGAACAGCGGCGGGTTCAAGACGCCTCCCTGTTCCCGGTCTATTATGGCAGCGCCAAAAAGGGCCTTGGCATTCAACCGTTGATGGATGCGGTGACAGGGCTGTTCCAACCGATTGGGGAACAGGGGAGCGCCGCCCTATGCGGCAGCGTTTTCAAGGTGGAGTATACAGATTGCGGCCAGCGGCGTGTCTATCTACGGCTATACAGCGGAACGCTGCGCCTGCGGGATACGGTGGCCCTGGCCGGGAGAGAAAAGCTGAAAATCACAGAGATGCGTATTCCATCCAAAGGGGAAATTGTTCGGACAGACACCGCTTATCCGGGTGAAATTGTTATCCTTCCCAGCGACAGCGTGAGGTTAAACGATGTATTAGGGGACCCAACCCGGCTCCCTCGTAAAAGGTGGCGTGAGGACCCCCTCCCCATGCTGCGGATGTCGATTGCGCCGAAAACGGCAGCGCAAAGAGAACGGCTGCTGGACGCTCTTACGCAACTTGCGGATACTGACCCGCTTTTGCGCTGCGAGGTGGATTCCATCACCCATGAGATCATTCTTTCTTTTTTGGGCCGGGTGCAGTTGGAGGTTGTTTCCGCTTTGCTGTCGGAAAAATACAAGCTTGAAACAGTGGTAAAGGAACCCACCGTCATTTATATGGAGCGGCCGCTCAAAGCAGCCAGCCACACCATCCATATCGAGGTGCCGCCCAACCCGTTTTGGGCATCCATCGGACTGTCTGTTACACCACTCCCGCTTGGCTCCGGTGTACAATACGAGAGCCGGGTTTCGCTGGGATACTTGAACCAGAGTTTTCAAAACGCTGTCAGGGATGGTATCCGTTACGGGCTGGAGCAGGGCTTGTTCGGCTGGAACGTAACGGACTGTAAGATTTGCTTTGAATACGGGCTTTATTACAGTCCGGTCAGCACGCCGGCGGACTTCCGCTCATTGGCCCCGATTGTATTGGAACAGGCATTGAAGGAATCAGGGACGCAACTGCTGGAACCTTATCTCTCCTTCACCCTCTATGCGCCCCGGGAATATCTTTCCAGGGCTTATCATGATGCACCGAAATACTGTGCCACCATCGAAACGGTCCAGGTAAAAAAGGATGAAGTTGTCTTTACTGGCGAGATTCCCGCCCGCTGTATACAGGCATACCGTACTGATCTGGCCTTTTACACCAACGGGCAGAGCGTATGCCTTACAGAACTGAAAGGGTATCAGGCCGCTGTCGGCAAGCCAGTCATCCAGCCCCGCCGTCCAAACAGCCGCCTGGACAAGGTGCGCTATATGTTTCAGAAGATAATGTAACGTCTTGCGCAATCGATTTATCACGCACGCATAGACAAAACGGCTCTAAAAGTGCTATAATTCTGAATAACAACTACGGAGTTTAATATGGACTACGCCCGACTAATCAAAGAACTGCGTTCAAAAATGCTTTTATCACAGATGGAGTTCGCTGAGTACCTTGGCGTTTCTTTTTCTGCAGTCAACAGATGGGAAAAAGGTCGCTATGAGCCAACCATAAAAACAAAGCGTAAGTTGAAAGAGCTTTTTATTAAATATGGATTGGTGGATCGAGACTAATATGGACTATAAAAAAATAACGGAAAATATAAAAAGCGGATTCACAAAGGATCAACTAAAAAGCTTAGATTTGATCACCGGGTTTGATTCGCTCAAGCTCGCCAATGGTGGCGATAATGATGCAGAAGGATATCAGATTTTCACCCCCGCTTTTATCGTGAAAGATATGGTCAAAGCGATAGGGGAGAAAGACGTTTTTAATCCGGATAAAACAGTGCTCGAACCGACATCAGGTGATGGGGCGTTCACTACTTATATTTTATTAAGAAGATTAGAACGTGCGTTCAAGGAAGATAAAGATGAATTCGAGATCCAGGCACTAAAGTGCTTGTCTACCATCTATTCTATAGAGATGGATAAGGATCTAATTATCAAGCAAAGAAACAACATCCTGACTGTCTTCACGATATTTGGAAGGGATCATAAAATCGATTATAGCGATGGGTATCTTGATCTCGTCCGCTGCATGATCCTAACAAATTTTATGTGGGCTATGTTCAATGCGGATATTCCTGCAACGTTCTTAATAGTCGAGGTGGCATATAAGATGCCAGAAGCAGAAAAAGGAAAAATGAAGTCGTTAGAATTCCCCGTCTGGGATATATCTGGCAACGGCGTCACATATCACATGGAAGGAGCGGAGATTAACTATGATTGATAAAAAGAAGAATGATGCTCTTGAAGCCGAACAAACCTATAAAACAGCTGTTGAATCAGCTAATGACTACATTGAGAACTTCGATATTTTAGAAACCATCACAAATGTTGGTAACGACGAGGTTTTCACACCGAGAAAAACGTGTGATATGATGCTCGATTCTCTCCCGGATGAAGTCTGGCATAACCCGAATTATAGATGGCTGAACCCGGCCACCAAAAATGGCATTTTTGAAAGGGAGATCGCAATAAGATTAGACGAAGGTTTAAAAGATGTGATTCCGGATCAAGAAAAACGCAGAAAGCATATCTTACAGAACATGATTCATGCTATTGGTCAAACTAAATTTACGGCCAACGTAGCGAGAAGAACACTTTATTATTGTTCATCCGCAAATAGGGCTTGTGACGGAATACTAGCCGAAGATGGACACTACGTTAATGGATACGCGATTGGAAACGGAACGTGGTTTGCTGATGAAGAAGGCAATATTAAAACACCATGTACTGATCATGAATTTGTCGATAGTGCGGGACGAAGAATGCCATCTACATGCAAGGGCGAGGAAAGAAAAAAATATAAATGTAAATATTGCGGCATCAGTGGAGTCTCAAACTATAACGATGCAAATCAAAGAGAAAAATATGCGTACGAATTAATCCATATTAATCATTTGATAATTGGAAAGCACATGAGCAATAGATTCTTTGGAGGTAACAAAGATATGAAATTTGACATTATTATTGGTAATCCACCTTATCAACTTAACGATGGCGGTGCACAAGCCTCGGCCAAACCTATTTATCAGCTGTTCGTAGATCAAGCAAAAGCTTTAAATCCACATTATCTATGCATGATTATTCCTTCTAGATGGATGGCTGGAGGAAAGGGCTTAGATGACTTCAGAGCATCAATGCTAAAAGATAGGCACATTCGAGTATTACACGACTATACTGATGCTAAAGAATGCTTCCCAAATAATGAAATAAAAGGCGGAGTTTGTTACTTCCTCTGGAACGGAAAAGAAGAAGGAAAGTGCAAAATTTATAAACATACTGATGGCACCATTTCAACAAGCACGAGATATCTCAAAGAGGATGGTGTTGATGTTTTTATTCGTGATGAAAGACTGATTGAAATTTTAAATAAGGTTAAAGCCAAAAAGTTCAAATCTTTCATGGATATCGTATCGCCAAGAAAACCGTTCGGTTTAGCAGGTGATTTCTTTAAGGATCCAAAGAAATATGATCTCCCACCTATTAGTGATAAAAAAATCGAAGGGGGAATAACAATCTGTGGTCTTGATGAACATTTACAAAGAGTAAAAAGATATGTTCCACAGGATTATCCACTCCCTAAAAAAACCTATTTGCATGGATACAAAATGTTTATGGCTAGAAACCAAGGAAGTGGCACATTCGGAGAACCTTTCTCTGTTCCAATGTTTGCATACGACAATGAAATATGTACAGAAACTTTTATTGTTATAGGCACATTTAAAACTGAACAAGAGATGAAAAACTGTTATTCCTATATCAAAACTAAGTTTTTTAGAGCTCTAGTTGGCATCCGAAAATTAGATCAAAACGCATCTCAAAGCATATATGAATATGCTCCGTTGCTTGATTTTACTAAGCCGTGGAATGATAAAGAACTTTATGCAATGTTCGGACTTAGCGATGATGACATCAAATTTATTGAAGAGAACGTTCAGGAGATGAATTGATATGAAGGTAGATGTCTATAGATCAACTGAGATCAACACTTCTGATAGCGTTAAGATATCTGGCAAGACCAGACAGTTCTTCCTTGACGAAGCAAACGACACCGATCAAGATCTCATTCTCCTATATATGTATATATTGCCTTCCTTCCAGGGCCATGGCGTCAAGGTTGGCATGGCAAAATGCAGACCAGAAGAAACTTTCTGGCACGGCATTAAAGCCAGGATCGCGGAGCAAAAGCACGAGCTTGCTTTAACTGACGACCAATACAGCAAATATGGCCTCAAACGCGAGGTCGTTTACTGGGGCGTCTGCGTTGATGCCCACAATGAATCGTTTAAGGATTATCACGTCCACGATGAGATCATGCACAACTGTGCTGGGCTCGCCGAGAAAGAGCAGGAGTGGTTCCAGAACGTTCCTACTGAAGAACTAATATCCGCCTTCGAAGCATGCAGAAAAAACGATGTTTCAAAGGATATTTACACGCCTAGAAAAGAACAGGCTAAGGTGATCGAGGATCTGAAGGAGTACTTCGGCAAATATCCAACCGGTCACAGGTTCCTTTTGAACTGCAAGATGAGGTTCGGGAAATCCTTCACGACCTACAAATATTGTGAGGAAGCCGGTCTCAATAAGATCTTGATCTTAACGTTCATTCCGGCGGTTGAGTCCTCTTGGAGAGACGATCTCTGCCATATCAAGAAGGAATATAAGTATTTCACCGACTTCAATCTCAGAAAGCCCACGTTCGATCTAAAATCGCACACTGAGCCCTATGTAGTGTTTTTGTCGTTGCAGAACTACTTAGGCAGGGATAGCCAAAGTGCCGATGTCAAAGCCAAGATCAAGAAACTGCAGGACGTTGATTTCGATCTAGTCGTTCTTGATGAATACCATTTCGGTGCCTGGAACACCAGAACCCAGGACACTTTCGAGGACCTTGATAAAGATTATCAAAAGAACCTGAAGGACACTAAGGACGTCATCGCCAAGTTTGCGATCAAGACGAAGAAGACGATCTGCCTATCCGGAACGCCATTCAGAGCATTGGCCCGCGGCGAATTCAACAACGAGTCCAGCTCGACTTACTCATATTTCGATGAGCAAAGGAACAAATATCCGAAGAGCGAAGAAAACGACTTCACAGTGGTGGATCCTAAGTATGCCGAATTCCCGGATATGAAGATATTCGGCTATAACATGACGAAGCTATTCGGCAACCTAACCTCCAGCGTTTTCTCCGATGACAAGATGCTCGGAAACAAATATTTTTCATTGAATAAGTTCTTCGAGACCAAGAAGGACGTCAACTATAACGAGGATTACGTCTTCATTTATGAAGAAGAAATAAAACAGTGGCTGGAAATCATCAAGGGTGCCTCTATCCACGGCGACAAATTCCCTTATTCCAACCCTAAGATGAAGCAGAATAACAAGCACACCCTTTGGCTCATGCCTACGGTTAGTTCCTGTATAGCGATGGCCAGGTTGCTGAAAGCCGATGATTATTTCTGCAAATATCAAATCATCAATCTATCGGACAAAAGCGTGGGGTCCGGAACGGATGCCTATGATTTCTTGATGGATAACATCCAAGCGGCAAAGAACACGAATAAACTCGGGAGCATAGCGATCACGGTCAACAAACTGACGATCGGTGTAACGGTGAAGGAGTGGTTCAGTATCTTCGTTTTGAAGGATCTATCCAGCCCGGAATCCTATTTCCAAGCCATCTTCAGAATCCAGACGCCATTCAAGAAAAACGGCCAAATTCTCAAAGAGAGTGGTTATGTTTACGACTTCAATATCGACAGGGCCGCTGCCTTGTTATTGAAATACGCCGAAGAGAGCTCAAGGGACACGAACTATACGAAGCTACAAATTGCTAGATTGATCGTTAAGTACCTGCCTATCTTCGTCAATGGCGACATGAGTCATCCGATTTCTGACAAGGTCTTCTATGAACTCGCCGAATATGGCGATGCCAGCGGCGTGCCGCTTTCAAGAAAGATCACAGACACTTCAAAAACCACAAGGATGATGGATGACGAGGTGATTGCAGAGATGCTTAACGATAAAGAAGTAAGCGAGATCATTAAGCACGTCTTTGCTCATGCGAAATTTGGAAAAACAAAAACACGCACAATCCCTCCTAAACCAGAAGACGGATTCCAGACCAAGATCGCCAAGGAAGGCCGCGACAAAGGCTATGCCTTAGGCTTGGAGGATTCCAAAAAATACGTTGACTTGGACGACAACGAAGTCCAGGCCGCTTTCGAGAAAGCAATCGAGGATTACGTGCTCGAGTATTGCTCCAAAGACTATGATGAAAACCAGGTCATCTGGTATACGAACGGCTTCAAGAAAGGATACGAAGGCGGTGTCAACGCCCCGATCAAGAAGATTCAATGCGGAAAAGATGACGGCGTTAAGTTCGTGGATCAAGTCAAAGGCAAATTCGGACCTAATATCAAATATACGGAGGCTACGAAGCAGCAGATTGAGAACTTCGTCAAAGCCTATCTTAACGATATAAACAACATCCCTAAGGAATATAGGGGAATGCTCTACAAACGCTGGTATTGCGAGTCCTTTAGAAAAGCGGTAAGAAACGTCTTAACCCCGGTAGTGGACAGCAAAGATAAGAATTCCGTTGAAGATGCCGATAATGTTATGAAGCATATCTTGGCCAGGCTGTTTGAATTCCTTTATATCTCCGTTTACAGAGAAACAACCTTCCAGGAGATCTTCAGTAATGCTGACCCTAACGTTTTCTTAGAGGCTGTCGGTATCACGAAGAAGGACTTCGAGGTTTTGAATAAATATCACATCTTCCAAGAAGACGTTCTAAATAACTACATCCATGATTTCTTTGTTAACGAATCACTCGGATCAAAACTAGATCTCAATGACGCCAAGATCAAAGCCCAGTACAGAAACAGCTTTGACTGGTTTGGCTTTGGTGTTGATGATGAAGGGGAAATCCATGTGGATGAGAATGTCGGAACTCAGATCATCAAAGATGAAGAACCCGAAAATGATGAGCAAGATATTGTCGAATCCGAGGTCGCTCCTGAATCTGAATCGATTATGGAAGAGGCCGCTGCAGAACCCGAACCAGAACCCGAGCCCGATCCGGAAATCGCTCCTGTTCCTGAACCAGTTAAAAAGGATCCGGTCGAACAGATAGAGGAATTGCTCCGAAAGAATCCTAAAGGAATGAAATCCGGCAAGATCGCCGAGCTTTTAGGCGTTAGCAAACGCGATATTAATAAGATCATGTACGCCAATAAAGACAAGTTTACGGTTGATTTTTTCTTCAATTGGAAACTTAAATAGGTGACGAATATGGAACAAGAGAACTTTGGATATATTTATATTCTTACAAACCCGTCATTCCCGGATTACGTGAAGATCGGATACGCGGATGACGTCAAATCGAGAGTGGAGCAGCTCAACAGAAGCGAGTGCACCCCATTCGCCTTTAGGATCTACGCCACGTATAAAGTGAGTGATCGCCTTAAAGACATCCCGGTCCATCAATTGATCGACATACTTAATCCGAGCTTGCGAAGCAAGGATGAAGTGGACGGGAAGCTTAGGGTGCGTGAATTCTATGCCATGCTCCCAGAGGAAGCATATTCGCTCCTCGAGAAGATTGCCAAGATCAACGGGTTAGAAAAGAACCTGGTCCTTTATAAGAAGACTAAGGCTGACGAGGCAGATGAGAAGGCCGCCGATAAGATCAGCCAATTAAGCAAGAATCGCCATCATTTCAGGGATTGCGAGTTTTCATCGAGCCTGACTGGGCACACATATATAGGCAAGACGGGCGATAACGGCACGCTTTGCATCATTGATAAACAAACAGGAGAGGAAGTTCCTAACAATTCCAAGCCTTCGAAAAAGGCTATTGTTAAGCAGGCAGTGGTGGACCTTGGCGGATCCGCCGATGGCCACGACACCCTCTATCAGCTGTACCATCAACTGACCAAGATCCTGGGGAAGTAGGAAGTGAATATTGATGACCCCATTAAACTACTCTCGCTTTTCACACATATTCTTCGATCACGCCATTTATAAGGATGTGACCGCTGTTTGCCGTGCGTTAATCGGAACTTTAGTCAACAATGGGAATATAGAAAACTCGAGAGGCGAGATCTATACGATAAACAGCCAAGTAGCTAAGGAGTTCTACGATGGGACAGCCAGCATATATCCGGAATTAGCGTCCGGTGCTGATTATGTCCTTAGCAAGGATGAAGAATCCGACTCCATGTGCGAGATGATCCTCGAAGATAATGTCGCCGTTGCCCAGAGAAATGGCCTTTTTGATGACCTTCTCGAAGCCATTAAAGACGATGGTTTAATGAATGCTAGAACAAAGGCTGAGATGATCGGCTTATATGACGCCAAGGAATACGTGAAATTCTTTAGAGCGGCTTTCGCCTATGCCATGTCCACGGAGAACAAAACGGCTGCAAAAAAGGCGAAAAGAAAGGCACCATCAACTTTAAGTGAAAGAGTGGATGCGATCAAAGAGATGCTTGAAGAACTAAGACTTAAAAAGCCCGTTTTAATCGTGATTCCAGATGATCTGGAAGATAACGAAGTTATCTATGCAAGCGAGCTTTTTAAGGCTTACTCAGAGGATGCCATGGTGGCTTTCGCAACGAAGTCTGACCTTGTCGCCTATCCGAAATATGCCCGTGATTTTGAAAGGCAGAGAAAAGATTTCTATGCTGCCGAATCAATCAGGGTCGGGTTAAGGGACTGCCAATTGGAAGACAGCAACTTTGATGAGCTCAAAAAAGAAATAAATGACGGCGTGGAAATGACAGCCAGTGCTTTGTATAGTTCCGGCCTTGAAAAGATAAGATCGGTAATGGATAAGGCGGTCACCGTCCCGCTCTCATCTTTGCTGGCTTTGATACCTTCATGGATCGGGCCTTCAGAGAGAAAAGGCGTGGTTCACATGCTCGTCAATGACGGAAAGATAAAATGGGTGGACGAAGATGAATAAGTTATATAACTCCTCGTTTGAAATGGAACTAAGGACGCTCATGGTCCTTTATATCAGCCCTCTCGAATCCATGTCAGCAGACCAGATCTACTCGTTCGATTTCATCTGCTGCTACGGGGAGGATTTCGAAGTATCAGAAAATAACCTTCACGGGGACTCCGCGTATAAGTTTGGAGAACTGGCCCTGAGGAAGAGCGTGATCAACGATGCGGTCAAGGATCTGGTCGTCCGCGGTATGATCGATGTGGTCACCGGAGACGGCTTCAAATACAAGATCAACGATCGCGGGATCGAATTCATATCATCGCTGGATAACCAATATTCAGATTTATATACAAAGATCGCAGGCGATGCATTCACCAAATATGGGAAGCTCACCGAGCAAGAACTGCTAGCGATCATAAACAAAGCGGCAATGGGGAGGAATAAGTAAGTATGCTTAAAATCACGAGATTATGGGCTAAATCAACAGACGGATCCATGTCGGAGATCCCTTTCACCGATGGATTGAATATTATCCACGGCCCATCAAACACCGGAAAGACTGTCATTGTCGACTGCATCGACTATATCTTCGGCGGCAAATTCACTCCAAATCCAACTCTAAACCTCGAAGTGGTGGGAATGGATATGGATGCAAACGGGCATCATTATCACCTAAGTAGGGCATTCAATAGTCCTAACGTCCACGTTGAATCGGACGATGATAACATCAAAGACGGAGATTACAGCTCACAGAAAAAACCTTCGCTTGGAGATATATATCTCCGTATGCTTGGAATGGAGCCTCCGATCAAGATCCTGTCATCGCTTAGCTATACCTTCCAGAACCTAACGTTTAGGGAGTTCTCCCATACCATCGTTTTGAAAGAGGATGACATAAGGGATAGAAAAAGCATTCTTATGCCAACCCAGAAGACGTCCGAGACCGTCCTCAAATCGGCGGTACTTTATTTGATAAATGGGCTCACCTACGCGGATCCGAACATCGAGAGCCCTAAGGAGCGTGCGAAAAGGAAAAAGATCCTGGCGAAATATATCAACGAGAGGATCGGCAAATATAAAACCCTCATAGAACAATATGAGAAGGACAAAAAAGAAGGCTCTGATCAGTTCAAGACATCGATTGACGATATTTTGGGCCAAATCGAGTCCACGCAAGGCCAGTTGAACGATAATATCGCCGCTTCGGGAAAACTATCTGGCGAGTTGATGGAAATCAGCGACAAGATCGCCGAATGCGAGAACCTTGGTGACAAATATACGATTCTTCATTCTCAATATGAGTCCGATCTCCGCAGAATGCAGCTCATCATAGATGGCGAAACGCATGCGGACGAAGTCGAGAAGATCACTAAGTGTCCGTTCTGCAACGGAGAGCTGCCTAAAGAACAGGAGCAATCCTGCGTTGAAGCGGCACAAGCTGAATTGCTTAAACTGATCCCTCAAATCAAGGACCTCGAAGATGCTCAGGGTGATCTAGTCAAGGAAAAGGAAGAACTCCAAGCCAAGAAAGCCGAACTTGAAGGAAAGATAAATGAGCTCGAGGCCAAGATCAACAGCGAGATCAAACCGCTTTTAGCAAAGCTAAGGAATCAACTCAACCTTTACAAGGAATCTATCCATAGCGAGGCGGAATATGAAAGCGATAAAAAGATCCTCGCCGATTTGGAGAACCAGCTACGCGAATTGACCGAGGAAAAAGTCGAGAACGAACGCTTTAATCAGCTCGAGTGCTTCGATGACAGGTTCATCAACACGATAACCAGATATCTCAGAGAGGCATTGGCCGCCTCGAATTACGAGGGTGCCGAAACATGCATATTTGACATTAATCAGTTCGATGTCAGGGTTAACGGCCAAATGAAACAGCACGAAGGCGAAGGCTACCGCGGATTGCTTAATTCGATCACGGCTGTCGCGTTCCACAGGATGCTGCTAGACAACGCCAAATATAAACCTGGATTGCTAATCATGGATTCGCCGATCCTGTCATTGAAGGAAGCGGATAGTGTTCCGTTGGACGACTCAATGAAGAAGGGGTTATTCAACTACCTGGCACAGACCGCCGAGAACATGCAGATCATAGTGGTGGAGAACGAGCTGCCTGAATTCGACAGCGAGAAAGCCAACCTGATCCATTTCACAAAAGACGACAATGGCCGCTACGGCTTCATATCAAACGTCAGATAAAACGTTATATAAGAACACGCCTCATCACGCAAAGTGGTGGGGCTTTTTTCATGTCCGAAAACAGTCTACTTATTTTCACTTATTTTGCACTTATCCTGGCTTTTTGAGTAATCGAAATGACCTGGGTTAAGATGGATCCGTGGCCGATATAAAGACCACATAAAACTTCTCGTTGAAGAGATGGGCCCATCGAAACAGCGGGATGCATCGCGGGTTCCTGGAAAGGGATCACAGCAATGCCTCCTGTTTTCAAAATGCCTTTAAAAGGCAGAAATAGGCCGATCGCTCCGCTTTGCATCCTGCTCCTCAAACGGGAGAAAGGACCAGCAAAGCTATGACAAACAACGAAAAACCAAAGATCGTAATTGACGACCCATCATTACTCAAACCGACAGAGGACAGACCTTACCCTTACCAGCTCGAAGGCACGAACATCATCATCTACTTATCGGAGAAGGACTACACCCCGATCCACCGCATGGAGGAAGCCGAACGAATGGCTTCCAGACGCGAGAGCAGATGCCTGATCCCCGCCAAAGAGCGTGGCGAATGGATGAGGTGCCAGGGTGACTGCTCACAGTGCCCCCGCACCCGCACAGGTCGTCCTCTTTCTTTAGATCAGCATGCAGAAGAAACGGGAAACGAGCCGGCAGGGGATGACGATATCGCCGCCGAACTGGACAAAAAGGAGCGTTTAGAGAGCCTTTTGTACGCCATCCCTGAATTAGATCCAATCGACCAGAAAATCGTGTCCCTGTACCTGAATTACGCAACCGAGAGCCAAATAGCTGCCGAGTGTGGGGTATCGCAGCCCGCGATAAACAAAAGACTGAAGAATCTCGTCACCAAGCTCAGGGAAATCATCAAAAAATCATGATCCAGGTTATAAGGCTCCCCCTAGAAGTCCGAATTAAAGTGAGGCCGATAGATGACCTTAAAGGAGGACCCGAATGGAAGACTTAAAAAGCCCCGCCGATGAGCTTCAGCAAGCAATCGAAGCCTTGGCGGCAATATCTCTCACCTCTGATCTTCTGGCAAAGAAGCTAATAGGCCTTTCGCTAAAGATAAAGGAGGGCCAAGACCAGAATGAGCGAAAACAATCTTAAAAAGGTTGATGAGCTAGTGGTGGACTTGATCGAAAAACTAACCGATCTCCACGAAAAGCTCAACCAACCAAAGAAGGAGAAGCAAGCTCCTGCACCCGAACCTAAGCCGGAAATCAAACTCGAAGACGTACGCCACGTACTAGCCGAGATTGCCAGGGACGGAAAGGCCGAAGAGGTGCGTAAGTTGCTCGCTAAGCACAATGCTAAGCGTCTATCCGAAGTAAAACCGGAGGAATACGCAACCTTGCTAGAAGAAGCAAAGGACCTCAGCAATGCCGGCTAAAGGGCATGCGTTGCTTGGTCCATCGGCTAGCCATATATGGCTAAAATGTCCGCCTTCAGCCCGTCTATCCGAATTCATCAAGGACCAGGAAACGGAGTTCACGAAGGAGGGCGAAGCGGCACATCAGCTCGCCGAGAACAAATTAAAGGAGGCGTTATCACATGAAAGATAATGATCCCCGCAACTCCTCGTTCTATACCGAGGAAATGGAAGAAACCACGTCCAACTACGTGTCCTACATCCTTGAGCTTCTTAAAGAGGTGAAGGGCACCTGCCGCGATCCGATCGTGATGGTGGAACAACAGGTCGACATATCAAAGTACGTCCCTGAGTCATTCGGAACGGTTGACGCGTGCATAGTGGGAAGTGGAATCCTCCATATCGTGGACTTCAAATATGGCAAAGGCGTCCCAGTCAGTGCCATCGAGAATCCACAGATGAAACTCTACGCCCTTGGGTGTTTGGAGATGTTCGACTGCCTGTATGAAATCGACCAAATCGAGATGCATATCTTCCAGCCTAGACTATCCAATCTCAGCAGCTTCTCCATGAAAAAGGAGGAACTGATCAAATGGGCGGAAGAAGTCCTCATCCCGACAGCCAAATTGGCCTACGAAGGCAAAGGCGAGTTCAACGCCGGCGATCACTGCAGGTTCTGCAAGTCCAGAGCGACATGCCGAGCCAGGGCGGAGAAAAACCTAAAGCTAGCGGACTACGACAACCAGAAGCCACCTCTATTAACCGATGACGAAATCGAAGAAGTTCTGGAAAAGGTCGATGATCTGACCGCTTGGGCGAACGCCATAAAGGACTACGCTCTGCACGAAGCCATGAATGGCAAGAAATGGAAGAATTGGAAACTCGTGGAAGGGCGATCCAACCGCAAGTTCTCCGATGACCAGGCTGTGGCCGAAGCCGTAATCGCTGCTGGCTTAGATCCTTACGAAAAGAAGTTACTCAGTATTACTGAACTTCAGAAAAGGATCGGAAAAACAACCTTCGCCGAAGTGGTGGAGAGATTCGTTATCAAGCCAGCCGGAAAGCCAACTTTAGTACCTCGATCCGATCGCAGGGAAGAAATCAACAGTGCCGCATCTGATTTTGCGGACTTAGACAATTGAAAGGAAATGTAACCAACATGACAAAAGTTAACTCCCATCCTACCAAAGTCATTACTGGCAAGGATACCAGATGGTCCTACGCAAACGTGTGGGAACCTCGTGCATCTGCAGAAGGTGCGACCCCTAAATATTCGATCTCACTCATCATCCCTAAGACTGACACCGTTACGATCGCCAAGATCAACGCTGCCATCGAAGCGGCCTACAACGAAGGCCAATTCAAGCTCAGAGGCAACGGGAAGACTGTTCCTCCTCTTGCTTCCTTGAAAACCCCTCTCCGCGATGGAGATGTGGAACGTCCTGACGATCCTGCTTATAAAAACGCATATTTCGTCAACGCAAACGGCACACAAGCCCCGGAGATCGTTGATGCGGCTTGTAATCCAATCCTCGTTCATTCCGAGGTCTACAGCGGCGTTTACGGAAGAGCTTCTATCTCCTTCTACGCTTACTCATCCAACGGTTCCCGCGGTATCGCCTGCGGATTGAATAATCTCCAAAAGATCCGCGATGGTGAACCTTTAGGTTCCAAATCAACTGCAGAGAGCGATTTCGCTACTGATGAGTCCGAAGACTTCCTCGACTAAAACCCTGTCGATCGATATCGAGACTTATAGCAGCAACAATCTAAACGAATGCGGAGTCTACAAATATTGCGAAGCACCTGATTTTGAGATCTTGCTCTTCGGATATTCCGTGGACGGCGGTGATGTGCAGGTGGTTGATCTTGCTGATGGCGAGGTTATACCGCCGCACATCATTTCTTTAATAAAAAGCGATGACTGCCTCAAATACAGCTTCAATTGCTCATTCGAAAGGATCTGCCTATCTCGATTCCTCGGCATGAAGACCGGAGAGTACTTGGCTCCGGAAAGCTGGCGATGCACGATGGTGGCTTCAAGCTATCTCGGGCTTCCTCTATCTCTAAAAGGCGTAGGTGCAGTTCTGGGCCTTGACGAGCAGAAAATGGAGGAGGGTAAAGAACTAATAAAGTTCTTTTGCACCCCGGTAAAACCAAGCAAGGCGAACGGTGGAGTCACCAGAAACCTATTCAAATACAACACCTACAAACGCGACATGATGATCAAGTACTGCAAACGCGATGTCGAAGTACAGATGAACATCCAGAAGCGTCTTGAAAACTACCCACTTCCCGATTGGCTATGGGCCGAATATCACCTCGATCAACGCATCAACGACAGGGGTGTGTTCCTGGACCAGGAACTCGCCGCTAAGGCGATAAAGATTGATGGAATTATCCATCAAGAGCTCGAAAAAGCCATGACCGAGATCACGGAGATCGACAACCCGAACTCCCCAGCACAGATCAAGGTGTGGTTAGCCAAATATGGCGTTGAGCCGGAAGACCTCGGCAAAAAGAGCGTTGCGGCCCTTGAGAAGGAATTCTCCGGGAACGATATCGGCGATGTCATGAGGCTTCGCCAAATGCTCGCAAAAACGTCAACCAAAAAGTACGAACGAATGATGTCCGCGGTGTGCTCTGACGGAAGGATCCGCGGCATGTTCCAATTTTATGGAGCGAACCGTACTGGAAGATTTTCTTCCAGACTGGTGCAGTTGCATAACCTTCCGCAGAACAAAATCCCGGAAATCGGCGTGGTCCGCGATCTGGTCCTCAAGGAAGACGTGGATTCGATCAAAATCCTCTATGAAAACGTCCCCATGGTGCTTTCGCAGCTCATCAGGACGGCCTTTATCCCAGCCAAGGGCGGAAAGTTCGTGGTTGCGGATTACGCGGCGATAGAAGCCAGGGTATTGGCCTGGTATGCCGGCGAGGAGTGGAGGATGAAGGCGTTCGCCAACAACGAGGACATTTATTGCTCATCGGCAAGCAGGATGTTCGGCGTCCCTGTTGTCAAGAACGGCATCAACGGCGACCTCAGAAAGAAGGGTAAAATCGCCGAGCTCGCTTTGGGCTATGGCGGTGGAGCCGGTGCTTTGATCGCCATGGGTGCCTTGGACGAAGGATCCGGACTCAAGGAAGATGACCTCGACCCATTAGTCAAAACGTGGAGAAACGCCAACCCTAAAATAACAAGATTCTGGCGACAAGTCGGCGACACCATCTTGGAAGTGGTCAAGACCGGCAAATCACTAAAACAGCCATATTCGGTGACCGTTGGAAGGCTCACTTTCACTTACCGCGGATCGATGCTCTTCATCAAACTTCCAAGCGGGAGATGCCTCTCCTACGTGAAGCCTAAGGTCGTCATTAACAAATTCGGAAGCGAATCCATCTCCTACGAGGGGATAGGCGACCAGAAGAAATGGGCGAGGCTCGAATCCTATGGGCCTAAGTTCGTTGAGAACATCGTCCAGGCAACCGCACGAGACCTCCTTTGCTACGCCATGCGTAACCTTAAGGACTACCGCATCGTGATGCACGTTCATGACGAAGTGATCATCGAGGATTTCGATGGGGTTTCACACGCTTTCATGGAAAAGGAGATGGCCAAGATCCCGGAATGGGCATCCGGCTTGATCCTTAGGGCGGACGGCTACGAATGTCCCTTTTATCAGAAAGACTGATGTTCTGGTTATAGGTGGCCGATTAGATGTCCGAATTAATATGAAGGAGGTTCCAATCTCATGTTTGCATATAGAGCTGATGTTCTTATGGCAAGCGGGAACTGCAGTTATCCGAACAGGATAGAGCTGACCGATGAAGCTAGTCTACGCGAATTGGTGGTCAAGGACTACGTCTGTGCTCAATACAAGAGCAATTACCGAAGCAACGATAACTTCATCGGATCGGACTGCCTCGCACTCGATTGCGATAACGATCATTCAGAAAACCCCGAAGACTGGGTATCGCCTAAGGACCTCAAAGACTGGTTCCCGGGCGTGAAGATCTTCATTCATTACAGCCGATCGAACATGAAGGAGAAAAATGGCAGCAAGGCCAGACCTCGCTTCCACGCACTCTTCCCGATCGAATACACGGCCGACAAAGAAGCCTACAGGGACCTGAAGAAGAAGGTTAACGCTTACTGCCCATACTTCGATAAGCAGGCCCTTGACGCGGCCCGATTCTTCTACGGAACGGAAAACCCGGAAGTGGAAGTGATCGAAGGCGACATAAACCTTAATGAATTCCTGGACGAAGAGGAGTTCGATGCACACTTCGGCGAGAAGATCCCGTCCGGAAGCAGGAACTCAACGATGTCCAGATTCGCTGCGAAAATCCTCAAAAAGTACGGCGACACCGAGGAGGCACACGATCTGTTTCTCGAAGAAGCGGAGAAGTGCGATCCACCCCTCGAAGACGGCGAGCTTAACGCCATCTGGGGCAGTGCGTTGAGATTCTTCGAAAAGATCTGTAAGGAAGGCGATTACATCCCTCCGGATCAATTCAACGATGACAACTCGTACAAACCCGATGACTATTCGGATGTCGGACAGGCGGAGGTGCTTGCTAAATACTTCTCCAGCGAACTGCGTTATTCGCCGCAGACCCATTTCATCAAATTCCGCAAATATTACTGGGAGGAAAGCGAGCCGGGAAGCCAGGCGAGTGCCCAGGAACTGACCAGAAGGCAGCTCAAGGAGGCAAAACGCCTCATTGCCCAGACCCATAAGAAATTAAGGGAGACGGGCACGCTTAAGATCCTGGGGTCCGCCTCGAAGGCAAAAGCGGAAGGGCTCATGAGTGATGACCAGAGGGCCGCGTTGGCGGATTACGATGACGCGATGAGGTACCTTGCCTTCGTTATCAAACGCAGGGACAGCAAAAACATAACAGCCACTCTTAAAGAGTGCAGGCCAATGCTAGAGATCAACGTGAGCGACCTTGACAGCGATCCGTTCCTCCTCAATACGCCTAATGCTACCTATGACCTAAGGCTCGGCCTTGCCGGTGCCAGGGATCACAAAAGCGAGGACTTCATCACGAAGATCACCAGCGTATCACCTAGCAACAAAGGCAAAAAGCAGTGGACCGACTTCCTTGAAACCGTCTTCAGCGGCGACAAAGACCTGATCGAGTACGTCCAGCTCATCTGCGGGCTGGCGGCGATAGGGAAGGTCTACATCGAGGCTTTGATCATCTCCTATGGAGAAGGCGGCAACGGAAAGTCCACGTTCTGGAACGCGATCGCTAAGGTGTTCGGGCTCTATTACGGGAACATATCCGCCGACACGCTGACCGTGGGGTGCAAAAGGAACGTCAAGCCGGAAATGGCGGAGGTAAAAGGGAAAAGGCTCCTGATCGCCTCCGAAAGCCAAGAAGGTGCAAGGCTCAACGACTCAACGGTCAAACAGCTATGCTCCACGGACGATATATTCGCGGAGAAGAAGTACAAGGATCCGTTCTCTTTCAAGCCATGCCACACACTTGTCCTTTACACGAATCACCTGCCCAGGGTATCAGCCAGCGATGACGGAATCTGGCGTAGGCTCATAGTCATTCCTTTTAGGAATAAGCTCACCGGGAAGGGCGATATCAAAAACTACGGCGAGATCCTTTATGAGAACTGCGGGGAATACATACTCTCCTGGATCATAGAGGGTGCCCAGAAAGTCATCTCCCTGGATTTCACGATCCCGGTTCCGAAAGTGGTGCAGGACGCCATAGACGAATACAAGGAGCAAAACGACTGGTTCCATCATTTCATCGCCGACAAATGCGAGGTGGATCCAAGCTTCAAGGAAAGCTCCAATGCCCTCTACACGGCTTACCGCCTGTACTGCACCGAAAACAACGAATTCACGCGAAGCACGACTGATTTCTACGAAGCCTTGGAACGAAACAAGTTCAAAAGGCTCACGTCAAAGCGAAAGAAGTACTTTATCGGATTAAGGCTCAAACCCGATGGCGGCGACTTCGATGATGAAACCGAGCCAATACTTACAAAGTAAGTAAAACCAAATAGCGACATGGTCTGTCATAGTCAAATCCAAAAATCCTCTATAAGGCAGAAAAAACAGCAATATAGAAAAGTTTAGGAAATGAGTATGAACGACCGTGTCATCCAAGCCAAATTAGGAGGAAAAAATCATGTTATTTCTTGGAAGACCTTATACAGACGAAAACGGGGAAATCGATCAAGCCCTCATGGAGGAGATCAATGACCCGGCGACAATCGGTCGCGTCCGCGATTGGTGCCTCAAGCACAAGCACCACATTAAAACCATCAATTGGAAGACCTCATCCCTTGACATCATGAAGATGATCAACGAGCAACTCGGCACCAGCCTCACCCACAACCAGGTCAAGGACGCTTTGGTGGACATCGATGTCTACCCGGTGGATCCCGATTCCTACGAGTGGCATTACTGCCTCAGCGATAAATGGCTCAAGAAAAGCTTCTAGAGCAAAAGCTCATTAAAGCGGTGAGGAAAGTGGGAGGGCTGGCACTCAAATTCGTCAGCCCAGGCTATGCCGGCATGCCGGACCGATTGGTGCTTATTGCCTATGGCAAGATAGCGTTCGTTGAGGTCAAATCGCCCGGCAAGAAGCCCAGGAAGATCCAGGCTGCAAGACATAAGCAGCTGAGTGATCTCGGCTTCAATGTTTACGTCCTGGATCAAGAGGACCAGATAGGAGGGATCATCGATGCAATATCAGCCACATGATTATCAAGCGTATGCCACGCATTTCATTGAGGATAACCGCATATCCGCGATTCTCCTGGACATGGGACTTGGGAAGACGGTCATCACGCTTACCGCATTGAACGACCTTCTATTTGATAGCTTCGAGATCCACAAGGCTTTGATCATAGCCCCGTTGAGGGTGGCGAGGGATACGTGGCCTAACGAGATCAAGAAATGGTCGCACCTGTCCGAATTGATCCCGTCTGTGGTGGTGGGGACCGAGAAAGAAAGGATCGCGGCTTTGAAGAGAAAGGCCGACATCTACATCATCAACAGGGAGAACGTCCCGTGGCTGATCGAGAAAAGCGGCACGCGATTCGACTACGATTTCATCGTCATTGACGAATTGTCCAGCTTCAAAAACCACAGGGCGAAGAGATTCCAGTCGCTTCTGAAAGCCAGGCCACTCGCATCCAGGATTGTCGGCTTGACCGGCACTCCGGCGGGAAACGGCCTCATGGACCTTTGGGCCGAATTCAGGATCCTTGACTACGGAAAAAGGCTCGGCAGGTTCATCACCCATTACAGGAATACCTATTTCTATCCGGACAAAAGGAATGGGATGGTGATCTTCTCGTATAAGCCGCTGGCCGGTGCCGAGGAGGCGATCTTCGACCAGATCAGCGACATAACGATATCGATGAAGGCGGCCGATCATCTCGACATGCCGGATCTCATATCGACCGAGCATAGGGTCTACCTTTCGAAGAAAGAATTCGACAAATACGAGTCATTCAGGAAATCCCTCGTCCTTGAACTAGAGGGGAAGGAGATCACCGCCCAGAACGCGGCTGTCCTGACGAATAAGCTATCGCAGGTCGCCAATGGTGCCATTTACGGCGATGGCGGGGAATCTGAAGTCATCCACTCCAAAAAGCTAGAGGCATTGGAGGATATCGTTGAATCAGCGAACGGGAAGCCGATCCTGGTGGCGTACTGGTTCAAGCACGATCTCGAAAGGATCAAGGAAAAACTCGATGAGATGGGCGTGATATACGATCAGATCGATTCCGAGGAAAGCATAAAGAAGTGGAACCGCAGGGAATTGCAGGTAGGGCTTATCCATCCGGCCAGTGCCGGGCATGGTCTCAATCTTCAAGAAGGCGGATCGACAATAGTGTGGTTCGGGCTCACTTGGAGCCTTGAGTTATACAAACAGACCAACGCCAGGTTATGGCGACAGGGTCAGGAATCCGACACGGTAGTGGTGATCCATATCATTGCCGACCAGACGGTGGATGAGATGATCCTTAAAGTCCTTAACGGCAAAGAAACGGTACAGAACGCCTTATTCGAGGCGGTAAAAGCGGACATAGGAGGGAAAGATCATGGAAGCTAAGGAATATCTTCAACAGTATTACTTCGCCAAGCTTAAGCTTGATTCTTTAAAGACCGAGCTTTTCTATCTCGAAACCCTAGCCGATGGCACCCAGGGCTGCAACTTCGATAAGCCGCGGGTGGACAAAACTCCAACCTTGGAAGCACCGTTCATCAAATATCTGGACAGGATCGACAAGAAAAGAAAGCAGATCGATGGCCAGATCACAAAGCTTCTCGAGTTGGAGGAGGAGATAACCGAAGCGATCGCCACGGTCGATGATCCGATGATCGAGGTAGTTCTCAGGGAACGATACATCAACTGCCTCTCCTGGGGCGACATAGGGAAGAAGCTCCATTACGCCGAAGCACACCTCTACAGACTGCACCGAGAAGGCCTTAAGAAGATCCAAATTAAAGATGATAGCAAATGAGAGTTAAACATAGTTTAAGAGATTTGTAAAAAGGCGGTTCTTCTGTTAGTGTTAAAATAGGCGAAAGCCATATAGATACGAGTCCGCGGGAGCACCGTGGGCTTTTTCATTTCAATGCTGGAGGATCTTATGCCAAAACCAAGAGATACCTTCGAGAATTGGATAAAAAACAATCAATGGCCAAAGATCAGGAGTTTCTTGGTGGATTCGGTTAGATGCCGCATATCACAGAAAGAAATATGTGCACGCCTCGGAGTTACTCAATCTGTATTCTCGAAGCTGAAATCAAAACACCCTGAGATAAACGAAGCCATCGCGGAAGCGAAACTCAATTTAAAACTCGACCTGGTCAACAAAGTCTACCAATTAGCCATGGGCTACGAAGACGTGGTGGAAGACCAGATCATCGAAGATAACGGCCAAGGTGCCACCAAAAAGAGAAAGATCCACAGGATCAAAAGGCAGGTGCCGCCGGATTTGAAGGCGATCCAATATCTTTTAATGCTGCAAGGCGGACGCGAATTCAGCCCACGCAAAGAAGAACTCGACCTTCAAGAAAAGAAAATAGACAGCAAGGAGGAATGGAACGATGAACCCGGACATGAAGATAGTGAATAAACCTATCGCCGAACTTAAGGAATATGAGAACAACCCCAGAAAGAACGAGGCTGCCGTTGACGCGGTCGCCAACTCGATTAGGGAATTCGGCTTCAAGGTCCCGATCATTATTGATAAAGAAAACGTGATCGTCTGCGGACACACTCGTTTGCATGCGGCACGAAAACTGGGCTACGACTCCGTTCCTTGCATCATCGCCAGCGACTTGACCGATGAGCAGATTAAAGCCTTCAGGCTTGCCGACAACAAAACCGCCGAATTGGCCGACTGGGATCTAGACAAACTCACCCAGGAACTCCAATTCATCGACAACATCGACATGGAGCAGTTCGGCTTTGATGATCTGAAGATCCTAGAGGACGATATCAAAGATGACGACTTCGATGAGGATGAACTCATCTCTGAGAATCCATATTCGAAACGCGGCGATATATTCGTCCTAAAGAACCACCGACTCATGTGCGGGGATAGCACCAAGCAGGAAGAAGTGGATCTTTTGATGAATAAGGAAAAGGCAAGAATGGTCTTCACCGACCCGCCTTGGAATGTTAATTACGGTGCTGTCGAAAAGGATAATGCCCAGGGATATAAGCCTAGAGCGATCCTTAACGATTTCATGGGAACCGAGGATTTTAAGCAGTTCATGTTCAACGCATACAAGTGCATGAATTCCGTATCCGAGGACGGATGCATGACCTATGTCGTCATGTCCGCCCAGGAGTGGGGGAACTGCATGCTTACTTTGGCCCAGAATGACTATCACTGGTCAAGCACGATCATCTGGAACAAGGATCGCTTGGTCTTATCCAGGAAGGATTACCATACAAAGTATGAGCCAATCTGGTACGGCTGGAAGGCCGGATCCAGGCTCTGTCCGTTAGACGATCGTCAGCAAAGCGATGTGTGGGACTTTGAAAGACCACGCAAGTCGGATGAGCATCCAACGATGAAACCCGTTCCGTTAGTTGCGAGAGCGGTGGCTAACTCATCCAAGAAAGGCGATCTCATCCTTGACCTCTTTGGAGGATCCGGGACCACGCTTATCGCCGCCGATCAATGCGGCCGCAGGTGCAACATGATGGAACTCGATCCGAAGTACGTGGACGTCATCGTCAAGAGATACCTACGCCAGACAAAGGACTTCGAAGGGTGCTATCTCATCAGGGACGGCATCGAGATCCCTGTCGACACGATCGATGACTACAAGAACTGCATCGAGCAATAACGACAATAAAAGCAAAAATCTCTCCTTACGCGTGCGAGGTCTAAACAACTTGCTATATCAAAGATATAGAGCGTTACTAGTGGTGTAAGGAGTTACGCAATATGAAAAAACAACTTAACATTCGTGAGTGGTCCATCAACTTCATCATGGGGATCTACAATGATCCATCAAGGGACACTCAAATAAGAGCAGGCTGGTATGACTGGTTCTGCAAAGAAACGAGCCTCAGAAACAAAACCCGCAAGATGGGAAAGATCGTGGCGAAGATAAAAGGAGAAGGGAAGGTCGACATCGACAAGAACTACGTATGGTTCAAAAACAACTGCCCTTTAAACGGACCTTTGTACGATGACTTCAGATTTGCGGACATGGAAGACGGCGAGGTTCAGTTCACCATCCAAATCGACTGCTGCTGGAACGATCACAGATTCACGGTCTTCGGAAGGAAAGCCAAAGGCGGCGAATTCAGCGAGGATCCTTTATTCAAGTGCGACACGGCAAAAGAGCTGGTCGCCTGGTTCAACGAACCTTGGGATAAATAAGCGGCGGTTATTAGATAGTCTTCTTAGAGAAGTCTATCAATAAGGCATTCCGAAAGGGTGCCTTTTCTGTTTATATTCATTACTTTGTAATCAATATAAGTTTATCGGAAAAGAAAAAAATAAGGCTTTGCCTTAAAGGAGTCATTTATGTTCGAAAAGGTTAACCCATCTCACCCAGACAAGATTGCCGACAGAATCGCAGGAGCGATCGTTGACCTCGCGTATCAAAAAGACATTAATCCCAGGATCGCGGTGGAAGTTTTAATTGGCCACGGCATTTGCCACGTCATTTGCGAAACCTCTGTCCATATCAAGAAGAAGGACGTCAAGGCGGCGGTCGACAGGATCACGGGTGGGATCGAGCTGGATTACTCCGAGTTCCCGCAGGATGTTCATCTATCCAACAACCAAGCCGGGAAGTTTAGATGCGGCGATAACGGGATCTTCAAAGGGGTGCCAGTCACCGAAGAACAGAGGAGATTGTCCGATCTGGCCCGTTCGATCTACAAGGAATACCCGTATGATGGGAAATATATCCTCGATGGCTATCGCTTGATCGTATGTCAAAGCAACGCAGCTAAATCAGAACTTGAATACAAGATCCCTGGAGCGGAGATTAATCCGATCGGGGACTGGACCGGAGGCACTGACGTGGATACCGGTGCAACGAACAGAAAGCTTGGATCTGATATGGCCGATTCCGTAACGGGAGGAGGTCTTCATGGGAAGGATCTCAGCAAAGCTGACGTGAGCGTGAACATCTACGCATTCCTCAAAGCACAAAAGACCGGAGAGCCGGTCATCTTATCATGTGCCATCGGCGATGAGTTCATTGACGGGAAGCCTTATGGCGAGATCGTCTGCATCGCCAGGGAATATATCAAATCGGTCGGAGGGTTCGAGAAGTTCGCAGAGTGGGGATTGGTCTGATGCTTAGCAAAAGCAAAGCCGTGAACCGCTTTTATCGCAGCGAGGCTTGGAAACAGGCAAGGCTGCAGAAGATCGTGGCCGCAAACGGAAGATGCGAGAAGTGCGGTGGAGTCGGGGTTGACGTCCATCACATCATCCATATCACTCCGGAAAACGTCACGGATCCGGATATCACACTCAATCCTAAGAACCTGATCCTTCTGTGCAAGGATTGCCATAACGCCGAGCACGAGCGATTCAAAAAAGGAAACGCACCTAAGTTCGACAGCGAAGGGAATCTGATTCCTTATTAATCCCCCCCGGGTCGGGATTGGCGATTCAATCGAAGGGTACCGTGGGCGGGACCTCAGAAAAACGCGGCCCACATTTTTTTCAAAATCCAGGATTCGCAAAAAGGTCCTGTTTTCATCGGAGGTTTTATGGAACAAGTCAAAATAAACCAGGAATACGAGCGTTTGCATTCTTTATTTAAAGAAGTTGATGAAAACAAAGCGAAACTGATTGATGAGCTGCTCTGGAAAGCGGCTTTTTTGAAAGTCGAGCTGGACAACCTTGAGGCCACCGTGAAAAAGGGTGGTGCACTCCAGAAATCCAACAAGGGGAACATCCGATTGAACCCCACATACAAAACATTCCTCAACACGCTGACCGTCTACCAGGGGATCATCAAAACCCTCAACTCGGTGCTGGGGAAGAACGAGCTCGATGAGAATGACGAGTTCGATGAATTCTTAAGAAACGCAAATCAGTAAGGAGGTCGCCTATGTCCTATGAAATAAATCTAAAAGTTAACAAAAACGGCAAGCTTGAGCCGCCAAGCAAAGACGAGGTCTTGACGATTTCGGTCTTCAAAGAAAGCAAGAGGGTGAAGCTCCTATTCACTGTCGATGAGGAGATTGACGATGAATATCATTATTTGAAATTCACCAACGCAAGAACCTCCTACCTATATAGAGTCCACAATAACGAATTCGAGATCCCTAAAGCGGTGACTGCATACGAGGGGGTCTGGGAATTGTCGTTCATCTGCTGTGACGAACCGGCCAACTCCGATAATACGATCACGGCCGATTATATCTACGCTTCCGAGCTTTTGGCCTGCGTCATCAAACGCGGGAATCTCGGGATCGTATCCTCAACCGAGGAGCAGAGATTAATCAAGCAGATAGTGGAGGGGACCTTCGATTCTTTCACGATCCCTAACACCTGCTCGTACATCACGTCCTATTTCTTGAATAACTACACGCAGGAGTTCGGCCTTTATATCCCTGCCTCGGTTACCCTGATCAAAGATCACATCTGCTACAACTCAGGATGCACATCGATCACATTCGAAGAGGGATCCAGCCTAACAACGCTGGAAGATTACGCCCTTTATCGAATCTTCAACGTCAGGTCTATCGTGTTCCCTAAGTCGCTATCCTCATGGGGCAAATATAACTGCGGCTACTGCGGATTCGAGGATATCTCGTTTGAAGCGAACTCAAACCTCCGCAGCCTTACGAGCTATGCCTTCTGGAACTGCACCGGCCTTAAGAGGCTCACCTTGCCGGATAAGTTGCTAAGCTTCACAGGCAACACGAACGTGATCAAGGACTGCTCGGCACTGGAGGAGATCTGGTTCCCTAACACGATAACCACAGCGATTCCGCAGAACGCGATCGCCGGGTGCGACTCGTTGACGAACATCCATCTCCAGACGAGTTTCAATATCTCCGCCAACTTCAGCAACTGCACCAACCTTTCAAGGGAGTCAATCGTTAACATTTTCAACTCATTGAAGGATCTAACTGCTGCGGGGCTCGCCTCGAAGGCACTAGTGCTTGGGTCCACCAACCTTGCGAAGGTCACGGAGGAAGAGCAAAACATCGCATTAAACAAAGGCTGGTCATTGGCCTAAGGAGGTTATATGGAAATCAAAGAAGAAAATGGACGTAAAGTCCTATATGCAAGCGAAGGATACGTCCTTCAAAGTGTCACAGATGGTCTTATCATTGGGCCATATCTCATCCTCGGTGCTAATGACTCAGCTAAGCATTACCACGAGATCGAGAAGCCCGAAGAATGAGCTATCTCCTCGAATATATAGATGAGATCGAATCTGGCCGCATCGTGGTAGGCCGCGAGCTGAAGACGGTTCTCGAATCTTTAAAAAGCGATCTATCCAATCCGGATTACGTCTATGACGAAAGACCCGGTCAGCTTAGGATTGATTTCATCGAGAAATTCTGCAGGCACACAAAATCCCCGTTCAATGGGATGCCGTTCAAGCTTGAACTATGGGAAAAAGCCTTCTTAGAGGCCTCCTATGGCTTCAAAATGGCTGGGACGGGATTTCGTAGGTTCAACGAAGTTTTGCTTCTCATAGCCCGCAAAAACGGGAAGACAACATTTGTCGCAGCGATCGATCTAGCCGAGTTCTTCCTGAGCAGCGGTGGGGTCGATATCATCTGTGCCTCAAACACCAACGAGCAGGCTTCGATCCTGTTCGAGGAAATCAACAACATGAGGGAACAAAGCAAAGCCCTCAGAAACGAGAAAAGATCCAGGAAAAATATCTTCTGCATCTACTCGCCTAAGAACAAGAACAAGATCAAGAAGCTCTCCGCTCAATCAAGAAACAAAGACGGCTACAACATCGAAGTGGGCTGCATTGACGAGGCCCATGAGATGACCGATGACGTGGTTTATAACGCGATCAAGCAAAGCCAGTCAACAAAGCAGGAGCCGCTGATCTTCATCATTACCACAGAGGGAACTACCGTTGATGGATTCCTGGACTCGAAGCTCGAGTACTGCAGGAAGATGATCAAAGGGGAAATCACCGACATCCACATTCTGCCTTGGCTTTACACCCAGGACAGCGTTGATGAGGTCTTCGAGGATCCATCGACATGGACGAAAAGCAACCCTTCCTTAGGTAACATCAAACTCGTCTCATACCTTGATGACGTGATGAACAAGGCGAGAAACGATCTATCGACCAGGGTCACGATGCTGTGCAAGGATTTTAATATCAAACAGCTCGACAGCGGATCCTGGCTCACTTATCAGGACCTCAACAATGAGGAAAAATACAACCTAGATGACTTGAAGGACAGTTACGCGATCGGCGGTGTTGACCTATCATCGACCACCGACCTAACCGCAGCGGTCCTTTTGATTATAAAAAACGGCAAGAAATATGTGATCCCGCATTTCTTCATGCCCTCAGAAGTTTTGGCTCAAAGGGCCAGCGAGGACGGAGTCCCGTACCAGCTCTGGGTCAAAAAGGGATTAATAACACTGACCGATGGGAATCAGAACGATTTCTCGCTGGTCACAAACTGGTTCTTGGAAAACGTTCGGAAGCACCAGATCAGGCCTCTCTGGATCGGATATGATCCGTGGCAATCCCAGTATTGGGTCAAAGAGATGGAAGATCAGGGCTTCACGATGGAAAAGGTAAGACAGGGCGTTTATACGCTTAGCGAGCCGATGAAGCAGCTGGAGGCGGATCTCAAAAACAAACTCATTATCTATAACAACGATCCGATCCTCAAATGGTGCCTATCCAATACGCAGGCGAAAATAGACGTCAACGGCAACATCCAGCCATCCAAGCTCAATTCAAAGCTGAGAAGGATAGACGGGACCGTGGCGTTGATCATCGCCTATGCCGTCCTGAACAGATTCAAGAACGACTATGAAAACATGATTCGATAGGAGGTTCTATGGGCATCTTTAATATTTTCAAGCGAAAGCACAAAACCGTGGAACCGGTCAACTACGACACGAGGGTCTTCAATTCCACGCTTAACGTCTTCTCCGACTTCGGGGACAACATAAACGCAAGCGATGTGGTGAAGATCTGCATCGATCGAATAGCAACACATGCCGCAAAGCTAAAACCGCGATACATAAAGAAGCAGGACGACTCAACGGTGGTGGAGAAGAAGGGGAGCCTGGCGTTCATCCTTAAGTTCCAGCCGAATCCGATCATGTCGCCTTACGATTTCATCTATCGAGTGGTGACGCTTCTATATCTCAACAACAACGCATTCATATATCCCGTCTATGACGAGGCCACATTCGAGCTTAAAGAGCTCTGGCCTATCAAGCCTAACTCAGTGGAAGCGTTGAAAGACGAGAGTGGGGAGTTGTATCTCCGCTTTTATTTTTCTGACAGGAAGGCGTTCACTCTCCCATACGAATCCATTATCCATCTAAGGAGGTTCTATGGGACTAACGATATCTTCGGCGGCTCCGGTGCGATCTCAGATCATTCCGCGATCCTTAAAACGATCAAGATAAACGATTCCGTTCTACAGGGGATTGATAACGCGATCAAGAGCTCGTTCCAGATCAGGGGCCTTTTGAAAATAAACGGCATGCTCTCCGAAAAGGACAAGAACGCTCAGAAGGCCGAGTTCGACCGTGCCCTTAAAACATCGGTGGAAGACGGTGGATCATCCATCGTTCCGATCGATCTGAAGAGCGAATACGTGCCGCTGAATGTCGATCCTAAGCTGGTCAACAGCGAAACGCTCACATTCTTGCAGAAGAAGGTCATCTCTTACTTCGGCGTGAGCGATGCAATCTACGACAACAAATACGATGAAAACCAGTACAACGCATTTTACGAAGGATGCATCGAGGGGATCGCCATCGCTTTAAGCGAGGCATTCTCAAAAGCATTGCTAACCAAGAACGCATTAGAACGAGGAGAGGAAATCGTCTTCTATTCAGAGAGGCTCCAATATGCCTCCTGGAACACCAAGGTCACCGCGATCGAAAAATTGATGGGCCTCGGGATCCTATCTCTGAACGAGAGCAGATCCTTGCTAGGCCTTGAGCCGATCGAAGGCGGGGATCGAAGACTACAATCCCTCAACTATGTCGATGCGAACAAGGCTAATCAATATCAAGTCGGCGAGCAACCTAAGGAGGAATAACCAATGCAAACCAACAATAAAGAAACCAGATTCTCCGCTATATGCAAAAGGGCGGATGAAGACGAAACCAAGATGGTAGTTGAAGGCTATGCCATCGTCTTTGACGAAGAAACGCTCATCGGCGATGAAACGCATGGCTTTATCGAAACCATCGACAAGAACGCTTTAAACGGAGCTGACCTAAGCGATGTTCCATTTAAATACAACCACACGGACAACCACCTGATCCTAGCAAGGACCAGAAACGGATCGCTCTCATTATCTGTTGACGATCACGGCCTAAAGATCCGTGCGGAATTGCTCGACACTCAATCCAACAGGGACGTTTACAAGTCCATCGAGGCCGGGCTATTAGACAAGATGTCATTTGCTTTCACTGTAAAAAGTCAAAGCTGGGATAGAAGTGGGGATATACCGAAGAGAACGATCACGGCAATTGATCGCTTATTCGATGTATCTGTCGTGGACTTGCCGGCCTACGATTCCACCTCGATAACGGCTAGTGCACGTTCTCTAGAGATCGCGGATGCGGAACTAGAGGCATTGGAGAATGCAGAAAACGAAGCAAAAAGAGCAGTGATTAGTCAAAGACTAAAAATCAAAACGAAAATATAGGAGGATTCATTAACCATGAATTTAGAAATTCGCAAAAAAGAAATCAATGACCGTTTGGAAGAAATCCGCGGCCTTGCTGATTCCGAATCTGACGTCTCCAAACTCGAAGAACTCGACAAGGAAGCAGATTCCCTTATCAGCGAAAGAGCAGCCCTTGATAAGAAGATCGCCCTCAAAGGCAAATTCGACAGGGCCGCAAAAGTCGACACCCGTACCGCCGTCTCTGATGACGAAGAAATGGAAAAACGCGGTGTCGCACTCAAGGAAGGCAGAAGCGTAACCATTGCCTCTGACGGGGTCATCCTTCCTAATCACCAATCTAACGAATTAGGTGCCTACCCCTTCAAGGAAGTCTCCACCCTTGTCGATCAGGTCAAAGTTGTGAACCTCATCGGCGGCGAGACCTACAAGAAATCATTCGTCAAATCCCACGGCACTGGTGGATTGACTGCCGAAGGCGATCCTTACACAACTGCCGAACCTACCTTCGGTTACGCAACCATCAGCAAAGTCAAGGTCACCGCTTATGCGGAAGTCACCGAGGAATTGGAAAAGCTTCCTGCTCTTCCTTATGCTCAAGAGGTCTTAAACGGCATTACCATCGCCCTCAAAAAGAAGCTCTCCGAACAAATCCTCAAAGGTGCCGGTACTACCAACACCTTTAAAGGCATCTTCGCCAACAACGTTGAAGCCTTGGCCGATAACACCGACCTTGAAATCAGCGAAATCGATGCAAACACCCTCGATACCATCATCTATGCCTATGGCGGCGATGAAGAAGTCGAAGGCGGTGCGGCTTTGATCCTCTCCAAAAACGACTTAAGGGCATTCGCCAACTTGAGAACCAATGAAGGAAGAAAAGTCCACATCATCGATTACCTCGCCCATACCATCGATGGCATTCCTTACGTTATCAACTCTAACTGCGGATCCATCGCAGCTTCCGGCACTGAAGCTGGTACCTATTGCATCGCCTACGGTGCTTTACACAACTACGAAGTGCCTGTCTTCTCCGGTGTCGATATCCAAAAGTCGACCGACTACAAGTTCAAAGACGGAATCATCTGCTACAAAGCGAGCGTCTTCACTGGCGGTAACGTCACCGGCTATAAGGGCTTCATCAGGGTCAAGAAGGCCGCCGCAAACGCCTCTGCCTCCGAAGAAGTCACCGAAGGCTAATATTCGCCGAAACACAGGAATGTCTCCCTTCTCCTTGCGGGCGGGGAGCTTCCTGCAAAATAGGTAGGACCAAAGGAGGTAGTTATGCCAAGTGAAACAATGTTAGAAAAGGTCAAAAAGGCTTTGCTTATCCCTACGTCAGAAACCTACGCAGATGACGAGCTAACGCTCCATATCGCCTCGTGCCGCCAGTTGCTGATAACTTCTGGAGTTCCTAGTGAAATCGCTGGGGCGGACACCGATCCTCTAGTGCAAGGACTGATATTAATATACGTGAAGACCTACTTTGGCTTTAAAAACGATGGGTCCGTTAAGGAGTTGCCTTCGGGCTTCGAGACTCTACTTAGGCAGCTTTGCCTCGTGCAGGCTTCCGAGGAGGTCTAACTATGCTAGCGTTCCCTAATTCCTATAACGCCGTCTTGATCCTATTCCGTGTTAAAACAGCTGCCGACTCCCTTGGTAACAAGGCATGGCGGTTGGTCGGGTCTAAGGAGGTGGGTGGAAGCATCTCTTCCATCTCCTCCAAGGAATTTAACATCGCATCAACAACGCAGGTGAAATACGAATTCAAAGTATCGATCCAGTGTTTTCTTTACGATGGCAGCAAATATGCCTACTTGCCGCGTGAAGACAAGGTCTACCAGATCGGAAGGACCTACCTGAATGGGCAGTTCCTCGAACTCTATCTGAGCGAAACCTCGATTCGATGGGAGGATATCATCAAAGATGGAAGTTGATCAGGTAACAAAAGAAATAGAAAAAGCCGTGGTGGCATATTCAAATGAGGTTGAGGCATCGATCGACCAACGCCTCGAAGATACGGCGGATAAAATCATCGAATACATAAAATCGCACGCTCCCAGAAGCGGTGATTCGGAGGCTCTCGCTGATTCGTTCATCAAGCAGGAGTATGGCAGTGGATCCAACAAGACCATTGTCATTTTTTCTAAAACGAAGAGCGGGATCGTCCATTTGATCGAATTCGGATTCAGGCACAGAAGCGGAAAGATGGTGGCGGCCAGGCCTTTTATGAGACCGGCCTACGAAGATCTAACACCGACCATGCTTGATGACATTAAAAAGATAATCGAGAGGGGTGGTTAGGATGCTGGAAGAATTAAGGCAAGTCTTGCTGCAGGTGAATTCGAAAGTTTTCTATGCGGCCAACGAGTACGACAACGATTCCGTGACCGAACCGCCATTCATCATTTATCAGGAAACAACGAAGAGGGCAGGACTCTTCAATGACAACAAGCCTGCGTTTTACGTGAGCGACATTCAAATCACGCTCGTCACAAAGAAAAAGGATCCGGATCTTGAACACGTTCTAGAATCGACCCTTCTTCAGAATGATTACACGTTTGAAGTACTGTCCGAGTACAGAAATCCGGACGGCTCTATAAATAGAGTCTACGAAATTAGGCTGGAGGAATACATCAATGCCAAACAATAAAATTACATTTGGATTACGCAACGTCCATTACTCAATTGCGACTCAAGACACACAGGGTGCCTGGTCTTTTGCTACTCCTGTAGCCTTGCCCGGTGCTCAAGAGTTCTCTAGCGACATCGTTGGAGGATCAACTTCCGTATATGCTGACGACATCATCTACTACAATCTCGTCCAAAACGCCGGTCGTACCCTTACCTTGAAACTTACCGAACTCACAGAAGAATTCAAAACTGACGTCCTTGGCTATCAAAAGCTCGCCAACGGAAACCTCGTAGAAGTGGTCAATGCCACCCCGGTTACCTTTGCTTTGGGCCTCGAATTCCAAGGCGACATCAAGGCACGCAGGGCATGGTTCTATCTCTGCAACGTTACCCCTGTGAGCGAGTCATCTAAAACCAAAGCGGACAGCATCGAAGCGAATTCTGTCACTTTGAATATCACCGCACGCCCGATCCAAGTAGGAGATGCCTTGGTGACAAACTGCGTAGCGGCCGTTGGCGATAGCAACTATACCAACTTCCTAACAACCGCTCCGGTTCTCCCGGACATCGACTAACGGGGTCTGGCGAACATGGAACGTACAGTAACGCTTAACGGGAAGGAGCTCCGCTTGGCTTCTTCCCTTTTCACAATCATCTCTTATAGAGGCATCTTCGGAACCGAGCTATTCGAGGACGTTGATCGCTTGGAAAAAGCGGTGGAGAAGAACCAAAACGAGGTGGGGAGATTCGTTGATATCCTCTTCAGACTCGTCTATGTCCTCCACAAGCCTTTCACTAACGATTCCTATGATCAGTTCCTTCAGGGCTTCGATTTCTCGGTCCTATCCAACACCGAGGAACTCACAAACCTCGCTAAGGTGATCGGCGAACTTTTAGGCAGCATCAACTCCGACCATAAGGGGGACACTGCCTCCCCTCAAAAATAGGCCAAGAGAGAACGTCACGGCGAATATAATCTTCAACTTGGCCCAGTTAGGGATACCAATCCGTGATAGTGCATTCTTCGACATACAGACCTACCTTGACATAGTCAAATTGCAGAAATCGATCTATGGCGGCGAGGGGTCAAACAAGCAGGCGAGTCAATCGGATATTGACGCCTTTTTAGGCTAAGGAGGGAAAGGGATGGCTGAAACCGTTAAAGGATTAAACATTAAGCTTGGTCTTGATACCACGGAACTTGAAGCTAACATCAAATCCCTCAATTCTGAGCTTAAAGAACAACAAAAAGACCTTGCTGCAATCAACAAGAACCTACGATACGATTCGGGGAACGTTGACCTCTGGAAACAGAAGCAAGAGAAACTAAACCAAATACTGACGACCACAAAGACGAAACTGGCTGAGCAAAACAGGCAGCTGGAGGAAGCCAAGAAGGCCGTTGAAATAGGTGCAATGAGTCAGGAGGAGTTCAACAAACTCAAACGATCGGTTCAATACACCGAAGCCGAGATCAAAAATCTCAACAACCAGCTAAACCAGACCGGCGAGAAGATCGGGAATCTCTCCAAGATCGACACGGCCGCCTTAGGCAAGGTTGGTGAATCATTAACAAAATACGTTACGGCCCCCGCGATTGCTGCGGCAACAGCCCTGACTGCGTTGGCGTTAAAAACGTCTGATACGGTCAACGACATGAACGATGCTGCCACTTCGCTAGGTGTTTCTTTAGAAACTTTGCAGGAGTGGGAATACGCCGCAAAGCAGCTCGGATCGGAAACCGAGTACATGGATAAGGCCTTCCAAAAGGTCAACACCGTGCTCGGACAGATCGCGTCTGGCAAAAGCGATGCCGCCGCCGAATCCTTGGCTTTGATCGGACTGACGATCGATGACATTAAAGGACTGAACGCGGAGCAAGCATTCCAAAAGATCAGAGCCGCACTTGCGAACGTTGAGGACGCCGCAACCAGAGTTGCCGTAGCCAACGCGTTCTTTGGCGAAAAGCTCGGCACATCACTGGCACCCGTTCTATCCGCAACCGAAGAGGAACTTCAATCGTGGAGGGAAGAAGCACAGAAGGTCGGAATCGTTTCAAGCGAGGATGCTGACGCGATCGGCGAGTGGGACAACGCTCTTTATTCGCTTAAGCAGGCTACGCTCTCGCTTTCTGCCACCTTCGCAGCAACTTTATTGCCCGCCCTTCAAAAGATCGTGGAAGCGATCAGGGACCAAATCATCCCTAAGGTCAGACAGCTAATCGAATGGTGGAAAAACCTAAGCGATTCCACGAAAAAGATAATTGCAGTGGTAGCCGGCGTGGTGGTATCGCTTGGTCCTTTATTGGTCACGATAGCAAAGCTAGTGCCGTTGGTCAAAAGCCTAAAGATCGCCTTTACAGCGGTCCAAACGGCCCTCACAGCGGTCAAAACCGGAGTGTCCGCAGCAACAGCCGGGTGGGTCGCTCTCATCGCTATAATCGCGGTTCTATTGCTTCAGAACGAGAAGTTCAGGGAAGTGCTGAAAAGGATCTTCGACATCCTCGGAGAACTGATCAGCAAAATCGCCTCGTTCATCGAGCAGATCGTCAACGCCTTAATGCCGGTCATAGAAGCCATCATGGAAGTTCTTAATGGCCTCATTGACGCATTGGCGGACTCGCTAAATGAGATCCTTGACGCGGTTTGCGAAGTCCTGGGGGTCATTATAGACCTCATAGAGAAGCTGATCCCGATCCTCAACGAGATTACGGAGATGATCGCTGGGATATTGGTCCCCATCATCCAGATCATCCAGAAGCTATTATCGGCGATCTCCAAGATTGTTAAGGCGATAACAAAGTTATTAGTCCAGATAATTGAGGTGATCGTTGAGCTTATTGAATCGGTTCTAGATGCCTTGGTGGAAATCATCCAGGTCATAGTGGATATCCTCGGAGTGGTGATTAACGTGATCGTTCAGATCCTCGACATCATCATCGAGATCCTTAATCCGATCCTTGAGATCATCGTGGCTTTGATCCAGCCGATCATCGAAATCATCGGAATCGTCATCGAGATCATCTCAATGCTCATGGATCTTCTAAAACCTCTGCTGGACACCCTTCTTTCTCCGATCACGGACATCCTGGGTGTTGTTTTCACGATCATTGAGGCACTTTCGCCTGTCCTGGTCGTGATAGCACAGGTCATCAAAGAAGTGATATGCCCGGTTCTCGAGATCCTGTTCCAACTCCTGAAGCCTATCCTGGACATCCTTAATGCCATAATCGAGGCGGTTAAGTGGATCCTAGACAAGGCATCCGGCGTTTTTCAATGGATCGGCGATCTTTTCACCGGGAAGCTTTTCTCGAGCGGAAACTCCGTGGAGAAGAACACGAGCAACAACACTACAAACAACAACTCAACGACCACAAATAACGTGACCATTAACACGTCTGGTGACGTTGATATTGATTCAATCAATAAAGCTTTAGGAGGTGCTTACTGATGAGACAGTTATATTTAGTCAACGAAGTAGGCACTTCCTATTATTTCGATCATAGGAGCAAAACCTATATTGAAGCCCTCGATGGGCTGGGTTTCGAGTTCGACATCAAATATCAGGAATTCGATGCCAGGTTCGTTGAGAGCAAACGATCGATCCCACAGCGTCAGATCTCCGTTGATCTCGTCTTCGAGGACGGATATGTTGGCTTCACACGCTGGAGGGAGTTCATAACAAAAAGCAAGCAGCTGAGGCTTTTCTATTCATGCGATGGCGTGAAGTACTGCTACGTGAATATCAGAACGAGCACAAAAACCCAGCTCGAATCCGGGATCCTAAGGACTTCCGTGCAGATCGATTGTCTATCTTTATGGCTGGTCAACAAATCGGCGACCATCGATGTGGTGGAGACCGGCGGCGGGAAGATCTACGAGTACACGTACCCTTACGTTTATTCGGTGTCTTTCAACGGAACCGTCACGGTCACTAACGCGAGTTCACGATCCGTTCCACTGAAGTTGACTATAGTCGGCAACGTGATGAACCCTAGGATCATAGTGAGACAAAACGGCGAGGATATCGCTTCGTGCAGGCTTTTCATCGATGAGAGGGAGAGTCCAATGATCGTGATAAATGCCGAGCCAACGGACCAGCACGTGGTGAAGATAGTGGGAAGTGACGAGATCGATATCTATTCGACCCAGGACTTCTCGCTCGATACCTTCCTGTTTCTCCCTCCCGGCACCAGCGAGATCTTCTTCGATCCAGGCGTAAGGGAACCTTGCACTTGCTATATCGAGTTCAAGGAAGAATACATCGCACATTAGGAGGGAAACATGGAAATCATCTTTTTAAACGAACAGGACCTTTCGATAATCGATCATGGCTATGCCACAGATGACTATGAAATAGTTCTGGATGCCCTGATCCCCCAGAAATCATCGTTCGTGATCAACAAGCCTGGCTTGAACGTTGAGCTTGGCGATTACCTGGTGGTGCGAGATAGGGGATATTTCTACATCGGAATAATCACCGGAATCGAAAAGCAGGAAGATGAGACCACGAAGGTAAGCACTAAGGACTTCCTTGGAATCCTTGACGTGACGGTCCCTGTCTCTTCCTTCACCGGCAGCATCTCGCAGTTTCTCATTGACCTTATCAGTAGCCACTTCAAGTGGAGCGGCGATGCATACCAAAACCTGTCCTATCTAACCACCCAGATCGATTTCACCAAAACCGGTACGCTCACCTATGATGCTGATGCCACGGCCAATATTCTCGATCTGGTCGAGGAGTTCTCAAAAACCTACGGAATAAGACTCGCCTATGAGCTGGTCATCAGCAACGGCAGCATTACCGGCATCTGCGTTAAAGCGGTGGCGGTCACGAAAGGGATCACGATAAGAAGCGATCTTGGAACAATCACAAATCTGCTGATATCGGACGCAAACGAGAACTCCGTGAATAAAATCATCTTCTTCCCTAAATCGGACAACACCAGCCATACTGGGACGGTTTCTTACTATCTCTTGACGAATGGAACGGTGTCCACCTTGGCTACATCCCCTTATAGGATCGAGAAGGTTAGATTCAAATATCAGGCATATTCAGACAAGGACTATATGTCCTTACAGACAAAAGCAACGAGTGCGTTGATAGACTCCTCATTGGAGCACAGCATAACGTTTGACTTCTCATTCGTCACGAATGGGATCGAGGCACTTGCCGACCTTTCGATCGGTGCATTCGTTGAATTTATAACGCCGCTCAAAACCTACGAAACCCTGGTCACTAAGATCAAATACAAGGGGACGTTCGATTCCGCGGAAATAACGCTGGGCGAGTATCGAGTCTCGCTAACCGACAAATTGAAGCTACTCGACAGGAGGAAATAACATGGCCCTTATTAAAATCACATTTGATTCCGCATCGGTCACTTCTAAAGAAGATGCTGATGTAAACCATTATCTTGCCGCTGGTCAGAACGGGATCATCGCGGGCTTGCTGAATGCTTGCTCGGCTTCAACCAGCAATAACTACATCACATTCCAAAGTGGCTATGTCCAGGCCTACGGCAGAAGGGTCTATGTCGAAAGCGGAACGAAAATCTCCGTATCCCTTGATGGATCGGCCTATGGCTATGTTGTCGTCAAGATCGACATCGGAAACAACGTGGTCACCTTGGAGAAAAAGGAAAAGACCAGCGGATGGCCAACATTGACGCAGCAGGACCTTATCAACGGAGGCTTGATTTACGAACTTCCGTTAGCGAGGTACACGAAAACAACGTCTAGCCTAACGCTTGATACCTCATATTCGGTGCCTAAGATCCAGAACTTCGACACCATTGCGACATCCAGGGCATATACACAAAGAACCTACGTTGAAAGTGAATTCGGCCCTAAATGGCAGAGCATTGGATCCGTTTCTTATGGAACCACATATATTTTCACCAATATTACAAGTTCTGATGCACCAGGCATCGGCTCTGTGTATGTAGGTGGCTGCACGGTCCTTTTTGATCTCAGTGCAGTTGGTGGATCTGGCGGCATTGTTTATTATCGCTACAACGGTTCGGACCGCTCATTATCGATGCAATTAACCTCGAGCGGACTCTATATCCAGGCATCGGACGGGAGCACACCTAAGTATGTCAGAGTCGTTCGATAGCCTATTCGGCCAAAAAGTCCTAGCGATTTATCGCTGTGGATCAAGAATCTATGGATTGGAAGGCTCCGATAGTGATGAGGACTACATCGCGGTTCTTGAAGGCGACTTTCTTCCTAACGTCATCAAAGCCGACACGGCCGATTACTTCACATACGGGAAGAATCAATTCCAAGAAGCGGTGCAGTTCAAGCCGGGCTATCTGTCATATTTCACGATATGGCTAGACAATACAACGGTTGCCGAAAAGAACCTCGTCTATATCGATCCGGACTTCAAGGACGAATTCTTAAAGATCTGCAAGGTTGAATGGGAGAAGCATTATCCGGAATGGCTCTCGGCAAACATCGACTATTTCGCCTTGAGACTAAGCTTCGATCCGTGCGAGAAAAGCCTATATTCGCTTTATCGCCTGCATTCGATCGTTAAGCGGTACAAGGAAACTGGCATATTCGAGTCAGCCTTCAACGATGATGACAGAATCCTGGCGGCCGATTTCAAAAACAACCCGGAAAAACGCAAGGATCACGAAGATCGCTTAAAAGCGATTTTTTCTTATCTGCAGGATCAACTAAAGGAGGACGCACCATGAACGAACTAGATATCGTGCTAACGGTCTTATCCATATCCGGCACGCTTTCATCGATCCTCTTCGCCTATTTGGCGTTCAGGAGAAACGATCGTGGCGATCACAAGCAGGAAGGGAAGAACGAAGGCGTCCTTATTTCTGACGTTGGCTACATCAAGAGCAGCATCGACAGGATCGAGAAATCGATCGACAAGCTCGAGGAAGGCCAAAATGCGACCAAGGAACGTCTAACCAAACTCGAAACGGAGGTCCAGGACCATATCCGCAACAAAGCTATTCACAACAATATGGGAGGAAACCAAAAATGAACGAGCTTTTATTGAATATTCTATCGGTGGTGGTGACCGCGGTTATCATCCCGCTCATCTCACTCCTAGGCACTAAGCTTTATCAGCTTATTAACTCAAAGATCAAAGATCAGAAAGGTGCCACGCTCATCAAAAAAGCCACGGATATCGTGCTGAACGCAGTTCGATCCGTATTCCAGACCTATGTTGAGTCCCTCAAGAAATCCGGCGGATTCGACAGTGCGGCCCAGGCGAAGGCATTCAACATGGCGAAGACGATCATCGTTTCTCAACTTACCGAGGACGTGAAAGCCTATCTAGCCGAGAACTATGGCGATCTCGAGGAGTGGATCAGCACCCAGATCGAAGCATCAATCAACATCCTTAAAAACTAACGAACGGCCTAGTGGAGAAATCTGCTGGGCCCTTTTTTAATGCAAATTTTTTTACTACAATGTAGTAATTCCGCCGATAAAAAAATATTTTGGAAAAAATCGCATTTTCACACCTATATGTATAAGTAGGAGGACTTTTTATGAAACGCGATATATCAGACGCAAAAATGACGTTCGGAGCGTTGATGGATAACATCCGCATGCTCTACAACCTTTCTATGGGAAAGGACGAAGAATCGAAAAGGGTCGATGACATCAAGCGATACCTCGATGAAATGCACGAGAGTGGCATCATCACCGATTATATAAAGGGCAACATGGAGGATATCTTCGAGAACTGGAATAAGATCTACGGAGAAAACGGCGAAAAATACCTTAAATTGCTCTCCATGATCAACGAAGAGGTGTGCCAGATGGTCGATGAGAAGGTCAAAGAAGGGAACGAGCATTTCAAACAGACCCTTCTGAGATAAAAAGCCGATTTATCCGGGTTAGGTTATAAGTGGCCGATTAAAAGTCCGAATTATGGTGGAGGTGATCCATCATGAATTTGTACGACAAGCAAAAGATCCTTAAGCTCAGGAGCCAAGGGTTAAGTTACGCTAAGATCGCAGAAGCCACCGGCATACCAAAAGGTACAGTCAAATGGTTTCTGACAAAAAACGCCACCGAAAGGGATGAACCTAAATGCAAAAACTGCGGCAAGCCCCTGAAGATAACCCCCGGAAAGAAGGCTAAGCAGTTTTGCTGTGATCAATGCCGCTGGGAATGGTGGCATAAGCATAGAAATCTATATAAACCGAAGAAAACGATGACCTGCAATTTCTGCGGGAAGGTTTTCTCGTACTTTGGAAAAAACAGGAAGTATTGCTGCAGGGCATGCTACCTAAGGGGAAGATATGGAAGTCAGTAAGAAGATCGAATCCTATCTCTCCTCTTTTAAGGTCGCTGAAACCATGTTCAAAAAGGGCGTGATCAATGATGGGGAACTCAGAAAAATAGAAGCCGAACTAGCCAAGAAATACGGCCTGCCATCGAACTCAATTGTCCGAATTGACTTGCTAAGTTCTCTTACCAGAGAAAACATGAATTCGGGTGATATAAATGAAAGTTAAAGCATTAAAAGCTTACAAAAAACTGCCGAGCAAAAGAAGGGTCGCTGCCTATGCCAGGGTCTCATCCGCCAAGGACACGATGTACCATTCGCTTTCTTACCAGATCAGCTATTACAACGCACTGATCCAGAAAAGAAACGACTGGCTCTTTTGCGGCGTTTACGCGGACGAGGCGTTGAGCGGCACCAAGGATACTAGAAAAAACTTCCAAAGGCTGCTCCAGGATTGCAGGGATCACAAAATCGACCTGATCATCACTAAATCGATCTCCAGGTTCGCAAGAAATACAGTGACACTGCTTGAAACTGTCAGGGAACTGAAGGATCTCGGGATCGAGGTATATTTCGAAGAGCAGAATATCTGGTCGCTATCCGGCGATGGGGAGCTGATGCTTTCGATCCTAGCATCCTATGCTCAGGAAGAGGCCCGATCGGTATCCGAGAATATGAAGTGGAGGATCAAGAAAGACTTCCAGGAAGGGCTCATCTGGGGAGGCGACCATTGCTACGGCTACAAAGTAGTGAACCGCAGGCTGGTGATAAACCCGGAAGAAGTCGAGCTCGTTAAAAGGATATTTGAAATGTACGTCAGCGGTATCGGCGACAGAGCCATTGCCACGCAATTCAACAAAGAGGGGATCCCGACCCACCAAGGCGGACCTTGGAAACAGGAAACGATCAGGGGAATCCTAAGGAATAGGAATTACACCGGTGATCTCATCCTCCAGAAAACCTATAGCTCGGACTACATAAACAAGACCAATAAATACAATCGCGGCGAAAAGGACCTATATATCGTTGAAGATGACCATGAACCCATTATCTCTAAAGAGATGTTCGCCAAGGCCGCGGAGGTACGCAAGAACCGAGTCGAGAAAAAGCACGGCGGACTAAGAACGAAAATTAAGAGGCCATTCGATGACCTGATCGTTTGCGGAACCTGCGGAAAAGGCTACCGATTCAGGACGGGACCATACAGGGATAGCTATATCTGTAGGAACTTCGCTGATTACGGAAAATCGGCATGCCAAAGTAAGCAAATCCCGGATCGAGTCTTAAAAAAAGTGACCGCCGAGGTGCTTTCGATACCTGAATTCGATGAAAGCGTCCTTAGGGCGAATATATGCAAGATAGTGGCCAAGAACGGAAATTTGCTCGAATACCACTTCATAAACGGCGATGTTAAAGAAATCCACTGGGACGACCCTAAGCGATCCGATGGGTGGACCGAAGAAATGAAAGCCGCAGCAAGACTCAAAGCGAAAGAAAGACAAGAAAGGAAGGAAAAAGAATGCCAAAAGTAACGATTATTCCATCAACGATCAACCAAAAAACGAGAATGCCTAAGTTATCCAAGGCAAAAAGGCGTGTTGCCGCTTACGCTCGTGTTTCAACGGATAGCGATGAGCAGTTCACATCCTTCGAGGCACAGGTTGATTATTACACCAAATTCATCATGGCCAATCCGGACTGGGAATTCGTCAAGGTATATGCCGATGAGGGCATCACCGGAACCAACACAAAGAACCGCGTCCAATTCAACAAAATGGTGGATGACGCACTGAACGGGAAGATAGATCTCATCGTGACCAAATCGGTGAGCAGATTCGCCAGAAACACAGTGGATAGCCTTACAACGATCCGCAAATTGAAGGATAAAGGAGTGGAGTGCTTTTTTCAAAAAGAGAACATCTACACCTTCGATAGCAAAGGGGAGCTTCTTCTTACGATAATGGCATCCCTCGCCCAGGAGGAATCGAGATCCATATCCGAGAACGTAACCTGGGGTACAAGGAAGTCGTTCAGCGATGGAAAAGTCCACCTTGCATACAAGCACTTCCTTGGATACAGAAAAGGACCGGACGGAAGACCCGAGATCGTGGAGGAAGAAGCCGTGATCGTCAGGGCGATTTATAGAATGTTCCTTGAAGGATGTTCCTATTCCCAGATCGCGGATGAACTGACAGCTAGAGGCTTCAAAACAACGAGGGGTAAGGATAAATGGAATCTATCGACAATAAGGTCCATTCTAAAGAATGAGAAATACAAAGGCGATGCCATACTCCAGAAAACCTTCACCACGGACTTCCTTACGCACAAGCACAAGATCAACGAGGGCGAAGTCCCGCAATATTACGTTGAAAACAGCCACGCTGCGATCATTGACCCGGAAGAATGGGATTTAGTTCAACTGGAGATCAAACGCCGCGAGGATCTGGGCAAAACGTATAGTGCGAAAGGCCCATTCGCATGCAAGATTGTATGCGGTGAGTGCGGTGGCTTTTATGGCCTCAAGGTTCTCCATTCAACGGATCCATATAAAAACTCAAAATATATCTGCAACGGCAAATATAAAGGTGATCACGTATGCGAGACTCCATCGCTTACCGAAGATCAGATCAAAGCGGCATTCGTCAAAGCATTTAATAGGTTAAACGAAAACAAGGATTCGATTCTTGAAGATTGCGAGATGATGTATCGCTTGCTCGATAACACCGAGGAGATCGATAGGGCTATCGCCGAAACGAATGACGAGATCGAAGTGGTGACCGGGCTGACCAGTAACCTGATAAAGGAAAACAGTGCCACAGCACAGGATCAGGTCGAATATAAAAAGAAATACGATCGCCTCTGTGCCAGATACAATAGGCTCCTTGATAAACTCTCCGACCTAACCAAAGAAAAGGAACGTAAGGCCGCACAAAAGGGCTCGTTCAGGCTATTTGCGGAAATATATAGAAGGCAACCGGAAGTCCTTGATGAATGGGACGAGAAAGTATGGACACTGACGGTGGATCGAGTGGTGGTCAATAAGGATCGAACGCTAACCTTCGCCTTCTACTCAAATCAGAAGATCACGGTCGAGATCTGAATCCGATCAAAACGCAGGGCATCGAGATAGGGTGCCCCTTTTTCTTTTATATAATATAAATATAGGGGTGGTTGGAACCTTGGCCGATTTGATAAAAGGTGGTTGGAATATTGGCCGATTTGATAAAAAGTGGTTGGATTGTATTAAAACACAGCATTACAGCCAAATGTCATAAGCGCTCGACAAAACGGGCGTTTTTGTTTTCTTTGATTACCAAAGGATCTCAGCCGATGATGTCCGAAAGCGCGTCGATCGGAGACGTCCCGGAAGCCATCGGGCAACGCGAATGCGTGTCCATGGTTTCTTTGAGCTTCCCGTGGACAAGCCCTTCAGGGACCGCCTCGAATGGATGGGGAACTTCTTGGTTTCGAGTGACTAATCGCGTTGTCGGTCCCCGCAAAGAGCGAGGACGCCGGCTCTGGCGGGACCGAGGAGTACGAGTACTATGTGATCTACCGCAAGATGAGGGCCTACACGTACAGGACCGACGCCTTCCCCGCGCTAGTGGGGCAGAAGTCGCTCGGGTCGCCCGAGGGCTACCTCGAGGCGCCGCACTACAGGGAGCTCGAACCCTCCGCGGGTGACTACGAGAGCTCGGCGAATTACATAGTCAAGACCATGGTAGACTGCATGTCCGGGTACAGGGACGCGGCGAACGGGAAGGGCGACGAAATCAGGAAAATGGCGGAAAAGGGTATCGGCGACGGACGCTGAGATCGTTCTCGCAACCATGTATGCGTTCTTTATCCACCCTAGTCTGCACATTGACACCATGGGTTGCCTTTCCTTCTGCTCCTATTATCTTGATTGCGATAAGCGATTTCTTCTCCCCCAGATTCAGCGTTAGCGAGTCAAACCAATTCTTATAGCGTTGACGACCACGTGGATTTGGCCAAAGCCATATTACACCAGTCTTCCGGCAACGAATCGACCCTGACATACGATGTCAGCGAAGAGGTCAAGATTCTCTACCCGAGTGTCTCATACATTGAAGCCCCGCTTAGTTATAGCGTTGAGACAAAACAAAGAACTATTTAGCTTTTGTTTTAAGCCGATAAGATTAAAATAAGTACAATGTGTGGTATGGAACTAACTTCGCCTTTCCCTTCAATTGACATCTCAAGCAGTTCATCTCTTGCCTCTTTGGTTGTGCAGTCGAAGGCGTTCCGCAGGATGAGCGGGAAAACACAGCTTTTCAGTTCATACACAAACGATCACTATCACAATAGGCTGACGCACACCCTGGAGGTTTTTTCGGTTTCATTGAGAATGGCAGACATTTTAGATTCGGCGTCGAAAAAGTCTTCTGATAAGAAAATAAACCGTGGTTACATCGAAGCAATTTCCATAGCGCACGACCTTGGTCACACTCCTTTTGGCCACGCCGGGGAAAGATGCATCAACGAAGTGCTTATGGGAATAGACAATCTTGGCGGTCTTATCGACACTCAATTTTTGGAGCCTCTCATCTTTAAACACAACTTTTACTCAGTGAAAGTTTTGCTTGGAATCGTGAAAAATAATGACATAGATGAAAAAATTTTGACCGGTATTGTTCTTCATACGGGCCTCATTCCCAAGGATGTTGACTTAAAACGATTTTCGGACAACTTATTGTCCAACTCTCTGAATTATTATTTTGCTAACTCGAGAATTAAAGATTGTCATAGTGAAACTGATTTCGGCAAAAATCAATCCGTTGAGGGAAAAATAGTTGCCGAAGCGGATGAGATTGCCCAGCGCGTTTCGGATCTTGACGACGCTCTCCAATCGAAGATAATCGTTGCGGACGAGAATTTCGTAAAAAACGCGTTGCCTGATGAGCAAGACGTTTCTGTTTTTTTCAAAGAAAAAAAGCTTTTGATAACCCGTTTTCTAATCGAAGTTTCATCGGTTATGATAGGGGGCGTTTCTTTGAAAGATGGCAATGTCTGTCTTTCTGAGTCAGGGAAAAAGACCTACGATTTTATCAAAAAACAGATTAACGAAAAGATAACACACTCCTATTTGATTCGTAGTTTCGATGAAAAGGGCAGGTTTTTTATAAGGCAACTTGCAAAGGCATTCTATAAGCACCCCAATCAGTTGGAGGATGAGACGATCGAAAAAATCTATGCCGACATTCGTATTACGCTTTTGAGCAGTTCTGAAAGTAAGTCAGAACCTCTTAGAAAAGATCCGAGGTTTTCTTGTTTCCTGCATCGCGATGATGAGACTTTTTCCGTTTATGAGAAAAGTCAGATACTCGATTCTATCTCAGAACTGGCCCTTAGAAACGAGCATTCTCCCGAAGACGAAAAATCCTCGTCAATAAAGGGGAAGGTTTTTAAGATTATTAACACGGTTTTTTTGCGTGATATAATGCTGTCGATCGCAAACATGACGGATCGCTATGCTGTTAAAAAGCACCATTCCCTGTATGAATCGGAGAGCTGATTAAGAATGAGGTTATCGTTTCCCTTGCGAAAGCCGTTGTGCGTTCTATAATATAGTCATAATAAGAACGGGTCGTAGACCCAAGAGTTTAAGAAACTCATTGATTACACCCAAAAGGGTGTTTTCTTTTTTAATGCGTTGTGCCTATCGTCTTGCTCTACGTCGTTTAATAAACATATGATTATCATCGGTGTTGTCAAATCACCTTTTGCGATTGCATCATGACGATGAGTTAGGCGCGAACGAAGATGGTTCCTCAGTTTTCCGCGTTCGCTTTGAATCGCAAACATCGCAACGATCTTTAACGTAATGTTTCAAAAATAAGACATGCGAATAGGGGGCTGAACGCATACTATTTCAATTCATGCCAATCTTAGGATTTATCGATGTTTTTCAACAATAGATGGCAGCAAAAACAAAAACCGTTGATTTTTGATTTCCGCAAAATAAAATAAAACAAAAGGGTTAGCATATGCTAAGAAATAATATTCTTTTGGTAAAAGGCGTTAATAAGAGACGCGTTCTTTGGTGGGGCGGCCGCAGCGGTCGTGGATTTGCGGATTGTGGCTGGATTGAGGTTCCGCATGGTTTTCTCGAGCCCGCCGCAAATTAAAGAGAGTTTTGCAAAATCGCAATGGATAAAACGAAGATAAAGGCTTTGCTCCGACTAAGCCATGGGTTTTCAGGTCATCACGGCCGTTTGGCGATGTTCTTTTTGTTAGTGGCATCAGCAATATCAAGCGTTTGCACGGTTTTGATTCCGTTTTTCGAAAAAGCCATTTTGGATGGAATTGGAACCGGAAACGGGCAGACAAGGAACATCGCCGCTTTGATCTGCGTTTGCGTGGCCTCGGCCATCGCTTTGTTTCTTTGCGCTTTCATAACCACAAAACTGTATTACTCGTTCAAGAAGGAACTTGAGTACGTTCTTCTTCATTCGCTTTCCCAGCAGGAGAGCAAAACCGTTTCCACAAAAGGCTCCGGCGCCTTCCTTGGCGCCGTTTTTGGCGATTCCGAGCAAATCGCCAGCGTGGTGGCGGTCAATTATTTCTCAATCGCTTTCACCCTCGTCGCCTCCATCGCCTCAATTGTCATTTCGGCGGTTTGGAGCTTGACGTTCCTTTTCATCGCGGGCGTTTCCTATTTGCTTATTCTGGTGGTGATTTTCTCCGCAAACAGAATTTATCTGTCCAATCTGAAAAAAGGAAAGGAAGAGATTTATTCCCTGAATCCCAAAGTGCTGGAGTTCATAGAAAACAAGAATTCCATTCTTTCCTACAGTTCGTTTGACGCATACGAACAAAGCATGTTCGCCGGCTTCACGAGGCGCGATTCGTTTTTTATCAAAGCGAATCTTGCAAGCGACATCTCCAAGATTTCGATTTCCGTCATTCAAAGCGTGGCGTTGGCTGTTTTTTTTGCGTTCGCCGCGTTCGATTTGGAGGCCGGAAGGCTTGATGTCAGCACTTTGGTGGCCCTCATTTCATACTTCTCCGTGATTTTCCTTCCGATCGGCAGCGTGAAAGAGATGTATGAGAATATTCAAAAATTCAATGTCTTTTTCGAGAAAGTCAAAGAGCCGCTATGCGCCAGGACGAATCTATGCATTCCTAGGGATGGCCTGATTTGTTTCGATGGGGTTTCCTGCTCTTATGGAGGGAAAGCCGTTCTTCGCGACATCACTTTCCCAGTTGATGGGAAAATCGCGCTGATCGGTCTTTCGGGCGAGGGGAAGACGACACTGATAAAACTGCTTTTCGGTTCGGCGAAACCCACCGCTGGCCAAGTCAGCATCGGTCAGCGGAAAAGCGAAAGCGTTTCGAGGAATCTGTTGTTTTCGTGCGTCCGTTATTATTCTCAGGATCTCGAGATATTCGACGATGATTTGCTTTTCAATATAACGCTTGGGAAAAAAGGCCTTCCCGTTGAAAAATACCAAAAGGAGCGCGAACGGTACGCGCAACGGGTTTTTGACGCTTTCTCAAAAGTGGTTGGAAACGCCGCTTTCTCCAGGAAAAACATCGCTGAGACCACTTCCGTTCTTTGCGACATCTACGCGATCGACCCAAAGGATTTGAAAGACAAACGAATCCAGAATGAGGTTTTTTCCGCCATTTCGGCCATCGATGACATTCGGGGAACATCCAGGTTTGTTTCAGACTGCATTTTCCCCAAGAAGTTTTATTCGACGGAAAGGCTCAATCGAATCATCGCCGATCTTGAGCTGGAGAAACTTGAAGGCAGAAAATTCGGCCAAAGAGGCTCGAATATTTCCGGCGGGGAAAAAGCCAGGGTTTCGTTGGCCCGGTTTCTGTTGCCCCTCAGTGAGAATTCGTTCGTTCTGGACGAACCGCTCCTTAGCCTCGATCTTCTTGCGCAGCAGAAACTCACAAAGGTCTTAAAAAGGTATTTGGGCAGTCAAAACGGCATCATCATTACGCATGACTTGGGAATCGCGAAAGCGCTGTCCGAAAAGATTTTCATCCTCGATGACGCGACCATCAAGTGCCGTGGCACCCATGAGGAATTGCTGGCTGAATCGACCGTTTACAAAGACCTGTATTCGGCTTATTCGAATCAAAAATAGTCAGCAGTTCGTTTTCTGCCGTTTTTCAAAAGGCCTCTTGCTTGATCTTTGTCGCTTTGTCGGTGTTTCTTTCGGCTTTTGTATTTTAAAAAAAGAGGTATCTGACGAAAGACGACTGAACTTCCGGGGGTTGACGACATGACGGATCGTCAAAACCTGCCGTAGTGGATTTTGGCTTTCTCGAAACGGTCGCGGTCCTGCGCGACGTTCCTTTCCCCGGCCTTTCCGATGATGAGAAGGCTGACCGGCATATAACCATCAGGCAATTTGAAGTAACTTATGAGCTCTTTATAAAAGTCGCTGCCGAACTTGATGCCGCACCAAAGCGATCCATACCCCAAGTCATAAGCGGCCAAAAGGATATTTTGGCTAACGTTGGAGCAATCCTCGATCATGAATTCCGGCGTTGGGTTTTTGTTGCTGTCCCCGACGACGAGAACGCTCAAAGCGGCTTCGGCGGCGATGTCGCAGGTGGGTTTGGCTTTCGCAAAACCCCTCCAAAAAGCGTTGTCGACGTTGACGACGAGCTCATACGGCCGCCGATTCATGGCGCTCGGGGCTTCCAGGCCCGCCTTCAGAATAGCGTCGACGTCCTTTTGCGGGATTTCCGCCTCGACGTATTTACGGACGCTTTGGCGGCCTTCGATGCATTTCAACGTTTCCATGCGGATTCCTCCAATTTCTTAATAATTATAGCATTTTTCTGCGCTTTCCGCTCACTTTTCCTTCCTTTCCTTTAGGGTACACGCGCTCGCTCTCGCGTGCTAGAATACATGCACAGGAACCAGACAGCTTATGAAAATTGCCCTCTCCGCCGAAAGCACGATCGATCTTCAGGACGATCTGCTTGAAAAATACGATATTCATACCATTTCCTATACATTGGTCTTGGGGGACAAAACCATTCCCGACGAGGAAGTGAAGGGCGAGGAGATCTTCGCCTATACCGCCAAGACCGGCATTTTGGCCAAGACGACCGCCGTCAACGTCGCCGAATTCGAAAGGCATTTCCGAAAGCTTCTCGAGAGCCATGACGCTGTCATCCATTTCTCTCTGTCGAAGACGCTGTCATCGTCCTACAACAACGCCTGCTTGGCCGCCAAAGGGCTCAAGAACGTTTACGTCATCGATAGCGCGGAACTTTCGACCGGGATCGCCCTTGAGGCCATTTACGCCCGCAAACTGATCGACGCCGGCAAAAAAGCCGATGAGATCGTTGGCCTTGTGAAAAGGAGAATCCCCTCGGTCCAGGCTTCCTTCTCCCTCGAGCACGTCGACTACCTTTATAAGGGCGGCCGCTGCAACGCGATGGCGCTTCTCGGCGCCAATATCCTTAACATAAAACCGGAGATCATCGTCAAGAACGGCGTCATGGTGGCCGGCAAAAAAGACCGGGGCCCGATGGAGAAGGCCACGATGAGCTATGTCGAAAACACCCTCGCGGAGTTCTCCAATCCTGATCCGGAGGAGGTTTTCGTCACTTTTTCGAGCAGTTACGAGTTACCCGAGATCAAAGCCTTGGTCGACAAAGTCGCTTCGGTTCTTAGGGCGCGCGGCTTCAAGAACGTCCACATCACCCAAGCCAACGCCACGGTTTGCTGCCACTGCGGGCCCCACACCCTCGGCATTCTCTATATTAACGACGGTCCGCACCCCATCGTTTGATATGCCCTTCGCGAATTTTCGGCATATCGGCTCCTGGCTTCTTTTGCTGGGGGCTTTTTGCGCCGGGTGCGCGCCCGCCAAAGAGGAAGGGCCCGCCCTTGGCGATTATGTGAGCGAACTTCCTTTTCGCGAAGGATACGCGATCCTTCAATTGAGCGACCTCCATTTTGGGTGCGAGACCGATTTGCCGCACGAGTTGGCGTATCTCGACGCGGTGGTCGCCGCCGCGAGACAACCCGATTTTCTCATGCTGACCGGCGATTGCTTCCTTTTGGGCAATGAGAGAATCGCCTCCGCCCTTTTCGCGCGGATTCGCTCGTATGGGGTTCCCTATGGGGTCACGTGGGGGAATCACGACGCCGACGGGTATTACCGTTTCTCGTGGCTGGAGGAGTTGGTTCAAGAAGGGGCCGGCGTTTACCGCCATCCGAAAGGCTCCCCGCTTAGCGGCGCCAGCAATTACGTGGTGAACCTCGTTCAAGGCGGGAAACCCGTTTGGCAGCTCTATTCCCTCGACAGCCACAGTTGCGTCCAGACGAGCCCCTTCCGTTACGAGCACCCGCCGATCGACGAAGGCCAGGTCTCATGGTACGAAAGCGAATGCGAAGCCGCGAAAGGATCTGACGGGTCTTACGTTCCGTCCATCGCCTATTTCCACATTCCGCTCCGGGAGACGGCGAAGGCTTACGCCGACGAGGGCGGGCTCACCACCTACCTGAAGTGGGAGAAGCACGAATCCATTTCACCGTCCTACAGGGGATCCTCTTTCTTTTCCTCCGCCAAAAAACGGAATGCCAAGGCTCTTTTCTATGGCCATGACCACGGCAACGATTTCGTGGCCGATTACGATGGGGTGACCTTGGGGTACGGGGTCAAAACGGACAAGGAACTCTATTACGCGAGAAGCGAGAAGCGGGGCTACGACCTCATCGGCGGCTCCCTTCTCACGCTCCATGAGGACGCGACGTTCGACCTGACGCACCTTTACGTTCAGGACGACGCGGTTCATACGACCTATCGGGAGGGTTACAAATGAGGCGGAGCCCGGTTCGCGCGACCCTGCTTTCGCTGGCTTTGGTTTACGCGGGCTGGTGCCTTTCGAACCTCTTGCTTTCCCTCGCTCAGGAAATCCCGAATTTCTTTCGCTTCGCCCTCCCCTATTGGATGGGCGAGGTCTACGCGCTGGGGGTCGTCGTTTTCGCCCTCCGTCTCCTCAAGTCCGCTTTCGAGGGCATCTCCTCACGGAAGGCGAAGCGGTGGGCTTTGGCGATGGTCTTAGTCGCGTTCGCGGTGATATTGGGGATTTGCCTCGAGGTTTCTTTCGGGGTCCTCGGTTGGTTCGCGGGGGGCTTCGACCCGCTCTATCCGCTTGAGCCCTTAATCGGCTCGTTTCTGATGCTCGCCCTCGGCTCTTGGCTTTACTTTCGGAAGCTTAACGGAGGGGACTCGCCCCAGAAAGCGCCGTCCCGTCCGTGGTGGGAGCGTTGCGGGAAGGGAATCTTCGCCCTCTTGGCCATCGCTTTCTTCGGTCTCTTCCTTAACGGCGTTTGGTTCCTCGACCCCGAAGGCGGGCATCTCCCCGGCCTCATCGGCTTTTGTCTTTACATGGCGCTCCCTTTCGCGATGATGGTCGCTTATCTCTATCTGTCCGCCGAAGGAGGGTCTTTGCCCAAAAAGGCCGTCCCCGTCTTCTGCGGCGTCTATTTGGCCCTTGGCCTTCTCCTCGCCCTTTGGCGTTGGATCGCCCTTGGGCTCGACCCCCTCTACCTCGCCGAAGGGGGCGCGATCCTTCTCCCCTACGATTACATGAACCGCCTCGCCTATGGGACCGTTTTCCTTTTCGTCATCAACGTCATCGTCCCCGCCGGGGGCCTTCTCCGCTCTTGCATACGCCCGCGTAAGCGTGTATCTTAAATGGTGCGGAAGACCCTCGAGCAGGCTCCGCCCAAGCTCAATAGTCGAATGTGAGTGGCCTTCTATTGGAGCCACTCTTTCTTTTGGGGAGGCAGGGATGGACGAAATATCCAAAGTGACGGCGCTTCTTGAGGCGCCTTTGGCCAAAGCCGGGTACGATTTGGCCTCAGTCAAACTGACGCGCGACAGGGATGGGCTCACGCTTCATGTGGCGGTCGATCGCCTCGCGCCCATTTCGCTCGACGACATCGTTGAAGTGAGCGATCTCATCAATCCGCTTCTTGACGCCGCCGACCCCATCGAGGGTCCTTACACGCTCGACGTCAGCAGCCTCGGGGCCGAGAAGCCGATAAAGCCCGAAAGGCTCGGCGATTACGTGGGCCGTTACGTCAATCTTCACCTCTCTTGCCCTTGCCAAGGCGAGAACGTCCTTGAGGGCGTCATCGCCTCCGTCGGGGACGACATCGTCATCCGGGTCAAAAACAAGACCCACTTCCGGGAATTCGCTTTCCCGGCCAAAAACGTCGATAAGGCCAGACTGGCCATCGAACTATAGAAGAAAGAAAAAGAAGGAAAACAGTTATGGATGCACAAGCATTCGCCAGCGCGATTCACGAAATCGCGGAATCCAAGGGTCTCACCGACGAGGCCGTCGTAAACGCCCTCAAGGACGCCCTCCAAAAAGCCTATCTCCATTATTTGGCCCAAGGACTCGCGATTGGCGACGACGCCGTCGTGACCGTCGATATCGACATGTCCAAAGGCGAGATCGTCCTCGCTCAGGTCAAGAAGGTCGTCGACGAGGTCCAGGACGATTACCTCGAGATTAGCGTCGCGGACGCCAATAAGGGCCTTAAGAAGAAAAAATACAAGGCCGGCGACGATTTCCCCATCCCATGCCCGGCCGAGGAACTCAGCAAAATGACCGCTCAGGCCGTCAAAACGATCCTCCGTCAGAAGATCGCCGAAGCTGAGCGCGTCGCCCTTTACGACGTTTACAAGGATCACATCGGCGAGATGATAACCGGCACCGTCGAGAAGGCGGACGACCGGAGCGTCACCGTCAACATCGGCCGTACCATGGTCGAGCTCGGCCGTCGCGAGATGATCGGCGACGAATACTTCAAAGTCGGCGACCCGATCAAGGTCTACATCCAGGAAGTCAAGGAAGCCCAGCAGGAAGGCAAACCATCCCACGGCCCCCAGATCGAAGTCACCCGCAGCAGCGAGGGCTTCCTTAAGCGCCTCTTTGAGGAGGAAATCCACGAAATCTACGACGGCACCGTCCTCATCAAGGGCATCGCCCGCGAAGCCGGCGTGCGCAGCAAAGTCGCCGTCATGAGCACGAACGAGGACGTGGACGCTACAGGCGCCTGCATCGGCCCGAGCGGCAGCCGCATCCAAAAGATCGTGAGCCAGCTCGGAAATGGGAAGGACAAAGAGAAAATCGACATCATCGCCTATAGCGACAACCCCGGCCTTTACGTCGCGGAATCGCTTCGCCCGGCCCAGGTCCTGGGCGTGGCTTTGCAACCCGTCGACCCCGCTTCGCCGTACCAAAAGGCCATCGCCGTCGTCAAAGACGAGCAACTGAGCCTTGCTATCGGCAAGAAAGGCGCCAATGCCCGGTTGGCCAATAAACTGACCGGCTTCAGCATCGACATCATGGAGGAGAGCGAAGCGCAGGAGGAAGCCCTCGAATACGCCACGATGGAAGAGCTTCAGAAGCAGGCCGACGACGAAAAGAAGGTCTTGGAGCGGCAGGCCTACGCCGAAAAGAGCCAGGAAGAGGCGAGAAAGCGAGCCGAGGAGGCCGCCTTGGCCGCCACCTTGGCCGCCCCGGTCGCCAAAGCCCATGAAGAAGAGGCCGATTCGCCCATCCCTGAAGCGCCGGTCGCGCAAACGGTCGCGCCCCTCCCTTCTCCGGAGACTCAAAAAGCCTCCACGAAGGAAGAGGAAATCGCGCCGGCCCCCGCCCCAATCGAGGAAAAGCCAGTCATGCCCACGCTCGTCAAGACCACCAAGACCCTCGACGAACTCGAGAAGGAGCTCGAAGAGGAGAAAAAACGCGTTCCCGAGCCGAGCGGCAAGCCTTACGAGAAACGCAAATACGGCAAGCGCCCTCGGAAGATCACTGATGAGGAGCAGGCTCACGCCAAACCGACGGAGGTCGTTCCCTCAGCCAGCGCCATGCCGATCTACTCGCAAGAGGAACTTGACGAAATCGCCAAAGAGGAGGAGGAGGCCTCCGCCGACGCCAAATCCGATGTCGAAGACCTCGATAACGAGGATTTCGACAAATACTACGATGACAAGTGAGACCGTAAACGCCCTTGCTCAGGGGAAGACACCGAATGGGTAAGAACGAATTAGGATTTCTAGGTCTCTTATATAGGGGCCATCAAGCCTTCATCGGCAAGGAAGCCAAGGCGGCGTTGGCGGGGATTTCGCTCCTCGTCGTCGCCTCCGATGCCTCGCCAAGAATAGCCGGAGAATACGTTTTGCGGGCGGAGAAACGGGGCGTTCCCGTCCTCCGCGACGTGAGCAAAGCCGACTTGGGGCGCGCCCTGGGACGGAAAGAGGTCAGTTGCCTCGCCATTCTTGGCAAGAAGGCGGCGGAAAGCCTCCTAGCGAAACGAAAGGAGAATGATTGATTATGAAAAAAAAGAAGTATTTCTCGAAGAAAAAGAGGGTTCAGCAGCAAAAGCGCGTGAGGAATTTCGTCGAGCGACCCAGCGGCCGCAAGGAGGAGTACGCCAAAGTCAACGGCGGCGTTTTCGTCTACAGCAAGCCACTTTCGGTGGCCGACCTTTCGAAAGCCATCAACGTCCCCGTCCCAGCCATCATCAAGTTCCTTTTCATGCAGGGCAAGGCCGTCACCATCAACCAACTGCTTGACGACGAGACGATCGGAACCATTTGCCTTGAGTTTAACTATGACTTCAAGAAAGAGGCCGTGGTGGACGAGGAGCATTTCGACCAACTGGAGATCCACGACGATCCTAAGGATCTCGTCGAGCGGGGCCCGGTCGTGACCGTCATGGGCCATGTCGACCATGGCAAAACCACCCTCATCGACGCCATCCGCCATAGCGACGTCGCTTCGCACGAAGCGGGCGGCATCAGCCAAGCCATCGGCGCCTACCAAAAAGAATACAAAGGCAAGAGGATCACCATCATCGACACCCCAGGGCACGCGGCTTTCACCGCGATGAGGGCCCGCGGCGCCTCCGTGACCGACATCGTCGTTCTGGTCGTCGCGGCCGACGACGGCGTCATGCCGCAGACGATCGAGGCCATCAACCACGCTAGGGCCGCCAAAAGCGCCATCATCGTGGCCATCAACAAGATGGACAAACCCGGCGCCGATCCCCAAAAGGTCAAGGAGCAACTCATGCAGCATGGGGTGATCGCCGAAGAATACGGCGGTGACGTCATCTGCGTCAACATAAGCGCCAAAACCGGCAAAGGCATCGACAATTTGCTCGAGGCCATCCTCATGAAAGCCGAGATGCTCGAACTCAAGGCCAACCCGAATCGGTATGCGATCGGCACCGTCCTCGAGGCCAATCTCGATAAGGGCGAGGGTCCAAAAGCCACTCTGCTCGTCCAAAACGGCACCCTCAGCAACAGCGATTACGTAGTCGTGGGCGACATCTATGGCAAAATCCGCCGGATGGTCAACGAATATGGGCAAATCATCCACTCCGCCGCGCCGAGTTGCCCGGTTTCCGTCACCGGCCTTTCCTCCGTTCCGACGGCCGGGGACCGCTTCATGGCGTTCCCGAGCGAGAAGGAAGCCAAGTCGGTCGCCGAGAAACGAGCCCTCGCCAACAAGGAAAAGCAGCGGGGTGCCAACGCGGCCATGAACCTCGACGACCTTAACAACCTCATCAACGCCGGCAAAATCCAGGACATCAACGTCATCGTGAAGGCCGACACCGACGGCTCCGCGCAGGCCCTTAAGGCCTCGCTTGAGAAGCTTTCCAACGACAAGGTGCATATCAAAGTCATCGAAGCCGAGGCCGGGGCGATCAGCGACAACGACGTTTTGCTCGCCAGCGCCTCCCACGCCATCGTCTACGGCTTCAACATCCGCCCGGACGCCCGCATTCGCCAAAAAGCCGAGGAAGAGCACGTGGAGATCCGCCTCCACAGAATCATCTACGAATTGCTCGACGAGATGTCAGACGCCATGAAAGGCCTCTACAAAACCGAGATGGTGGAGAACGTCACCGGCCAAGCCGAAATCCGCCATATCTACAAGATAACCCACGTTGGCACCATCGCCGGCAGCTACGTCACCTCCGGGGTCATCGCCGCCGACAGCAAAATCCGCCTCATCCGCGACGGCATCGTCGTCTACGATGGCAAACTGGCCTCGCTCAAGCGTTTCAAGGACGACGTCAAGGAAGTCAAGCAAGGCTACGAATGCGGCTTCTCGATCGCCAATTTCAACGACATCAAAGAGGGCGACCTCATCGAGGGCTATGCCCTCGTGGAGAAGAAGTAGCGTATGGCGAACCGCCAAGGGCGCGTCAAGGCCCTTATCCAAAAAAACCTGAGCGACATCCTCACGCGCGAACTCCATAATCCGCGCGTAGGGTTGCCGTCCATCAGCGAAGTCGCGGTCAACAGCGATTACAGCCTCGCCAAGGTCTATGTGAGTTTCCTCGGCGCCAAATACCCCCGCCAATGCCTTGAGGAACTGAACCGCTGCAAAGGCTACGTCCGTTCGTCTTTGGCCAAGAAAATGGACATCTACAAAATTCCGGATATCGTTTTCGTCTATGACGACCAGTTCGATAAGGCCGCCCGACTCGAAGAGGCTCTGGCCCGCGAGGAGAAAAGCCTCAAAGACGCCAAAAAAGGCAAATGAAAGAAAGGGGATCCGGAGCAAACCGGGTCTTTTTTTCATCGCCCTTATTTCTCGATTCGCCTCAGGTAGCGCTCCGTTTTGCGGCCCGGCTCTTTCCTTTTAACGAATCCCGCTTCCAATTTGGTTCGCTTCGAGCAGCCTAGAAGCACGAAAGTGACGGGATTCGCCGTTTTGCCGACGATATCCACGACTTCCTGAATCGCGATGGCTTGGGCCCTTTGCGGCCCCGAAAGCCCCTCGATGGCGAAGCGATGGCCGCTGAGGCGGCGATAGGCCACGGTCCCCACGCGCTCGTGCCGGCGCAAAACGAGATAGAGGGCCTCCCCTTCCTTAGGGGGCTTGTTGGCGAAAGGCGTTCCGACGATATCCTGAGCCGATATGATAGGTTTCAAAGCGTATGAGTGATCGCGGGCGCTTTCGAACTCAAGCGAGGAGAAATAGAGTTTGAAAGGGGCGAAATTCGTGAGCATGCTTCGGAAATTCCCCTTGGCTTCCGGCCATTGCGCGTAGATGGATTTCAGGAGGTTTTTCGTGGCTTGGCGGTCCGTGAAGCCATTGGCTGGGCACTGGCTTTTCAAAACGGGCAGCCTCTCCTCCTCGGCGAGGAGGCTCAGGTCCCTCTCGTAGCAATAGATAAGGGGCCGAATGAAGGTCACGTGGGCCCGCTCCAGCCGCATCTTGGGTTCGAAGGTGGCGACCCTTCCCCCGTGGATCATGTTCATGAAAAGCGTTTCCGTCGCGTCGTCGCTATGATGGGCGAAGGCCACTTTGTTGTAACCAAGCTCTTTGGCGATGCCGTTCATGGCCGCCTTCTTCATCCGCGAGCAGATGCTGCAGGGAAGATGGCGGCCGGGTTTCGCGTGGGCCTTCAGGATATCATAGACGAAACGGGAATCGCTGACGTAGAGCTCGCTCCCTAACGAATGGCAGAATCCCCTGAGCGGGGACAGGTCGGGATTTCCGAAACCCAGGTCGAGATAGACCGGTTTCACTTCGAAGTTCTTCGCGGCGAAGCGGCCGTAGAGAGAAAGGGCGCGCAGCAGGCAAAGGCTGTCTTTGCCGCCCGAAAGGCCAACGAGGATTTTATCCCCCTCATCGATGAGCGAGAAGTCGCGGTCGGCTTTCCGCAGGGCCGCAAGGACGTGTCGAATGTATTTCATGGGGTAAAAGCGCCTCCGAGACATTATAATGTCTACAAGTATGGAAAGCGGCCTTTTATTGCTCGACAAAGAGGCGGGGATGACTTCCCGCGCCGTCGACAACCGATTGCAAAAAGAATTCGGGACGAAGCGGGTGGGGCATTTGGGCACCCTCGACCCTTTCGCGACCGGCCTTTTGCTCGTGGGGGTAGGTCGGGGAACCAAGTTCCTGCCCTATATCGACGATTCGAGAAAAAGCTATTTGGCGACTTTGAAACTGGGCGAGACGACCTCCTCGCTTGACCCCGACACCCCTGTGATCGCTAAGAAGAGCGTCCAGAGTCTCACGAACGGGGATATCGTCGAGGCTTTTTCTTCTTTTAAGGGGAAAGGCGAGCAGATTCCGCCGATGACGAGCGCCATAAAAGTGAACGGGGAACCGCTCTACAAAGCCGCCCACGAGGGCAAAGTCGTCGAACGGAAGCCGCGAAGCGTCGAGATTTTCTCGCTGAATCTCATCGAAATGAAAGATAACCTCATCGTCTTTTCGACCACGGTTTCGAGGGGAACCTACATCCGCGTTTTGGGAAGCGATATCGCCGAGCGGCTTGGCACGGTAGGGTATCTCACGTCTTTGCGGCGCCTTTCTCTCGGGCCTTTTCTCGTCGCCGACGCCAAGAAACTCGACGCCATCGGGAAAGAGCCCTTCATCGACGGGACTTTAGCCATCACCACGATGAAACACGTCGAGATCGATGAGGAAGACCTTAATCGCGCCAGGAACGGGGCGCCCTTCGACCTCGCCGAGGATTACGGGGCGAAGGTGCTGCTCACGCTCCATGGGGAGGCCATCGCCGTTTATAGGCGCTTCGCGGATACCCATTACCGGGCCGAAAGGGGGCTTTTCTAGTGGAACGGATCTATCTCGATTATGGCAGGATTCAGCCCCGCGAGGGCAAGCTCACCCTCCTTCTAGGCAATTTCGATGGGGTTCATCGCGGGCACAGGCGCCTGATTGAGGAAGGCAAAAAAGCCGCCGAAGGCGATTTGGGGGTCTTGCTTTTCGCCGAGAATCCGGCCGCTTTCCTGCCAAGCGGGAAAAGCCATGACGTTCTGACGAGCCTTGAGGACAAACTCCGCCTTTTTGAAGCGGAGGGCCTCGACTGCGCCTTCCTCCTCAAGGTTGACGGCGCTTTCTTCGATCTGTCCCCGGAGGCCTTCCTCGAGCGGGTCCTTAAGCCCCTTCATCCGGAGACTGTGGTCGTGGGCGAGGATTACACGTTCGGACGCGGGGGCTTGGGCCGCGCGGATCTTCTTTCGAAATCTTTCGCGGTCGCGGAGGTTCCGCTTCTTGATTACCGGGGGGCGAAAGTCTCCACTCAGCGCATCATCGCCGATTTGGCGAACGGGGACATCGCCTCCGCGAACCGCCAATTGGGGCGCGATTACGAGATCCATGGCACGGTGGGGCACGGCTACGAGAACGGGCGCCGGATCGGCTTTCCGACGGCGAACCTTGAGATGAGAACCCCATACGCCCTTCCAAAAGCCGGCGTTTACGGGGGTCTTGTCTTCCTGCGGGGCCGCCCTTATAGATCCCTGATCAACATCGGGACCAATCCGACCGTAGGGTTATTGACTCGACCGCGGGTCGAGTGCTACCTCAAGGGTTTCGAAGGCTCGATTTACGGCGAGACGATTTACGTTTCTTTCCATGAGCGGATCCGCGATGAGATAAAATTCGCCTCCTTGAGAGATCTCGAGAGGCAACTTAAGAAAGATATCGTCTCGCTTGAATAGAAAGTCAGCCCCTTGATTGCGGGCTTACGGCAGGCATGGCGGCCGATGTTAGGAAAACGCGCCAATAAATGGTAATATAAAAAATTATGAAAACATTGTTCACTGGCGCGAAGATCCTCACGATGAAGGACGGGGAAGGCGTATTCGACGGCGAGCTTCTCGTCGATGGGGAAAGGATTTCCTACGTGGGAAGAGGGGCCCCGCGCGAAAATATCGACAAGACGATCGATTGCCGGGGGAACCTTCTGATGCCGGGCTTTAAGAACGCCCACACCCACAGCGCGATGAGCTTCGCCCGCTCGCTAGCCGACGATTTGGCCCTTCACGACTGGCTCTTCGAGCGCATTTTCCCGCTTGAGGGGAAACTCCGGCCCGATGACCAGTATCACCTTAACAAAGTTTCGATCCTCGAATACCTCACGAGCGGGATGACCGCCTGCTTCGACATGTATTACAACCCCGACGAGATGGCGCGGGCGGCTCAGGAGATGGGCTTTCGGACGGTCCTTCTCGGCACAGTCACCAAGGATCGCGAGTCGGTCGAGGAAATGAAAGCCTCTTACCGCCGCATCAACGGCCGCTGCCCCCTCGTCAGCTATCGCCTTGGCTATCATGCCGAATACACGTGCACGGAGGGGATTCTGCGGGCCCTTTCGGAGGCTAGCCACGAGCTTAAATGCCCGGTTTTCACCCATATCAGCGAAACCGCGAGCGAGGTCGAGGGATGCAAAAGGCGCCATGGCGGTCTCAGCCCCGCCGAGTATATGGAAAGCCTCGGGCTTCTCGATTATGGGGGCGGCGGTTTCCATTGCGTCCATTTCAGCGACAAGGACATCGGCATCTTCAAAAAGCACGCCGCGAGCGCCATCACTTGCCCCGGCAGCAACAGCAAACTCTCCTCCGGGATCGCCCCCTTGACGAAATTCGTCGACGCGGGGCTTAATCTCGGCATGGGAACCGATGGCCCGGCGAGCGACAACGGACTCGACATGTTCTACGAGATGCGCTTGGCTTGCGTGCTTCAGAAACTGCTTCGGAAGGATCCCTCCGCCTTCGATGCCTGGACGTCGCTAAAGGCCGCGACCGTCGGGAGCGCCAAAGCCATGGGGCTCACCGATTGCCTCTATCTTGAGGCGGGCCAAAAAGCCGATCTCATCATGATCGACCTCATGAAGCCGAACATGCAGCCGATCAACAACATCGCCAAGAACGTGGTCTATGCCGGCGCCAAGGATGACGTCAAGATGACCATGATCGACGGCATAATCCGCTATATGGATGGAACTTTCCACGTCGGCGAGGACATAAAGGGCATCTATAGGGAAGCCCAGGGGATCACCGATCGCCTGAAAGCGGCGTAGCCGTTGGGCGTCTTAGTTTTCTTTTCGGGCGGCCTTTTGCCCTCGAAAAAAAGCGATTTCATGCGCTTCGGCCAAGACCGATCGGTTTACGAAACCCTTTTCCTGCCTTATTAAGTTAATTTAAGGTTACCGCCCGTTGACTTTTCGCGTTCGCGTCCCTAAAATCAAAAATAATGAATAGCGGTAAGCGCTTACTGCAACTAGGGGGAATTTATGAAAAAACTCAAATTGCTATGTTTGGCCGGGAGCCTTTCGCTCGCGGTGGCCGGGGCGGGGGCCATCGGGGCGGCTTTCTCCGCCAAGAAGGCGGCGGAGCCCGTCAAAGCGGGCGCGACGGCCCAAACGTTCTCATGCAAGGTCATGAAGAACGAGGCGATCGCCTCTTTGCCCACGACGATGTACGCCTACGCTTGGAACGCGGGGACCGATCCCGTCGAATCTCTCACGAGTCAGATGTATCGTAGCGAGGATAGCACCAGCGATTTCGCGCTGTTCGACGTGAGTTTGCCGGTCGCATACGATTCCGTCCTCTTCAAAACGGAGCAAGGGTGGTTGGGGACCCAGACGGTCGATCTCAGCGCGACCTACAAAACGGCGGTGGAAAGCGCCGGATATTCGACGATGTTCGTCGTCAGCGCGTTTAATGGCGATCATAAATGGACCGGCGATTGGGAGGTTTCCAGCCCCGAGCCCACTTTCACGAGTTCCTATTTGCGGATGTGGCTCGATCCCACCGCGGTGTCCGCCTACTCCTATGGGCATGCCTGGACGATTCACTATTGGAAAGACGACGGGACCGTCGATGCCGAGATTCCGCTCGATAGTTGGATCAACATCGCCGCCTCGGGGGACCGTTACGTCGTCTACGCCGATGTCCCGACCGCGATCGTCGGCTGCTTCTATCAGATTAAGATTTATAACGATATCGGCACATACGCCGATGCGGCGACCAACAAAGACGATTTGGGCGCCGATCAGGTTTACGCGACGGGGGATAACGCGGAACTCTATTATCTCAGCGGATCCGCCGGCTCGCTCGTTTTGTCCAAAGGCATCGCCGCCAAGGACAGCGCCGAACAAACGATCGCGGTGGCCGCTTTGGAGCAAGTCATGACCGGTTACTTCTCCTGCGCCGCCAGCGCCGATAACGGCTATGGCAATTTCAGGACCCTTGTCACCACATGGATCCATAATTTCGAAGATCCGCAAAAATGGTGGATTTCCGGCGACATGACGAGCGTCACCATGAACGACTTCTCCGGAAGCGGCACCGATCTTTATGGTAGCGGCCTTCCGCGCGAGACCACGGTCACGGTCCAAGCGAAATATGATGAGATGTCGTCGCTTTACGCCAACGCCAACCCCGAGTCCTCGGTTTTCCTCAACGCGACCGAAAGGAGCGCCGTCGTTCTTCCGACGGTCCTCGTCGCCGGAGGGGCTCTTCTCGTCGGTCTCTTCTTCCTCTTGCGGAAGCGGAAGGCCAACCTCGCCTAAATACCGCGAATCGAGATTTTGATCAGGAAGGAAGGCCGGGCGGAACCGGCTTTCTTTTTTTCCCGTTTTCGAATATTCTCCATTTGTGGGTTTGGGAGAGAATATAATAAGGCATCGGAAGATTTCGTCGATCGATCGCCTGCCTTTTCGGAAGCCGAAGGAGGAACCCTCATGAAAACATGCCCCGAGTGTGGCCGCCGTTTCCCAGACGGGGTCGTGACTTGTCCCGATTGCGGGACAAAATTAAGCGACGAACCATTCGATCCCGAACGGGGCTTCCGAAAGAAGAAACCGCTTGCGATCGTCATGGTCCTCTTGATTTTGGCCTTGGCTGGGCTTTTTGCCTATCTTGCCTATTTCGATGCGGCGCTCTTGTCCCTCGGCAATCCGTTTTTCGTGGGGGCCACCCTCGCTTTTCTCGTTCTTTTCCTTCTTCTTCCCCGCGCCCGCGATGAGAAGCCCTTGGGTTTGGCGACCCTTGGCGTTCTGACTATCGCCATCGCCTTCATCGTTTACGGCCTCGTTCTCGACTACGAGGTTCAGATCGCGATCATGGTCGCTTACTTTCGCTCCTTGTTCTCGGGAGGGGTTTTCTCCATCGTCGAGTTCCTTGGTAACTCCCTTCCGTTTTTCTACCTTTTGGGCCTTCTTTTCGCCTTCATCGCTTTTGGGGCGGTGGCAAAAGGCCTCGCCCAAATCAAGGGATCGCTTCCTCCGTGTCCGCCTGAGGTTTGCTTAGCGAAGGAAACCGAATCGGCCTCGGAAGCGGAGGCCACGATCGAAACCGCCGCGGCCGTTGTCACGCCCCCAACGGGGGTCGAGGAAGCCCCAAAACGGAAAGCGCGGGCTGCCATCGTTCTTTACTCGTTGGCTCTTTTTCTCCTCGCTTGCGGGTTCGCCTATGGCTATTTCCTTTTCTTCACGGGCCGCGACCGCAGCCTCTTCCTTCTGCTATCGCTCCTTCCTTTTCCGACCATGGCTTTGGCTTTCGCCTTCCTTTTCCCCTCGAGATCCGGCAAAAAGGCTTTTCGCGTCCTTGGCGGCGCCTTTGGGTTCATCTCCGCCGTTTTCGCTTTGGCGGTGGCTGGCCTTTTCGCATATGAGGCCTATCTTCGTCGCCCTGCTTCCTGGTCCTCTTTTCCTTCGTTTTCCCCTTATATCGGCCTTGGGCTTTTCCTTCTCGGGGGCTTGGCGGTTTTGATCGGCGCTTTCCCCGCCAGGCGCGATTTGGGGCCGAAACGGCCCTCGGAGGCTTCATCCGACCCCGAGGCTGAGCCATTTCCTCAAAACGCCGCTTCCTCCAAAAGCCCTTCGTCCGCCCTCGTCGGGAAAAGCCGTTTCGATGGTGGGCTCCTCAGCCTTATCGGCCTCAATATAACCAATTTTCTGATTATCTTACTAAGCCTTGGGGTCTGTTACCCTTTTGCCTATTGTCGGAGAATCCGTTGGCGGAACGCTCACACGGTGATTGATGGGTATCGGCTTCATTTCGACGGCAAAGCCACCCAAATCCTCGGCCGTTGGGTTTCATGGCTGTTTCTCTGCCTCGTGAGCGTGGGGATTTATGGTCTCTGGGTCCCATGCCGCCTCAACGACTGGAAGGCTAAGCATACCGTTTTAACGCCGGAAGGCGATGGAGGGGGGGATTGACGGATGGCAGATGAAAAAGGAAAACCGATTCGGCAAACCAACGGCCGTTTCCAAAAGAGACAGCCGCTGGCGTCCTCTTCTTTTGCGGCGGACGCGTCGGTTCCGGCGAGCCCCCAAGCGGAACTTGGATCGGATCCGTCAGCGGATGCTTTTTCCGTTCCTAGCCTTCATGAGGGCTCCGAGCCTTCCGAGGAGCAGGTCAACGAAATCGGCGTTTCCGATTCGTTTGTGACCTCGTGGGGCCATGAGGAGGAAGGGACGGGATCCATGTCGGCGATCGAGGAAGCCGAAGTCCCTTCTCCCTCCGATACCGAGGGGAAGGAGGGCGAAGCGCCCGCTCCCGCGAAGCCGAGCGTCTCATCGAACCCTTCCGTTCCCGAGGAGGGACCCATGCCCGCGCCAAAGGAGAAACCCGTTCCTCAGATGGCTCCCGCCGAAGAAGCGCCCTTGAAGAATCCCGCCCCGTCAAACCGTTTCGATGGCAAACCTTACCAAGTTCTGCTCAACGCCCTTTTCGCCTTCTTCGTAACCGCATTAAGCCTGGGAATCGCCTTTCCGTGGGTCTATTGCCGCTTGGAGGCCTGGGGTTACGACCATACGGTCTATGAGGGCAAACGCGTCCATTTCGATGGGCATGGCGGCCAGTTGATCGGCAAATGGGTCCTTTGGTGGTTCTTATCCCTTATCACCCTTACCGTTTTCGCTTGGTGGCTTCCTCTCGAGCTCGCCGCTTGGAAGGTGCGCCACTGCCATTTCGTCGAGGCATAAAAAAAGCCCGGGCCGAGGTCGGTTCCGGGTTTCTCGTCATTTCTTCGCGGCCAAAGCCATATCTTGGGCGGCCGCCTTTTGATGGGCGTCGAACTTTTTCCGTTCGCTGGTGTTGAGAATCCGCTTCCGCATCCTGATCGCGTGCGGGGTGATCTCGACGAATTCGTCGAGATTAATGTAATCGAGGCAGGCCTCAAGCGACATTTTCCGAGGGGCTTTCAGGACGATCATCATCTCGCGCGTCGACGAACGGACGTTGGTCATCGGCTTGGTCATCGTGCAGTTGACGGCGATGTCGACGGGGTAGCGGTGCTCGCCGACGATCATGCCCTCGTAGCACATTTCGCCCGGGACGATGAACATCGTGCCATGCTCCTCGACTTTCTGGAGGGCGTAGCTCGTGGCCAGACCTTTGTCGGTCGAGACGAGGACGCCGATATTGCGTTCGCCGACTTCGTGGTTATACATCGGGCGGTATTCCTTGAACGTGTGGTTGATGATGCCATAGCCTTTTGTCATCGTGAGGAAATTGCTCACGAAGCCAAGAAGGCCGCGCGAGGGGATGACGTAGTTGAGGCGGGTGATGCCGGCATTGGATGCCATGTCGCCTAAGGTGGCCCCGCGATCGCCCAAAGTGGTCATCATGTCGCCGACGAATTCGTCGGGAACGTCGAGTTGAAGGTCTTCGTAGGGTTCGCACTTGATCCCGTCGATTTCCTTGACGATGACTTGGGGTTTGCTCACTTCGAGTTCGTAGCCTTCCCGGCGCATCGTTTCGATTAAGACGCCGAGATGCAATTCGCCGCGCCCGGATACGATCCAAGTCTCGGCGTTGGGTTTGCGGACGTAACGGAGCGAAACGTCGCGTTGCGTTTCCATAAACAGACGCTGCTCGATGACGCGGGCCGTGACGAGTTTCCCGTCTTGGCCCCGCATCGGGCTGCTGTTGGTGCCGAATTCCATCTGCAAGGTCGGTTCGTCGACGCGGAGAGGGGGCAAAGGATCGAGATGGCTAGGGTCGCAGACCGTGTCGCTCACGCCGATGTCAGAGAGACCGGCGACCCCGCAGATGTCGCCGGCGTCCACGTGGTCGACCTCGTTGCGGCTCATGCCCAAGAAGGTGTAGAGTTTCATGATTTTGAAATTCGATGTCTTCCCGTCTTTGCGGACATCGGTCACGGCCTCGCCTATCCTTACGGTTCCGCGACGGACGGTCCCGATGCCGATGCGGCCGACGAAATCGTTGTAATCAAGGAGAGCCGACTGCCATTGGAAAGGCCCCTCAGGGTCGCATTTAGGGGCGGGGATCTCCTTAAGGATCATATCGAAAAGCGGATCCATACCCGGCTTTTGGGTGGTTGGATCGGGAGATAGCGACGAAGTGCCGTTAAGGGCGCTCACATAGCATATCGGGAAGTCGAGCAAATCGTCGGGGGCGCCGAGCTCGATGAAGAGATCGAGGACCTCGTCGACGGCTTTTTTGGCATCGGCGTTGGGGCGATCGACCTTATTGATGACGACGATTGGCTTAATGTGGTTCTCAAGGGCGTTTTTGAGGACGAAGCGGGTCTGCGGCATTGTGCCTTCGTAAGCGTCGACGAGCAAAAGGCAACCGTCAACCATGTGCATGATGCGCTCGACCTCGCCGCCGAAATCGGCGTGCCCCGGAGTGTCGACGATGTTGATTTTGGTGTTTTGGTAGTGAATGGCTGTGGTCTTGGCCAAAATAGTGATGCCGCGTTCGTGCTCGATTGGATTCGAGTCGAGCATGCGGTCTTGGATCTCCTCGTTTTGGCGGAAGGTGTGGGAGGCGGTCAGCATCGAATTGACGAGGGTCGTTTTGCCATGGTCGACGTGAGCGATGATCGCGATGTTCCTGATGTCCATAACCGGTGCCTCCTTGGATAGAAACCGTGAAAAACTATAGTCTCATGCGTGCGTGGGCGCAAGGAAAATCCTTGCTCGGTCAGCCCTGCCGACCGCCGTTTCGCCAAAATGGATCGATGCGGCTCTTCCTTGGGAAAATCCCAAAAGGCGGCGCCAAGGGGAAAAAGAAGCGGTTTTTGCGGCGTTTTTAAGAAAAATGACGCATTCCACGGGAAGAACCATTATGGCTCTTTGTCGCACCTTGCTGTTCAATTTGGCGCCGCCGTGGTTTAAAATACGAAATTATGGATACAGCTTACGAGATTCTCTATTACGCCAACTGGTTCTTCATCGCCGTGGCTTCTTTTGGCTCCATTTTCCAGTTCATTTACATTTTCTTCGTGTGGATGAGACCCAAGACCTTCAAACCGACCGAAAAGAAAAACAAGGTCGGCATCATCATTTCGGCCCGCGACGAGGAATCCGTCATCGGGTCGACCGTGCGGGATATCCTCGGGTTTCAGCGGTACCCAAAAGAGATGTTCGACGTCTATGTCGTGGCCGACAATTGCACGGATAAGACCGCTGAAGTGGCGGCGAAAGCCGGGGCGAGGGTGTTCGTCCATAACGATCCCGATCCCAAACACCATCGGGTGGCCTACGCGCTGAGGTTCGGCTTCGAGAAGATTTTTGAGACCAGGCGCGGATATTACGATTTCTTCATTCGCTTCGACGCCGACAACCACGCCAAAGAGGATTTCATCGACAAAATGAACGACGCCTTCAACGCCGGGGTGGAGATCGCCCGTCCCTTTGAAGCCTCGATAAACCCGACCCAAAACACTTGGGCCACCGTATCGGCCACCTATTATCTTCGGGATTCCCGTATCGCCAGCAATTTCCGCGAGAATGCCCATCTCGATTCGATGTGCCCCGGCAACGGCATGATGATTTCCGCCAAAATCCTCGAAAAAACCGGCTGGGACGCGATGGGCATGAGCGAAGACGCCGAATTCACGATCGACCGCCTCATCGAAGGCAAACGGATCCATTACGTGAGCGAGGCTGTCGTCTTCGAGGATCAGCCATCGACGCGGAAGGATACGTGGAACCGCCTCGTCAGGATGGGACACGGCCTTCACTCGCTTTTTTGGAAAAAAGGTTTCCGGATGCTGGGGCATTTCTTCGTTTCCGGACGTTTTAGTTGCGTTGACCTTTTCGCGCAGATCCTTTTCATTCCAGTCGACATCATCGCCTTCTTGTGGTTTGCCCCCTATTACGTTTTTTTCATTGTCTCGCATATTTTGAACGGCTTTGGGTCCGCCCGAATCCTTTCGGCGTTCACGGCGGCCGAGAGCCTGGGCCAGCTTTGGGAGCTCGCGTGGATGATCGCCCTCGTGCTCGGGTTGCTTTATTTCACTTACGCGATCCAAACTTGGATCGCCATCGTTTTGTCGAGGAAATCGGCGAACATCAGTTCCATCAAGGGCTATAAGCGCGGTATTTTCCTTGCCCCGTTCTTCATGGTATTCTATGGCTTTGCCACCATCGCCGGGGCCCTTTCCCGCCCCGAGTGGAAGAAAGTCAGCCGCAACGCCGCTTATGACGAGGCCGTGGCTCGCTCCGAGAAGCCGCGCTGAGTTCCCTTCGGCTGAAAAAACTTGTTTTGGGTCTTGGCAAAGGCTATATTCTTTTTTGCGACTTATCGTCGTGGAAGCCTACTCCTACGACCTCACATCGATAACGCCGTGAACGACAAAGAAAGGAGATAACGACATTATGGCTATCAAGAAAGAGGACGTTAACGTCGCGGTTCAGAAGTTCGGCAAGAACGCCTTGGACACCGGCAGCGCGTCCGTCCAAATCGCGCTTCTCAGCAAGCGCATCGAGGCCCTCACCGCCCATTTGAAGAAAAACGGCGAAGACGCCCCCGCCCGCCGCAGCCTCATGACTCTCGTCGGCAAGCGTCACAGCTTGCTCGGCTACTTGGCCCGCACCGATCGCGAGCAATACCTGAAGCTTCTCGAGCAGCTTGGGCTTCGCAGATAAGCAAAAACGCCAGCCTCGCCAAAAGGCTGGCTTTTTTATGGGCTTAGAACATCGTTTCTTAGTTTCGCTTTTCGCTCACTTAGGGCGAGGAAGGTGTGCTAAGATTAGCCCGTAATTCATTATCCAAAAAGAGGAAAAGAGGAAAAAATGAAACAAACATTCGAAATGGACTTCGAAGGCCGGCACCTTCAAGTCGAGACGGGGGAGATCGCCAAGCAAGCCGACGGCGCCGCCTTCGTCAAATTCGGCGACACGGTGGTCCTATCGACCGCCTGCTGCGCCGATGAGCCGCGGGAAGGGGACTTCTTCCCCCTCACCGTCGATTATATCGAAAAACAATACGCCGGGGGACGCATTCCGCAGAGCTTCCTTCGCCGCGAAGGCCGTCCGGATGCCCATGGCACCCTCAGCGCCCGTCTCATCGACCGCCCGATCCGCCCGCTTTTCGCGGAAGGCTTCCGCAACGAAGTCCAGATTGTGAACACCGTCATGAGCTGCGATCCGAACAATTCGCCCGAGATGAGCGCCATGCTGGGCTCCTCGCTCGCCCTTTGCGTCAGCGACATCCCCTTTGACGGCCCCATCGCCGGGGTCATCGTGGGTCGCGTCGACGGGGAATACGTGATCGACCCGACCGTCGAGCAAGCCGCCAAGAGCGACCTTAACCTGACCGTCGCCGGCACCAAGGAAGCCATCATGATGGTGGAGGCCGGAGCCGCCGAATTGTCCGAAGAGGAGATGCTCGACGGGATCATGTTCGGCCACGAGGCCATCAAAAAGCTTTGCGCCTTTGAGGAGAGAATCATCAAAGCGGTGGGGAAACCCAAACGCCACATCGATCTCTACGCCCCCGATCCCGCGATCAAGGCCGATATCGAGAAGCGCATCGGCGAGAAGCTCGTCAAAGCCATCTCGATCTTCGACAAGCTCGAGCGCCAAGACGCGGTCGACGCCCTCAAGAAAGAGATTTTGGACGATTATGACGCCCGCGAATACAAAAACGAGAAAACCCATGCCAAGACCATGATGATGGTCGGCGACATCCTCGAAGGCATGGTGGCCGCCGAAGTCAGGCGTCTCATCATCGAGGACAAGGTCCGTCCCGACGGCCGCAAAGTGGACGAAATCCGTCCGCTCGACGCCCAAATCGATTTGCTTCCGCGCGCCCATGGCTCAGCCATGTTCACCCGCGGACAAACGCAGGTCATCAGCACCACGACCTTAGGGCCCCTCAGCGACGCCCAGATCATCGACAACCTGACGCCCGAGACGTCCCGCCGTTTCATGCACCAATATAACTTCCCGCCTTATTCGGTCGGCGAAATCGGCCGTATGGGCAGCCCGGGCCGCCGCGAGATCGGCCATGGGGCTTTGGGCGAGCGAGCCTTGAGCTATGTCATTCCGGACGAGAAGAGTTTCCCTTACGCGATCCGTTGCGTGGCCGACGTCGTCGAGAGCAACGGCAGTTCTTCGCAGGCTTCCATTTGCGCGAGCTGCATGTCGCTCATGGCGGCCGGAGTCCCGATCAAGGCCATGGTCAGCGGCATCGCGATGGGGCTCATCACGAACGACCCTTCGCGCGCTCCCGATAAGAAGAGCAACCATTACACCGTCCTTACCGACATCCAGGGCCTTGAGGACCATTTCGGGGACATGGATTTCAAGTGCGCCGGCACCGAAAAGGGCGTCACGGCCCTTCAGATGGACATCAAGATCCACGGCGTCACGCGCGAAGTCCTTTCCGAGGCGCTCGCCCAAGCCAACAAGGCCCGCGCCGAGATCAGGAAAGTCATGGCGAAAGCCATCCCCGAGCCCCGCAAGGAGGTGAGCCAATACGCTCCGAAGATGGTCACCTTCCACATCGATCCCGATAAGATCCGCGAAGTCATCGGCACCGGCGGCAAGGTCATCAACGACATCATCGCCAAATGCGACAATATCAAGATCGACGTCGAGGACGACGGGACCGTCACCCTTTACCACGTGAGCAAAGAGATGATCGAAAAGGCCAAGGCCATCATCGACGACATCGTCCGCGAGGCCAAAGTCGGCGAGATTTTCGAAGGCAAAGTCACCCGCGTCGAGGATTATGGGGCCTTCGTCAACCTCTTTGGGGACTGCGATGGCCTTTGCCACGTGAGTCGCCTCGACTGGAAGTACATCGCCAACGCCAACGACGTCGTCAAGGTCGGCGACACCCTCAAGGTGGTCGTCATCGGCCTCGACGAAAAGGGCAAAGTCAAAGTCTCGCATCGCGAGTTCGTCGACAAGCCGGCGGATTACGTCGAGCGTCCGGAGCGTCCGGAGCGTCCTGCGCGCAGTCCGTTCCCTCGGCGCAACGATCGCGGCGGACACGGCTATCGCCATTAAGCGCCATTTTGAACTAGGAAAGGCTGGATCCGCGATGGTTCAGCCTTTTTTGATCCGTTTATTAAGCGGCGTTATTTCAAGATCGATCATTTTTTGGACAATGAACGGAGCAAGGCAAGGAACAGGACGCGCTTTGGACTGAGAAAAGGGATTAAAATCCAAAAAACACGAGAGAGTCAAACGTTTTTCGCTTAAGTCGCATTGACGTAATCGAAATATCTTCCTATAATAAATAAAAATCCAAAAGGGGGATTGAAATCAGATGAAACATAGGGTTGTTCGCATCGCGATGGCTTCGGCTTTTTTATTGCTGGCCATCATTTTCTTCGTCGCGCTCGTCGTGCCTGCTTTCAGTTATACGATGTCCGGTTCAAACGTTAGCAAAGAATACCTCATCGCTTTGCTTGGCACGACTGTAGACGCTTCTTTAACCGGTTCAGGCACTTCGGCAAGCGAGTCCGTGAATATGTTATACGGGATCGTGGCCGCCTCGCTTTTCCTGATCGGCCCCGCCCTCTTCGTCTTTTCTGACAACAAGGCGACAAAAGTTTCGGGTTATGCGATTTCCATCGCCGTTTTCGCTATTTCCGTCGTTCTTTGCGATAGTTTGAAAGATACTTTTAAGCAGTTTATCGCCAATGATATTGATTATTCCAACGGCGGTTACGTCATGCTGATCATCTTCATGGTTCTTTTGCTCATCGTCCTCGTGGCCGACGTCTTCTTCTCGTTCTTTTTCGACGACATCCTCAATTCCGTCAAAAAATCGAAGTCCGCTAAGAACGCGCCTGAGAGGAGCCTTGAGGATCGCCTCGTTGAATTGAAGGGTCTTCTCGATAAAAAGCTGATCAGTCAGGATGAATATGACGCCAAGCGCCAGGAGATGCTTAAATAATGAAGACATATCGTCTCGTTCTTCGGATCGTTGGCCTCGTTGTTTACGCAGTCGCGGCCGCTTTCGTGATTTACGGAATGGTGGCGCCCTTATATTCCTATCACATGGCCGATTCCACGCATGAGTTCACGTTCAACAGCGCTTTCGGTGGCGTTTCCTCGCTTGCCCTCTTCGCTCTTTTGGCTTTCGTGCCACCGGTTCTTTCCGGCTTCTCGTCCGTCAAGGCCTTGAAGCCAATCGGATTGGCCCTTGAGGGGTGCTTCTTGGTGGTGACGGCAACGAAACTCGCCGATTGCGTGGGCGAAATGAACTCCCTCGCCATTGGCTCCTCGGAAGTCGATACTTACGTGATCAACGCCAGTTTCTTCCTCCTCGTCGTGGGCCTTGGGCTCTTCTCCCTCATTTGCCTCGCTGGCTTTATCGAGCTTTTCTTTGAGCTCGGCAAGAAGGAAAAGAAGGCTTGACGGTTTCTTGCGGTAACCGATAGGCGCCCTTGAAAGGCGCCTTTTTTCGTTACGATCAAACCATGCTAGCCACTTTTTTCGGCCACTTGTTCCCTAAAGGGAAAAATGGTTTATACTAACCACATATGGAAGATGTAATCGTAATCGGTGCGGGAGCGGTCGGGGCTTTCGTTGCCAGAAGTCTTTCCCGGTACCAGCTTTCGGTCTTGGTGATCGATAGGGAAAACGACGTTGGCGACGAGACGTCGATGGCCAATTCGGCTATCGTCCATTCCGGATACGATCCGGATCCGGGGACCAAAAAGGCTTTTTTTAACGTGGCGGGGAATCGGATGTTCCCGCAACTGGCCAAAGAACTCGACGTTGATTTCGGTCAAGTCGGGACGATGACGATCGCCATCGAGGATAGCCAGATGCCGATGCTCCGCGAACTCATGAAGCGGGCTGCGGAGAATGGGGTTCCGGCCCAATTATTAAGCGCCGAAGAGACGAAAAGGCTCGAGCCGAACGTGAACCCGGAGGTTAAAGCGTCTTTGCTTTGCCCGACGGGCGGCATCGTCAATCCGTTCGCCCTCGTGGCCCACGCGATGGAAAACGCTTTGGACAACGGGGTCAGACTCAGCCTCTGCGAAACGGTGATCGGCATCGTCAGAAAAGCCGATTTCTACGAAGTCAGAACGGATAAGGGCGTCCACGAGGCGAAAGTCGTGGTGAACGCCGCCGGCGTCCATAGCGACGAAATCGCCTCGATGATCGAGCCGATCGATTGGAAGATCAACCCCCGCAAGGGCGAGTATTACGTTCTTGACCATTATGCCCCCGGCCTCGTGAACCATGTTCTTTTCCCGCTTCCGAGCGCGAAGGGCAAAGGCGTCCTCGTCACCATGACCACAAGCGGCAATTACCTCGTCGGGCCTTCAAGCGAATTCGTGAGCGACAAGGACGACACCGCGACGGACGGCATGACTTTGGCCGATGTCAAAGCCCAGGCATTGAGGCTTGTCCCGTCGATTCCGTTCAATCAGGAAATCCGGGTATACGCCGGCCTTCGCGCCACGCCGTCCACCCACGATTTCATCATCGAACCGAGCAAGAAATACCGCGATTTCATCAATGCCGCCGGCATCGAGAGCCCCGGCTTGGCTTCGTCGCCGGCTATCGGCGAGTACGTCGCGACGAAACTCGTCGGAGCCGTCATCGATTTGGTTCCGAAGGCCGATTACAACCCGCGCGTCCGCCCGTACGTCCGCCCGCTGACGCTCAGTTTGAAAGAGCGGAACGCCCTTATCAGGAAGAACCCCGCCTACGGGTATATCGTCTGTCAGTGCGAGAAGGTTTCCCTCGGCGAGATCCAGGACGTCCTCAGCCGTTCTCTCCCATGCCTTTCGGTCAAGGCCCTCAAGAAACGGACGAGAGCCGGTTTTGGCAAGTGCCAAGGCGGTTTTTGCCAGCCTCAGGCTATCCGGATCCTGGCGGCCCATTATCACGAAACCCCGCTTGAGGTCCTTTACGACCGCGTGGGTTCCCATATCGTCATCGACGAAACGAAGAAGGAGGCCAAATAACATGATCGACAAAGATCTAGTCATCATCGGCGGCGGCAGCGCCGGCATGGCCGCGGCCATCGGAGCCTACGATTCCGGCGTCAGGGACATCCTTATCATTGAGCGAAGCCCTTTTTTGGGCGGGATCCTCAACCAGTGCATCCATAATGGCTTTGGCCTTACGGAGTTCAAGGAGGAGCTGACCGGCCCTGAATTCGCCGGGCGCTTCATCGATCAGGTCAATGAGCGCGGGATCGCCTACGTTTTGGAAACGACGGTCACGGGCCTCACCAAAGGCAAAGTGGTGACATACACGAATATGAAGGAAGGCGTGGTTGAGGTTCGGGCCAAGGCCATCATCATGGCGACGGGCTGCTATGAGCGAAGCGCCGGGGCGATTGGGATCCCGGGGGAACGCCCCGCGGGAATTCTGACCGCCGGGCAAGCTCAACTGTTCCTCAACGAATACGGTTACCTTTGCGGTCATCGGGTTTTCATCCTCGGCTCGGGCGACATCGGCCTCATCATGGCGCGTCGCCTGACCCTAGAGGGGGCCAAGGTCCTCGGCGTCGCCGAGATCATGCCTTGGAGCAACGGCCTTAACCGCAACATGGTCCAATGCCTCTACGATTTTGGTATCCCGCTTTACCTTTCCCACACGGTGAGCAAAGTGGTGGGACGGGGCCGTCTCGAGCGCATCGAGATCAGCAAAGTCGACGAGCGCATGAAACCCATCAAGGGCACCGAGATGTCCTTCGACGTGGACACCCTCATCCTTTCGATAGGCCTTATTCCCAACAACGATTTGCTTCGTTCGATCGGCATCCCGACTTCCCGAAGCCGGGGGGCGATCGTCAACGAGAATTTCGAGACGCCGCTTGACGGCGTCTTCAGTTGCGGCAACGTCCTGCATGTTCACGATCTCGTCGACAACGTGGTCGCCGAGGCGCGGGAGGCCGGCAAGTCCGCGGCGGCCTATCTCAAGGGCGCCTTGCCTCCGCAGGGCAAGGAAATCGACGTCGCTCCGGGGGATGGGATCGGTTACGTCGTCCCAAGCCGACTTTCTTTCGAGGGCACGGCCGATAGCTATCTTTTCAAATTCCGCGTCCGCAAGCCGTCGAAGAGCGTCTTCATTGATTACGCCGTTGACGGAAAGGTCGTCAAATCCGTCTTCAAACCCGTGATAATCCCTAGCGAAATGGAAATTGAAAGAGTTCCTAAAAATCTACTGGAAAACGCCAAGGAATCGATTACCGTGTCCTTGCGGCGGAAGGAGGCTTGATTTATGCCAGTCACGGAATTGATTTGCATTAACTGCCCACGTGGGTGCCATTTGAAAGTCGACGAGAAGCTTAACGTCACGGGGAATTTCTGCCCGCGCGGAGCCGCCTATGGCAAGCAGGAGGTCACCAACCCCGTCCGCGTCGTGACCTCGACGGTCCGCGTCGAAGGGGCCGAGCTTCCCTTGTGTCCCGTCAAGACGGCTCAAGCCACCCCCAAAGGCAAGATGTTCGAGATCATGTCCATGATCAACAAAGCCCATTTGAAGGCCCCGATCCATGTCGGGGACCTCGTCATCAAGAACGTTTGCGGAACCGGCGTCGACGTGGTCGCCTGCCGGAACATGAAAAAGGTTTAGTCATGCGCGTTCTCATCGGAAGCGATCTCCATGGCCGAACGCTTGCGGCCCGCTCATTTGAACGGGCGGTGAGGCGTTTTTCGCCGGGCCGGGTGATCATCCTCGGCGATTTTCTCTACAACGGGCCCCGCAACGGGGTTCCAGACGATTACGATGGCATGGCCGTCGCGGAGACGCTCAAGAGGATTCCCCATCTTAGTGGGGTGCGTGGCAACTGCGATGCCGACATCGACATCTCCGTCCTTGGCATCCCTCTTCCAAAACGGCGCGAGGAGACCATTGGCGGCCATCGTTGCGTTTTGGTCCATGGGGATGACCTTGACCCTTCTTTCGTGAACGTTAAGGCGGGCGACATTCTCATGTATGGGCACACGCATCTCCTCGAACTTGAGCGGCGCGATGGCGTCATCTTCCTCAATCCTGGTTCCTTGGGCTTTCCCAAGGGCGGCAACCCCGCCAGCTTCGCCTTGTTCGACGGGGACGACCTCTCCATCATCGATCTGAATGGCCTCAAAACCATCAAAGCGCTTTCTCTCATGCGATAAAACTAGTTTTATCCATGGTCTCACTTTATAATCAAGGGAGAGTGTTTTCGAAATAGTCATTTTCGCGAAACCCCCTTTTGGAAGGAATGTTTATGAACGATAAAATCAGAATCTTCGCCCTCGGAGGACTGGATGAAGACGGTAAAAATTGCGGAGTCGTCGAAATAAACGGCGACATTTTCGTCGTTGCCTGCGGCATCAAATATCCGGACAAAACGATGCCGGGCATCGACTACGTCATCCCCGACTTCACTTATTTGAAAGAGCATAAAGACCGCGTCAAGGCCTATTTCCTTCCGCACGGGCATGACGACGAAATGGGCGCGTTGGCTTATTTGTATCGGAGCGTTCCCGCTCCGATTTACGGGTCGAACGTCACTTTGACCATGCTCAAGATCTTCACCAAGCACGTGAATTTGGATTCGAGCGCCTATGACTTTCATCTCGTCAAGCCGTCCTCGACGTTCACCGTCGCGGGGCGTCAGGTTTCCTTTTTTCAGACTTCGCACAATATCGCTCAGTCGAGCGGCATCGCGATCTCAACCAGCTATGGCAACATCGTCTTCTCGAGCGATTTCGTGGTCGAGAACAACGCCTCCCCCAACTACCTCCATGACATGGCCGCGATCGCCAAGATCAGCGAGAAACCGACTCTGGCCCTTTTGACCGAATCCGTCTACGCTTCCCATGATGGATATACCGCCCCGCACTATAAGCTCACCCCGCTTATCGAGCAGACCGTCAAGGACGCTCCGGGCCGCGTCTTCATATCCGTTTTCAGCCCCAACTTCTATAACATCGACGAGGTCATCACTTTGGCGATCGCCTCCCGGAAAAAAATCATCCCTTTCGACGAGGAGACCTCCGAAACCATCGCTTCCATGCAAACGTGCGGGCAACTCCTCATTCCGCGGGAGAATTTCGCCCCGATCGACGACATCAACCGTTTCCGGGCCCAGGACATCATCGTCCTGATGCTCGGCTACGGCACCCACCTCTATTCGAAGATCGCCCTCCTCGCCGCCGGGCAAAGCGAGGAAAAGCAGGTGCGTCTTTCCCAGGATGACACCTTCGTCGTGGCTTGCCCTGGCAACGACAACACCGAAATCGAGGCGACCGACGCCATCGACGAGCTTTATCGAAGCGGCTGCCATGTCCTCAACGTTCCGCGGAAGAGTTTCCTTAGGATGCACGCTTCGGAAGAGGATCTCAAAATGATGATCGGCCTTTTCAAGCCGAAGTATTACGTGCCGGTCAAGGGCTTCTTCAAGGATTTGCTCCACAACGCCCAAGTCGCCCTTTCGATGGGCATCAACCTCAGCCATCAGAACGTCTTCCTCCTCGAGAATGGGCTTTCTTGCCTCATCGACGAGAAGGGCGGGCGCCTCTTCGACGAGAAGATACCCCACGGCGACGTCATGATCGACGGCATCGGCGTCGGAGACGTCGGGGCCAACGTCATCGCCGATCGGCAAAAACTAGCCGAAGGCGTGGTTATTTTGGCCCTCACCCTTTCAAAGAGCCGCCAAAGGATCGTCGCGGGCCCAGACGTTCAGATGAGGGGCCTCGTCTTCATCAAAGACGCCGACGCCATCTTGCGCGACGTCAGCAAAATCTTCGTCTCCACCGTGAACGAGAGCATCGAGGAAGACGGTTATGACCTCAATGCCATTAAGCAAAACGTCTATGAGAAATGCCTCCGGGCCATCCGGCGGCAGACGGGCAAGGAGCCCATGGTCCTTCCGCTTATTGTCGAAGTCGCATAAATACTCGATTTTTTTCTTTTAGAAAAACCTTTCCCCTTTTACAATAAGGGCAATGAGCGCTTTACCCAAGAAAACATACGCCAAAAAAAACGTTTTGCAGGCCCTCGGCGTCGCGATCGTCCTTTTTTCGGTCCTTTGCCTCTTGTCGGCCGGAACCTCCCATCTTTGGGGTCTATCCGCCGCGATAGCCTATCTTTTTGGCATCGAGGGGCTCTACGTGATCGTTCCGTTCTTCATGTTCTCCGGCTTCGTCCTCGCCATCCGCGGCGATTGGAAAAAACCCGATATCTCGGGTCGGGTCGGCTATGGCTTTTCCCTCGCCGCCTTGGGCTTGGGGATGCTTTGGAGCCATTTTGGCTTGGCCGGAGCGGAAAGAAGCGACGATTTCTCGATTTTCCGCAACGCTTACGAGGCCTATTCCGGCAACCGCGTCGGCTTTTATACGGCCAACGATCTAGGCGGCGGCGTCATCGGGTATTTCTTCGCCGGGGTTTTCGTGAAACCGGGGCTTTGGCTGCTCTGCCTTATCTCGTCAGTGCTGCAGGCGGCGGGCCTCATCATCATTTTCCTGCCCTGTCTCAAAAAGCTTTTCCTTTTCCTTAAAGGCCGCTCCGCCCTTAGGAAGTCGCGCCGCATCGCCGCGAAGGAGCGGCGGGAATTTGAGCGTCAATATGGGCCCGAAGCCGCCCGCCCTTTGCTTGGGGCCCCTTCTTCGGAAGGATGCGAAAATCCTCTTTCCCCGCTTCAGCTAAGCGCGCCGCGCGAATCCAGCGAACCCGCGCCCGTCCCTTCGCGCGTCGAGCGGAATTCGTTCGCCGCCATCAAGAACCCCCTCCCCATCGACACGACGTCCCCGGATCTCGTGAAACCCCGTTCCGCCGTTCCGCCGAATCGGCTTAGCCGCTCCGGCCTTCAGGAAGCGCTTTTCATCCCCGACGGAACGTTGGGCTCCTCTTCGGGCGCGACCGCGGCGTCCTCAAGCGTTTTGGCTTCCGTCGACGCTCCTGTTTTTCAGCCCCAGGCTGCCGAGGCGGCTCCGGAAACCCCCGCTTCGTCGCCTTTGGCCGCGACCCCCGCCCCGAAGCGAGCCGCCCCTGTTTTCGCCAACGAAGTCACTCTTGGAGAGTCCCCCGACTCCGAACCGATCCCCCTTGGCGCGACCGCTCCCGCGAACGATGAAGATCTTTCCGTTTCCGTGCCTGCTTCGGATGACGTGGGCTCTCCCGTTGGGGGAGAGGCCCCCTCCGTCTCCGAAGCCGTCTCCGCGAACGGTTCCTTGACCGCCATGGAGTCGACGAGCCTTCCTTCGGAGGCGCAGGGGAAGCCAGCGCCTAAGCCAAAACCATCCAATCCGGCGGGCCAAAAGGATGCGGTGGCCTTGCCCGATTACGCGTTTCCGCCCCTTAGCCTTCTGCTCGATCCCGTCGACGATGGCAACGCGGGGGAGGTCGCCGCCGAATGCGAGCAAACCAAAGCCACCATCGACCATTGCTTCAGCGATTTCCGCGTGGGGGCCCACGTCGACAACTATACGGTCGGCCCGTCGGTGACCCGTTATAACATCATGTGCGACCCGAATGTCTCGGTAACCGTCATCGGCCGCTACATCGACGACATCTCGCAGCGCCTTAACGGGGCCCCGGCCCGTTTTCAGGAAGTCGTCCGTGGGCAGAACACGTCGGGTCTTGAGATCCCCAACCGCGTCACGACCAAAGTCACTCTCAAGGAAATGATCGCGGCGTTGCCAAACGGAGAGGACGACAACCTCATGATCCCCTTTGGGAAAACCATCAGCGGCGAGTGCCTTCACGCCGACCTGTCGAACTTCCCCCATATGCTCGTCGCCGGTTCGACCGGCAGCGGCAAATCCATTTTCATGCATGGCGTCATCATGTCGCTCATCATGCGGAACCGCCCCGAGGACCTCAAACTCGTGCTCGTGGATCCTAAGCGCGTCGAGATGAGCAATTACGCCGACATCCCCCATCTTCTTTGCCCAATCATCAAAGAGTCGGCCCAGGCCAAGGTCTGCCTAGACAAACTCATCAAGGAAATGGACCGTCGCTACGCTCTTTTCGAATGGTCGCGCACTCGCGACATCCGCCAGTTCAATCGCGATTTCGCCCCAACCCATGCCCTTTCGAAACTGCCGTTCATCATCGTGGTGGTCGATGAGTTCGCCGATTTGGTCGATACCTGCAAGGACGTTTCCGAATCCGTCGTCCGTTTGGCCCAGAAAGCCCGCGCCGCCGGCATCCATCTCATCATTTCCACTCAGCGCCCTTCCGTCGACGTCATCACGGGCGTCATCAAGGCCAATTTGGCGTGCCGGGTCGCTTTGCGCGTGAGCCAAGCCAACGATTCGATGACCATATTGGGTCAAGGCGGGGCCGAGGATCTCGCCGGTTACGGCGACATGCTGGTCGATTGCGAAACGGCTTTTCGAGGCGGGTTCGTCCGTGCGCAAGGCGCTTACGTCGACACGGAGGAACTCGATCGCGTCTGCGCGTACATCAAGAGCCAGGAGGCCGCGGTCTACGACCCCGAGTTCCTCGATTTGGCGGATCACGAAGCTGAGGAGAGGGCCGCCAAGGAAAGCGTTTCGGCCCCGAGTCGCCAAGAGATCAAGGCTTCCGACGACGAGGAGTACTATCAGCAGCTAAAAGAGCAGGTCATGACGAGGCAGTATACTTCGATCAGCCGCATTCAGCGGGAGAACGGCTTGGGGTTCCCGCGGGCGGGACGTCTTTTCGCCCGTTTGGTGAAAGATGGGGTCGTGGCGGCCGAGCCGGATGTCCCGGGCAGCTCGAAGGGTTGCCGCGTCCTTATGCGCATTGACCCTAATAATGGCAAAAACGTGGATGGTTCGACCGATGGGGTTTCTTTCCCGCACGATGGCCACCTGGGAGAAGGGCAATGAAAATCGGCACCGACATCGTGGAAATCCGGCGCATCTCCCTCTCGGAGTCGTTTTTGAAAGGGATTTTGAGCCCCAACGAGTTTCTTTTGCTTGCCAGAAGCGTTGACAAGCCCTCTTTCGTCGCGGGACGCTTCGCCGCCAAAGAGGCGTTTCTGAAAGCGATGGGAACTGGCCTTTCCGGGCCAAGAATGAACGCGCTCGACGTCGTTTACGGAGAAAACGGTTCCCCTGAGCTTGTTTATGAGGGGAGACGATACGCCGTCTCGATCGCCCATGACGGAGGATACGCCACCGCGGTGGCGCTTATCGAAGAATGAAAGACACCTTCCTTTCCGCCCGCTTGGTCGAGGACGACCTGATCCGTCTCGTCGTCTTTTCCTTGGCTCCCTACGAGAACCTGAACGCCGTTTTGGTGAAAGATCACCAAATCGAAGAGAGGATCGCCCCCACCAAGACGACGTCCACGACCTCCCTCATCGTGGCCGACTTCCGTTTGAAGGAGCCTTTGCCTTTAGGGCACAGTTACGTCCTTTCCCTTCCGAGTTACGGCCTTGCCCCCCTCGAGGTCACCGAGGCCACGACCTTCCCCGATTTCGACGAACTCTATGACTATGACGGCGACGATTTGGGCGCCAATTACGCCCCAGAGCGGACGAGTTTCGTCCTGTGGGCGCCGCTATCGAGCGCCGTTTGGCTCAAAATCCGCAGGAAAGGCGCGAACGAATGGAGCTATTTCGCGATGGTTCGCTTTCCCAAAGGCGTCTATCGTTACATCGCTTCCGGCGACTACGATGAGGCGGAATACGTTTATCTTCTCACGACAAGCGAACTTTCTTCGGTCGCGACCGATCCCTACGCGAAGGGCAGCGCCCCCAATGGCGAGTTTTCCGTCGTCATCGATCCGGCGCGGTTCGTCAAATGCGACAACCGCGACGCCTTGCCCGTCCTCAATAGCGCCACGGACGCCATCGTTTACGAGGGCAACGTCCGCGATCTGACAATCGATAAGCACACCGACATCGTCCATAAAGGCACCTTTCTCGGCTTAAGCGAAAGCGACCGGAAAACCGAGGGCGGCAATCCGGCGGGCCTTGATTACCTTGCCTCCCTGGGAATCACCCATTTGCAGCTTCAGCCCCTTTTCGACTTCAAGACCATCGATGAGCTCAACCCAACGCGAAAATACAACTGGGGTTACGATCCAGCCCAGTATTTCGTGCCGGAAGGATCCTATGCCAGCGACGTCAAGAACCCTTATTCCCGCATCAATGAGCTGCAGACCCTCGTCGCCGCGCTCCACGAGAAAGGCATCCGCGTTTCGATGGATTGCGTCTATAACCACGTCTACGAATACGCCTCGAGCGTTTTCGAGCGTGTCGTCCCGAACTATTATTTCCGTCGGCGTCCCAACGGGAAAATGGCCAATGCCTCCCGCTGCGGGAACGACGTCGCCTCGGAGCGGCCGATGGTCCGTAAACTCATCGTCGATTGCTGCCGCTACTGGATCGAGAACTACGGCATCGACGCCTTCCGTTTCGATCTCATGGGCATTATGGACGAGGAGACGATGAAGGAAATCGCCCGCATGGCCAAAAGCCACGACGAATCTTTCCTTCTGTATGGGGAAGGCTGGAACATGGGGGCCGAGGCCGCCTTGCCGCTCGCCACGATGGATAACTATAAGGACCTGCCGGAATACGCCTTCTTCAACGACGGCTTCCGCGAGGCGTTCAAAGCGTGGCTGACGGGGGATGGCGGGCAAGGGGCCTACGAGCGCGTCGCCCACGCCTACGTTTCGAGCTCGCTTGATTTCTATGGGGCTCCGCGCTTCCTTGGCGCCGAGCAATCCCTCAACTACGTCGAATGCCACGACAACGAGACTTTCTTCGATTACGTTTCCTCGCGGGCGGGGGAGTGGCCGCTGAAGGAGCGGCTCGCCGCCTGCAAACTCGGTTTGGCCATGGTGCTCGTTTCCTTTGGGATTCCCTTTATTCACGCGGGTCAGGAAATCGGCCAATCCAAATTCGGCAAGGGCAATACCTACAACCTTCCCGACCTTTATAACAAATTCTCATATCGCCTCCTCGACGAACGGAAGGCGATGTATGATTATTTCAAAGGGCTCACGGAGTTCAGGCGTCGCAGTCGCTACCTCCGGGCGTATGACCCCCGCGTCATCGCCGAGTTGATCGACGTTTCCCAAATGGAAGGGGGCGGCCTCCTGGTCGTCTTCCGCGATGGAAACGCCATTGCGCCCTACAAAGAAGTCGTCTTCGCCATCAATCCGTCCCGCCAAGGCATGAGTTGCGACCTTGGCGAGGATCACCTCGTCATCGTGGATGCCTCCGGCTATGTGGCCGCCCCGTCCACCCGGGTTCAGCGGGCCCTTATCCCGCCTCATGCGTTCATGGCCTTCGCCAGGTAACGGACGGCATACTTACCCCACCATAGATTTTCGCGGTCTTCCGCGCAAAATAGGAGCAATTTCGCTATGATCAGCAGTGTTTTCGTGTCGGGTCGGCTTGGAAAAAGGGTGGGGAGATACCGTTATGTCGAAGTGGATCGGGCGGTCCCTTCGCCCGATGGCCGTTACGAAACCGACCGCTTCCTCGTCCGCTCGCCCCTTGGGGAGGACTCCTCCTTCATGAAGCTTCCGTTGGGCAGTTATATCTGTTTCAAGGGCCGCCTTGAGGAAGACGAGGAGCGAGGCATCGTGATCGTCGACGAACTCGACGAAACGTTTGGGGCGCGCCCGCAAAGCGAGGATAAGTGAACCCAAAGTTGAGAGAAAAGGTCTTTAGTGTGTTACACTAAAGCCATGCTAAAATACCTTCGTTTGATTTTGACGGCCGGTTGGCGCATCCTTTGGGATTTCCTCTTTTACATCAATCGCTATGCGCGCCATCCGGAGCGTTATCCGCTTGAACTTCGCTACAAACGGGTTCGCGATCTCATCGTCTTCATCGAAAAGAGTTACCGGATTGACGTTCAGACCCAAGGCCTTGAAGGCATTCGCGGCCTCGAGAGGGAGAAGCGGGCTTTCCTCGTCGTGGCCGACCACCTTTCCTATTTCGATCCGCTTGGTATGACCGCCCTTTGCGAGCGGCCGATCAGTTTCGTCGCCAAAAAGGAGACCATCAAGATGCCGTTCATCGGCACGGCCGTCAAGGCTATTGACGGCGTTTTCCTCGATCGCGAGGACCTGCGGCAATCGCTTGAGGCGATGAAAACCGTCGAGAAACGCCTCGCTTCCGGATATTGCTCGTACGTGATTTTCCCTGAGGGCACGCGGAACCGCCACCCCGAAAACGGCGTGGCCGCTTTCCATCCGGGCAGCTTCAAACCCGCCGTCGTCGCGGGGACCCCGATCGTCGTCTGCGGCCTTTATGGCACGACCCGCGTTTTTCCCAAAAAACCGGATTATAAGCGAACTCCGGTCGAGTATTATTTCTATCCCCCGATCGAGGGCAAGGGTTTGCGCACGACCGAGTTTGCCCCGAAGGCTTATGAGATGGTCGTCGCCAAGTTCGAGGAGGGAAAAGCCGAGGATAAGCGCTTCTTCGAGAAAGGCTTTGACAAGGTTCCGTTGCGTAAAGGGAAAGTCCGGTAGCCGCCTTTTCTATGTCGTTTTGGCGGTCTTTCGGCGCCGCTTTGGATTTTAAAAGGCTCCATCGTTTGGTGGAGCCTTCGTTTTCTTATCTCAATTCCATTCGGAGGCCTTTGGGGTAGTGGTTTTTCGCCACTCCTTGGGTCGCCTTGACGAAGCCGAGGTTCTGGTTGTCGTAACTGACGATGTAGAATCCGTCGGGCCAATCGCATGGGAAGGTTTCCCCATGGATATAGGCCTTCGCCTCCGCGTAGGTGATGGGTTTGGCGTAGTCGGGGGTCAGGAAATGGCTGAGGTGGTGGTCGGGGATGAAGATGTCGCGCATCTCGAACAGTTTGACCCCGTAACGGAGGATATTGAGGTGGCTCACGTCGAAATGCCGATAAAGCGAATAGAACTTTCCCCGCATCGTCTCGTTGCTGCGGCCTTCGAGCCCATACTCCTTGATGAAATCCTTGTAACGATCGTTCGCGATAACGGTTTTTTTCGTCTTGACGAGAACGCCAGGTTTCTTAAAAAGGCAGACATACTGGCCTTCGCCCGGGAAACGGTGCGGGAAAAGGTAAACGGCTTCAGGCAATGCCGGATCGCGATAAAACATGTCGGATTCGGGAAGCTTCACGAACTCGATCTCCGGATGCTTGGCCTTGAAGGCAAGCATCACGTCGGTATCCTCTTCCTTATTGAAAGAGCAGGTGCTGTAAGAGATGGTGCCCCCCTCTTTAAGCATCGAATAGGAAAGCTCAAGGATCTCAAGTTGGCGTTTGAGGCACGACTTGACCTTTTCGTAACGCCAATCGAGGCGGCTTTGCGGGTTTTTCCGCATCATGGCCGAACCGGAACATGGGGCGTCGACGATGATTTTGTCGAAAGCGTTCGCGAAGTGGATATGGGAGAAGACGAAGTCGTTGCTTGCGACGATGATGTCCCCGCGACCCATCCGTTCGACGTTTTGGCTCATGGCCTTGGCGCGGGGATAGGAGATGTCATTGGAGACGATGACGCCTTCGTCGTTCATCGCGATGGAGGCGGCGATGGATTTCCCTCCCGGGGCGGCGCAGATATCGAGGACGATGTCGTCCCCATCGGGCGAAAGGAAACGCACCGGCATCATGGCCGCGGCGTCTTCGATCGAATAGGCCCCGTCCTCGTAAAGGATGTCGGTCCCGAATCCGTATTCCTCTTTCCGGTAAAGGAAGGCGTGGTCCACGAATGGGTGCTTGCGGACATGGGGATAGCGTTTCACGAACTCCTCATCGCCCATTTTCTTGGGATTGAGGATGAGGGCATGGGTCGCTTCGCCGTTATTGATGGCGTCTTTGAGCGCGGTGGCTTCGGTTTCGGGCAGATATTCTCGGATTGACTGGCTGAAATCCATGCCATCATTATAGATAAGTCGCGAAGATTTGGGAAGGATTGCTCTTCTAAGGGCGCGAAGGGGGGTTCCGCATGGGACAAGGCCCTCAAATCGCCCTTGCCTTGGCCTCATGTTCGGCTTTACAATTTTCCGTTCCATTCGCGCTGAAGTGGAACGCTCTCCTCAGGGCGTATAATATGTTAGCGTTATCGAAACGGGGTAATGGTTATGAGAATGGTTGACGTTATCGAGAAGAAAAGGGACGGATACGAACTGACGGACGAGGAAATCCGCTTTTTCGTAAAAGGCTACACGGATGGCTCGATCCCCGATTATCAAGCGAGCGCCCTCGCGATGGCCATCGTTTGGAGGGGCATGGGAAAGCGCGAGATCGCGACTCTCACCGACGCGATGGAGCATAGCGGCGAGACGATCGACCTTTCCGGGATCAAAGGCATCAAAGTCGACAAGCACTCAACGGGTGGGGTCGGCGACAAAACCTCGCTTGCCCTAGGGCCCCTCGTGGCCGCGTGCGGGGCGAAGCTCGCCAAGATGAGCGGGCGGGGTTTGGGCCACACGGGCGGCACGCTCGACAAGATGGAATCCGTCCCCGGAACCTCCGTCGCGATCGACGAGAAAAGGTTCGTGAGGCAAGTCAACGAAATCGGTCTGGCCATCATCGGGCAGACGAGCGAGATCGATCCGGCCGACAAAAAGCTTTACGCTTTGCGCGACGTGACGGGTACCGTCGAGAGCATCCCGCTCATCGCCTCCAGCATCATGTCAAAAAAACTCGCGAGCGGGGCGGACACGATCCTCCTTGACGTCAAATTCGGCAGCGGGGCCTTCATGAAAACGATCGAGGAGGCCAAAAAGCTGGCCGAAACGATGGTGGACATCGGCGATTCGCTCGGGCGTGACACGCGCGCCATCATCACCGACATGGACGAGCCGCTTGGGCTCGCGGTCGGCAACAGCCTCGAAGTCAAGGAAGCCATCGCGACCCTTCACGGGGAAGGCCCAAGGGATTTCGTCGAACTCGTCACGGAGGCCGGGGCCATCATGCTGGAGCAGGCCAAAATCGCGAAGACCCACGAAGAAGGCGTCGCCTTGATTCGGAAGGCCATCGCCGATGGCAGCGGCTTTGAGAAGCAAAAGGAACTTTTCGCGGCCCAAGGCGGGGACGTTTCCTATCTTGAGCATCCCGAAAAATTCAAGATGGCCAAACGCATCCTTCCGATCAGGGCCGAGCGCCACGGCTATGTGAGCCGCATCGACAGTTTGGCCATTGGGGTCTCGGCGATGAAACTCGGCGCCGGACGCGCCACGATGAATGATCTCATCGACATGTCGTCCGGCATCATTCTCGGGAAGAAAGTCGGGGACAAGGTCGAAAAAGGCGACGTCGTCGCGACGGCCTACACCAATAAAGAGGGGATTGACGGCGTGCTTAAGGATATCCACGACGCTTTCGAGCTTTCGAAGAGCGAAGTGGCGGTCCGTCCGATCGTGCACGCCTATATCCGCAAATAACGATGCGCGTCCTCGTTCAGCTCGTCAAGGAGGCCCGCGTGGACGTCGCGGGGAAAACCATCGGCCGCTGTGGCCGCGGGTTCCTTCTTTTCGTTGGTTTCGCGCGGGGCGATAGTGGGGCCACGTGCGAAAAGATGGCCGATAAGATCGCGAAACTCCGCGTCTTTCCCGACGAGGGCGGAAAAACCAACAAATCGCTGCGGGACATCGGCGGCTCGATCCTCTCAGTGAGCCAGTTCACCCTCTACGCCGATTGCGGAGAAGGGAACCGCCCCTCCTTCGCCAAAGCGATGCCCGGGGTTGAGGGGAAGCCGCTTTACGCCCTGTTCAACAATATGCTGAAAGAACGGGGTTTTGCGGTGGAAACCGGTCTTTTTGGGGCCGATATGCAGGTCAGTCTCGTCAACGACGGCCCCTTCACGATCTGGCTTGACAGCGAGGATCTTTTCAAATGAAGGTCCTTTTGGGCCTATCGGGCGGCGTTGACAGCGCCATCTCGGCCTACCTTCTCAAGAGGCGGGGATACGAGGTCACCGGGGCTTTCATGCGCAACTGGGATTCCATGCTCAATAACGATTACCTGGGCAATCCGACACTCAACGACGACCAATGCCCCCAAGAGAGGGACTACGACGACGCTAAGGCGGTGGCCGCGAAGCTCGGGATCCCGCTCCTTCGCGTCGATTTCGTGAAGGAATACTGGGATGAGGTCTTCTCCTATTTCTTGCGCGAGTATCGGAAGGGTCGCACCCCCAACCCCGACGTTTATTGCAACAAATTCATCAAATTCGACAGTTTTTTGAGGTTTGCCAAAGAAAAAGGCTTTGACAGGATCGCCATGGGGCATTACGCCAAAAAGGCTGTCTACAACGGCCTCGAATACCTTTATAAGCCCGTCGATCGCAACAAGGACCAAACCTATTTTCTTTGCCAACTGAACGAGGGGCAGATTTCCTCGTGCCTCTTCCCGATGGAGGGCATCACGAAGCCCGAGGCCCGGCGGATCGCCTCGGAACTTGGCTTAAGCGAGGTGGCCTCCAAGCATGGTTCGACGGGCATCTGCTTTATCGGCGAACGCCATTTCAAAGAGTTCCTCCGGAATTACTTCCCCGCCACGAAGGGCGATGTGGTGGATGTCGGCACCGGCAAGGTGCTGGGCCAGCATATCGGAGTCCTTTATTACACGCTTGGACAGCGGCACGGCTTAAGAATCGGGGGTGTGAAGGACGAAGCCTGCAACCCGTGGTTCGTATGCGCCAAAGACGTCAAAAAAAACATCGTTTACGTTTCCAACGGCAACGAGGACGAGCATCTTCTTAGCGACCGCTGCCTCGTCGTCGACGTGAATTGGATCGGCCCTAAACCGATGGGTTCTTTGCGGGTCGGCGTCAAATTCCGTTACCGGCAAAGCGATAATCCCTGCCTTCTCCGTTTCGAGGGCGAAAACGTGGTCCTCGATTACGAAAAGCCCGTCAAGGCGGTGACACCTGGCCAGTTCGCCGTTTTCTACGACGGGGACAGAATGCTGGGGGGCGGGGTCATCGACCGAACCTCCTATAAAGGCGAAAGCGGGATTCGCCAAATTCCTTCGCCTTAACTTCCGTTCGCGATGGTGGTAGTGTTAGCGGTTGGGCAAAAGGAACGAACGGCATGGAAAAGGAATTCAACCGTAAAACGAAATGGTGGCTTTTGCCGCTCTTGGCCCTTTTTCTCGCGAGTTGCGTCAATCCTTGGGGGACGTCGGCTCCTTCTTCTTCGAACGAGGGGTCGTCAGCCGAACTTGGCTCGTCGTCGGCCTCCTCTTCCCCTGCGGTCGCGACGTCTTCCTCGATTGGGGTCTCCTCATCGTCCTCTTCCGCCTCGGCCTATGGGCCTTCGGGTTTCATGTACGAGAAGAAGGACGGCGACCATTTGCAGGTTTTCGCCCTCGAGATGACGGGGACTTTTGGGGACAGCACGCTTTTCAAATACGGGGATTGGGAAATGCTCATCGATGCCGGAAACCCCTCCAGCAGCGGGCAAGTGAGGGATTTTCTGAAGGAATACGTCACCGATCACGAACTCGACGTTCTGCTCATCACCCATCCGCACAGCGACCATTTTGGGGGGCTCGTCGCCTCAGGGAACCGCGCCGAAGAAGGCGGCGTTCTCACGGATGCCGGGATCGATAAGGTCGATTACATCGTCGACAGCGGCATGACGAACGGCTCGCAATATGACGATTGCTGGATCCACGGGGTCCGGGAATACTGGATCGCCCACGGGGCCCAATACTGCACGGCCGCCCAAGCGGTGAAAGACCATCTTTACGATGCCGTTTGGAAGGTGACTTCCGATGTCTCCATCCAGTGGCTGAACACGGGGACATACGGCAAGAAGCAAAGCAACCTCAACAACAATTCGGTTTGCCTCAATCTTCGGGCCGGCACTTACGATTTCCCGATGGTCGGCGACGCTCAGGACATCGAAGTCGACGGCATTATGAACACTTACAGCCGCTTGCTCCACCCGTTTATCGAATCCGGCGACACGGTCGTTTTCAAAGCCTGCCACCATGGAAGCGGCACCGCCGATTCGGGCAATTCGGGCGCCTTCATGAATTACCTTGAGCCCTCATACGGTTGGGCCAGTTCCGGGATCATCGCGAACAACGGGGCCCAAGAGGCCAGCACCCCTTCGACTCAGCAGCACCCTTATAGAAACGCCGTTAGGGCCATCGCGGCCAAGACGGGGGACGAAAATTTCTATTGGAATGGCACGAATGGCACGATCGACATGAGCCTATCGGAGGATTTCGAGGGTTTCGCGATCGGGGGCGAAGGCCGCAAATACGGATATGGCTACAATATCGGCGGCGTTCTCGTGAGCCCGGAAAGCGAGAGGAACGCCCCGCTATTAAGCACCGAATGGGCAACGACGGGCGCTTTTATCGACGGAGGCGGCGGATCTTTGTAGGACGAAGGGTTCGGATTGGCCTCTGGAAAAAAGCCGTTCTTGGATGCTCGCGCGCTTTTGCGAACTTAAGAAAATGCGCGCCGCCAACGCCGTTTCCGTCGATGCTGTTTAAAAGCGGCCCCGCTTAATCGACAAATCAGGGAAAATGTTTCTTCGTTGCAATATAATCGTCGTATGCACTCAAAGAACAAGAGATTCCTCGCCTTCGTTTCCATGGGGGCCGTCGCGCTGGCCGCCCTAACGATGGCGGGCGAAGGCGGGCTTCGCTTCAAAGCCGACTTAGTCGAAGACAAACGATGCGTTTGCATATTTTTTGGATTAAATAGATATAGCAGCACGGGGCATCTTGACGCGGGGGATTACGCCGTTTCCTCTTCCAGCGGTTTCGCGGTTTCCTTGGATTCGATGTCGTCTTGCTATTCGGGCGGGGCGGGGAACGCGGCCCGAATCGGATCTTCCGATGCGGCCGGTTCATTCACGATGTCCTTTGGCGACTGCGTCATCTCGCAGGCGAAAATCACCGGTTATTCCTTTAATGTCAGCTACCCGGGCGCGGGGACGATCGAAACATATAGCGGTTCGACGCAAATCGGAAGCGGGTCCTTCTCCGTTTCAAGCGGGGACTCGATTTCCGGGGTCACCGCTAGCAACGAAACGGACGACCCCAGCGTCGCGATCGTCCATAACCTCGACGGCGGGAGCCGCGCCTCTTGCAACAAACTTACTTTTTCCAGCGTGATGGACGGGGCTTCGCCGTCGCACTGCGATCAGATCTCGCTCGTGAAAATCGTTTTGACCGTCCTCACCCCCCAGACCGAAACGACTTCCTCCGTTCAGTCGAAAGCCCTCTCCGCCCTTGCCCTTAGCGGCGAACCCACCACGACAAACTACAACTCAGGCAGCTCTTTCGACCCCATGGGAGTGACCGTCACGGCGACCTATAGCGACGGCTCGAGCGCCGACGTGACTTCGGAAGTCGTTTGGACGCCCGATCCGTTGACGAGCGGCACGACGGCGGTCACGGGCACGTATTCTTATTTTTCGGTCTCCAAAACCGTGACTTGCTCCGGGCTCACCGTCGTCGATTCCGGAAACGAGCTCAAAGTCATTTTCAACGAAATGGTCGGTAACCAGTATGGGGATGGCATCTACCTGAAGTACGGCGATTGGGATTGCTGCATCGATGGCGGGACCAGTAGCGACAAGACCAATATGGTCAACCTTCTTAAGACTTACTGCACCGACAAGAAACTCGATCTGTACGTGGTCACCCATTCCCATAATGATCACGCCGGCGTCTTCACGGGCGCGACGAAAACTTCCAACGTCTTCGTCGACGCCGGGATCACGAGCTTCGGCTATATCGTCGACTGCGGTTCGTATCGGAGCGTTTCGACGTTTTGGCAACCCTATTGCGATAGCGTCCGCGACGCCTACATGGTCTCCGACTGCGGAGGCACGTACATCCCCGTTCACTCGCTTTTCAACAACGATCCCGATTACGCTTCGTATCAAGGGGACGCTTTCCTTAACGTCAGCGGCGAGAACGGGCTTAACGATATGCCGGCTACGTTGAGTTCCTCCGCCAGCGGAAACGTTTTTTTGGAGTTTCTGAACACCAACTGCTATCTTACCCCGGGCGCGGTGACGGACACCGATCCGAACAGAACTTCGGTCGCCTGCATGCTGAGCGCCTGGAACGAACGCTACATCTTCTCCGGCGACGGCACGGGTAACACGCAAAACGGCATCATGGCCAATTACAGCGACCAATATGGCCATTCGACCCTTTGGGACGACAGCGACGACGTATATTTGAAAGCCAATCACCATTGCTCCAACACCGACGGGTCCAACTCGCAGGAATGGATCGATTGGGTTAATCCCGATCACGTCCTGATTTCAACCGCGGTGACTTCTCCTAACGCTTCTTCGAACAGCGGCATAAGCCAAGACCATCCGGACGCGGTGGCGTTGGCGAGATTCCTTTCGGCCACTTACGACGTCCATTGGAACGGCGTGAACGGGACGATGTCCTACACGACCTCGAGCGACGGCGCCACGGTGAGTTTCGCTGGGACGGCCAAGCAAGTGCCCTATTACGTGGGATCGACCCAAATAAGCGGCGAGGAAACCACGACCCTTCCGATGTCGCAGTGGTGCCAAAGTGGCGATTCCTATTGCCACGATTGCGCCCGTGACAGCGCCACCGGGCACGATTGATTCCCGCTCGTCGCCGTTTTGAGAAAGCGCCGACTTGCCCAAAGGGGCTTTCTTTGCCTAAAAAAACGGTGTCAATAAAATGTTTCGCCGTTTTTCCGTTACGAAAACCATCCAAGCATCCGCTAAGCAACCGCTTTGCCGATGATCGTTTTCAAGAATGGCTTTTCCGTCTCTTACGCTGCCTTTTTCCTTCAATTGTAAAATCCGAAAACGGGATTGGAAGAAGATTAACCAATTAAATTGACGCCATCGGACCATAACGATTTGGGTATCGGCGAAAGAGGAACTTGGCGAATCGACCTTATAATACTCCGATAGGGGTTTTGGGGGTTGCTTCATGCACAACCGTTTAATCGTTATCCTAGGCGCGATCGCTCTGTCTTTGAGCGTGGGTTCCGCCATCGATATCCATCGGGCTCCTTGCGCCATCGAAGTTCAAGCGACCGAAAATTCGACTTTGGCTGACTATTATGGCGGTTCGTTCGATTGGGGGGCGAAGGGTTCCGGCCTCAAAACCGCTTTGTTCGACAAAATAAGCCCCCATAAACAAGGCTCCTATGATGGCTTATGGACTATTTACAAGACTTCGGATGTCGATTCTGAAGGAAAAATCTGGGATATCTATTCCAACTACCGGTGGACACCCGTTACCGACCAGTGTGGCACCTATAGTGTCGAGGGTGATTGCTATAACCGCGAGCACACGATCCCCCAATCGGTTTTCTCCAAGGCGAGTCCGATGGTTTGCGACGCCCATCATATTTTCCCGACCGATGGCAAGGTCAACGGCATGCGAAGCAACTATCCGCACGGGTTCGTTTCGGATGCCACATACACAAGCGGCAACGGCTCCAAACTCGGGAGCGGCGATTCCGCCTATGGCTACACGAACACGTGCTTTGAGCCCGTGGACGATTATAAGGGCGACGTGGCCCGGGCGTATTTTTATTTCGTGACCTGCTACCAGGACAAGATCGGCGGATATTCCTACGATGCCTTCTCCGGGAATCCTTACCCATCCCTTGCCCCATGGGCCATCAAGACATATCTCAAATGGGCTTACGATGATCCGGTTTCCCAAAAAGAGATTGACCGAAACGACGCCATTTTCGCGATTCAGGCCAATCGCAACCCTTATGTCGACCATCCCGAGGCGGCCGCCCGCGTCTGGGACCCTGATAACGCCTATGGGTATTTTGATGTCTATGGATCTAACGAAGCCAAGCCCACGATCTCGATGCCATCCGCCTTATCGATCGAGGTGGGGGCAACGCAAAGCGCGGTCGCCAGTCTTTCCAACATGACCGGCGCGGTGTCCTATTCTTCAAGCGACGTTTCTGTCGCCACGGTCGATGGCAGTGGCATTGTGACGGGCGTCGGCGCCGGCGCCGCGACGATCACGGGATCGATTGCCTATGAGGGCGCGCTTTATGAGGATACCACCGCGGTGACCGTCACCGAGCCTGTCCCACGGGTCACTCTGGGGCAGTCGGCTTTGAGCCTTCTCGTCGGAGGCGATTCGGGCGTCGTCTCTTTTGCGACCGCCAATTTCTGCGGTAGCGTCACGGTTTCCGCATCCAGCAGCCAAACGGGGGTCGCGACGGTGTCCAAGGGCCCTGACTGCATCACGGTCGTTCCCGTAGGCGTGGGATCGGCCCTCATAACCGTGAGCGCCGTTTGCGGCAACCAGTCGGCGGCGGCCACTTTGGAGGTAACCGTATCGGATGGGGCGTCCTTCGCGACGATAACCGCCTCAACCGCCAACATTCCGACGGCATACGCCACTAACGAAGAGCGCGTTCTTTCGGGGCTTTCTTTGACTTTAAGCGACGTCGCCACTTTCGATGGTTCGACCATCCAGTTCAAGAAAAGCAGCGGCTGCCTTTATAACGCCTCCGCTTTTGGGGAGCCTATCTCCTCGATCGAGGTGAGCGTTTCGCGAGGAGCGGCCCCGACGATAACGTACGGTTCCTCATCCGCGCTTGGGACGACGGCCGTAAGCGGGGGAGGCTCGAATTCGGTTTATACTTACAGTCTCGCAAGCGGGGCTCGTTTCATCAAGATCGCGAACGTTTCGAGGGCGGTGGCGAATTTTCTCTCGATCAAGATTGTTTTTTCCGTCGCCTCAAGCCAAACATTGGATTCGATTTCGATTACGGAGGAACCAACTGCGACCGCCTACGTAAAGGGGGATAGACTCGACCTGACGGGGCTCGTCGTCACCGCGGTTTTCGTTTCGGGAGAAAGGGAGGCCGTCACCGGCTACGCGACCAACCCTCAAAACGGCAGCGTTTTAAGCGCGGCCGGGACGACCGCCATCGTCGTCAGTTACACGTTTGGCGGCGTCACCAAAACGGCTTCTTTCGACGTTGCGGTCACCTCTGGATCGGCTTCGGCGGGGCGTTACGCCCTCATCGAATCCGCTTCCGATCTTGTCGTTGGCTCGAAAGTCGTTATCGCCGCCAGCGGGCACAACGAGGCTATGTCGACCACGCAGAACTCGACCAATAGGGGCCAAGCCGACGTCGCGAAGAACGACGACGGAACGTTGGCCTTGCCGGCCGGCGTTTGCGAATTCACTTTGGAATCCGGCTTAGTTGAAGGCACGTACGCTTTTTATGACGGCGTCGACTCGGATTATATCTATTCGGCTTCTTCCACCGGCAATTATCTGAAGTCCGAAGCGGAGCTCGACGATAACGCGAGTTGGTCGATTTCCTTCGATAACGAAATCACGGAGATTCGCTCATCGGGGTCCAATGCTCGGAACCTATTGGAATACAATCCCTCGAGCGCGGTTTTCTCTTCTTATTCCTCAACATCCGGAGGCGTTGAGCCCGTCGTCCTCTACCAGGAGTCAGAACCCTCGAACGCCGCTTCTTGGGCCGCCTCGTTCGTCACTGTCATCAGCGCCGACTGCGATTCGCTTCAGCAGGCCGCCTTGACCCCCGATTCCGGTCTCATTTCCGATTGGGGGGCCGAGAAGAGCGCTTTTGAATCTCTGTCGGTCAGCGATCAGGGTCTTATCAAGGATCCCTCGTCTCCCGATGGTGACATCATCGCCGCCCGATCCCTCTATCTTTATATCCTCAACAAATACGGAACCGCCGATTTGGCCAATTTCCTTTCGGCGAGTCTTTCTTCCAACGCGAGCAAGGGGCTTGAACGTTCGCCAGGCAGCGACGGGACGGTTTTGCTGGCCATAGGCCTTTGCCTCGCCGCCGGCGTCTTTGGCTTTTGTTTTCTAAGAAAGAAAAAGGCGATTTGATTCTCGTTTGCGATAGGGTCCTTCATCAAGCGGCCCTTTGTCATAGTCGGCATTTTTGGTAAAAAAGGAGTATCAAAACATGAAAAAGAGATTAGTCGCCTTAGCCTTGGTTTCGCTCGTTTTCGCGAGTTCCTGCGTCAATCAGTCGAGCGGCGTCGTTTCGACCTCGGGTTCGGAAGCCTCTTTATCGGCGTCCGTTTCCTCGTCGTCCTCCGGAGACTCGGGTTCTTCCGAATCTTCAGGCGCATCGGTTTCCTCAAGCGCCGGATCGTCCTCTTCTTCGTCGTCTCACGTTTCTTCCTCATCCTCGAGCGGCGGCTCGTCTCCGCTTCCCGTCGGCTCATATTGGGAGGGCCTCGTCGCCGACGGTTCGGTTTACGGCAACGATTTCCGCCAGGATCTTAAGGACATAATGGTTAAGAAGGGCTCCAGCAACGGGACCAACAGCTACAAAGCGCTCAACGCGATCCTCAGCAAGAGCGATACCAACGGAACGGGCAAAGTCATGGCCTTTTACCGCAATAACGAGGCGACTTCCGGTTGGAATAAGGAGCACACTTGGCCCAACAGCCGCGGGGCCGGGGAAAACAAAGGCTATGCGGGGACCGATCCTCAGGTCATTCGCCCCACCAACTCCAGCGACAACAGCTCGCGAAGCAACTTTATGTACGCCGAGCGGGAGGACCCGTCGGCGAAGGCCACGGCGAGCACGGGTTGGGATCCGGCCGCTTTCGGGTACGAAGGCGCCCGCGGGGAAGCCGCCCGGATCATCCTTTACGCGGCGACGCGCTACTACAAAGTGAACCTTTCCGGGGCGGGCGGATCGTATCATGGCAACGCTTCCGGAATGGAGCTTACGAACAATTTGACCGATGGTTCCGCCAATGGGACCATGGGGAAACTGAGCGACCTCCTGAAGTGGAACCGCGAATACGCGGTCACCAGTTGCGAGCGATACCGAAACGATTACCTTTCGGGCGAAATACCTGGCTCCGGTTACGATTATTGTCGGAATCCCTTCATCGATCATCCCGAATGGGCCGATTACATTTGGGCCGATGACGGAGTGAGGAAGACGCCCGTGAGTTCCGTTTACGTGAGCCTTGAGAAATCCACCCTTTCCTTAGCCGTCGGCGATAGCGCCACGGTCACGGCAAGCGCGACTGGTTTCCATGCGAATGATTGGGCGGCCGTTTCAAGCGCTCCGAGCGTCGCCTCTTCATCCGTCGGCTCTTCAGGGCTCGTTGCCATCAAGGCTCTTTCGAGCGGCAGCGCGACCATCACCGTCACAGGGCAGGGCGACGTTTCCAAAAGCGCCGCCATCACGGTTTCGGTCACCGATCCTATGGACCGTTGGAACCTCGTCACGAACGCTTCTTCGCTCGTGGCCGGAAGGAAATATCTTATCGGCTCATCAGGGGCGGAGGGATCCGCCAAATTCCTTTCGACTTCTTCCGTCGGGACTTACTATCAGGGAATCGCGGATGGGGAGATAGGCAGTGGTTTATCCGTTGCCCCAACGTCCGACATGGAAAAATTAGTCCTTGGGGGAGAGGGGGGTTCCTGGACCTTCAAGACAAGCGTTCGGGGCGATGAGGGCGGCTATCTCGCCTGCAGCGGAACCGATCATTACAATCTCGTGACGGGCGCCGATCCCTCGCTTTACAAGACGTGGTCGGTTTCGATCGCTTCCTCAGGCGCGGCCACGATAAAGAACGTCGCGATTGACTCCTCATACAAGCGGTACATGGAGTATTACGCCGCCAACAGCGAGTTCTCGACTTACTCTGACGAAACCAGCGTCGTCTATTTGTTCGCGAAAACCGCCTGATCGGCTTTTTCCGTTACGTTTATGATGGCGCTAGTTTATGATAAACGGCTGGTTGAATGCCAAACTCCTTTTTTAAAATGTAGGGTTTGACCCAATAAGCCGATGGCGTTTCGGGGGCGTCGATTCACTTCAGGAGAGGTATCCTAGCATGGACGCAAAAAGGAAAAAATACGTTTTCGGCGGATTGTTGGCCAGTTTGGCGATGGCCTTCGGTTTAATCGGCATGGCGAGCGGCGAAATTTTCGGGGTTCGCGGCGAAACAACCGTCAAATGTTGCGTTGGCATGGATTTCGGAACCACATCGGGCGCTGGGATCGCCATTTCTAATGACGATTCGAGTTTCTATGCCATCAGCCAGCCGTCCGAAGAGTCTTTCTCCATTTCGTCCCTGACTTCCACGAACGCCTATAGAGGCTCTTCTTCTGGATATGCCTTAAGGCTTTCGACCGGTTCTGCGGCGGCGAGCATGGCCTTCGCTTTCAACGCCGCCTATTCGATCACCAACGTTAAAATCACTGCATGGGCTTGGAGTGGCACCGAAAACGGGAAAGCCACTTTCGCCTTGACTGGCAACGGATCGTCAGTTAGCCTTACCGCTTCCGAATCGACCGCTCCGACTTTGAGCGACGCGGAAGACGCCACCGGCGGATACATGACGTATATGGCCGTCACGGGGTCGACCGCCTCGACCGGATTCACGCTGTCTGGAATCTCCGGCAACCGATGCTACATTTCGAAAATCGTTTTCACGATAAACGGAACATCATCCGTATCGTCAAGCGTTTCCTCCAGCAGTTCCGGTACGGGCGCCTACGAACTCGTCACCAAGTCGAGCGACATCCAACCCGGCGGCGTTTACGTTATCGGCGATGGCAAGACGGCCGGTTCCGTTGGCTTCCTTGGCACCGCGATTTCGAATTCGTATTACTTAGCAAGCGTGACGGGCGCGGTCAACGGCGATCTTACGATGACGCCGACTTCTTCGATGGCGACGTTGGCTTTGGGCGGCGAAAGCGGGGCATGGACCCTTACCCTTTCTAACGGCGCCGATCGCCTCTTTTGCAACCCCCAATATTCAACGGATTTGCTATGTGGCAGCGGCGGTTTGGCCACGACGTGGGCCATCGTTTCGGCCGACAGCGGTTCCGGGGTGAGCCTTCAGAACGTGGCTACATCATATTATGTTTGCCATGACGCTCCCTATTGGGATTGTTCGCTTTCTCCGCAAACCATCTATCTGTATGTCCAAACGGGTTCCGTAGGGCAGACCCTCACCTCTTCCCTTACGGCGACGAATGTCACCGCCGGGGATGTCAATTCGTCGATAACGCTTACCGCCGGCGGATTCACGAACGAACCGACCTACGAGGCGGTGGCGGACGACGCTTCCATTTGCAGTGCTTACGTCGATGGGGCGACGCTTTATATCACAGGGCTCGCCTCCGGCAGCACGACTCTCAGAGTCCTCGCCACGAATGGCGAGGAAACCGCGAGCGTTCAAATCACCGTCACCGTTGCTTCCGCGGAAGGCGCTTTCGTGACACTTGATCGCTCAACGCTGTCTTTGGTTGCCACGAAAATGCCTAGTTCGGTTACGGCCTCGAGTCACAACATTGTCGGGACGGTGACGTATTCGGCCGTTTCCGACTCAGCATCTGTCGCGACCGCTTCTGCCAATTCAGCGACGGGTGTGGTGACCATAACCCCATTGGCGGCGGGAACCGCGATTGTAACCGTGGTGGGAACAAACGGCGACGTAAGCGCTCAAGCCACTTGCGCGGTGACCGTTTCGGCCGCCCCGGTTCCTACCGTTGCGCTAAGCAGCGGCAGCGCAACGATCGGCGTCGGAGGATCAGGGACCGTTTCAGCCACGGCCACCGGCTTCGACGACAACGATTCAGTCGTATTCACGGCTTCTTCGAGCAATACGGCCGCCTGTAAGGCCTCCGTAACCAATAACGTGGTAACGTTGACAGGCGTTTCCGCCGGATCGGCGACCGTTACCGTCACCGGAACCTATTCTTCGGAGGTCGCCAGCGCCACGTGCGCCATCACGGTTTCGGCTTATTCGGGCACGACCACCCAATATGACACCTACCGCGTCGATGCCGTCAAAGCCAGCGACGGAAACGCCACGGTTTATGACGTTGAATGGGATCCGGGTTTGTCCCGTTACGTTGCCACGCCTTACAAGACTCTGAATAATTCGACCGATTATATTGAGCAAGCCGATGTCGCCGCCTACTTCGAAGCCTTTGGGACGTATCCGCGAAACTACTGCGACGGCAAAGCGGCCGCTTTGAGCTATGGCCTCAGCGGCCGGGTTTGGTCCTCCTATTCGATGGGCTCTCACGATGGCCAAAGCGGCAACTATGCATATGGCATCCCCGGCCGCGTCGTCGACGGAAACGCTTTAAGCGGCGGCAGCTATTACGAGTTGGATATCGGGACTCCGTCCACCAACCCCTCTTACAATAACGGATCTTCCATCACTAGGGGCACTTACCGCGTCGTGGCGGTCTTGGGAAGCTCGACCACCCAAGAAGCCTATGCCAGCAGCGACTGGGCGAGCGGTTATGCCCCCGTTTGCGTTTATACGACTGACCATTACGTGACTTTTCAAGAGTACTATAACTACGCGGGCGCAAGTGCGTTCGGTTCTTCTTACGCGGCTGCCGGGACGACTTCTTTTCAAGGCGCGGTCCCGACGACGGTCACATATCAGGTTTCGGAATGAAAAGGCTCAGAGCATTCGGCCGGGCCAACGATTCCATTCGCGCTGTTTTAAGTTGACTTGGAGCCTCGTTATCGCGAAAAGATTGTCGATTCGCACCCCCTGATTAGGCATTTTGGAGTCGGCCGTCATAATCTTTTGCAGATCATGGGCTTGTCATGGCAGTTCGTAAAGCCCTTTTGCGACTCATACGGAAATGGCTATGGAACTTGAAACGAAGCGAAGCGACCATCGTTTACAAGGCTTGGTTTTCAGGGGTGTCAGTCCTTCATAATTTGATTGATTATATCGATATTGATTAGGTTTTATCGACTGCATTTATGATTTTTTTGTCACTGTCAAGGCAAAACGTTGCAATTCGGTGCAAGGCAGTGCAAGATATTCGCGAAGGAGGACACGGCAATGCCAATCCATTGGCTTCAAACCAAAGACAGAATCGGGCAAGCCTCGCTTACGAGCAAGTACATAACCCTCAACTCCGTCGCGTCCCTTCCCTTCCGGTCCGCCTACAAGGTGCAGGTTGGGGTCGACGATGGCGGGGACATCGTCATCGCCGCCCTTTCGAAAGAACGAGCGCTTCGGGGCGACCTCGATGAGGGCGCTTTGCAAAACATCTCGTATCGGAAAAGCTATTCCCGCATCTGCTCAACCGAACTTATGCGCGAAATCGCGGCGACGACGGGGCTCTCCCTCACGGAAGCCGCGCAGGCCTATGAGACAAGTTGGGACGAAAAAGAGGGCAATTTGACCATCATGGTCAGGAAAGGGGGGCATTAGATTATGGAAAGTTGGATGTGGGTCGTTTGGCTATCCGTCTTCGTCTTAGCCCTCGTGATCGAGGCGATCGGAACCGATCTCGTTTCGATTTGGTTCGCCGCCGGGGCGCTCGTCGCGCTGATACTCTCGCTTATTCCGGATGTCGCGTGGTGGATCGAACTCGTCGTCTTCCTCGTCATCTCAATCGCGACTTTGCTTTGCTTCCGGCCCATGGTCCAGCGTTTCACGCGAGGAAGGATCGTGAGCAGCAACGTCGATGAGCTCAAAGGGCAAAAGGGCCGTTTGCTCGCGAGAATCGATCCCTTGCATCGCGGCGCCGTGATGCTTGGGGACCTCAGATGGACCGCGATCGCGGGCGACGAGAAGGCTTCCATCCCCGCTGGAGCCATGATTGAAATCCTCGCCGTTTCGGGGAACAAGTTAGTTGTTAAAGAGGTGGCTGAACCCACCCAAAAGGAAAACAAACAATGAACAATTTCGGTTTCGTCGCCCTCCTTAGCGAAGGCGGCACTATCGCCGTCAGCGTCGTCTCGGCCGTCGTTTTTCTCCTATTGATCATCTGCATATGCAACATTCGGGTGATCCGCCAAACCGAGAAAGCCATCGTCGAACGGATGGGGGCCTTCCATACCACTTGGGGGGTGGGAATCCATTTCCTCATCCCCTTCGTCGATCGGGTCGCCCATCGGATTTCCATGAAAGAGCAGGTCAAGGATTTCGAGCCGCAGTCGGTCATCACGAAAGATAACGTCACGATGCAGATCGACACCGTCATATTCTTCCAAGTGACCGATCCGAAGCTTTACGCCTATGGCGTCGAGAGGCCGATCGAAGCCATCGAGTACCTTTCGGCCACGACGCTCCGCAACATCATCGGCGACCTCGATTTGGACGGCACGCTCACCTCGCGCGATATCATCAACAACAAAATGCGCAACATCCTCGATGTGGCGACCGACCCCTGGGGAATCAAGGTCAACCGCGTGGAGGTGAAAAACATCCTTCCGCCGCAGGATATCCGCGACGCCATGGAACGTCAAATGAGGGCCGAACGGGAGAAACGGGAGAAAATCCTGCTCGCGGAAGGCGAGAAACAGTCGGCGATTCTCATCGCCGAAGGCAAAAAGGAATCGGCTATCCTCAACGCCGACGCCGCCAAGCGATCGGCCATCCTTGAGGCGGAAGGGAAAGCCGAGTCCCTTCGCGACACCAAAGCCGCGGAGGCCGATGGCATCAAGATGATCCGCCAGGCCGAGATGCAGGGTCTCAAGGATCTCAAGGCCGCCCAGGCCGATCCCGCCGTCCTGACGCTCCGCTACTATGAGGCCTTGGCCAAGGTGGCGGATGGCAAGGCCACCAAGATCATCCTCCCAAGCGACATGGGCAAGCTCGGGGCGACCGCTGCCGCGATCGCCGAAGTGATCAAAGATCCCAAAGAAACCCAAGAGCCGAAGAAGTAGCCATGAGTGGGGCCTCGCGACGAACGGAGGCCCTTTTTCTTTGCTTGAGAAACGGGAAGGGAATCCCTATAATGACGTTGCCGATGAAGGAAGAGGGATCGCCATCCCCCGTCGAAAGAGACCCGTTATGAGGATGAGACGCGGGGGCGGGAAGGCGTGAGTCGCTTCTTGAGGCCGAGGGGAAACCCTCCGCTCGCCGCGTTAAGGCTTATGAGAGCCTAGGGAAGCCTAGGAATCAGGGTGGTACCGCGCGCCGCGTCCCTTCTTGGGAGGCGGTTTTTATTTTGGAGGGCGCCATATGCTCGAGAAACACTACGATCACGCAAAGGTTGAAGAGGGCAAGTACGATAAATGGGTGAAGGCTGGCTACTTCACGGCCGGAGATCTCAGCAAAAAGCCGTTTTCCGTCGTCATTCCGCCCCCCAATGTCACCGGGAAGCTTCATCTTGGGCACGTCATGGACACGGTTCCCGACGACATCGTCTGCCGCTACAAGAGGATGAAGGGCTATGACGTCCTATGGGTTCCCGGCATGGATCACGCCGGGATCGCGACGCAAGCCAAGGTGGAAGGGAAGCTCCGCGAAAAGGGCATCTCCCGTTACGACCTGGGGCGCGAAGGCTTCCTTAAGGAAGCGTGGAGCTGGAAGGACGAATACGCGAAAACCATCCATGCCCAGTGGGCCAAACTCGGCCTTTCCCTCGATTATTCCCGCGAGAGGTTCACGCTTGACGAGGGGCTGAGCAAAGCCGTCCGCCACGTCTTCGTGACTTTGTATGACGAGGGGCTCCTCTATCGGGGCGAAAGGATCATCAATTGGGATCCGGAACTCAAGACCGCCCTCAGCAACATCGAAGTCGTCCATAGAGATGACGAGGGCGAGTTTTTCTATTTCAAATACGACGTCGTCGGATCCCGAAAGCCCATCGTCGTCGCGACCACGCGTCCCGAAACGATGTTCGGGGACACGGCCGTGTTCGTCAATCCCAAGGACAAACGCTACAAGGGCTTGGTCGGGAAGAAAGTCATCAACCCGGCCAACGGAGTCGAATTGCCGCTCATGGCGGACTCTTACGTCGACGTTGGTTTCGGCACCGGGGCCATGAAATGCACCCCGGCCCACGACCCAAACGACTTCGCCTTGGCCAAAAAATACGGTTTCCCGTTCATAAAGGTTCTCGACGAGACCGCCCACATGAACGCGAAGGCGGGCAAATACGCGGGTATGGACCGCTACGAATGCCGAAAGGCCCTCGTCGAGGAGATAAAAAAGAACGGCCACCTCGACCACATCGAAAAATTCGTCCATTCCGTCGGCCACAGCGAGCGCAGCGGCGCGGTCGTCGAACCGATGCTCTCCAAGCAATGGTTCGTGCGGATGAAGCCCCTTGCCGCGAAAGTCCTCGAGGCGCAAAAGGGCGAGGGGAAAGTCGAGTTCATCCCGAAGGCTTTCGAGAAGACCCTCGAGCGGTGGATGGGGAACTGCGAGGACTGGTGCGTTTCCCGGCAGCTTTGGTGGGGGCACCGGATCCCGGCCTATTACGACAAAAAGACGGGCGAGGTCCTGGTTTCGGAAACGGAGCCCGACATGGATAGGTACCGTCAGGACGAGGACGTCCTCGACACGTGGTTTTCCAGCGGGTTATGGCCTTTCGCCACGATGGGCTGGCCCGATACGGAGGCCCCGGACTACAAACGCTACTTCCCGACGAGCCTTCTCGTCACGGGCTACGACATTATCTTTTTCTGGGTGGCCAGAATGGATTTCCAGTCTCTCCATTTCACGGGCCGTCCGCCGTTCAAGCAATGCCTGATCCACGGCCTTATCCGCGATGAGCAAGGCAGAAAGATGAGCAAAAGCCTTGGCAACGGAATCGATCCGCTTGAGGTCATCGCCAAACACGGGGTTGACGCGTTGCGCTATTTCGTCACGACCAACAGCACCCCTGGGCAGGACATGCGCTACAGCGAGGAGAAAGTCGTCGCCGCGGAGAATTACCTCAACAAAATCTGGAATGCCACCCGCTACGTGGAAGGCGTCCTCGGAGACGGCTATGAGCCCGCCAAGTTGGATAAAACGAGGCTAGGAACGCTCGATCTGGCCATCCTCGACCGCTTGGAGAGAACCATCAAATCCGTTTCCGCCAAGATGGAACGCTACCAATTCGGCCAAGCCTCATCGGTCCTTTACGACTTCGTTTATGACGATTTCTGCGGCTCCTATCTCGAGATGAGCAAAGTGACCCTCGGTCAAGGCGGAGCGGCCGCCGCGGCCAGCAAGGCCACTCTATATAAGGTCGCGCGCGAGATCGTTCTCATGATATACCCCTACGCCCCTTTCGTAGGCGAGGAGATGTACCTTTCGTTGCCCGAGCACAAGGCGAGCGTTTGCCTTGAGAGTTACCCGGAATTCGATAGGAGCCTCCTTTCCCCGCGCGCCGTGTCGTCGTTCCGTCTCCTGCAGGCGATGATCAAAGACATCAGGAACTACAAGAGCGAGGCCGGGCTGGCCCCTAACGCCCCCATCGACCTTCTTATAGCTCCGAAGGAGCCTTTTAAGGGTTTCGCCGCCTATCTCTCGCGCTTCACGTTCGCGAAAGAGGTGGTTTTTGCGGACGATATCGATTGCCAAGGGGGGCACCCGTTCCTTTATCCGGGTTACGCCCTTTCCCTTAAGGAAGCCATCAGCGAGGCGGATTTGCGGAAACGGCTCGAGGGGCGAAAGGCTTCCCTTGCCTTTGAGGTCAATAGAAGCTCCCAGATGCTTTCAAACCCCGGCTTCCTCGCCAAAGCCCCAAAGGAGAAAGTCGCCGCGGAGCGCGGGAAACTCGCCAAGAACCAATCGTTGCTTGACGAGGTTGAGGAACGTTTGTCTACCCTCAAATAAGCGATTGGCCGGTACCGTTTCGCTTTTTCCTCCTATCTTGTGGTAGGAGGGTTTTCCATGGAATCGATTCCGTTATCGGAGAAAGAAATGAGGGCGCATGCCCCTGGGGAGGCGCTGACCCTAGCCGCCGTCTTGGCGGTCCTAGCCATCGCCCTGCTCGCGATCGTGGCGTACAAGATTTGGTCGAGCGGCGGCGGCGGAAGCGCCAAATTGCCGGGTGGCTGGCAGTTTACCTGGAAATGAAGTTCCGGGACCTCGCGCCTGAGCGCCGGCCTCGGGAAAAGGCCGTTTCGAAGGGACTTGGCTCTCTTAGCGACGAGGAGCTCCTGGCCCTCCTGCTTGGGAAAGGGACCAACGGGCATAACGCGGTGGAGGTGGCCCACGATTTGCTGGATTCCTTTGGGGGCCTTAAGCGTCTGGGGTCCAAGCCATGGCGATCGTACGAGGGCACTCCCGGGGTTGGGATGGCCAAAGCCCTTTCCCTAGGCGCCCTCTGCGAGCTGTCGCGACGGATCGCCCTGCCGGATTTGGGCCCGAAGCCAAAACTCGACGGCGAGTCTCTTTTCAAGCGTTACCACGCTCTTTTTGGCGACGATCCGCGAGAACGCCTCGCGCTTTTGGAACTCGATCAGCGCGGTTTCCTGATCAAGGAGGAGCTGATGTACGAAGGAACGGCTTCAGGGGTGACCTTGAATCCCGCGGAAATCGTGAAGGAACTCGCCCAAAGCGGGGCCGCTTCCTTTTACCTTATCCATAACCACCCTTCGGGGGTCGCGGCCCCTTCGGAAAAGGAAACCGCGGCGACTTATCGCCTCAAGGAGGAATGCCGGAAACTCGATATCGCGATGAGGGACCATCTCATCATTGGCGCAGATGGCTATTTCTCGTTTTTCGAAGGCCGTTAGGCCCTTTCGCCTTTTTCAACCACTGTTTGGCGGCGTCCAAAACCGCGTTTGGGGCATTTTTCGCTTCCTTTGCGCGCGTGAAGTGATATATTTATCACGTTGTCGCCCTCCTATGGGGCCCCAACCGCATCTCCCAGGCGTCTAACTAACCCTTTGAAGGGTTGGCCTCACGAGCGAGTCAATAGGTCAAAGGAGGAAATGAACATGTACGCCATCATCGAAACCGGCGGCAAACAGATCAAAGTCGCCGTCGGCGACAAGATCTACGTCGAGAAACTCGACGTCGAAGCCGGAAAAGACGTGACCCTCGAGAAAGTCCTTTTCGTCGGAGGCGAGAAGACGGTCGTCGGCAACCCTTACGTCAAGGGCGCCACCGTCGTCGCCAAAGTCGAGAAACAGGGCCTTTCGAAGAAGATCCTCGTCTACAAGTACAAGAGCAAGGCCAACGAGCGCAAGAGCCACGGCCATCGGCAGCCCTATACTTGCCTCGTCATCAAATCCATCAACGCCTAATGATCCTCATCACCGTCCTTGAGAAAAACGGTTCCTTCGTCTCATTGGAGATAAAGGGCCACGCGAATAGCGCCCCAAAAGGGGAGGACCTCGTCTGCAGCGCCGTCAGCGCCATCGCCGTCGGGGGGCTCAACAGCCTTCAGGACCCCAAAGGAACTTACGATGCCACGGTCGAATCCGGATACGTGAAACTCGTCGCCCTCAAGCGGCCGAGCCAACGCGACCAAATCGCGCTCGAGACGATCATTAGCCAATTAGAAAGCGTCGCGGAAAGCCAGAAGGCTTACGTGAAGCTAGAAAGGAAAGAACCATGAAATTCATCATCGATCTTCAGCTCTTCGCCTCCAAGAAAGGCGTTTCGAGCACCCGCAACGGCCGCGATTCGGCCGGACGTCGGCTGGGCTCAAAGGTCGGCGACGGCCAAAAGGTTTTGGCCGGCAATATCCTTTATCGCCAACGAGGCACCAAGATGCAGATCGGCGAAGGGACCGCCCTTGGGAAGGACGATACGATCTACGCCCTCATCAACGGGATCGTGAAGTTTGAGCGAAACGGACGCGTTGGCAAGCGCATTTCCGTTTACGCCGAAACCGCGAAATAAGAATTCGCGATAAGTTTCAAGGGGGTCTTTGGATCCCCTTTTTTCGCGCTTCGCAAAATAAGGGACGGGTCTTTTTCCCGATCGAAGTCAGTTCGCCGATCGAAGCTATGGGAAAACCCGCCGGATTCCGGCGAACGCTTGCCGAAATCGCTAAGTCTCATCGAGAGAAAACCGGCATTTCGATAACTTACGAAATTTTCTTAAGCCCAAATTCGTTAGTTGCGATGCCACCTTTTTGTAATCGCTTACAAAGCGGTCTTCACAAAGATGGAAACCCGAATTATGATAACAAGTGTTAATTATTTAAATTATGCGAGGGGAGTGCAGAAGTCCTTTTGATTCGGGCGTCCCTCAAACTAATTTGGAAAGGAGCGTAATTGATGATTAACAAATCGAAGACGCTGGTTCTCGGTTTGGCCGCAATGGCCACCCTTGGATTGGCGGGTTGCGGGGAAACGAGTGGCGCGGCCTCCTCTGGGCCGGACATCGCCCCCATTTCGCAGAACGATTCTTCTATCCCCGACGTAACGGCGAATCTGCAGTTGGTCGGAGACGTGAAATCCGACGCCGAGGGAACCGTTGTCGCGACTTGGGACCCAACCACGACGAACAATCCCCATTTCACGAAGGTGAGCAAGATGCTTTACACCTTGTCGAACGTCACCATCTACGGAAACGGCGACACCGACGATTCGTCTCAGTTCAAATTCACGTATGACGACAAGTGGAGCAACGACTTTGGATTCGATGCCGTCCAGTTCGATGCGGCCGTGTCCGCTGACTTCAAAAACGCCGGTGGCAACATTAAGTGCCTTGTCGCCGGAACGTACGACTTCGAGTACCATCCGTTTTTCGTCGCCGAGGAAGGCGTCGCCGCTAAAATGGTTATCAAAGCGGCCACGCTCATCTAACTGGGAAAGGATAAAAATCCAATGAAAAAGAATCTCTTGATCGCGGCCATTATGGTCGCTTCGATGGGCGCGGGCCTTGCCTCTTGCGGCACGAGTTCGTCCGTCGTGCCACCGGCTCCGACCGCCGCCGACGCCCATTTCATGGACGTCAACACCCCAATCGTCGTTTGGGCGCCATCCGAGGAGCAATCCACCATCCAAGCCATCGTCGACGCGTACAACAACAACCAAGCCGAGGCCACCTCGAAGTTCAGTTACACCTTCACGGGCGTATCCGAATCCGATGGCGGCACCACGCTGGCCACCGATCCGACGGTCGCTAAGTATCCATCGCTCGTCGCGGTCGCCGATGACCAAATCAACAATTTGGTAACCAAAGGGGACATCAACCCGCTTGGCGGCGCGATGCTCGATCGCGTCACCGAATTCAATACGGAATTCTCCGTGAAATGCGTCACCAATGGCGGCAAAGTCTACGGATTCCCGATCACGGCCGACAACGGCTACTTCATGTGGTATGACAAAGCGTTGGCGGGCGACACCGACATGACGGATTTCGCCGCCATTCTCGCCGCGGCCAAGAAAGCTGGCAAGAAAGTCGCCGCCGACTTCGGCAACGGCTGGTATGCCTCGCAATTTTTCTTCGCCGAAGGCGTCGACGGAGTCGATTCCATGAGTTACAACACCAACGCCGACGGAAAACTCTTTTATAACATCAATTGGGACAATGCGGCCGGCGTTGAAATGGCCACCAAAGCCAATGAACTCCTCCAACAATATTACGAGGACGGAACTCTTGTTATTGGCGCTGACGCTACCAACGCCAAAATCCAAAATGGCTTCAACAACGGCACCTATTTCGCGGCCGAATCAGGCCTTTGGATGGAAAAGCTCTTCACGGGCAATGATCACATGGGCGCTTGCGAGCTTCCGAAGATCGACGGCCATCATCTTGGCTCGTTCTCCGGCGCGAAAGCCTTTGTCGTCAACGCCTTTGCGACCGCGGGAGAGCAAAGGGCTGCCTTTTACCTTGGCGATCTTCTCACCCGCAAGGACTCGCAACTTACCCGTTTCGTGAACCGCAATGCGATTCCGTGCAATTCTCAGGCTCTCTTGGATCCCAGCTATAAGCCTTCTGAGTCCATTCAGGCCTTGACTGCGCAAAACAACTATGCCGCCATTCAATCCAGTTCGGCCGAAAGCCGCTACTGGGATCGTGGCCAAGAGATCGGCCAAGCTATCTGCGATGGCGATCTCGGCAAAGACGCCAACGATGTCGCTTACACATGGCAGACCTTCCTGACCGCCAAGTGTGACATGCTTCGCGCGGCTTCATAAGGTTCGCTTCTGTTATATGGAAACTGACGGGTCTCCAATCGGGGCCCGCCTTTTTCGTACAACGAAAATATTACGAAATATTGCGATGTAACCCCTTCAAAAATCACTTTTGCGTGCTATGATGTGGTGTAAGAAATTGAAAATTGCCTATAGAGCGGATGAACGATAGCCTTTTTTGACAAAGGAGTCTTTATGGAAGGAAACGAAGAACAGGGGATTGTGGTGGACGCCGGCGCATCACAAGTTTTCGATCGTACGGAAAAGATGCCAACGTGGATGAGCGTCGGCGAAGCCCTTATCAATGCCGTTTGGTTTCTCGTCAAATGGGTTTTTGGAGTCATTGTCGACGTTCTCAAAACCCTTTGGAGCGTTATCGCTTGGATTGGGAAACTTCTTTATAACGTCGGCAGGTTCTTCTATAAACTTGCCAGGGATCTTTGCCATAAGTTCAAATACAACGATATGGGCGGACGTTTAAGTTTTGTCATTTTCGGCGCCTCCAACTATGCCCATGGTCAGATCGTCAACGGACTCATTCTTTCGATTTTCGAAGTGGCATACGTCGTCCTCTTCGCGATGTACGGCGTCAATTCCATCGGGATGTTGGGATCGCTAGGCACGCAAGCCACTCAAAGCGTGGAGGTCTGCGACGATGAAATCGGCTGCTATAGCGTTCTCGTCAGCAAGGACAACTCCATCCTTATCCTTATCTTTGGCCTCTTGTGGGTTTTCTCGATCGTTCTTTTCTTTATGGCTTGGCGCGCTTCCATTAACGGAGGTTACAGGAACTATCGCATAACCAATTACCGGAATTATGCAGACCTGTTCGAGAAAATCGAGCCAGAATCGAAAGAAATAGACGATGACATCAGCGCCAACCATCTTTTCGACCATAAGTTCAAGGAACTGAAGGAACGCTATGCCTTGGTTTATGCCAATTTTGAGGCAAAAGCCGAAGGGCGTTTCGAAACAGATTTTGGCGAGTTCACGCTTGATGAGACGATCCGCCATTGCCTTGGGGCTCATAAGGAACTTGAATCAAGCCGAGCTCATTTGGCGAAACGCGAGGCTAGAATCGAGAAGTTCGACAAGAACCCCAAATATCTGGAGAAAATCGCCGCCAAAGAAAAAGCCCTTGAGAAAGAGCAAGCCGAACTTGACGCGATGAGCGAGACTTACTGGGCCCTTTACGACAAAAGCGAACTTGGGGTTTTGAACGAAAGCGACATGGCCGCCTTTGAAACGGCCAAGAGGGCACGCCGCTCCCTTCGGAACAGAGTTCTTGTCAATGGCGATACTCTGATCGCGAAAAAGAAGAGCCATGAGAAAAGGGTTGATAAGTTGGACGTGAAACGTCGCCAATATCAAACTGAAATCGATGACGGGGAGAAGCATTATCTCAACGCGGTCGCCAAGCTTCTTGCCGATAATGACAGCAAATACGGCAGTTTCAACAAATTCTACAAGAACGAAAGCGAATACGCCGTTCGCAAGTCCTTCTATGAGAACTACGAGAAAATCGGCGTTTCTTATGACGAAGGTTATGCCTCCTTCGAAAAAGCGAACGCGGATAACGTCGGGCAAAGACAGACGCTCGCCAACGATTACGCTGATAAATGCGCCAAGATACGCGCCAACTACGCCCAAGTCCGGGCCCATCGGGAAAAAAGCATAACCGAAGCCGGGATAAAATACCCCGATTCACCGAAAACCGTCAAAGCGGTCATCGCCTCCCTCCCAAGCCTGAAGCAGATCGGCGCCATGGAAAAGGAGGAAATCGATAATGTCACGCATAGTTATAAGCGCGACGCCAAGGCCCTGAAAACCAACTACACGGCGGAAACCTACGCCGAGTTCTCGGCCACCTCCTACATGATCGTCAATTGCGCCATTCCCTTTGAAGCGGCGCGCGTTCTCGTCAAAGACGTCAAGAGCCGCCTCCAAAACGGCGAAGCCAAGGAGGAGCTCGATAAGCTCAACCGACAAAATCAGGCTTATGTGAGCGGCCACCCCGACAAGTTCGACGGAAAGCCAAAGACGCTGAAAGAGCAAATCGGATCCCTCTTGGACGAGAACTTCCACCTGACCCTTTTGGCTCTTCCGATCCTAGGCGTCGTTTTCTTCACGGTCATGCCGCTTTTCTTCTCTATCCTTATCGCCTTCACGAACTACAGCAAGGGGCACGAGCCAATCAGTCAGTTGTTTGGCTGGATTGGCCTTGATAACTTCAAGAACCTCTTTTTTCCTGATAGTAATTCGATTTACGCCTCGTTGGCCGATGATATGGGAACGGCCCTTGTTTGGACCCTTGTTTGGGCGGTTTTAGCCACCTTCTCCAACTATTATCTTGGCATCCTTTACGCCTTAATGATAAACAAGGAGGGGATCCGATTCAAAAAATTCTGGCGCACCATTTTCGTTCTTTCGATCGCGATGCCGCAATTCATCTCCCTGATCGCTATATCCCTCATCCTTAACAATTCAGGGCCATTCGGCCATTTATGGTTCAACACATTTGGCACGAATTTGAATTTTGGGGATAAAATCGATGGCCGAAATGGGGCTATCGTGACAAAAACCATAATCATCCTCGTCAACATTTGGATCGGCGTTCCCTATACGATATTGCAAACGACCGGCATCCTTTTGAACATTCCAAGGGATCTTTACGAGTCGAGCGAAATCGACGGAGCCGGGAAGGGTCGTCAGTTCTTTTCCATCACCATGCCCTATATCCGTTTCGTTTTGGGGCCGTCCCTCATCACGACTTTTATCGGCAACGTCAACAACTTCGGAGTCATTTACTTCCTTACCGGAGGCGGTCCGACGATCACGAATTCGACCCTTGGTTTAGGCCACACCGATTTGCTTATAACCTTCCTTTACAAACTCGTAACCAGTTCGAGCAACCCCCAGTATGGGATCGCGTCCACGATTGGCATCGTGGTGTTCGTGATATGCGCGTTCTTTTCGATTATCGTCTATAACAAGAGCGACGCGGTCACCAAGGAGGATCAGTTCCAATGAAATCCCTTAAAGCCAGGCGAACGGTCTTATTGGCCCTCATTTACGTCATTCTCGGAATTTCCGCCATCATTTGGGTTTTGCCCATCATTTGGATCGTATTGCAATCCTTTGCCGGAGACGGAGGGGCGGAGGCTTACTTCATCCCGAAGACGTGGACCGTCAAGAACTACGCTTACCTCTTCGGCTTTGGCTCACCAGCGTACGCTATGACATCGTCCATGGATGGGTTTTTCGTGAAGTGGCTGATGAATACGCTCATCGTCGCGTGCTGCTGCTGCGTCATCTCGACGTTCTTCGTCCTTGCGACCGCGTATTCGCTTTCCCGCTTCCGTTTCAAAGGCCGCAACACCCTTATGAAACTGAATTTGATCCTTGGCATGTTCCCGGGATTCCTTGGCATGATCATCCTTTACTGGGTCATGAAGTCGATATTCCATCTGCAGGGATCCTTTTGGGCTTTGGTCATCATTTATAGCGCCGGCAGCGGGATGGGTTTCTTCATCTCAAAGGGCTTTTTCGACACCATATCGCGCTCCATCGACGAGGCGGCCATGATCGACGGGGCTTCCCGCAGCCAGATTTTCTGGCACATCATTTTGCCGCTAGCCAAGCCGATCGTCGTCTATACGATTCTCACTTCCTTCATGGCGCCTTGGGGGGATTACATCACATCCAGTTATATCATCGGCCTTCAGAATTCAACGCAGTGGACCGTCGCCATCGGCCTCTACAAATGGGCGACCCAATCCACGACTCTCACGCCGACATATTACACGCAATACGCGGCCGGTTCGGTCGTGGTCTCCATTCCGATGATCGCCCTCTTCATGGCGACGCAACGCTATTACGTCGGCGGAGTCACCGGCGGCGCGGTAAAGGGCTGATTGGGTATGCGCCGCGTTTCACGTTTTGCTAAGCGAATCGGTTTGGCGCTTTTGCTTTGCTTGCCGCTTTATTCCTGCACGGAGGCCTCTTCGAATAAGGGAAGCGATTCCTTGGGCTCCTCCTCTTTCGTTCCCCCGGTGACTTTGGAGGACGGCGACGGGACTTACGATCTCAAGGAAAACGTCAGCAACGAAGGCGGTTCCTTTTCCTACGAGATTTTCGTTCGCAGTTTTTGCGATCACGATGGCGATGGGATCGGGGATTTCCTCGGCGTGGCCGATAAAGCCGATTACTTGAAGAAAATGGGCGTGGGCCAAGTTTGGCTGATGCCGATAAACCCCTCGCCAAGTTACCACGGCTACGACGTGAGCGATTATTTCGGCGTCAACAGCGATTACGGGAGCCTCGACGATTTCAAAACGATGGTTTCGACCCTTAACGCTTCCGGAATAAAGGTTCTCATTGACATGGTTCTCAACCACAGCAGCGACGAGAACGATTGGTTCTCGGAATCCTATTACGACGAATACGGTGGTTACGAAGGCGGCGATTCCAAAGCCGATTGGTACTGCTGGAGCGAAAGCTTCAAGACCGGTTATTCCAAATACAAGAACCTTTATTACGAATGCCGTTTCGACAGTTCGATGCCGGATTTCAATTGGGACTCCGCCGGATTCCGAGCCGAGATGAAGAAGATCCTTCTTTATTGGCTTGGCCTTGGCGTGAGCGGATTCCGGCTCGACGCCGTGAAATACTATTATTTCAACCAGACGTCCAAGAACATCGCGGCCCTTAACTCCATCGTCGATGCCGTGAAAGACGATTATCCAAACGCGTATTTCGTCGGCGAGAATTGGTCGACCGGATCCGAGTACACGGATTATTACAAGAGCGAAATCGACAGTTTCTTTTGCTTCCAGAAGTCGGTTACGGGCACCGACGACACCATCGTCTCAGCCGCCAAGAATTTCGTCTCAGGCGACGATTTCACCGCTTCGATCGAAAGTCTTGAAAAAACGGTGAAGGCCAATAACCCTTCGTCGGTGTCGTCTTATTTCCTTTCCAACCACGACCAGGATCGCGTGAGCAAGAACCTTACCGGATCCTATGCCAAAGTCGGGGCGTCTTTGACGTATCTTTTGCCTGGGACGCCATGGTGCTACTATGGCGAGGAAATCGGCCTCAAAGGCACGCGCCTCACCTCGCCCGACGATCATAGCGACGCCCGACGCCGCCTTCCGATGGTATGGTCCTCAAGCGACAAGACCGGGGAATGCGATTTTCCCGAGAGCGATCGCCCGGACCTTGAGGATAACGAGCAAGTCTCCCTAGGGGCCGATGACCTCATCGGTCGGCCCTTGTCGCTCCTTTCCCATTACCGAAAGCTCGCCGAAGTCCGCAATTCCCATATGGACGCTTTCCGTAACGGCGTTTTTTCGGCCATCCCGACCGGCTTAAAGAACATCGTGGCGTATAGACTTGCCGGACCCAAGGAATCCATCGTCGTCGTGACTAACAAAACGGACGTCGCGACCAAACTCGACGTTTCCGGGTATGCCGGAAGCCTGCTCGAGGAAATCGACGCCGAGAATCTGAAGCCATCCTACCAAGGCGGAATCCTTGGCATCGGAGGTTTCAGCACCTGCGTTTTCGCCGCCAAATAAGCCCCATCATTTTCGTTAAGGAGGATTAAAATATGAAGAAACGTCTATCCGTCTTCGTCGCGACCGTCGCCGCTTTGGCCCTGGGAGGGTGCGGGAGTATCGCTTCCAGCGAACCATCGAGCCAAACCGCCGAGAGTTCCAAGGCCTCTTCAAGCCAGGCCAGCAGTTCGGTTTCCTATACGCCGATCAGCGAGATCGACCCCCCGACTTATGAGGAGGAATCCGTTCAGATCCATTACCTGCGGCCCGATGGCAAATACTCGGCGTGGGCTCTATGGATTTGGCCGCAGGGAGGCGACGGATCCCTTTATGGGTTCAACGGGCAGGAGCAAGCCAACGGAGCCATCGCCTCGTATAAGCTGAGCGACTTCGGCGTCAATGGGACCGGAACGCTTGGCTTCATCGTCCGCAACTCCGGCGATCCGAACACGTGGAGCGCCAAGGACCCCGACGGCGACCGCTTCGCCAAATTGGCCAGCTACCCCGCCGATAGCCATTTGGTCCATCATATTTACCTTAGGACGGACGACAGCAACGTCTATTATTCCCCGGACTACAAAATCCTCGACGCTATCGACAGCGCTTATTTCACGTCTTATTCCAAACTCTATTTCGAGGCCAGCAACAAAATTTCGGCCTATCAGATCCTTAAGGGCGAGGACGTCATCAAGGACGTGACCCTTTCAAGCCCCACCAAGGGGGTCCTCGTTGGCTTGGATGCGGAGGTCGATCTTTCCTACGACTATCGCGTCAAGGCGACTTTCGCCGAAAGCGGCGAGACGATCACGAAATCCGTCTCGGTCACGAAACTTTATGGCACCGACAAATTCAACGAGGCCTTCACTTACGAAGGAAACGACTTGGGCGCTTCCTATTCGGCGAGCGAGACGACCTTCAAAGTATGGTCACCGTTCGCGAGCGCGATTGAGCTACGGCTTTACGATAACGGCACGCCGACGCGCATAAGCGCGACCAAAGGCAGCGACGTCTACGTTCCCTATCCCATGACTAAGGGCGATAAGGGCGTTTGGCAAGCCAAGGTGAGCGGCGACCAAGCCGGGAAGTATTACACTTATGCCGTCACCAACGGCAATTACCTCGCCAAAGAGATCGTCGATCCCTATGCCAGGAGCGCCGGCGTCGATGGGCTTCGGGGCATGGTCGTCGACTTTGACGCGACCGATCCCGAGGGATGGGACGCAGTCAGGCCGCTTCAAATCGACCGCAAGGCCCTCGTCGTTTACGAAACGCATGTCTGCGACCTTACTTCCAGCCTCACGTGGACAGGCGACATCTCCGCCCGCGCCAAGGAAAAGACGTTCGAAGGGGCTTGTCTTTCGGGCACGACGTTCACGAAGGGCGGAACCACCGTCAAGACCGGCTTCGATCACGTGAAGGAGCTCGGGGTGAACGCGGTGGAGCTCCTTCCGATTTTCGACCAGGCCAACGATGAGGTCAATCCGTCTTTCAACTGGGGATACAACCCCCTTAACTACAACGTCCTTGAAGGATCCTACTCCAGCGACCCTTACGACGGGTACGCCCGCGTGAGGGAATTCAAGGCCCTTGTCAAGGCCTATCACGACGAGGGAATGAACATCATCATGGACGTCGTCTATAACCACGTCAACGGCGCAAGCGGCAGCAACTGGGACGTCCTCGTCCCCGGATACTTCTACCGCTACGAGGACGACGGGAGCCTTTATAACGGCAGCGGATGCGGCAACGAGGTGGCCTCCGAGCTTCCGATGGTCCATAAGTTCATCCTCGATTCGACCGCTTTCTGGGCTCATGAATACAAATTGGGCGGCTTCCGCTTCGACCTCATGGCCCTGATCGATATGAAGACCATGAACGCGGTGGCGGACTCCCTCCACGCCAGCAATCCCGACTGCGTCGTTTACGGGGAACCATGGACCGGCGGGGATTCCGGCCTTGCGGGGAAAGACCAGACGAGTCAGGCCAACATCACGAGTTGGGGCGACTACGGCGGTTTCAACGACCAGATGCGCGATGCCCTTATCGCTGGCGGCCTTAGCAGCAAAGAGAGCAAAGCTTGGGTGACCGACACCGCTTCCGCCAAACCGACGGAGAAAATCCTCGGCGGCATCCGCGGCCAGACCCTCGCGAGCAAAAACATGCTCGACCCCAACAAGACGGTCAATTACGCGAGTTGCCACGACAACTACACCCTTTACGACCGCGTTTCCGCCGCCGGGATCACCGACCAGACGGCCCTTCGTTTCATGCCGGTTCTCGCCAATTCGGTGGTCTTGACCTCTAACGGCACGAGTTTCATGCTCGCGGGTGAGGAGATGCTCCGCACCAAAGGCGGCAACAGCAACAGCTACAACGCCTCTTACGAGGTCAACGCCCTCGATTATTCGCGGAAAGTCGATTACCCGGACGTCTTCGAGTCCTATCGGAAGCTCGTCGCTTTCAAGAAGGGAGTCGATGGCCTTCATCTCGAGAAGGCGGGAACCCTTTCCAGCGCCTTCCCGATCGCGGTGAGCGCTTTGGGCAACCAGATTTCCTACGAGGTTAAGGACACGGCGAACTCGAAGACCTACAAAGTCGTGCACAATAACGGTTACGGCGATCTTCCGACGATGGATCTGAGCGGTTTTTCGGTCTATCTCGACACGCGGGGAACCCACTCGGGCGCCCTTGCGAGCGGCACCTCGTTCCTGCCTTACGAAACCCTCATCGCCGTTAAGTGAAGGATAGGCGGTGGCTTCGATCGGGCGCGGAAACGCGCCCTTTCCTTTCGTTTCTTCTCCTCTTGCCTTAAAATGAAGCCATGCCACGAGTCAAGGACAAACGGACGATCGACGATCTTCAGCATGACGTCGAATTGCCTCGGGAGGAGCCGCGCGAAGAGAAAATCGCTCCCGAGGAAAAGAAAAGGCGGGACCGCCACTACGCACTCCTTTACCTCGTCATCGCCGTTTTGGTCTTCGGCCTCGGTTTGCTCGTCATCGCCCTCATCAACTTAGGCGTCGACGGACGTTTCTATATTTAGCGGCCGGGGTCGTCTTTCGTCTTTTCCGTTCGCGAGAGCAAATCGATGTAGTCCTCGTCCTCGTAGGAGGCGAGGGCCCGCCACTCCGCATCCTCTTTTTCGATTTCGTCTTTGTAAATCCGCGATGCTTCCACATCGAAAGAGACGATACCAAGGATTTTGTCGGGAATGCTTTGGTTGTCTTTCCCAAAAAGAAGGCAAAGCGCGTTGAAAAACAGCGGCATAACCCAAAGCAAGGCCACCGAGTAGGCGTTGAGCGAATAGGCGCCCAAGAGGCAAGGGGCGCTGAAAAGCAGGCAGCGAAGCGGAAGCTTCCAGCGATGGAGGCGGAAAAGGCTCTTGTCGGCGTATCCGAGGCGAAGGATTTTTTCGCCCACCGGGGCGTTCTCCTTGTTCAGCGAAGGGAAGGCAAGCTCGACCAGAAGAAAGGCGGCCCCGATCGAGGCCAATCGCGAGGTGCCCTCGCTTTGGCGAATGAGGCTGAGGGCGGCCCCGTATTCTGGCGAGGTTTCCTCAAGAAGCGAAGGCAATTTGCCATAGGCGGTGCGGTAGATGTCGGCCAGGTTGCTTAATCCCGTCGGGTTGAGGGAATCGGCCTTGACGAGGGCTTTGACGTCGACGTTCACGGTGCCGTCCTCATTAAGGACATAGGCGAAGAAATCGGTCGAGTAATCGGTTGAGGACGGTTTTGAAGGGAGCCCGCACACGTTCACGTTGTATAGATGGGCGATCGAACTGTAAGGGACGCTCACATGAGCGTCGTAGATATCGAGGATCGCTGAGGGAAAATCGTCGAAATAGAAAGACTCGACGGGGGTCTGGTATTCCTTGTAGGCGAGATTGTCGGCGAGATTCAGATCGTACTCTTCGTTTTTTCGCTCCCGCAAGCTGATGGCGTCGGCGTAGGGGGTCGCGTTCATGCTCGGGTAGCACACCCCAAAATAGAAGACGGCGGCGAGAACGGCTATGAAAAAGGCGTTGATGAAGCTTGAAAGAAGCCCTTTTGAGAGCGCGGGGCGCTCCGCGGCCCTATTCACGCACGAGTTCCGGGTGCCTTTCCTCATAATCTCTCTCCTCGGCGCGGTCGAGGAACCAAAGCGACGTTTTCTCGTCGGCCACGACGGAATTGGCCAAATAATCGTGAAGGGCGCGATGTTTTTTCGTGAATTGGCACATCGTGTAGGAGATGAGGAAAGTGGCCCCGAACGAGGCGATGCCCCCTCCGATCTCGACGATGATATAGGTCAAAAAGCGCGGCAAAAGCCATATTTTCTTGAGTTCGTAGCCGTCTTTGTCGAGGACGACGAGGTGGGTGATCCATTTGCCTACCGTTTTGCCGTTCCGCGAGAAGAGCGGAATCAGGAACTCGAAGAGCAAACCAACCCCGAAAAGGGTCGGGATCGCCCACAAAATGGCGTTTCGCATCAAAGTCGCGTTTTCGCCTTCGAGCGAAGCGACCGCCGCGGAACCGCCGACGGCCCTTTCGGCGACGTCATAGGCCTCGAGGAAAAAGTCGATCGCCGTCCTCCTGACCTCATAATCCCTTTCCGTGAGCCCGATTTCGTAGGTGTCCGTGGCGGGATCGGCGGTGAAGGAACCGATTCCGCTGACGTCGTCATCAACCCTAAGGATTGTGGATTCAAAGGCCGATCGGGTCATGACGGGGATATCGAAATCCGCGCATTTGCCGGTATAAAACAGATAGAGGTTCTTGACGAGAGAGAAAGTGTATTCCTTCGTTCCGTCGGAAACGGTCGCCCTGTTGAGTTTGGCGATGGTGTCGTAAGAGAAAGCCTCGTCTCCGTCCTTGCTGATCGCCGTAGGGTCTTGGAGGTCGCCGCCCGTCTCGAGGTAGAGGCCGCTTTTAAGATATTCGGCTTTGAGCGCGTTTTGGTTGGCGACGTACTGATCGCCGTCAAACGCATTGGGGTAAACCGCGGCGAAGAAAACGAGGCAAAACGACCCGGCGGTCAAAAGGAAATCGATGAGGCCGCTTCCGATGCGGGTCCAGATCGAGGGGAGGACGATGCGCTTCATGCCCATACAATCGATTTTAAACGGCGCCCCGTCTTTTATAAAGACGCAAATGAAGGGCCGAAACGTTGCTCAAGCATGCCTAATGGCATTGAATTGTGCAACGTGAACAAATCAGTTTTTCCGATGAAAACTTAACTTTCGTCAATTCCGTCATCAGAAACGTTGCCATCGTCGCGCCTCCTCGCTACAATGAGGCAAAAGAAAACCATAGGCAAGGGTCCCGTAGGGCTCTTCTTTATGGAAAAGGAGTCAGCAATGGCCAAAGAGAAACCCGCCAAAGAACCGTTGGAACGATATCAGCCCAACGCGGAAAATGAGAAACCCATACCCGAAGAGAAGGATAAGCACGCCGGAGCTTACGTCTCGCTTCAGCACATCGACAAGGTCTACGACAACAACGTCCAGGCCGTCTTCGATTTCAGTCTTGATATCAAACGCCACGAGTTCATCGTCTTCGTCGGGCCTTCCGGGTGCGGCAAATCGACGACGCTCCGCATGATCGCCGGACTCGAGGACATCACCCGCGGGCAACTCTACATCGATGGCGAGTTGTGCAATGACAAAACACCGAAGGATCGCGACATCGCGATGGTTTTCCAAAGCTACGCCCTCTATCCCCATATGTCGGTCTACGACAACATGGCCTTCGGCCTCAAGATCCGCCATATGCCGAAAGCCGAAATCGATAAGCGCGTCCATGAAGCGGCCCGGATCCTTCAAATCGAGGAGTACCTCGACCGCAAGCCCAAAGCCCTTTCCGGCGGCCAGCGCCAGCGCGTGGCCCTCGGCCGCGCGATCGTCCGCAAAGCCAAAGTGTTCCTCATGGACGAGCCGCTCAGCAACCTCGACGCCAAACTCCGCGTCCAGATGCGCTCCGAGATCGTCAAACTCCACGACGCCCTCAACGCGACCACGATTTACGTCACCCACGACCAGACCGAGGCCATGACCATGGCGACCCGCATCGTCGTCATGAAACTAGGGCGCGTCCAGCAAATCGGCACCCCAATCGAGATCTATCAGAATCCGGTCAACCTTTTCGTCGCTGGCTTCATCGGCAGCCCGAGCATGAACTTCTTCCGCGTCAAATACGACAAAGGCGTCGTCACTTTCTCGACGGGCGAGAAACTCGACATTCCTGCCGCGATCGTCAAGGGAAAGAACATTCCTTCGGAAGTCATCATGGGCATCCGCCCGGAAGACGTTCGCCCAGGCAAAACAGCCGAAGGAAAACCCGAGGACGGGGTCTATCCGATCGAAGTCCGCGTCGCCGAACTCTTGGGTCAGGAATACTATATCCATGCCGATTTCGGGGGAACCGATCTCGTGAGCAAGTTCCCGGCCGAGCGGCTCATCTCCATCCACGATAAGATGGCGGTGTCCTTCAATCTGCGGAAAGTCAAGTTCTTCGATCCCAAGAGCGAAGTCACCCTTTGATTGTCGACGACGAATGCGAAAGGCGCTTTATTGCGCCTTTTTTTCGATTTTTAGCTCCCACGTGCGCGCGCAAAGGCTATAATTAACTATCAAATCGCGTTTTTTGGAGGTCAATCGCATGAAACGTTCGATGTTAGCTTTGCTCGCCTCTTCTCTTGTTTTGGCTTTGTCGGGATGCGGGACGTCTTCGAGTCCCTCTTCTTCGAAGGGTGGCGGCGCTTCATCCTCGGCGAGTTCTTCCTCGCTCGCCGGCGGCTCCTCCGTTTCCGATTCCTCGTCTTCAAACTCCTCCTCGTCTTCGGAAGGCCCCGAACTCCCTTCCAACTGGAAGGGCTGCGTCCGCATCTACCTCCATCGTGACGATGGGGTTTACTCCGGCTACCACCTTTGGATTTGGGGAACCGGGGTCAGCGGCTACCAAGAAGATTTCGCGAACATCGACAATCCCGACTCCTATGGCGTTTATTACGATATCCGTCTATCCGAGTCCCCTTGGGCGAATCGGAGTTCCATCTCCTCCCTTTCCTTTTTGGTGAAGGACAAAGACGAGGGCGTTTGGGACTACCAGACCACCGATACTACGGTGAGATTCGACGATTTCTCGAGCAACCTCGACACCTGCGACGACGGGACCACCCCGCGCATAACCTGCTATGGGGTCATCACCAAGACCAATGAGATCGATACCTACGCCAAAAAGAGCGACGCCATCGGCGACCGCATCGAGTCGGCGGTTTTCGCCGACTGGAGAACCCTCGTGGTGAGGGGCACCGGCTCGAGCGAAGGCCGCGAAAGCGCCGATGTCGGCAAAATCGCCTCGTGGGAACTCTACGCTTACACAGCCGAGTATTGGAACCTTTCAGAGGAAGCCAAGGAGGAGAACAAACAAAACTATCTTCTCCAAAGCGGAATCGGCGGATCCAACACCCTTACGATTAAATTCGACGAGGACATCATCCCTTCCAACGGTTACACCGTCGAAGCCGCTTTCGCGAGCGACCCCTCCAAGGTGAAGACGGGTTATGCGAGTTACATCGGCCTCTATGACACCCCCAAATTCGCGAGCGATTTCACCTATATGGGCACCGATCTTGGCTTGACATGGACGGATGAGGGCAAAGAGGTGTACAAACTATGGGCCCCGACCGCCAGTTGCGTTTGGCTCTACCGTTACACGAGCGGCATCCCCTCGGCTTTGGCGACCGATGGGGAAAGCCACGAATCCTGGGATTACCATTCGTCTTCGAGGATGAGCCTTGGGCAAGACGGCGTCTGGTCCACGACCCGCACCCATAGTTCCAGTTATTCCTTTTACGCTTATGCGGTCGAGCAGGGGGGGTCAATCGCCGTCACCGCCGATCCTTACGCTAAGAGCAGCGGCATCAACGGCGTCCGCTCAGCCATTTTGACGGATGCGCAGATCGATGCGACCGATCCTGAAGGCTTCCGGGATTCCATTGACGCTTTGGCGGCCAACGAGCCGGTCGCGAGCCCGAATCAGCTTTCGGTTTACGAAGTTCATGTCCGCGATTTCACGAGCGACGGCAGTTGGGTCTCCCATGAAGGCAACGCGAACGGAACCTACAAGGCCTTCGCCGAATCGGGAACCGCGTGCGATGGGGTTTCCTCGGGTTTCGATTCCTTGGTCGACCTCCATCCGGACGCCGTCCAATTGCTTCCGGTCTTTGACCAGGATAACGACGAGCGGACCTATGCGACGAGCGTCGGCGGGGATGCGAAAACCGTGAAACCGGATTTCAACTGGGGCTATAACCCCCTTAATTACAATGTGGTGGAAGGCGCGTATTCGAGCGACCCCTACAGCCCGACCGTCAAAATGAGCGAATTGAAGAGCCTCGTCAAAGCCCTTTCCGACAAGGGTATCCGCACCATCATGGACGTCGTCTATAATCACGTCTCGTCGGTTTCGAGCAGCGCTTTCACGAAGATCATGCCGAAGTATTATTTCCGCACCGACGCCGACGGCGCTTATAGCGATGGCAGCGGGTGCGGCAACGAAATCGCCAGCGAGCGGCCGATGGCCCGCAATTTCATCGAGCGATCGGTGATGTGGTGGGCCAAGGAATACGGCATGAAGGGTTTCCGTTTCGACCTCATGGCCGTCATCGACCTTGCGACGATGAAGCAAATCAAGCGCGAACTTCACGAATATGACCCAAATATCGTGGTTTATGGGGAAGGATGGCTCGGCGGGTCCTCGTCCATCGATTCCGCGCAGGCTTCGACTTGCGGAAACGTCTACGCCTCCCTTAGCGACTGCGGAGGCGGCCCCACCGATTGCGTCGGAACTTTCAACGACGGGGTCCGCAAAGGGCTCACGGGCGATCAGGGAAAGGGCCGCGCCCCCTTCTACGGCTTCATGGCGAGCGGGGCCGACGATGTCCTCGGCAATGCCGAAGACCGTTTCTGGAAAACCTATTGCGGGTATCTTGGCGAGAACAAGTCCGTCGGCGTCAACCCCTATCAGACCGTGAACTATGCCTCGTGCCACGACAACTACACGCTTTACGACCAATTCAATTACACGATCGGCGACGGGGCGTCTTCGACCGCCGACAGCGATGATGCCAAGCGGGCGACGGTCGGGGCCGAAACCTACATCCTTTTGGGCAATGGCTTGGCCTTCTTCCAAGGGGGCGAGGAGATTTTCCGCCAAAAAATCATGTCGAGCGAGGAATGCGGCGAACTTGGGGCTAAGGTCGGAGACGAGGTCATCGCGATCGGCTCGACGGGCAAGTACCTCGTCCGCAACAGCTACCGCTCAAGCGACGAGGTGAATGGTTTCAAGTGGGATCGGAAAGCCCCCAACATAGCCTATTTCAACCAACTCAAAGAGGCCTTCCAACTCCGTCGCGACCTTTACGGGAAGGTGGTCGGTTTCGATAGGGCGGCCATCGACGCTTCGGTGAGCCCGTGGAACCAAGGGGCCGTTTCCGGAGCCATCGGCATCAACATCGTGGCCAACGGAACATATTATCTTTTCCTCGGCTGCCGCGACGGCGCCACGCTGGGGATCGGATCCAATCCCATTTCGACCGTTATCTCGTCGGCCGATCGAACCTCTCCGATCGACGTTTCGGGCGGCTCGATCGCCATTCGGCCCTTTGAGTGCCTGCTCGTCAGGAAAAACTGATGAAGGAGAACGGGCCCGTGGGGAAGAAGCGATTGCTGATCGGCGGTTTCGCCTTCTCCGCGATGACCCTCGCCGGATGCGGGAGCGTCTCCAGCCTTGCCTCATTGGGAGCCGTTTCTGGCGGCGGGGAAGTCACGGCCGCCACGGCCATGGAAGACTGCAAACTTCTTCTTGGCGAGGCCCATAAACGGAGGATGGCGGTAGTGATGGACCTTTCCATCAACCACACTTCCAGCACCAACAAATGGTTCGCCTCGAGCGCCCTTCTCGACCCGACGTATCGCGGCTATTGCCAGTGGGGCAACCACGAAACCTCTTCCTCAAAGATAAAGGAAGCCAATCATTGGTATTCCTATGGGAGCGCGCCGTACAGTCACTACGCCAAATTCGGTTCCTCGATGCCGGAACCCAACTATATGTATCAGAGCACCCGCGACGCCGTGGCGGAAATAGCCAAGGACTGGACCTCTTTGGGGGTCGGCGGTTTCCGCATGGACGCGGTGAAACATATTTTCATGAAGGATGAGGTCGACGCCTCCAAGGTTTCGATAGGGCATGACACGATAATCGAGGATACCCCAAGCGGCGTCGACTATTCGAGCGATCACACGAAATAACCTGATTTTTTGGCGTGAGTTGGCCTACGATGTCAAAAGCGTTTACCCGAACGTTTTCTTCCTCGGCGAGAACTTGGACGGTCACGCCTTCCACGTGGCCCCTTACTACGAGGCTTTCGACTCCATGTTCGATTTCTATGGCTATTTCAGCCTCACAAGCGCCGCCAACACCGCCATGGGCGGGGGCTAGAGAGCGGTCGATTTTCCCGCCATATCGGGAGAAAACGCCACGAGTGGCGAAGCTTTCGCGGCCTCTGGCGATACGTCCGCCACGAACCCGGCGACTTCCATCGCGCACGGATGCTACCAGAACATCGGGAGCGTCCTTGAAACCGATAACGAGTATCGCACCGGCGAGACGAAGCCGGTCGGAAAAGAAGGCCACACCGCGATCGGGGGCATGTTAACCTCCAACCACGACATCGCCCGGACCGTGAACTCGAACTGGAAGAGGGCCGCCTTAATCGGCCCGCAAAGCGCCGTTTTAATTGAAGAGTAAGCGTAATTAACTTTTTAAGTTCACTTTTTTGACAGACCGTCATATAATCCATGTGATAACCGGCTTTTGCGTTTTTCTTTACAACGTGATTTAAGGTGGTATCTTTGTTTGGCTGCTTAATAAAAAAGCAGTTACTAGGCAAACATGAGAACAACTATGAAAAGGAAACTTGGGGCCGTTTCGGCCGTGGCGGTCGCCATAAGCGGCGTTCTGATCGCGGGCCTTTCTTTTTCCTCGCCGGCTAAGGCAAACGGAGAAGGCGAGGCCGTTTCCCTCGCCGCTCCGATCCTCATGCAACCGCAGGCGAGCGCCGATTTCGTCGAGTCCTTGGCCCCCGGTTACCAGACCACGCGCCTTTGGATGGGCTTAGGCGAGTACATGAGTTGGTGGGAAGACGCACCAACGACCGCCGTCAAAGCCTATAACGGAGGCGAGGCCGTCCTTTACGAAGCCACGCGGATCGTCAGTTCCAAGGATTCCTCCGCCGTTTATTGGTATGCCGACGTTCCGGTCGGTCTTGACAGTTACCAGTTCGTCCGCCTTGACAAGACATACCCCCAATCGATATGGAATTCGTCGGTCGCGACGACCATCGGCGAAACCTATATGATCAACGTCGTTTCGGCCCCGGTCGACGCCTCCGGGGATTATTCCATAACCAAGTCGGCCATTTCGGAAAGCGCGGCCGACGGGGCCATCGCCGCGCGCATCCTCGAAGGTTACACGACTTGCCTTTCCTCCGAAATCAATGGCTACAACGCCCAACCGGGGCTTCAGGAAAACCTCATTTCGCGCCTGGACGAGGCTTCCTATGGCGATTTCGAAAGCGAAGCCATCTCCGATTACTCTTATGGGGTTTATGATAGCGACGGCGGAGAATACCAATCCGACCACCCCCGGAGCGCAACGACGACCGGGGCCGAGAAATGGGCTCAGATGTCGGCGATGTACGTGGCCAGCTCCTTGGCCATCGGCCCCCGTGGGGACGGGGTGAGCGACGGGATGGCCACCATCGGCGCCGTCGGGATTCTTTTGGGGTTTGCCTTCGTTGACTTTCTTCTTTACCGAAGAGAGAAGCTCGCGGCCTGATTCGCAAAATATCCTTTTTCAGCAACGCGTCGCCGTTGGCGGTCCCCATAAGCAATGTTTCGTCCTCTTCTCGCGAAAATAGTTTCGCTGTTTTTTTATTAAACGCTTTACATCCCTATCCCGTGTGCTAAATTGTAGAGGTTAATAAAAGCCCTTTCATTGAGGAAGGGCACGTTAATATCATGGAAAAGCCGAGGGCGATGCTCTAAATAGGTTCGTTGACGAACCGCGAATGGGTGGCGTTTTTGACGCAACCAATCTGTGAACGGGGCATCGTCGAAAAGCGAAAAAAGGGACAACGAAATGAAAAAAGTCAAAGTTTTGTTTTACAGCATGGTCGGCGCCTTGTGCGCGACCGCCGTTTTGGGCGCTTCCTTGGAGAAAGGGCAGGACCTGAGGGTCGCCGACGCGACCGTCTCGACCGCTTACATGAGGGTGTGGATCACTTCCGATCCCGCCGACCCAATCAGCAAAGACGGAGGCCTTCCGGGCCTGTGGTTCCATCCCAACAGTTCCGGCGGCGAGGACGTCCACGTGACCGCCCACGACTCAAGCGGCTATGGCGAATGGGACAACGGGCAGGAATCGAACCGGCCGTACTATTATTTCGACGTCCCTACCGCGACGGTGCTCGGTTCCTACATGACCATTCAAAGGTTTTCGCCCACTTGGGAGTGGTGGAATCAGTCCGATTCGATCCAATTCACGGAAGAGGTCGCCCAAAGGCAGAAGGTTTTCGATTTGTGGAGCGATCAAAAGAAGATAACCCAAGGGGAGGTCGCTTCCGTCGACGCCGGGATGGCCGCGCACGCCCTCGAGGGGCTGCTCACTTGCTCCGACAGCGTTTATAACGGCTATGGGGCTTTCGCGAACATCAACACCACGTTCATCAAGGACGGTAGCGGCAATTGGAAAACCACCGGCAATCTCTCCGATCACACGATTTACGATTACGCGAGCGTTTCCGATTACGGCGATCCGAGCAAAAAGACCACGCCGGTCAACGCTTACGCGAAGTATTTGGCCCTATCGGCCATGATTGGTTAACCGTCGCGCCGCACCGAATTTCGAAGGGCCCGCTTTGCGGGCCTTTTTCTTCGCCTTTTAGGTGCAAGTGGCCCTTTTTCCCGATATAATGGAGCCCACGATGAAACTTTCCATAATTATTCCCGTCAAAAACCAATCCGCCAAGTTGCTCGATCACCTTAAGAAGGAACTCTTCCCGTATTTCAATGGGAAAAAACTCGATTACGAAGTGATCGTTTGCAGCGACGCCTCCGACCGTGAGAATCAGAGAATTCTGGAAGAGGCGATGCCTTCATTGCCCAAAAACGTCTTCCTTTTGCCGTACGAACCCACAAAAGGCAAAGGCCATGCCGTCCAACGCGGTTTGCTTGAAGCCACGGGCGATTACAGCCTTTTCCTCGACGCCGACTTCGCCACGGACCTGAAGGCCTTCGATCGCATCGAACCGCGCTTAAGCGAATACGGCGCCTTCATCGGCAGCCGCAACGTCAAGGGCTCGCGTATTCTTACCAGGCAAAGCCCCTTGCGCCGAATCCTCCATTGGGGGTCCAGAACCCTTATCAGGTCCATGTTCGGCCTTAAGGTCCACGACACCCAATGCGGGTTCAAGCTCTTTCGGAGCGATGTTGGCCGCGAAATCGCTAGGCATCAGAGGACCCTCGGCTTTGCCTTTGACGCCGAATACTGCTATTTCCTGAAACTCAACGGCATCGAAACCCTCGAAATCCCCGTCGTATGGTCCGACGATCCCGACAGCAGCGTCAAAAACCCTCTTCAGACCAGCTGGCTTTTTTTCAAGGATTTACGCAGAATAAAAAAACGCAGGAAATCCTACGTTCTCGCCCCGAAGGAAAGGGAGGGCTTGACCCATGCTGATTGACCGATGCGTGATCGAGGTCCGAAGCGGCAAAGGCGGCGATGGGGCCATCTCCTTTCTCCATGACCGCAACACGGCGATGGGGGGGCCTGACGGGGGCAACGGCGGCCGAGGCGGCTCCGTTTACCTTGTCGCCAAAGCCAACGTCAACACCCTCTTTTCCTTCCGCCACAGCCGCATGATCGCCGCGGAAGACGGCGAAAAGGGCTATGGGAAACTCATGTACGGGCACAACGCGAAAGACGTTTTCGTCGAGGTTCCGCGCGGAACCATCGTGAGCGATGAGGCAAGCGGGCAAATCCTCGCCGATTTGAAGGAGGAGGGCCAATCCGTTTTGATCGCTAAGGGCGGCAAGGGCGGACGCGGCAACGCTTCCTATAAATCGAGCCGGATGCGGGCCCCCCGCATCGCCGAAAACGGCGACCCGGGCGAGAGGCGGCGCCTCGTCCTTGAGCTTCGCATGCTCGCCGACGCGGCCCTTATCGGTTTCCCCTCGGTCGGCAAAAGCACGTTCCTGAATGTCACGACGCACGCCAACGCGATGACCGCCGAGTGGGATTTCACGACCCTTGAGCCGATCCTTGGGGTGGTGGATCTTCCCGATGGCTCCACTTTCGTCTTGGCGGATATGCCGGGGCTCATAAAGGGAGCCCACGAAGGGAAGGGGCTGGGGATCCGCTTCCTCCGCCATATCGAGCGGTGCCGCGTTTTGATCCATCTTGTGGCCATGGATGGGAAACGCGATCCTTACGAGGCCTATTTGACCATCAACGAAGAACTGAAGGATTATGACGCCGACTTGGAGAAGCGCCCTCAGATCGTGGTCGCCTCGCTCATGGATAGCGATGGGGCCGACGAGAGAAGGAAGGCGTTCGAGAAAAAAGCCAAGGTCAAAACCTATCCGCTTTGCTCCTTAACCCATGAGGGCGTCTCGGATATCGTCAAGAAAGCCGAGGAACTCATCGCCACAACCCCCGAATTCCCGTTAAAAGGCCTCGAGACGGGCGGCCTGAAAGTCTATGACGGGCACCTTGAAAAGGAACCCGAGTTCCGAATCGAGAAAATTCGGGCGGGTTATTTCCGGGTCGTCGGAGAAAAGGTCGAATACATGCAGAAAACGACCAACCTCAAGAACGACGATGGAGTCGCGCGGCTCATCCATTATCTTGATAGGATCGGCGTCGAGGAAGCCCTTAAGAAGGCCGGGGCCAAAGACGGCGACACCATCGTCCTTGGCAGTTTTGAGTTCGAGTACACGTCTTAGCCTCCGCGAAGGAACCCCCAAAGGGCTATAATGACGGCAAAGGGCCCTTGACTAGTCGAGAGAACCGGGAGAGCAACATGATTTACGGACTAAAAGGAACGGTTGTCGAAACCCTCAAAGATTCCATCGTCGTGGATGTCCACGACGTGCTTTACGAACTTTTGGTCTCCCGCCCATCCGCGTGGAAGGCGGGCGGCGAGGCCTCGATTTACGCCTACGAGGTCTATGGGGAGGACGAGCATTATCTCGTTGGTTTCGTAAGCGCCTTGGAACGCCAAGCCTTCCTTTCGCTCGTTCAGGTGAAGGGCATCGGCCCCAAAACCGCCCTCGCGGCCTTGCGAGCCACGACGCCTGAGGATCTCTACAAAGCCATCGCCGCCAATAACACCACTTACCTCAAAAAGCTACCGGGCATCGGCCCCAAGGCCGCCGCTCAGATCATCCTCGACCTCAAGGGTCAGCTCACCGAAACCGACGAAAAAGGCAATCCCGCCCAGTTCGACGAGGTCCGCCAGGCCCTTAAGCGACTCGGCTTCCGCCTCAAGGAAATCGATGAGGCCCTCGCCTCCGTCAACGAGCCGAACCTCACTAACGAGGAAGTGCTGCGTTTGGCGCTCCGCCATTTACGGAAGGAAGGCAAATGAGCCGGCTCCTCGACGCCAACAAAGAACCGGAGGACATCGGCAGCGAGCTTTCCCTTCGCCCCCGCACCCTCAAGGAATACGTCGGCCAAAACGAGCTCAAACGCAATTTGACCGTTTTTATCACCGCCGCCAAAAAACGCGGGGAGACGTTGGATCACGTCTTGCTTTACGGTCCTCCCGGCTTAGGCAAAACCACCATGGCCTACGTCATCGCCGAGGAAATGGGCGCCCACGTCAAAACCATCAACGGCCCTTCCATCGAGAAAACCGGCGATTTGGCGGCCGTCCTGAGCGAACTTGAACCGGGCGACGTTCTCTTCATCGATGAGATCCATCGCCTTCCGCGACCGGCGGAAGAGGTCCTTTACGGGGCCATGGAGGATTTTCGGCTGTCCGTTTTGGTGAACCGGGACGGCAACTCGAAACCGCTGACAATGCCTTTGCCGCCTTTCACTCTGGTGGGCGCGACGACGCGTTCGGGCGATCTTTCCTCGCCTTTGCGGGCCCGTTTTGGCATCAGCGCCAAAATCGATTTCTATCGTCCGCGGGACATCGCCAAAATCATTGAGCGGACATCGAAGGTTTTCGGAATGCCGATTGAGAAAGGGGCGGTGGAATTGCTGGCGTCGAGAAGCCGGGGCACCCCCCGCATCGCCAACCGCCTTTATAAACGCGTTCGCGATTTCGCGGAGTTCGAGGGGCGGTCCGTGATCGACGTTCCGATGGCCCTTACGGCCTTGAAGGCGCTCAAAATCGATGACCTCGGCCTTGACGACGTGGACAAGAAATATCTGCTCGCCATCATCGACCGATTCCACGGGGGACCAGTCGGGTTGGAGACGATCGCCTCTTCGATCGGCGAGGAGATCACGAATCTCGAAGACGTCTATGAGCCATATCTTCTCATGATCGGCTTGATCAATCGGACCCCGCGCGGAAGAGTGGCCACCGAAAAGGCCTATTCGCACCTCAAAAAACCGCACCAGGGTTCCCTCTTCTAACACATTGGAAAATAACTTGTTAATGTGCGCGCGAGTGCGCTAGACTAATACACGCTAAGCGCGTAGTTTCTTTTGCGCGGGTATCGGAGGATTGCTTATGCGACGCAAAATCGGTTATATTCTCTTGGCGGGCAGTCTGCTCTTTGCCTCAGCCGCGACCATTGGCCCAACGATCGTTTCCCTTGATGCGGACGTCACCATGTCATCCGGGCGCGATCTGGTCTTCAAAATCAGCCAGTCAGGCACGACTTATAACGGCGTCGACGAAGCCAATTACATCGATAACGACGGCTACGCGGCCGTGGATTCCGTGGCCGACGAGTTCGAGAACCGCTTGAGCGAGTGGGGCGCCTCCGGCACCGTCACGAAAGAAGGATACGACACCATCCGCGTCTCTCTCCGCGCCCAGGGCAACGACTCCATCGAATACCAATATCTTGAGAAATACCTGCCTTTCAGTGGCGGCGATATTTCCGTCGACGCCTCGAAGACGACCGGGAAGGATTATGGCGTGCTCCCCGGCTGGAGCGGCCTTTTCGACGGGCAGACCGCCCGCGTCGAATACATAAATCAGGCCAAAGGCAACCTTCCGGTCGTCGTCATCCCCATCAATGAGACCTCAAGCGCCTATGGCAAAGACGGCGACTTCGCCTCTCTCCTTTCCTATTGCAAAGACAACAGCACCGAGGCCGACAGCAAGAAGTCCCAAGCGGCCGACTACTGCGTCGTGACCTTCTGGGCCAATAAGCAGAGCGGCGACAGTTATGACGCCGCGGTCGCCACGGGAGAGGACGCCGACAGCAACATCGCGAGCCGCCTTTTCTTCGCCGAACGCCAGGATTACGCCTGGTACGACGGCGATACGACCACGACCGACGACGATTACAAGGAAGTTCAGCTGATCCCCAGTTCGGCCGCCATCCAAAGCGGCACTTACGACGCCTCCAAAGCCGATTCGGCCGCCAAAGCCGCCAAACTCTACAAATGCATGCTCAACGCTTCCAGTTACGGCGACCTCGGAAGCGGATACGACGTCACCTTCGCCTTCGAATCGCCGGTCAGCGCGACGGTGGAGGGGCTCGTCGGCTACACCGATTGGTCCTTGACCCCCGCTTGGGGCGCGATCCTCATCTCGAGCCTCATCGCCTTCCTCATCGGGTGCCTCATGCTCATCCTTTTCTATGGTTTGGGCTCCCTTTCGATTATCAGCAACGTCGCCGTCGCGCTCGTAGGCACCTTGCTGCTTTTTGGCTATTTCAACGCCCAATTTGGGATTGGGGCCATCATCGGCCTCGTGCTCGTCGCCCTTGAGGCGGCTTTCGGCGGCAGCTATTATTTCGCCAAAGTGAAGGAACAGCTATACCTCGGCCGCTCGAGCAAGAAAGCCCATGCCGAGGCGACCAAGAAAGCCATGTGGCCGACAATTGACGTCGGATTGGTCGGCATCATCCTCGGGTTATGCGTATATTCGCTCGTCCCCGACGTGATCGGCAAGCTCGGCCTTGTCTTGGTGTTCGGTTCCTTCTTCGCCGTTTTGGCCAACCTTCTTCTGCTTCGGCTCGAGGGATGGTTTTTGGCCAATGACGCGACCGTGGAAGGCCATATCGGCAAAACCTACAACGTTGACATGGGCAGGATCCCCAATGCCATGAAAAACGAAAAGCCCTCTTATTTCGGTCCGTTCGCCGAAAAGGATTTCAAAAAACCGTCCAAATGGATGGGCGCCATCGTGGGGGCTTTGATGATAGCCTCGATCGTCGGCCTCAGTTTCTTCAGCGTCACGGGCTCAAGCGCCTATAACGTCAAGGACGCCAGCAGCGACAGCACCATCGTCTACGTCGAATACCGCCTCCCGAGCGACATCAGCGACCCTTCGGTCAGCAAACTCCAATCGATCGACGACCTCGAGACGAATGTCCTCTATAAGATTTCCCTAGACGGGAAAGCCCTCGCTTCAACCGACTTTGGCGAAGTCACGATGAATGACGCCCCACTCGATGGGACGGCCAAAAATTACACCATTCACTATTCTGACGACGAGACCAATTATACGGTTGCCTATTTCACCGTTGAAATGGCCGCTCACTACGATCCGGCGGCCGTCTACGATTTCTCTTTTGAGGGGAAGGGGTATGCGAGCCTCTTCGGTTCCGACGGCGTCATGAGCGCGGCCGTTGCGGCCTACGCCGGCGACGACTACGCGACCACGAGCGTCAAGAACGTGGCCGGGGCCATGGGAACGCCGAGCCTTGCCACCCTTTGGATGGGCTTGGGGATCGGGCTCCTCGCGGATCTCGTTTATATGATGCTCCGTTACCGTCCTTCGCGCGGGCTCTCCGCCGGCATCGCCTCTTACGGCTCCGCCCTCTTCGTATGCGGGTTCTTCGCCTTGACGCGCATTCCGGTGACCCCCCTCGTGAGCGCCGCGGCGATAGCCGCGGGATTCCTCGCCCTCATCTATTCGATTTACATCCTCGCCAAGGAACGGGAAATCTATAAGGAAAGCCGCGAGCGCGATAAAGACAATCTAGCCTTCCATTCCGCCTGCCTTTCCAAAGCCACGAAGCAAGGATCCGGCGACCTCGTCGTGATGCTGCTCCTCAGCGCTTTCGTGAGCGTCTTCTTCTATGGGTTCGCCCCCGAGGCGTGGAGCCCGATCTTCCTCGGCATCCTCGTGGGCCTCGTCGTCATTGGCGCCACGCTCCTCACTTTGCTCGAGCCGCTTTCGACCCTCTTCGCCAAGTTCTTCGGTCGCTTCCATTTCCATTTCCGCTTCTTCAAGAAAAAAGAGCAGCAACCACGCAAGAAATCGGCTGAGCCGGAAGAAGCCATCTTCATCGGGATCAACGATTGATGAAGGTTTCTTCCTTCTTAGGGAAACTCCTTTCCTATTACGGCCTTTCGGCCGAAGATTACGAACGTCTCGCCTTGCCGCCTTCCGTTTCAAGTTTGCCCGATGTCTCGGGCGACCCGAACGTAAGGAAGGCCATCGCGAGGCTTTCTTTGTCGCGGGAAAGAAAAGAGAAAGTCCTCATTTATGGCGATTACGACACCGACGGCGTCATGAGCGCGGCGATCCTTTGCCGGGCTTTCCGGGAATTCGGGCTCGACGCTTCGGCCTACCTCCCGTCGCGCTATCTTGATGGCTATGGGCTTACGGCCAAGAACGTCGAACGGATCGCCGCGGCCGGATATGGCCTCATCTTCACCTGCGACAATGGCGTCACGGCGCACGAGGCGCTCCTCCGCTCCCGCGATTTGGGCCTCGACGTTATCGTCCTCGACCATCATGATTTCGACGAAACCGCCCCCGAATGCCTCGCTCTCGTCCACGCGGACAGGCTCGGCCTCCAAGAGACGATATCGGCCGGTCTCCTCAGCTATTCGTTCGCGAGGGCCCTTTTGAGAAGGAGCGACGGCTATCTTTTGACTTTGGGGGCTTTGAGCACCCTCAGCGACGCTATGCCTCTCACGGGCGTCAACCGCGACGCCGTCCGTCTTGGCCTCTCCCTCCTTAACGAAAACCGCTATCCTTCGCTCACCCTGCTAAGCGACCGCCGGCTTTACGACGAGCGCTCGCTCCAAATGGAGATCATCCCGAAAATCAACGCGGTGGGACGCCTTTGCGAGGGAACCGAAACCAACCGTCTTCTTGGTTACTTCGCCTTCCCGGAGAAAACCGATCTCGTTAAAATCTCCGCTTGGCTTAACGGGGTCAACGGCCGGCGCAAGGAACTCACCCGAGCGGCCGAGGAGGGCCTTTCCCTCGATCCTAACGAAGCCGCGATCGTGGTCGTGACAAAAACCCCCGAGGGCCTCAACGGCCTTTTGGCCTCGCGCTTGCTTAACGAATACGGCAAACCGGTCTGCGTCCTTTCCCCAAGCAAGCGCGACCCCTCCCTTTTGGTGGGGAGCCTGCGGAGCGAAGAGGGATTCAACGTCCTTAAGGCGCTTGAGGGAAGCAAGGCCCCTTTGCTAAGCAAAGGCGGGCACGCCTTCGCCGGCGGGGTTTCCATCAGAGCCGAGGATTTGCCGCAGTTCAGGAGGGACCTCCTATATAGCGCCCTCAAGCACCGGATCGAACGGAAAAGGCCGAAACTCATCCCGCTGTCGGTAGGGGAGTGCACGATGGAGAACTACCGCCTCGTCGCTTCCCTCGGCCCCTTCGGGAACGGTCACGAGGCTCCGCGCTTCCTCCTTGAGAAGCTCGATCCATCCACCTTCCGCTACATCCACGAAGGGGCCTATCTCTCGACCGGAATCGCTCCGGGGGTCCGTCTCTTCTCGTTTCGGATCCATAATGGCAGCTTCCTCTCCCCAGAGCCCGTCGCCCTCGCCGTTACCTTTTCCCTCAATGAATGGAAGGGACGGCGATCCCTCGACCTCCTCGCCGAAATCGTTTAGCTTTCCACCGCCAGTCACACCCACGGTTCCCGAATGGAAAAACGTTTTTTTGGACATCGTACAAACTTAGGCGCCTTAAACTCGCGCAAAGGGCGATTTTTCTTTCTTCGTAGTATATAATTACTACGACATGAGCCCCATTGAGCAAAAAACGACAAAAACCACCCAGCCTTACGTCAATCCCGCGACTGGGAAGACCGTCCTGCCCAATGGCGGCTATCCGATGCATTCCTACCAAGACGTGCGGGACCTTTATCGCACGTACATCAACGACCCCTCAGAACGGAAGATGATCGACGAGTCCTATCTTCTCGCCGAAAAGAAGCACGCCGGGGTTTTCCGCAAATCGGGCGAGCCCTACATTCAGCACCCGATCGAGGTCGCCTATATTCTGTGCGGGCTCCATAGCGGGCCCGCCACCATCGCCGCGGGCTTTCTCCACGATGTGGTGGAGGACACCGACGAGACCATCGAGGACATCGAGCGGCTCTTCGGGCACGAAGTGGCCGCCATCGTCGACGCCCTCACCAAGATCCAGCGCATGAAACTGAGCCATCGGACCGAGAAGGATTTCGAGGCCGAGGACCACCGGAAGATTTTCCTCGGCATGGCCAAGGACGTGCGCGTCATTCTGGTGAAACTCGCCGACCGGCTTCATAACATGCGTACCCTCGACGCCCTCAAACCCGTCCGCCAGCACGCCCTCGCGAGCGAGACGCTCGACGTTTTCACCCCGATCGCCCACCGCCTTGGCATCTACACCATCCAAAGCGAGCTCGAGGACCTGTCGCTGAAATACCTCGAGCCCGACAAATACGACGAGATCCTGAGCCTTCTCAACGAACGGGAGAAGAACCGCAAGGAATCCCTCGAGGCCCTAAAGAAACGCATCGCCGACATCCTGTTCGAACACCATATCAAATTTCGGATGGAAAGCCGCGTCAAATCGATTTACAGCATTTATCGCAAGATGTTCAAAAAAGGCTATTCATTCGACGAAATCTACGATGTTTTGGCGGTTCGCATCATTACCGAGACCGAGATGAACTGCTACGAAATCCTCGGCATCATCCATTCGACCTACAAACCCATCCCAGGCCGCTTCAAGGACTACATCGCGATGCCTAAGCCCAATATGTACCAATCGCTCCACACGACCATCGTCTCGGGCGACGGCAACATCTATGAGGTTCAGATCCGCACCGAGGAGATGGATCAGATCGCCGAGAGCGGCGTCGCCGCCCACTGGCGTTACAAAGAAGGTCAGAAATACAACGCCAAGGAAGAGCAGCGGGACATCGAGGAAAAACTCCATTGGTTCCGCGATTTCGTTTCCATTTCGGGCGAGCAGAGCGAAGACGCCAAAGACTACATGGCGGCCCTTAGCAACGACATCTTCAACGCCAACGTCTACGTTTTCACCCCATTGGGCAAAGTCATCGACCTGCCCCAGGGCTCGACGCCCCTCGACTTCGCCTATAAAATCCATACCAAAGTCGGCGATTCGGCGGTCGGAGCCACGGTTAACGGGATCAACGTCCCCCTGAACACGACCTTAAAGACCGGCGACGTCTGCGAGATCCGCACCTCCAAGAATTCGGCGGGCCCGAACGAGGGCTGGCTCGATATCTGCAAGACCGCGAGCGCCAAGGCCCACATCAAAAAGGCCCTTAACGCGAAGGCGGCGGAATTCATGGCCGAAGAGGACATCCGCAAAGGCAAGGAAAGTTGCCTGGAGAGTTTCCGTAACCAAGGAATCGACGAGGGGGAGATGGAAAAGCTTCTCGACAGCGACAAAGTCCGCGGCGAATACCACGTAAGGAATCTCGACGATCTCTATGCCGCCGTGGCGAACAAAAACCCAACCCCGCCCGCCCTCATTCAGTTCCTCAAGATCCGCCGCAAGGACCTCGCCCCGAAGATCGAGCGCCATAGCTCCGCCCAAGACGACCATAATCCGATCGTCGTGGAAGGGGCGGGCAACGTCGCCGTCGCCTTGGCCAAATGCTGCACCCCGATCCCGGGCGACGAGATCGTCGGTTATATCACCCGCGGGAAAGGCATCACCGTCCATCGCGTGAATTGCCCGAACGTCATCGACGAGAAGCAGCGTCTCATCCCCGTCAAATGGAAAGAAGACCTCGGCATCTCGACTTACCCCGTGGATCTATCGATCTACGCGAACGATCGGCCGGGACTCGTGGCCGACATCCTGGCTTTGCTTTCGAGCAAAGGGGCCGCGATCAACGACTTGCGGGCCCACCTCATCCAAGCCACGATGAACACGGTGGTGAACCTCACCATCTTCGTTCCGGACCGCAAAACCCTCGAGGATGACGACCAAGCGCTTCTCGGAGTCAAAGGGGTCTACGAGATCAAGCGCGTCAATCATTGATTGAAAGGATATCGAATCATGGAAATCGCACCAGTCAAAGGAACGCACGACGTCGTGGGCCAAGAGGCCGCGGAGGCCCGTTACATCGAGATGGTCCTATCCTCGGTGGCCGAGCTTTACGGCTATAGGGAAATAATCCCGCCGACGCTTGAGTACACCGACGTCTTCGCCCGAGGCACCGGCTCTTCGAGCGACGTCGTCCGCAAGGAGATGTACACCTTCCTCGACAAAAACGGCCGTTCGGTGACGCTCCGCCCCGAATTCACGGCCGGGGTGGCCCGCGCCGTCGTGAGCGGAAAGCTCTATGCCACGAGCGAGGCACCCATCAAGTTATATTACCATGGGCCGGCCTTCCGCTACGAACGGCCGCAACTGGGCCGTTACCGCCAATTCAGCCAATTCGGCGTCGAATGCCTGGGCTCCGACGCGGCCGAGGTCGACGCCGAGACGATTCTCTTAGCCATGCAGGCCTTCCAGATGCTCGGGTTCAAGGACCTCCATTTGAAGGTCAACACCATCGGCGACGCAAAGACGCGGGAGGGCTATCGCGCGGCCCTTAAGGCCTATTTCGGGGCCCATATCGACGAAATGTGCGACGATTGCCACGAAAGGCTGCGCCTTAACCCGATGCGCATCCTCGATTGCAAGGTCGAGGCCGATCGGAAAATCGCCGCGAACGCCCCGAAAATCGAGGGGTACCTCTCCGCGGAAAGCGAGAAACGCTACTATCGGACCCTCTCGCTGCTCAACGACTTTGGGATCGGGTACGAGAAGGACGAGGCTCTCGTCCGCGGGCTTGACTACTATAGCGAGATCGTTTTCGAGATCCACGCCAAAGGCCCTAGCGGCGCCGATTATGGCGCCCTCGGCGGAGGCGGGCATTACGATGGGCTCATCGAGCAATTCGGCGGCCCGAAGATGGCCGGGGTCGGCTTCGCGGTCGGCCTTGAGCGCATCCAATCCCTCATGAAGGAGGAGAAACTGCTCGAGGAAGTGCCTTCGGGGATCGACCTCTACGTGATGCCAGTCGGCGAGGGGGCGCTGGAAGAGGCTTTCCGCCTCACCGAGGCGGTCCGTTTGCTCGGCTACAGCGCCGAGACGCCCTTCGCCGCCCTTAAAATGGGATCCTTATTCAAGAAAGCCGAGAAGCGGGGCGCGAAATTCGCCCTCATTTTGGGCGATGACGAAATCTCCAAGGGCGTGGCTCAGCTCAAGAATCTGAAGACGAAAGAGCAAAAGGAGATTAAGCTGGATGACCTGGAGGCGACGCTCGACGAGGCTTTCGGCGAAGAGGGCCACGCGGAGTAGCCAAGAAAAAGGAAAGCGAAACCAAAATATGGAAAGAACCGATTACAATGGCGAACTACGACTTAAAGACGTTGGCCGAAAAGTCGTGCTGGTCGGCTGGGTCGCGACGAAACGCAACCTCGGCGCCATCCAGTTCATCGATCTCCGCGATCGGACGGGCATCGTCCAACTCACGGTGAACGAGGGGGTCAAAGTCCCCGACGTCCGCAACGAATACGTGCTTCAAGTCAAAGGCACGGTCGGAAAGAAACTGGCTCCGAATCCGAAAATCCTTACCGGCGAGATCGAAGTCGTGGTGGAGTCGATCGCGGTGCTTAGCAAGGCCGAAACGACCCCTTTCATCATCGCCGACGCGACGGACGCCCTTGAAGACACCCGCCTCGCGTACCGTTACCTCGATCTCCGTCGCCCCATCCTTCAGAAAAGGCTGCGGATCCGCGCCCAAATCGTCAAAATCGCCCATGAATTCCTCGATGAGCATGGGTTCATGGAGGTCGAGACGCCGATGCTTGACCTCGCCACCCCCGAAGGGGCCCGCGATTATTTGGTTCCGAGTCGGCTGCACCATGGGTGTTTCTACGCATTGCCGCAAAGCCCCCAACTTTTCAAGCAGCTCCTCATGGTGGGGGGGATCGAACGCTACTATCAGGTGGCTCGCTGCTTCCGCGACGAGGACCTGCGCGCCGACCGGCAACCGGAATTCACCCAAATCGACATCGAGGCCTCTTTCCTCGATCAGGAACAAATCCTATCGATGCAGGAGGAACTTATCGCCCGCTGGTACAAGGAAATCCTCGACTACGAGGTGAAACTGCCGCTTCGGCGCATCAATTACTGGGACGCGATGGACGCCTATGGCAGCGACAAGCCGGACACGCGCTACGGCCTTAAGCTCGTCGACGTGACGGACACCATGAAAGGAACCGCGTTCAAGGGTTTCGCCGCCGCCCGATACGTGAAAGGCATCCGAGTCCCTGGTTACGCCAAGAAACTGACGCGGAAGGAGCAGGACGCCCTTCAGCTCACCGCCCCGAAATTCAACCTCAAGGGCTATATGGTCCTCAAACGCGAAGGCGGGGCTCTTGTCGGCTCGTTCGCCAAGTTTTTGGATGAGGGGCAATCGAAGGCCCTTATCGCCGCGACGGGCCTTGAAAACGGGGACGCCTTCGTCTTCGCCTCGAGCGCCTATCGTCGCGACATCGATTTTGGCCTTGGGGCCATCAGAACCCAGTTCGCCAAGGAGATGGGGCTCATCAAGCCGAATACCTACGACGTTCTTTGGGTCGTCAATTTCCCGATGTTCGACAAAATAGAGGGGACCGAGAACGGCTACACGGCCGAGCATCACCCCTTCACCCGCCCCCGCGACGAGGATCTGCCGCTCCTCGACAAAGATCCGGAGAAGGTGCTTGCCTATGCCTACGACATCATCATGAACGGCTACGAGACCGGCGGCGGAACGCTTCGCATCTACGACCGTGACACCCAGTGGAAAGTCTTCCGCCTCTTAGGCCTCAGCGACGAAGACGTCGAGCGCAAGTTCGGCTGGTTCGTCAACGCCTTCAGGTACGGCGTCCCTCCCCATGGCGGGCTCGCTTATGGCCTTGACCGCCTGGCCATGATTTTCGCCGGCACCGACAACATCCGCGACGTGGAAGCCTTCCCGAAGAACCTGCAGGCCGCCGATCCGATGTCCCATGCCCCGAGCGCCCCTTCGAAGGAAGCGCTTGAATTACTGGGCATCGATGTTAAGAAATGACGTTAACTACTATAATTATAGTAGGTTCGACCAAAATGCTACCAATTGTCTACTAGGAGGACACATTGAACCATGTATCAGAAACAACCGTTAAGCAACGTTGACGACCTTGCCGTCGCCGCGATCAGGAGCCTCGTGATCGACGAGACCAACCAGGCCAAAAGCGGCCATCCCGGGATGGCCCTCGACATCGCGCCGACCCTTTATCTTCTGTTTCGAAACCACCTCGTGAGCGACCCCGCGCACCCGGAATGGGTCAACCGCGACCGCTTCGTCCTCAGCAGCGGGCACAACAGCGCCCTTCTTTACGCGCTGCTCCATGTCTGCGGGTATGGTCTGACCATCGACGATCTCCGGAAATTCCGTCAGTTCGACTCGCTGACCCCAGGCCATCCCGAGTATGGGCGCACCGTTGGGGTGGACGCCACGGCTGGGCCTTTGGGGCAGGGGATCAGCCAAGCCGTCGGCATGGCGATGGCCGAACGGGCCGTCGCCGCCTCGTATCGGGGCGACGAGGCCATCATGAGCCACTTCACCTATTGCCTGTGCGGAGACGGGTGCCTCGAGGAGGGGCTCTCCCAAGAGGCGATTTCCCTCGCGGGGCTCCATAAGCTCGAGAAGCTCGTCCTTATCTACGACGAGAACGGATCGACGCTCGACGGGCCGACCTCGGCCTCCCTCATCGAGGACGAGGGGCTTCGCTTTCAGGCCTCTGGCTGGCGCGTGATCGAGGTCCGGGACGGCAACGACCTCGCTTCCGTCGACGAGGCCATCGAGAAAGCCAAAACGCCGATGGGGAAACCGACGCTCATCATCGTCCACACCATTATCGGTTACGGGACTTCCTTGGCCGGCAACCACAAATGCCACGGCAACCCCCTCGGCCTCGACGAAGGGGCCAAAGCCAAAGCGAATTACGGCTACGGCTATCCTCCCTTCACCGTCCCGGCGGAAGTCTACGATCTTCTTAAAGCGACCTTCGCCGCCCGCGGGAGGGAAGCGTACGGGAGATGGCAGGGCGACTACGCCGCCTTCAGGAATTCGCACCCAGGCGAAGCCATTCGCTTCGGGAAAGCCTTTAGGCGCGAAACCGAAGAGTTCCTCCCCCCAGAACCCGAATACGTGAGCGAAGCCTCCCGCCGAACGAGCGGGAAAATCGTCGCCTCGCTTCACGACGCGATGCCGTTCACCCTCGGTGGCAGCGCCGACGTGGCGAGTTCCGTCATGACCGCCATTCCGGGCGACCCGGGCTTCTCGCATGAGCACCCCGAGGCCCACAACGTCAACTTCGGCATTCGCGAATTCGCGATGGCCGGGGCCCAAAACGGCATGCTTCTCCATGGGGGCCTCGTCACTTACGTCGGCTGTTTCCTCATCTTCAGCGATTACATGAAAAACGCCATCCGCATGTCGGCGCTTGAGCGCGTCCCGGCCATTTACCTCTTCAGCCACGACTCGATCGCCGTCGGCGAAGACGGCCCGACCCATGAGCCGGTTGAGCAGCTGACCGCCCTCCGTACCATCCCTGGGATCCACGTCATCCGCCCGGCGGACGCAAGGGAGACTTATGGGGCCTGGCGAATCGCCCTTCTTTCCAAAAACACCCCCAATTGTCTCATTTTGTCGCGGCAAACGCTGCCGCTTCTCGAGCGTTCGGAGGCCAATAAGGTCGGCAAAGGGGCGTATATCGTCTATCCTAACGACAAGGCAACCGTTCAGTTTTTAGCCACCGGCAGCGAGGTCTCCCTCGCCATCGAGGCCGCCAAAATCGCCAAAGAGAAGGGGGGCCTGGAGGCCGAAGTCGTCTCGATGCCGTGCTTGGAGCTCTTCGAGGAGCAGGACGAAGCCTACAAAGCCTCGGTCCTTCGCCTCCCAAAAATCAGCCGCTGCAGCTTCGAGATGGGATCGGGCGCCATGTGGTATCGCTACGCCGACCACGTGTATTCGATCGAATCCTTCGGCAAAAGCGCCCCGGCGAGCCAAGTGCTCGACGATTTCGGTTTCACTCCCGCCAAAGCGGCCGCGTGGGCGCTTGGCCTCAAGTAGGGGTTTGCTTCCGTGCCTTGGAGCAAGTAAAATCAGGTTATGGCAATTTCCTACTATCGCCTCGAGAATTACGGAAAGAACGGCACGACCGCGATTTCCCTATCGACTTTCGAGGCTATCGCGACCATCGCCGCCTCCTCGCTCGAAGACGTCACCGTCAAGAAAAAACGCGAGGATTTTTGGCTCACGAAGCCCGTTTCGGCCTCCCTTAAGAAGGACGGGCGGGTTCAGGTTTCCCTCGAGGTGAACGTCAAGAAAGGCGCCAAGGTCGACGAGACGTGCACCAAGATTCAGCAAGAGGTGGCCTCCGCCATCGAAATGATGTGCGAAACGGTCCCCGTCCGAATCATCATCAAGGTCGCCGCCCTAAAATAGGGGAAAGGCTCACATGAAGGAGCCGATCCCCGATTGCGACAAGGCTTTGGCTGGCTATCAAAAAAGCTGCCTGAGCTTTTTTTACCCCTCCCTCATCGGATTTCTCGCCACGGCTCTCGGCTTCTCCCTCTCCATGGCGGCGGGCTTTCAGATGTCCGTCTCCCATTCTTTGGGGGTCTATCTGGCCGCGCGAGGCTTATCCGGCAGCGCCGCTCTTTCATCGGCCGTTTCCATCGCCTTCGCGGCCCTCGTCGTCGTCTTGTTCGCCTTCCTTGCTTTTAAGGCGGTCAAGGGCAGGTTTTGGGCCCTCGTCGTCGCGAGCGCGCTTTATCTAGGCGACTTCGCCTACGAAATCGCTCTGATATTCCCCGTTTATGGCCAAATGAGCGTTCTTGACTGGTCGTTCGCGCTCGCCACGCACGTCGTTTTCCTCGCTCTTTTCTCCCTGCCTTTCGTTAAGTATGTTAAACTATCACGGCTCTTTAGGAAGAGCCACCCTTAGCAACATGAAAACCGAAACCAGCCGCAACCAAGAAGAATTGTTCGCCATGAACGCCATCTACGCGTTTTTGACTTACCTCGACATGAAGCAGGATATCGATTTGGAGGCCGCCGTCTCCTCCGGCAGCGGCACGAGCTACGAGAAGAGCCCGCTTTTCGTGAAGGAAATCGCGCTTGAGTCGATCAAGCATTACGCCGAAATCGTCGCCGCGTTCGCCCCGAATATGCGGAAATGGACGTTCGGACGGCTCAACCGCGTCGAGCAAGCCATTCTCATTCTCGCCTATGCCCATTTCTATTACGTCGACCCCGAAATCGGAAAGCCGATCGTCATCGACGTGGCGGTCCGGCAAGCCAAGGGCTACCTCGATGGGGCCGATTACAAATTCGTGAACGCCATTCTGGACAAGGTGCTGATCCGTGGATAGAAAAGCCCCCTTCCTCACCGTTTCGCAACTGAACGGCTACGTGAAAGCCCTTATCGACGGCGTGGATGGCTTCCGTGGCCTTACCGTCAAAGGCGAGATCAGCAATTTCAAGCGTTATCCCAACGCCGCTTATTTTGACCTAAAAGACGAACGAAGCGTCCTCTCTTGCCTAATGTGGAGCGACTCGCTCTTCTATCTGTCGTTCGAGCCCAAGGACGGGGACGAGGTCCTCGCCACCGGGAGCTTGCAGGTCTATCAGCCCAAAGGCCGCTACCAGCTCTACGTCCGCGGCATCGACCTTTATGGCCAAGGGGCGGAGCTGCTTCGGCTTGAGGCCCTTAGGAAAAAACTGGCCGCCGAGGGCCTTTTCGCGGAAAGCCGAAAGCGCCCGTTGCCCCTTTTCCCAAAAGCCATCGGCCTCATCGTGGGCGCCGGCAGCGCCGCCGAAGCCGATCTCATCAAGAACATCCAGCGGCGGTGGCCGCTTACGGATATCCTCGTTTTCCCCTCGCTCGTCCAAGGCGCCCTCGCCCCCAAAGACCTTTTGCGGGCCTACGAGCTTTCGGCGACCCGGAAACTGAGCGCCCTCATCTTCGCCCGCGGGGGTGGCAGCAACGAGGATCTGTCGGCTTTTAACGACGAAGCGCTCGTGCGCGCCGTGGCGAGCAGCCCCGTTCCGACGATTTCGGCCGTCGGCCACGAAGTCGACTTCACATTGCTCGATTACGTCGTCGACAAACGCGTTTCGACCCCTACTGCCGCGGCGGAGGCCGCCACCCCTGACGAAGGCGAAATCAGGCAAAGGATCGACGAGGCCTCATCGGCTCTTTTCGTCGGTATGGGGCGGATCGTCTCCAAGAAAAGGAGCGAGGTCGCCAGCCTTTCCGAACGGCCCTTCTTCAAAAACCCGAAATCGATGTATAAAGAAGCCAAAGGCGAAGTGCTGGAACTTGGGCGAAGGCTCGCCTTGGCATTAAGCGGGGCCATTGCGCTTCAAAAATCGTCTTTGCGCCGCTACGACGAGCGGCTCGACGCCCTTAATCCATATCGCGTTTTGGAACGCGGGTATTCCATAACCGAGAACGGCGAACGACTCATCGTGAAATCCGTGAAGGACGTGAAAAAGGGCGACACCCTCAAGACACGCCTTAAGGATGGTATAATCGTTTCAAAGGCCCAATAGGAGGAATCGGCATGGTGGAAAAGAAAGAGCGGACGTTTGAGGAGAAGCTGAGTCGCCTCCAAGAGATCGTGGAGAAAGTGGAGGGGGAGACTCTCCCCTTGGATGAATCCATGAAACTCTTCCAAGAGGGCAAAACTCTCGTGGCGGATCTCGACAAGACGCTTGACGAAGCCGAGGAAAAGATTGGGAAATTCGAAGTGGTCGATAAAATATCAAAGTAGAAAGTTAGTAGTTTTAAGGTTGTTTCACGATGAAAAAAAACGTAGAATTTATCGACATAAAATCAATAAAAAATCCTAATTTTGTCAAAAATCTAGATTATAAATCTATTACGGCTTTGTGCCATGACATCCGCGAAGAGATCATCCATGAGACGAGCCTCTACGGCGGTCATCTCTCAAGCAACCTTGGCGTCGTCGAACTGACGGTCTCCCTCTATCGTTCCTTCAACTTCCCGACGGACAAACTCATCTTTGACGTCGGGCATCAATGCTATACGCATAAAATCCTGACCGGCCGCTCGCTCGACCATCTTCGCCAAAAAGGTTTCGTGAGCGGTTTTGAGGACCGGGACGAATCGGTCTACGATTGCTATGAGGCCGGCCATAGCGGAACGGCCATCTCGGCGGCCGAGGGATTCGCGATCGCGAGGGAAAGGAAGCATGGGAACTATAACATCGTGGCCGTCGTCGGTGACGCCTCGATCGTCAACGGTCTCTCCTTCGAAGCTCTTAACAATCTCGGTTCCCGTCGCGAGAAGGTCATCATCGTCCTCAACGATAACGACATGTCGATATCGCGGCCCGTCGGCGGTTTGGGCAAATTCTTTCGCTCAATTTCCACCCAACGTGGCTACAATAAGGTCAAGACTTGGTACAAGACGACGCTGAACAAGACGAAATTAGGCCATCATATCTACAATTTCTCATATTGGATCAAAAGCCACGTCAAGGCGGCCCTCGTTCCGACGACCATGTTCGACAATATCGGCCTTACCTACATCGGGCCTATCGACGGGCACGACATCAACGCTCTCGATCGCGCCTTCCGAAAAGCCAAGAACACGACCAAATCCACGATTGTCCACGTTTATACGACCAAAGGAAAAGGATATGGACCGGCTGAGCGCGACCAAATCGGATATTGGCACGGCGTGACGCCATTCACAATCGCGACGGGAAAGCCGCTCGACATGCACGAGGGGCAGTTCAGCTGGAGCCATTTCATGGGCGAATGCGTCCATGAGGTCCTCAAAGAGCGGCCCGACGTCGAACTTGTCGTCCCGGCCATGATCCGGGGCTCAGGGCTTGACGATTGTTTTGCGGACTTCCCTGACCAATGCGTTGACGTCGGCATCGCCGAAGAGCACGCGATCACGCTCGCGGGTTCGCTATCAATCAACGGAATCCATCCGATAGTGGCTATCTATTCGACTTTTTTGCAACGCGCTTACGACGAACTGAGCCACGATTGCGCCCGTTTGGGCGCCAATATTACGCTTCTCATCGATCGGGCGGGTCTCGTGGGGCCGAACGGGGAAACCCACCAAGGCCTCTATGACGAGGCTTTCCTCAAATCGATCCCTAACGTCGTCATCTCGATGCCTTCGACCCTTGAAGAAGCCAAGGGTTTGCTGAATTTGTCTTTGTCGGAAACGCATGGGGTTTTCGCGATTCGCTATCCGCATTCCTTAACCGCCGTCCCCGAGCGGATGGGAACGTCGGCGATTGAATTCGGTAAATGGTTATCGATAAAGAAAGCCGAGAACGGGTGCTATGTTTTGGGCGTCGGGCCGATGGGACATGCCCTTTGTGAGCGTCTCAGAAAAGAAAACTCGCCCTGGGGCTTCGTCAACCCGCTTTTCCTTTATCCTCTTGAACAGAACGCTATCCGCGATCTCGCTCACGCCCACGCGCTTTACGTCTACGATCCGTATGGAACGCGCGAGGGTTTTGCCGAAAGCCTTGAATCCGCTCTTTTCGCGAATGGCTTTCGCGGCCTCTTTGTTTGCCGAACCGCCCCGACGGCTTTCGTTCAGCACGCCTCCCTCAGCGATCAGCTGACCGACAACGGCCTCACCGTGAGCCAAGCCTTTTCCGAGCTCTCGTCGCTCTTATGATTCGGGCCATCGATTTTTAGTTAACATAATCACGAATTGCCTTAAAATGGTTCCGTGAGCAAAATCATTATGCATGTCGACTTGAACGCCTTCTTCGCCACGGCGGAGGTTTTGCGCAATCCCAGTTTGGCCGGGAAACCCCTGATCGTTGGGGGTTTGGGCCGACGAGGCGTCGTCTCGACGGCCTCTTACGAGGCTCGGGCCTATGGCATCCATAGCGCCATGCCGACCTACCAAGCCATCCAACTTTTGCCTTCTATCATCGTCAAACCTTGCGATTTCCCCTATTACGAGATGCTTTCCCGAAGCTTTTTCGCCTATGTGCGAAGCTATAGCCCTTTGGTCGAGGAAGCCTCGATCGACGAATGCTACGTCGACATGAGTCGTCCGATGGCGGACGTCGAGGACGTCGAGGGTTTCCTAAAGGCGTTCCAAAACGGCCTTCTTAAGCAAATTGGCCTCAAATGCTCAATCGGCGTGGCTCCGACGAAATTCCTCGCCAAAATGGGCTCTGACATGAAGAAGCCCCTAGGGATCACGATCCTTCGGCGTCGGGACTTGGCCGCAAAGCTCTATCCCTTGCCCATCGAGTCATGCTTTGGCATCGGAAGGAAGACGGCCCCGCGTTTGCGGAACCTCGGAATCGCGACCATCGGCGATTTCCAGCGACGCGCCCGGGCCGACGATCCGGCCCTCCTTTCCGCGATGGGGAAGTTCTACTATGCGGTCAAGGATTGGGTCAACGGACGGGGCGACGACTCGATCGACCTTTTGCCATTCGACCCCAAAAGCCTTGGCCACAGTGAGACTTTTGAGCGCGACACTTCCGACTATGAGGAAATAAGGGGCAAAATCGCGCAGTTGAGCAGGGAAGTCGCCATGGGCGCCCAAGAAGAGGGCCGGGCTGGAAAAACGGTTCAGCTCGTCGTGAAGGACACCAATTTCAAAAGCCATGACAAATCCATCAGCTTCCGTGACCCCACCAACAAGGAGAGCGACGTTTTCGAGCGGGCCATCGGACTTTACGAGAAGAACTTCGTCGGATTGGAAATCCGCCTCGTCGGCGTCACGCTCCAAAACCTCATCAAACCGAGCGAGGAAACGGTTCAGATGTCTTTATGGAACTATCGGGAATACGAGGAGATGGACCAAACCAAACTCCTTATGAACGAACTTAACCGCCGAATGGAAAAGCCGATGCTGAAACTGGCCTCGGAGGTTAAAAAACATGACGATCGATGAGGCCGTCGGCCGTTTCTTTCAGCATCTGCGCGTCGAGAAAGGCGTGAGTGAGCGGACGATCGAGGATTACCAAGAGGATCTCAGCCTTTTCTTCCGTTCCCTCGAAGGCAAGAGGACCACCGAGGATTTGCGTGCGTCCGACATCAACGATTTCATGCGCCTTCAGGCCAGAGCGGATCTTTCCGCCTCGACCATCCTCAGAAGGCTTTCCTCCACCCGGGGCTTCTATGAGTTCCTTTCCGGTGAGAAAATACTGAAAGAGCCGCTGCCCCGTTACGAAGGCCCCAAACCCCCGAAGAGGCTTCCGGTCGTGCTAAGCGAGGCGGAAGTCGATCGCCTTCTCGAGGCCCCCGCGATGAGCAAGGAATCCGGCATCCGCGACCGGGCGATGCTCGAAACCATGTACGCCTCGGGCCTTCGCGTGAGCGAACTCGTCGGGCTTAAGCTCGGCTCCGTCAACGCCGAGCAAGGAATCCTCACGATCTATGGCAAAGGAAACAAGGAACGGCGCGTTCCCATCAGCGACTTCGCGCTTTCCTATCTTGAGAAGTACGTGCGGGGTCCGCGCCGCCATAACCTCGGGCGCGCAAGCCCTTACGTTTTTCTCAATCATGCCGGAAAGCCCCTCTCCAGGATCTACTTCTTCCGCAAGGTCAAGGACTACGCCTCCAAGGCGGGCATCGAGAAGAGCGTCTCGCCCCACACGCTGCGCCATTGCTTCGCCACCCACCTGTTGGAACACGGGGCCGAATTGCGGGCGGTGCAGGAGATGCTGGGGCACGCCAACATCGCGACCACCCAGATTTACACCCAGGTCTCCAGCAAGCGGATCATGAGCGCCTACGATTTGTATAGCCAGCGCAAATAAAGTAATATATTGGGCGGCAAAGCCGCGGAGTGATATTTATGAACAAATACAAACGCGTATTCCTTATCGTCGCCGACTCGGCCGGGATCGGCGAGGAACCCGATGCCGCCAAATTCGGCGACGTCGGCACCAACACCTGGGTCCATGCGGCCGCCTCGGTCGGAGGGATCGACGTCCCCGTCATGGAGGGTTTCGGGATCGGCGAACTCGCCGACATCCCAGGCGTGAGGCCCCTCCATTCCCATCCTCACGCCTACAGCATGCGCTTACGGGAAGCCTCCAACGGCAAGGACACGATGACGGGCCACTGGGAGATGATGGGCATATTGACCACCAAGCCATTCCAGACTTTCACGGACACCGGATTCCCCGCGAGCCTCATCGCGGAGCTTGAGAGGGAAACCGGCCACCGAATCATCGGCAATTACGCCTCGAGCGGAACCGAGATCCTGAAGGTTCTCGGCGAAGAGCAAATGAAGGAGAACAGCCTCATCGTCTACACTTCCGCCGATTCGGTTCTCCAAATCGCGGCTCACGAGGGCGTCACGGGCAAAGACGAGCTCTATCGTTGCTGCGAGATCGCCCGCAAAATCTGCATGAAACCCGAATACTTCGTCGGACGCGTCATCGCCCGCCCCTACGTCGGGACCGATAGGGGCAACTTCAAACGCATCGTCGGCGATCGCCGCGACTACGCCGTCACCCCTTCGAGCGTGACCGCGATGGACATCCTTAAGGAAAACAAACTCATGGTGAGCTGCGTTGGCAAAATCAGCGACATCTTTTGCGATGACGGCGTCGTCAAAACGATCCATACCACGAGCAACGAAGACGGCATGGATAAGACGATCGAGCAGGTGAAGCGCGACGAATGGGAAGGCCTTTGCTTCGTCAACCTGGTCGAATTCGACAGCGAATACGGCCATCGACGCAACCCGATCGGATACGCGCGTTGCCTCGAGGCTTTCGATAGGCGCCTCGCCGAGCTTACCAAAGTCATGCGCGAGGACGATTTGCTCCTCATCACGGCCGACCACGGCAACGACCCAACCCACACCGGAACGGATCATACCCGGGAGAAAGTGCCTCTTCTCGCCTATTCGCCTTCGATCGAAGAGGGCAGGCTTCTTGACGAGCGGTCGACTTTCGCCGACATCGGCGCAACCATCCTTAAGAATTTCGGTTTGGCCAAAAAGGAACCAATGATCGGTTCTTCGATCGACGAATTGTTTCATTAAGAAATCGCCTTTTCGGTAAAAAAATACTTTTTTGAGCGTTTTGGTTTATCAGCGGCGCGAACCTATGTATAGTTACGTAGGAAAAGCGTCGCTTTGCCTTAGGAAAGGGGTAATAAAAATGAACGCGAAAAAAATGATTGTCTTGCCGCTTGCCGTCATGGCCTTGGTTTCCTGCGAAACCAATTCGTCCGTCGGCTCCTATGAAATGAAATGGGTCACGCCGACCTCGACGCCGGCTTTGGCTTTCTTCGATCAGGGGGACAACGCCAACTGGGTCTCTTCCTCGGTCCCAAGGAACGTGGTCATTCCGGCTTTCGGGACCGCGACTTACGACGCCATCGTCTTCGACGGGGTCTCGGGGCTCAACGTCATTAAGAGCAATGGTTATGATTGGAAGCTCGCGGACTGGATCTCCGGCGGCAACTTCTACGTGGTCTCGACCAAGCACACGGCCAAAACCGATTTCGCCGCGGGGCAGACCGTGACCGGCTTCATCAAGACCGGCAACGCCGCCCGCACGTTCCTGAAACTCTCCAAGGACAAATGGAATTGGGATTACGAGGACAGCGACCTTACCTTCCTTGGCGGCGTCGCCGACGTCCAGGCCGCGATGCTGTCCAACGCGGATTCGAGCGACTATTGGATTGTGGCCGACCCGATTTACACGGCCGTGAAAGGGGCCCTCGCCGCGAAAGGGGTAGCCTTGAACCAAATCTCGGATCTTCAGGCGGACTTCAAGGACGCCTATGACGTCGAGACCATTCCGGCGGCCGCTCTCTTCGTAAGGGGCGCGACCTACGAGAGCCATAAGGACGCCGTCGACTCTTTCCTCAGCGAGACGCAAAGCCGCGTGGACGTATCCATCGATGATCCGGACAAGGTCATCGAGGCGCTTCACGCCTACGGAAACGACGACAAGGTTTTCTCGCGCTTCGGATTCACGCCTTCCATGGTAACCACCATGCAGGGCGACGACGCCAACAAATTCGCGATGCTTAAGAGAGGGGTCATCACCGACGACAAGGCTTTCGCGAACGGCTTCGCCTCAGTTATCCTCGGTTCGACGTTTGATGATTCCTATTTCCTCTCGTAGAATAAAGGGGCGTTAAGGAAGCCCGCTGAATCACAAAGATGAAAAAGAAACGAACTTGGCATCTCAAATACGTCTTCGGAGCGGCCGGGTTCGTTTTCCTTTTCCTCCTTTGGTGGCTCGTTTCCTATTTGATGCGCCTTGGCGGCAATTTCCTGCTCCCGTATCCGTTTCCGACTTTGGAACGGATGGCCGACGATCTCTTCGGAGGCGGAGCCTATCTGACCTATCCGGCGATCGGCTGGACGCTGCTTCGCATCGTCATTGGCTTCGCCGTGTCCTTCCTTCTGGGGGGGCTCTTCGGGACCATCGCCGGACTCCACGGGCATTTTGGGGATTTCATGGGTCCTTTCGTCGTTTTTTCGCGGGCCGTGCCGACGGCCGCGGTGGTTATCATTTTGGTCGCCGTCTTCACCGGTTACCGGGGAATGAACACTTTCACGCCGTGCTTCCTTGTCTTCCTGGTCGCCTTTCCGCTCATCTACGAAGCCTTCCGGAAAGGCATCGCGAGCGAATCCAAAGAAACCAGGGACGCCCTTCGGATCGAATGCGGCGACAAATCGATCAAAGCCGTTTTCGCCGTCTTGCTCCCCGACGCATGGAATTACATCGCCCTCGGGTTGGCTCAAAGCCTTGGCCTCTCGGTCAAGGTGTCAATCATGAGCGAGATTTTGGTCAATAGCTCTGAGGTCCAAGGCGGGCTCGGCGGGCTCATCCAAAACGCGCGCCTCATCAATTTCGACATGACGGCGGTCGTCGCGTATTCCCTCATCGCGGTTTTGCTTTCGCTCTTGATGGATATCCCTCTCTCGATCCTCAAAAGAAGCGTGAAAAAGAAAATCGGATAAAAGGCGCAACGGAAGAGCGATTGGCCAATCGCTCGTTTTAGAATCAAGCGGCTAAGCGCCGATCCTTTTATGCCTCAATCTTTAGAGAAGGCATCTAAGACTTTGCGAGGAAACGATGACGAAGAAAGGCTGAAGGAGAAAAGGCGTTTTCTCCATAAGCGCCCTAAAATGTCCCTAATGGTTCTTTAGTAGTTAATTAGTATAATGTTCTAGGCGTGGAAAAGGATTGTTTCTTGTGAATTACTATAATTCGTATTTAGCGAACCTTAATAAGAAAAGGCCACCATATAGGCATATTTTAGTATATTAGTTAACATAATAGATATTATGCGTAGTTATTGCATAATTGATGAAGACATAAGAAAAAGACCAATCTAAGGTGGCCTTCCCACTAACGAAATACGCCTACTTCTTCTTTGAGCTGTGGGTCAAAAGACCATCAAGATCGATCTCTTTCCGCTTCTCTTCCGTGAAGACATGAACGACCACCGCCCCCGCGTCAACGACGATCCATTCGGATTCGGGGGTGCCTTCCTGTTGACGGACCCTCACCCCCGCCTTCGCGAATCCTTCCTCAACGGAATTCGCCAAAGCCCCAAGCATGCGGATGTTGTTCGCGCTCGCGATGACAAGATAATCGGCGAAAGGCGTGTTTTGCCTCACGTCCACCACCGCGATGTTCTCCCCCTTGTGATCGCTGAGGGCCTTCTTGGCCAACGTAACTTCTTTTGGGTATCTCATTTTTTGCCTCCTAGGTACATATCAAAGCACTCTTTCGATAAAGGGATGTCCATGTCGTAACCTTTCTCCATCAGGAATTTGCGGTTTTCGGAAAGCACGGTCAGAAACCCCATGTAATAGTCTTTTAAGCATTCATGGATCATCTTTGAGGAATCATAGCCTCGCGTCGGCTCGATTTTGTCGGCGCTGTAGATGATTTTGCCTAGCGGCGGCATATGGGCTTTGCCGGTGCAATGGAACTCGATCGCGTCTAAAGCCGCCTGATCGGCGATGCCAAAGTCCTTTTCCGCCAAGTAACGGCCGGTGAACTGGTGCAAAGCCCATGCCGGGTAATCGGCGTAAGCGCTTGGGAAGTTGTCCCTCACGATCTTTCTGGCCTCCTCTTCGGGGAGGCTCTTCCCAAGATCGTGGAGGAGTCCGGCGACGTAGGCCTTGTCAGCGCTGGCGATCCCATTCCTCTCGGCGATGGCGAACCCGAGGCGAGCCACCGAGACCGAGTGGATGAGCCGTTCCTTGGAAAGGCGCGGAATCACTTTTTTCATGAAATAAAGCCCATGGGACTCGATGTAGCCGAGAACCTTCGCCGGGATGTCGAGGGATCTGAGTTCCCGGACCGAGGAAGAGGAAACCGATCCCGCCTTGTCGTAATCGATCGCCCGCATATGGAAAGCGGCGACCGTTTCTTCATCCACGGGGACCCCGTCGCGCCTAATATAGCAAACGTCGCTCTCGCGCGACAGCGCCTTGGCCTCGCGCCAGCGCGGAAAAGCGTTGACCTGATCGGCCCCGATAAGAAGATAGAGGCGCTTTTTGGGGTTCTTCCGTTGCAGATAGCGGACCGTGTCGATGGAATAATTCTCCTCGGCGTCTCCGTCGAGCTCGACCGTGTCGATGTAAAAGGCGCCGCTTCCGGACGAGGCGAGGGCGATCTTGAGCATGGCGAGCCTATCGGCGGCGCTGGCCTCGGTCGTTTTCCACCGCGGTTTCCTCGCCGGGACGAAAACGACGTCCGCGTTGAGGGCGAAGGAAGCGGCTTGGGCGATCCGCAAATGCCCGTTATGGATTGGGTCGAAGGACCCTCCGAAGACAATGAGACGTTCCATGTTAGAGGACGATCGACGGGTTTTCCTTCCGTGGCTTATAAAGAATCGCGACGCGGCCGATGACGGCGACCAGTTCGGAGGCGGACTTGCGGGCAATTTCGCCCGCCAGTTCGTTTTTGTTCGCGGCGACCGAGGCCAAAACGCGAACTTTGACGAGTTCGTGGGCCTTCAAGGCCTTGTCAAGAGCCTCGACAAGGCGATCGTCGATCGGCCCTTTGCCGAGCGAGAGCGATGGCTTGAGCGGATTGGCGAGTCTTTTAAGAAGGGCTTTGGATTTAGGGCTCAGCATGTCATTTCACCTTGCATCGGGAGCCGTAAACGCTCACGCCTTTGGGAACGTAGACGCGGAAAGTCTCCTTCGCCCCTTTGAAATTGATCCAGCCGAGTCCGGCGATGCCAAGGTCGCGGCTTCCCTCCTCCTCCACTTTGAAATCGAAGACATCGAAATCCCTTTGATCGCGGATAAGATGGGTCGTCGGGGCGAGGCCGCCTTTCTCGAGGCGCTTTCGAAAGGACTCGGCGATATCCCCGGGGGCGGCGATTTTCCGCAGCGAGACGCCGTCTCCGAAATAAGCTCTGATTCCGACTTCGCCGTCTTTGGCAAGCCCCGGATCGATGAGTTCGATGTGGGCGAGGCCGCCGATAAAGAGGGCGCCGCCCTTTCTCATCGCGAACTTCCGCTCCTTGAGCGGCGTCGTCGGGATGATTTGGCGGGCGCATTCAGGCTCCACCACGCCCACGACCGCGTTCTTGATCGAAGTCCCCGGAGTGTCGTAAAGAAAAGAGGAGTTGTCGAGAGGGATCTGCATGAGGCGAAGGCTGGTCCCCGGATAGACGCTGGTCGTGATGTTGTGGTTGCTCGCGTTCAAGTAGTTCCTCAGGAAGGCCGTAAAGAAAAGCGATTTTCCGCTGCCGTTGGGCCCGATGATGTAAACGTCGTGGCCCTTTCGCTCGCTTTCGATCCGCTGGGCGACGCCCTGGACGTTGGCTAAGGTCGTCAGGGAAACCGTGATGACTTGATTTTTCTCGACGGGCAGCGAAGCGACCCGGAAACGATGGGCCACGTACTCCTCGATGTCCTCATCTTTGGTTTCTTTCGGCATGAGATCGCGCTTGTTGGCCAAAACCAGGATCCGAAGGCTTTTGATGCGCTCCGCGATCGCGCGGGAGAAGGAAGATTCGAAAGAAATGACATCGACGACATACACGATAAGGGCGTCCGAAGCCGCCGCGTCGTCAAGCATGAGCAGGAAATCGGCGCTGACCTTCGGTTCGAGGGGAAGGAGATTGAAGTGGGCCTCGCTGTAGCAGCGGGAACAAAAAAGCACTTCCGAAAGGGGATGGGTGAGGAGCTCGGGGTCGATGTAGCCTTCCTTGTCCTTTCTCCCGCTTTGAAGAATCGCCCCGCAGCTGTAGCAACGGCGCACGACATTCACTTTGCTCATGATATTTCCCTCCAATCAGGGGATAGATGCCCTTGCTCGATCTTTTCGCGGATCGGTTTCTCAAGGTGGCGATTAAACCAACTCACCCACGAATCGCGATCCGTCAAAGGCTCAGTCAGGATAATGCGAACGCCCGCCCCAACGGAGCATTTGACGTCGGTCATGACCTGATCGCCGACCATCATGACCTCCGAAGGCTTGAGTCCCCTCCGTTTGAGAAACCGCCTTAAACGATGGGGGAAGGGCTTTAGGAGCCGGCTCAGACAGGGAACGCCCAGCAACTCCGCGTAACGGGTCACCCGCCTCGAGGTGTTATTCGAGCCGATATAAAGCTCGATTCCGGCTTCGTCGAGCCTTTTCTTGTAGGAGAAAGCCCTTGGTCCCGGTTCGCGAACGTCGTAGGCGTCGAGGGTATTGTCGAGGTCGCTTATGAGGACCTTTATTCCCAGTTTCGCGTAGAATGAGGGATCCACCTCATAGATCGACGAGGCGGTCGCGAAAGGGATAAGTTTCCTGTTCATGCATCTAGTTTAGCGCGCGCAGGTAGGCGAGGCTACTTCTTCTCACCGCCATCGTCGTCGTCGAAAAGGCTGATTTGCTCAAAAGAGTCGGTCGTTTTCTCGCCGTCAGGGGAGGAAACCGGGTCATGAGGGACTCGCTTCTTCCGCGGCGGGAAGGAAAGGGTCGCGGAATCGACGAGGTCGCTTTCTTCGCTCGCGACGTGGGCAATACGGGCCCGCGAGGGGAATTTGCTCGGACGTTTGCAATACTTATCCATGGGGGTAAGGTGGAAATCGCCGAAGACGATGGGCTTGCTCTCGCCGGAGGCCAAAACGGTCTCGAGGATGAAAGGCAAAGCTTTCTCGCCCACCTTGGCCAAGTACACAAGCCGATGCGGTTCGGATTTGAACATGCTATAAAGGCGGCTCGTTTTGTCGAGGCGGCCCGTTTCGCCGATATGGCTGAGATCATAGACGCGCGCGCAACCTCGGTCGGTGAGAAGGATGAGTTTGCCTTTCTCATCGGGATTGAAGCTGAGAAGCCCAGCCATGCCGACGTCTTTGAAGGCTCCGGCCTTAATGCCGCCCGTGTGGGGATTCGTGGGCATGATCTCGTCTTCGTTATAAAGGACGGCGCTCCCGTCCTCGGCGACGATGAAAAGGTCGCTGTCGCCGCTAGTGAGGGCAGCCCCGACGAGTTCGTCGGTCTTCGAAAGCTTGATGGCCGAAATCGGGCGCGCGCGCCTCACGACGGGGAAAGCGGAAAGCTGGATGCGCTTGATGAGGCCGTGCTTCGTAAGCAAAACGACGTAGAGGTCGCCGCGGAAGACGCGCACCGCGAAGCAACGGACGATCCGCTCCTCCGGCGTCACGCTGACAAGGGTGTTCACGTGATACCCTTCGTCGTTCCACTTGGCCTCTTTGACTTCGTGGACCGGAATGTAAAGGTAATTGCCGAGGTTAGTGAACATCAGCAGGAAATCGATGGTCTTGCACCGTCCGTTAAAAAGGAGAACGTCGCCCGGCTTGACGCCTGGCTTGGATCCGTTTTGGCCGCCCGATCCCTTCCACGATTTGAGGGAGCTGCGCTTGAGGTAGCCATCGCGCGTGACGGCGAGATAGACATCCTCCTCGACGATAAGATCGCGTTTGTTGACTTCGAGGTCCACCGCGTCGGCGCCTTTGATTTCGGTCCGGCGCTTATCGCCGTACTTCTTAGCGACGGCGCTGATGTCAGCGATGATGGCCTGATCGATTTTGGCGGAATCGCCCAAGAGATCCTTCAAGTAGGCAATCTCCTTCTCGAGGGAAAGCCGTTCCTCTTCGAGGACGCCCATGTCGGTGTGGCTCAGCTTATAAAGCGGCATCATGACGATGGCTTCGCTTTGGGACTCGGTGAAGCCGAACTCTTTTTGGAGGTTCAGCTTGCTGTCGGCTTTATCGGCGCTCCGCTTGATGACGGCCACCACCTTGTCGAGCATGGAGACGGCTTTGATGAGACCCGTCACGATGAGATGCCGCGCCTCGTCTTTGGCGAGGATGAACTTGCTTCGGCGAACGGTGACCTCACGCTGATGGGCGATGTAGCAGTCGCAATAGGAAATGAGCGTCATGGTCTTCGGCCGCCCATCGACGATGGCGACCATGTTGGCGCTGTAGTTCTGCATCAAACCCGTCTTGGCGAGCAGGTATTTCCTGATGGCGTCGCTCTTGGCGTCGGGCTTCAGATCGATGGCGATCCGCAAGCCTTTGCGGTCGGTTTCGTCGCGGACTTCCTCGATGCCGGGAATGACTTTGTCATGACGGATCTTGTCGATTTGACCCACGAGTTCGCTCTTGTTGGAGCCGAAAGGGATCTCCGTGACGATAAGTTGCTTCGAACCGTCCTCGTTAACTACTTCCTCGATGCGGGAACTCACGGTCGCCCGGCCTCGCCCCGTTTCATAGATCTGACGGAGACGGTTGTCGGCGATAATGATCCCCCCTGTCGGGAAATCCGGACCAGGGACGCAGCGGAGAAGCGGATCGATCTCGCAATCCGGATGCTTGATGCGATAAATGACGGCGCTGGTGACTTCGCGAAGATTGTGGGGCGGAATGGCCGTGGCGAGGCCAACGGCGATGCCCTCGCTCCCGTTCACGAGCAGACTTGGGAAGTGGGCCGGCAAAACGGTCGGCTCGAAGTTGGAATCGTCGTAGGTGAGCTCCATGTCGACGGTTCCTTTGTCGATGTCGCGGACCAATTCGTTGGCCAAAGCCGACATCTTGGCTTCGGTGTAACGGGGGGCGGCTGGGGAATCCCCGTCCATGGAACCGTTGTTGCCCTGGAAGATGACGAGCGGATAACGAAGCCGCCAATCTTGGGAAAGGTGGGCCAAGGCGTCGTAAATCGAAGCGTCGCCGTGGGGGTGGAAATTACCCATGACGTCGCCGACGATATGGGCGCTTTTCTTGGTTGGCTTGTCGAAGGTGTTGCCGGTCTTCCACATGTCGAAAATGATGCGGCGTTGCACCGGCTTCATGCCGTCGCGGGCGTCGGGGATGGCCCGATCTTGGATCACGTCCTTGGCGTAAATCCCAAAACGCTCCCCCATCAAATCGTCGAGGGTTTGGGCGGAAATGTTTTCTTTGGCGGGCGGAGTCGGCGGCAATTGCTTTTTCTTAGCCATCACTTCCTGACCTCCTTGATGAAAGCGTCCTCTTCGTTGAACACGATGTTCTCCTCGATCCAAGTCCGGCGCAAGGAGGCGTCCTTGCCCATAAGGATACCGATGCGTTTCTCGACGATGAGCGGATCCTGAATGCTCACGCGAAGGAGCATGCGGGATTTTTTGTCCATGGTGGTCTGAGCGAGTTGCTCGGCGTCCATCTCGCCTAAGCCTTTGTAACGGTTGATGCCATAGCCGGCGCCGATCTTGGATTTAGCCTCGTCAAGCTCTTTCTCGCTCCAAGCGTAGATGTGCTTGCGGGTTGGGTCGCTCTTCTTGTAGACGCGGTATAGAGGCGGGCAAGCGATGTAGATCATGCCGCGATCGATGAGGGGCTTCATGTAATTGTAGAAAAAAGTGAGCAAAAGGATTTGGATGTGGGCGCCGTCGGTATCGGCATCGGTCATGATGATGATTTTGCCATAGTGGCTGCCATTGGGGTCGAAGTCCTGACCCACTCCGGCGCCGATGGTTTGGATGAGAGTGCTGAATTCGACGTTCTGGAGCATGCGCTCAAGAGTCACATTATCGGTATTAAGAGGTTTGCCACGAAGCGGCAAAATCGCCTGATGGAGCCGATCGCGTCCCTTCTTGGCCGAACCGCCGGCGCTATCGCCCTCGACGATGAAAAGCTCGTTTTGGGCATAATCCTTCGATTGGGCTTGGGCCAATTTGTCGCTCAAAATGAAATCGACCTTCTTTTGTTTATTGCCTCGGGCGGCTTCCTTGGCTTTCCTCGCGGCGTTGCGGGCTTGCTGGGAGGCCTGGCACTTATGGATCAGGTCGAGCGCGAATTCCTTATGCTCGGTGATGTAATAGGTGAACTGCGAATAGATGAAGTTGCTGACGATGGACATGACCTCGGGGGTGTTGAGGCGCCCCTTGCTTTGGCCCTCGAATTCAAGTTTGCTTTCGGGTATTTTGACCGCCACGATGGCGGTAAGCCCTTCGCGAATGTCGTTCCCGTCGATGCGCTGGCTGTCTTTGATGACCTCGTTTTGGATCGCCCAGTCATTGATCGCCTTGGTAAGGCCCACCTTGAAGCCATCTTCGTGGGTGCCCCCTTGGATGGTCCGTTTGTTATTGGCGTAACTAAGGATCCGCTCGCTGTAATATTGGGCGCTCCACTGCATGGCCACCTCGATCTGGATGGGGCTTAGCTTATCCTCGAAATCGATGATGGAGCCAAGGGAAATCATGTTTTGATTAAGAACCGAAACGTATTCGCGAAGGCCGTTCTCATAAAAGAAATCGTGCGAAAGCCCGCTCTTCTCGTCCTCGAGGATGAAATGGACTTTCTTCAATAAGAAAGCCTCTTCCTGCAAGTGGTTATATATCGTGTCCCATTTGAATTCGACGCTTGGGAAAACCTTGGCGTCGGGCTTAAAACGGACGACGCTGCCGTGTCTATTCGTCTTTCCAATCACTTCAAGGGGCGTCTCAAGAGCGCCGCCGTCATGGAAACGGATGTGGTAAATCTGCCCAAGGCGGTACACGGTCACGTCGAGCCATTCGCTCAAAGCGTTCGTGACGGTGGCGCCAACGCCGTGAAGGCCGCTGGAAGTCGCGTAAGTGCGACTGTTGAATTTGCCGCCGCTATGGAGCGTCGTGAAAATAAGCTGCACCGCCGGCATATGCGCCTTGGGATGCATATCGACCGGAAGGCCCCGCCCTTCGTCTTTCACCTCAACGGAGCCGTCTTTATGCATAATGACGATGATTTTGTCGCCATATCCGTTGACGGCTTCGTCCTCGGCGTTGTCGACGATTTCCCACACGAGTTGGTGAAGACCGGCCAATCCAGTCCCCTCAACGTACATGCCAGGACGCTTGCGAATGCCCTCAAGTTCGCTCAAGAGTTCAATCGACTTGGCGTTGTACTCTTTTTCTGCTTTATCGAAATCGGCCATTATTTTTTTGCCACTCAATTCGTTTGCTATTATAGCAAAGGGGATATGAGGAACGCATCACTTTTATTCGTCGAGGCTGAGGTTTGCTATAGTAAGCGCATATGAGCGATATTCTCGGCAACATCCTTACCGTCCTGGCCGTGCTGACCTTTGGCTACCTTTGGGGCTCGATCCAAAATGGAGTCATCATCGGGAAACTGTTTTTCAAAAAGGACCCGCGGGAGTACGGCAGCCATAATAGCGGAGGCACCAATTCGGGACGCCTTTTCGGCGAAAAAGTGGGGCTCCTCGTCATCTTCCTCGATATGCTCAAGGGCGCGATCGCTTTTTGGAGCGTTTGGGCCGTCATCCGTTTCTCCGGCGTTCGCGAGGTTTTCGCGATGTGGGATGACGGCGTCTTCTATTGCTGGCTTACGTTCTTCGGGGTCGTCGTCGGGCATTGCTACCCTCTTTATGCCGATTTCAAAGGTGGGAAAGCCGTCTCGTCGTTCATGGGTTCCCTGGGCGGAACCTCCTGGGTTTCCCTCATCTATTGTTTCGCCACCTTCTTCCCGCTGTACCGAAGCAAGCGGATCGTTTCGGCTGCCTCACTCGTCTCGGGTCTTGCCATCGTCATCATCACCTGGACTCTCGCCATCGCTTTCCGTTTCTCCGGGTGGACCGAGGCCTCCTCGATCCTCATGTGGAACTTCGGAAACGGAGGCGGCCTCTTCTTTTGCTGGGAGCAGGCCACCGTGATCACGCTTGAGTACGGACTTCTCGTTTTCCGCCATCGTGAGAACATCAAACGGATGAAAGCGGGATCTGAGAGGCCAGTTGATTACTGATGGTATTTTATTAGTAGTTATATGGTTCTTAATAAAATGAAACTTATTTAGCATATTGATCAAAGAATTGAATAGATGGCAGCACGCAAAGACGGTTTTAATAACTCAATTCCGTTTTTATTAAATTACGCTTTTTGACGATCGTTCTTTTTCTTGATATGGCAAAAAACGGCAATAAAAAACGGCAATAAAAAACGCCTTTCGGATTTCCAAAAGGCGTCCATTTGCCTAAGTGAAGGTTTATTGGTTTTTCTTCATCGCGTTCATGACGGCTTTTATTTGCGCCTCAGAGGGCTTGCGGCCCATCTGCATGAACATGGCGCGAATCATGTTCTCGTTGATCGGCGGGTTCTTCTGCATCTCCCGTTTGATAAGGGCGCGGGCTCCGAAGAAGCCCCCAACCAAGCCGAGGATAAGCGTCAGGATGAGATAAAGGATGAACATTCCGATCCCAAAAGTGACAGTTACATCGAGAATCAACATCGTTTAAGCCCTCCCATCGTATTTGCCGGTCGCGGTATCGACCAAAATCTTGTCGCCCTCATTGACGAAAAGGGGAATGCGGAGTTTCATGCCGGTCTCGAGAACGGCATCCTTCGACCCGCCGTTGGTGACGGTGTCGCCGCGAACCCCCGGTTCGCAGGATGTGACCGTGATGGCGACTTTGGCGGGAATCTGAATGCCCAAGACCTCGTCATTGTAACTGATGACCATAACCTCGAGGTTGGGAACGAGATATGGCATCTCTTTGGAAAGGCTGGCTTTCGGAAGTTCGATCTGATCGTATGTTTTCGGATCCATGAAAACAAGGCTCACGCCCCCATCGTAAAGGTACTGCATGTTTTTCTTGTCAAGACGGGTTTCGGTAACGTCATAGCCGCTGTTCCGGGCGAGCTCGATGATCGCGCCGGTGCGGACGTTCTCCACTTTGAGTTTTGCGACCATCTTCCTCATGGCCGTCTTATTCAAGAGGATGTCGATGCAGCGATAGAGGACTCCCTCGTCCTCAAAGTAATTGCCTGGCCTCAATTCCGTAACGTTCATATTGTTTTCTCCTTGCTATCGGTAAAATAGCCGTTGGTATTCTATACCAATAACGGTTGGTTTTCCACTCTATGTTTATAGGCCCTGAAGTTCGGGGTTGGCGAAACGTTCCTGACGGATCGTCGTCGACGCCCCATGGCCGGGAAATACTTTGGTGTCGTCGGGCAAAAGAAGCAATTTGCGTAGGCTGTCGCGCTGAAAACGCGGGCAGCCGCCAGGCAAATCGGTCCGCCCCACCGATAGATGGAACAAGGCATCGCCCGTGAAGACGGCCCTATCGGCCTTAAGGTAGTAGCAAACGCTCCCAGCCGTGTGGAACGGTGTCGCTATCACGGTGAGAACGAAAGGGCCAAGCCTGATTTCGTCCTCGTCCTCGACGGGATAGGGTTCAATGCCTTTCACCCTCACCGGCACTGGGAGATCGAAGGCCTCCGAGCCATTTAGGCACGGATCGCCAAGACACGCGATATCCTCCTCCGACATGAAAACCGGAGCCATGTGCTTAAGATCAACAAGGCCGCCGATATGGTCGAAATGCCCGTGCGTGATCAGGAAGCCAAGGCATTTCCCGGCGTGGCGCCTCTCGATATAATCGTCAAGGCAGCCTCTCTTGTTCGTGGCTGGGTCAATGACGAGGCAAGGGCTCCCCTCTTCGCCGATGATGTAGCAGTTCGCGTATTCCCCGCCATATGTGAGTTCCCGAATCAACGCCATACCAACTAATAAAAAAGGCCCGAGGGCCTTATTTTGCTTCCTTATGCAAGGTCATTTTCTTGCAACGCGGGCAGAATTTCATTTTCTCCATTTTATCCGGATGGGCGCGTTTGTTACGGGTAGCGATGTAATTTTGTTCCCCGCAAACGCTGCACTTCAGAATAATGTTATCGCGCTTTGAAGTTGCCATGTTCAGTCACTCTCTTTCTTTTCGCGGTTGTTACTCTAGCATAAATGCACGCGATTATCTACAAGTTTCGCCCGCAATCGGTTAAAATGTCAGCGGTATGAATCAAAGAGAATCGACACGTAGTGTCGCCATTGGCCGAATCGCTCTCGGCGGCCAAAACCGCGTTCTGGTTCAGAGCATGTGCAACATCAAGACCTCGCAAGCGGAGGCCGTCGCCGCCCAAATCAATCGCTGTGCGGCCCTCGGAGCCGATCTTATGCGCGTTTCAGTCCTGGATTTTGAGGACGCCAAGGCGATCGGGACGATAAAGAAGCGCGTCTCCATCCCGCTCGTCGCCGACATCCATATCGATTATCGACTCGCTTTGGCCGCCATCGAATCCGGAGTCGACGCCATCCGCATCAATCCGGGCAACATCGGCTCGAAGGACAAGATAAAGTTGGTCGTCGACGCCTGCAAATCCCGCCGCCTCCCGATCCGCGTCGGCGTCAATTCGGGGTCGCTCGACAAGACGGTTTATGACGGCAAGGGGCTCATCAAAGCCAAGTACCTCGTCGAGAGTTGCGCCAAACACGTAAGAATCCTCGAAAGCATGGGCTTCCGCGACATCGTCCTTTCCTTAAAAGGATCGGACGTCATCGAGACGATCGAAGCCTATCGGCTCGCCGCCAAGGCTTTCCCATACCCGTTGCATCTAGGCATCACCGAGGCGGGTCCGAAAGATATCGGCCTCATCCGCAGCGCGGCCGGGCTTTCGCCCCTGCTTCTCGAGGGCATCGGCGACACCATCCGCATTTCCCTCAGCGACTCCCCGGAAGAGGAAGTCCGGGCCGCCTCTCGCCTGCTCCATGACCTTGGGCTCAAGAAGGACTATCCGACCTTCATCAGTTGCCCCACTTGCGGGCGAACCCAAGTCGACCTCATCCCGCTCGCGAACCGCGTTCGCGAATACCTCGAAGACCACCACGTCAACAAAACCGTCGCCGTGATGGGTTGCGTCGTCAACGGGCCCGGCGAGGCAAGGCATGCCGACTTAGGCGCCGCCGGCGGCAAGGGGCAATGGGTCATTTTCAAAAAAGGCGAACCGCTCAAAACGGTCGCTGACGGCGAAGTCTACGAAACGCTCATCGAAGAAATCAAAAAACTATAGAAAGCGGTCGCGCCATTTTGGGTCGTAGATGCCGCTCCGCAGCATTGCAATCTCCTTTTTGTACGTCTGAATCGAGTTCGCCGGCGGGGTTTCAAGGATTTTGGGCACGTCCGCGAGGCGGGGATCGCCCACCCATTTTTCAAGGGTCGAAAATCCGATCGTCCCATAGCCGATATTCTCATGGCGGTCTTTATGGGATCCGCGCTGGTTTTTGGAATCGTTCAAATGGATGACAAGGAGCTTTCTAAGGCCAAACGTTTCCTCAAAAGAAGTTAAGAGGCCATCGAGGTCTTTAACGTCCTCCCCCGCGTCGTTAAGATGGCATGTGTCAAGGCAGACCCCGATGCGACCTTGGTTTTTGCTGAGGGAAATGATTTGGGCGATTTCTTTGAAATTCCGCCCGATTTCGTGACCCTTGCCCGCCATCGTCTCCAGGGCGATCCGAACGTTGGTGCCATCCCTTTCAAGGACTTCATCCAACCCGCGGGCAACGTTTCGGATGCCCTCCTGAGGGGTTTCGCCCGTGGCTGAGCCGGGATGCAAAACCAAAGTCGTGAGCCCGAATCCGGCCACGCGCCGGAACTCATCGACAAGAAAAGAGACGGCCGCTTCCGCGGAAAGGGGATCGCTTCTGGCAGCCAAGTTGACGATGTAGGGCGCATGGACCACGATTTTGCTTTCGGGGAAGGCATGGTCGGCCAAAAATGATCGTCCCTCTTTTATCTTGAGCCGCGACAGCGGAACCCGGCGCGTGTTTTGGGGGGCCCCGGTGTAGAACATGAAAGCCGTTTCGCCATATTCGAGCGCCAAATGGCAGGTGCCTAGATATGAATCGGGAGCCCTCATCGGAAGATGGGAACCCAAGAAAAGCCTTTTAGCGGCCATCGGAGGGTTTCTTCGCTTTCGCTTGCTCGCGGGCAAGCTCCTGGCGAACTTTCATCTGAATCGCCTTGCGGCGGTACTTGCGCTTGACTTTCTCGATCGCCCACTTCCGCTTTTTCTTATAAGCTGGCTTAACCTTGCCTGAACGCGTCTGCGCCTTGGCGATTTTGATCTCGCGAAGCTCGTTATCGCTGATGAAGGCCTTTTTCTTGAACAGTTTCCTTTTGGGGGCGAGACCAACCGGATCCGGATTCAGTTCCCCCTTGCGAAGCACGTAGAAGTCGAAGGGCGCCCCGGCCTCGAAAAGAGCGTTCGCCCGAGCGCGACGATCGTCATCGTAGAAAACCCAACTGTCGCCTTCTTTCCCAAAACGCCCCGTTCGTCCGGCGCGATGGAAATAGAACTCGCTTTCGGAAGGAAGGTCGAGCGAAACGACGTCCGAAACGTCCTCGATGTCAATGCCACGGGCCAGCAAATCGCTGGCGACGATGACTTGATGCCGATTTTTTTTGATGTCGCGGATCGTTTTCTTGCGGGCCCGCTCGCCAAGGCTTCCGGTGAAGAAGGCGGCGTCGATCCCGCTTTCCAAAAGGCGTTTATAGCACTTGTCGACCGTTTCTTTCTTCGAAGCGAAAACCAGGCAAAGATAGGGTTTGCGGATGAGGAGGAAGGAAACGAGGGCGTCGTTGACGTCCTGATGCTTGATGTCGACGAGGTGGTGGCGGACCGTCGCGGCGGTCTCGGTCTTTTCCCCTTCGAACTCAAAGTCGCCGCCGACGAAACCGCGAAGTTTGTCCCGGAGATTCTGCTTAAGGGTGGCGCTGAAGACCATGGTCTGCGGATCCTTAAGCAGCGCGAAAATTTCCTCGATGTCGCCGAAATAACCCAAATCGAGAAGCATGTCGGCCTCGTCGAGGACGACGGAACGGACGCTTTGAAGATTCAAAACGTGTTTGTCGACGAGAAGGTCCTTAAGGCGTCCAGGCGTGCCGACGATCATCTGAGGGGCTTCGCTAAGCCCCTCCTCGTTTTGGCTGACATCGGCCTCGCTCGTGAGGAGCCGGACTTTGAGCCTTGGCATGTAACGCGCGAATTCACGGGCGAAATCATAGGTCTGACGAGCGAGTTCGCGGGTCGGGGCGACGATAAGGGACTGAAGGCGGGGCAAGGAAAAATCGGTTTTTTCGATAAGGGGCACCAAAAAGGCGTGGGTCTTGCCGCTGCCGGTCGCCGATTGGGCCAGGACGGATTGGCCTCGCAAGGCTTTCGGGATGACGGCGCTTTGGACGGGGGAAGGCTCGAGGTAACCCATTTTGCGAAGGGCCGCGACCATCGGGGCGGATAAATTGAAGGCGCTAAATGAACTCATGGCTGTTCTATTATATAGAAAAGCCTTCCCGGGTGCACTTTTTTCGCGCTATAGTGAATCCATGGAAGTCTGGGCCTTGGAGCCTCACGGATTCTGTGAGGGCGTCAACCGCGCGTTTTCGATGGCCGAGGAAGCCATGAAAACGGCCACGCCCCTTTATTCGCTCGGCCTTCTGATCCATAACGAAAAAGTCATTGATGCCCTTCGGGATCGCGGCCTGGTCGCCCTCGATGAGCGAAACTCCTCCTTAGAAAGCCTTCTTCGCGGCTTGCCCGATGGTTCTTCCGTCCTTTTCTCCGCCCATGGGCACGACCCGAAACTCGACGTCATCGCCAAGGAAAAACGAATAAAAGCCATCGACTCGACCTGCCCTTACGTCAAAGCCAACATGAATCGTATCCTGTGGGCCCTCGAGCGCGGCAGTTCCGTGATCTACATCGGCAGGAAAGGCCATCTGGAATGCGAGGCCGCCCTGTCTTTAGGCGAGCGGGTCTATCTTTACGAAGAGCCGCGCGAAGGTTTTGCGCCCCGCTACTGCGCCATTAACGAGTCCAAACCCTATGTCATCGCCCAAACGACGATGGACGAAGACGAGGTCGATCGCGCCTATGGCCTTATCTCCGCACGCTATCCCGAAGCCGTTTACGCCGGTGGGCGCTGCCCTTCGACCGTAAGGAGGCAAACATCCCTCATTGAGGCCCCTCGCGACATCGACGTCTACGTGATCCTCGGCAGCGAGCGCAGCAACAACACGAACCGCCTCGCCACCCTCGTCAAAAAGCACCATCCCGGCGCCGCCCTCATCCGGGCGATGGATAAGCGCGGTCTCCTTTCCGTCGATTTCTCGAAATTCAGAAAAGCCGCCTTGGCCAGTGGGACGTCGACGGATCCGGAAACATACCAAGAAGCCTTGGCGTATCTTAAATCGCTATAAAAGCAACCGCGACCCCCATCGACGCGTGGTTCTCTCGCCTCTATATGACTATTGGCGTTTTCTCGTGGTCGACCGTCTCCACGCGCAAGGTTGGGTCAAGGCGAAGGATCGTTTGCCGCATCCGCGGCATGAACGCCTTCTCGATTTCGTGCGGAAGGTCCAAATAGTCATAATGGCGAAGCGTGACCTCGCGTCTCCCATGGTGGGGCATATCACCCGAGACGAAGATGTCGTAGCCAAGCCTTTGGGCCAGCTCGTTCCCCCGCCAGCCGCCGCCCCCGACGATGGCAACGCTTCTGACGACCGCTTTCCCGGCGGCGATGAGCAATCCATAATCGACGCCGAGCCTCTTTTTGGCGTAATAGGCGAAGTCCGCGATGGGCAAGGGCATTGGAAGACGCCCTCCGCGCGCCATCGGGCAGCCTTCGAGGGGTTTGACGTCCAGCAACCCCAGGCGATCGGCCAAAGCGTCGTTCATACCTGGAGTACCCGCATCGAAGTTCGTGTGGAAACTATAAACCGCCAAACCTTCTTTTTCGGTCCGCTCATAAAGGCTCCTCTTAATCGGATCGTGAGCCAAGACGGAGCCTTTCGGGCCGAAAACGAACGGATGGTGGGTGACAATGAGATCGGGATGGAGGCGCTTGGCCACAGGATAAACCTCGTCGTCATAGTCGAGGCAAAGCAGGATGACGTTGCTTTCTTCGGGCAGTTTCCCGCACATGAGGCCTCCGAAATCGCCTTTTTCCCTCAGGCGTTGCGGATAGAAGGCGGCAAGTTCTCTGAGCAGCCGACGCGTCTTCATTCGATGGTCTCCTCGATGAGGCGAGCGCGCTGTAGCAGTTCCTCGCGCTTTGCGCTCCGCCCTCGCGGCAACGAAACGGCGATTCCCTCGAGCCGTTTGGCCTCCGCGCCCCAATAGGCGCGCCAAGGCGCCGGCTTCATCGAGAGCGGAAGCGGGCCAAAGGTCAGTTGCCTCTCGTCGTAGACGACCGCCAAAAGGCTCTTCTCCCAGCGCGAAACCTCGTAATAGAGCCCTCCTTCGACGAGGGAGACGCTCGCGCTTTCGCGGAAGCCGAGGTCCATGAGGGCCCTGTAGGCGGCGGGACGCTCGCTATGGGGATCGACGATGAGCGTTTTGATGCTGGGATGGGAGGGGACGTCGCGCCGCAAAATGGCGGCGATTAGCTTTCCTCCCAAACCAGCCAAAACGGCGCAGTCGATCCGCTCATTGACTTGGCTTAAACCGTCGCTTAGGGACAGAAGGCAAGAAGAGGCGAAAGGCGAGGCTTCCACCGCCCGTCTCATCTTGGCGAAAGGGCCCGGCTTGTTCTCGATGCCCATTGCGAAAGGAACCTTCCCCCTCCCCAAAAGCGAAAGCGGGACGGCGGCGTGGTCGCTCCCAACGTCGGCCACCGAAACGCCGAACGGCACAAGGCCGACGATGGCTTCGAGCCGTTCGCTGAGTCTCATCGGAGGGCCTTTCTCATCTTGGCGAGGGCGGCGTCGCGGATTTGGCGGATCCTTTCGCGCGAAAGGCCGTAGGTTTTCCCCACTTCCTCAAGGGATTTGGGATCGTTGTCGCCCAAACCGTACAACGAGGCGACGATGTCGCGTTCGCGCTCATTAAGGAGGCTCATGCCTTTGCGGATGAGGTTGTTTCGATCCTCGTCCTCGAGCCCGGCCGTCACTTCACGCTCGCTTTCGTCCACTTTCACGAAGTCGCCGACCTCGCCCGAACCGTCCTCGCCTACCGGGGCGTCGAGGGAAACGGTGTCAGAAGGGAGGGAGGCATAATAGGCGATGTCGCTTTCGGTGAGGCCCGGCAAGGCATCGGCCGTTTCCTTATCGTTCGGTTCGCGGCCCAAAGACTGGGCCAGCTTCGTTTTGGCGCGGTTGATCTTGCGGATGGTGTCGGTCACGTGGATCGGCAGACGGATGTTCCTGGATTGGTCGGCGATGGCCCGGCTCACGGCCTGCTTGATCCACCAAGTGGCGTAGGTGCTGAACTTGAAGCCTTTGGCGTAGTCGAACTTCTCGGCGGCCCGCGCCAAACCGATGTTGCCCTCTTGGATCAGATCGGCCAAAGGAACGTTGTTGTTCGAATAATGCTTGGCGATCGAGACGACGAGGCGAAGGTTCGAGTTGATAAGCTCATTCTTGGCCTCCTCGTCGCCTTTGGCGATCCGCTTGGCGAGCGCGGTTTCCTGCTCACGGCTCAAAAGGGGATACTTACCCATTTCCGACAGATAAAGCTTCAGAATGTCGCTGCTCGAGACTTGGCTTGGGTTTATCGGGGCCTTCGAAAGCTCATCGTCGCGGATCACGACGCCTTTGGAAACGAGATAGTCCGTCAACGAGTCGTAGTCTTCTTCCGAAAGGCCGAGCTCATCGATTTGGTCGAGGATATCGTTTTGCTGCAACGAACCGTTGAGGCGCGCTTTTTTAAGAAAGCGCTCTTTGGCTTCTTCCAGAGGTTTCCGACGAGAGGTTTCGCTCATGCCTTCTCCTTTTATTTCGAATGGGTATCGGGTCCGGAGGCGAAGAGAGCCTCATGATAGTCGCCGAGTTTCTTGGCCCGGGTCGGATGGCGGAGTTTCTTGATGGCCTTGGCTTCGATTTGGCGAATCCGCTCACGGGTGACGCCGAATTCCTTGCCGACTTCCTCAAGCGTCCGCGGACGGTTGTCGTCGAGCCCATAGCGAAGGCGAAGAACCCGCTCCTCGCGATCGGTCAAGTCTTTCATGATTTCGTAAAGTTCGTCCTTAAGGAGCGATTTGGTCGTGTATTCCTCAGGGCTTTGAGCCTCCTTGTCCTCGATGAAATCGCCGAGATGGCTATCGTCCTCCTCGCCGATTGGGGTTTCAAGGGAAACCGGTTCAAGGGCGATGCGCTGAATCTCGCGGATGCGGTCCGGGGAAAGGACTCCCTCCATCTTTTGGCTGATCTCCTCGGCGGTTGGGTCGCGCCCAAGCTCCTGAACGAGAAGGCGCTGGACGCGGGTCATCTTATTGATGGTTTCAACCATGTGAACCGGAATGCGGATCGTGCGCGCTTGGTCGGCGATGGCCCGAGTGATGGCTTGGCGAATCCACCATGTGGCGTAGGTGCTGAACTTAAAACCTTTGGTGTAATCGAACTTCTCGACGGCCTTGATGAGGCCCATGTTACCCTCTTGGATCAAATCGAGGAAATGCATACCGCGGCCAACGTAGTGCTTGGCGATCGAAATGACGAGACGGAGATTGGCCGTGATAAGTTGGTTCTTGGCTATTTGCGCGTCATCGACGAGATACTGCTCGTCGGCCGCTTTCTTCTCATCGCCTTTGTTCTTGGCTTCTTCAAGGAGCTTGGCGGCGCCCGGTCCCTCGGCGATCCGCTTGGCGAGTTCGGTTTCTTCCTTGGCCGTCAGCAAGTCGACCTTGCCGATTTCCTTGAGGTACATTTTAACGGAATCGTTGACCTTGACCTCGCCGCTTTGGATCTTGGAGAAATCGTCGATCGTGGCAACCTCTTCCTTTTCGGTCTCGTCGGCGACGTCGGTTTCGACGTCATCCTCGGCGATTTCCTTGGCGGCGTCCACGATTTTGCTTTCGTCGACATTATCCTCGTCGAGATTGTCCTCATCGTCCTCGGAAATGACTTTTATCTCGTTCTCGCGAAAATAATCGATGAGACTTTCGAACTCGTCGTCGGTCAAGTCGAGTTTGCTGGTGGCGTCCATGACTTCGCCTTGGTCGATGGAGCCGACGGCCTTCCCCTTCTTAAGGAAATCCCGTTTGATGTTCTCAATGGTCTTAAGCGTTTCGGCGTCGAGGCCGCCGCCTTCCTCCTCTTCCTCGTCCGCCAAAATGAACGAATCAGCTCCATCCACCGCCTTCGTTTTCTTAGCCTTTGGGGATTTCCCTTGAGACATCATGGCTTTCTTGGCGGCTTCCTTTTCTTTCACAGAGAATCTCTTTTTCTTGTCCATACGCTTTTTCCTTTTCCTTTCTTCAATCGGCTTTCTTCTTGGCGCGCCGTTCTTTCTGGCGCTCGGCGAATTCTTTGATGAGGACGGCTTTTTCCTCATCGCTTTTGCCTTGGAAGGCCTTTTGGGTCTCCTGAGCATCGGATAGTCGGCTCTTCTCTTCGGCGATCGCCTTGGCGCAATCGGGCATCGATCGCTCTGTGTAAGGGGGATGGTAATTGTCCTCCGCGACCTTCGTCACCTCGGATTGCAACTCGTCGCTATTGGGAGCGTCGCTCGCGGCGATGTCGTTGATCAACGCCGAGATGTCGATGGGCCCGCTCCGTTTCCCCACGTATTCGCGGATGTAATTCGCGATCTCGTTGTAGGAGTCGGTGTAGAAGGAATCGATCGAACGGTCGAAGTACTTGACCGCGTCGACGTTCTCCATCATGTAGTAGAGGGCTTCCCGCTCGGCGAGGAATAGCCGCCTGACGAAGCGTTTTTCCGGATGGAGCCGTTCCGTATCGATCTGACTTCCATAACTGATTTCCTCGATGGAAGGCTGATCGGCGGGTTTGCTGTTGACTTGATCGCGAATGGCCTTTTCCTCGTACAGCGTGGCTTTCGAAAGCTTAACGATGTAGTTATCGCGGTCGATCCCCGCCGGAACGCTTCGTAAGAACGGGATGAAATACATCATCACTTTCCGCCGTTCCTCGGGCGTCTGCAATTTCTTGACGCTCGTGTAGTAGGAAATTTGGAAATCAAAGGCGTCGACGAGATGACCCATGCTTTCCTTGAGAGCCTCTGATCCGCTTTCCTGCAGAATGTCGTCAGGATCGCGGAGGTCGCCGGGGTTCGAAACAAGGCGAAAAGAAAGGCCAGCCTTGTTAAGGAGCAAAATCATCTTCATCATCCCCTCTTGACCGGGAGCGTCGCCATCGAGGCAAAGGCGGACTTCGCAATTCATTTTCCTTAGCAAAGCGATCTGATTGCTCGAAAGATTGGTCCCCATGAGGGCGACCGCCGAATTTATGCCGGCCTTCCCAAGGGCCATGACGTCCATGAAACCCTCCAAAACGTAGACGTAACCATCATGGTGGGCGGTCCGCTTCGCCACATCGTAGTTATAGAGGTTTTTGCCTTTTTGGAAGATCTTGGTCTCCGGGGAATTGACGTATTTGCTCGAGCCGTCATCGGCAAGCCGACGGGCCGAGAAACCCACGACCTGACCGTCGGGGTTCTTAAGCGTGAAAATGAGCCGCCCCGCGTTGCTGTCGGACATGCCCTCGAGTTTCGCCAAGGAAACGCCGATGTCCTCGATCGCTTTAAGCGAATGCCCTTTGGCCTGGAGGAATTGGATGGTCTTTTTCCCGTCCTTTGGGGCATAGCCCAAGGAGTATTTGGCGATCTCTTCGGCATCAATGTGGCGTTTTTCAAGATAATCCGAAGCGATTTTACCCTCTTCGATCGACAAAGCGTACTGGTAGTACTTGTCCAAATCGTCGATGCAGGCATATAAGGGCGTCAAAGAAGCGTCAACGGGGGCATAATAGGACTTCTTTTCCAAACGGGAATCGTGGAAATTGACCATATCGGCCACTTTTCGAATCGCGTCCTCAAAGGAAATTTTCTCGTATTTTTGAACGAAAGTGATGGCGTTGCCACCGGTGCCGCAGGAAAAACATTTGAAAATTTGCTTCTCCCGGCTGATGTTGAGCGAAGGGTGCTTATCGTCGTGAAAAGGACATAGGGCCACGAAGCTCCGCCCTTTTTTGATGACGGGGATGTACGAGGAAATGATCGTGACGATATCCGCGGCTTTAAGAACGCTGTCGATCAAATCCTGTGGAAACATCATTCCCTCCTGATATTACAAAGTAATATAATCTACTGATTCACAACTTCTTAACCACTAATGTCAGTAGAAGCACTTCACGCGGAAGTAATCGACCAGTTCCGTTATCGGAAGGCGAATTTGCTTCATGCTGTCGCGGTCGCGAACGGTGACGGACTGATCGCTGGCCGTATCGAAGTCGACCGTGACGCAATAGGGCGTGCCAATCTCGTCTTGGCGACGATAGCGTTTGCCGATCGAGGCCGTCGAATCGGTCGTGCACATGAAATACTGACTGAGAATGGCCAAAACCTCGGCGGCTTTGCCCTCCAGTTTCTTGCTGAGCGGCAAAACGGCGATTTTATAAGGGGCTAACGAGGGCAACAAATGCATGATGATCCGAGACTCGCCCCCCTCAAGCGTCTCCTCGTCATACGAATCGACGAGAGTCATGAGCATCAGTCGATCGAGGCCCATCGACGGCTCGATGACGAAAGGGATGTACCGTTCGTTGGTTTCCGGATCGAGGTAACTCATATCCTCTTTGCTGTGTTCCTGATGGCGTTTCAAATCGTAGTCGGTCCGATCGGCCACACCAAGGATTTCGCCCCAGCCAATGGTCGGGAAGTCATACTCGACATCAGTCGTGGCCTTGCTATAGAAAGCCAATTCGGCCGACTCATGGTCGCGAAAACGAAGGTTCTCGGCTTTCGGTCCGAGGCTCTCCACGAACTTAAGGCAGTAATTTTTCCAGTATTTGAACCATTCAAGGTCGGTTTCGGGCTTGCAGAAAAATTCCATTTCCATTTGCTCGAACTCGCGAGTGCGGAAGGTGAAATTCCCGGGCGTGATCTCGTTTCGAAAGGCCTTGCCGGCATTGCAGACCCCAAAAGGGATCTTTTTGCGCATCGTGCGCTGAACGTTCTTGAAATTGACGAAAACGCCTTGAGCGGTTTCCGGACGGAGATAAACCGTGTTCGCGGTGTCTTCGGTGACGCCAATATGCGTTTTGAACATCATGTTGAACTTGCGAATCGGCGTGAAATCGCTTTTCCCGCAAACGGGGCACACCATCTTATGCGCCTTCATGAATTCGTCCATTTGGTCAAAACTCATGTTCTCAACGTCGGCGTCGGGATACTGGCTTTTGATAAGGTCATCGGCCCGATGACGGGCCTTGCAGGCTTTGCAATCGACCATCGGGTCGTTGAAAGTCGATACGTGACCTGTGGCCTCCCAAACTTTCGGGTTCATGAGAATGGAGGCATCCAAGCCGACGTTCGTGGGCGATTCCTGAACGAAACGCTTCCACCACATCGAACGGATGTTGCGCTTAAGTTCGGCCCCTAGCGGACCGTAATCCCAAGAATTGGAAAGGCCCCCGTAGATTTGTGAGCCTGGATAGACGTAGCCTGTCGTTTGCAAATGCGAAACGATTTTGTCGAATGGGAACTTGTTAGCCATTGTTAGCGTCTCCTTTTAAGGAAAATAAGCCGCCCCTCTGCCGAGAAGCCGCTAGTGTATTGTAAAGTTCATGCAAGCGATGTCAACCCACTTTTAGTGTACTTCTATAACTTTTGGATGATGGATAGGCTTTTGAGCCGCACGCCCGTAAGGTCGTTTAGGTACTGGCATAATTCGGAAATAAGCCCGATGCATTCCTCTTTTTGAAACGTTACTCGGGAAAAGTCGGAAAGTCCGCACCTAAAACAATATCGAATGATTTTAAGCTTTCGCGAATTGGCTTCGGTCGCGGACTCATTCAGGCATTTGCGGCACACGAACCCGCCATCCTGATAGGAAAGCCCGACGATTCCGGTTTTCGCGCCGCAATAGACGCATTCGTCGACGTTAAGGCCGAACCCTTCAAGCGCCAGATAATGGGCGAAAAGAACCAAAACCGAGGTCAAGGGATCGAACCCTTCGCGAATGGCTTCCACCGCCCGCGCCAACCATGGGTATTCTTTCCCTAACCCTTCTCCTTGAAGGGTCTTGGAACTCAGTTCCGCGATGAAAGTGAGGCTCGCCATGGTGAGGAGATCCTCCTTTTCGGGGGCCGGGGCCAAACAAAGGCTTTCCCTTAGGCTGAAACCGCCCGCCTTTCCTTCGCTCAGCGAGAACTTCGAATGGGCCAAAAGACGGCAGGCTGGCCCGTTTTTGCTTGTCGGTTTGTTGACCCCGCGGGCCAAAAACGAAATCAAGCCATCGGAAGTCAAGGCCGATATCATCTGATCGCTGTCGCGGAAGTTCGCCGCGCGGATCACGTAGCCTTCGCGTTCAGTCAGCGTCGCCATCGCCATTCCCGTAACCGAATTGGGCTAGTTTATCGGGATTGTCGCGCCAACCCTCGAGGAAACGCGCCTCAAGCAAAAGCGTAACGTGTTCATGGAACTGGGCCTCAAGTCGGTGGCGGGCGGACATCGAGATCTTTTTTATCATCGCCCCGCCTTTGCCGACCACGATGCCGACCTGGCTTTTCTTCTCGCAGAAAACGGTCGCCTCTATCTTGAGGTGGCCATTCTTTTCCTTGAAATCGTTTACGACCACCGCGCACTGGTGGGGGACTTCCTCATCGAGAAAGCGAAGCAGCTCAAACCGCACCGCCTCTTTAGCCTGAAAAGCCTTATCCTTGTCCGTCAAAGCGTCAGACGGGAAATACTGAGGGCCGTCCTTCAAAACGGCGCCAAGGCCGTCCTTGACTTCCTTAAGCCCGAAATTGGTGAGGGCCGACATCGGCATGACGACCGCTTTTGGGAAGCGCGCCTTAAAACGCTCCAGCAAAGCCTCGCCTTCAGGAGCCGTGATAAGATCGATTTTGTTGACGCAAATAAAGAGGGGGCACAACACGCCTAGCGAATCGATAATCCCTTCGTCTTCCTCGGCCGAAGCGGCCGAACCATCGATCAAATAGACGATGGCGTCGACTCCTTTGGCGCTTTCGCGGGCGCTATGAACCATGGCCTTGCCAAGCGCCTCTTTGGGAACGAAAAGCCCTGGGGTGTCGATGAAAACGATTTGCATCCCCTTCTCGTTAAGGATACCCATGATGGAATCCCGGGTCGTTTGCGCGCGAGGGCTCACGATGGAAACCGTCTTCGAAAGAAGGGCGTTCACGAGCGTGCTTTTGCCGGCGTTTGGCCGGCCCATTACCGCAACGAAGCCGGTTTTCATAAATCGTCACCGGAAAAAGCGAAAGGCAACAGCTCCAAAACGGTGGTCTCCTTGACGTCGCCTTTGAGGTTAGCCATGTAGATCGGGGCGCTCTCCGGATAGAGTTCGCTAAGCACCTGACGACATGCCCCGCAGGGCGAGCAAGGCTCGGTTGAATCGGCAATGAGGGCGAAAGCGACGAAATCGTCGCGCGTCTTTCCGTCCATCATCGCGTTATACAAGGCGTTTCGCTCGGCGCACATGCAAAGCGGATAAGAACTGTTCTCGACGTTGGCGCCGGGATAAACCGATCCGTCGGCGCATAAAACGGCGGCCCCGACGGCGAAGTGAGAATACGGTGAGTAAGAGAGTTCCCTCGCCTCTTTGGCGCATTCGATTAATTGGGTTTTATCCATTTTCGGTACCCGTCCTTTCCAATATTCTCTCCTGAAGCGAAAACATGACGTCCTCGTCTTCTTTCTTCATATGGTCATAGCCAAGCAGATGCAGCAAACCGTGGACGAAGAGAAACGACAATTCCCTTTCAAGGCCGTTCCCAATCTCATTTGCCTGCCGCTTGGCTTGGGGCAGGCAAATGAGGATTTCGCCGAGGATGCGCTCAACCGCGGGATCGTTGATTTGGTCATTGGGGTTCTTGTCGTCGTTGAAGGCGAAGCTAATGACGTCGGTGACCTTGTCAACCTTCCGATAATCGCGGTTTATTCGATGAATCGTCTCATCGTCAACAAGGGAAACGTCGATTTCATAATTTGTTTTCACCCCCAAAAGATCAAAGGCGGCTTTCGCGATGGCGGAATAGCGCTTCGCGAGATGCTCGTAAGCGGCCCCAAACGGGTTATCGAACGATACTTCCATAGCGTGATTACTCTACCACGTCATAGCCTTAAAGGCTATTCACTATCAGCCTTTTTGGCGAAATATTCGCGAAAATACGCCTCGTCGCCCTCCCGCTCTGGCTCCGAGAAAATGAAGGAGAAGGTTCGATCGAAAGCCTCGCCCGCAGCCAAAACGCCGAAAAAATGAAAGAGATAGAAATTCAGGGAAGGCGTCCCCTGACCTAAAAAGCAAAAGAAAGTTATGGCAAGGCAAAAGACATAGAAGACGATCTTCGAATAGCCGAGGCGATCGGCGATCCCATAGGTCTCATCGTTTATCCGCGCCAACTTCGAGAAGGCCTCTTGCGGCTTCAGCGCTTTGGCGAAGAGGGAATCCTCCATCGATTCGAGGGCCGATCTCCGCTTCCGAAGCCGCCAGGCAAAGAGGCTGGCGGTCACCCCTTCGTAGACTCCCACGGCCCCTAAGGCGATGAAGAACGAAGGATTGTTGGCCCCGACGAGAAAGCCAAGCGCGACGAGCAGGAACGCCGCCGAGCAGCAGTCGAGGGGAGAGGCGAGGAAGTCGCGCTTGTAGGAATTGTAGCGAACGTAATTCTCCCGAAAACGCGACGGATCACCATCATAGGTCGAGATAAGCCAGCGACCATCGAATTTCCTCATGATCCGCACCGAAAGGAAACGGCGCAGAATCGTCAGGATCCCGAAAGCGGAGAAACAACCTATCGGGAAAAGAAACGATCCCTTCCCGTTCATGAAATAGAAGCCAAAAAGAAGGGCGGCGTTGGCGGCGAACTCGATCAGCGCGCTCACGAAGGACGGCCAAACCGGCTGGATTTTTCCCTTGCGGCAAGAGACTTTCTTCCTCTTGTAGGAAACGATTTCGCCAAAGAGGCAAGTCCACGCCTCTTCGAAGTCGGAAAAGGGGACGCGGCGCCTTCCCTCGGCGGGATCGAGCAGGACTATGCCGCGGCGATCGATCCTCTCGACGACAGCCATATGCTCACACCCATCGCGCTTTAGAAGAACGAGCATCGGCAGTTTGTCGGCCCCGCGGATGGCGGATGGGGCGAGGGCCCTTCGAAACTCGAGGCGGAGGCCTTCTCTTTGAGCCGCCTTGCTTAAAAGCTCGAGCGAGTAGGGAGGATGCCCCTCGATGGTCAGGAATCGGTAGTTTCGGTCATGGCTGAGATAGACGAGCAGCATCCTGAGCGCGGCGAGGCCGCAACCTTTCTCGCCCGGTTGCCGGATGGTTTTGATTCTCATGCCAAAATTTAGGGCCGAAAACCCGAAAAGTACCAAGACAAAAACAAAACCCTGAGAGAACCCAGGGTTTATCGCTATTTTTCAATCACCACTTTTTGCGGCGGGCTAACTCGGACTTCCGTTTCCGCTTAAGTCCGGTCTTCAGGTAAAACTCGCGTTTGCGGCTTTCCATAAGGACGCCGCTCTTGTTGACGCTGCGTTTGAAGCGACGGAGGGCATCGTCCAAGGTTTCGCCTTCGTGCAAGACTGTTTTGATGGCCATGACAATCACCTCTTTTCGCCTTTGGCAGCGGGATAATTCTACCTCTCGCGGCGTCGAATGCAAGAAAGAAACGAAGTTTTCGTCCAAGGCCCGGCAAACGATGGTATCATTGCCATTGTCACATGGATCCCGTCGTTTCCCTTATCGTTCCGGCCTATAACAGCGAGAAATACATTCTCGAAGCCTTTTCGTCGTTCGCCGCCCAAGACTTCAGGGAACCGTATGAGGTCATCGCCGTTATCGATCCTTCCACGGACAAAACGGCCGAGATAGCGGAAAACTTCGCCAAAACGCACCCCAACTTCAAAATCATCCTCAATGAGCCGAAACTGGGTTTGGGGAAGAGCCGCCTCAAGGCGATTTCGAAAGCGAAAGGCGAATACGTCGCCTTCGCCGACGCCGACGACGTCCTGTCCACTTGCGCTTTGCGAACCTTCGTCGAGGCCATGCGCAAAACGGGGGCGGACTGCGTCAACTGCTCTTTTAAAATCCTGCATAGCAAAAGCGACGGAACCGAAGTCAAACGCAGCAATCCGTTCGTCCTCCAAAAAACCCTCACGCGGGAACAAGCCGTCGGGGAATACTTGGCCGATCGGCGCATCCGCGGTTTCCTTTGGACCAAAATTTACAAGCGTTCAGTCCTGAATAGCCGTCCCATCCTCGTCCTCAACGAACCCACGGATATGTTTGAGGACGTCGCCATCAATTTCACGTTCATTTGCCATTGCCAAAGGGTCGCGGTCATCAAAGACGCCCTTTATTATTATCGCAAGGGAGTCCCCGGATCCAACACCACCATCAAGAGGACCGATAGGGCGATCCGTCACCTCATCGTGTTCGCGATGATGCGATTGTTCCTTGAGAAATTCACAACTAAGAAGTTACTGAATATATACTATAAACATCTTGATGCCATGTCGCTTTCCCTCTTATTCGACGAGATGCTCGACAAGAGGGCCGGAGGCGATGCCGCCGCCAACAAAAAACTCGTTTCGGAGCAATTCAAATTTCTTAAAGCCAAAGGGAAGCCCCTTCCTATCCAAGGCACCGTTTGGGAAGAAACTTCCAACCGTTGCTTCTTATTTTGAGGCTTTCCCCGAAGCGAGCACCTTCTCGTACACCGCCTTGAGTCGCTCGCCGATTTTTGGCAAATCCCTTTCGGCGGCGACTTGGTAGCCGGCCTCAAGGATGCGTGGGTCCTCCCCCCGCTCGAGCAGCTCGCGGATCGCTTTCGCAAAACCCTCAACGTCGCTTCGGAGATGGCAGTTTATACCATCCTTCAGCCAAGGCTTATAAGCGCCGATGTCGCGGAGAACGGAAGGCGTTCGGCTCGCTAGAGCCTCCAAAACCACGATTCCCTCCGTTTCTTCGCGCGAAGGGAAGAAGAAGACGGAGGCCGCTTGGTAAGCGCCGCGAATCAGGCGTCCCTTCGCGTAACCGGCCATGACGACGTTGCTTGGCTTATGGCGAAGCGCTCTCTTGATCGGGAGGCTTATTGCGACGCGCATAAGGGATCCGAACCACATGAATTTGACATCGGGCATCTTCTTGGCGACCCTAAAAAAATCGTCGAGGCCTTTTCGCTCAAAGGGGAATCCGACGCCGATCACGAGTTTCTCCCCTTCCTTGACCCCATACTTCTCGCGAAAAGCCTTTTTGGCTTCCTCGTCAGGGGCGTAAGATGGCAGATCGATGCCATTGCTGATCGCGTAAACGGGGCAATTAACGCCTTTGTAACGTTCGATCAGCCCTTTGGAATAAGGCGTTGGGGTAATAATGCAGTCGGCGTGACCATACATATAATCAAGCGCGCGATCGACATATGGCTCGGCCAGTTGCCAGCCAAAGAAGGAACGACGGAAATCCTCATGGGTGCTATGCCCATGGACGATAACCGGGATCCCTTTGCGGCGGCACTGCCGCAAAACGACGTGGCTTTTGAGCCAAACCGTGTTTATGTGAGCCAAATCGAACTTATCGAACGGATTCAAAGTGAAAGGGACCTTCGCGTCGCGAAGGGCGATCATCTGATGATTCTCGGCATGGCCGATCCCACTCGACTGGATGGCCTTGCGATTCTCAAAGTAAAGAAAGACCTTCATGTTCTTTGGCTCCGCCGATGAAAGCTATTTCTCGTTCATTATCTCGACGCTATGGGAGCAGCCAATGCGATTGGCTCCGGCGGCGATCATGTCGAGGACGTCTTTCTTCGTGTGGATGCCGCCCGCGGCTTTCACGCCGAGGAGCGGCCCGACCGCCCGACGCATCAGTTTGACGTCATGGGCTGTGGCTCCGCCTTTGCCAAATCCGGTCGAAGTTTTGACGAAATCGGCGCCGCCGCGCTTGCAAGCCTTGGCCGATTCGACGATTTCGGCCTCACTCAGATAGCAGTTCTCAAGGATGACCTTAAGAACGATGCCGCTTCCCACGGCCGCTTTGACTTTGCGAACCTCGGCCTCGATGAAACTGAAGTCGTGCTCCTTGGCCATGGAAATGTTCTGGACCATGTCGACTTCGCTGGCCCCTTTCTTCACCGCGAGCGAGGCGGCGTAGGCGATGGTGGCCGGTTCCTCGGCTCCGAGCGGGAACCCGACGACCGTGCAGACCTTGACGGAACTCCCCTTAAGAAGTTTGGCGCATAGCGGGACGTAAAACGGGTTGACGCAGACGGACATGAAATCGTACTCCTTCGCCTCGGCGCAAAGTTTGGTGATTTCGGCGATGGTGGCATCGGCCTTCAAAAGCGTGTGATCGAAGAACTTGTTGAACTGCATTTGGCTAACCCTCCGAGTTAACAATAAACTATACGCTGCGCTCCTGCATAAAAAAAGAAGCTCCAAGGAGTTTCTTTTCCCTTTTTTTGGCCAGCTTTCACTTCTTTTTGGCCGGCTCGCCCTTCTCCTTCGAAAGGTGAAGAACGTCCTTGCCGTTATAGTAGCCGCATTCCGGGCACACATGGTGGGCCTGGATGAGGGCGCCGCAATGCGGGCATGCGACCATGCCGGTCACATGAAGCTTAAAATGCCCACGGCGGAGTCTCTTCGCGGTTTTGCTGGTACGTCTGAACGGAACTGCCATTTTGCTATCCTCCGACTTCCCCTTAGGGGGAACCGTTACATTATAGATAAAAAGGAACGCAAGTCAACGAAACGCTATACAATGTCAAAAAAAGTCACGTTTGTTTCGATTAAACGAAAAAGCAAATTCGCCTTTTCAAAGTTTATTTTCCTCAGTCGGCGGCGTTTTCCCGCGAATAGACGACCTCGCGGATCCGCCCATGGAGCGGAACGGGGCTCACGCTTTTGACGTATAGGTAATTGCTCGAATGGCCATAGGCCAGTTTCCTCTCCGCGTCATAATCCTCGTAAAGAACGGAAAGGTTCCGGCCGTAAAAACGCTCTTCGTATTCGTGGCGGAGTTTCTTCGAAAGGGCAAGAAGCTCTTGAACGCGCCGTTGCTTCCTCACGGGGTCGATTTGGTCCTTCATGGCCGCGGCGGCCGTCCCCTGCCGGGAACTGAATGGGAAAACGTGGATTTCGGCGAAACGGGCCTTCTCGCAGAAAGATAGGCATTCCTTCCATTCCTCGTCGCTCTCGCCGGGGAAGCCGGCGATGACGTCGGTCGTGATGGCGATATCAGGCCGAATGGAACGGATTTCCTTGAGTTTGCGCAGGAAAAAATCGGTATCGTATTTGCGTTTCATCCGTCTGAGGACGCTCGAGCTGCCCGACTGAAGCGGAATGTGGAGGTGATCGCAAACCGCCGCTTTGTCGCGCAAAAGGGAAAGGAAGGCATCACTGATCTCCGTGTCCTCGATCGAAGAGACGCGCAAACGGGGCAAGCCCGGATTGTCATCGATCGCCTCGCGCAGAAGATCGGGAAGACGATAAGAGCCATCCCCTAAATCTTTGCCATAACCGCCGATATGGATGCCGGCGATCACGATCTCTTTGTAACCACGCTCCACCATTCGCCTTATTTCCTTCCTCACGGCGAGGGGATCGCGGCTCCGGCTGTTCCCACGGAGCGTCGGGATGAGGCAATAGGCGCAGAAATTATCGCATCCATCCTGGATTTTCAAATAAGCGCGCGCATTCGTCTCGTAAGCCATGGGACCAAGTTCCTCGTAACGCTCATGGCGGACGCTCGAAGAGACGTCGATGATCGGTTCGCGGTCCTTCAAAAACGCGGCCACGTAGGAGAGGAGTTTGCTTCTATGAGCCGTCCCGATGACGACGTCGGCGCCGATTTGACGCGCCTCGTGGACGTGAAGTTCGCTCCAGCAACCCATCACCGCGATGACGGCATGGGGAGCCAGGCGCCGGATGCGGCGGACGCGTTGCCGGCTTTTTTGGTCGGCCGTCGCCGTGACGCTGCAGGTGTTGACGATGGCAAGCTCGGCTTCCGCGATCTTCCTTGTTTCGCGATTCCCCGCGGCCAAAAGGGCTTCGCGCAAGGCCCCAAGCTCATAGAAGTTGACCTTGCAACCCAACCCCGAAACATAGAATCTCATCTTTTCTCCCCCCTGGGTTCGGAAACGCCTTTATGGGCGGCCTTGTGGATGAGGCGACCGGAAATGAGGCGATTGTCGAGTAAAGCCGAAAGCGTTTTTTCCTCATCGAAGGCGAAGAAGGCCTCCGCGACGGGGCGCAGGCGCTGAATCATATGGGTTTTCTGCGGAAAATCGAGGTATTCGTCGAAAAGGGCGAGGCTCGCCTCCAGCCGGCCCTGCCCGTTCACGAAATAAAGCCGTTCGGCGTCATAATCGTAAAAAGCGGCCTCCTTCCCCGCCCTAAGGACGGGGACAAGACGCGTGAAATTCGAATCGTAGACCCCTATGCCGTAGTAATCGAAGGGATCGATGATGAGAGGCTCGAAATCCTTTAGCAACGAAAGATATGGCGAAATCGTCAGTTTCGCCCATTCCTTGGCGTAAAGGGAGTTGAGGGACGAAGGAAAAAGGGGGACGTATATCTTCTTATCGCCAATGGTGAAGGAGGGCAACTCGGAAAGCCGCTCGCGCATGAATTCCTCCATCGAGATCCCCTTACGTCCGAGGCGAAGCTTCTCGCGGTAAGCCCGCTCGATCGCCCTTTTGGAGAGGAGAGAGCGAATTATGACGTTCGCGCGGACGATGTCGAAGGGATCGCCGGCCTTGAGGTAACGGGCGAAGCAATCGAAATTCGCCATCACGCCGGCGTTGGCTCGGTAAAAAAGAGCCTCGGCGGAGTTATAGAAGGCCGTTTTCCTTTGGTGAAGCGCCAATTCGTGGTAGAGGCCCATCTTAGCGTCCCTCCTTGCGGAAACTAAAGACGGGGGCTAAGCGAAGCGAGGCCGCGTTTTCCTTTTCGCCTTCGTAGGCGGTGGCCTTGACCTCGGCCTCTTCTTTCAGAGTCGCGCTTAAAAGACGAATCGCCGCCATCATCGGCACGACGGCGCGCTTACTTCGCTTGGCCCCTTTCTCGACGATTCTACGGAACCGGAGCCGGCGCTTCTCCCGCTGCCCTTCCTCAAGGCGAATAACGGTCCGTTCCGAAAGGAAGGGAAGGAAGCCGGCGACGCCGAACTTCGTTCCTTTTAGAGGCGTCGGTTCGTCGTGCCCGCCTTTGAGAAGGGAAAAGCCGAAATAGAGGGACGATGGGAACTGGTCGTCCTCGCGCAAAGGGCGCAAAAGAAGGGCCTTAAGCGGTTCGCGGGAGACGAGGCGCGCCAAATAAACCTCGCCTCCTTCGGCAGCCACCGCTTCCGAAGGTGAAAAAAACGCCTCTCCGCCGCATGTTTTGGCGAAAAAGCGTTGCATGGGTTACCTCAGGAATTCCCCGTTCCCGTCCTTAAGCGAGTCCTTAAAAAAGAACACGAGGCTGCCTAGCATATAGAAGAGCCAGTCGGCCGCGAAAGGGATGAGGAAGGCCCAGACGTTGGCAAGCGAAGGCACGAGGAAGAAAAGCGCGCATCCGATCCCGCCGACCGCCAAAAGCGTGACGATGAGCGAGACGACCCCGGCGCGAAGTTTCTCAAGATAGAAAAACTGAGCGCCGGAAAAGCCGATGAACAGGCAAAGAAGACCGGCCGCCTTGCGGGTTTTGCTCTTGTAAAGTTTGTAATTCCCGGTGACGGGATCGACGAATTGGGTCATGTCCTTCGTCCGGTAGTTCTCGTCGATCGGGTGCGGAGTCCCGCAATAGGGGCATACATCCTTGTCAAAGGCGCTGATCTCTTTGTGGCAATTGCGGCATGTTGGCATATATATGGTTATCTCCTTATCGCTTTTGAGCCCTCTTTTAGGAAACCGTCGTAGATCCTGAGGCAATCGTCTTCGTTCAGCTCCCGAAATGAGCCGTCGAGATCGAGATAGACGACTTTCCCGATATGGGCCCAAAGCACGGCCCCGAGGCACATCGGGCAAGGCTTCCCGCTCACGTAGAGCGTCGAAGACGCCAAATCGAAGCTTCCGCTCGCCAAGGCGGCCTCGTGGATGGCGGCGATCTCGGCATGGGTCGAGGGAAGAGAGGCCCCATGCGCCTTGGCGCAAGCTCGGGCGATGATGCGGCCGCCCCTTTCGATGACGGCCCCTTCGCCGATGCCCTTCCCTAGCGCCTTCTCGGCAAGGGCGGCTTTCATGAATTCGTTCACGCGCGGCCTCGCGAGACTACTTTAGCACAAAAAAGAGAACGGCA
>JALCDB010000003.1 GCA_022641095.1 Bacilli bacterium
TGTGCGTTTTGGTCGTGCTTCTGTGCGCGTCGCTCTCCGGCATGCTGGTATGGATGACGTTCTCTTTCAAGCCGAAGGTGTGGTTGATGACCTTCATCGCCGTCCCTCTGCCCTTCGTCGCCGTTTGGTGGGTCTTGAACTACGTTAACTGGAGGGTCGAGTTAAAACCAGAGGGGTTCGTCTTCCGCAATTCCCTGAGGGTCGAAAGGGAATACCGCTTCTCTGACGTTTCCGTTTCCCTTTATAAGGAAAGATGGGTGGTCGCAAGGCTGAAGGGAAGCGAAAAAAAGGTGTGCTCGGTCGCTATTTATCAAAGAAACCAAATGGCCTTGCTTTACGCATATGATGCCTATCTCAGAGGGCGAAGAACCTCTCTTGAAAGCGTCGATAAGAAACCGGAATAGTCCTTCGCATTTGCAGGAAAGCGAAAAGCAAATGTTTTGGCGCATTCAATTGCTTTTGGCTAAATGAGGAGCGTTTCGTGTTTTTGATTATTGACCAAAGAGAGGGTAATCGAGACGGATTGCGAGTTCAAGGAAGCCCGAAGAGAAAACATTTGAATGTCCGGTAAAGACAATTTCCGTGTTGAAATCGTGGTTAACCTCATTTTCTAAGTCGGTTGACGGAATTGTTTCGCTATAGCGTCTTTTGTTGCTTAGAACAACGGGTTTGCGTCTCAACGAAAACAGTAATTTGCCAAAAACGTACGCGGACAAATTCGTCGATTCATGGATTTTGTCTTCTTCTTAGTTCCTTATTTTAACCAAAAACCAAACTAGGCTGAATCAATTTTTGAAAAGATACCGGGGAAATCGCTTTCATGTACCTCTTTCCTTTGCCATGGCTGACAATTTGACAACGTGAGTTGTCGCCCGTCGCGCTTAGCAGCTGTCCGTTCGTGAGGCACTATGCTGGAAAAGCGAAAAGATTTTATTGTTTTTTCGTTTTTCCAAGGGTACGACGCTTGCACATATCTTTGTCCTAGGAGGGAAAAAAGAATGGCAGAGGTTCAAGAGACGTTATCCACCAATCCAGGCGAGCCACAGCGCGCGCCAAAAACCACTTTCGGCAAGTGGCTGGACCATTACTTCGGCATATCGAAGTATGGGTCGACAATCATTCGTGAGTTGATCGGCGGTCTTATCATCTTCCTTGCGATGTTCTACATCCTGCCGGTGAACGCCAACATGCTGACGGGATGGAGCTCAATCACTTCCGTCACCACCTCGAACGTCAAGGTTTTGGCCGATGGCACGCGCCAAATCCTCTTATGGGGCGACGTGTGGGCCCCGGTCGCCGCGGTCTACGCCGGCGTCTTCGCCGCCACGGCCGTCTCGGCGGCGGTAACCACCCTTATCATGGGCTTCTTTGGCAAGTTGCCGGTCGGGCTGGCCTCCGGCATGGGCATCAACTCGATGATCGCCTACACCGTGATGCTCGGCATGGGCTACAACTTCGCGCAGTGCATGGCCCTCGTGTTCATGGATGGCCTTATCTTCCTGATCATTTCCGTCACCCCCCTAAGGGCATGGATCGTCCGTTCGATTCCGCATTCTCTGAAAATCGCGATCAGCGCCGGCATTGGTTTCTTCATCGCTTTCATTGGCTTGCAGGATATGAAAATCATCGTCCCCAGCAGCTCGACGGCGGTGGCCTTGGGCGATTTCAAGGATCCCTATGTGTTGCTCGGCCTGGCTGGCCTCATCTTGGTGCTGGCTTTGTCCTCGCTTCCGAAAAACAACAAGGCAACGAGGTGGATCAGCCGCTTCTCGGTCATCATCAGTCTCCTCGTCATGGGCGTCGTTTCCGCTTCCTGCGGGGTCGCGGGGGTCAATAGCGCCTACACCCTTCCGACTTTCTACGATTCGTCCTACAGCATTTCTTCCCTCGGGGCGTTCGGCGATGTGTGGGGCGCCTGCTTCCATGGCTTCGACGTCCTGGCTAAGCCCGAGGCCTATGCGCTCATCTTCGCGTTGTTCTTCATCGACTTCTTCGATACCACTGGAACTTTGCTTGGCGTCGAGGAAGGCGCCGGGATGGTCAACAAGCGTGGGGAAATCACCGTGAACGATCAGCGCGCCATGATCACCGACGCCTTCGGCACGCTTGTCGGATCCGTCTGCGGCACCACGAGCGTCACCTCGTTCGTCGAATCGACCACCGGCGTCGCCGCCGGGGCCCGCACGGGCTTAGCCGCGGTCGTGACCGGTTTGCTCTTCGCCCTTTCTTTAGCGATCTATCCGGCCCTTGGCATGTTCTCGGCCTCATGCGTCACCGGTCTCGCCCTGGTCTACGTCGGCGTCTGCATGTTCGCCAACCTCTCGAAACTCGAGTGGAAGGATTGGATCGCGGTGGGCAGCGGCTTCATCACCTGCCTGTTCATGTTGGTCACCTACTCCATCAGCGACGGGATCGCATGGGGCTTCATCTCCTACACGGTGATGACCTTGGCGGCCAAGCGCTTCCATAAGTCCGACATTCCCGTGACGGCGGTAAGCGCGGCTTTCCTCGCTCTTTATATCGTCGAATTCGCAACTGGCATCAAATAGATATCCCTGATGGTTGAGGGGATCCGCGATTGGGTCCCCTTTTCTTTAAAGGAACGCTTAGCCCTAGTTAAAATAGAGGCGCTTGCGCGATATTGGCTTCATCAAGGAAGAATATGATCGCGAGCCGACCAAAAAGCGAAAAAAAGAACCACAACAGGCTTATTTCTCATCGAAGGAAGAAAATTATTATAACCTGAAAACGCCGCCGTTCCCACGAAAAATCGCTTTCAAGGAAGCAACATGTCTTTGCGCTTGAAAGTGGTGGCCTTTCCGTTAGACTACCCCTCGGGAGCGTGAGGAATGAGAGAACATCGGGGATCGAAAAAAGAAAATCGGTTTGCCTTTGTTCCCTTGTCGCTTCGCCTCATATATCCAGCGCTCACGAAGGACTGATTCGTTAGTCCTTCTTTTTTTGCGCCGGAGAAAGGATTCTTCAATGGAAAACGAGAAACGGATGCTTCTGGACGTCGACGAGTTCCCCAAAAGGAAAAGCCAAGCCCTGATCTTGGCCATCCAACACGTGCTGGCTATGTTCGTGGCCTGCATCACGGTCCCTTCGATTGTCTTCCAGAATTATGTGACGGCGGACGGGACGCCATTGACGCAAGTTCTGTTGGCGCCAACGATCGTGGCCGCCGGGGTTGGAACCCTTTTCTATTTGGCCATGACCAAATTCAAGGCGCCGATGTTTTTGGCTTCCAGTTTCGCTTATATGTCGCCGATGATCTCCGCCATCGCCCTTGGTCGCACGGAGCATGGGCTGATAGATGGGGCGACCGTCTATACCGCCAATCTTTGGATTCTTCCGGTTGGGATGGCCATGGTGGGCGCGGTTTATTGTCTGGTCGCTTTCCTCATTAAACTCTTCGGCGTCAACTGGCTGAATAAACTCCTGCCGCCGATCGTCATCGGCCCGGTCATCATGGTCATCGGCCTTTCCCTCGCCGCCAGCGCGGTTGATAACCTCCAAGGCACGGCTTCTTCCGCCTCGGGTTACAACCTCATGGGAATCCTCTGTGGCCTTCTGGCGATGGTCATCACCGCCCTAGCGGCCCATTATGGGAAAGGCACGGTTTCGCTGATTCCGTTCGTGATCGGCATGGCCGGCGGCTATTTGGCCGCGATCCTCGTGACCGCGATCGGCTGTTATGGCTGTGGAGACAGTTACTTCCGGATCGTCGATTTCTCCCCGCTCATCCGGAATTTCAGCCCCGTCGATTTCGCCTCCTTCCTCGATTACCCGCGCTTCCTGTTCCTTTTGAATGGCTCCTCGGTTGCGCTAAGCTGGGGAAACGTTGGCCAAGCGGCGCTTCTCTTCATCCCCGTGAGCTTCGTCACCATCTGCGAGCATATCGGCGATCACAAGAACATGTCGGGGATTTTGGGTCGGGATCTTCTAGTTGATCCGGGCTTGAGCAGAACCTTGATCGGAGATGGGATCGCCACCGCCCTCTCGGGGCCCCTTTGCGGCGCGGCCAACACCACATATGGGGAAAACGTCGCGGTGGTGGGCCTCACCCGCATCGCTTCGGTCAGAGTCATCGTCCTGGCCTGCCTGATCGCGATCGGCCTTGGCTTCCTGTCGCCGCTGATGGCTCTGGCGATGACGATTCCTTCCTGCGTAACCGGAGGGGTTTCGATGATTCTCTACGGGTTCATCGCCGCCAGCGGCATTAAGATTCTGATCAACGAACGCATCGACTTCGGGAAGACGAAAAACGTCTTCGTCGCCTCAACCATCCTCGTCAGCGGCATCGGTGGCTTGGCCTTCTCCTTCTCGGATGCCTCGGGGGCGGAGGTGGTGAAGATCACCTCCATCGCCGTCTGCATGTTGCTTGGAATCGCGATGAACGCCATCCTGAAAGAAAAGAAACCCGCGAATCAGGCGCCGGGAAAATAAGAGGGCCCCTGAGCGAAAGCCGTTGGATAGGGTCGCCTTTTCATATATTGGGAAGCGATGGCAAAACAAGCCCTTTCGTCAGTTTATCGTTGATCATCTCAAGTAAAAAAGGAAAGGCGTACTGAGGCAAGGAAAAATAGAAAGATCTTTTTCCGAAGTTCCCGGGGATTAATTTGTAAACGCGCAGAATCTTATACGGGGTTTTTCCCTTCCGCCAGCGCTTTGGCCGAAGCCGTTTTTCCGTTCTTGGCTTTTGATTCGACGACGGATATTCCGTCCTTTTCTTCAATAAAGAAATCATTTTCCTGGTGGCGTTTGGTATCGGAATAGTAATAAAGAGACAATCCGGCTTTGTATTGCATATCGGCCGCCAGCGCTTCATATATTGCCCCTTTGTAAGCTCCAAGGTCTCCGTTTAGGATGCCTTGGGTGAGCGTTAGTGGATAAGAAGCGGTCAATAATCCGATATCGGTTGGATAGACTTTGAACTCCTCGCTAATGGAGTTCTTAGACAGTGGTGGCTCTATGGCCCGAAGGTTATGCGCCATCGCGATGAGTCCGGCTTTTTCCATCCAAGCCAAGGCATCGGAAAACTCACTGCTTCTTCCTCCGCCTTGGACACAGCTATATTTGAATTTTTTATTTTCTTTTGCTAGTTGGTCGGAGATGCTTCGATAAGCCCTTTGGGTTCTAATCAGCAGCGTTGGGTCAATGATGGCGGCCCCGTTTCTGTCTATTTTCTTTCCGAAATCATCTTCGTAGTCTTTAAGCAACCGCACCTGAACGTTTCTAGCTTCAAGCAAATCCTTGGAGTTTAGGAACGCGACAACCGCTTCGGGCATGCCTCCGACCACAACATAGCGGAGAAGGTGCGAAGACAAAACCGAATGAATGGTTGGAGAAACCTCGGAGAAAGAAGCCACGCTGTTTTTTATTTCCTTGATAGCCTCCACGCTTACTTTGCTTGCCCACAAGAATTCTTCAAAGTCTAAGGCGGTCATGTCTATGTATTCTTCATAGCCAACCGGAGTGTTCTTTTTGGCCTTTTCGTTAACTCCGGCAACCCCAAGCAAAGAACCGGTGGCGATAATGTCATATCCAGAATTGACTCCGAAGATCTTAAAAGACTCTCTTGCCAAGGGGCAGTCTCCGACTTCGTCAAAGATTAAGCATGTTTTGCCTTTTTCAAAGTTTTTATCAGGAAAACGAATTCTTGAACTTGCGATGATCGATTCCAGAGTCACCCTTCCCTCATCGCCGTTGTTCTCAAAGATCGTTTGGAGCGACTTATCGTGACGAAAATCAAAAAGGATCCAGTTCTCATAATTTTCTTTCGCGAATCTTAAAGCGCTATAAGACTTCCCAACTTGTCTCAGCCCCTCGATGATCAAAGGCTTATGGTTCGGTCGGTTTTTCCACTTTAGCAACGATTCCTCTATCTTCCTTTTTAGTTCCATGGGACTCCCTGTGAATCCTTTTTACCATAAAGCAAAGAAAACTTCGAAAAATGTACTGTGTTGCACTTTTCGAAGTCGGAAAATGCATTTTGTTTCACTTTTCGAAGTTTCTATGTATCCTAAAAAATTAAATAAAAATGATTTTGTCTGACAAAAGAAGCTGGATATCAAGCGAAGCCGGGATTAATAAAGATGGGTCAATGTTGGACGGGTCGTATCCTTTCTCGATTCAAAAAACATATTTTCAGAAATCTCGATTTCAAATGGACTTTTGAGAATCGTTCAGTAAATGAGAATTTGTTAAAAGCATCAAAAAAGCCAGCGGACGTTGAGGTTCGCTGGTTTGGATATTCTATGGTGCCCGGGACCGGACTCGAACCGGTATGGATTTAGGGTCCGAGGGATTTTAAGTCCCTTGCGTCTACCTTTTCGCCACCTGGGCCAATAAAATGGTCCCCCGTGACGGGCTTGAACCGTCGACCCCTTGATTAAAAGTCAAGTGCTCTACCACTGAGCTAACGGAGGATATGCATGGCTGGGGTGGCTGGGATCGGACCAGCGAATGACAGAGTCAAAGTCTGTTGCCTTACCACTTGGCTACACCCCAACAAAGAGTGGTGGGCGAAGATGGATTTGAACCACCGAACCCGAAGGAGCTGATTTACAGTCAGCCGCGTTTGGCCACTTCGCTATTCGCCCACAGATTTCGACGCGCGCTTGTGATTGCAATGGTGGATGCTGCAGGGTTCGGACCTGCGACCCCCGCCTTGTAAGGGCGATGCTCTCCCGCTGAGCTAAGCATCCAACAGGTTCTCGCCTTCAAAACGTGCGGTTATAAATATACCATTGACCCTGTGGACCGTCAATCGAATTAAGGGCGGCATCACTACGTGATTTTCCCGAAGGCCGCCCTCATAGGTTCAGAAGCCTGGTTTCCCCAGCAAACGGAACATATTGCGCTTGTAGATTTCGACGCCGGGCTGGTTGAATGGGTTGACTCCGTTCAGGTAGGCCGACATGGCGCAGGCCCGTTCGAAAAAGTAGAAAAGATAACCGAGGTTATGGGCGTTCATCTCCTCGAGCTCGAGGACGACGTTGCTGATTTTCCCGTCTTCGGTATGGGCCGCGAGCGTCCCTTCGAAGGCACGGTCCTGGATGTTGCCGAGCGAACGGCCCTCAAGGTAGTTGAGCCCGTCGAGGTTGGCCTCGTCATGGGGCACCTTGACGTCGTGACGGTGATGCGAGAGATGCAAGACCGTCTCGAATAAGACGGGGGTGCCGTCTTGGATGAACTGCCCCAGCGAATGGAGGTCGGTCGTGAAGGTGGCCGAATCGGGCAGAAGGCCTTTCTTGCCCTTGCCTTCGCTTTCCCCGAAAAGCTGTTTCCACCATTCGCCGATTTGGACGAGTCCCGGGACGTAGGTGACGAACATCTCGACGGCTTTGTGATAGGTGGCGTACATGGCTCGCCGGATGACCGCGTATTTGTAGGCTTGGTTCCTATCGAGGTTGGGGTCCTCAAGGTCACGCCGCGCGTCGGCGCTGCCAAGGAGGATCTCATGGGGGTCGATGCCGGCGCAGGCGATCGGGAAAAGGCCGACCGCGGTCTGCACGCTGTAACGGCCTCCGATGTCGTCGGGGATCGTGAAGCGAACGTAACCTTCTTTTTCGGCGAGGGCGAAAAGAGCCCCGCGCGCCTTGTCGGTCGTGGCGATGATGGCTTTGCGGGCCGCTTCGACGCCATCGCGTTTTTCGAGCATCTCGCGGAGCAGACGGAAGGCGACCGAGGTTTCGGTCGTGGTTCCGCTCTTGGAGATGACGTTGATGGCGAATCTCCTGCCCTTAAGGTATTCGAGTCGCTGGGCGATATAGGTCGGATCAAAAGTTTGGCCAAGCCAGATTATCTCCATTTTCCCGTTGGGCAAAGTGCCGTTGATGGCCTCGATGGCCGCTCGGGCGCCCAAATAGGATCCGCCGATGCCGCAAACGACGAGGACATCGTAGTTTGCGCGGACGTAATCGGCTTCTTCGACGATGCGATCCAGTTCTTCATGATCGTAGTCGACGGGCCAATCGACCCAGCCGAGGAAATCGTTGCCCGCCCCGGTCTTATTGACGATCATGTCGTTGATTTCGTTGACTTTCTCCTGATACGAGGGGATATCGATTCTGTCGATAAGATTGTTCGTTTTCGTTTCGATCACCATATTGCTAATCCTCTTTTCCGTTTTCTTCCTCGATCCATTCGGGGAGACGCCTCTCAAGTTCCGCGAAATCGATCAGGCTCGGGTCGATCCGCTTCTTGGGAAACCCTTCGCGCCGCTCCTGTTCGCTCACGCGCTTAAGGGAAACTTTCATGAACCCTTTGGCCGCATCCATCTCGATGACTTTCACCTTGTAGATATTGCCGACGTGGACGAAGCCGGCGAAGTTGCGAACGTAATCGTTCGAGAGCTCGCTGATGTGGAGGAGTCCCGTTTCGCCCTCATCGAAAAGCATGATGGCGTATTTGGGATAGACCCGCACCACCGTGCCGACGAGGATATCGCCCATCTGGCTCATGGCTTTTCCCCTCCTAGGGCGGCAAGGTCGCCCCTTGTCGTTATTTTCATATTATAGGGGCTTCCTTTCACGATGAGCGGCGCGATAGCGGTTTCAGAGAGGACCATGCTGCCCTCGTCGGTGTAGCGGCGGGCGCCGGCATAGGCTTTTTCGTGGGCGTCGAGAAGCAAAGAGAAAACGAATGTCTGCGGGGTTTGAAGGCGATAGACCTCATTTCGGTCGAGATACGAGGCGATCCTCGCCCCGTCTTTGGAAAGGGCGACGCTGTCGGTCGAAACGACGGCCGTGACGGCAGCTCCGTCTTTGATGGCGAACTCATAGTTGTCTTTAATGACTTCTTCGTTGAGATTCGGCCGATCGGCGTCGTGAATAAGGACGAGGGCGGTTGGCGGCAGCTTTTTTTGGGAAAGGTATTCGCTCGCGCGACGGGAGCTGTCCTGCCGCGACTCGCCCCCCTCGATGACGGCGATTATTTTCCCAAGGCCCCGCTCCTGGACGCTTTTCCTCACGAAATCGAGATAATCGCGCGGCGCCACGAGAAGGACCCCTTCGACCTCGGGGGAGGCCGTCAGTTCCTTGAGGGGGTAAAAGAAAAGCAACCGCCCATCGACGAGAGCGAACTGCTTGGGGATTCCTCCGCCGAAACGGCGACCGCTTCCGCCGAGCAAAAGGACGGCGACCCGTCGAAAATTTGCCAGCGTATCATCCATATTTCTTATTTTACTGGAAAAGAGGGGAAAAAGGGCAATCAATCGTCCGAAGTCTCTTTGCTCTCGCGAAGATCGAGCGAAGAATTGATGGCCACGCCCTGAATGATGAGGTGCATGACTTTCTCAAGTTCTTTGCCTGGGCGATAGTCGGCTTGGCAAGCGTAGTTGACGCGGCCGTCTTGGTAAAGCCCCTGGACTTTGTCCTCGCGGCCCTCCGGGAAGACGGCGATCGACTTGCCGCCGTTGTTTTTGGCGATGATCATGGCGGGGATGTCAGTCATCCCGTCGCCGATGTAGACGATGTTGCTGTAGGGGATGCGGTGGGTTGGGGTCTTTTGGTTGACGCCGACGTCGTCGTTGGCGTCGTAAACGCCCTTGCTGATGCGGAAAAAGTATTGGGTCTTTTGGGTGAAATTGATGGAAAGTTTCGGCCAAATCGGCTCTTTCGTGATGGGGTCGAAGAGAAATTCGCAGGCATAGATCTTGGTGAATTTCTTGGCTATGGGGCACCCATCGACGATTTCCTCGTTGCCCGAACTCACGAGGTAGTGCTCGACTTTGACGCCGATCGAATCGCCATAGGCGTTGATGCGATCGAACCAATCGAGGACGCCGGGGAAGAATTTGATGTCCTTGCCCATCTCATTCAGCCAGGCGCGCGTCATTTTGATGCCCTTTTGCTTGGTCATATAGCACATCATGAAGAGATAGGAAAGGGTTCTCTCGACACCCGATTCGTTGGAGAACTTGGTCGTTTTGCCCCAGAATTCGGCTGGGGTCATCCCCAAAGCCGGAATGAAACCGAAATTCTGCATATCCGAAGTCGCAAGCGTGGAGTCGAAGTCGTAAAGAATCGCGACGATGGGTTTCTTTTTCATCAGTAATACGCCCTCCAGGCGGAGCACTTTATACTAATCCCCGATGGCTTCTGCGTCAAATCGTCTCCATGAGACGTTTGATTGACGTTTGGCGAAGAAAAAAGGCAAAGAGAGGGCAAAGATGGATTTAGAAGACGATAACTATCGATGAACGCTGCGTTATTCGCGTTTTCGTTTGTTCCCTTTTCCTTGTTGTGGAGATCGTTTGCCACGGCTGAGGCGAACAGCCTTTCTTCGGTAGTGCTTTGCTCTTGGCACCAAAGATTTTAAAATATGGCCATGCCTACAGCGATAAGAATTCTCCTTTGGGTTCTGGCGATCCTGATATTGGTTTATCTCCTTTGGTTTCTTTACGGCCTCATTTCCCTTCAGAGTTTCACCCGCTCGATGAAGAGGAAACTGAAAGTCACCGGCGTCCTTTTCGCGGGCAAGCGGGACGTTTTGCTTTCGCTCTTTGGCCTGTGCAAGAAGCAAGGGGCGGAAATCGATTCCGACGAGGCCGATCTCGCCACGAGGGCACGCTGGACTTCTTTTGAGATCAAACGGGCGGAGCAAGCCGCTCGCGCCGACCTCGATTTGAGGCGTTTCGAGAAACTGATCATGGGTTTCGTCAAAGAAAGGCCCGAGATTTCGAAGCTCAAGGAATACGGGATCCTTAAGGAATCGTTGGACGATTTGAACCTCAATTACCGGCGTATCGTCGCTAATTACGACAGCGATTTGATCGGTTACGACTATTGGAGGCGGCATCCGCTGTTCAGATATCTGTTTTTGCTATTCGGCTTCCGCGAACGGAAGCGCCTGGTTTAGAAATACAGCTCGTAATTGACCAAACCGTCGTAGAAGTCTTTTTCGTGACTCACGATGATGAGGGCGCCGGGATAGCGCTCGATGGCCTCGAACAAGGAGTCCTTGGCTTTTTGATCCAGGTGGTTCGTCGGTTCGTCCAGAACCAGGAAGTTGCTTTTTTTGAGGCTCATCACGGCGAAACGGGCTTTGGTGACCTCGCCGCCGGAGAGTTCGCTCATCGCCCTGGTCGCGAGTTCGCGCCGGACTCCCACTTGCCCGAGGGCGGTTCTGACTTGGGTGTTGCTCAGGTCGGGGTAAACGCTATGGACGTAGTCGAAGGGCGACATCCTTAGGTCGATGGCGTGGTCTTGGTCGAAATAGTCGACGAGCGTCCCCTCGAGCCATTTATAGGACCCGCCTAGAGACGGGATGCTTCCGAGGATGGTTTTGAGAAATGTCGTTTTCCCGACGCCGTTTTGGCCTAGGATAGCGATTTTCTCGCCCCGCAGCAAGACGAAGGAAATCGGATCGAGCAACGGTTTCCCGTAGCCGATCGAAAGCTCGTCGACGATGAGGGGTTTGGCTCCGACGTCGTGCGTGAACGGGAACTGAAAATGGACGCGCCCCTCCTCTTTGCCCGGGGCGTCCATCACGTCGAGATGCCTCAGGCGGGCGCGATGGCTCTTGGCGGCCTTGCTCGAAGTGGCCCTGACGATGTGCTTGGCGATGAAGACCTCTTCCTTTTTGATGTAGCGCCGCTGCGCCTCGAAGTTCTTCGCGTATTGCTCCTTGTCGAGCTCGTGCTGGCTGAGAAAATGGTCGTAGTCGCCCTTGTAACGGGTCAGGTTTTGGTTCTCGAGGACGAAAACGACGTTGGCGATTTTCCGTAAGAACTCCTGATCATGGCTCACGACCAAAAACGCCTTTGGGTAGCCAATGAGGTAATTGGTGAGCCACGTGACCTGGCTTTGGTCAAGGAAATTGGTGGGCTCGTCCATGATGAGGACGTCCCGCTCCTCAAGCAGCATCTTGGCGAGATAGGCTTTTTCGCGCTGGCCGCTCGAAAGTTGGCGAAGGGGACATTGCAGTTGCTCTTTAAGGAAACCGAGGCCGTCGGTGAGGCGCCCCACCTTCTCTTGGAGGGCATAGAAGCCCTTGGCGTTCAGTTCGTCTTGGATCCGGGTGGCTTTCGCAAGGATTTTCTCGAAATCATCGGGATCTTCCGCCGCCTTTTGATACAGGGATTCCATGGCTTTCTCTTTTTCGAAAAGATCCTCGTAAACGCCATAGAGGTACTCGCTGACGGGCATGTCCTGCTCGACTTTCAGCTGTTGGTCAAGGTAAGAGAAGGTTACGCCCGGCGTCCAACTGAGTTTGCCTTCATCGGGGGTTATTTGCCCCACGATGATGTTGAGCAGCGTGGTCTTGCCGGATCCGTTGACCCCGACCAGGCAGCAGTGCTCGCCTTGGTTCAAACGGAAAGAGACGCCCTTATAGAGTTCCTTGTCGCTGTAGTTGAACTGGATGCCGTTCGCTTCTAAGAGAGCCATACCGATTGGGAATATACCACAATCGGCCCCTTTGTGCCTTCACTCTTTGCTCGATAGGTAATCTTGGTATTCGCTGTCGGTCGATTTTCGGCAATAGCGGCATATCCTCTTTAGGCGCGGCAAACCCCTTGGATCGGTGAGGCTGAGAGGGATCGCGAGTTCGCGAGCGAAGTCCTTTTTCTCGGCCCTCATGAGGCTGGCCCTGAACCCCAGGTAGGTTCTGTCCCGGCACCCCCAAAGGGCTTTCGCCACGGCGTAGGCCCGATACATGAATTCGAAGTCGAACTTGTCGCTCGAGGAGTAGTATTCGCTCCAGTAAGCCACTTCCGCCCCCAGGACGGATTTTTCCTCGCCCAACCCTTTCCGGGGATCGAACCCATAGGTCTTTTTGAGGGGAACGAGGCAATACGGCAGGTTGGCGTAGGTCGAAAAGAAAGGGGAAACGATGAGGCGTTGGCCTTGCTTGGCGAGCTTCTTGATGAGGTCGCGGCGGAAAGGCCTCCACGCTTGGACGATGAGTCGCTCGTCCTTCGTTTCGATTTCGTCGTCCCACACGATTGGCTGGACGCCGTGGCTAAGAAGATGCTCCGCCATTTCGCCGCGGAAATCCGCGATTAGGCCTTTGAGTCCATGGAGGCGCCTTTCCTTTATGGCTTTTCAGCAAGCGGGGTCGCTCTTAAGGGCCTTCCTCCTGATTTCGTCGAAGCCCAAGTGGAAGTAACGGCAACCGAAGATGGCGACGACCTCGTCGACGATTTCTTTGGCGAAGGCGACGGCCTTGGGATCGCCGATATTAAGAGGGTGGTCGAAGACGCCCCACGTCGTCTCGACCCCGAACGGCTTCCTCCCGCAGGAAAAACGGGGATAGGCGGCCAAAAGGGCGCTCATGTGCCCGGGCATGTCGATTTCGGGCACGATCTCGATGCCTTTCGAAGCGGCGATCCCCGCGATTTCCTTCAGTTCGCTTTCGGTGTAGAAGCCTTGGTTGGCGGCTTCGTTTTTCGTTCGCTTTCCTAAGGGGCACCCTTCAAGGGTGTAGTCCCGTTTCGTCGATATTCTTTTTACTTCGGGCCGATCTTTAAGGGCGATCCGAAAGCCTTGGTCGTCGCTGAGGTGCCAATGGAGCCGATTGTAGCCGAGCCGATGCATGAGGCCGATGACGCGGACGATTTCCTCCCGCCCGAGAAAATGACGGCTCTCATCGATAAGGACGCCGCGCCACGGATAGGGGGTCTTTTGATCTTCCTTCCTCATTTGGCTTTGATGGCCCTCGTCGCGAAGAAGGTCGGGATCCTAAGCTCATGAAGACGCCCTTCCCCATTCGTGTCCTCGTACAAATCGGTGAGGGCAAAGCCCGCCTCGAGCTGTCCGCCGATCTGCTCTTCGAGGGTGTGGCTGAACTCGATTCCGCCATCCTCCTTCTCGAGTTGGATCAGCTGGTCGCGGTTAAGAAGGGGGTCAAAAGGAAAATGGTTTTTGATTTCCTTTTCCTCTCCGTCGGTGATGAAATTGATGCCGTTGTCAAGTCCCGAGAGCAGGATTCCGCCCTTGGCGAGGACTCGGAAGCATTCGAGGAAAACCGGTTTGGCCTCCCTCACGTAAACGTTGCTGACCGGGAAGAAGATCATGTCAAAGGACTCGTCGTCGAAAGGAAGCCGTTGGCTCATGTCGCCCCGGACGATTTCCATTTCGTAATGTTCCCGCGTGGCGACCATCCTTTCCGATTCGAGTTGCTCGGGGGTGTAGTCGAAGACGGTGCAGAGGGCCCCCAAAGCGGCGAAGATCGGCATCTGCTGGCCTCCGCCCGAGGCAAGGCCGAGGACCCTCTTGCCTTTCAGGTCCCCGAACCATTCGTGCGGAACCGGCCTCGTCGGGGTCAGCATGATGTCCCATTCCCCCCTTTGGGCCCTGAGATAGGTTTCGTGATCGATGGGGCGGCCCCATTGCCATCCCTCCTTGATCCACGCGGCGATGGTTTTGGCGTTGAAGTCCTGATACTTATCCATTGCGTTTCTCCGTTTCCGGAACCCTATTAAGAAGAGGGTGCCTTATCAATGATACGTCTTGTGAACGGGCTGATTGAATAGGAAAAAAACAACGGACTGAAAGGTAGGATGACAGACTGAGCAAGAAGGGGCGCTGAGCCGTGCTGAAACCATGGGCATGAACGCGGACCGAACGAGGGAGAAGGCGAATCGCGAAACGTTGGAGCCCTTAAAAAGGGAACCCCTCTCCTCGATTTGTGAGGTGCCTCCTCGCCAATTCCTTCCGTTCGTTTTCGGCTGACGATGGACCGGAATGAAAAAAGCCTGATTGCTCAGGCTTTGCTTTCGAGTGGTGCGGGAAGGGAGACTTGAACTCCCATGACTTGCGTCATACGCCCCTCAAACGTACGCGTATACCAAATTCCGCCATTCCCGCGGCGTGCTCAATTATAGTAAGGCCGCGAAAAGGAAGCAACATTTTTCCTTTGCTCTCGCATCCTTCCTTTGCGACGAGGACGGAGGGGCAAGTTCCGGAGAGGAAGCGCATCGCTCTTCCCTTGACGCCAACAAGGGGCGAAGGAGGGGTTTTCGCGTCTTGGCCCAAGCGTTTCTCGATAAAGGCCTCCGCTAAGAAAGCGAACCGAAACCCGACCGATCGCAAACGCGATAGGAGGCGACCGGAACGTCACGCTCGGCCCCGCCATCGTCCGGATAGAGGGTCCGTTCGGTCCTTATACCCTCGTGAAGAAGGCAAACATCGAGGAAACGCAGGAAAATTCCAAGGTCTATGCGATTGAAATAGGTGGCCATCGTCCGTGGCATGATGCCGAGGCGAGTCGGCTTGGCCCGATAGACGGAAAGGACGCCGCGAAAATTCCTAACGCGCCAATTCTGGGTGTTGCAGGCGCTGGGGGCGAATCGGACCACGTTGCTGAAGGGATAGGTCGGACCCACCCATATTTCCTCCAACCGCTTGCGTTTGGAAGCGAACATATCTTTGCGGAAATCCTCCTTACGCATTTTCGAGAAGCCGATCATAATGGCGTAGCGGAGCCCGTCTTTCGTTCTCGCTTTGGGACTGCCGAGGCCATACCATAAGGCCCCCAATTCGTGGGCGGCCATATAAAGATCGGCCTGTTCGCCAACGTAGCCGACGTTCTCCAGCCAGTTGCCTTTTCTTTCGCTATAGAGAAGAAGGCAATACTCGGAGCCGCAATGGCGTTTGGTTTCGTTTGCCTTAACGATTTCCATGGCAACCTTGATGGAAGGATCCAAAGGAATCGTCGTTCTCAGGAAGCCACGGAGCTCTTCGATTTCTTTTTTCCTCGACGGGGTCGTTCTGGGTTTTTGAACGCATGGAAGGACTTCCGCTTGAAAATCGCCTCATATTCCGTTTCGCCCACGCCTCTTTCCTCATCGTCTCCACTAAAAACGAAAAGGCTCCATTCAGTCTAAAAAGACGGCTTGGAAAAAAGTTGGGGGGCGTTTATCACGCCGCCGGAAGGAACTGCAGGATGATCAGGGCCGCAATGCCTAGATAAATCAAAAGGGAAGAGACGTCGACGACGGTGGTCAGCAGCGGTTGGGAGACGATCGCCGGGTCCTTTTTGACCGCGGCGGCGCCGATCGGAAGCGAAACGGCGACGATTTTGCTTAAGAAAATCGCGACGAAAAGGGTTATCGCCACGGACAAGGAGACCCGCATCGTCGCGGAGAAATAAGTCAGATTCCAGCAATTGCCGTTCCACACGTTCATGACGAGGCCATCCGCGTCGAGGATCGCGGTGTTGCTGACGAGGCCCAGATATTGCTCGACCGTGAACCAAACGAAGCCAAAGCCAGCCGCTCCGGCGGCGATGAGAAGGGCGCTTTGGGCTTCGCGCCCGATGACTTTCCAGAAATCCTTGGGCTCGAATTCTTTGGTCGCGAGACCGCGGATGATCAACGATATCGTTTGGCCTCCGGCGTTGCCGGCGGTGTCCATGATCACGGGGATGAAGGCAATGAGTATCTTGTAAACCTCGAATTGGTATTGGAGTTTGTCGACCACCATGGTCGAGAAAGTGTCGAGGAAAAGGAGAACGCAAATCCAAGGAAGGCATTTTTTGGCCATCTTCCACGGGTGGGTCTCGAGGAATTCGTCCTCGATCGGGGAGACGGCGTTCATCTTCTCAATGTCTTCGTTGGCTTCGGCGGTCATGACGTCGAGGGCGTCGTCGACCGTGACGATGCCGGTGAGGCACTCGTCGTCGTTGAGGACCGCCACGGCGTTGAGGTCGTAACGGGAGATGACGTTGGCCACCTCCTCCTTGTCGGTCTGGACGTGGACGCTGGGGGCGTCATGGTTCATGATATCGCCCAGACTTTCGTCCTTTTTGGCGAAAATCAAATCATCCAAATCGACCGTTCCCACGAACTTCCGCTTATCGTTGCGGACGAAGATGGTGTAAACGGTTTCGGCCTCGCGCCCGATGGTGCGGACCGCTTCGATGGTGTCGCCGACGGATTCGCTTTGGCGGAACTCCAGATACTCGGTGGTCATGATGGCTCCGGCGGTATCGGGTTTGTATTTCAGGATCTGATTGATGTCGGCCCGCATGTCCTTGTCGGCCGCGTGGAGGACCCTTTTGGCCAAGTTGGCCGGCATGTCGCCGACCGCGTCGGCCAAATCGTCGGCGGCTTGCTCGTTGATGACCTTCACGAGGTCTTTGTCGGTGAGGCCTTTGACGAGCTCTTCCTTTTTGTCTTGGCTCAGCTCCTCGAAAAGCTCGGCGGTGGTGGAACTGCTAACGTCGCGGAAAAAGTTGATGAGGTCTTTGATTTCAAGGCCATCGGCCGCTTCGGCGATGTCGATGTCGGGCACCTCGTCGAAAATCCGTTTCAGTTCGGCGGAGTCTTTCCGTTGGATGACCTCGGCCAGGTGATCGGTCGATATCGTCTTGACTCTGACTTCCTCGGACTGCTCGGTTTTGCCTTCGTTTTCGTCCTCTGGGCTTTCGCCCAAATGACGTGGGTCTTTTTCCTCTTCGTCCATATGTTTTGCCCTTGCGCCTTAGTCTAGGCTTTCCCCGAAAAAAGGTGTTAGCGAAAAATGGTTATTCGCGCTTTTCTTTCTTAGAAGAAAGCCAAGGAATATAATGGTTAGCGCTTTGAAAGGACAAACCACCAACATGGAACTTAAATTCTTAGTCGAAACGAGCGCCCGTCACATCCATCTCACGCAAGAGACGTTCGATGAACTGATGGGCCGAAAAGACGCCAAGTTAGGCGTTCGCAAGGAACTCAGCCAACCGGGGCAGTTCGTCTCTGACGTCCGGCTCGACATCTATGGGTTCAACCCCAAGACCCAAAAGGAAACCTGCATCAAAGGCGTTTCGATCCTCGGGCCTCTCCGGGACCACAATCAGGTTGAGATCAGCGCCACCGACGCCCGCGCCCTCAAAATCGCGGCCCCCGTCCGCGAATCCGGCGACGTCAAAGGCAGCGCCGCGATCAAAATCGTCAACCCTCTTAATGGCAAAAGCGTTCAGTTGAAGGAAGGCTGCATCGTCGCCAAGCGCCACATCCATATGACGCCCGAGGACGCGGAAGCCTTCGGCGTCAAGAACGGCGACAATGTCAAAGTCCTCATCTCCGGCACGGGCCGCGAGACCGTCTTCGGCGACACCGTCATCCGCGTCAGCCCGAAATTCCACCTCGACATGCACATCGACACCGACGAAAGCAACGCCGCGTGGGCTTCCGGCGAGGTTTACGGCACCATTGTCAAATAGGCTATGGAGGAGACCTTCCGTTACGCCCCGCAGAACGTTTGCAGCCGCGAGTTCCTTATCACCCACGACGGCGATAAGATCCTCAAGGTCGTGACGATAGGCGGTTGCCCCGGCAACATCCAGGCGGTCGATCGGCTCATCGTCGGAATGACGGCCGATGAGGTGATAGCCGCCCTCGAAGGCATCAGATGCCCCGGGTCGCGGACCCGCCAAACGAGTTGCCCCGATCAGTTGGCTCAGGCCATGAAGGCCCTTAAGGCCGCGATCGGGAAATAGAGGGAACCGGCGCTTCAGGGGAACCTGAGGCGCTTTTTCGCGCCTTCGCCACCGGAATGGCGGCGGATTGGCCATCGTTTCCCTTGTCGAAGGGGCGAAAGGGCATTATGATAACGGGACGACAAGAAAGTCGGCATCAAGAAGCGCCCTCCTAAAGGACTGAGAAAGAGCGCTAGCAACTCCCCGAACGGGGTAAGTGCTCGTCCCGAGACGGAACCCACCTCCGTAGCGATGCAGACAGGAGCGCTAGAGCATGAGGCCTTCCACCGAGTGGGAGGTTCTTTTTGTCGAATGGCCCGGTAATGCGCGGGCGAAGGAGAAAAGAAAATCATGAGCGAAAAAGAAAGATGGCTCTTCACGTCCGAATCCGTGAGCGAAGGCCATCCCGACAAGGTCTGCGACCAAATCGCCGACGCCATTTTGGACGCCTGTTTGGCCGATGACCCCAAAAGCCGCGTGGCATGCGAGGTTTTCGCGACCAAGGAATATATCTTGATTGGCGGGGAGATCACCACGAACGCGAAAGTCGGTTACGAAAAGATCGCCCGAGGAGTCCTTAGGAAAATCGGCTACGTCCGCCCGGAGCTCGGCATCGGGTGCGACACCTGCCGAATCGACGTCCGGGTCCACGAGCAGTCGCGTGACATCGCCCAAGGGGTCGACCGAGGCGACGCCCTTCTAATGGGCGCCGGCGACCAAGGGTTCATGTTCGGTTACGCGACCGACGAAAGCGAGGGCTATATGCCCCTTCCGATCACCATCGCCCATAAGCTCGTCCGCGTGGCGAGCCAACTCCGCAAAAGCGGGGAATTCAAGGGTTCGCGGCCCGATATGAAGAGCCAGGTCACCATCGATTACACCGACCCCAAGCGCCCGTTCATCAACGCGATCCTGATGTCGTGCCAACACGACGAAGGCATCGACATCGATGGGTTCAAGGAATACATCCATGGGAAAATCATGGTTCCGGTCGCGGAGAGTTTTGGCCAAAACGCCGATTTCAAGTATCTCATCAACCCGACGGGCCGTTTCGTGATCGGCGGCCCCGCCGGGGACACCGGCTTGACGGGGCGGAAACTCATCGTCGACACTTACGGGGGCACGGCCCGCCACGGCGGGGGTTCCTTCAGCGGGAAAGACCCGTCGAAAGTCGATCGCAGCGCCTCCTATTACGCCCGCTACATGGCCAAGAACCTCGTGGCCGCCGGCGCCGCCGATCGCCTTGAGGTCCAACTAAGCTACGCCATCGGCGTCGCTGAGCCGATGTCGATCGGCATCTCGACTTTTGGCACCAAGCATCGCAGCGACGAAGCGATCCTTGAGTCCATCCACAGGTTCTTCGACGCCCGACCCGGCGCGATCATCGGCCAATTCAATCTGACCCATCCGTGTTTCAAATACGCCGACACGACCAATTACGGCGCCTTCGGCCGGCCGGATCTCGATCTTCCCTGGGAGCGTCTCGACAAAGTCGACGAACTGAAGGATTTTTTCAAAGACCATCGATGAGAATAGGGAAAACGCGGAGCTATTGCTTTGCGTTTTCTTTTTTCATCGCCGCTTGTCGGTAACTCCGCTTTCAAGGCTCACGTTCATTTCCGGTCCCGTCCAGAGGGCGATGTCCTGAGCGAGGGAAAGGCAAAGAAAGGCGCCACCGGTTATGCCCGTCGTCGCGATGAGGCCGCTTATGAGCCTTCCGACTTCGCTTAGGCACGCGAATTCCATGGTCAACGAGAAAACCGCCGCGAGAAGGATGAGATCGGCGATCGCCCCCATCACGGGGTAGACGACTTGGTAGCGGCGATGGTCCTTCATATAAAGGAAGGCGAAAACGATTTTGACGACGCCGAAGACGGCGTAGATGAGGCCGAAAGACTCAAAGGCGACGAAATAGGAGCCTATGTTTCCCCCGCTCATATCCGAAGCCCCCGCCGAAGAGCCGGCGGCAATCGAGGAGACGCTTGCGGAGTTTGACCCGCTCATGGATAAGGGGAGGGCGCCGAGCGAAAGGGCGACGAGCAGGGCAAGGAAGCCGATGACGAGCAAGAAGATGTGATAGGTGATGGATATTCCGGCGATGGCCTTCGGGGAACCCCCACCTTTAATCGCCAAATAAAGAGCGTAGGACGAAATGGCCAGGCAACATATGAGGTCGACGACCCCATAGGCCAACGCGCCTCTATTTTTCCCGTTCGCGAAAAAGACGATCGCGGAAACAAGCGCGAGAGCCATCGCGGCCCCCGCTAAGACTCGTCCGAAGGCGATGGCTGTTTTGGTTTTGCTTTCGCCCATTGGAGATCGACTCCTTTTCGTTTAAATAATAGCGTTTTCATTTTCGTTAAAAAGGGCGAATCGCCATTTTCGAGAAAAAATAATGCCGATATCAGTTAGGTATTCGAGTCGTCGTTCTTTATCTTTTCCCCACGTCCGCTAAAATGTAATTGAAGAAGGGCCAACAGCGCCCAAGGAGCACATAGGCATGAAATACCAGATTGTCGGGAAGAACATTCAAGTCACCGATGCTATTCGGGATGACATTCAAAAGAAACTTCACCGGATGGACAAGTACTTCGTCATCACTGACGACGTGCTTTGCCGCGCCGTGGTGAGCGCATATAAAGTCGGAGACAAAGTCGAGATCACGATTTTCACGAAAGAGATGGATTTCCGCACCGAGGTCCGCAACGACGATCTTTACGCCGCCGTGGATTTGGCCATCGACAAACTCGAGGACCAGATGCGCCGTCTCAAGACCCGCATGGAGCGGAGCAAGAACGCCGATGGCCTCGGCCGATCGATCGCTTTCGAGAACATCAACGAGAAAACCGAGCCGAAGGAAAAAGAGGAACTCGTGCGCACGAAATCGATCTATCTCGATCCGATGACGCTCGATGAGGCCATTACCCGCATGGAGGCCCTTGGTCACAGTTTCTTCATTTATCTTGACAGTGACGACGAGGAGGTGTCGGTCGCCTACAAGCGTCTCGACGGCGGCTATGGCGTCATCCAAGTGGAGAACAAGCTGCTTCCGGAGCGCAAATAGGCCTTTTGTCCGCCAAGGGGGTTTCGACCCCCTCTTCTTTTGCCCTGTTTTAACTTAGTTAAAAGAGTAGAATGCCTTTATATGAAGAAAGTGATCGCGACCGATCTCGACGGGACCCTCTTCTATCCCAAAAAGCGCATCAGCATGCTTGCCAATAGGACGCGGCTTTTTTTGGAGCGCTACATCGAGGACGGGGGTAAGCTCCTTCTCGTCAGCGGACGCAACAAATACATAACCGGGCAATTTCTCCGCAAAACCGGTCTCCCCGCCGATTTTATCGGCTGCAACGGCAGCCTCGTCATCAGCAACGGCCAGATCGTCAAGGCTCAGGCTTTCGACCGCGAAAAGCTGAAAACGCTCTTGGCCGCCATCCGTCGGGATTACAACCCGCCGATGGTGCTCCTCATGAGCAAACGCCATAACCTCGTTTTCACCCGAAGCGACGTCAGTCACATGACGAACGTCCTTTATTTCATTTACGAGGTCACCCTTGGGAGCTATCGTGACCCTTGGGTTCGCAGCGACAAAGTCTTCTATGAGGAAATCGAGACGGGCGACGTCTACAAGATCATGATTCTCTTCGGCCTTACCCAAAAGAAGATCCTCCAAGCCAAGGAAGCCAACAAAGTCCTGCGGGAGAAATACCAGGACGCGGAGTTCAGTTGGAGCGACCAATTCATCGAGATCAGCCCTAAAGGCTGCTCCAAAAAAGAAGGCATCGAGTTTTATCTTGATTACAACAAGATACATCGCGATAATGTTCTAGTCGTCGGCGATTCAGGAAACGACATTTCAATGTTCGAGGCTTGGAAGGAAAATTCCTTCTGCATGGGCCATTCGCGACCCGAAGTTCAGAAACACGCGACCCACATTATCAAGAACTTCTACGATTTGGAAAGCTATGTCTACCCATTGGAGGAGAATAGCGTCTCGCCCAAAAGAAAGAAGGAAAAGTAGCATATGAATCAGATTTCCGAAGTTATCGCCACCCTCGTTCATTACAAGGTAGTGGTTCGGGACACCATGGAGTATTGCCTTCCGAAAGACAAATACGACACGAACGTCTTCAAGGAGAAGAAGCGCTCCATTTTGGTCGAAATCGAGCAGCCGACCCCTCTTAAGAACATCATCGACCACAGCAAGGAAAGCGGCCCGAAACTCGAAAAACTCATCCGCGATTTCTACGATGAGGTCTATGGCGACGACAGCACCATCCTCAAGCTCGCCGACGACGGCCTTCGCGTCGATCATGCCCAGCATCTTTCCATCTACAAAGGCGTTTTGCCGATTCATGAGAACGTCGAAGCCATGATCCGCGGCATCATCGCGGACGGGCACAAGCAAAAACTCGACATTACCACCCTTGAGCAGTGCGATCGCGCGGAAGAGAAACTTTATCGCGGCGTCTCCTTCATGACCCTCACGAACGACCTCGTCAAGCTTTTCGGCGATTACAACCAAGCCCGTCAGGAAGCCAAAGGCGAGGAAACCCCCGCCAGCCGCTTCATCGGCAACGACATTCAGACCGTCATCGGCTATCTCGCCGGCGTTCGTCAGAACAGCCGCATCACCGACAATGTCTATATGGCGATGCAGGACGACGTGTTCAAGCTCGTCGATTCGATGACCGGGCATCGCGATCTCCCCGCCGGGAAGAACTTCGGCGACGTCATCAAAGAAACCCAGGCCGCGATCGCCGGTTACGTCAAAACGGTGGAACCGGAGTTCCGCGCCATCTACGTCCCGGTCGTCAAAGAGCTGGTCGAGCAGGCTCAGAAGAACGGCAACAAGATAATCCCCGACGCCGCCAAAGCGGCTACCCCGGCTCCCGAGGCGCAGCCCATTGACATGGGCGATGCGGTGGAACTGGATCCGAAAACCGGCCTTCCCAAGGCCTAAGCCAGCGTCATAATGGAGGTGCCGATATGGAAGAAGAAACGAAGCAAGCGAAAAGGATGTCCCCAGGCGAGATCGCCTGGACGGCGATTGAGGGTTTTATAACCCTCATTGGCCTTTTCTTCGTCGTCCTTGGCATCTGCGCCGATTACCTCGCTCCGAAACTGAGCGCTACGGGAGAGTACTCCAATTGGCTTCTCGATTGGCAAAATGGCTTCAAAAGCTGGAGCAAAACCGAACTTTCGCTCCGCTGGGTCGGCGTCATCATTATTCTCATCGCCGTCATCGTCGCCCTCATTACGCTCAACCACTACGCGAAGAAAAGCGACGTCAGCGACGAGCGGGCCCTTCGCCGCGCCCAACGCCTCAAGGTCCTGAGCCAGAGCGCTCCTGTCAGCGAGCCGCAACCCGAAGTGGTGGAGGTTGGTTCCAAAGCCAAATCTCCGACGGCTCCCGCCGAGCCGAAGGAATAAGATCCGATGTCACGGCCTCGCTTCGGCGGGGCTTTTTTCTTGCTAGATTTCCCTTAATGCCAAAAAAACTCGCGCGACCGGCTCCGCCTATCGCTTTTTATGCGGCCTTTCGAAGGGCGGCGCGTTATATTTATGGGTATGGGCATCGGCTTCGTCGCGAAAAAAGAGGAAAGCGGGCTGCCGTTGCTCAGTTTTCTGGCAAGCCACCTGCCTTCGCTGACTTTGGAAGAGATCCGTCTCTCCTTGAATCGGGGGAGGATCCTCCTTAACGGGGACGTCTCCTCGGAGCGGGAGCCGGTTCGCGAAGGGGATGCCGTCGTCTGTTCTTTCGAAGGGACGCTCGCGGAGAAGGCCCAGAAGGATCCGGGGTTGGCGCTCCGCGAATCTTTTTCCTCCTTCCTCGTGTACGAAGACGGGAACGTTTTGATCGCCAATAAGCCCAAAGGGGTTCTTGTTCAGCGGCTTTTGGAGCATGGCCCCTCCCTTCTTTCCTGGGCTCAGGATTATCTGAAAAGCAAGGGCGAGGACGTTTCCCTTTCGCCGGCCCATCGGCTTGACAGAGCCACCTCCGGCTGCGTGATCTTCGGCAAGAACGGGGCTTCGCTGAGCGTTATCGGGAAAGCCCTCATGAAACGGCAAGGAATCAAAAAAGCGTATTGGGCGCTCGTCTACGGGAAGACGGACGAGGGGGGCTTGATCGAGGAGCCGCTTAAAAAAGACCCAAAGACCGGCGTCGTCGCCCCGTGTCCGATCGCGGATGGCGGCAAACCGTCCTCGACCGAATACCGGACTTTGGAGAGCTTTGGCTGGTGCTCACTTCTGGAGGTCGTTCTTCGCAGCGGAAGAACCCACCAAATCCGGGCGCACATGCTTTCGATCGGACATCCCTTGGTGGGCGACCAAAAATACGGAAAAACGGAGAACAACGTTTCCCTTGCTGGGGAATTCGGATTGGAAGGGCAGTTTCTGCATGCCCGCTCCGTCTCCTTTGGCCGAATCGGTGAGCCGCTCAATTACCTTGACGGGAAGACTTTTCTGGCTCCCCTTCCGGACGCCGAGGAAAAGATGCTGGAGCGTTTGCGCGCCTCTATGAGGCCTGGCCGCTGAGATTTGGTTTCAGACGTTCTTGTAGGCGATCGTCTGCACGAACCGGCAGACTTCTCGGCAGCGGTCGGCCGTTTCCTCAAGCATCGTGTACATGGCTTCGGCGCGGTGGCGCTTGAAGCCGTTTTTTTCCTCTAGGTAGAGTTTATGGGTGTCGTCGATATACTCGGTGTCGCTATCTTCTTCGAGGCTGATGACCTCTTCGATGTAAGGCCATAGTTTTTTCATGTCCATGAAGTCGGGGAAATGCCTTAGGCACTCCTCGGTCTTCTCGACGCAGTCGTAGATCAGTTTCATGAAGGGTACGCTGTCGGGCGGCAACTCCTGGTAGTCGTAAAGATACAGTTTGAGGGAAATCTCCTCGACCGCGTCGGTGATGTCGTCGATGAGGCGCAGCAATTCCAAGATGTCCTCCCGATCGATCGGCGTCATGAATTCGGTGAGGAGCCTCGCGGTGACCTCGTGTTTCTTGTCGTCGGCTTTGTGCTCGATCTCGTGGACGTTGGTTTTGAGATCGAAAAGCTTTTCGTGGTCGAAGCTGTTCATGAAATCGAGGATGTACTTGGCGCAGTCGAGGGAGAAATGGCACAAGGCCGGGAAACTGTCGTAGTAGTAATTCGACTTCGCTTTCTTTTTCTTGCCAAACATAATGGATGCCTCCTTAGCAGGTCCAAACGAATATCATGACGAAAACGAATCCGATGAGGGCTGTCAGCGGGAAAATCGCGATCCAACTTCCGATCATTTTCCCCGCGACGTCCCAATGGATGCGCTTAAGGCTTTTCGTGGCGCCTCCGCCCAATATGGCGGTCGATTTGACGGTCCCCGTCGAAACCGGGATCGCGAGGAAGGTGGCGAGAAGCAGCCCGATCGTCGCGGCGACGTCGGTCGCGAAAGCCTGGTATTTCTGAAGTTTGGCCATTTCCCCGCCCAATGTCTTGATTATGGAGTATCCCCCCATGCAGGTGCCGGCGCCCATGAGGACGGCGACGGGAACGTACATCCACCAAACGCCCGAAAGAGAGGAGGCGTTGAGGGAAACGTCCGTCGCGGTGCTAAGCATCGCGACGATCATGACGAAGACGCCGATGAATTTGGCCCCATCCTGAACTCCATGGACGAAGGACATGACGCCGCCGGACACGATCTGCCCTTTCGTGAAGAAACGGGTCGTTTCCCCTCGCGTCATCTTGCGGCAGACGGATTCGATCAGTTTCGTGACCCCGTAGCCGAGCAAAAACCCGAGAATCAGGGATCCGAAAAAGCCGCCGACGACGAGGAAGAACGATTTCCAGCCGATATGGGCGAAAGCGTTGCCCTCTCCCGAAAGGAGAGTCAGCGCCATGCCGCTGCCGATGATGCCTCCGACGAGCTCGTTGCTCTCGCTTGAAGGGAAGCCATAGTAGGTGCTTCCTAGGCTCCAAACGACGATCGCGAAGAGCCCGCTTGAGATGGCGACCATGACTTGGTCGATGGAAACCCCCTGAGGCCACTCAATCAGGTTGGCGATGGTTTGAGCCACGTCGCCAAAGGATAGGTGACTGGCCAAAAACCCGATGCAAAGGACGCCGATAAGATTGCAGACGGCCGCCATCGCGACCGCCGTTTTGGGCCGCATCGCGCGAGTGGTGACGCATGTGGCGATGGCGTTGGGGCCGTCGGTCCAGCCGTTGATGAAAATGACGATGGCGTTCATGGCGATCGCGACGATAGCCCAAGGATGCGCTCCGCAAAGGGAGAAGAATTCGCTGATGCTCATGACCCTATAACGCCTAATGGTAGCATTTTCCGACGGTCGTGGCTCAGGCTAAGAGAATTTTTCCGCCTATCGGCGAGAACTTCGCCTTCTTAAGCGGCTCCCCTTATCGACGGAAGCTCTTCCAAGAGGGCGTTTTCTGAATCCGGAACGGCAGCAGAACTCGCTATCGTAAGCGCCTATTGGCTCATCGGCGAAACCGCCTTTGCCGACGTTCAGGCGTTTCGCGTTTTGGATGTCTTTGGCGCCGTCTGGTTCTTTTTCCGTCAAAACGACCATGTTTGTCCTTCCGCCCATGAGGGGATGAAGGATTCCTTCGAGCTCGGTTATTTTTGACGCTTCGCTTCCGTTCCCCCGATCGACGAAGGATCTGCGGATGAGGAAGGAAAGGCAAAAGTCGTCTTTGTTCGACAAAACGAGGTCGACTCCGCCTCTGCGGGAATCGAAGCGGCCGTTATTGTGGAAATACAGCATCCCAAAACGGTTTCGCTGCTCAGGCTTTTTGTGGCACGACCCATCTTTCCATAGCGACGGGTCGCTGCCGAAATCATGCATGAAGGAAGCGTCCAGGCCGTCTTTTCCCGTTAACCCGCCGCGATAGTAATAGCACTCCACCCACACGGGCTTTACGAGGCAACCGCCGACCTTGATAAGGCATTCGCGCAGAATGGCGGCGTTCATCCCTTGAATCGTTTCGACGATTTCTTTTTTTGTCTTGGCCTTATTCAGACGGCTGACCATTTCCTTCAGTTTCCCGCAAATATCCATTTCTTTTTCGCCTCGCGGTTTGACGCCCATCGGGCACTGACTAATTATACGTTTGCGTCCGGCCATCGGTTACTCATTGACGCGGCCGAAAAAAAGGCTCGATCGCTCGTGGGGGTTTCGCCGCTGTGTCAAAAAGGCGCGCGACCCTCGCTCTTCTTCCTTCGCATCGATGCGTTGCGGTGGTATACTTTGCGTGGTTAGTTTAATCTAACCATATGCTTGTTCATGAGTTTCCAAACCTTGATCGCCATAATATCGATAGCCCTCATCTTCGCCGCCACGACGGCGGGGTCCGCTTTTGTGTTCTTCTTCAGGAAAAGCCTGAGCCAACGCGTGAAATCGATCATTCTTGGCTTTGCCGGCGGCATCATGGTGGCCGCCTCTTTCTTCGGCCTCATCATGCCCGCCATCGAGGAAAGCCAGTCGAATCCCGTTTATTCCTCATGGAGTTTCGTGCCGCCCCTCGTCGGATTCATGCTCGGCGGGCTCATGCTCTTCGCCCTCGATCGTCTCGTCCCGCATTTCCATAAGCTGCAGGACGTCGAAGAGGGTCCCGAGGCCAAATCGCTGTCGAAGAATTTCAAGTTCTTCCTGGCCGTCACGATCCATAACGTTCCGGAAGGCCTTTCGGTCGGATTCGCCTGCGGATTGGCCTTCGCCTTGGAGGGCGATGCCGCGACGGCGGCCAGCATGTCCGCGCTTTCTTTGGCGATAGGGATCGCCATCCAGAACGTTCCCGAAGGCGCGGCGGTCTCCATCCCGATGTTCGGCGACGGCATGGGGAAAGGCAAAGCGTTCCTTTTCGGCGCCGCTTCCGGGGCGGTGGAGCCCGTCTTCGCCATCGCCGCTCTGTTCTTGGCCCAACTATCGGTCGTCGCCCCGTGGCTTCTGGCTTTTGCGGCTGGGGCGATGATATACGTGACACTTGACGAGATCCTGCCTGAATCCCGGGAAAACGGCTTCACCCACCATGCTATGTGGAGCTTCATGATAGGCTTTGCGATCATGATGGTTCTTGAAATAGCGGTAGGATAGTATTTGGAGGTTCTATGGAAAAAGGGAAGAACGAACGCTTTTCGGTCTCCGGCATGTCATGCGCGGCCTGTTCGGCGCACGTCGAGAAAGCGGTCAAGGAAGTCCCCGGGGTTAAAGACGTCGCGGTCAGCCTCCTGACCAATTCGATGGACGTTGCCGTCGATGAGTCCTGCAGCCAAGATGACATCGTCAAGGCGGTGCGCGCGGCCGGGTACGGGGCTTCGCCCATGGGGCAAGAGGAGAAGGTGGATGAGGCCTTGGCCAGGGAAAAGGAATTCTTCACCGACAGGGAAACCCCTCGCCTCGTCAAGCGCCTCATCGCTTCCTTCGCGCTCCTGATGCCGCTTTTTTACCTTTCGATGGGCCATGCCGTCGGCTGGCCGATCGGGATTCTAAGCGAAGACCATCTGACCTATGGGCTCATCGCGATGTTGCTTGCCCTGACCATCATGCTAGTCAACGGGCATTTCTTCGTTTCGGGCTCCAAAGCCCTTTGGCACCGCGCCCCCAACATGGATACCTTGGTGGCCCTTGGCTCGTCGGTCGCCTTCCTCTATTCGCTCGTCCTTTATTTCGAGATGGCGCATTTTGCTTCCTTAGGCGAAGTTTCCCGCCTTGCGAGCCTTTCGAAATCCCTTTCCTTTGAGACCGCGGGGATGGTCCCGGCCCTCATCGCGATCGGGAAAACGCTGGAATCCTACGCCAAAGGCAAAACGACATCGTCTTTAAAGGGTCTTATCGATCTGGCTCCGAAGAAGGCGACCCTTTTGGTCAAGGGGAAAGAAATGGCGGTCCGCGCCGATTCCTTGAAGAAAGGCGACCTCGTCCTCGTGAGGCCGGGTGAGTCCTTCCCCGCCGACGGGACGGTCGAAAGCGGCGAATCGGCCGTTGACGAGTCTTCGCTCAGCGGCGAATCCGTTCCGGTCGAGAAGAGCCCTGGAAACCCTGTGTTTTGCGCGACCATCAATCAAAGCGGGGCCCTTAGGGTTCGCGTGGAGAGGGTCGGGGCCGACATGACGCTCAGCCAAATCGTCAAAACCGTGGAAGATGCCAGCCTTGGCAAAACGAAAGCCATGGCTTTGGCCGACAAGGTGAGCGGTGTCTTCGTCCCCACGATCATGGCCGCTTCTCTAGTCGTTTTCGTTTTCTGGCTCATCTTCGGCGGGGATTTCGTCTCCTCGCTAGGAGGATATTCGGATCTCCTTTCCTATTCTCTTGAAAGGGGCGTGTCCGTTTTGGTGGTGGCCTGCCCGTGCGCCTTGGGCCTCGCGACCCCGGTCGCCATCATGGTCGGAAGCGGGAAGGGGGCCCGCAACGGCATCCTCTTCAAAACGGCTTCCGCTCTTGAGGAGGCGGGGAAGGCCAAGTTCGTCGTCTTCGACAAAACGGGGACTCTCACGAAAGGCCGAATGACGGTCACCGACCTCGTTTCCTTCTCATCCGATGATCTCTTGGGATTCGCCGCGAGCCTCGAAGGGTCTTCCGAGCACCCCTTGGGGAAGGCCATCGTGAAGGAGGCGGAGGCGAAAGGCATCAAAAAGACGGCGTGCTCTTCGTTCAAGGCCGTCTCGGGATACGGGGCTAGCGGCGTGATCGGCGGGCAAAGCGCCTATGGCGGCAATTACGCCTTCATGGAAAGGGCGGGGATAGTCGACGCGGCGGCTCAAAAAGAAGGGGAACGGCTATCGAAGGACGGAAAGACCGTCTTGTATTTCGCTAAAGGCGACAAGATCATCGGCCTCGTCGCCCTCCGCGACGTTTTGCGCGACGATTCGGCCGAAGCGGTGCGGGCCTTTAAGGAATTGGGGATGACCCCGGTCCTTCTTAGCGGCGACAACCGCGCGACCGCCGCCTCGATCGCGAAGGGTTCCGGAATCGGGCGTTTCATCGCCGAAGCCAATCCCATCCGGAAACGGGAAGCGATCGCGGAACTGCAAAGAAACGGCAAGACGATCATGGTCGGCGACGGCATCAACGACGCCCCGTCTTTGACTCAGGCCGACATCGGAATCGCCATCGGGGCGGGCTCGGACATCGCCATCGATTCCGCTGACGTGGTCCTGATCAATTCCTTGCTCATGGACGCCTATCGGGCCGTCAGCCTCTCGCGGATCACTTTCCGAACCATAAAGGAGAATCTGTTTTGGGCTTTCTTTTACAACATCGTCATGATCCCCATAGCCGCAGGCGCCCTTTCCTTCGCCGGCGTCTACAAACTTCGGCCATGGTACGGTTCGGCCGCGATGGCCCTCTCGTCTTTGACCGTCGTCCTTAACGCCTTGCGGATCAACCTCCGCAAACTCGGCGGAACCCATAAAACGGTTTCGGATCGAAAAGGGAAGGCTGGCGAAAAAACGGTTTCGCCCAAAGGGAAGGCGATCGTTTTGCGCGTCGAAGGGATGATGTGCGAGCGCTGCGCGGAGCGGGTGCGCTCCGCCCTTGAAAGCGTTCCGGGCCTATCCGAGGTTCAGGTGAGCCTTAAGGGAAAGGAAGCCCACTTCGTCTCCGATCCCAAAGCCGTCGAAAAAGCCGTCTCGGCCGTCGAAAAAGCCGGGTATAAGGCCAAAAAAGAATAAACTGATTCAAGGGATGCGGCGGGTATCCCCGTTATAGATAGTATTTTCCGATGAGGCTCAAGTTTTTCTCGTTAAGTTCGTAAACGAGGGGTTTTCCGGTCGGGATCTCGACCGAGGCGATCGCTTCCGGGCTTAGGTTCTCCAATTCCATCACGAGGGCCCGAAGGCTGTTGCCGTGGGCGACGACGAGGGCGCGTTTTCCGCCGCGGATGGAGGGGGCTATCTCGCTCATGAAATAGATCTTGACCCGTTTGGCCGTGTCGAGCAGGCATTCGGATAAAGGCAGATCCTTCTCCTCCATGAGTCCCTGCCGCACCAAGCCGCGATAGGTCTCTTGGTTGCCGGGGTAGCGCGGATCCTCTTTCGATAGAGGCGGGGGCGGCACGTCGGCGCTTCTTCGCCAAACGTGGATTTGCTCCGCGCCCCATTTGCGCGCGCTGTCGCATTTATTAAGGCCTTGCAAGGCGCCGTAGTGGCGTTCGTTGAGACGCCAAGAGAAGAACTTTGGGATTTCGGTTTCCCCCATTTCGGAAAGGACCAGATCCAAGGTCTCGTTGGCCCTTTTGAGGATGGAAGAATAAGCTTCGTCGAAAACGTAGCCCTTTTTCTTCAGGAGGCGGCCCGCCGCCTTGGCTTCCTCGATCCCTTGCGCCGAGAGCCCGACGTCGGTCCAGCCCGTGAATTTGTTTTCCAGGTTCCAGAGCGATTGGCCGTGTCGAAGCAATACCAGTTTGATCATTCCTTTGATTATATCCTTTCCGGCCGCTGAATTAAAAAGCCCCGTTAAGGAGCCAGAAGGCTTTCGGCGGCGGGAAAGCGCCCGCTCACGAGGGCGTAGAGAGCCAAACTCTCCTTTTCCTCTTTCGAGAAGCCGCGCAAAGGGGCGAAAAGACGAAGGAGTCTTCTTTTCGCCTTTTGGAGATCGCGGAGGAGGCCAAGCCCCTCTTCGCTTATTCGGAAGGGGCCATACGTTTTCCCGACGACGAGCCCTTCTTTCCTCAGTTTCTTTATAACCACGGAGGCGAAAGGGCGGCTTTTTCCGATTTCGCGGGCCAGATCCCTCTCCAGAAAGGAGCCATCCGCGGCGGCGCACTCCCCGATGGAGAGCATATGGCCTCGCCTAAAGAATTCGCTTGCATCTCCCGCGGGCACGTTTCCTCTCCTCTCTTTTTTTCGCTTTTCTGAATTCCTTGACCAGCCTTTTGGCGTCGCCGGAGGCGAAGGGGCAGTTCAGTTCCTCAAGGCTTTCGCCTTTTTTCCTTCGCCTCACGAGGTAGGCGATCATAAAGGCCGCGTACCCCGTTAGAAGCGCGATGGTCACGATTTCGGTCCAGTGCATCGCCTATCCCTCCTTTCCCTTAAGCGGCCGCCTTAGCTTCCTGCCTGCTTTTCTTGCGGTCATAGAGATAAAGGGCGAGAATCCCTAACCCCAGGAGAGGCAACGTGATGCCCAAGGTCCAGACGTAGTCGATCGTGATGTAGGCTACGCAGCCAAGGACATAACTGAGGCCAAGCCAGAAGAGAATCGTCCAAACGTAGGATTTGCGGTTTGGGAGCTCGGCTTTGGCCGTCGCCACCGAGGCGAAGCAGGGGATCGTCATGAGGTTGAACACCGCGAAGGCCACGACGCCTCCCGTGGAGATGCCGCACGCCTCCACGATCGCCTGGAAGCTGTCGGCTCCGATGATGGCGGCCAGCGTTTCGACGGTCGAGGTCACGTTCTCCTTGGCGACGATGCCTTGGATGGAGGCCACGGCCAACGTCCAGCCGTCCTGACCCGCCTGGACGCCGAACCCCATCGGGGTGAAAAGCGGCTGGATCAGTCTGCCCAGATCGTTCAGGATGCTGGTTCCGGTCTCGTCGACCATCTGCCACCCCCAATTGAAGTTGGCCAAGAACCAAATGACGATCGTGGAAGCCAGGATGATGGTCGAGGCCTTCTTGATGAAGTGCTTGCCTTTGTCCCAGACGTGGATGGCGAGGGCCCGCGGCTTCGGCGTGTGGTAGGAAGGAAGCTCCATGACGAAAGGCGGGACTTTCTCGCGCTGGCTCGTCTTGTTCATGACGATGACCGCGGCGATGGCCACGACGATCCCAAGCAGGTACATCGAAAAGGTGAAGAGCCCGCCGTCCATTCCGGCGGCTTCCGCGACCGCGTCGGCGACGACGGCCAAAAAGGTGGCTTTGGCCCCGCAGGCGAAGAAGGGGATGACGCGGATGGTCTTGGTCCTCTCTTTGTCGCTGGAGAGGGTGCGGGTGTTGATCATGGCCGGGATCCCGCACCCAAAACCCATGATCATCGGGATGAACGCGCGCCCGGAGACCCCGAAGCGGCGGAAAATGCGGTCCAGCATGAAGGCGATGCGGGCCATGTAGCCCGAGTCCTCGAGAATCGCGAAGAACAGGAAAAGGATCATGATCTGCGGGACGAAGCCGAGGACGGCGAAGACGCCGGCGCAGACCCCCTCGCAAAGAAGGCCGTCGACCCACGCGGGGGCCCCGGCGCCTATGAGTCCGACGTGGATCCCCTGGGTTATGCACCCGAAAATGCCGGATCCGTCGTCACCGAACAGGCTATGGAAGAACTCGCCGATTCCGTTGATTCCGTCGGCGGTGTAGAAGAGCCCGGCGAACGGGTAAAACTGCTCGCCGTCGACCGTGAAGTGGATCAATCCGGAATACCCGTCCCCGAAGTCGACGCCCATGGCGCCGAGGTAAAAGAGGTCTCCGGCGAAAGTGAGGTGGAAGATGAGGAAGAGGATGGCGAGCAAGATGGGGATGCCCCAGATTTTGCTCGTCAGGACTTTGTCGATCTTGTCGCTCTTCGTGAGTTTATGGGCCTCGTTTCCGCTATGCCCATGTCGGCACGGCGCCAATTGGCTCACGATGTATTTATAACGCTCGTCCGCGCTTGTCGCCTCAAAACCTTCCTTGTCTTCGTAAAGGGTTTGGGCCTCTTGGCATTCGCGGTTATTCTCCTTCAGTTCGATTTCGTCGCCCTCTAAAGCCTTGATGGCGTGGAAAAGGGCGTTTTCCTTTAGCGACCCTTTGTATATCGCCTCCGCTTTCTCGATGATGGGTTTCAGGGGGCCTTGGTCCCATAGCGAGACGCCTTTGCGCGGCTTTCTTGAGGCGATGAAAGCCTCCGCCATGAGATTGTCGAGGTTGCGTTCCCGCAAAGCGGAAACCAAAATGACCGGGACCCCCAGCTTCCTGCCGAGGGCCTTGGCGTCGATCGACTGGCCGCTGCCATCCAAGGCGTCGCTCATGTTAAGGGCGAGGACGACCGGGACATCCATCTCAAGGATCTGGGTCGTCATATAGAGGTTGCGCTCAAGGTTCGTCGCGTCGATGACGTCGATGACGACGTCGGGATGGCTTTGGAGGATGTAATTCCGAGAAATGATTTCTTCGGGACTGTATGGCGATAGCGAATAGATACCCGGCAGATCGATGATCTTCGCTTCGCCGATGCGTTTGTTTTTGTAGACCCCTTCGCGTTTTTCGACGGTCACGCCCGGCCAATTGCCGACGTAGGCGGTGCTGCCCGTCAGAGAATTGAAGAGGGTCGTTTTCCCGGAATTGGGGTTTCCGGCCAACGCGATGGTGATTCCGTTTTCCTTTTTCATTTTCCGTTCTCGCTTTCCTTGGCGGAGATCCTGACGAGGACGTTCATCGCCTCGCTGCGCCGGAGCGTGAGCTCATAGCCCCTGATGGTGATTTCGAGGGGGTCGCCTAGCGGAGCCCTCTTTCTCAGATAGAGGTCGGCCCCGGGGGTCAGGCCCATGTCGAAGAGCCGTCTCCTGAGCTTGCCTTCCCCGCGGACCCGAACGATCGTCCCGCTTGAGCCGATCGCGGCCTCGCCCAGAGCGATTTCCCCGCCCGGCGAGACGCATTCGGCCGCATCGTCTTTTTCTTTCATGACGTTTTATGCCTTTCCTTTCATTCGACGAAAACCGAGGAGGCGGTGCTCATGTCGAGCGCGAGCCGCGTTTCGTTGACCAAAATCACCGTCCCCTCTTTCCCTTGGCTCATCACCTTGATGGGCTGATGCGCGACCAACCCAAGGCTTTCCAAGTGCTTTTTGGTTTTGAGATCCCGGATGAGGAGCTTTCTGATGGTGAACGTTTGGCCTTGCGGCGCTACTGGAAGCGGCATCTCTTATCCTCCTGTTAGTGGTAACTAACCGTGTTGATGTTAGACATAACTAACTTCAATGTCAACAACATTTTGGAATCGCCCGCGGTCCGTTCCTTTCCTTTTGGTTAGTTTTAGATAACCGCGTTTATGGTCAAGCCCCTAAAGACGGACTATAATAATAAGGGCACGCAAAGAGGCGCTTTATGGAATCGAACGAAAGCAGCGAAGATTATCTCGAGAGGATCCTGATGCTCGAAGGCGAAAAAGGCCGGGACTTGGTCCATTCGGTTGACTTGGCCAACTCCTTTGGCTATAGCAAACCCAGCATTTCGGTGGCGATGAAGAAACTTAAGGAAGGCGGTTACCTTTCTTTCGGGCCTCGCGACGAATTGGTGCTGACGGAAGCGGGGCGGAAAAAGGCGAGCGAAATCTATGAGCGGCACAATCTGGTTGGGGATTTGTTCGTGGCGCTTGGGGTTCCTAAGGACATCGCTTTCAAGGACGCCTGCCACATCGAGCATATCCTTAGCCCCGAGACCTACGCCGCCCTCAAAAAGCATTTCGACGAAAAGGTCAAGTGAGGGCGTCTATGGTTGGGGCGGACCGAGAAGCCCACTTTTTCTTTTGGGTTGAAAAGAAGGCTTTGGTCAGAATAGAATAATAATGGTTAGGCAGAACTAACCAGTTAAGCCAAAGGAGTTGCCCTATGTTGGAAATACATCTATCGATCGAAGGGATGAAATGCGGCATGTGCGAGTGCCATGTCGAGGAATCGCTTTCGAAAGTCGCGAAGGTCAAGAAGGCCAAAGCCGACCATTATAAGAACGAGGCGACCGTCATCGCGGAAGACGGCGTCGATCTGGCTCAGCTCAAAGAAACGGTGGAAAAGGAAGGGTATCGCGTGCTTGACGTGGAAAAACGGGAATACGCGAGAAAAGGCCCGTTCTCGTTTTTAAGGAAACGCTGAAGCCGATTCTTCTCTATGGGAGACGAAAGCCGTCGATGAGCGAGGCTTTTTTGCGGCGAAGGCTTCCATTTGCCATGACTTTGCTCGATTATTAATAATAATTGTTCGCTTTCGCGCGTTTCGATTGTCTTATTGAATGTAGGCGAGAAGAAAGGAGAACTTCTCATGGGTCAAAGCTATGAGGCGCTTCTCTCCAAGGCGCTCCAGAGCGGGGACCAGGAGAAGATCAAAGCGGTTTTTGGGGAAATCTACGGCGCCTACGCGAAACTCGTCTTTTTCAGCCTCTCGCGTTACCTCAAAGACGAGGAGGACATGAAAGACGTCACCAACGATGCTTTTTTGGCCTTCTTCTCCCATGCCGAAGAAGTGAGGGGCTCGGTCAAGTACTACCTTGTCTCTACGGCCAAGAATCTGGCTCTCAATCGTCTGAAGAAAGACAAAAAGGCCAATTTCACCGATTCAATCGAGGAATACGGAGACGCGTCGCCTCAAGATGGGTCCCTTATCTACCATGAGTTTGTGAACGATCTCCGGGCCGTCCTTTCCGAAGAAGCGACGCGCATCGTGCTTCTTCGCGCCGTCGACGGCCTTGCCTTTGCCGAAATCGGGAAAAAACTCAGCATCACGGAGGACGCCGCGAGGATGGCCTACCAAAGGGCCAAAAGGAAATTCAGGCAATCGAAAAGAGGAAAACGGTATGGTAAATAAGGACATCTTTGAGAAGGAAATCGAGAAGAGGGCCAAAAAAAGGCTGTCTTTCTCCGACATCGAAGGGAAAATAGACTACGAGAAATTCGAGAAGCCATCCGCCAAGCCGAAGTCGTTATGGGTCAAAATCGGCATTCCGGTCGGATCGCTGGTCGCGGTCGGAGTAGTGGCTCTTTCCTTATACGAAGGCGGCGTTTTCCCGCTAAGCGGGCCTTCTTCCGAGGCCTTAAGGGCATCGCGCCTGGTCGCCCCGACGACCGAGAAGGTCCTCACCTCCCCGAAAAGGGAGATGTCCGAGACTACTTACGCCTCTTATCGGACGTTCGCTAGGAACTTCGTGGCCTTGGCTTTCGACAATTCGATTAAAACGAACGGTGAGAGGAGCCTGGGCGTATCGATCCCCGACGCCTATATGTGCTTCGCGCTGGCCGCCATCACCTCGACTTCCGAGGCTGAGGGGGATTTCCTTTCCTTCATGGGGTTAAATGGCGAAAGCGAGCTTAAGGAGGCGGCTTCCGAGGTCGTTTCCTCCCTTTGCACTTTGAAGGAAGAGGAAAACGGCGACCTTTCCGGCGGATACAACCTGAACTCCCTGTGGTTCAATCCGAAGAAAGTGAATCTGCTCCCAAAGGACGAGGATCTATATTCCTTGCTTGGCCGCGTTTTTGACGCGTCCATATACAACGAGGCGCTGACCAGCGATTCCGGGAACGCTTACCTCGCCTCCGAAGGCCTGAAAGGCTTTCCGACCCCTCGCTTGGCCCTCAAGGACGAGGATCCTTTGGCGTCCGCCGCGATGTCGGTCTATTACTGCGTCGACGGGTTCGCCGAGAAAGAAAATTTGAAGAGCCAATACGATTCGGGGACGCATAAGATGGCCTATTTTGAAGGCGGGGTTGAACGCGATGTCGATTACATCGCCGACGTTTCGGTCGACCATAAGGTCTATGAGGGCGATGGCTTCACCATGGCCAAGATGAGGATCAGGAACCTCGACATGTCGTATTACCTTCCCGACGAGGAAGAGGGGCTCCCAAGCGGGATTCTCGGCGCGGCCTTGTCCGGCTCCTATGAGCCGATGAGTTATGTCGACGAGGATACGGGGGAGCCCTCGTCGAAATACGAAGTTTCCATCCTGGCTCCTTATTTTAAGCTCGAAAACGACATTTCCCTCGATGGCGAAGCCCTCGCGAAGGCCTTTCCTAACGCCACAAGCAGAGGGCTGAACGAGAAAATGGCGCAGGGGATCATCGGCCCCATTCGCCTCTCATACCTCATTCAGGATTCCCTTATGAGCTTCGACTACAACGGGTTCCATTCTTGCTCGGCCACGATCGTCGGCGGGGAACCTGGGGCGCCCACTCCTCCGGGAAAACCTTACGATTTCAGCCTTTCGCACCCTTATTTGTTCAGCGTCGAGCAGCCGTTCGTCAAGGTCGGCTCCTCTTCCGTTTCGGTTCCTTTGACCATTGGCGAGATCGTCGATCCGGGATATGCGGGGGCCTAAGGTTATGACGTCCGGAAAGCGGCTTTTGGCTAGCCTAGCGGCGTCCGCGCTTCTATTTTCGCTCGGAGGGTGCTCCAGTCAGGGCCAGCGCCTCGATAGGCCCGACGACACCAATCTTGAGCTATGGATCACGCAGAGGGTTTCCGCCGCCGATTTAGAGGGCTGCGCTTATCTTCCGGGATGGTTCGGCGCCAGCGAGTATTTGGATTCGAGGTACGCGGTCCTTGGCGGCCCCGCGCGCGTTCCGGAAAGGCACGTCACTTATCTCGTGAGCGGATATCCGGATTTGAAGGACGACCCGGCGGTGACCAAAATCGAAATAACCGATCCCGCCATCTTCGTATACGGACTGAGTTTGGAATCGGAAGAAGAAGCAATCGAAGGCACCATGGTCGGGGAAGGCTTCGCGAAACAGGACGAAACCACGTTATCGTTTGGCAAAGGCAACGTCAGTTTTCGTTTCGGAAGCGACAAGATTTCCATCAGCGCATTAACGACGAACAAAACCGGGATCATATACTGAAACGCAGACATATGATTTCATCGCCGAGGCAATCGGTGGCGAAATAAAGCATGCGCGAGCGTTTTCTCAAGGGCGAAGGCAACCTGCTGGAAGAGCGAGGGTACCGCTTTTTTGAGTGTGTCCATCGTTCATATGCTTTGGTGAAAAATCAGGTTTTAAATCTCATTTTCGCTGATTTTTTCCAATCTCGACATAACCATTGAACGTTCCGTTCCTTGCCTCTATAATGCAACCATTTAATAAGGAGTTCACCCATGAAAAAATCGCTTCGATCCTGCTTCTATCCGCCCCTTTGTTCGTTCTTAGCGCCTGCGATCCGGCCTCTTCCCTAGCGGAGAGTTCCTCTATGCAACCAGCCTCTTCTTCCTCGGCTGGGGACTCCTCTATGCAATCGGCCTCTTCCTCCTCTTCCCAAAGCCAACCCTCGCTCGCCGAGGAAATCAAAAGTCATATCGATTCAAAGGCGAGCCATCTCGCGTCTTATTACGTCAACGAATCCAATGGCTCCTCTTCTTTCTACGGTTCCATCATCGGTCAGGATATCGATGGGTACGATTACGACAAAACGATGACGGAGCGAAAAACCATATACGACAATTATGTGTCCTCCTCGGAAATCGCCTCGACCGAAGTCGACGCCGATTCCGGCGAAACGGAAGCGACGGAAAACTCCACGGAACTTCATTATTACGATGATGAGTACAATTATTACGAGGTCGGCGTCGATCATTTGAACGGCGATTCGTACTATGGCAGCATCGTGGACGATGACGTCGACCAAAGCGATCTTTCCCATTATTTCAAAGACAAGGATTTCAACGATCTCGCGTTGTCGTTGTTTTCGGATGGACCCTACCTTGACGCGCCGCTAAAAGCGGAGGGGGATTTCGAGTCCTCCTTCACCTTCTCTTTCGATCTTGAAACAGAGGTTTCCTACAGCGATTTCTTCGATGATTACGATATTTTTCCGGAAGACGATTGGAAAATCGGCTTTTCGGCCTCGGTTTCGCAAATCGCCACCATCGGCGTGAGTGATGGGGTCGTGTCCTCCTACGTCGAAAGCGTCGTCACTTCCTTTCCGAATTCGGTTTTGACGGGCGAAGCCTACGCCGAACCGGTCGTGGTCGCGACCTCCTTGCTTTCTTATACCGATATTTCCTGCCAGGATTTCGGCGACTATTCCGGCGTTTACTACCACACCGTTTTCTTCGTTCCCGCCTCTTATGAAGGGACCTTCAAAAACGGCGAGGATACGCTGACGCTAGATGAGCTCGCGGGCGCCAGTTGCTCAGGGGAATATAACGGGAACCCCTTGGCTTGCGATTATTTTTACCAGCAAGACTTCCTGGACGCTTACGATATTTGCTGCGATAACGGCGACCATCATTACATCGTTCGTCTCAACAAAGACGGGAACCTCGACGTTTTCGACTTCTACTCGCGTCAGGAGACGAGTTATTTCAGTTTTGACGGCGGCGAGACGATCTACCGCTTTTATGCCGTCAAGGACGGGGATGGGGAGTTCCTAAGATCCGATATTGTCCGAGTCAACGCCGTGCCTGAGGGATACGCCCTTTCAAAAAGCGCGGTCTATCAAAGGGGCTGATAACCGATTTCAATTCGACAATCGCTTGCGCTGTCGCTAAAGTTTGGGCGAACCGCAATCGAATGAAGGAAAAAGCCGCCGTCGAGAGACGCGGCTTTTCCGATTGGGGGAGTGGCTTCCGTTTTCGCTTCTTTTAGGAAGGGCGCTTTTCGCTTTTATGACGAGTCAAACGCGGCAAGGGGACGAAAACATGGGTGGCTCCGAGATAATCGCCATAATCATCTTTATAGGTTTTCTGATGGTTTTCGGCCATTGGGACCGAGATGAAGCGGAACATCAGGAAAATGGCGGCCGCCCCGACGTACATCCACGGGTTCGCCGGGCAGGCATAGAGGCAAGAGGCCGCCATCCCGACCCAAAAGAGGATCTCCCCGAGGTAGTTGGGGTGCCTTGCATAACGGAACAATCCGCTTTTTAGGATCATCGAGCGGGAGCTTCTTCGCTTCGCGAAACGTTTCAGTTGGGCGTCCGCGACCAGTTCCAGCGCCGTCCCCCCAAGCATCACGAAAACCCCTGGAAGCGCGAGGAAGGAAGAGGCGACGCTCGAGGTGACGAGGAAAAGGAAAGGCAAGCACCCTAGATACACTATAAGCGTGGGGAAGAGGCAGATTCCCAACAGGTTCACGAGCTGGAAAAGTCTCCCCGTTTTTTCCCGCAGGTCCCGATAACGCCAATCCTCATAGCCCAGTCCGCTGAAACCGATGGCGAAATTGGCCGTCAGCCTTATCGACCACAAAGCGGTTGCGATGGCGATCGTGACGCAAACGGGATCGAATCTGTGGCAGAATGCCATGAGACCCCACACGATGAGGGGAGGCTGAACCGACCAATAGGGATCGTAGACGGAGGCGCTCCTAAGAACGACGCCGAAAAGATAAACGAAAACGGTCGAGGCGATGTCCGCTAGAAGAACCCGGGCGTACACCTCTAAGCGAGGCAAGGCAAGGAAAACGAAAACACCGATTGCGATCGCCGCTAGATAGACTAAAAGCAAAGCGAGCAAACCGACGAACTTGTTTTTCCGATTAATTTTCATGGATGGGAACCCGTTATTCCAGCGCCGCTTCTCTTATTTTGACGGCTTGGAGGGATTATGCGAATCGTTCTTTCTTCGGAAACGTGCGGCGTTTCCCGAACTGGCGATGCGCGAACCTGCGTTTATTCTAGCTTATTCGCCATCGGATATTTAGACAAAAAGCGCAATTCCTCTCATAAATAAGGCGAAGCCTTCGGCATGAGCGAGGAGTCAACGCAACGTTCGAATGACGGAGCGAAAGCGTTTCAATCGAACGTTGTTTGGAGGGGAACTTAATTTTGTCCATTTCTCGGAAGTTGAAGCGTTTTTTTGGAGTTGTTTATGCATCCATTGTCTTACGCAGACACAGATAAGGCGTAAGTCAAGGCACACTGGCAAGCGTTTCTTAATAATTCGTAATCGGAATTGGCGATTTCGTATTTCTTCGATAAGGGAACCAGGGAATCGGTTATCGTTTTCGAAAGGAAAGACGTTTTTTCTTTGGCTTCTTTCTCCGTCAGTCCAAAATATGGCGAAATCCGAAGAGCGCAATCGAGGTTTAAAGTGCGATCGTAGCCATCGAGGGACAGAGTCAGGGTTTTCTTCTCGGCTGAGGGGTTTATGTCATAAGCGGGGGAAATGGCCCACCCGTCTTCTTTTAAGAGAAAGCCATGGTTCCGCAAATGATCGTCGGTGTTGGAAATCATGATATTGAACACCATTCTCGTAAAAAGTTCCTCCAGCGATTGTTTGAGTCGCTGAGGCGAGCCATATGATTTTAGAAAGGAAACGATATCCAGGTAACTGGCCTCTTCCCCGTCTTTTTTCCCCAAAAGAGCCATGGCGGAGGAAAAATGAAGGCGTTTATTTCCGTGGCGATCGAACCTTTTTGTCAAAAATGTGTATCCTCGATCCGAGAACTTATCCAATTTGGCCTCCGGAACGTCGATTAGGCATTTTTGGGCCATATCATGGGCGATCATTTCCAGCCCGCTGACGTTGCATTTATCGTTTTTTGCCGGAAATTTGGCGATCCATAACGAACCGTCGGGGAAACAAATCGAAGCCTTGGGCCTAGCCCCTCCTAATGAAGAACCGGGAGCCAGCAAACAGCGAAGTTTGCCATCGGATATCATGTGCCCTTGATCGATTTCATAAGCGGCTTCTTCCAAGTCCCGAAGGCTCGTCAACGGAGGAATGGGGCTATCAATGTCGGAAGAAAGAAACTGCCCGTCTTTTTCTTTTTTGAAGCGAAGCGCTCCCATCCTTGCTTGATCGGAAACACCCAAGAGATAGTCGAACTCGGTCAAAGGCTTGAAAGGCCGGTTTTCTTCTTTGGCTCTTCGCATTTCGTATGTTTGCCTTAGCAAGCGGCCCCATCGATCGGGGGCCGAATCGGCGATAAAACCAAAAATTGGTTTTTTAGCGGTGACATATTGCCTTCCTGAATAAAAATATAGATCGGGATCGAGAAGAAGGGCGTTTTCGTTATGGGATTTTAGAAATGATTCCTCAAATTCAAACGAATATGAAACGTTGCCTAAGACATCGTCTTCAAACAAGGTTCCTAGGGGGAGGTCTTGTTCTTTGGCAGAGCCCAAATAAACAAAGGCTTTTCTTTCCAAACTGTTTTTCATTTCGCTTTTTTCCTCGCTCTTTTGCCAACGACAAGGTTTCGATCCTGAATGAGTCGGCCCAGTTCGTCGTCGCTTGCCACCTTCAGCAGTTCTTTGTCCATCCCGTAAAGTGCGTGAAGGGAGGCGGCGTAAGCGCCAAGGGAAACGCTGGGGGAACCGTTTTCGATTTTCCACAAGGTCGCTCTGGAAATCCCGGCTCGAAGGCAGATCGTTTCCATGGATATTCCCCGCCGGAGCCTTGCCATTTTGATATTTGAGCCCATTTGAGTGAGTATTCTTTGGGTGTCCGGCATAATGATTACTTTTTTCTTATTCATAACATTTATATTAATAAACTAATTTACGAAAAATGTCAATTTTTGTAAACGTTAAACTATATTAGACCACGCCATTTTTTGAGCAAAGAAAACGCGATGGAAATTTGAGAGACCGGTTAGAAGCGGTAACGGAGGAGCGTGTTTTGATCGTTGTTAAATTGTTCTCTCCCAACATCGGAAGGTCGTTAACGAGGCGCCTCTTTGGCCACGTTGCGCCTTGTTTTTGGCGCATTTTTCACAAAACACCTCCTTCATCGCGCCGACTTCGGCCCAACAAGCGGGATCGTTTTCATGCATCTAATAGAGTGGTTTCGTATTTGCTTGAACTTTTTTGATGATGTCCGTGCGGGGCATGCGCAAAAAAGGTTTTGCTTTGCTGATTATTCTTTCGCCAATCAGTAATCCTGTATTGGAACTTTTTTCGCCAGAACTTACGTCCTCAAGATTTATTTCAGCTAAAACACTGGATTTTGGGTCTTGAATTACCGTTTCACCATACGAGTAGACCTCTCCCAATTGAAGAACTTGCGGAGCTTTCGGATAATAAGAATTAGCGGTAACGATTTTCTTTTCGTTCTTCGGCCTAGAAGTCCAAATTGATGGCGTTTTTATCTCACTTTGAAAATTCAGTTATTCCTTTATTAACAAGATTGGATTGGTAGACGACATAAACACGACGCTGAAGTGAGAGGGGTTAAAATACCCCCATCCCAGCCAACAGGATAAAGAAAAGTGGTGCTTTTTCTCCACTTTTCTCCTTCGCTTTTGCGCTAGTGGGATACCCACATGACAGGAAAAAGAAAGGGCCGCAAGAACCATCAAGACGATTCTTCGCCGGCCTGATCTTTTTTGGCTGAGTGGCCCTTCGTGGGTAACTCGGCTATGATTACAAACCCAATACGGTATGCGTAGAGTGTTCGTATGTGAAGCCACTGGCGGAGCAATAGGGGCTCGGTGCGAACCTTTTTATGATGTAATCTGGTGCTTTTATGGTAGTCGTTTTACCGAAAATGGTAGCGAATATCGAGACATTGCCTTCTTTGTCGATTTCTATGCGATTGACGAATGTGTTCACGAAAGTCCGTTTTTTGGCGGTCGTCGAGAGATCTATCCTCCCAAGCATTTGTATGGCCGCCTTGATCTCCTCCTTCGTGTAGACCCGGTGCTTGACCCTTTCCTTCGAGAGCGAGATCTCCAAGGAATCCTGCTCCTCTTCCAGCTTTGAGAGGGCCGCTTTGGTGGTTTTCGTGTAGATGCCGTCCTCGATGGCTTTCTCGATGTTGTCGATTTTTGACTGAACCGTTGCCAGCCGGTCGGTTATAGAGGCCGCCTCCGCCGTGCCCTTTGACTGGGCTCCGAAGAGGCGGTTGGCGAGGAAGGCTGACGTGTCGGAGTCCCTGAACGTATCCTTCAAAAGGCCGATGACCATCCCCTCGATTTCCGCCTTGCCCCATCGCGGGGCGTAACATTGGTGGCGCCTCCTTCCGTTGCATATGTAGTATTCATATGTCTTTTTGCTTCTGGATGTGCCGGACTGCCCAACGAACGGAGACCCGCATTCGGCGCAGAAAAGCCTGCCGGAGAGGGCGTATTCGTTGGGGTCGAGGAAGCATCCGCCCCGGTGCTTGTGACTCTCCCTCCTGCTTTGGGCCTTCCTCCAGGTGTCATCGTCGATGATTCTCGGGATGGCGTTCTCGTTCCTCTCGCCCTCACATTTGAGGACGCCGACGTAGCGCTTGGAGACTATGGCCTTCTCGACGCAGTTGTGGTTGTAGCGGAGCCCGTCGCTCCTCGCCATCCCTTCCTCGTTCAGCCTCTTGGCGATGGCCGACATTGCCATCCCCTCGTAGGCGAAGAGGCGGAACATCTCTTTCACGGCCCTGGCCTCGTTCTCGTCGATGACGTAGGAGCCGTCCTTTATTTGGTAGCCTATCTGCCTCCTCCCGCCGATGGTCTTGCCTTTCTTCACCGATTCCCTGAGGCCCCTCCCGACCTTGACGGTGAGCTCGGCCGAATAGTACTCGTTGTAGCCGTCCATCACCGACTCGATGATGATGCCCTCAGGGCCGTCGATGTTGGCCTCGGTGGCCGAGATGAGCCTCGCGCCGTTGCCGTCTAGTATCTCCTTGTATTTGAGGGCGTCGAACCTCTTCCTAGCGAAGCGGTCGCTCTTCCATACCAAAACGACGGTGAACTCCTTGGCGTACGAGTCTTTTATCATCCTCTGGAAATCGGGTCGCTTGTGGCGCTTTTGGCCCGGTCGACGTACTCGCCGATGACCTTGAGCCCATGGGAGTCGGCGTAGCTCTGGCACTCGCTCCTCTGCCCCTCTATCGACTGCTCGGTCTGGTTCTCGGAGGAAAAGCGGAGGTACATGACCGCCTTCTCTGGCTGCTTCTCTTGTGTGACTAAGGTTTGCATGGCTTCTCCCTCCTATGCCTTGTTGGCTATGGCCTCGCCTTGCCATTGGGCTTTGCTGAGCCTTTCCGCCCCGAGGGCCATGATCTCACAGAGGATGTACCATACAGCCGTGTCCTCCGGCTCGTCTCTGTGCTCGAGGTCGCCGCCTGCCTGGTTCACGAGGTCATGGCAGAACATCACCGCCTCATATGAGAGCGGCTCCTTTCTCTTGGCTGCCTTGGACTCCTTGAACATCTCGGAGCGGAAGCGCTTCCAGTAGATGCGCACCCTCACCTCCTCATAGAAGGCCTTGTCTTTGAGGGCCTCGAAAATGGCTGGCCCCAGCTCCCTCGCCATGGTGTCGCGCTGGGCTTTGGCCTCCTCTCCGCCGATCCGCCCTTCCTCGGTCACGGTTATCGGGGCCTCCTCTTCCGGCTTTTGTTTATCCTTAATCGCCATCGGAAGCTGTAGCTTTCTCTCAGGCTCTGCTGTCGTTTTGTCCATGTGGTTTTTCCTCCTTTTCACCATCGTCTTTTTCGCCTGCGCTGACGTATTCGCTTATGAGCCTAATCAGCTCTTCCGCCGACTTGGCTTTCTTCGTTTCACCGTTCATTTTTCGTTTCCTTTTTCCTTTCTTTTTCCTTCAGGCGAACACGGTGTCCGGGTTGCAAGGCATCGGGAGGTTTTCGCTCGGAGCGAAAAAATCCTTATCCTGTCAAAGATTTCGTGCCTTCTGAGGCATTGTGAGGCATCACATCTCTGGCCCGCCCGCATCCCTTTCGGCCTCCTTCCTGGCCTTGGCCATGAGGGCCAATTCGCGGTCGTAGGCGTTCTCGGCCTCCTCCTCGATCTTCGCGGCGAGGTAGCGGTAGAGGAGGGCCATCTGGAGGGCGGATTCTTTGTGGATTCTCTTAGCCTCGCGCGGGTGGGCGGCCTTCCCGACCATGATGGCCTCAGCCCTCTTCTGGCTCAGCGCCTCCTCGATGATGGCGTTGCCCATCCTGGCCTTGTAGTCCTCGATGAATTTGCCCTTCCTTAGGTACGGCTCCGGGTTGCGGATTTTGTTCCGCCGGCAGAACTCCCTCATCCTCTCGTCGTGCTCGTCGAGCCTCATGAGTATCGAGTTGTATTTCCCGCGGAAGTCCCTTCCGTCGATTATCGCCTCGGCTATCTTGTCCACGGTCTTCCGGCAGCCGTCCATGTTTGCCGAACGGTACTGGACGTTCCCGGCCGATGGCATCGTCTCGTAGAGGTCGGCCAGCGATTTCTTGATGGATGGAACGTTCATGCCGTCGGGGTCCCTCGAAGCCATCATGGCGGCCTCCCTCATCTCGGAGCGGAGCCTCCTAGACTCGACGTCGGGGGAGAGGAAATGCTCGTATGACATGGCCTTGAGCGAGTCGAAGTGGGAGCCGTCTATCCTGCCTTTCCGGAACTGGCAGGCCTTCTTCCTCTGATTCCAGATGGTTGGCTCCGTCTGGTAGAACGAGACGTGGATGTGGCGGTTGTCGGTGTTGCGGTGGAGCCCGGCGCTTAAAGAAAGTTGGCTTTTTGTAATAGTTTTCTACCCTAAAGTCTCTTTTTGGTAGTTTTGATAGTTTTATACGAAGCTTATTCACATCATCGTTTGAAACAACTTCATAAAAATAGGCCATTGCCAAACAAACGTCATCATCTAGGTAATAATCATCTCTTTTCAAATCATCATCGTGCGTTTTAGCAAAATCATTTCGACTTTTTTCAAATTCTTCAAAGTCTCGTTTTTGAAACTCCTTATAATCAACGCTGTCAACGATTCGTAGATATTTGCGAATTGTGTTCTTAAGTTGTTTATTCATGTTCTTGTTTCTTTTCCTGGCTTGGGTATATTTTACATCGCATCGGCGCCAAGATGGCACTTGCACTATTGACTAATGAAAAAGGCCGCCCTTTTGGACGGCCTGCTTATGTACCTGCCACTTCTTTGACGGAAGCTTAGTCTTGATTACGGCGCACTCCCGGTACACACAGAGTGTTCGTACCAAACGCTTTTGGCGGAGGAAAAGGGAGTCGAACCCTTGCGCCCGGTTAAGAGCCTACGAGCTTTCCAAGCCCGCCCCTTCAGCCACTTGGGTATTCCTCCACATGTTGCGTGGCAACGGAAATTATAGAGGGGTTCGCCCCCTTTTTCAATGTTCCGTTATGGTATAATCTAGCCGCTATGAAAGAAATAGTCGTTTCCGCCCGCGACGCGGGGCAAAAAGCCGAAAAGTTCGTCCGCAGGTACCTTAGTGACGCCCCACTGGGTTTCATCTACAAAGCCTTTCGCAAGAAAGACATCAAGGTCAACGGTCATTGGATCCATAAGGACTACGCCCTTAAAGATGGCGACGTCGTGCGCCTCTACGTGACGGACCGGCAACTCGAGGATTTCAAGCATCCCCGTTTGGCGGAGAAGAAGCCATTCCCCTACGCGATCGCCTATGAGGATGCCAATGTCCTGATCGTCGACAAGCCATCGGGTCTATTGGTCTACGGCGACGCCAAGGAGAAACGGAACACGCTGACGCAGAAGGTTTTGGATTACCTTTTTTATAAAGGCGAGTTCGATCCCGAAAACCATGCGTTTGTCCCATCTCCGGCCCATCGCTTGGACAGAAACACCGCCGGGCTCGTCGTTTTCGCGAAGACCGACGCGGCCTTAAAGGCTCTTGAGGAGCTTTTCAAGGGCCGCGAGGGCATCAGCAAAAAATACTGGGCGCTCGTCGACGGGGAGGTCAAGGAGGCCGGCCTTATCGAGAAGCCTTTAAAGAAAAACGCCGAAACGGGTCTCGTCACGGTCACGCCCATCGGCGAAGGCGGGAAATCGGCTAAAACAGGTTACGAACCCCTTAAGGAGTTCGATGGCTGCACTCTTTTGGAATGTGTCCTTTACACCGGAAGAACCCATCAGATCCGCGTGCATTTGGCCTCAATCGGCCACCCCATCCTCGGGGATGGAAAATACGGCAATTACCTCGACAATCGGAAGTTCCGCTCTTTGTATGGCCTTGACCGTCAATTCCTGCGAGCCCACGAAATAACCTTTGGCCGGCTTGAGGGCGTCCTTTCACCCTTAAGCGGGAAAACGTTTCTGTCCTCTCTTGATGAAGAGGAAGAGGGTATAATCGGAAAGTTGGCAAAGGAGAGCCGTTAGTTATGGGTGATGTGGTGGAAGCTAATTACGAGAGGTGGCTGGCCTCTGAGGAAGTCGACGCCGCCGACAAGGACGCCCTTAGGAAAATGGGCAAAGAGGAACGCGATGACGCGTTTTTCCGCGACATCGAGTTCGGCACTGCCGGCATGCGAGGAATCATCGGCCCTGGCACGAATCGGATGAATTCCTTCACCGTCAAAAAGGCGACCATCGCTTTTGGCGAATACCTTCTTAAGAAATACCCCGACGCCGCCTCTCGAGGCGTCGTGATCAGCCATGACAACCGCCATTTCTCGCGCGAATTCACCCTTGAGTGCGCCCGGCTTCTGAACGAGGAAGGCCTCAAAGCCTATATCTTCGATTCGCTTCGCCCGACCCCGGAACTATCCTATGCCGTTCGGTATCTGAAGGCCGTCGGCGGCATCATGATCACCGCCAGCCACAACCCGAAGCAGTACAACGGTTACAAAGTCTACGACGACACTGGCTGTCAACTCGTCCCTTCAAAAATCAAGCCCCTTCTCGACATCATCGCCTCTTTGCCGGACGAGCTCATCGTCAAGCCGATCAGCGCGGTGGCTAAAGGCGAGACCGTCCAATTGGATGAGGAAATCGACGACGCCTACGTCAAAGACGTCCTTTCCGTCCAAATCAACCCCGATCTCTTGAAGAAGGGCTTCAAGATCATCTACACTCCGCAGCATGGTACCTCCTACGAGAACGCGATGCGGGTTTTCGAAACCTGCGGGTACGAGGTCATCCCCGTCATGAGCCAATGCACCCACGACCCCGATTTCAGCGGTACCCTGTCGCCCAATCCCGAGATGGCGGAGGCCTACATCGAGCCGCTCAAACTGGCCAAGCAATATAACGCCAACCTCATCGTCATGACCGATCCCGACGGCGACCGCTGCGGCGTGGCCTATCTCTCGAGCAAGGGCACTTACGAAAGGTTCACGGGAAACCAGTCCGGGGCCCTGCTTTTGGACTACGTTCTCCATGAACGGAAACGCTTGGGCCTTCTTTCGGACGACGGCGTCCTTTACGACACCATCGTGACGAGCGACCTGGGGCGCAAAATCGCGAAGAGTTACGGCCTCCGCGTGGAATCGTTCCTTACGGGTTTCAAGTACATCGGCGAAAGGATCCACCATTACGAGGAACTGGGGAAAGGCCCGCATTTCGAGTTCGGCTACGAGGAAAGTTACGGTTGCCTTATCAAGCCTTTCGTCCGCGACAAGGATGGCATTCAGGCGATTTTGCTCTATTGCGAGATGGCCCTTTGGTATTTCCGTCAGGGCATTCCCCTCGACGTCGCGTTCGAGAACCTCGAGAAGCGTTTCGGGTATCACGAGGCCTTCACCGAGTCGGTTGAGTTCGCCGGGAGCGAAGGGGCCAGCGAAATGAAAGCCATCATGGATGAGCTTCACGCCAATCCGCCGAAAGAAGTCATGAGAATCAAGGTCGTCGAGGTTCAGGACTATGAGGGGGGCGTCATCACGAAAGAGGACGGTTCGTCCGAAAAGACCTCGCTTCCGAAAGCGGAAGTGGTCAAACTCCTGCTTGAGGATGGTTCATGGATCGCGATCCGTCCGAGCGGAACCGAACCGAAGTGCAAATTCTACGTCGAGGCTCTCGGCACGAATAAAGAAGGCCTGCATGAGCGGGCCGTGGCTTTGTCGAAAGCCCTTCGCCGGTCGTTAGGCGTCAAGTAAGTCCTCAAGGGCAAGGGCCAACCCGTCTTGGTCGTTGCCTTTTTTCGTGTGCGGGAATTCCCTCAGCAAAAGCGGCGAATGGCAGCCTTCCATCACGAAGGGGCGTCCAGCGAGCAGCAGCATCTCGTAATCGTTGTCGCTGTCGCCGAAAGCGACAACGCTTTCCTTTCCAAAACCCAGTTCCGTCATGACGTAAAGGAGGGCCGATCCTTTGTCGACGCCGGAAAGATAGGCCTCGCCATAGGGGACGCCATGCCAGCGGCGGAACCGCAACGGAGCCCGTTTCTCGATGGCTTCGCGCAGACGTTCGCCGTCCCGTTCCTTCACCTCGAAGATGGCGGTGAAGGGGTTATCTTTAAGGGTGCGACTCAATGGCCCTTTTTCGATTTTCATCCCCTCGTAGGGGAAGAAGCGCCCAAGGTAATCGTTCGGATGGTCGATATAGATCGAAGTCTCGCTTTCGCACATGAAGCCCATGAGGCTGGGGGCGAAGGCTTCGTAGATCGAGACGACGGCTTCGCGATCCAAACGCTTTTCTAGGCGCTTGAACGAAGGGTCACAGGGGTCGAAAACGAGAGCTCCGTTATAGCAAACGACGGGGCCAGTAAGGCCCAGCTGCTCATAGAATCCCCTTAAACTCCGCCATGGTCGCCCGCTTGAAAGGAGAATCGCGTCGCCTTGCCTTTGGCAGGATAGCAAAACGTCTTTGGTGCGTTTCGAAAGCCGGCCCTCCCTGGTTAGGAGGGTGCCATCGACGTCAATGGCGATCAGATGAGGCTTATTCATCGACGCTAAGCAAACCAACCGCCTTTTGGACGCGGCGGAGCGTTTTGGCGGCGACGAGAGACGCTTTTTTGGCGCCGTCCCGGAGCACGCTGATATAGGAACGGTCGGCGATGATTTTCTCGTACCGAGCCTTGAAGGGGCCAAGTTCCTCTTCGACCGCTTCGGCGACGGCTTTCTTGAAATCCCCGTAGCGGAATTTCGCGAAGCGCTTCTCGGCTTCCTGCGGCGTTATGTCCTTTAAGGCCGCATAGATGGTCAGCAAATTCGAGATGCCGGGCTTGGCCGCGGGGTCGAATCTGACTTCCGAACCGCTGTCGGTGACCGCGGACATGATCTTCTTGCGGGAGACGCTCAAGGGGTCCTTAAGGAAAATATCGCCCTTCGGGTCGGATTTCGACATTTTCTTGCTGGGATCGCACAGCGACATGATGCGGGCCCCGACCTTGGTGACCTCGGCCCGGGGAAGGACCAGAACCTCGCCATAACGGGAATTGAAGCGGTGGACGAGGTCGCGGGTGATTTCAACGTGCTGAACCTGATCCTCGCCGACCGGGACGATGGTGGCGTCGTAGAGCAAAATGTCGGCGGCCATGAGGACTGGGTAGGCGAAAATGCCTAGACCGATCTGATTGTCGTTCATCTTCGAGCATTTGTCCTTGAACTGGGTCATGCGCTTCAGTTCGCCCATGTAGAGGTAGTTTTGAAGGATGGCGTTGAGTTCCGCGTGGGCGGGGACGGTGTGCTGCAGGAAAATGGTGCAGCGTTTTGGGTCGAGACCGCTCGCGAGATAGAACGCGGCGATGTCGCGCGAGTTGTTTCTAAGGGTTTCGGCCTCGATCGGCATCGTCAAAGCGTGAAGATCGGCGATGAAAATGTAGACGTCGCCACGATTCTGAAAGTCCTTGAAATGGCGAAGGGCCCCGATGTAATTGCCGAGAGTGAGCTCTCCCGTCGGTTTGATGCCGGATAAGATGCGTTCCATGGTTTTTTCCTCGAAAGTCCATTATAAAGCCTCGCTCGTTTTGTTCAATTGGTCTCGAGCCCAATTGGCGATATAGCGGTAACCGTCTTCGTGCTACAATTCGTGTATATGATCAAAATATATTATTCCCCCAGTTGCACGAGTTGCCGCAAAGTCAAGAAATGGTTCGATGAGCAGAAAATCCCGTATGAGCAGAAAGACATTTTTTCCCACGGCCTTTCGGTCGAGGACATCAAGGAAGTCATTTCCAAGTCGGAGAACGGGACCGATGACATCATCTCCCCACGAAGTAAAATCGTGTCGGAGAACAATATCGATTTCGATGACATGACCGTGAGTCAGCTGATCGATTTCATCCGCAAGAACCCCTCGGTTTTGCGGCGCCCGATCATCGTTGACGACCATCGGATCCAAGTCGGTTACAACAAAGAGGAAATCCGAACCTTCATTCCGCGCGCTTACCGTATCGCTGAGATGGCCTGCACCGAAGATAGTTGCCCTACCTTTGGCAAATGCGCGCCGAGCCTTGATATCAAAGGCGAACTGAAGATCAAACACTGAAAATGACCGACGAGCGCGCCTTTAGGCGCGCTTTTTTGTGGCGTCGTGACTTCCGTTGCCCATTTTATCTTTCTGATGCTAAAATCATTTAAAAGGGGCTTGTTCCAAATGGAAGAAAAAAAAGAGCCGAGGAAAGAAAAGGGCGTTTCGACGAAAAAAGAGAAACCGGTCGTCAAAAAAAAGAGCGTCTGTCTCTTCAAGCGACGCGGCCTTGTCCTCGCGAGCGCAATAACGGCTATCGGCGCCGGCTTGGCTCTTATCGTATTTGCCTTTTTGTGCTTTTCCGCCACCGATTCCCTGAACTCCCCGATCGGAATAATGGTCGGTTTGGTTTCTCTTTTCGGCGCGGGGGCGCTGATAACATTCGGCGTTTTCAACTTGATCCATCTTTACAATGGCAAATTTAACCCTCGGGCCCTTTTCCCCGTTTCCGCCATCGCGTTGGGCGGCGTCTCTTTCTTTGTTGGCATCGCTTCCATTTGCCTTGCCGATTCGGTGTTTTTTATCGCTTTTGGGGTTTTGCTGATCCTTTTGTCTGTTTCGGTTTTGGCCTTGGGGATCATTTCCTTTTCGCATCCGCGTTGTCTGCAAGGCCGTGAGCGGGTCTTTGAGGTCTTGTCCTGCTCGTTGAGTTTGGCTGTCATTGCGCTTCGCCTCGGGGCCGTCATCGCGGTTTTGGCTTTGGACTTAGTCATGTTCGTCAACGATTTGGTTTTTCTCCTTGCAATCGCCGCCACGTTCATTTTGGGACTTGTCCTCATCGTCGGCCCCGATCGCCCCTCTCTTAAGAAAGAGCAGCGGAAAGCCGAAACTTTATTGGCGTATGAAGAGCTTTTCGAAAAGGGCATCATCGACGAAAAGGATTTCAAGGCGAAAGCCGACGAGATTCGCCGCTGAGTTTCTCCAAAGCGTAACGCGGACGGAATTGCATGGTTTTGTCGGCCATTCAGAACGGATCGAACGCGTTATAATAAAAAAATAAGGGTTTGAGTATGAAACAATACAAGTCTTTTGAAGATGGCTTCAAGGATAAGGACCCTGCCTTTTTCTTTCTGATGGCAAAGAAATCTCCACTGAAAGACATCGATTTCGAGGCTATGGCGATAAAAATAGCAAGCCTTTCCGGTCAAGAAAAACCGAGTTTTTTGTTTAACGAGCCGATACCTCAACCGAAAATTGGGTCAATATTGGTGGCTGGCGATAAGGTTTTCTGTTCTGCCAGGAGCGGACTGGAAATAGGCGATCATGCCGAATATACGGTTCTTGAGACCATGGGTGGGAAATCCGATTTGCGGAACGCCGTTCTTTATACCACTTTGGAGCCGTGTACCGCCGAATCTAGACATCCGTGGACAAAGTCTTGCTCACGCTTGATCGTGGACAAAAAGATTAAGAAGGTGTTCGTTGGCACCATTGACGCCAATTATTTGGTCACCGGCATGGGAATCAAGTATCTTTTCGACCACGATGTGGAGGTCCTCCCGTTCGATTCAAGCCTCTCGAATGGGCTTAAGACAATAAACAAAGAGTTCTTTGAGTTCTTTGAGAAGTCCGAGGATTCAAAGGCCATCAGATTGGTCGATAAGTGCCTCGGAAAGAAAATCGATTGGGATGTCGCTTCCTTTTATCAAAAATCCATTCGGGGGAACGAACCATCTTTAAGAACCGTGGAAATGAAGTTGGCTTTCTACCGCGAGATGATAGCAAAAGGGGAAATTGGCAAAGGCGACGAAATCAGCAGAGTCCGAGTCTCGAAGACTTTTGCGCTTCTTTTCTATTTGGATCCATCAATTGAAGTTGCGGGGTTTGGCGTCTCTCTTTATCTGCCAGGATCGAACGGCAGCGAAGGGAAAAACAAGAAAAGGAAAGTTATTAGAAAATCACTGATACGAATGATGTCATCGGATCCGATATTCTGGAACGAAGAAAACGTCGTTTTCCGAATCATCAATGCCTTGGATCCGAATTATTTGTCTTCCCCAAAAGAGAATGATATCAAAGAGGAACTCAACAAGGTTTTTGCCAGTGGGGTATCCGCCCGTGAACTAATCTATAATTCATTGGCCCACAACGACTACTCCTCATGTTCCAACATATCCTTTAAAGTGGACGGAAACGTCTTGAAAATAACAGATTTCGTATCCTTGTCCCCAAACGATATCGATGTTCTAAACAAAGGTGAAATGAACAGCATTCCGACCAACCCACGTCTAATGGATGCGTTGGAGCAATGCAAAATCGTTGAGCAAAGCCAGTTTGGCATGAGTTGCGTTTCCGCCAATGCCAAAGACTTGCCATCATCGCGCGATGAAAATGGCAAGCGAGTCAAAATGAAGACGTTCAGTGGAGACTCGCGAAAAGGAAAAAGTATCCTTATTACGTCCATTCCCCTGAAACGGCATATTAAAATACTATAAATAATATAGTATATATAATATAAAATACAAAAAAGAGTGCAATTAAGAGTGCAGTATAATACTATTATTTCATGAACAACGATACGTTCTTGGAAACAATCGGAAAGCAAGTCGATGGAGTTAGCCTCGCCCTTTTGGAGAAAAAAAACCTCAATCTCCAAAGGGTTTTTTTGAAAGCCGGCCTTGTTGACGAAAGCCTTTCCTTGACTCATTTGGGCCGTTTGCTTTTTGTCGAGCCTAACTCAAAGACCGCGTATTTCACTTTTATTTCCGGTCAAAAACAAGGCCTTCCGTCGGAGGCTAAAACCTTTTCCGGATCCCCTTATTCAGCTTGGTCATCTCTTCTAAACGATGTGGTCCGAACCATTCCTTTATATGAAGACAGGGCTTCCTTGAGCCGAATCGAAAGGCCGGAGATCAGCGAGTCCGTCCTCAGGAGCGCGCTTGCATATTCAATCAGTCGCTCGTTCATTTTGAAGAACCCAATAACCATTGAGCACCATGAGAGGACCTCATCGATCGTTATCAGGTTTTTGGTTTCGCATCCGCGTGAAGAAACGATGATCGGTGTCGTTCGATGCTTGGCGTTTTTGAAGGAAGTCGGATGGCACCCCAGACAGGATGTTTCTGAGCAAGAAAGAAAAAACAAGTTACGGATGAGCAAAACGTCCGATTTTATAACTCTTTCCCTCTTTTATGAGACAAGAAAAAGCGATTTCGATTATGGTGAAAGATCTGGTTCCCGCAAAGAAAGCGAAAGTGGGATGAAAGCTTTGCGTTTGGCCGTGATAAACGGAAGAATAACGAGAAGGGCGTTAGTGGCCGATACCGGAATGTCGTTGAGGCAGGCGTCTTATGTCTTGATGGGCTTGACGAAAAACGGTTATTTGGTGAGAAACGGCAAAAAAGAAAGCCCATCGGCATATTATCTGTTAACCAAGAAAGGCAAAATACTCTTGGCTTCGGGAGAATAGGATTTCGCTTAGGCCATTGGCCAAACGCGCATTTGGCAACTTAGCCGACAATTTCTGAGAGGAGCCAAAGGGCCATAAAAAACCAAATGCCATCTCGTCTGCGTCTCCAAGGCCCATTCTATAGGAATAGGAACAATCTGGCTTTATGCGGTCAAACGAGACCAAAACCATCGTCTTGGACATGAGTGATAGATGCTCAAAGTTCAGCGAATGCGTAATTCGTGCCGGTTCAATTTCGGCCTAGGCCACCAAAAGAATCCGAAGGCTTTTGCTGGCCGACGGCGTTCAGGGCGCGGGCCACCTTGGTTTTGAGGCTAAGAACGAAGGGGATTTTCTCCTCGACGAAGAGGGCGTGCAGTTTCTCGGTCGCGTCCACCATGGAGTTGTGCTCAAGCTCGATTTCGTAATCGACGTGCCCTGAGTAGTGATTCTCGTCCAGTGAGAGTTTGCCGCCTTCGTATTCGACGTCGACGCGCTTCGTGGTGAGCGATGTCAGAATTTTCAGTTTGGTCACGTCGATGTCAAGCATTGTGAGGAAACGCTTGATATCACCATCGGGGAAAACGCCTTTCTGCATGAAAGCGTCGAACCGATCCTTGCTCCAAGCGCAGTTCTTTTCCAAAAGACCTTCGCTCAGCGGGGTTTTGAGGGTCATTTCGTAAAGGCCTTCCTTTTCCCGGATGCGGAGGGCGAATCCTTCTTTCCGCAGAAGCCCTTCTCCGTTATCGATGTAATAGTTGGTTTGCTCGTAGGCCTTCTCGCCCGCGAAACGCCTGAGTAGTCTTTCGTAATCCTTTTGGCTCACCAAGGCTTTGGCTTCGATCTCGATTGCGTTGCTCATAGTTATCTCTCCATGTGTTATTATACCCTCATGGATCAATTTGTTGTCCTGGAACGGGATTTTTTCTTGGAAAACGTCTATTGGATCGCCGCTCTCGTGGCTTTGGCTTTCGTCATCGGCTTCTTTCTCATCGACGGCATCTTCGGCCGTTATCAGTTAGCTAAGGAAAGGCGGATGAGGGACGAGAAGGTTTATATCAAAGCCTTGGGTGGGGAAGGCAACGTCTTGTGGAAGGAGCTTGAGGGCTCCCGCATCATCGTGAGCCTCCAGGATTACGATTTGCTCGACAAGGACAAACTTCACGATTATGGGGTTAGCGGTTTCCTCAAAATGAGCGATCGCCTCGTGATGGTCGTCAAAAAAGACCCCGAGGAAATCTATTTCAAACTTTTCGGATCGCGTCCGTAAACGCGAAAGGCGATGTCTTCGAGGGGAAAGCCCATCACGTTGCAATAACTGCCTTCGATGTGGCTGATGAGGCCCGCTTCGTCTTGGATCCCATACGCGCCGGCCTTGTCATAAGGCCGGTATCTTTCTAGGTAGGCCTCGATTTTCTCGCGGCTAAGGCGATTAAAAAAGACTTGGCTCATGACGGAACGGGTGATTTCCCTTTTTCGCGAAAGGTAAGTGTACCCCGTGATAACGATTTGGCGTTTTCCTTGTTCCATCAGAAGCATTTTAATCGCTTCTTCCTTGCTCTTCGGCTTTCCGAGGACCCGCCCTTCAAGGATCACCACGGTATCGCAGGCCAACACCTCGTCATCGGGGTGGCGCGAAGCGACCGCGTAGGCTTTAAGCCGGCTTTCCTCAAGCGGAATATCCTTGGGGGAGAGGGATTTTTGGACGGGCGATTCGTCGACTTCGCTATCCATGGCGATGAAAGGGATACCCAAACGGCGAATGATCTCTTGGCGGCGCGGCGAAGTGGATGCGAGGATCAGCATTCGTCAGTCGACCTGATTCATGATGACCGGGACGATCATCGGATTGCGTTCGGTTTTGCGGTAGATGTATTTGCTGACGGCGTTCTTGATGGTGGTCTTGATCTCGCCGAAGGTCACTTTGCTCTTCATGAGGTCCCGAATCGCCTCTTCGGCGTGCATTTGCGCGTGCCGGATAACGTGGGTGTCCTCCCCGGCCGCGAAGCCGCGGGCATACACGATCGGAGGCACCACCAAGGCGTTCGTCTTGCTGTTGATGGTGACGATGACCGCGATCATGCCTTCGTCCTTAAGGACCCCGCGATCGTGGATGATCGCGCTCGAAAGGCCATCGAGATCGTTGCCATCGATATAAACGTCATCGGCCGGGATTTTCCCGCCTCGGGTCACCACGTGGTTCTTTAAGGTCAGGACGTCGCCATTATCGCATACGAAGATATGGTCTTTGGGGATGCCAAGGGTCTCGGCGACATCCGCGTGGATTTTGAGCATTCGGTACTCGCCATGGCAGGGCATGAAGAAGCGCGGGTTGGCCAAACGGATCATGAGGCGCAATTCCTGGCGCGAAGGATGGCCCGAGGAGTGGAGGGAGAAAGCCATGCTGTTTTGCTTCACGTCGGCGCCTTGCTTGACGAGTTTATTGACCAAACGGTCGATGAGGGCTCCGTTGCCCGGAATCGGGTTGCTGGAGAAGACGATGGTGTCCCCGGGGATGATGTGAATGTTCTTGTGATCGCCGTTGGCGATGCGGGAAAGAGCCGCCATGGCCTCGCCTTGACTGCCAGTGCAAAGAATGCAAACCTCACCCGTTTTGTACTTACGGACCATGTCGTCCGTGATGATCGAGGCATCGGGGATCTTGATGTAGCCGTATTGGCGGGCGATGCCGACGACGTTTTCCATCGAGCGTCCCAAAATGCAGATTTTGCGGTTATGCTCGACCGCGACCTCAACGACCTGCTGAATGCGGTTGATGTTGCTTGAGAAGGTGCTCACGATGATGCGGCCTTGAGCTTTGTCGAAGATCTCCTCAACGCCTTTGCGGACGTTGGTTTCGCTCGGGGTGTACCCCTCGATTTCGGCGTTCGTGCTGTCGCTCATGAGAAGATCGACGCCTTCCGTGCCTAAAGTGGCGAGCTTCGAGAGTTCGTAATTGGGGCCGACCGGGGTGAGGTCGATCTTGAAGTCGCCGCTGTCGATGATGCGGCCTTGCTTGGTGTCGACGCAGATGCCATAAGCGTCGGGGATGGAGTGGGTGACGCGGAAGAAAGAGACTTTGAAATCATCGCCGACGTTAATGTGCGAATCCGAGTCGACCTCGACGATTTTTACGGCGTCGCGGATGCGCGCGTCCTCGAGTTTGTGGCGGATAAGCGCGGCGGCGAGGCGCGGGGCGTAGATGACGGGAACGTAGACGCTTCGAATGAGGAAAGGGATGCCGCCGATGTGGTCCTCATGGCCGTGGGTGATGAAAAGGGCCTTGATTTTGTTGCGGTTGTTTTTGAGATACGTGTAATCGGGGATGACGTAGTCGACGCCAGGGAGATTGGACTCCGGAAAGCGCACGCCGGCGTCGAGAAGGATGAGCGAACGCTCGTTCTCGATGCAATAAGTGTTTTTGCCAACCTCGCCCAAACCACCGAGGGCGAAGACGTTGACGGGTGAATCGAATTTAGCCATAAGGGCCTCCGTAAAGAGATTGAATAGGAATTATGCTATGTGAGATGATCGCAAGCGACTATACTATATCACACTTTTCTTTTTGTATAACAGGAAGTAACCGCTTTGATGGGCAATTGTTTGGCGAAAAGGCCCATACCAACGCAAGGCGGTTTGGCTCAACTGTTTTTTTTCGCGCTTTGAGGGGACTTCTCTTTGCCCTTTTTGGCTTTTATGAGGCTATCGATGAAGGCCACAAGCGGCGGCAAAAGGGCCGTTAGGCTCATAAAATAGGGGGCGGCGTTCCAGGATTTCGTGAAGTCGAGGAAGAAGAGGCCCGTCGCGTCCTCGACGATGAAGTTGCGGTTAACCAAGAGGGCCACGAGGAAGAGGAGCGTGGCTAGACAAGCCGCCATGAGGCAAACGGCGGAGCGGCGGACGTCACCAGCAGCGGTATGCACCTCATCACGATAGAAGAACTCGCGATAGACGAGGAGCCCGGATGGCACCCCCATAAGAATCCACATGAAGAGACCGCTCCACCAAGATGGTGAGCCATAGTTCGCGATGAAGATGAACAAAAGGAAACCGGCGGTGAAATAAAGGGCGAAAAGAGTCCACAAGCCGCGGAAAACGGACGAAACGACTTTCCGCGCTTTGCCATAGCGGTAGGGGTAGTAACGGACTTCGGGGCTGACCTTGCCCTTGCTTCCGCGAATGGCCCAATAGACGCCAATCGCGCATAATAGCAGATCGGAAATAAGGAAATCGAGCGGGAAAAGGGGCGTGACGAGACCTTCGACGATGCCGCCGTAACGGCCCGTTGCGACGTAAACGATGATAAGGAGCGCCGCGACGAAGGAGAAGGCGGCGAGAATGACGCCATTGACCTTTCTCGTAAGGGCGAGTTTCCTCTCGCTCTCCGGGAAAAGAACGAGGTGAAACGCGAAAACGAAATATATCAAAAGGACGACGCTCAGCCAATAAGGGGCCATAAGGCTCTTGACGTCGACCGAACTGCCGATCCAGTTGCCTAAGGAGGAAACGAGAGTGAAGAAGGCAAGCCCGGCGACGATGAAGGAAACGGCCTCAAGAATCCGAAGCGTAAGGGTTTTGGCTGCTATTTTCATAAGTTTACGCTCACTTTCTCGTGCGTGATGGCCGCGCTTCCGTCGGCGGAGACGTAGATGTGGTCGATCGTGTAGCTCTTATCCGCCTTGAGAGTGAGCAGGGATCCGCCGATAAGGTCGATGCCCCGCTTTTCGCTGTGGGCGTAATAAAGCTCAGTGCCCGATTTGACGCCATAGCCGATGAAGGCTTTGCCGGCATCGTCTTGGTAAACATCGCCCCAGTCGTTGCTGTGATCGTGGCCGCAAAAGAAGCCTTCGACGCCGTTATTTACCCCGGCGTCGAAGAACCCGGTGTCCTTGTAACCGGTCCAGGACTTGATGTCGTCGGCCGTTTTCCCGACCGATTCGTAAAGTTTGACGATGTCAGGGTCGGAAAGGGTGACCGAACCTGACTCAAGGATTTCGCCAATCAGTGGCTCCGCATCGTTTTTGACCTCGTCGCAATAGGCGTAATACCACTGGTAAAGCGGGATGTGGAAGTAGGCGATGCCCGGGACCACCGCGCCGTTTTGCGCGGTGCTGTAGGCGGCGGCCTTTCTGAACCACTCGATTTGGTCGTCATGGATCACGTCATAGTCGTAATAAAGGCCGGAGAAGCTTTCGGGGTAGGAATTGGAGTCGATTGAATAAAGGTTCCAAACCGCTTTTCGGGTGGATGGATCGACGAGCGGAATCACGTAATTGGAGCGACCGAACACATCGTCGTCCACCTCGTTGTAATAGGAATGGGCGCCCTTGCTCCAAAGTTGGCTGAGCCAGGATGGCGAGTATTCGCCTTCGCGGTCGTGGTTGCCCCACGTGGTCGCATAAGGGATTTTCCAGGATTCGATGGTTTCGAGGAGCTTTTCTCCTAGGGAAGCGGTGCCGCCCATCATGCTGTCCCCAGTTATCATGATGAAGTCGGGGTTGGCTTCTTTCACGACGCGGGAAAGGTAAGCCGCTTGGGCTTCGGCGTCGGTGTTCACGGACCAATGGATATCCGTCAATTGGAGGACGCGGAAACCATCGTGCCAAAGGATGTCGTCATGGCCATTGAGCGCGAAATAGTCGCTTATGGCCACTTCGCCGGCGTTTCCGCAGGACGCCAAAAGCGGTACCAAAAGCGCGCTCACGAGCAATTTATGTTTCATAACGGCTTTATTCTACGCGAATTAGATGGCGATGGCATCCACAATCGTTTTGTCCGGATCCAATTTGTCGATATGGTCATAGAACAAAACGCCATGGAGATGGTCGATTTCGTGCTGCAAGACGACGGCATCGAAGCCTTCGGCCTCGATTTCGACTTCTTTGCCGAGCGTCGCTTCGTAGGCTTTGACTTTGATTCTGTTCTTGCGATAGACCTTGCCGGGATGCGGATCGTCGACCGAAAGGCAACCTTCCCCGCCTTGCAGATAGCATAAGCGAATCGATTCCTCGACGATGAGGGGGTTGACGAGCTCATAAGAAACGATTTTCGGTTTCTCTTCGCTCCCGGCTTCGTAATAGATGGCGAGCATGCATTTGTTGATGCCGATTTGGGGGGCGGCGAGCCCGACGCCCTCGCGGACGCGCGGATGGCGTTCCCGCCACTCGGGGTTTTGGGAGTTCTTGAGATATTGGAGCATGGCGTCGAGAATCCGTTTGTAACGGGCTTCGAGGGGGAGAGCGATCTCCACGGATGGCTGATGCAGGGATTTGACTTTGTCTTTGACGATGCGAAGCATACGAGTATTGTAGCATGAAACGGAAAAAATACTTACAATAGCACTATGGGAAAAGAGCTCTTGGAATCGCTAGTTAGCCTCAAAGAGGCTCTTTCGTCCGACCCGAGGGTAAAGCGCCTTGACGAATTGGAGAAATCCGTGAGCGTCGACCCCATCGTCAAAGATCTTTCGAAACGCATGAACGCCCTCGAAAAAAGCTATGAGGATGTTTTGGCCTATAAAAAGGCGAGCGACTTAGAGGCTATTCAGGCCCAAAAGGCTCTTTATGAAGCCAAAACGAAACTGGATTCCTACCCGCTCGTTGAGGAATACGATTCCGCTTACGTTCTCGTACGGGATCTGTACATGGCGGTCGACGACGCCCTTTTTTCCGCTTTCAGAAAACGGAGCCTTGACTGGGAGAGCACTTGATGGGACTCGTCATCGGAAGCGGTCTTTACCGCAGGCGCCTCATCGAAGTCCCCTCCTATCTTGAGGTGCCGACCAAAGCGGTCGTGCGCCTTGCCCTCGGGAACGCTTTGGGAGAAAAAACCCGAGACGCCGAGGTCTTAGATCTCTTCGCCGGCAGCGGCGCGGTCGGCATTGAGCTTTTGTCACGCGGGGCCTCTCATTGCGTTTTCGTCGACGAGAACCCGGAAGCGATCGCCACCATCAAAGGAAATTTGGCGAAATTGGGATGCGATAGGGGCGTGGTTCTTCATGGCGAAGCGCTTGGGGCCTTGTCCGTTCTCGCTTCGAGAAAAGCCTCTTTCGATATTGTTTTCATCGATCCACCCTATTCCTTTATCGAACTATATCGATCCTCAATCGATTTCGTTTTGAGCCACGCCCTTTTGAAACCTCAAGGCGTCCTTGTCGTCGAACACGAAAAGGGGATTCCGCTTCCAACTGCGGCTTTTTCGCGCGCCAAATCGTATAATCATGGTCGGAGCCACTTAACCATCCTTTGGAGGTAAGAGCATGCGTATCGCCGTTTATCCAGGGTCCTTCGACCCCATAACCAATGGTCACTTGGATGTCCTCAAGCGGGCTTTGGGCGTCTTCGATGAAGTGATTTTGCTTCTTGCGGTCAACCCCGCCAAAAAATCCGTTTTCACCCTTCAGGAGCGGCTTGCGATGATGAAGGAGGCCACCGCGGGGATAAAAGGCGTTTTGGTCGACTATTACTCGGGCCTCACGGTCGATTATTGCCGGAAACACCAAGCCAAGCACCTTATCAGGGGGCTGCGGGCCGTCACCGATTTCGAATATGAGTTTCAGCTCGCCGCAGCCAACGAATTCGCCGATCCGGACATCGACATGGTTTTCTTCATGTCGCGAAAAGAGGAAACGTTCATTTCCTCAAGCACCATTAACGAGCTTTATGCCAACGGAATCGATATTTCGGCTCTTGTCCCGCCCACCGTGGTGAAATTTTTCAAAGCGAAGAAGCGAAAATGACGATGAAAAAAGAAACGGCCACCGCGATGGTGGCCGTTTTCACGTTTAGGCGACGGTGATATAAGAAGGGTTTTTGCCCTCTTCGCCCCGAAGCTTGCTGTAGAGCAGATCCTCGCATTCGAAGGTGTCGTGGTTATCGAGGTAAATATTGTCGAAGGGAATCCCAAGTTTCCTCAGCATCACGACCGCCATCATGCGAGCGTCGAAGAAATCGATGCCATCCGTTCGCTTCGTGGCGGCTCGGTAGCCATGGTTGAGAAGATTCACGATGAAATCCCGTTCGACAAGGATGTGACTGAAGGTCAGCGACGGACCCAGGTAAACGACCATATCGCTTGGCGCGAAAGCGTATTGGACCATGATGGGCTTGAACTTTTTCAAGACGATCTCATTTTTGACATCCTCAATCGAGAGGGCGGCCCCACCATAGGAATGGGTCTTTCGGTCAAAGAAAAAGAAGGGTATTTCGTCGGCGGAGAGCAAGGAGCGGGTCTCATGGTCGCTATAGACGCGAAACGGTTCCAGTTTCCGGGATTCGGGATAAGCCAAATTCTCCTTCGTATAGGTTTCGACCCTGAATTCGGGCAGTTCGGAGAAGGCGATTTTTTCCATATCCTCTTTATCATAGACTAAATAGGCGAAAGAAAAAGCCCCACCGGAGCGGGGCTCGTTCGGCTTGCCGATCAATGATTGTAATAGTTTGAGAAGGTGTTGCCGTAGCCGTCGCCGATCGTGTCGGTGTCGGTATGATTCCACATCTTCATGAGATACTCGGCTTTGTCTTGGCTCTTCGAGAGGCTGTCAAGGCCACCAAAGAGGATTTCGCTCACGCCGGCGCGGTTTTGATCTTGAGCCACTTTGGTGTAATCGACAAGAAGGATCGTCGGGACGACGAATTTCCCTTCCGAGATAGACGGCTGACCATAGTATTTGTAATTCTCTTCGGTTGGGCTTTCGTGGATGTAATAAGGGGTGGTTTCAAGGAAACCCTCGGTGTCGTTGAAGAAAGGAACGTAATTGCTCAGCATGCGGTGGAAAGCGACGTCCCAAGGAGCGTCGTAACCGTCGTCGTTGGCCGAATCCTGATCGGTGAAGATGGTGTAGCACTTGAAAGCGCCTTTGTCGGTTGGCTCATAGATGGCGTTCCAGTTGTCGCGGAGCTCTTTGAAGCCCGGTTCCAGAGTATTGCATCCCGAGCAGTCGCTGCCAACAAAGAGGACGAAGAACTTCTCGCCGTAAGCCGCGTCGTCGATTTTGTCGTACTTGGCGTCGTCGCCGCCGTTGCCCTCATAGGCCAAAGTGGTGTTGCGATAGAGCGAGGTCATCAGTTTGTCGGCGCTAGAAGAAGAAGAGCCGTCGGTTTCGACGCGCTGCTCGCCTTCAAGCGAGACTTGGTATTTTTTGAAGAAAGCGCCTTCGGTGTCCCCGCCGATGGATTTGGCCCAGGTGGTGATGGAAGGAATCGAGAAGATAATCGCGAAAATGGCGCCCACGATAAGAAGAGGCTGGACCCAAGCGGTATCCTTGATCCAACGCCAGATTTTTACGAAGAACGCTCCGATTGCCTTTAAGATAACCATGATGATGCCTCCGACTAAAGCGGTCAGTTCATGCGAACAGCGTGATAATAATACCATCGCCCACCATAGGTGGCAACAAAGGGTTGCAAGAGTTTTGTTTTCCTTTCAATCCATGGCGATTTTCATTGGAAAGACAGGGTCTTTAGCGGCTTCGATTGTTTTAACTCGCGGGGTTGCTATAATCTATTCGCAATGGTCCTCAAAAAGCGGGTCTTTGACGATATCAAACTCAAGCAGAAGGATTGGATGCTCGATCATCCGATTTGGAAGAATATCATCGATTATGGCTTAACTTTTTTCGTTTCCACTCTTTCGGCTTTGGTGTTTGCTTTCGGTTTTAACGCCTTCATGGATCCTGGCGCCAATCTGAAGGATGATAGCGGCACTTCCGTGCTTTTGGCCAAACTCGTCGCCGGAGGCGTTTCGGGAGTCGGCCAAGCGATCGCCATTTTCCTCGAACTATGCGGCGTGAGAAGTTTAGCCATGGGCGGCTCGTTCGATGAGCACCTTTTCTATTCGATCGTTTATTTCGCGATTAACGTCCCCTTGTTCGTTTTGGCATGGCGCGGGATTGGGAAACGGTTCGCCGTTTTTACGATCATCAATGTCGCGGAAGTCTCGCTTTTCATTAAATTACTGACTGTCGATCGAGTTGCCGGCATTAATTTTCTCGCGCTTTTCATCAACAGCAACGGCGGTCTTTTCGCACGGGCCTTTTTCGCTGGCGTTTGCACGGGTCTTTCAAGCGCCTTGGCCTTTAAGGTCGATATCTCGTCGGGCGGGATCGACGTCATCGCTTACTATATCGCTCTACGAAAAGGGACGATGGTCGGCAAGTATTCCGTCATCATGAACAGCATCACGGTTTTGCTTTTCTCGCTTTTCGCCTCGGCTCTCGGCAATCCGGTCGTGGGCAGTGGCTTCATCGCCGCTTGGGATCCCGAATACACAGCCGAAACATTCGGCCGTATCTTCTATTCCGCGCTTTACATGCTTATTGGTATGTTCCTCGTCGACGCTATCAACGTCCGCAACAAGAAGATGAAGGTCGAAATCGTTACCGATCGCAAGGATTTAGGGCAGGTGCTTATTTCCTGCGTCCCTCACGGAGCCACCCTCGTCCAAGGGGAAGGGGTTTTCACGGGTCAGCCTCGTTACGTCATTACGATGGTCGTTTCCAGCTTTGAGACAAGAGACGTCGTGAAAATCGTCAGAAAAGAAGACCCGCGAGCCTTCATTCAGGTCGTCAGTTTAGCGCGCGTTTACGGTCGTTTCTTCATGAAACCCGTAAAATAATCTTTTCGTTTTGGCCAATCGAAAAAAGCGCCTGCTCGTTTGGGCGGGCGCTTCTTGAAACCGAATTGGCGATCACTTGATTTCTGCGAGTTCGTATTCGCGCGGACCGAAGCCAAGCGCAGTGGCGGCCTCGATCGTATGGATTCCGTGGCGCGATTCGACGCGTTCGATGAAGTGGGCCTTTCCGGGGTCCTCGCTTTTGTAAACGAGATCGAGGCAAGCCTGGTCGATCGCGATCGGATCGAGCGAGGCTAAGATGCCGACGTCTTTGAGGCAGGGATCCTCCGCCACGGCGCAGCAATCGCAGTCGACGGACATGTTCTTCATGATGGAGACGAAGCCGCAATGGGCCTTGAAACGCCCATAAACCGCGGATGCGGCATCGGCCATGGCTTCGAGGAACCGGTCGCGGTCAGCGGTCCACATTTCCTCGGGTTTGTCGCTTCCGGCGGTGTGGATGTGCATCTTGCCATAACTGGAGGCGCAACCGATCGAGAGCTGTTTGAGGGCGCCCCCGTATCCTCCCATTGGATGCCCTTTGAAGTGGCTTACGACGACGAGGGAATCGTAATTGAGGAGGTCTTTGCCGACGTAATCCTCCTTGATGTTGCGGCCTTTAGGGATCCGCAAGAGGGCATCGGGCCCCTCGGCGTCGAGCAAATCGACCTTGAAGGCCTCGCTCCAGCCGTGTTTGGCTAAAAGTTTTCGATGCCTTTCGGTGGTATTGCGGGCTCCCTCATATGCGGTGTTGCACTCCACGACCGTGGCATTCAGTTCCTTGACGATGGGTCTGAACCAATCGGGTCCAAGGTAATTCTGGTTGCCTTCTTCGCCGGAGTGGAGTTTTAAGGCGACCCTCCCCGTCACGTTGGCTTTGATGGGGCCAAACGCCTTGGCCACGCCTTCGGGCGTCAGATCCCTTGTGAAATAAACGATTGGTCTCATACGGTCGAAAACCTCCTGCTCTTACTGCGATAAACGGCTTAATAGTATCGCTTCAATAAGGATGAACACAAAAAACAAGCATCGATCCTGGCTTTCGCCCGTTGCTACTTGCCTTTGTCCGCCAAGGCTTCGCGAACGGCTCGTCGCGCCTCGTCTTGGGTCAGATATTCGCCCGCCTCAGGGTATTGTTTTTGGCTGATGTCTTCGGGGGCCCCTTCCGCCGCCTCTCCATAGAGGGCTGCCCGGACGGCCGTTCGGGCGTCGCTTTCGGTCGCGAAGCCTTCTTCCTCGTCCGCTTCGTCCGTGGTGGTGATGTATTGGACCATTTGGGGCCCGGTTTGCCGAGGAGGCTGGTCGCTTTGGGAGGGGATCACGATAACCCGATCTTTGCCCGGAACGTTTTGGACGATGACCTGAATCGGGTTCTCGCTTGAAGTCTTTTGAGCCTTGGCATCCGCGGGGGAGGCTCTTTTCTTGCGCCCGGCGTCGATCATCGAAATAACGTAGCCCACCAAAGATAGAAGGATGGCAGAACAGGCGAGAATGAACGGCAAGAGGACCATCGTCTTGGTCTTGACGCTTGCATAATCGGCATACCCGCCTTCTCTCACGTAAGCGATTATGTTCATGAACAGGGAGTCGGCGTCGGTGGTAGGCTTCCAAATATTGAGGGTGGCGTCATAAACGTTGAAGGAGCGGCCCAGAACCACTGGGATGAGGAAGACGACGAGCAGCATATAGGAGACGAAAGCGACGGCGGCCCAAAGGATTCCGGCGCCGAAAGCGTACCATTTCCGGTGCGCGCACATCATGATGAAGTGAATGAGGAGGAGCAAAGCCGCGAGAACAAGGAATCCCACGACGAGGTAGAAGAAAGGCATGTCCCCGTGGGCGCTGCACACGGCGAACATGTTCCTAAAGTCAAAGTAGTTTTTGAAATTGTTTTGCAATCCCCTGAAGATATCGGAGAAGCCACCGGTGAAAATGGAAAAGACGTTTTTGCCCCCGAGGGAACCGGTTTCCTCCGTGAGGGCGGGGAGGCCTAGGAAAACGAGACTGGCGATCGACAGTATCAATCCGATGAATAGAAGGATGACGGCTGCAACGTTCATTATCTGACCTCTTCGTGGCTTATTCACACATTTTACTATCGCATGCGCGAGCAATGAAAGCCTTTATCGTTTCCAGACGCGTTCATTTCGACGTTGGCTGCACGTTGTCGATTCGTTGGTTTTGGGGGCAATTGATGCAATGGGAGACGATGCCCGTGAGAAAGAATTGGCTCTCGCCGTCCTTTTTCTCCTTTTGGTTTTGCTCGATCGTGACGAGGGAGAAAGCGGTCCGCTTGCGGTTGCTGAGGCAACGCTTGACCGTTTTGCCGAGGAACGTTTTGGCGAAATCGACCGTCTCTTTCTTCCATTTGCCCCCAAGGGCGATGAAAAGTTGGGAGTCGTCACTGCGAAAAAAAAGGATGAACACCAAGGCCTGATAGCCGTTCAATGGTTTGCAATCGACCTTGCGCACCATCGCGTCGAGCGCGGGGTGGAAAGGGTTGAATTCGCGAATGAGGTCCTTAGTTAAAAGCATTTGGTGAAAGTATCTTAGCATGAAAGGGCGGTTTTGGCCCGTTTTTGAGAAGAAGGGGTCCGTTCGCGAGGCGAAATAGTCGCCATCCCTAAATTTTGAGGCTATCTTAGTTATTGAAGGAGGCCATTTATGGACGAAAAGAAGGACAAGAAAGGCGGCTCCGCCAAAAAAGCGAGCCCAAAAGAGGGAAAGAAGTTCCTCAAGGCCATCGTCATCAACGGCGTTCCTTATGGGCCTTTGAGCGTCAAGCAGCAAAAAGCGCTTATGGATTTTCTGGATGAAGGGGCTATTTCGACCCTTGATGCGGGGGAGTTCGATTCCGCGTCGTATCGGCTCGGTTTCTCGGTCGCGGTGGCGCTTACGAAGGTTTATTTGTGCACGGGCGGCGGCAAACGGTTCAAGGACACGATGGCCAGACTCGGCAAACTCGTGGGCGGGGACGCCTCTTTGGCGGGCGGCGACCAGGTTTTGTGGAAAGCCTGAAAGATGAAGGAAACCCCCTTCATCAGAACCGAGCGGTTGTCGTTGCGTTCTTTTGTGTACGCCGATGCTCGCGCGGTTCACGAATGGTGCGGCTCGCTTTCGTGCACCCGTTACGTTTTCTGGCATCCCCATCGCGACCTTGCGGCCACGGAGAGAATCCTTGCCGGCTGGATCAGGAAAAGGCGGAACCTCAGTTGGGCCCTCGTCCTCGATGGGGAGCCCATCGGCGAGGTGGAAATCGTCAAAAATCTGCCGGGGAAGGGATTCGAGGTTGGCTATATCCTCCGCGAAGAGAGTTGGGGCCGCGGTTTCATGAAGGAGGCGCTCTCATCGGTCCTTGCCTACATGAAAGGGATCGGAAAGCTTTTTTGCTATGCCGAAACGGATGAAAGAAACGTCTCTTCGCGTCGGCTTTTGGAGCGGCTGGGATTTTCCTTGATTGGGGAGGAGAAAGGCCGCCACATCGCCAAAAAAGACGAAACGATAAACGTCGTCATGTATCAAAAAACGTTTTAAGAGTCGGGAAAAAGACGGATTCATGAGGATTGGACGGAATCGATATAGAGATCGGTGATGTTGAATTCCATGCCCCGGTAGCAATCGTTGCTGCCGTTGCTGTCGCGGTAATAGTAGTCGTGGGTTCCGTCCGTGGAGCTGTACTTGTAGTAGCAATCGCTCTTGTTGGAAAAACCGAGAGTGAAGAAGACGAGGTTGGTGTGGTCGCCTTCGATGGTGCCCGACCACATAAGGTATCCGTTCGGGTCCAGTTGTTGGGTGTTGTCATAGAACGTGAAGTAATCGCGGCCGTTCCATTCGCAGATATAGGTGGTCATGTATTGGGCGGCATGGGCCGTGTTCTCGGCGTTTGTGCCCTTGGGGTAGTTGTTGGGATACATGTCGATCGCGCTGGCGAGGCAAACGGGAACGGGGTAGGCGTGCGGGCCGGCAAGATAGCAAACCCCGTTTCCGGGCGAATACCAGTTTCGGCAATAGAAGCGGACACTGGTGGTCTTTGCGGCGTATATTTCGAAAACGAAGGTGTGGACGACGCCCGGAACCAAGTTCTTCATGTCCAAAGGCCCGTTTTCTTTGTAGACGTTGCCCGGAACCGAAATGAAGTCCGACGAATAATCGACGCAGGTCTTCCGTTGGCGGGGGTCGGTCGTCGTGGGAGGGCGAGGATCGTTGTAACCCGCGAAGGTCGCGACGGGTTTTCCGTCGGCATCGTATGTTGTCGTTTTGTTGTAGACGCAGTATTTTATCTGAACTTTGACGTTTGACGGATCGGAGATTTTCATGCTCCAAAAAGCGATGTTGGTGCCGGATTTGACGTTGAACCAAGCGAACGTGCTCACGGCCAAAGAGGCGATGGTAAGGAGGGCCATCATCATCGTGGCGGCGACGTTTTTCGTGAACTTGAACCGACGCATGGCTACCTCCTGAGGAGCATCGCCTTGGCGTAGCCCTCTGTGTTCATGGGCTCGTAAGCGAAGTTCGTGTAGTCGGCGTGGACGGAGGCCCCGTAGCCATCCTCGGTGGCCTCGCGATAGTAATAATACGTGGCGTTCCCGGAGGCCAAAGCCGTCGTGACGTCGAAGGAAACGCGGGTATCGGAGGCTCGATTCCAGGACGCAAAGGAATCGGTGGGGCCATCGAATTCGACGTCGGAGGCCCTATAAAGGTAGTCAACGTCCTTCATGGTCGAGGAGACGTTGCCATTCGCCCCGGCGAAGAGGAAACCGAAGGAGAGGACATCGAGCGATAAGTCGCCTTGAAGGGCGAAAAAGCTGTTAAAGAATTGGGCTTCGTCGCCTTGAAGGCCCCGCTGGGAGACCTGAGGGTTCCGATATTGCGGATTCTCCGAGACGAAAGGGCCGCGCCAAACGTCGTAGAAATTGTTCCAGTTGCCATTCGAGCCGTCGGTGATTTGACTGGCACCGGTCAATGAAGCGGCTTTCCAATGGGTTGCCGAATCGTCTTTCCCCGGCCCGATCGCGAAGCAAGGATTCCAGGCGGAGGAAGAAGGGTAATCGCCGTAATAGGCCGCCCAAAACGCGGCGTCGTCCCGATTGATTTCAATTGAAAGCGTCGCCGTCTGCCTCGTCCCGTCGTCAACGATGGGGACCGGGGTGTATTGCGAACCGATCTCGCGATAGCAACGATCGGCGTCGCTATATTGGTAGGGGTGGTGAAGATCGTACCAAAGAAGGTTCTGCAAAGTCGCGTCTTTGTAGAAGAAGCCTTGGGGGTCGCCACTGCGGTCGTTGTACACCGGTTGGAACCTGTGGATGTTCTGGTTGCTGGCATTGTACATGATCTGCCAGCTGTTTTGGTTATGGATGGGATTGGCGGTGGTCGCGACGTAATCGATCGTGAAAGTGAGGCTGAAAGCCGTTTTGCCGGCGATGGCGTTGATGATGTCCTCGCCGCCGCCGTTGGTGGATACCAAGAAACCGTTATTGAGGCAATAGCCGACCGGAACGTTTAAGTCGAGGTCGTAAAGGGAGGCGTCTAGTTCCCCCCGGAGATCGGGATCGTCGTCGCTGAGATCGACCGCGTGGTCGTAGTCGTCGCTTTGCTTGATGTCGCCTTCATCGACGAGGCCGTCGCCGTTGCGGTCCGCTATCGCGCCCATGTCGTAACGCCAGTCGCGGCAAAGAGTGTCGGTTGCCCCGGATAGCGGCTCGTTGAAACGCATCGCGGTTCGACCCGTGGTTTCGTGGATGCTGCCGTCTCCGCTTGCGTAAGCGTAGGATACGTTCTCGTTCTCGCTGGCCGTAGGATAAACGCGCATGTATTTGTAGGCCTCGCTGTCGGTCGCGCCGCTAGGCAACTTCAGGTATTCTTTGCTCAACGCGTTCGAATTGGCGATCTGGCGGGCGATGTTTCCGCTCGCGTAAGAGTCCAAAGAGGAGCTCTTATCGCGGTAATAATACGTTCCTTCATATGGTTTGGCGGGGGCCTCGAAACTATAGCTGGTGACGTTTTTGCCAAAATCGAACGCATGGCCGTATCTTCTGCCGCCCGCCCCATCGCGAACATCATCGTCGCGGCAATGCCCCACGAGCGAGGAACTGGAGGCGGCCGGGCGGCCCGAAACGACGATTTTGGCGTTGGCGGAGGAGCCGTAATCGTTGCCTCCGACAAGGCCGCAGCACTTGGCGGATCCGTCGAGATCCCCACAGAAAAAGCCGACGTAGACGCCATGATAATCACTCGTGCCCCCGTTTGGGTCAAGCGGCCAAATGGTTTTGAAAATGCCGTTTTCCTCATCGACGGAAACCCCGGTGCCCTCGTCGGTTATGGAAGTCAGGCCGTCGCTGATCGTCCCATTTCCGAGGACATTGACTTCGTAGCGTTCGACGGTGTAGGCGGAGACCTTGCCGTCGATTTCGGCGAAAACGCGACCGGTTAGCATCGCCGGAAAGAGGTCCGCGTCCGGATGCTCGCTGGCGGTGGCGTGGGTCACCCACGCCCCGTTTTCGTAACTTAACAGGCTCTCATCGCTGCTTTCGTAGGCGATCGCGTGCGAATCGCCGTTGGCGTCGACGAGGGATGAGGCAAGGCCCGAGATGGTGGAACCGCCGTCGCGATCGGTCCAGGAAACGTAGCCTTCCCCGCTTTGGGTGAGGCTGGGTATCGGCAAATTTTGGGCGGCCCTTTTGAGGATTGAGTGCAGCGGATTCGTGCTGTCGGCGTTGCCTCCATCGGCATTGGCCCCGACGCAAACGGTCGGCCCGTCGAGAATAAGGTTCTTGATCGTCCCAGTGATGCCGACGTAACCGAACATGCCGATGTCCCAAGTTTGGAAGCCATCGACGAGAAGGCCCGTGATCGTGTGCCCTCGGCCGTCGAAAGTCCCCTCAAAAGGGATGTCGTCGCTCCCGATCGGCCGCAAAGCCTCGCCGCTCCAAAGGATGTCCGCGCTTAATTCGAATTCGGTCGAAGGGTCGAACAGGCCCAAGGAGTTGAGTTTCTGCAAATTGCGCAGCTGCGAGGCCGTGCCGATTAGGTAAGGATTTGAGAGCGTTCCATCGCCGCCGGAAAAATAGGTCGCGCCGACGTTCTCGGTTTCGTAGGTCACCGGATTCCTGAACGTGGCCACGTCAAGGTACGCCGCTAGAGAGGCGACGGAGGAAAGGGCAATGACGCTCGCGCCCGAGCACGCGAGGAGGGCGCTTAGGATCCGTTTGGTTTTCGCGCTCAGTGGCTTTCCCATCGGTTACCCCAAAAGATAAAGACAAGGGTCAAGCGTGGCCTCTTCGCCGTTTTTAAAGATGGCGGGCCGATTCTCCGAAAAGCCGCGTTTCGCCGAATCGCAACCAGGTTCGCCCATGGCGAGCCCCCAAAGGGCGATGTCGTTGACCGTCACGGCGAACGCGCTCGTGCATCCGCCATAGGAAACGGTGATGACTTGGGTCCCGACGACATTGAGATCGGTCGGCGTAAAGCCGCAAGAGCCGGAAACAAATGCGTGGGTGCCGTCGTTCCAGGCCGCGGTGACGACGAGACCCGTCGTATCCAAGACTTCCCCTTTTAGATAGACCGTTTTGTCAGGAGGAGTGGTAACGGCGATGGAAACAAGGGTTTTGTTTTCCTTTGTGACGGAGATGGCGCAGGTGGCCGTTTTGGTGCTGAAACCATCGGTCGCGGTCACCGTAAGCACGCTTTCGCCGATGGCGACCGGAACGATGGCAATCAAGGTTCCGTTTATGGAGACGGACGCGACGGACGGTTCGCTTGAAACGGCTCCGATCGTGGCCTCGCCGTCGAAGTTGCAGGTCTCCGCCATTATGGTGGCATAGCCCCCCATTTTCACCGTAACGACATTTGCCGAAAGGGTCAGGTTAGGACCGGATATGCGCACAACCAGAGTCGCCTCGGCCGATTGGCTGCCGTTATAAGCCCTTACGTCGAGGGCGGCGGTCCCACTCGTTGGCCCCGAGGCCAGAACCAAAACGTTATTGGCGTCGACCTGGGCGGAGGCGAGGAGATTGCCCTTGGCGTATGTGATGGCGTAAGTGGGTCTATTCCAGAAATTGAAGGCCGAGACGCCGATTGACCGATCGGTGCTCGAGGGCTTCATGGCAAGCGTGGAGGCGCTGAGGGCCAGACGCGGGGAATTTGAGTATGAAGAGTCGTAATAGGGAGTGTTCGAAAAATTGAGCCCAACGTCGAAAGAGACCCCGAAATTGTATTGCCGGGAGCTTGCGCCGTCGTGATTCTGGAAGTATCGCACCCAACTTAGGGGATCGACGCGAAACTCCAAGAAAGTGGATTTCGAATAATAGTAGTTCGAAGCGTCGTACATATAAGGGAAACCGGGAACGTAGAGCTGATTCTGAACCGTGTAGGAAGCCCCGTAGCTATACCCCGCCATGTCGGTCGTGTCATTATAGACGTCAAAGTCCCCCGTCTCCTCGGTGATCGCGGTCCAATCGCTTGAGATGTAGGCGCTATCCCCATAAGCGGCCGTGAAACCATTGATGCGCTTCTTGGCGGGAGTGTTTTGCTCCGTGACGGCGCGGTACTGGAATTTCAAAGAGCCGTTGAGGTTCGTGTACCCGTCGACGTCGGCGGCGTAAGCGATGTTCTTAACCCGCGCCTGAATGAAGCCGTCGAACGTCGGCTTGGTGTAACGGAATTCGAGGTAGAGGTGGGGAAAGGACCGCTCATACTGGAAAAGCTCGTCCCCATAGAGTTCGGCATAGGAGAAATCCGTCGAGAGGGCCGCACTTGAAAAGGTGACCGTGTAAGTGGCCGATCCCGCCTCCGTCTGCTTTGAGGCATTGAGCAAAGGATTATCGCCATGGTTGCTATGGGCCGCCTCGATGGGGTCGCCGTTTTCGTCCGTCGCGTATCCGGGCACATAGGCATATCCATCAACGATCACCGAGCTGTCGTCGGCCGTCATGACGATCTTATTCGCCCCTGGCAGCCGTTGGGTGAACCAGGCGTAGGTGGCGATACTCATCGTGAGAATCGATAAAATAAGGCACGATCCGACGATGAGCGTTTTGCCTTGCCCGTGAAATCTTTCCGCTAGTCGCTTAAACATATTCTCGGCCGTTTCTGACAACTGGCTATCTCATCGAGACCCTATAGCTTTGCGTCGCCGGTTCGCGCCGGTTTTGCCTTTTTAATACGTTAATTTTATAAAATGATGGATTATTGTCAATGCGTGAACGATCGCGAATGGGCTCGCTCGCGTGAAGATCGTTTTTTTGCCAAAGGCGAAAAGCAAGCAAACGACTAACGAAAATTTTACGAACGCTGGCATCGATAAATGAAGAAGGGTTTAATTGTAAAATTAACCGAAAGAGGGGTGAGTAACTGCCCAGAGGTCCATCTGCGCCCAAAACAAAAGGTAGAACTTTGGGTTTTTAAGGGCTTAATTTAATGAGTTTCGAAAATCGGCGGATCGCTGATGGCGAAAGCTATCCGGTCGCCCCTAGGTTGGCGAGGACGGAACTGAGGGCAAAATCAAGAACGTAGATCCCGGCGATGAGGTAGAGGATCCACGAAACCTTTTTGCCTTTGCCCTTGGCAAGCATGATGGCGCAGTAGACGAACAAGCCAAAGCCGATGCCATTGGTAAGCGAATAGGTGAGGACGATCATGAGAATCGTGACGAAGGCCGTGAAGCCGATTTCGGCGTCGGACCATTTGATGGTTTTGAGATTGCTTGAGAAAATCATGGCGCCTACGACGACGAGGGCGGGACAGGTGACGCAAGAGTAGGTGAAGGCCTGGAAAATCGGATAGGCGAAGGCCGAAAGAAGGAAAAGGGAGGCCGTCACGACCGAGGCCAGCCCCGTTTTGGCGCCGATTTTCACGCCGATCGTCGATTCGACGAACGAGGTGACGGTGGCGGTGCCTAGAGGCGCGCAGATGAGGGCGCCCGTGGCGTCGGCCATGATGACCCGGTTGCTTTTCATTTTGCCGTCTTCGCCAAACAGTTTGGTCTCTCTGCCGATGGCCATCAAAGTGGCTGTAGTGTCAAATAGATTGACGAACATCAACGAGAAAATGACAACGTAGGAGGCCGGCTGGGCGAAAACATCGCCGACGAGGCCCCAAAAACCGTTTCCGGTCACGACCCCCGCTTGTCCCGAGGAAAAAAGGCCATAGGCGAAAACGTTTTGGTAATCGTTCATGCCCCAGTTAGCGGAGAAATCCGCCCATGGCAAACCGTCATTGTCAACCCCGCAGGCTCTGATTAGGATACCCGCGATGGCGACCGTCGCCATGCCGATGGGCACGGATAGAGACGAGAGGAGCCCTTTTTTGGTCTTCACGTTCATAAGAATCAGGACGAGAATTATGCCAAGGACCGCGAGAAGGACGGATGGGTCCGACAAAGATCCCAAAGCCACCAAAGTGGAATCGTCGGCGACGATGATCCCGGCGCCTTTAAGGCCGACGAAGGCGATGAATCCGCCGAGGCCGGCCGAGATGATGGCCTTAAGATCGGTCGGGAACGAGTCGATGATTTTCCGCCGTATGGGGGTCAAGGAGAAAACGAAGAAAACGACGCCGGTCACGGTAAGCAGAACCATGGCTTCCTGCCAACTGTAGCCAAGCTGCCCGCAGACCGTATAGGCCAAATACGCGTTCAGGCCCATCCCGGAGCTGAGGGCGATCGGGCAATTGGCCACGAGGGCCATGATAAGCGTGACGATCGCGCTGACGAGGGCGGTGCTTCCGAAGACGCCCAAAGAATCCATGCCCGCGTCGGAAAGGATTCTGGCATTGACCGGAAGGATATAAGACATCGCAAGGAAAGTGACGATGCCGCCTAGAATCTCGGCACTGAACTTGCCCCCTCGCTCCCGGAGGTGGAAGAATTTTGAAATCCGACTCTCCGGTTTCGCCAACGTCGTTTCGTCGTTCATGATGCCACCTCGCCAGGAAATAACGAACTTAACATTTTGCGCTTCTTTGCCCTTTGAAAAAAGAGCGAAGTGGGGCGAGTCGCGGTCGCCTGGGCTTTTCCCTTGGCAAAAAAACGGTCCGACCCGATTGTTTGGTTGACGATTCCATTTTATACGTCGCCTTTTCAAAAGATACGATAAATCGGTATTCGTTTCTTCATATCTTTGCGGAAGCGCATACATAGGGTAGACTTAACACTGAGGTCAACTATATGGACAATCGCAAATACGTGCAGCCATTCGAAGAGGCTCTCTCTTTGAAGACGGTCACTGAAGAAGCGGACCGTTGCCTTCTATGCCTTGACGCGCCTTGCAGCGCGGCTTGCCCCGCCGGGACCGACCCGGGCAAGTTCATTCGGAGCGTGCGTTTCCTTAATTACGTGGGCGCGGCCGAAACCATTCGCGCAAACAATCCGCTGGGCTCCGTTTGCGCCCGGGTCTGCCCCACCGAACGCTACTGTCAGAAAGGATGCTCCCGAAGCGGCATCGACCGCCCGATCGACATCGGCAAGATCCAACAATTCGTCACCGATTACGAGGAGGCCCGCGGTTTTAAGTTCCTGCCAAAGGGGAAGGCCAACGGCAAGAAAGTCGCGATCGTCGGCGCTGGCCCTTCGGGCCTAACCGCCGCGGCCACGCTGGAGAAACTTGGCTACGCGGTGGAGGTTTTCGACAAGAATCCCGAAGCCGGCGGCTACCTCCGCTACGGCATTCCCGAATACCGTCTTCCCAACAAAGTCGTGGACGAGGAGATCGGGCGCATCGAGGAACTGGGCGTCAAGATCCATCTTAACGCCGAAATCGTTCAAAAAACGCTCAACGACCTAAAAGATCGTTTCGACGCGGTCGTTCTTGCCATCGGGGCGAGCCAAGGGAAAGTCCTCCCGATGTTCAAAGACGCCAAAAACGTCGTCACGGCGGTCGATTTCCTCGCGAAGACGAAAAGCAAGGCCGGCAAAATCGATTTGCCGAAAAGCGCGCTCGTCATCGGCGGAGGCGACGTCGCGATGGATACCGTCACCTCCCTTAAGCTCCTCGGAGTGGAGGAGGTCACCGACGTGGTCTACGAGACATTCGCCGAATTCAAAGCCAGCAAAAAAGAGCTCCAAGGCGCTCAAAGGCTTGGCGTTTCGATTCTTGACGGCTACATGCCCACGAAGTTCGAGGGCGGCGTCGTGGAATTCACGCATCGTTACAAGGAAAGCAAACTTTCCGTCAAAGCCGATCTAATCGTCTTGGCCGTCGGCCAGATCAGCGACCTTGGCGACATCACGGACATCCACCTAAGCAAAGGCGAAGGGACCGACAGAGGAAACGTCTTCGTCACGGGCGACATCGCCCACGGCGACAAAACGGTCGTTTACGGCGTTCGAACCGGCAAAGAGGTCGCCTACCGGATCGACGCTTACCTGGAGGGAAAATAACATGGCCAACAAAGATCTTTCGATCACGTTCATGGGGGTCAAGTTCCCCAATCCGTTTTGCTTGAGCGCATCTCCGGTCGGCAATTGCTACGACATGTGCGCGAAAGCCTATAAGACCGGGTGGGGCGGCGTGGTGTTCAAGACCATCGGCTTCTTCATCGCCGACGAGGTCTCGCCGCGTTTCGACAAACTCGCCAAGGAGGACACCCCGTTCGTCGGCTTCAAGAACATGGAGCAAATCGCCGAGCACCCTCTTGCGGACAATCTTCGCGACATCAGGGCGCTGAAGCGTGACTACCCAAGCAACGTCCTCATCGCCTCGATCATGGGGGCCAACGAAAAGGAGTGGGAGGACCTCGCTCGCCTTGCCACCGAAGCCGGAGCCGACATGCTCGAGCTCAATTTCTCCTGCCCTCAGATGACCTCTCACGCGATGGGGAGCGACGTCGGCAGCGATCCGGAGTTGTGCAGGAAATACTGCGCGGCCGTCCGCCGCGGCAGCGCATTGCCGTTCATGGCCAAGATGACCCCGAACATCACCGATATGGTTCCGGTGGCCAAGGCTTGCCTTGAAGGCGGGGCCAACGGCATCGCCGCCATCAATACCGTCAAGTCCATTTGCAACGTCGATCTCGACAAAAAGATCGGCATGCCGATCGTTAATGGCAAATCGTCCATCAGCGGCTACAGCGGCAAGGCGGTCAAGCCGATCGCCCTCCGCTTCATCCAGCAGATGCGCGAAGCCATGCCCAATCTCGAGATTTCGGGAATCGGTGGCATCGAGACCTGGGTCGACGCGGCGGAGTTTATCCTCCTCGGCGCCAAGACCTTGCAGGTGACCACCTCCGTCATGGAGTACGGCTACCGGATCGTCGAAGATATGAAAAACGGCCTTCAGCATTATATGGAGGAGCAGGGCGTCGACCGTCTGGAGGATCTCGTCGGCTTAGCCAATAAGAGCATCATCCCGGCCGAGAAACTGGATCGCGATTACAAAGTCTATCCTTCGATCGACGAGGATCGCTGCGTCGGTTGCGGACGTTGCGTCGTCTCTTGCTACGATGGGGCCCACCAAGCCATGGAATGGGACAAGGACAAGCGCCGCCCGAAGTGCGACCACGACAAGTGCGTCGGTTGCCTTCTGTGCTCTCTCGTTTGCCCGGTCGGCGCCATCGGCAAAGGCGAGATCGAATTCAAGAAAGGCCGCCAGGGGAAGCGCAAAAAAGAGGATATCGTTCTCTGAAACGGCTCATGGAGCCCCGTTGGATATTTATTTCAGCGGGGTTTTCACACGGCTAAGACGATCACGAAAACCAAACCGACGAAACCTAAAAGCCCCCAAAACGAATACATGGACGAGACGTAGTAGCGGCGGGCGGCGAGATCGAAGTCGGCATAGTTTTTGGGCCCTTTCACCGACGAGGTGGAAATCAGCGCGTTTGGGTCGACGATACCGACGATCGTGACGGCGAGCCCAAGGACGATGACGAGAGCGAAGGCGATGTTGGCCAGCATCCATCCCGAAGAGCCGATCGCGTAGGCGAGGGCGAAAGCGGTGGCGAAGAGGGAAGCGTCGACGAGGAAGCAAGCCAGGTTGATCGCGAGGTGCCTCTTGTAGGAATCGATGCGAAGTTTTTCGGATCCGTTCTTTTTCATTGCCTATCCATTGTAACGGAACGCGAAGGGAACGATAGAGAAAAAAGCCTTCGGTTTTCTCTAGGGGACGGCTATTCCTGCGTGACCGCCTTGTCGATGTCGGCGCCTTTGGTTTCCTTGACTTTGCCCATAAGGAAGACGAGGGAAAGGATGAAGCAAGGGATGGCAAGGCAAATCGAGAAGAGGCCGATGTAGGATGATGGCATTTTGAAAACCTTGAGGGCTATGGATCCCAAGCCTTGGCTCGCGACCATGCCGATGCCATAGAACATCGTTTGGGCCGACATGATGGAGGCGCGCAGGTTCGTCGGGGCGCTTTCTCCGGTCATGAGGATGAGCGTGTCGCCGTTGCTCCAGTACGCCCCTAAGAAAAGGCCTATGAGCAAGCCAAGGGCGAATTCGTTCCACTGGAGGTAAGCCCCCAGAACGAACAGGCTGAGCGAGACGATGGTGATCGCCAAAAGGGTTATGGACGTGATTTTGCGCCCGACTTTGTCGCTTAGGAAGCCATAGGCGAAAACGATAAGAGCCGCCGTGATCGGATACATGAAAAGGGCGTTCGTCGTTTGGGCGCCCGTGAATCCCGCGGCGTCGAGGATAGGCGAGTACTCGCTCGTGATCCATCGCGACAAAGTGAAAAGGATCGTGACGATGAAAATCCAGCGGAGTTGCTTGCCGCCCCAGCCGTACCTGACCGCGGCGAAAAAACCGCCCTGCTTTTTGGACTGATCCTTTTTCTCTTTGGCGATCGATAGGCGCTCCGCGGGCGAGAGTTTGAGGAACCTCATGCGCGATTCGATGAAAGGATCGGTTTCGCGGGCGAAGAAGCAAAGGAAAAAACTGACGGCGGCGCCTATGCAGGCTGGGATCAGGAAAACCATCCTCCAACCGTTGCCGAGCGAGTCGATGAAGAGGTAACGGCCAAGGGGGATCAGAAGAAGCCCGAGTTCGGCGGTGCCTTTGACGCCGCTATAGATGGAGCCGCGCTTTTCCTTCGGGGCCGACTCGAAGATATAGACGATTTGCTCATCGGGCGTCACGAAGAAACGGATGACGCAGAAGCCGAGGATGTAAACCGCGAGGTTGGGGCCCCATAAGCACAGAAGCAGGCCTCCGACCATGCCGATCGTGTTGGCGATGAGGAATGGCTTGCGGCCGAAGCGGTCGGCCAAGGCTTTGTAGAAGAAACCGATGACCAACAAAATGTTGGCGACCATTTCCATGGTGCTGAAAGTGCCTAAGCCGTTCGAGGTCTCCTCGCTCATGAGATGAGGGTCGGAACTCGTGAGGAAAAAGGAGGAAACGGCCTCGTTCACTATGCCATTATGGATTCCGGTGGCCACCTCATCGACGATGTAAACGAGGCAAAGGAAGAAAATCAGATACCATAAGTATCCTTTTCCTTTGGGCCGGGCCTTCTCTTTCTCCAACCGTTTCATTTCGCGGGCCTCGCTGGCGAAGCGGCGCTTCTCCTTGGTTTCCTCGCGTTCCCTCTTCTTGGCTTCCGCAGCCAAACGCCGCCGTTCTTTCTCTTCGGGGGTGCCCATAAGGTTATTCCTCTTTTCAATCAGTCTACGACCCGCGGGAAACCTTTGAAAGCCGAAATCGGAGGCGAGTGAGGTCGCGCGCTTTTTTCGGGAGCGCAAACGCTTTGGCGATTTTTCTGCCGACATACCGGTTTTCATGGAAACGCTTTCAATAAACTTATCGGTAATTGTACTGATATTAAGCCAGTCCTCATCGGCATTATATTTAATATCGGTAAAAGTGTACTGAAACCTATTGATTTTAATGACGTCAGCCCATAGAATGTGGCCGGTAAAATATTACCGATAAATAAGGAGAGAAATATGAGCGAAAAAAACGAAGCGCCCGTCGACGAAGCCGCGGCTGCGAAAGCGGAAGTGGATGAGTTGGTCAGGAAGGGTTTGACGGCCCTTGGCCAATTTGAATCTTTCAATCAGGAGCAGATCGATTACATCGTCGCCAAGATGTCCGTCGCCGGACTCGACAAGCACGGTTTCTTGGCCCGCAAGGCCATCGAGGAGACCCATCGCGGCGTCTTTGAGGACAAGGCGACGAAGAACCTTTTCGCCTGCGAATATGTCGTGAACAACATGCGTCACCTCAAGACCGTGGGCGTCATTTCGGAGAACCCGGTCACCGGCATCACCGAAATCGCCGAACCCGTCGGCGTCATCGCCGGCATCACCCCGGTCACGAACCCGACCTCGACCGTCATTTTCAAATCGCTCATCTCGTTGAAGACGAGGAACCCCATCATCTTCGCCTTCCATCCGAAAGCCCAGGAGTGCTCGAAGGCCGCCGCCCTCGTCATGCGCGAGGCCGCCGTCGCGGCCGGGGCCCCCGAGAATTGCATCCAATGGATCGAGCATCCTTCGATGGACGCCACGACCGCGCTCATGCAGCACCCCGGCGTCGCCACCATCCTCGCTACAGGAGGCAACTCCATGGTCAAAGCCGCCTATAGTTGCGGCAAGCCGGCGTTGGGCGTCGGCGCCGGCAACGTCCCGTGCTACATCAACGCCTCATGCGACCAGGATCAAACCGTCAACGACGTCGTCCTTTCGAAGAATTTCGACAACGGCATGATCTGCGCCAGCGAATCGGCCGTCTTCGTCGACGAGGCGATATACGAGGCGATGAAAGGGAAGTTCGCTCGTTTCCACGTCTATTTCGCCTCAAAGGAGGAAAAGGCCAAACTCGAAAAATTCATGTTCGGCTACTCCCGCGGGGAAAAAGGCGTCGAATCGGCGCGGTTGAACCCCGACGTGGCCGGAATGTCGCCCGCCTGGATCGCCGAGAGGAGCGGTTTTCCCGTTCCGAAGAAGACGGCGATCATCGCGGTGGAACTCAAGGACGTCGGGCCCGAGGAGCCGCTTTCGCGCGAGAAACTGTCGCCTGTTCTTGGCTTTTACAAAGTCAAGGGCCCGGAAGAGGGTTTCGCGATGGCTGAGAGGATGCTGGAATTCGGCGGGTTGGGCCACAGCGCCGCGATCCACTGCAAGGAGCAGGCAATGGCCGACGCCTATGGGGACAAGGTCAAGGCCCTTCGCGTCATCTGGAATTCCCCGTCCACCTTCGGCGGAATCGGCAACGTCTACAATTCGTTCTTGCCCTCGCTCACTTTGGGCTGCGGCTCCTATGGCCGCAACTCCGTCGGCGGTAACGTCAGCGCCATCAACCTGCTGAATATCAAAAAAGTCGGCAAAAGGAGAAACACCATGCAATGGTTCAAGGTTCCGCAGAAGATCTATTTCGAACGCAACAGCATCCAATACCTCCGTTCGTGCAAGGAGGTTGGCAAGGTTTTCATCGTCACCGACCATTCGATGGTGGAGTTGGGGTTCCTCAACAAAATCATCGATGAGCTGAATCTCCGTCGCAACCCCGTGACTTATCAGTTGTTCGCCGAGGTCGAGCCGGATCCCGACATCACGACCGTTCGCCGCGGCGTCGAGCTTATGGACACCTTCAAGCCCGACACCATCATCGCCCTCGGCGGCGGTTCCTCGATGGACGCCGCGAAGGCGATGTGGATCTTCTACGAGCACCCCGAAGTCAATTTCGACGACCTCAAAGAGAAATTCATGGACATCCGCAAACGCGCTTTCAAATATCCGGAGCTTGGCCGCAAGAGCAAGCTCATCTGCATCCCGACGACTTCCGGGACCGGCAGCGAAGTCTCGCCTTTCGCCGTCATCAGCGACAAGGCCCATGGCAAGAAATACCCGCTGACCGATTACTCGCTTACCCCTTCCATCGCCATCGTCGATCCGGAATTCACGACCAACTTGCCAGCCAAGTCGACCGCCTATACCGGCATGGACGTCCTCACCCACGCCATCGAGGCCTACACCTCCGTCATGGCGAGCGACTACACCGACGGCCTTGCCCTCGAGGCGATCAAGCTAGTCTTCGCCTATCTGCCGCGCGCCGTCAAAGACGGCAAGCATGACCTCAAAGCCCGTGAGAAGATGCATAACGCGGCGACGATCGCCGGCATGGCCTTCGCCAACGCCTTCCTTGGCCTCTGCCACAGTCTGGCCCATAAACTCGGCGCCGAATACCATTTAATCCATGGGCAAACCTGCGCCATCCTCCTTCCCCACGTCATCCGCTATAACGGCGTCGCTCCGACCAAACTCAGCGTCTGGCCGAAGTACGAGGAGTACCAATGCGACGAGAAGTATCTCGAAATCTGCAACGTTCTCGGCTTGGGGGCCAAGGGCAAGGCGGATGCCGCGGAGGTCCTTTCCGAGGCCGTCATGGCTTTAGGCAAGGAAGTCGGCATCGACATGAATTTCCAAAGTCTCGTCCCAGACGAGAAACTATGGGATAATAACCTCGAAAAGATTTCCTACCTCGCTTATGAGGACCAGTGCACCCCGGCCAATCCGCGGGTTCCGCTCGTCGTCGACATGGAGGGGATCCTCAAAAAAGCCTATAAGGGGAATTGACCTATGGTAAATGTCAGCATCTGCGTCGGCAGTTCGTGTCACCTCAAGGGATCCTTCGACGTCATCGAAGGGTTCCGCAAAGAGGTCGCGGATCGCCATCTGGAGAGGAAGGTCGAACTGAAGGCCGCGTTCTGCTTAGGCAAATGCGCCTTTGACGGCGTCACCATCCAGGTCAACGACAAAATCATCACCGGCGTCACGAAGGACAACCTGCCTTCCGTTTTCGCCTCGGAGGTCCTTCCCCTCGTGGAGGCCTAAGATGAGCACAGCCCTCACGAGCCGGGAGAACGACTGCCGCAGCTGCTACAAGTGCATCCGCGTCTGCCCGACCAAAAGCATTTCCTTCCGCAACGGCCAAGCCTCGATCATCGCTGGGGAATGCGTCATGTGCGGGGCGTGCTATCTCGCTTGTCCCCAATCCTGCAAAGTCATCCGCGACGACACCTCGAAAGCCCTGGATCTCATCGCCATGGGCCACGCCATCGCCTCGGTGGCCCCTTCTTTCCTCGCGGCCTTCCCGGGCTGCGATTTCGCCTCGGTCAAGGAGGCTTTACGGAAACTCGGCTTCCTCGACGCCGAAGAGACGGCCATCGGGGCCACGATCGTCAAAAGGCAATACGACGATCTCTGCGACGACGGGAAGCACGACATTATCATCTCAACCTGCTGCCATTCGCTTAATTTGCTCGTGGAGAAGCACTATCCGGACGCCGCTAAATACCTAGCCCCGGTCCTTTCGCCGATGCTGGCCCATGGGCAGGACATCAAGCGGCGCCATCCCGGCGCCAAGGTCGTTTTCCTAGGGCCTTGCATCAGCAAGAAGGGCGAAATCGAGATGTATCCCGATTACGTCGATTGCGTGCTGACTTTCATTGAGCTGAGGAATCTTTTGGAAAAGAAGGGAATCACCGTGGGGCCCGCCAAAAAAGGCTCGGAAAAGGAAGAGAAGAGCCGAGCCCGGCTCTTCCCGATCGACGACGGGATCCTCCTCACGATGAAGCGGGACAACCCCGATTTCGCGTATCTGTCCGTATCCGGGATGGAAAATTGCATCGCCGCGCTCAAGGATATTCTCTCAGGGAAAATCCATCACGCTTTCCTGGAGATGTCCTCCTGCGGCGGCAGCTGCATCAACGGGCCCGCCCTTTCCTCCCCCCATTCCCCCATAAAGAGCAACCTCGAGATCCGCCGTTCGGCGGGCCGCGAGGATTTCTCGGTCCACTCCTATGCCTCCGCGGAGCTCAGCAAGCGCCTTCCGGCCTTCAGCGTCGCTTCGCTTGAACCAAACGAGAAGGAAATAAAGAAGGTTTTGGCCCAAATCGGCAAAACCGAAAAAAAGGACGAGCTCAATTGCTCCAGTTGCGGCTATGCGACTTGCCGTGACAAGGCCATTGCCGTCATTAAGGGCAAGGCCTCGCTTGAGATGTGCCTGCCTTATCTTATGGACAAGGCCAGGAGTTTTTCGAACAACATCGTCGAAGGCAGCGACAACGCGATCGTCGTGACCGACGAAAGGCTGAGGATCCAACTCGCGAACGCTTCGTTCGCCCATTTGGTCAAGACCGGCGATTCCAAAGGGCTTGTCGGCACTTCGATCGACACGTATCTCGACAGCGGCCTTTTTTCCCTCGCCCTAGGCGGGGAAGCGACCAAGAACAGGAAAGTCTACCTCGGCCAATACGGGGCCTACGTCGAGGCGACGGTCTCCTTTGACCCCCACTTCCATATCGTCATCGCGGTCCTTCGCGACGTGACGCGGCTTGAGGAGGAACGCAAAAAAGAGGAGGCGGCCGCTCAGGAGACGAGCCGCGTCACGGCCGAAGTCATCGAAAAGAACATGCGGGCGGTTCAGGAAATCGCCTCGCTCCTCGGGCAAAGCGCCGCCGAGACGAAAGTGGCGCTCACGGCCTTAGAAAAGGCGCTTAACAAAGGCAAAGGCCACGATGAGTGAATGCGTTCTCGAAAGCGGATACCTCTCCGTCAACAAGCGCGGCGAGGAACTTTGCGGCGATCACGTGGAGATCAAGCGCAAGGATAACGGCGAGCAATTGCTCGTCCTCGCGGATGGGCTCGGCTCGGGCGTCAGGGCCAACATTCTCGCGACCCTCACCTCCTCGATGCTCTCGACGATGATCGACGGCGGCCTTTCGCTGAAGGAATCGGTCGAAAGCCTGACTCGGACGCTGCCCGTAGCGACCGATCGCGGCAACGTGGCGTACAGCACCTTCACTTTGGTGCGAGCTCGGAACGACAGCCTCCTTATCTACAATTACGACAATCCCGAGCCGATTCTTCTGCGAAACCAGAAAGAGCGGAAGATCGATTGGCTGAGCGCGAGCCTCGAGGGGAAGAAGGTCTGTTTCGCGGCTTTCCCGTTTTTGGAGGGCGACGAGCTCGCGATCGTGAGCGACGGGGCGGTTTACGCGGGGGTGGGGGAATCCCTCAACTTCGGTTGGACCCGAAACGAGATCGCCCGATATCTCGAAGGGGTGGCCCTTCCCAGCGTCAGCGCCAAAAACGTCGCCAAAATCCTCATCGATCGCTGCGTGAACCTTTATAATGGCGAACCGGGCGACGACACGACCGCCCTCATCGTGAAGAAGCGGCCCGTCAGCCGGGTCAACGTCTTCGTGGGCCCGCCGACGAACCCCGACGACGACGGCAAAGTCCTCGCGGCTTATTTCGCCCAAAGCGGCCGGCACATCGTTTGCGGCGGCACGAGCGCCAAAATCGTCTCGCGTTGCCTCAAGAAGCCGATCAAGGCTTCGCTTGCCTACTTCGATAAGGACATCCCCCCGACGAGCGCCATCGAGGGCGTCGATCTCGTGACGGAGGGCATCATAACCCTCAATAGGCTCAACGAGATCGGCAAAGACTATTTGTCTCAGGACGACGATTACTTCAATTGGGTTTATCGGCAAGACGGGGCTTCCCTTCTCGCCAAAGCGCTTTTCGAGGAGGCCACAGACGTCAGTTTCTACGTCGGTTGCGCGGTAAACCCGGCCCATCAGGACCCCCGTTACAGTATCTCCATCTCGACGAAGATGCAGATTGTCGACGAACTGACAAAAATCTTGAAGGCGATGGACAAGCGCGTCCGCGTCGCCTATTTCTAAAAGGAGGGCAACCGCCATGACACCGAAATTCGACACCACGGTCCAACAACTTAAGTACCGCGTCCTCAAGGAGGTCGCGAAAAGCTACTATGCCGGAACCCTCCAGGAAGACCTTCTTAGCATTCCGAAAATCATTTCCCCGGGCCCCAAACCCACGATGCGTTGCTGCATCTATAAGGAGCGGGCCATCGCCGCCGAGCGCGTCAAACTCGCCATGGGCGGCGACAAAAGCAACCCCAATTTGCTGGAGATCATCGAGCCGGCTTGCGATCAGTGCCCCATCGGCGGCATGGAAGTGACCGACGCCTGCCGCGGATGCTTGGCCCACCGTTGCGCCTCCGCTTGCCATATGAAAGCCATCTCTTTCGATTCCCATTTGCGGGCCCATATCGACAAGAGCAAATGCGTGAACTGCGGCCTGTGCCTCAAGGCCTGCCAGTTCGGGGCCATCGTGAACCACAAACGACCTTGCGAATCGGCTTGCAAGGTCAAGGCGATCCATGAGCGCGCGGATGGCATCAGCGAGATCGACGAAAGCAAATGCACCCGTTGCGGGGCATGCAGCTTCGCCTGCCCTTTCGGCGCCATCATGGACAAGAGCTTCATCCTGAAATGCATCGACATAAGCAAGGAAAACGAGCGCGGAACCGCAAATGCCTACATGATCGCGGCCCCTTCCGTTTCCTCGCAGTTCCATTACGCGAGCCTTGGCCAAGTCATCACCGGCATCAAGAGCCTCGGCTTCCACGCGGTCGTCGAGGCGGCCCTCGGGGCCGATATGGTGGCTTACGAAGAAGCGGGTGAGCTCGCCGAGCGCGGAAGACTCACGTCAAGCTGCTGCCCGGCTTTCGTCCGCTACGTCGAGCAAAGTTTCCCGGAGCTGAAGGGGAAAGTCAGCGATTGCCTCTCCCCGATGCAGGCCATCGCCCGTTTCATCAAGAAAGGCGACCCCAAGGCCAAGGTGGTTTTCGTCGGGCCCTGCATCGCCAAGAAAGGCGAGGTGGCCCGCGGAAAGGGTTTCTCCTATGTCGACTGCGTCATCACGTTCGAGGAGTTGCAGGCTCTTATCGACGCCAGAGGGATCGATTTGCCCTCCCTTGCGGAATCGCCGCTTGACAACGCCTCTTATTTCGGGCGCATTTTCGCCCGGAGCGGCGGCCTGGGCGACGCGATAAAGGAGGGCTTAAAGGAACTTGGCTCTTCCTTTGAGGCCAAGGTCCAAGCCGCTTCCGGACTCGACGGCTGCCGAACGGCTCTCAATCAGATGAAAAGCGGGTCGGCGTCCTTCAATTTCCTGGAGGGAATGGCGTGTCCCGGCGGATGCATCGGCGGCCCATGCTGCCTCACCCACGAGGTCAGAGACGCCGTTTCGGTCGACAAATATGGTCACGAGTCGAAGGAAACCACGATCGTTGGATCCCTTGATTCGATCATGGCGTTGCCACCTGAAAAATAGAGGAGGGGATAAGCGAACGAAAAAAGCCGCGCGACCAAGGCGCGGCTGAACTGGTTTTAAGGAAGTGCCCTCACTCGTCGAAGGAAGAGACCTGAACGCTTGCCTCTTCGCTTGAGGAAGAGGAAACTTCTAGGCTTGAGGAAGCCGCGTCGGGCACATAAGCCCCTTTGGCGGCGCTTTCGATTCGGCGCATCCAAAAGGGCGAAGTGGCTCCGACGATGATGGCGGCGATCGCCAAAGCCCCGATCGAGCCCCAAACGATTTTGCCACCGATTTTCGTTTTGGTGGCGGCCTTGGGGGCGAGGGTCGTGAAGTAGAGAGCCCCAGGAGTCAGGCCGAAATGCTTTAGGTAGGCGTCCACGACTTCCCAACTTGGGACCGAGACGCCCCGCTCATAGTTGGCGATGGAGCGCTTCGAAACCTTGATGATGAGGGCGAGGGCGTATTGGGACAAGCCTTCCTTCAGGCGAAGGTAGGAGATGTTTTCGGCGAACGTCAGGCCGTCGAAAGGCGGAACGGGGTTCTTTTTGCCCGGTTTCCTTTCCATCGCGAAGAATTCGTCGATGGAAATATCGAGGGCGTTGCAAAGGGCGGGAACCAAGGCTCCGGCCGGTTGGGACAAGCCTTTCTCCATTTTGGAGATGGCCTGGACGCTGTAATTAATGCGCTTGCCAAGGTCGATTTGGCGTAAGCCCAATCCCTTTCGCCTCTCGGCGATGAACTGCCCTATGGTTCTATTTGTCATAAAAACAATGATACGACAAAGGAAAACGTTTGCACGCAAAAGAGAAAAAATAGGCTAAAAAAGTGGAATCGATTGTTAAAAGGCCCATCGTGCCGAGTATTTCTAAAACGTTGCCCCCCCGTTCCCAGGATTGGTATAATCAAATCAAGGCAACGGAAACGGATATGGACATCGCACTGGTCACTTTGCGAAGCGCTCTTAGCGACGAGCGGCGGGCCTCCCTCGACAAGAGCAGCCACGCTTTCCTGCAGGCCATCGACCCCGAGAGCGAGTTCGTCTATCAGCGTCTGCGGGACGAGGCCTGTCCCCTTACCCTTTTTCTCATCGAAAGCGGAGGCAGCGAAGCCCCGTTTCTGAAAATCTACGAAAACTACTCCCCGCCTTATTACCTATTGGCTCAAGGGGGCGACAACTCCTTGGCCTCGGCCCTTGAGATCCTTTCTTTTTTGCAAAGGAAGGGCATTAAGGGCGAAATCCTTTACGGCGACCCGCTTTCGATCAACGCCCGCATCAAGACGCTCTATCGGATCGGTGAGGCGCGGGCTTATCTAAGGAAGGCCCGCTATGGGCTTTTCGGCGAGCCGAGCGATTGGCTCATCGCTTCCGATGTTTCCTTTGGGGAAGCGCGACGGAAATTCGGCTGTTCGTTCGTTAACGTGCCTTTCGACGAATTGAAGGAAGAGATCGACAGGCGGGAGTACGACGCCCCGGAATGGCATCCTGAGTTGGTGGAGAAAGCCGAGGGGAACCAGACCATCAAGGGGGCGTTGGGGATCTATGGGGCCATCAAACGGCTCGTAAGGAAATACGAGCTGACGGCCTTCTCGATCCGCTGCTTCGATTTGCTCGGGATTTACAGAAACACGCCCTGTTTGGCTCTTGCCCTTCTTAACGAAGAAGGCATCACCGCCGCCTGCGAAGGCGACGAAGCCTCTTTGCTTTCGATGGATATTTGTCGGGCCTTGACGGGCAGGGCTTCCTTCCAATGCAATCCTTCGTCCATGGATTTGCCGAACCGCACCATGGTTCTCGCCCACTGCACAGTTCCTTTTTCCATGGTGGGGAAATACGAATTCATGAGCCACTTCGAGTCGAATCTTGGCGTGGGTATTCGGGGTCAGATGAAAGAAGGGCCCGTCACCGTCTTCAAAATCTCGCCGAATCTCGCCGATTATCATCTGATCGAGGGCGAGATCGAAGCCAACCTCGCCCGCGAAGACCTTTGCCGCACGCAGATCCAAGTCAAGTTCGACGGGGACATTTCGGATTTCCTCTTCCATCCCTACGGCAACCACCTCATCGTTTCCTACGGCCGCTTTGCCTCCGACGTCGTGGAACTCCTCGATTCCTATTGATTGAATCCGCGAAAAAGCACCTCCCTTCAAGAGGCGCCTTCTTTCACTTAGGGGCGCCTAAGGAGCGCCGCATATGCTCTTCGGCCTGAGCCCAGGTGTAACCGTCTTTGAAACAGGCCAAGTCGCTTTTGGCTTTTCGGCTTCCCTTGTCGGCAGCCAAACTCAACCAGTAATAAGCCGCCATCATGTCGCCGCCTTCTTTCATCAAAAGCTCGCCATAGGCCAAGCGGGCCGCGCGGTCGCCCGCGCAAGCGCCCGCCCTCAGGTGAACGATCGCCCTTTCGCGATGGGGCTCTTCGCGGTTGAGGCAGAGAATCCCCAACCAGTATTCGGCGTGAGGATCGCCTTTCGCGGCGGCTTCGTGAAAGAGGCCGCGGGCTTTTTCGCGGTCAGGCGGGACCCCGATCCCTCGTTCACGGCACTCAGCCATTTTCGTCAAGGCGCGGACATCGCCTTGGGAAGCGCCCTTCTCCAAATAAGCGAAAGCCCGGGCTTCGTTTTTCTCCGTTCCGATGCCATAGAGGCAAAAATAAGCGGCCACGCGATTCGCTTGGCGGCATCCGGCCCCGATGGAGCGGACGATCCACCGAAAGGCCTTTTTGAAGTCCTTGCGGCACCCGCGCCCCCGGAAATAAAGGAGCGACAGGTTCATCATCGCGTTTCCGTCCCCTTCGTGGGCGGACATAACAAAATAATGGAAGGCCTTTCGATCATCGCTCAGGGTCCCAAGGCCGCGAAGGCACATATAACCCAAAGGGTTGAGGGCTTCCTTCATCCCGTGTTTGGCGGCCCGTTCGATCCAATAGAAGGCTTGCCCATATATCTTCGCTTTATAGAGGGCGTCCCCGACCGCCCATTCCGCCGAGGGGAAACCCATCGTCGCGGCCTTGACGAGGGCGGGATCCACGACGGAGGCATCGGTTTCGAAAGGAACGGCTTCTTCCATGGCTGCCGCTATTCTACGTCTTTTGCCTTCGCCGATAAACAAAACGAAGAAGGGGCCTTTCCCGTCCCCTTCATAAGAGAAAGCTCATTTTCCATCGGAGCCTTCCGCCTTTTTGCGGTGGAAGAGACGGACGCTCATGGTATCGGGCAGGACCCAGCTCAGGACGAAACCGATGAGGAACATCATGATGACATTGTTCTGAAAAACCCCGCCAAGATAGGGGTCGATGGCCCCCATCGCGTCGATGAAGTCGCCAGCGACGGACATGCCGAAGCCAAGGCAAAGGGCGATCGAGATGATCATGATGTTTTTGTCGCTCCAGCCGGCTTCTCCGCACATTTTCATGCCAATCACGCCGATCGAGCCGAAAAGGATGACCATCGTGCCGCCGATGACGCAATTGGGGATAGTGTAGATAACCGCCGCGATGGGCGGGAAAAAGGAAGCCAAGACGAGGAAGCAACCGCCGATGAAAACCGTGAAGCGGTTCACGACTTTGGTTTGGGCGACAAGACCGACGTTTTGCGAGAAAGTCGTGAGGGGGAAACTCCCGAACATCGCCCCCAACCCCGAATTGAGGCCGTCGAAGACCAATGTGCCCGTGACTTCGCGGGTCGTGATTTTTCGCCCGAGGCCCATTTCGGCGATGGAGGAACTGTCGCCGATCGACTCGACGGTTGAAGCGATGAAGCAAAGGCTCGTCATGATCGTGGGAACCCACTCGAAGTGAGCGAAGACCAGGGATGGGTCGACGAATCGCGGGACCCCGATCCAGCCGTTAGCCCCCACTCCGCCGATGGAGGAGAGGGTCGAGAAATCGACGAAACCCGGAACCCCGATGCTGATGAGGCAACTCAGGACATAGCCGAAGACGATGCCGAACATGATGTTGAGGTTCTTGTAGACGCCCGGGACGAAAACGTTCCAGCACAAGGCGGATAGAAGCGAGCCGAAAGCGACGATGAGATAAAGATAATAAGGCGCTCCGCCGGTGGCGCCGCCGTTAGCGGCCATGTGGCTCAGCAAATCGCTCCCCCCGAAGAAATCGGTCGCGCCCGAACTGAGGAGGGAAAGCCCGATGCCGAGGACGACGATTCCGGGAACGATCGGTTTGATGAGCCGGCCCCAAAACTTATAGAAGAGGCTGTATACGGCCACGAAAAGGCCGCCGATGAATGAGGAGCAGACGATGGTGTAATAGGCGTCGATGCCATTCCCGCCCGATCGCATGAGGGATGCCCCGATGACGCAGAAAATGGGGACGAAGGTGAAACTGGTGCCGATGACCATCGGAAGGCGGCTGCCGATCAAAAGTTGGATCAAAGTTCCGAAACCGGCGACGAGGAGGGCGGCCATGAGGGCGCTTTGGGCCTCCGGGCTTTGCGTGATGCCAAGGCTACTGAAGACGATAAGGAACGGCGTGACGTTGGCCGCGAACATCGTGAAGACGTGCTGAAGTCCGAAGGGTATGGCTCTTCGAAGCGGGACCCTTCCGTTGAGCCGATAGACGTTTTCGGGGTCGCTTGGCCCGGCGAACATAGCTTTGATGGAAGAGCCAAGGTCCGCGAAGAATGATTTTTTTCCGCTCATGGGGAGAGTCCTTTCTCTGAAGCCAAATATCCTAACTTTCATATAGGCGATAGTCAAAGCATTTCAATGATGCTCGGCGCCGTGGGCGCGCTTTTGTTTTCTCAGTCTTTTTGGCGAGTTCGCGAATCGAGCCCCGGTGGTTGTCTTTTCGGGCGTCCACGAAAACCTTTGCGACGTTGTCTTTCGCTTCTTCTGGCGGGGATTTTCATTCATGCGAACCGCTTGCCGCGCGAGAAAGCGATGACAAAATAATCGCGCTTCTCGCTTGATTTTATGATAATGTAGGTTACATTCGTAGCAAAGGGCATTTTGCATGTCAATTATCATTTCGTTGACGGGCGCGAGCGGCGCCATGGGCGGAGAGGCCCTCGATCAACTGCTCGATCTGAAAGCCGATATTCGAATTCGGCTCTTCCAATGGGAGAAAGACAAAAAGAAGACATCGTTCTTTCGCAAGGGGCTTAGGAAAGGGCGCGGCCGCGTCGAAATCGTCAAAGGCGATCTGGCGCGGTACGAGGATTGCCTGCGTTTCGTCGATGGGGCCGATTACGTGCTTCATTGCGCGGCTCTTATCCCTCCGCGGAGCGATCACAACGAGAAACTCGCCTATGAGTGCGATTACCTCGCGAGCAAAAACCTCGTGGACGCGATCAACGCCTCCCCTAACCGTGAGCGCATCAAGTTCGTTTACATCGGGACCGTGGCGGAGTATGGCAATCGCAATCGCAAGACCTTGTGGGGTCGGGTCGGCGATCCGATGATAAGCAGCGATTACGATTGCTATTCAATGAATAAAATAAGGGCCGAACGTTATCTTTTTGAGCACCGACCCGCCAACTTCGTTTCGTTGCGTCAGACAGCGATCGCCCATAAATACCTTTTCGTGAACAATATGTCGGACGGGCTTATGTTCCACACTTCTTGGAACGGTCCTTTGGAATGGGTGAGCGACCGCGATTCCGGTCGTTTGCTGACCCATTTGGTCGCCTATGACATGCAGGGCCGCCTCAAAGGTTTCTGGAATAAAATCTATAACATCGGCGGCGGCCGTTCGTGCCGGGCGACCGGTTTCGAGTCGATGAGCCAAGGCTTCGCCCTCATGGGACGCTCCGCCAAGGACTTCTTCTCGCCGGAATGGAACATCACTCGCAATTTCCACGGCTGCTATTTCCTCGATGGGGACAAACTGGAGTCGATCCTTCATTTTCGGCGGGATAGCCTCGCCGATTTCTGGGCGCGGATGGGCAAGAAGCATTGGTATTTGAAATTGGCGAGAATCGTGCCTCCGGCTCTTATTAAGAGCCTAGTGTTCAAACCGCTTCTCAAAAATGAGAACGCCCCGATGCATTGGGTCGATAGCGGTTGCGAGGGCCATGTCAAAGCGTTCTTCGGCGGGCGCGAGGCTTTCGCCAAGATTCCGCGGAGTTGGGACAAATTCAACCTTTATTGCGAGGGCCATGACGAAAGCGGAAAACCATTTGACAACGAGGCCAGCAAGGATCTCGCTTGGGCGAAAAAGAACCACATGGCTCTCGACCACGGCTATGAGGAAAGCAAGCCCGTCGGCTCGCTGACTATCGAGGACATGAGGCAAGCCGCCGCCTTTCGGGGCGGGGAATGCCTCAGCGATTCGATGGAGAAGGGGGACCTTTGGACCAAACTGAAATGGCGGTGCGCCGAGGGGCACGAGTTCCTGATGAGCCCCCTTCGCGTTGCTCTTCGGGGGCTATTGGTGCCCCGATTGTGAACAGCCAAAGCCGTGGGCGACTGGAAAACTCGCCGCCCATTCGCCGTTTTTCGGTCAGGTCTATTTCGCCGATCATGGCGCGAACGAAGTCGGAGACACGTATCCTCTTGGCGGCAAAGAGGGCAGGGATTGATGAAAGTTTGCCTGTATTTCTTCTCAGGGACCGGCAACACCGAAAAGATCGCCCTTTGCCTCAAGAGAGCCTTCGGCGAAGATACCGTCGTCTATAAGATGGTCTATCCGTTTGCCGCCTATCCTAATCCGAACGATTTTGACCTCATAGGGGTTGGCTATCCGATTCACGCTTTCAACGCCCCCAAGGTTGTGAATGATTTCTATAAGCGCTTCCCAAAGGCCGATAAACCGAAGGAATACTTCATTTTTAAGACCTCGGGTGAGCCGCTCCGCTTTAATGATTTCTCGTCGCGGGAACTTATCCGCAGCCTGAAGAAAAAAGGTTATGCCTGCATCCAGGAATTCCATTACATCATGCCTTATAACATGGTCTTCCGCCATAGTGACTCCATGGCCAAGAAGATGTGGATTTACGCCCAAAAGATGGTGGATTTGAATGTTCGCAAAATCCTTTCTGGAAAAGTGAGAACGCTGCGTTTCCGGCCTTTTCAGGGTTGGTATACCGTTCCGTTCCGGGTCGAGTGGCCTTTCGCCTCAGCCAACGGCCGCTTCTTCAAAGTCGAGGAGGGCAAGTGCGTCCATTGCCTCCGTTGCGTCCGTTCCTGCCCCCTCAAGAACATCGAATTGAAAGATGGGAAAATAACCTTTGGCAACCGCTGCGCTTTATGCATGGATTGCTCTTTTTCCTGCCCCCAAAAAGCGATCGTTCCCGGAGTGTTTGCCGGCAAGTGGCTCATCAACGGCCAATATCGCCTGGAGCAACTCGAGAAAGATGGGGCCATCCCCATCCCTTCGAAGAGCCACGAGGCCCATTTCAACAAAGCCTACGACCGCTATTTCGCGGAATGCGACGAGGCGTTGCGCGCTTTTCCGCCCCAAAACCCGTAAAATTCCGTTAAGACGATTCAAAAGCGCGTTCTTCTGTTTGCGACCGCGGCGGTCAGGGGCGTTTTTTTTCGTCCGCGTCAAGGAACGGGACAAGGTGCCGCCTTTGGTCGATGCGTCCGTTTCCCCCGGCTTCGTCAATCGTCCATGGCCTTGTTTGGGCCACTCTCCAACTTGTTCGTGCAAACGCCAGTTTTTCGCTCTTCTCCTCCCTTAGCCCGCCTTGCGATATAATTATTTCGATGAGGTAAATAAAATGGATAAGAAATACGAGCCTTTGTTCACGCCGTGGAAAATCGGCAACGTCGAGATCAAAAACCGCATCGTCATGACATCGATGGGGGGAACCTCCATCTTCGGTTGGATGAAACCGAACCATTTTGACAAAGAGGCGGCCCATTTCCTTTTGGAGCGGGCCAAGAACAACGTCGGCCTCATCTTGCCAGGCATCGCCCCCTTGCGGAACCCGATTCTCGGGCAATGGCTTTATTCGAACAAAGGCATGTACCGGAAACTGAAGTCCTTCATGGGGGAAATCCACAAGACCGGGGCAAAGATGTTCGTCCAAATCACCGCCGGCTTCGGCCGTTCGATGGCGGTCAACAAAACCATGGAGGCGATCAGCGACAACGCCTTCCTCAATTTCGTCTGCAAGCCGATTCTGAATGTCGACGCCTGCTGCATGAGCGCCTCGCCCAACCCCAATCGTTGGAGCGACAAAGTGCCATCGAAGGAAATGAGCGAGAAGCAGATCCGTAAGTTCATCGATGGCTTCGCCAAAGTGGCTAAGCTATGTCAGGAGGCGGACGTGGACGGAGTCGAGGTCCACGCCGTCCATGAAGGTTATCTCCTTGATCAGTTCACCCTCAAGTACGCCAACCAAAGAACCGACAAATGGGGCGGTAGTTTTGAGAATCGTTATCGTTTTCCCGTCGAAATCGTGAGGGCCATCAAAAAGGCTTGCGGCGAAAACTATCCGGTTTCCCTCCGCTACTCGGTCGTCAGCAAGACCAAAGGCTTCCGCGAGGGAGCTTTGCCGGGCGAGGAATACATCGAGGTGGGCCGCGACCTCGAGGAAGGCAAGAAAGCGGCCAAATACCTGGAGGACGCCGGTTACGACATGCTTAACTGCGACAACGGGACCTATGACGCCTGGTATTGGAGCCACCCTCCTCTTTATATGCCGGAGAACTGCAATCTCCCCGAGGCCGAGGCCATCAAGCCTTGCGTTAAGATTCCGGTCGTCTGCGCCGGACGCATGAGCCCCGACGTGGCCGCGGAAGCCATTAAGGACGGAAAAATCGACGCGATGGGCGTGGCCCGTCAGTTCCTCGCCGATCCCGAGTGGGTCACGAAGCTCATGGAAGGGAGGGTTGACGATATCCGTCCTTGCATTTGCTGCCATAACGCCTGTTTCACGATGGCGCACTATAAAGGCGTCCCGAACGATCAGGACATGGAGGACACGGTCCACATGGCCCGTTGCGCGATCAACGCCGAGACGATGCAAAGCGATCTCTTCCATATCGAAAAGACGAAAAAGCCGAAGAGCGTCGCCATCGTCGGCGGCGGCATCGGCGGGATGGAAGCCGCGCGAGTGCTCGTTTTGCGTGGGCACAAACCCGTTATTTACGAGAAAACCGGGAACTTAGGGGGCGTCTTTCACGTGGCCTCCACGCCTTCGTTCAAGAAGGAAGACAAGCTCTTGCTTGAGTGGTATAAGAAGCAGATGAAGGACCTTGGGGTGGAAATTCGCTTCAACAGTGAGGTGAGGACCCCGGACGTCCTTAAAGAAGATGAGGTTATCGTCGCCACGGGCAGCAAGCCGCGTCGCTTCGCCGGTCTGCCGGGAATCGAGAAAACGATCGAAGCTTGCGAGTATCTTGGCGGGAAGGAAGTCGGGGATAACGTTGTCGTGGTCGGCGGTGGGCTCACGGGTTGCGAGATCGCCTATGACCTTTACCTAAAGGGCAAGAAGCCGTCAATCGTTGAAATGAAAGACGATCTTATCGCCCAAAAAGGCGTTTGCATGGCCAACAGCACCTATCTTCGCGAGTTCTTCGCCTGGAAGAAAGTTCCGGTCTATCTGAACTCCAAAGCCAAAGAAGTGAAAGACGGTTCCATCGTCGTCACCGGCCAAGACGGGAAAGACTTCGAGGTCAAGGCCGATTCCGTCATCGTTTCGATCGGCTACGTTCCGACGCCTTTGGCCCCGGAAAGCAAGCGGGTTCACCTTGTGGGCGATTGCTTGTCCGTGGGGAACCTCCGTTCGGTCATTTGGCGGGCTTACGCGGTCGCGATGAAGATCTGAGGCGATGTTTTTGCTGCCTGCTATTTTCCTTTCGTTTTTGCCGCGAAAGGCATCGCTTTCCTGCTTTTATAGCCTTTCGTCGATGAAAAATCGTTCTTTTTCCAAATTATTGTTGACAATATTTCGGATTATTCCAAACTACCCTCGAGCAAAGGAGGAACCCATTATGCTTCAAACGCTTAACGTCACGTCTTTCTTTGCTTTCTTTTATTGCTATTACTATCACGAGCTCATTCCCTCTCGTCTTGTTTAGCAATGAACGGGGCGGAATGGGCGAATGCTCATAGCCGCCTAGTTGAAGAAAGAGACTCAGGCGGTTAACCCCCACCTGAGTTTTTCTTTCACGCAAGGAGGCTGAAAGCCATGAAAAAATCCGTCCTTCCGATCCTATCCGCCGCCCTTTTGCTCTCCCTCACGGGATGCGGGGGGACTAGCGCCGTCAAAATCGGGATTCTCCAACTGGTGACCGCGACCCCGCTCAACCGTGTGGAATCCTCCTTCGAGTCGACCATGAAAGACTCGGAATTCGCTAGAGGCAACAAAATCGAGTTCGATCTCCAAAACCCGGAAGCCAACGACGCGACGATGACCACCATGGCGTCTTTGCTCGCCGAGGAAAGCGACATCGTCCTCACCATCGCCACCAACTCGACCTTAGCGGTCAAAAACGCGATCGACAAAGGCGACAACGACATTCCCCTCGTCTTCTCGGCCGTCACCAACGCCGTGGATAGTGGCATCGTGAGCACGAACGACGCCGGACGGAAAGAGAACATCACCGGCGTCAGCGACAAAGGCGATGGCACGGCTCCGTTCATGGATGAGCTCATCGCGGGCTTTTCTTCGCTCGCGAGCCACAAAATCGGCCTTATCTACAACTCAACGGAGAGCAATTCCGTTCAGCAAATCGCCGAAGCCAAGGCGGAAATCTCCGCCAAAGGCTGGGAGTACGAGGAGAAGACGGTCACGAAGGACAGCGAGATCGAAACCGTCTGCAATTCCCTCTCGGCCCCGGTCCTTTACTACCCGACCGACAACCTTCTCGTCTCCAACAAGGCCATCGTGAGCAAAGTCGCTAAGGAAAAAGGCATCGTTGTCGCCACGAGCGATCCCTCGACCGCCGAAACGGACGCTTTGGTGGCTCGCGGCGTCGACTATAGCGACATCGGCGTGGTCGCCGCGGAAGTGGTGGAGCGAATCCTTTCCGGCGCCAAGGCCTCCGACATCGCCGTCAAGGTCCCCTCGGGCCGCCTGGTCGTCAACGAGACTTTGGCCGAGGAGTGGGGAGTCGCTCTTCCCGAGGCCCTTATCAGCGAGGCGGACAGCGTTTTATGATCCTATCCGCCGCCTCGTCGGGAGATAGTGTCGTTCGCATGCTCTTAAGCGAGCCGATGAAACTCGCCCTCATTTGGGGCTTGCTCGCCCTTGGCCTTTACCTTTCCTTTCGCATCCTGGATGTGGCGGACCTTTCCCTTGAAGGGACCTTCCCCGTTAGTGGGATCATCACCGTGCTCGCGATCAACGCGGGCCTTAATCCATGGGTCAGCCTTCTCCTCGCCATGGCTTTCGGGGCTCTCATGGGGCTCGTCACGGCCGCCCTTAACGTTTACCTGAAAATACCGTTCCTCCTTTCCGGCATCATCGTGATGACCGCCCTTTTCTCGGTGAACGTTTTGCTCGGCCACGGCTCCGTGACCATCGCCGAAAGTTCCAACACCGTCTTCGGCTGGCTCGACGACGCTTTCGTCTCCGGGCTTTCCGGCCTTGGGTGGGGCACCCCGAAGTATTGGGGGAATTTCTTCGGCACGGCCCTCGTCCTCGTCCTCATCGACGCGGCGGTCGCCGGGATGGTTTACTGGTTCTTCGGGACCGAGATCGGACTCGCCATCCGCGCGAGCGGCCGCAACCGGGAGACCGCCTCCGCCTCAGGGATCAACAACCGCCTTTCCGTGCTCCTATGCATGTCTATCAGCGGCGCCGTGATCGCTTTGGCGGGCTCGCTCTACGCCCAAGACAAAATAACCGCGACCAACACGGCGGGGCAGGGGACCCTCGTTTTATCCCTTGCCATCGTTTTTATCGGCGAACTCGTCCTGCGCGGAGTCAGTTTCAAGACCCACCTCGCCTCGATTTTCGTCGGTGGCTTCGTCTACTGGCTCATCCTCGGGCTCATCGAGAAGATCCCGGGTTTCAACGTCAATTTCATCTATTTGATCCAAGCCGCCATGATGACGGTCGTCATGGTGTTGGGGCTGCTCATAAAGAAACTTCCCAAGAAGGGCGCCAAAAAGGAGGCCGTGACGCATGCTTGAAATCAGGAATCTCCGCAAATCCTTCCCCCTAGAAGGCGATGCCTCCAAAGAGAGAAGGGCCGTTCAGGGGTTGGATCTTACCCTTAACGATGGGGATTTCCTCGTCGTCATCGGTGGCAACGGAAGCGGCAAATCCACCCTCCTCAACCTTATCGCCGGAACGATCAGGCCCGATGAGGGCGATATCCTCATCGACGGGATGAGCCTCGAGGCCCTGCCCGAAAGGAAACGGGCCCGCTTCATCGGCCGCGTCTTCCAGGACCCGAAGGCGGGTTCGATCGGGGATTTCACCCTCTTCGAGAATCTGGCCTTGGCCCTGAACCGCGGCCATCCCCACACCCTCAGATGGTCAATGAGCAAGGAACGCCGCGCCTTTTTCGTCAAGACGCTGTCTCCTTTGGGGCTAGGCCTCGAGACGCGGCTCGACGAGCGAATGTCCTCCTTCAGCGGCGGCGAGCGTCAAGCCGCCACCCTCCTCATGTCCACCTTTAACGACCCCAAGCTCCTTCTCCTCGACGAGCACACTTCCGCCCTCGATCCGAAGACCTCGGCGATGGTGTTGGCCCTCACCGACAAATTCGCCTCCTCCATCAAAGGCTCGACCCTTATGATCACCCACAACCTCAAGGACGCGATCGCCCACGGCAACCGCCTTCTCATGATGAAAGAGGGCCGGGCGGTCTATGAAGCCTTCGCGGAAGAAAAAGCCACGCTCACGGTAGCCGATTTGATCGCCAAATACAGCAGCGAATCGGGGGAGGCGCTGAGCGCTTCGGCTCTCGACTGACCGCTTTTGGCGAATCGGACGCGTAATTTCGTCTTTTTTGCGCTATAGTACTATTCGGGAAAGGAAAACGGGAATGGCTGTTCACTCTTGCGCAAACTGCGGAAGCGAATTATCCGACGGCGACAAATACTGCCCGAAGTGCGGGGCGGCCAATATGCATTACGTGCCCACGGAGAGCCATCTTACGGGTCCGGCTTCCTCCGATACCGGGCTCTATTCCTCCGCCTCGAAGACAAACCCTCCTAGGAAGCGCCTCAACGTTTTCGTTCTTATTGTCCTTCTTATTTGCTTTTGGCCTGCCGCGATCATTTACGCGATTGTCATGAGCGTAAAGGAATAAATCGTTGGGGGGACGAAAAAAAGCGAGGTTCAACCCCGCTTTTTGTTTATCTTTGAAAGGCTCTATTCAGCCGAAGAATAGACGAGCCAAGGCCCGAACATCCCCTTCACGATGAGGCAGTCCTTTTCCGTGTCCTTGACCTCGTGGACGAAAAGAAGGTTCTCGTAATCGCAAATGGAAATTGAATTTTCGGCGTCCTGAATGATTGGCGTCGTCCCATAAATCATCTTAACGGTCTCATAGTCTTCGGCGTTGCAGACGACGGCCACAAGATCCCCAAGCCGCTCCGCCACGCCCAACTCTTGGAGGGAGCTGTCCTTTCGGTACGTTTTCTTACCGATGGGGAATGATTCCGGTATCGCATCATGCCGTTCGTCTGTCTTTTGGGGGTTATTGGGGTCAAAACTCATTATGGTGTACGGATGCACCGAATAATACCCTGACACCGTTTCGGTTATTTCGGACTTCAGGTAGGAAACGTAGAGTTTTGAATCGTCCTTGAGCGCGCTTAAAGGAGTCAACGAAAAATCGAGATTGAGCGCATAAGGCATATCGCATGTATATACCGAGTAGTTGGAGCCGAGCTCCTCGGATGTCAGATCATAATAGGCGCCGTCGGAGCCGGGCTGGTTTCGTTTCCTGACCGTGACGTCGACGAGGTCCGCCTTCCTGAGGTCGGTCGCGACCGTTTTTCCTTCTTTGTTTAAGCCGACAAGAACGGAATCGCCAGGATAAACCTTCCTTTCCGATTTGATTGCCTCGGCGGTTTCTTCCGACAAGCCATCGATGTTGAGGTAGGCCGCGTCGCGTCTGGCGTTCGCGACGAGCCGCGCTTTGTGAGAGACGCTCTCATAAATCTCTTCCGATGCGTCCGAAACTGCGGATCCCCCAAGCGCGCATCCCGCAAGCAGGGGGGTGAGAAGAAGAATAACCAAACTATTTCGTTTCATCATGGTTTAACCTTCATGAGAAGATATTTTCGCGGCGGCGGGCGACCGAAAAGGGCGCATAAGCGGTTTGACCAAAAATAACCCCAAGCAACGCAAAGAGCATTTGAACCATTCAAATTACCCCCCTTTATATTTTTTGCATTAGTATTTTATCATTACTATATTGAATTCGCAAATTTTGGCGATGAGGATAAACTGAAACGAAGTTAAAAATGGAATTTGTTAAGGACAAAAAACGTCATTCTTCGGATGGCTCTTTGCGAGTTTCCATACAATCAGGCGATCCTATGATGAATCTGAATCTTTAATGATACGCACAAGGCCCGAAGATGCCTGCATCGAGGGATAAGCCACGACCCGCTATTTTCCGAAACTAGTTTCTTTGATCGCTTGGATCCTTCTTCGTCTCGGATATTATGGAACCTCGTTGGCTTCGACTGCGCAGGTTGGCCACCCCCGTGAGTCCTAAACCCAGCAAGGCGAACAGACTCATGGAAACGAGAAAGGAATACGCCACGGTGGGGAAGGAGAGTTCGATGAGGGGGCTAAGGTTATCGATGACATAGAAACCCACTAACCAATTCTGCAAGAACGGGAAGGCGATGGCGGCGGCGATGAGCGAACCCCCAAAAGCCGTGAGATGACTGATTGCGTCGGCGGCCAGAACGATTCCTTCGCCTCTCCACGAGTTGCCATCCATGTATTTATAGAGCCGGAGTTTGCGACGGAAAGAAGAGCGAAGCCCGACGAGGTACAGATAGCTCGCCACGGCATAGAAGGCGGCCCCGATGGCTAGGCCATACGCGTAGAAGCGGTCTTGGGTCTCTTTGCCGGCCCAAAACGAAGCCGTTTCCCCGCCGCTTAGGGCCAAATAAAGCGGGATGGATTCCACGGATTCTTTCCTTGCGAGGTAGAGGGTCGAGCAATAGGCGAATTGATAAACGAAATCCCCTTGTCCGTCTCTTCTAGCGAGGGAACTGGCCATAAGGATGGGGCGGCGATATTCATCGATGAGTCCAGCCGCCTCTTCCCCATAGGCGGAGACGAGCCGTTCCCGATCGAGGGGGGAGCCTTCGTCAGGGTAAACGCTTTCGACGGTGACGGAAAGGGACGAACCCTCGACGGAAACGTCCCAAGCCTCACCGGGGGAAAGGCTCAGCGTTTCGGCGAGGCTCGCGGGGACCGCCAGCCCGTTCGGCGAATCGAGCCTCAGCCCGTTCGAGGGGGTCGTAAACGCCTCGTTCTCGTTGAAAATAGCGGGATAGGGGCCATCATCGCCGAATGAGATGAAATCGCCCATCGCGGTGAGGGAATCGGATCTAAGGTATTTCTCACATAGAAGGCCGTCCACGTTGTCCCGCCTCATTTCCCTATACGCGGCCCCCTCGAGGTCGGAGCCGAGGAAGGAGAAGCAGACGAGAAACAGGAAATCGAGCGCCATGAAGACCGGGGTGAGGATCAGGGTTTGCTTTTTGGCGTGGGAGAAAAGGCTCCCTAGCAATTTGGCGAACGGGGATCCGCCTCTTTCCCGTTTTGCGTTCTTGAGCGCGGCCACTGGTTTTCGCGCAGGCCGATTGGGGGCGGGGGCCGCGGTTTCCTTCGTCGTTTCGAAGCGGTGGCCGCCATAAGAAAAGACGACGTCGCTTTCCGCCTCGGCGTTATCGAGGTCGTGGCTCGAGGCGATCACGATGTGGTCGCGGCTGAGTTTCTTGAGGAGACGAAACGCCAAGAGGCCGTTCTTCTCGTCGAGGTTCCCCGTCGGCTCATCGAAAAGCATGACGTCTTTGTCCTGGATGGCCATGCGGGCGATGGCGAGGCGCGCCGCCTCGCCTTTGCTCAATTTGGCGCCGCGGATGTTCGCGCGCTTTTCCAGACCCGCCTCGCGCAGGGCGTTTTCGATGACGCGATTATCTGAGGTGACGAGACGGAGGTTCTCCTTTGCCGTCAGTTCCATGAAAATCTGGGAGTCTTGGGAGAAAAAGGCGATATCCTCGCTTGGGCGGGCGGCCCGCCCGAAGGAGACGGATCCCGCGCTGGGGCTTAGGTATTGGGCCACGAGGTTGAGCATCGTCGTCTTCCCGCATCCGGAAGGGCCGATGAAGAGGTAAAGGCGCCCAGGGGCGAACGTATAGCTGAAATCGCTGAAAAGAAGCCTTCCTTGGAAACCCTTGGCGACTTTGCTAAGGCGTATTTCCGCGATCTCGCGAGCCATGTCAGGCTTCTTCCTTGATCTCGCTCACGGCCTTTTTTCTTCGTCCGAGGAAGGAAAGAAGGAAAACGATGAGGGAGAAGGCGAGCAGGGCGGCGATCTGAACCGCATAGGCTAAGCCCGTCCCGGAAACGGCCAAGACCCCGGAAAAGGAGGATCCTTTCGCGGTAAGGGCCAAGATGCCCTTGACGAGCAACCCCGAAAAGGAGACGCTGACGAGATAAGATGGAACTAGCAGCGGCATCAACCCCAGCCCCAAAAGGAGATAATGGGACCATTTTCCTTTGCCCATGAGGTCGAGCGTCGCGAAAGAACGGAGGAATCCGTTATGCACGTTGATCGCGTACGCCGCGGAGATAAGAAGCGAAAGGACGCCCATGGCGATCGCGACTCCGGTGATAAACTTGGCTGTGGAGATGGCGTTCCCGTACGCCAGCACGCAGGCCTCCCAAGCGCTGGAAACCATGGCGATGTCGCCCGATAAAAGGGAAGCGACGTGCGTTTTCACGTAATTCCGGTCGGCGAAGAAGGCGGGTAGGCCCGGACCTTCTTTCCCTCCCCCTTCTATCTGGGCGAAGAGTTTGGCGTATAGGGAGTCGGACACCATGACGCAGTCCTTCATCGTGATCCCCTCCTCATTTAGGTAGTAAGAGCCGGAGACGACGGCGGAGGTTTTGCCGACGAGGCCGATGGGTTCGTAGGCGTCGACCAAAGGGAATCCGATGGCCCCGTCTTTGAGGTAAGGGGCGAAGAACCCCTTATCCTCCCGCGACTCGAAGCCCTCGTCGTATTGGAGGAGATCGGCCATTTTCCTCACGTCGCCGGAATCGTCCGGAAGCATGATCCAGTCTTCCTGAAGCGGCCTCTTTCCCGAATAATAGATTTTTCCGTCGCTTGAGGAAGGGGTTGTCCCGCTTTCGGCGAATAAGCCGGCGAAGTCAGAGTATCTCACAAGCGTGGTGAGGGGAAGAAAATCGGGGCTGGAGATCGGGTCACCGATTCCGTGGGCCTCGCAATACGCGGCGTAATCCGTGAAAAGCGAGTTTAGCGACTTTTCGATCGACCAACAACGGATTCCATTCGCGCGCAAGCAAGACAGGTAGTCGTCCCTCTTCATCACGCAGGGGAACGATTCATCCAGATTCAAGGAGCTGACCCCCTGATCCGTGCCGTAATCGAAAACGCCGGCGACGACGAAGAAATCGTTTTTGGTCGCGTGGGAAACGGCATATCCATCGTCGATCAGGGAAAACGGAAACAGATCGCCTGTCTTCAAAACGATCGAAAGCGATTTTGACAAGAATCTTTGCTGCTCGCTCGTGATGAGGATGGGGTAATAGGCGTGCGTCTCATCGTTGGCGTAAGCGGGGCCGAGGGTGAAATCATCGAAGACACCTTTAAGTTGGCCGGCAAGGCTTTCGTCGAGATCCTCAAGGCACGTCATGTTGACGGTGGTCCCGTTGCCTTGCATGGTCGTTGCCACGAAAACGCCCTCTTCGCCGGCGAAAACGCTCTCGCCGAGCGATAAGGATGGGTTGTTTTCGTCTCTGACTTGGTTATATCCGTATGGCAAAGAATCGATGGCGCTCCCGAAGGTGGCTTCCTTATCGACTTCGCTGAGGGCCGAGGACAGGAACGAGCACATCAGAAAGACGGACATAAGCAAAAAGCTTAAGCCGAACTGGATTGCGTGTTTGAAGGAAATGGGCAGGGAAAGCTTCAAGAAAGTCGGCATTAAGCGACCGCCGACATGGGCTTTTTCAAAAAGCGGCCGATCGGCCTTTTCCTCGTCTTGGGCGGTCATCGCCAAGACCCCGTCCTTGATCTCGTATCTGGAACAGCCGTCTTCGATGAACTTCGCGTCGTGGGTCGCCACGATGACCAGATGGCTTACGGAATATTCGCTCAGGACGCCGAACACGGCTTTCTTGTTCGCTTCGTCGAGATTCGCGGTGGGCTCGTCGAGCAAAAGGATCGGCGTGTTCTTGAGCAGGGCCACGGCGATCGCGGTCCGGGCTTGCTCGCCGGTTGAGCATAGGGCCGTTTTGCGGTTCTTTAGGTCACGCAGGGAGAGATCTTTCATGACCCTATCGATGGCTTTCCGGTCGTTTGAAACGAGTTTGAGGTGGTCGAGAACGGTGAGTTCGGGGATGCAGCAGCCGTCAGCGGTCACATAAGAGAGGTAGTTCTTGAACAAGTCCTTTCGTTTGCGGATGTCCTCCCCGTTGAAAAGAACCGAACCGTCGAAATCGTCGCCCATATTCGCAAGGACGTTGAGCAAACTCGTCTTTCCGCTTCCGGAAGGCCCGGCAAGGACGTTCAAATGGCCCGACCGAAAAACGGTGGAGACTGAATTAAGGAGACACTCCTGCCTATCTTTTCCCTTCTTGGGGATATATAGGCGGAAGTTTTGCAGGCAAATTTTCATTTTCTGATGTGTTTTTGGTCGCGTTGATTTTTAAACTATAAAAACCATCATACCCTGATTATGGGAGTCCACACTACGAAACTAGCGTCTGATTTATTAATAAAAACGGAATTATGTTTCCTGAAAAATAGCTTATAAGGGGAAAAACTATTTTCATGGTTTCTCGTTTATGCGAAGACCCAGCGATTGGGATCGCACCAACGAGAGGCGAGCGTTTTGGAGAACTTCAGCGACCCCCTTCGTCCAAAATGCCGAAAAACCGGAAGGGATTCGATCAGGGGACAACTATCAAAAAGATTGAAGAGGTCCGATTTCTCGGACAAGTTGCACGGGGCCCTGACTTTGGGCGAGACTTCCGTCCGGAGGCTCAATCGGGCCTACGCTCGGTCCGTTGGCCTCGTTCCGCTGAAGATACGCGAGTTCCGGCACAGTTGCGCCTCTAGTCTTCTTAAAAACGGTTTGTCGCTTCGGGTTGTTGCAAGATGGCTGGGCGACACCGAATACACTGCTTCTTCCACCTATAGCCATCTTCTTCCCGACGAGAAAGATCTCATCAGCGATTTCTATGACGGGGAAACCTCCAAAAACTGTGGTAAAACCGTGGTATCGCAAAAATAAAAAACCTAGAATTTATCTAGGTTTTTTGGCTATATGGCGGAGAAGCAGGGATTTGAACCCTGGCTGGGCCTTACGACCCACTATCAGTTTTCGAAACTGACCCCTTCGGCCACTTGGGTACTTCTCCGGCGCGGATAATGATAGCACCTCGAAATCGGCCGTTCCATAAGAAGAGTATCCCGCCCGCGTTTGCGCGTGCCTCTTCGCGAGGCGGGTGCTACAATCAAACGAGATTATGGCCAAGCTCTTTTGTCTATCTCTTGACGCCTTGAGCGGCTTTCCGGAGTCGCTCTCCTCGTTTCGGTGGGACGCCGTCTCCTTTTATGTCTCTTTCGTTTTGCTGGGGCTCACCATCGCCGCTCTGATCGTTGGTCTCGTCTGGGCCAAAACGCGCGATCAGGCCTTCGCCAAGGAAATGTCCTACCAATCCTCGAGCGTTCGCGTTTTCCGCATCGACGCCCCCCACGACGCGGTCCGCTATTTCAACCTCAGTGACATGTCCGCCGTCAAAACGGTTTCGATGAATGAGTTCTTCTCTTCCTTTCCTCTAAGCGAACGAACGCGGGTTCGCGATTGGATCATGGCCGTTCTGAACGGGGAAAACCATCCGACGTATCTGGTCACGAACGTCCTCTTCCATAAGGCCCGCCACCTTTTTCCGTCGTTTCTTAAAATCGTCTCTTCGCGCCCCGACAAGGGAATCGTTCATTTGGAGTCTTACCTGCTCCGGTATGGCAAGTCGAAGCGGGCTTTCACCCGCGGTTTCGCGACGGAAGCCGATTTCGCTCAGGCCGTCAAAGCCAACGGCACCCGCAGCGGCATGACGTTTTGCTTCGCCCTTCTCGTCAACGAGGGCGAAGGAGCCTCCTATGAAGGCGACAGGCCGGCCCTTATCCCGGAAGCCCTCGTTCGCTTCCGGGAAGCCGTGGGCCCCTTCGCGACCGGCAACCAGAAAATCATCCAAGCCACCGAAAACGAGCTCATCATCGCCAATTTCGATATGGTTGACGCCTCGCAAGGCATCACTTTCGCCCTTCGGGTGATCGACGCCGCCAACAAAGCGTTGGCCGCTTACAAAGAGAAGGCCGCCCCGACCTATGTCGTCCGGGCCGGCATCGTCGCCAACAAAGACCTCTTGGGCGACAGCGATGCCATCCTCGCCGAAGCCCGCCGCTCGGCCGAAAGCGGTTATGACACCAACGGCGTCATCAGTTTCTTCAAAAAGGGATCCCAGGATTTCAGCGTCACCGACGAACTCGGATACCGCACCGAGGTCGAGCGTCTCATAAATCAGCGGAAGATAAGCTATACCTACCGCCCCGTCTTCGATTGCCGTTCCCTTTCGGTTCGCGGTTATCTGGCGCGTGCCTTGCCGATCAACTCATCGTTTGCCTCGATCGACGAACTCAAGAATTACGCCGTGAGGGCCAAAGACGAGCGGAATCTTTTCGCCGCCATCGCCAAGAGTCTTATCCCGCGGTTCGTGAATGAGCGGCCCGATGCCTCGGCGAGGCTTTATTACCCCGTTCGGATGTCGGAACGGAATCAGATCCTGCCTTTCTTCACCCATTTCCCGGAGTCGAAGAAAGCCAATCTCGTCTTTCTTTTCCGGGAGGAAGACATCGTCTCTTCCCTCGATAAGGCCGGCGAAACCTCTTTTCTAAGCGAAATCGCGGCCTACCGAAAAGCCGGTTATGGTTTCGGGCTTGTCCTTTCGGGCAAGTCGCTTTCCCTCGACGGGGCCGTCTATGGGGCCTCGGACGTCTTCTTCGTCGATTTTTCCTCCAGCGGCGAGGAGGGGACGATCGACACCAAGCTCCGCAGCGCCCTTCGCGCCCTCGTGGAGAAACTCCTGAAATACGGCAAGCCGATTGTCGGCTCCAACTTAATGAGTTGGAACGCGCTCGAACTCGTAGTAGAATCGGGCGTCGATTGCATATCGAGCGACATCTTCGCCCCCTATGACACGATGTTCCGGCCGGTCATATCCCGGTCGATCGAGCGCGTCAAAGCGATGAAAGAAAGAAAATAGAAGGTCAAAACACATGGCTAAGCAAATGAAAAACCAGGCGATTACGGGGCGCGACGTCGATTTCACCCAATGGTACACCGACGTTTGCCGCAAGGCGGAGCTCATGGATTACAGTTCCGTCAAAGGCTTCATCGATTACCTTCCTTACGGCTACGCGATCTGGGAGCGGATCCAAAGTTACATGAACGCGCGCTTCCAGGCCGAGGGGGCCGAAAACGTCTATTTGCCCATGGCGATCCCCTCTTCCCTTTTCAACAAGGAAAAGGATCACATCGAGGGTTTTGCCCCCGAGTGCCTCGTCGCCACGATCGGCGGGGGCGAGAAATTGGCCGACCCGCTTATCATCCGCCCGACCTCCGAGGTCCTTTTCAGCGATCTTTATAAGCGGATCGTCTCCTCTTATCGCGATTTGCCGAAGATGTTCAACCAATGGTGCTCCGTCGTCCGTTGGGAGAAAACGACCCGCCCGTTCCTCCGCGGCAGCGAGTTCCTTTGGCAAGAGGGCCATTGCCTTTTCGAGACCCACGAGGAAGCCGAGAGGAACGTGAGGGTTTTTCTCGATATCTACGACGACACGGGCCGCGATTTGCTCGCCATCCCCTTCGTCAAAGGCCGGAAAACCGAACATGAGAAATTCGCGGGGGCGGTGGCGACTTACTCGGTCGAGGCGCTCATGCATGACGGCAAGGCTCTCCAAAGCGGGACGAGCCACGATCTTGGCCAGGGTTTCGCCAAGGCTTTCGGCATCGCCTTCCAAGGCCGCTCGAACGCTCTTGAGACCCCCTGGCAAACCTCCTGGGGCGTCTCGACGCGCCTGATCGGGGCCTTGATCATGGTCCATGGCGACGACAACGGGTTGGTCTTGCCCCCATACGTGGCCCCGATCCAAGTCGTCATCGTCCCGATCCGCCAAAGCGAGCCGGGCGTTTTGGACGCCTGCGAGGGCATAAAGGAAAGGCTGAGCGAGGAAGGGATCCGCGCCAAAGTCGACGCCGACGAGAACAAGACCCCCGGCTGGAAGTTCTCCGAATGGGAAATGAAGGGCGTGCCGCTTCGCGTCGAAGTGGGGCCGCGCGACTTGGCCAACAGGCAAGCCGTTCTCGTCAAACGCGTGAACGGTGAGAAAACGATCGCCCCCATCGAGGCCATCGAAAAGGAAATACCCTCCGTTCTCAAGGAAATCCATGGGGCCATGTTCAGGAAGGCCGCCGCTTTCCTGGAAAGTCACATCACCCATGTCGAGACCATCGACGAACTGAAAGCCGTCCTCGATAAGGGCGGCTATGCCAAGATGGCTTTTTGCGGCCGCGAGGAGTGCGAAGCGAGGATCAAGGAGATCACCGAAGGCGGGACCGCTCGCTGCATCGCCGAGGATCCGGTCGAAGAAGGGGTCAAGTGCCCTGTCTGCGGCGCCCCGGCGACGATGGTGGTTTACTTCGCGAAAGCCTATTGAGCGAATCGGCGAAAAAAAGGCGCGGATGCGTTTCCGCGCTCGTCTTGGGTCGCCGCTCGCCGGCATAAACAACATTTTTTGCCCATTCGTTTGCTTCCATGCTAAACCAAGCATAAAATAGGCGTAATAAAGGGGTTGATTCTCACAATGAACGCAAAAGTTGCGGAAAAGGCGATAGTCGCATGTTTGGGGGTTTTGGCCCTCGCGAGTTGCACGGCCGGGAAAGTCATCGATCGCGCCGAAGCCGAGACGCTGCTAAGCTCCATCTCCGAGAACCCGGGTAGTTTCACCAAAGTGACTTATACCCTTAAGAACTGCCTCACTAACGGGAGCCTCGTCAGTGGCACCGAGGTCATCGACATGGACAAATCCTACGAGCATGTCATGATGTCGGTCGTTTCCGGCGGGACGACGATTCACGCCGATTCGTACTACTACATCCGGGATAAACTCGCCTATGAGGTCGACGCGGCCAATAAAGTATATGCGTCGGGCGGTTCCTTCTCTTATGTCGAAGATGTCAGAACGCACATTTCCAAAGATGCCGCCGCCATACGGGAAGTGACCCCCAAAACCGCGGATCTTTGCAGCGAAGTTTTGACTCAACTTGACGCGGGGACGCAATCGGTGACCGGGGAAGCCTATCACAGCGCCGGGGAGGGCAACGTTTCCCTCGAATTCGTGGATGTGTCCAATTCCGCCAATGCCGTTCAATATTCCGATTTCAAGATGTCTTTCTCCGGCAGTCTTCTTACGAGCATGGTTGAGGGCACCCAAAGCTGCACCGCGAAGTACGGAACCGCCTCAATCTCCTTTCCGAATCTCTCGGGCTATAATATGTTCGCCTAGCCTTCACAAAGCGCGGAAAAGGCCGACGTCTCATGCGTCGGCCTTTTTCTTTGCCTCGCGAGGGTGGTAACCTATACTCGTTTACCATGAACAAGTATCAGCGCTTAATCGTCCTTGCCCCCGCTCTCGCGATGCTATTGGGGTGCTCAAAGCCCCTCACGCGCGCCGAGGCGGAGGATAGGCTGACTTCTTTCCTTGCCGACACGAGCGCCGAAGGCTATGTCCTTCCCTCTTGCTGGACCAGCACGACGACTTACGAGCGCGAGGATCTTCGCGGCTCCTTTTCGGTTTCCTTCGACGCGGCGAATCGCTACTACCATCGCAAAGAAAGTCTTGTCTCAAGCGCCGATTCGAGTTCAAGCGCCACATCAGGGGAACTCTATCTCTATATTCAGGACGGCGTTTACCATTACGCGGACGCCGCCAACGGCGTTTATAGGCACAGCGACGAAGATCCTCTCGCCTCATGGAGAGAGGCTCTTGCCGAGAATTACGACCCATCCTTGGTTCTTTGCGACGCTTTCGTTTCCGTTCCGAGCCTTCTTTTGTCGCGGTTGCAAGGGTTCGACGCCGACGGAATGGACCTTCTTGACGAAAGCTATAAGAGCGGCGGGGATGGCGAGTTGGAGGTCTCGACGAAAATCAGTCTCAGCGACGGATCGCGCAAGCGCGAAACCCTCTCTTTCGAGGACGAACGCTTTTTCCAGCGCGTCGAGGATGGCAGCGGCGGGAAGACGAGCGAGATTTACGCCTGGGACATGGTTTCCCTTATTTATCCGAGCGAGAAATAGACCTGCGACGGCTTTTGTCCCCCCCATTTTGCGTTTTCTAGGTGCGAACGTTCCCGTTTTGTTGTATATTATCGAGGCACGGAGGCGTACCCAAGAGGCCGAAGGGGGCAGGTTGCTAACCTGTTAGATCGGGTTTCCCGGTGCTCGAGTTCGAATCTCGACGCCTCCGCCAGATAGCAATCCCGGCTCTGCCGGGTTTTCTTTTGCCCCGAAGAGTATACTGGCCTTATGATTCTTTGCGATTTGAGTCAAGCGGATACCAAAATCGTCTCCGATTACGTTTCCCTTGAGCCGGAGCTGAACCTTTTCATTTCCGGGGACGTCGAGTCTTTCGGGATCGATGGGAGGCACGTTCGCGTCAAAGGGCTTTTCGACGTGGCCGACGCCCTTTCCGGCGTCCTGCTCCGTTACATGGACCGCAATTACGTTTTCTACTCGCGTCGGGAGAAAATCCCTGGCGAACTCATCGCCGATTCGATTCTGGCCGACAATCCGGCTCTGAAAGGCGTTTGTCTCAATGGCAAAGCCTCGCTCATCCGGCAAATCGCGCCGTTTCTGCCTTCCTTGAAGGAAGAGGTCACGATGATGGCCCGTTGCGACAAGGTCAAACCCTTGTCTCGTCCAGCTCCCTCCGAGGCCCTCGTCCGGCCTTTGAAGGAAAGGGATTTCCATGAGTATTTCTCGCTTATCGGGACTATATCCGAATTTTCGCGTTCCCAAAAGAACGAGGAAAAGGAGAGAAACGATTGGATCGCGAACCTCAAAAGAGGTTCGGTGGCGTATGGGGTTTTCGTCGAAGGGGGTTTGCTGGCTCTCGCTTCCTCGACCGCCGATACCGCGGACAGCGCCATGCTGGTCGGCGTGTGCACGAAAGAAGGGTTCCGCCGCCGTGGCTATGCCTCTTTGGCGGTCAGTGCCCTGCTTGAAGACCGTTTTATGAAAGGCGATAGATTCGTTTGCCTTTTCTACGATAACCCGCTCGCGGGGAGGATCTACCACAAATTCGGCTTCGTGGACGTCGCTCCGTTCACGATGCTGCATTAGCCGGCTTTTACTCGCCGAGAACGAAAGGAGGTTCGATGAAAGAAGGACAAGGCGACGCTTCGCTCGTCGATGCCCTCAAGGCGTTCTCGCTTTGGGGCCGCGTGACCTCGCTTTCGCTTAACCGCAACGGGCGCGTCAACGACACGTACGTGGTGGGGACGGAGGCGGGCCGCTTCATCCTCCAGAAGGTCAACCGCTTTGTTTTCCCGCGTCCCGAAATGAATATGGCCAACATCGTCGGCGTCTCCTCCTTTCTGCGCGAGGCCGCCGCCAAACGGGGCGGCGATCCAAAGCGCGAGACGCTTCAGGTGGTCCCCACCAAGGCGGGGTCGTCCTATTTCGAGGCCCCGGACGGGGGTTTCTTCCGTTGCTTTTCCTATATCGAGGGGGCTCTCGTCCATCCTTCGACGCGCGAACCAAGCCTCCTCTACGAGGCAGGTCGGCTTTTGGGCCGCTTCGAGAAGGACCTGTCGCGCTACCCTCTGGGGGAACTCTATGAGACGATTCCCTCTTTCCATGACACCGAAAAGCGTTACGGGGCTTTTCTCGAGGCGGTCGCCTCAAACCCCCTCGGACGGGCCGCTTCCTGCCGTGAGGAGATCGAGTCGTGCGTCGATAGCCGCGCCCTGTCCGAGCCGATCGCGGGGTTGCCGGTTCGCGTGACCCATAACGACCCCAAACTCACGAACGTCATGTTCGACGCGGAAAGCGGAAAGGCGTTGGCCCTGATCGATCTCGACACGGTGATGCCGGGCTACAGCGTCTTCGACTTCGGGGACGCGGTCCGTTATGATTGCTCGAGCGGAGACGAGGATGGGGATCCGAGGGGGGTTTCCTTCCTTTTGGGGTCATATGAGGCTTTTTTGCGGGGATACCTTTCGCTCGCCAAGGGGTTTTTGACCCCTCTGGAGAAGGCGAACCTGTCGCGCGGGGCTTTGCAGATGAGCTACGAATGCGGGCTTCGCTTCCTGACCGATTATTTGTTGGGCGACGTCTATTTTAAGACGAAAAGGCCAGGCGACAACTTGGCGCGGGCCCGTTCCCAAATAGGGCTCCTTGCCTCAATGAGGGAAAAGAAAGCCCAAATGGATTCCCTCGTCCGATAGATTCATTCCTCCGGATGGTCGATGACGTCCTTTTGGAAAGACGCGGGCCAAATCAGCTTCCAATAGATTTTGGGCGAGCCAGGAACGATGCCCTCGTGGTTGATGTGGGCGGCGATCGAGGAAATCGCCGCTTTTTCGTCGGCCCCCCCGAAAGACTTCTTCAGGCATGCGTGGAGGGCGGAATAAATGCCTTTGGCCTCACCTAGAAGATCATAGAAACTTTCGTGCCTTCTTTCCCCGGCGGGCATCCGCCATTCGGAATGCCTTTCGTTAAGGAGGTCGATTGCCTCAAAGCCTTTCAGGCTCTTCGGATAGACCAACCCATAAGGCAGGCTTTCGGGGCCCGCCAAGCGCTTGAAAAGCCCTTTTTTGTAGTGGAGGGGATCCCAGGCGAGGCGTACCGTGGAACGGTAATCGAGAAGGGACTTAAAGAAGGAATCGGCGACGACGTTCGGCACTTTTTGGTGGTCCGCATTGACCTCGCCCCACATTTTGGAGATGGCGAGGGCGTCTTTCTTTACGAGGAGGAGGGTCTTATCGGGGCGTTGGAAGGTCCCCTCCTTGTGGCTAACGATGAAATCGAGGAGGTTCTCCATCCACATGTGGCCGAAGTTGTAGTGACGGCGGACCGCCTCGCTGTCCTCGGGCCGATCGGTGAAGCCGGTGCTAAAGAAAATATAGGGGTGGCAGGCCCGGTCGACGGCGTAGTGCATGAAAAGCCCGTCGATATAGGCGAAAAGAAGTTCCTTGTCCTTGCTGCTTCGGGCATATTCGACCATGGCCCAATAGTTGTCGGTCAGCTCCTCGTGCTGAGTGAGGCCGCCGAGGGAACGGACGTCTTTCTTGTGTGGCCGCCTCCTAAAGGGCAGGACGCCATAGAAAAAGAAGGGGTCGGGCCCTTGGGCGCCGACGAAAGTGGCCTCCAAATGATCGGGGGAGGGGTCGAGAACGCTCTTTTTGGCGAACGTGTAATGGGTCAGGATGTTGGGCATGGCTTTCAGTTCAGCATAAGCGGGCCCTCGCTTCCCCCTTCGCGATCGAGGTGACCCAAAAGGCCCTTAAGGCTCGCCTCGCCGAGGAGGGAGACGATGTCGCGGAAGGAGCGGAACCTCGTCTCTTTCAGCGCGGCTTTGGTGGCCGATGTCAGCTCGTCATCGCCCTCCTTTTCCTCAGGGTAATGGTCCGCGGCGTCGAGCAAAACGATGAGCGCGCGGCGGTAATAGGCGAGCAAACTCCCTTCGATCCAATACTCGAAATGGGCATGGGGGTATCTCGCTTCCGCCCGATAGGCCTCCCCAAGCATCGCCAAGCCGTCGTTTTCGTCGTGCCAGGTGTCATAGAAAACGGAATCGGCCTCTTTTAAAAGGGGGCCAACCGTCGCCTCGTCGAAAGCGTCCCCTTCAACAAGCCTCAACTTCCCGAGGTTTGGGAAGAAAGGCGCGAGCGATTCGCGGAAGATGCGGATCAGGCGCGGGTCTTTTTCGACGACGGTGAGATGGCTGACTTCCTTTTTAAGGAGGCAATGGAACGCGAAATACCCAAGCCCCAGGCCCATCGCGACGACGCGTCCCTTCATGCGCCTAAGAGGCGCGCGCATGGTGTTGATCTCGTGAGGGATCACGCTCATCCACGTGCGCCCCCTTTCCTTGAGGCAAAGATATTCGTACGGGCGCGGGAAATACCCAAGCGGGTTCTTTTCCGCATAGAAAGGAGCGCCGAGAGACGCGACGCCGTCGCTTAGGAAAACCTGGCGCGGCCGATAGCGTTCGTAGGTGAGCTCCCACGAGCCGAACTTCCGCCGGTCGGGTTTCACGGATTTGGAATAAGGATCGAGGCGGTAGGCTTCGGGGTTCAGGGCCCTGGCTTCCTTAAGCAGGGAGCGGTCGGCTTCCTTCATCTTTTCGTTCAAGGCCCCGCTGGCCTTGACGTTGGCGTCGAAAACGGAGAGGAGTTCCCCGAATTTCCTTTCGTCGGTTTCGTTCAAGCGGAAAATCACGGGTCTATTATGGCGCATTCGCGCGGGAGGGGGCGAAAAAAACGATGGCCCGGACGGCCTCGGCGAGTTTTTCCCTTTCGCTCGCCCGCGCGGAAGATTAAACTCAATGGGTATGAAGCTGAACGAGCGCGTCATCTTAACGAATATGTGCATGGTCTACCGCGCGGATGGCAGTTTTCTCGTCGAGAATCGGACGAAAAGCGACTGGCCGGGCCTCACTTTCCCGGGCGGGCACGTCAAAAAAGACGAGACGATGGCCTCCTCGGTGGTTCGTGAGATGAAGGAGGAGACGGGTTTGACCGTCTCGCAAATCGAGGAAGTCGGCGTCTACGAATGGAACGAGCCCAGCCAAGGGATTCGTCACGTGGCGGCCCTTTACCGGACGAACCGCTACGAAGGCGTTTTGATTCCTGGGGATGAGGGCGATGTCTTTTGGATCACGCCTCCGCGGATCGCCGATTATCCCCTTTCGACCGACATGGATAAGCTCATCGCCATCATGAGGCGCGGCATCTTTTGAGGTTTCTCACCGTTTCCGTCCCATCCCTCCGTTTTCTTGGTCGATACCCCCGTTGCGGACCCAACCGATCATGAAGCAAGCCCTCTTGATTCCTATTTATATGCCCAACGACAAGGTCGTGCCCTTCCTTAAGCGCATGGACCCAAAGGATTTTTCCGCGTTCGTGGTGGTGGATGACGGCAGTGGGGAGGCGAGCCGGCCGCTTTTCGACGAAATCCGGGCCCTTCCGGGATTCGAAGTCATCTCCTACCCCAAAAACGCCGGGAAGGGCCATGCCCTTAAAACGGCTTTCGAATTTATCCAGGCGAATCACCCCGACATCGCCGGAGTCGTGACGGCGGACGGGGACGGTCAGCATGCCTACGAAGACATTCTGCGGGTTCGGGATGCCCTCGAGGCCAATCCCGACTCCCTTATCATGGGGGTTCGCGATTTCTCGGGCAAGGGCGTCCCGCGGCCCAATCGTTGGGGGAACCGTTTCTCGAGCCTTTATTTCCTTCTTGCCGCCCACGTCAAGCTTCGCGACACCCAAACGGGGCTTCGGGGGATCCCGGCCAGCCTTTTCCCGTTGGCCTTGCGGGTCGGTGGCTTCCGTTACGATTACGAGATGAATTTCCTTCTTGAGGCGGCGCGGGAGACCCGCGTGGTGCAACTAGGCATCCAAACCATCTACGACGACAACAAAGACAGCCATTTCAACCCGGTCGTCGATTCGTTTAGGATTTACCGAACCCCGATTCTGTATGCCCTCGTCGCTTTGGCGAGTTTCGGCGTCGACGAAGGCTTGGCGGCCCTTTTCTTTGGCGTCCTGCCGGAACTTGCGGGTTGGAAGATCGCCCTTGCCATCCTCGTTTCCCGCCTCGTTTCGGGCCCCTTGAATTTCTGCGCGAACAATTTCCTCGTTTTCCCCCATTCGGGCGACATTGGCAGGAAAATCGCCAAATACGCCGCTTTGTATTTCGTCAACATGGGGGTGGGGATCGCCCTTGTCTACGCTTTCGATTATCTCCCCAGCAGCCTGATCGTCATCAAGATCGTCGTCGATGCCATCCTTTTCGTAATCAACTATTTCGTCCAGCTCGTTTGGGTTTTCGCAAAGAAGCGAACCAAAGAAACCGAAAACTAACAAGGGCCTTGCCTTTGGCGGCGATAACCAACGGCCTCTCGCCAAACCCCGCCTCTTCACGGAAGGGCTTTCGGCTTCTATTTATCGAGGGCTCGGATCGCGGCTTCGTCGATTTTGCCGACCGCGGTCTTGGGAAGGGACTTCAGAAAATACGTCTTGGTCGGAATCGCGAAGGCGGGCAGGTTCTTTTTAAGGCGGGTCGAAACGTTGTCGAGAAGCAGGGAAGCGTCGCCGCTTTCGTAGCCTTCCCGGAACACGAGGGCCAGATGCATCGCCTGACCGTTCCGCTCGTCGGGGACCCCATAGGCATAGGCCTCGTAAATCTCATAGAAGGAGAGGGCGACCTTCTCGACTTGGCTAGGGCAGACGGTCTCGCCTTTGATTTTGACGATGCGGCGGAGCCTTTGCTCGAAAAAGAGGTATCCGTCTTCATCCAGGTAGCCATAATCCCCGGTTTTGACGTAACGGGTTCCCTCAACCTCGATGAAGCCGCTCGCCCCTCCGTCGAGATATCCTTGCATAAGGGTATCGCCCGCAATCAGGATCTCCCCATGGGACAAGGGCGGAAGCACGGCGTGGGTCTTGGGGTCGACGATGATTTCGCTTAGCCCCGGGAGAGGCGTTCCGACGCTGCCCAAACGATGCTTTTTGGCGGTGTTGACGTTGCTGACGTTCACGGTTTCGGTAAGGCCGTAGCCTTGGTAAAGCCGGGCCGGGCTTTGGAATTTCTCCATCGTTTCGTTCCAGCGGGTAAGCAGGCTTTCGGGAACCGAATCGCCCCCTACGAAGGCGATGATCTGCTTTTGGAGCCATTTGCCCGCGAAAGCGTCTTTGGAGAGCAAAGCGTTAAAGAGCGCCGGCACGCCGATAATGGCGGTGGCCTGCCCTTTTTTGATGAGGCGGATGGCGGTTTTGGTCGAGAAGCGGTTCATGAGGACGGTGCTCGCTCCGTTGGAAAGGGGGGTATGGATTCCCATGACGAGCCCAAATCCGTGGCAAAGCGGGACGACCGTGAGCATTTTGATGGCGGTCACTTTGCCGCCGATGAGCGGGTAGCCTTTGCGGCCCAAGCGGTTGATCGTTCCGTTCTGAAGGGCCACGATGCGGGGCTCGCCGGAGGTGCCGCCGGTGTTGAGGCAAATGGCCAAATCGCTTTCCGAACCCTTTTCGACGTCGATCTTCTCGCTCTTAAGGGAAGAGAAACGAAGGATCCCTTTCTCAAGGCGAGAGAAACCATGGTAGGCGATCCTTTTATGGAGCCCGGCCCCGAAGAACGGGTTTACCGAGACGCAGGAGACGCTTTCCTCGCGCAGGACCCTATGGATGAGGTTGGCCTCCCTGCCGAGGACGAAGACGAGTTTCGGATGGCTGCGCTTAAGGTAGGATTTGAGCTGTTCGGCCGGAGTGCGGGGGTGAATGGGGTAACTGACGCCCCCGAGGGCGTTCACCGCGTAGAAAAGGAGCAGCGAGGCGAAGCAGTTCGGCAGCGCGATCATCGCCAAATCGCCTTTCTTGAACCCAAGTCTGGCGAGTTTTCCCGCGGTGAGAAGGATTTCTTTGTTGAGCCGCTCATAAGTCCAGGCCCGGCCTTCGTAACGGACGGCCTCCTCGTGGGGGAAGCCTTCCTCGGCCTGATGGAATTGGGCGTAGAGGGTTGTGTTCATACCAATTAGAAAGTATAACCAAACGGAGCCAAAACGCACCACATAATCGCCAAAACGACTATTTGCTCGGTCAAATAGACGACGAGGCTGTGGCGGCCTAGGAACGTGATGGGGCTCGCGTAGTTTCGCCAAGACGGCTTCCAAAGGCTATCCTTCGTTTTATATAGGGCTTTGCTGGCGGAGGCCCCGAGGAAGACGAAAGCGGACAGACGGATCGGGCTCCAACTGTCCGAACCCGCCGTGGCGTAACCGAGGAAGAGCTCGCCCAAATGGGCGATGGCCTCGCTCGGGGTTTTATAGTAATAAGGATTGGGTTGGATCGCGGTGCCCGTCAGGTCGTAGCCGACTTTGAAGTTATAGAAGAGGGCGAAGAGAACAAGGAAGAGGACTCCGAGGGAGAAGTCGACCCAAAGACTCTTGAAGAAGCGATCCACGAGGGCATAGAAGAGGATCGCGATCCCAAGGGCATGGAGCAAACCGATGTAGACATTGACGTCGATGCCGAGGTAGTGATTGAGGGCGGAAAGGAAGATCGTCTCGAGCATGGCGAGGAAAAGCAGCCAATAGCCCCGCCAGGCGTTATGACGGGAAAAGCCGCAGGAGACCCCGCAAAGGAAGAAGAAGGAACTGGAGAAAAGAAGCTGGAACACGAGGAGCGGCTGACTGTACCAGAAGGAATGCCAAAAGGCGCTGCCGCTAACGACCCAAGCCGGTTCGGGGCCGGGTCCGAGGTAATGGAAGAACTGGCTCACGCTCCCGAGGGTGTAGGCCAAATGATAAAGAACGAGCAGCAGCATCAGCGCGCCGCGAATGAAGTCGAGTTCAAAGATTCGTTCCTTGCGAGGGGCGCGCGATGGCAATTTCAGTTTCCTAGTCCCCGCTGATGCCGGCATAACGGAAACATTTTAATTGGTTTCCCGTTCCTTTCCCACATAAGAAAAAATGAGGGTGGAAGATAAAAAGACCCGTCATGCCGGCGGGGCATGTTCCTAGAGGTCGATTTCGAAGGCGCCGTCTTCCTTTTTGTCATGGCGTTTGGTTTTTCCTTTCTTGATTTTTTTGGATGGTTTTCCCTCTTTCCGTTCGAATCCGCGGCCATAGATGAGATAGGTCACGAGCGTTCCGACCCCAGTGCCGATCAAAGCGCTCCAGGAAACGTCGCTAAGGAAGTGCGAGCCGTCCGAAAGACGGGCGAGGGCGACGATAAGGGTCCATATTTCGCTAGCGAGGAAGAAATACGCGCCCTTTCCCTTTAGTTTCTCGTTGAGGCGTGGGAAAAGGGCGGTGAGAACGGCGAGGGCGGCGAGGGCCGCATGGGCGCTGGGCCATGAGGCGAAACTCGATGAACTCTCGTCGGGGAAGGCTTTCCTCACCGCGCTGTTGAAGGAGTACCAAGGCTGATAGTATCGCGTCCCTCCCTCCATCGAGACGAGAAAAATATACCGAGGCCGACTCGCGGCGCTTTTGAGCAAAAAGCAAAGGGCGAGGGCGATGACGACGGAAAAGAAAAAAGCCATCCCGGCGTTGAAGGCTTCTTTCTTGTCGGCGTTCTTAAAAAGGAAATAGAGGCCGATTTCGGCGGGGGCGAGAGCCGCGATCCCCAGGAAACAAGAAAGCGCGGCGTTTGAAACGCTTTCGTTGATGTCGTCGTATCCATAAAGGGTTCCGGCGATCAGCGGAAGCCCAAAAAGGAGGAGGAATGAAACGGTTTGGCCGAAAGCCCCTCTCTTCTCCCGCCTGCTGAGGAAAAAAAGGATGCCAGAGGCCCCGAAGAGAGCGTAAGCCGGATACTTGCCAACCAAGGCGAAAGCCATCCCAAAGGGGTTGCCGAGTCTGACGAAAGCCTCGGAAATCTGGAGGTCATAAACGGTTCCGACGGCGATGCCGGCCACGAAGACGAGCAAAAGGGCAAGGGTTCCGAAAAAAGGAACGGCGAGGATTTTCTTTTTCATCGTTATTTATGATTGTATCTTTCTTGGCGGGGCTTCGCCAGTGGGGGAAGTCTTGCTTCGCGCGCACATGCGTTGTCGTGCTATGATTACACGTATGAAAAACGAGAAGGAACTGACGGAGCTTGCCAAACACTCCAAACACAACGAGATCGAAATCATCAAAAGCAAGACCTGCTCTTGCTATTTTTGCCGTCAAAGCTATAGCGCCCGGGACGTGAACGACTGGGTTAACGACAAGGATGGGGTGACCGCCATCTGCCCCATTTGCGGCATGGACGCCGTCATCGGCGACGCTTGCGGCATCCCTTTTGGCAAGGCGGATCTAAAAGAACTGAATCTTGCCTATTATGGCGACGATTACATGGGAAAGCATCCCGCCGCGGCCCTCAAATACGTCGAGCGCTACAAGCGCGGGGCCATCACCCATAAGCGGGTGAACGAGAACCTCTACATCCAATATCTCTCCCTCTTGGCGGGCCGTGGCAACAGCCAAGCCGCCTACGATTTGGGCGAACTTTACGAAAACGGAAGCGAATTCACGCCCGCCGACCCCAAAGCGGCCTTTTCCTATTTCGCGATGAAATGCCTTTCCAGCGATGGGGGGGCGTTGACCCGCCTTGGGACGCTTAGCGAGAGCGGGGCGCTCGGCAAAGAGGATCCCAAAGGGGCTTACGAATGCTACGCCAAAGGCATGGCCATGGGTTCCATGGACGCTCTCGTCCATTTCGCCGACTGCTACATCCGTGGGGTTTTCGTGGAGAAAAACCAGGAATTCGCCTTTGACGTGCTCTCAAGCGTTTGGCCCGACTGCTACGCTCGTTTCGTCGCCAGCGGCGGCAAGGAGATAAACGTTTTTCCGGACGTGGCCTTCCGTTTGGGGGTCTTCTTCCTCTATGGGACGCCTTTTGGCAAGGATTCGCGCGTGGCCCTTCGTTACTTCCTGTATGCCAAATTCGGTTTTGAACTCATGAAATCGGCGGGTCTAGCCACTGCGGAAAGCGAATCGGCGCTTGGCGAAGTAACGAAGAAAATCGCCGATTTGGCCAAAAAATTCGGCCTTAAGCGACAGGATCCGGTTTTTGATAACGACACTTTCGACGACACGATCGGGGAAGTCGCTTCCTCCCCTTCTTTTCTAACCCTTCAGGGTGGGGCCATTTCCGGGGTTGACTTCGACAAAGAGACCCATGAATGCTCATTCGACATCGCCGCCCGCGTCCCCGCGCTGGTGGTGGATGCCGGCAATTTGTTCTGCGGTTTCGTGCCTGGGTCGATCCATTGGGATTTCGTCGACGTCAGCGACGTTAGGGTCGGCAACGGCGCCGTTTTCGGCAAAATCGGCGGAAACTCCACCGACGGCTGGGATTTCATAGTGGATGAGGGCGGCAACGAAAGACCCGTTCTTTCGCTGGTTTTCTTTCGTGGCCCCATTAAACGCAAACAACTCAAGGATGGCGGCGGGGAGGCTTAGGAGAGGACGATGTTCAGGAACTCCCCGAGCCTCAAGCCGCTCAAGAGATACAAGGTCCAGGTCATCATCGGGCCCCTTTTGAAGCTTTTCGAGGTGGCGAGCGAGCTTTTCACGCCGTTCCTCACCAAATACATGATCGATCGCGGGATCGCCAACAAAGATTGGGAATACACTTTGGTTTTGGGCGCCGTCATGTTGGGGATGGCCGTCCTTGGTTTCGGGGTCACCATGATCGCCCAATGGCTCGCCTCCCGCGTCAGCGCCGATTACGGTTACGATTTGCGCAAGAAGATGTTCGCCCATCTTAGCGAATTGAGCGACAAGCAAGTCGACGGTTTCGGGAAAGAAAAGGCGCTCACCCTTATCAACAGCGATGCTTTTATCCTTCAAAACGGGGTCATGATGTATATGCGTTTGCTGGCCCGCAGCCCGATGCTCATCCTCGGGTCCACGATTTTGAGCTTCGTCGTCGACTATCGCGCCGGCCTCGTTTTTTTGGTCGTTATCCTTCTTTCGAGCGCGGTCCTCGCGGCGGTGGTCGCCCTGTCCCCGAAACGCTACGCCGCCCTCCAAGGCGACCTCGACGGCATCAGCGCCCTCGGGAGCGATTCGCTTAAGGGCGCCCGCCCCATCCGGGCTTTCAACAAAGAGGGGTTCGAGAAAGCCAAGTTCGCCCAAGCCAGCGAGAAGTACCGTCAGGATGGCGTTTCCATCGGCAAGATAAACGCCTTCATCAACCCGCTCACCTTTTTCTTCATCAATCTCGGGATCGCCATCGTGGTGTATCTGGGCGGTCGCCTCATTGGCGGCGGCTCATCCACCTTCACCTCAGGAAGCGTCATCGCCCTCATTTCCTACCTCACTTCCTCTTTGGCGGCCCTCGTCATGTTCTCGCGCCTCATCGTCTCGCTCAACAAGGCTTTCGCGAGCAAGCGCCGCGTCGACGCTTTCCTTGATCTCGAGCCCGCCATCGAGAATCGGGCCCTTTGGAGCGAAAAAGACGCCGTGGCGGACGCCCCGCTCGTCGTTTTTCAGGACGTCTCGCTCACCTATGGCCAAAAAGGCGACAAACCGGCCGTCCGCGGTTTGAGTTTCGCCATCGCCTCCGGCGCGACCATCGGCCTCATCGGCGGCACCGGCAGCGGCAAAAGTTCGACTATCGCCCTCTTGGAACGGCTTTATGAGCCGAGCCACGGTCGCATCTTTTACCGTGGGCTGCCCCTTGAGGAATACGATCTCGATTCGCTTCGTCGGGAAATCTCGTTCGTTTCCCAAAAACCCGCCCTTTTCCTTGGCACCGTGCGGAGCAATCTTCTTTTAGGCAAACCCGATGCCACCGAGAGGGAGCTCGTCGCGGCCCTAAAGGATTCCCTGGCCTATGAATTCGTATCCCGTTACGGCGACTTTCTGGACCACCCGATCGAGCAAGGCGGAGCTAACCTTTCGGGCGGGCAGCGGCAACGGCTTCTTATCGCCCGCGGCCTTCTTCATGGTGGCGACGTCCTCATCCTCGACGACAGCATGAGCGCCCTCGACTACCTGAGCGACAAGAAGGTGCGCGCCAATCTGGCCAAACGGAAGAACCTCACCAAAATCATCGTCTCCCAGCGCGCCACCTCGCTTACCGGTTGCGATCGGATCATGGTGTACGAGGAAGGCCGAATCGTCGGGATGGGGACCCACCAAGAGCTATTGGCCTCATGCCCGATTTACAAAGAGATTTACGAAATGCAGGTGCGGGCCCAATGAAAAAGATCAAGGAATTGCAACCGTATTTGGTTGGATCGCGCCTGACGTTGGGGTTTGCGCTCGCGTGCGCCTTCCTCGCCATCGGAGCCAAGCTTTCCGTTCCGTTCCTCGCCGGCAAGGCCATCAACGAGTTCGTCGAAGGGGCCGTCGACATGGAACGGCTCGGCCGCTACGTCATGGTCATCGCCATCCTCGTGGTGATAGGAACCCTTTTTCGCTTCGCCTTCGATTTCCTGACCGCCCTCGTGGGCCAAAACGTCGTCAAGCGGATCCGCTTGCTCGTGGATGGGAGTTACCTTGGGGCGCCGGTCTCATATCTCGATTCCAAGGAGCGGGGCGATCTCGTGCAGGTCCTCGTCAACGACGTCGAGAATGTGCAGAACGGTTTGGTCCTTGGCTTCACGGCCCTCTTCGACGGGGTCATCGCGATCGCCATCACCCTTGGCTTCATGTTCTATCTCAATTGGGCCCTCGCCCTCATCGTCGTCGGGCTGACGCCCTTAAGCATGGTGGTTTCCCGTTTCGTGAGCCGTCATAACTCCCAGTTCTTCAAGGCTCAGGCTTCCGATTCGGGCAAATTGTCGGGTTTCTCGCTCGAGAGCCTCAATAACCGCGAGGCGGTGGAGACGCTTGGCCTGAAGAAGAGCCGCGAAAACGACTTCGACGCCCTTAACGAGCGGTTCCGGGGCAACAGTTACCAGGCCGCGATCGGGGCCAGCCTCATCAACCCCTCGACCCGCCTTATCAACTACTCTATCAACGCGATCGTCATCACGGCCGGCGTCCTCTTTATCATTAAGGACGTCAAACTCGGGGTTGCCTTCGCCGTCGGCGACCTCTCGGCGTTCCTCACTTACGCCGCCAACTACATGCAGCCTTTCAACGAAATCAGCGACGTCGTGGCGGATATCGACTACGCTTACGCTTCCTTCAGGCGCATCGACGCCGCCGTCAAGGCCCCCCGCGACGTCAACGAAGGGAAAAAAGCCCTTTCGGGCCCCGTCGATCGTTTGGAGGCGAAGAACCTCGATTTCTCTTACGACCCCCCGCGGAAAATCATCAAGGATTTCTCGCTCGACATCTATAAAGGCCATCGGATCGCCCTCGTCGGCCCGACGGGCTGCGGCAAGACGACCCTCATCAATTTGCTGATGCGCTTCTACGATCCACAAAACGGGGCCTTCTACGCGAACGGGATATCGACTCAGGAGTTGGAAAAAGCCTCCTTCCGCAGCCACATCGGCATGGTTTTGCAGGATACCTGGATTTTTAGGGGCACGGTTCGCGACAACATCGCTTACGCGAAGCCCGAGGCGAGCTTAAAAGAAGTCGAGGCGGCCGCCAAAATGGCCCAGGCGGCGGGTTTCATCGGCCGTTTGCCCCATGGCTACGACACCCTCATTTCCGATTCGTCGGGCCTTTCCGTCGGGGAGAAGCAGCTCATCTGCGTGGCGCGGGTCATGCTCCTCAAGCCCGAGATCGTCATCCTTGACGAAGCCACGAGCAACATCGATTTGCGGACCGAAGCCACCCTCAACGAGTCCTTCAAGACCCTCATGAAGGGCAAGACGAGCCTCGTCGTCGCCCACCGTCTGTCGACCATCCGCTCAAGCGATCTCATCCTGGTCATGAAAGACGGGGAGATATTCGAGCGGGGCAACCATGATCAACTCATGGCGAAAAAAGGTTTCTACTACGAGCTGTATACGTCGCAATTCGCTTCCTGATCACCGCGTATGGGGGCTGCAGAAAAGAATCTGCCGCGAGAAGGCGCCGAACTCAAAGTCGTAGGGGCCCAGGTTCAGGAACCCTTTCTTTTCGTAGAAGGATATCGCCGCGGCGTTGGAAGGCGTCGCGGAGAAGATCCAGAGGCGATGGGGGTAAAGGCCTTTTAGGTAATCGACGAGGTCGCTCGCGACGCCTTTGCGGCGATCCATGGGATCGACCATGAGCCGATGGATAAGAAGCAGATTGTCTTCCTCCTTGGCCGAGCATTTGTCGAGCAAGGCCAAAAGTTTGCGGCTGTCTTTGCTAAGGGGGAAGAAATCCGCGAGGGGATCGAAGCCGACGGAAACGGAGCCGACGACGCGGCCGCCGTTTTTGGCGATATAGAGGCAATGGCCGTCGACGTCCTTTTCGAAGTCGGTTTCGTCGGGATAGCCATCTTCCCACATGTCGTTGCCCTCCTCCGCGAGCGAGGCGCGGACGCGCCGGAAAAGCTTCATGACGGCGGGAAGGTCCTTGTTATTGGCATGGGTGAGGCGGAGCATGCGTTTACTATACCCCATTTTCGGGTTTTCGCTCTATCATTGTCGGGTATGGCAGAGCGAAGCGAGGAGACAATCCATTACACGATGTCGCGGATCCGGGGGAAGAACACCGGAATCGAGATGGCGTTACGCCGTGAGCTCACGAAGCGCGGCATCCGTTACCGTTGCAACAGCAAGTATATTTACGGGCATCCCGATTTGTCCTGGAAGGGCCTAAAGGTCGTCGTTTTCTGCGACAGCGAGTTTTGGCATGGCAAGAATTTCGAGACCGCCAGGAAATCGCTCAAACGCCATGAGGAGTATTGGGTCAAGAAAATCGAGCGCAATCGCGCCCGGGACGCCGAGGTGAACGCCAAACTGAAAGAGAAAGGGTACACGGTCCTCCGCTACTGGGGCGAGCGCATCGTCAAGGACCTTCCGGCGGTGGCGGACGAGGTGGTGGCCACCCTTAAGGAAAAAGGCTATCCGGGATTATAAGGAAAACCCCTCGGAAGAACCGAAGGGCTTTTTTCTTTTGAGAGGCTTCCCGATCACTTCGCGTGTTTCGCGCGAAGGAAGGCCAGCGCGCTGAAGGCGGCGCCGATGAAAGCGAAAGTGATGCAGCAGATGGTGCCGGCTCCCAAGCCCCAATCCCAAGTCACGCTCGTGTTGTTGGCGGCTTGGAACAGCTGAGCCGAGAAAAGGAAGATGACGGCGGCAGCGGCGAGGAGAATGGTCTCAAGGCCAAAGACGAACATCTTGCCTTTGCTGTCGAAGATCCTCGACGTAAACGGAAGAACGATCGACAAAATCAGAACGGCAAAGCCGACGATAAGGCCTGGCACCGCTTCGCGGTTGTCGATGCTTTTGCCGAACATGACGTAAAAGCCCGAGTAGCGGGACGCGTCCGTAAAGGCGTCGCCGAAGAGAACGAACAGCGCGATGGTGGCCATCAAGGCGGTGGTCACGATCAGGAACGTGGTAACGGCATCTTTTTTCTGTTTCATTTAGGATTCCTCGCTTAAAATGATTGCTGGAATAGTATAACCTCGTGTGCGCGAGTGAGCAATTTCTTTTCGTGCTTTGGCCCTCGTGTGCGCGTTTTTTCTTTTCGTTGCGTTCCGTTTTAGGGATAATATCCTTGTGAAAAAGTGTTTCCTCGCCGCCGCCCTTGCCGCCCTCGCCCTTCTTTTGGGCGGCTGTTCCTATGCTAGCGAGCCCTATGCGCCGACCGCGAACTTCTACACCGTCCGTTACTTCGACGACGACGATCCGGCCAGGGAATGCGGTTACGCCTATTTCCAAGATGGGCAAAGCGCCATCTTCCACGACGAGGCTTCCTATGGCTCGGCTTACGATTATGAGTCGCTTCGTACAGCCGCCGTCGGCCATTATTACGTTTTCGATGGCTGGTATTTCAAAAACACCGACGGCACGTGGGGCGATAAAGCCAATCTCTATAACATCAGCGCCGAATACGTCGCCGCCCACGGAGTGGACCTCTCGGCTGGGTCTTCCGCTTCGGCGGCGGGGCTTCTTCGGGCCGACGTTTCGAGCGCGGAAGGCGTCTCCTCCAGCGAAGGGATTTCCTCCGCGAGCGTAGGGGCTTCTTCGGGCCATTACGCGATTCTCGACAAAGAGCTTCACGTTTACGCCCATTTCGCCGAAAGGCTTTTCGCCCTTGCCTTCGAATACATGGACGGGGTCGATTACGCTCGCGACGCCAATAACGAAATGATCAGCCAAACGGTGCGTTTTGGCGACGAAGTGGGGGCCGCTTGCCCCGACTACTCGATTCTCACCGCCTCCGAATTCGAGACCAAAACGGGCCATGGGCTCAGCGGCCATCCGGATTACGGATACGTCTCCGATTTCAAGGGCTGGACGATCCAAAACGATTTCGAGGATCTTGACGAAGACGGAAAAGCCGACGAGGAGTACGCCGCCGCGGTCTTCACGATCCTCGCCCCGGGCGTCAAGTTCACCGGCGACGCGGACCATTCCGCCGTCTCTTTGCCGACGATTTCCGAGCATATGGCGGGCGACCTTTTCCTCGATGGGCATATCGATGCGGCTACGGGGAAACGGGTCAACGAACTCTATTGCCTCGTCAAAGGAGCCAACCGCTCGGGCGTCGCGATAGAGCGTTGGGTCGACATCGGCGCCATGAGCGAAAGGAAAGATCCGGTTTTCGTGTGGGTCGCCGCTTACGAGACCATGAATGACGATTTCTCCCTTAAGTTTTTCAGCGAGGAGCTCGCCAAAGGCGTCACGGAGGAAGCCGCCGCCGCGGAGACGGCGAAATACCGCGGCGACGCTTATACGATCACTGAGAAGTTCCGCAAGAAGATTATCATCGCCGTTTCCGGTTTCGGAGGCGACGTCGTCTCGAGCGCTTCTTGCTGCGATGAGCTCGATTCCGTGACGGGCGATCCGCTTTCGCCGGTCGCCATCGTGGGTTTTCCCGCCGATCTTTATCCCGATACGGCCACGATAGAAGACATCGATATGGGGGGATACTATTACGCCGACGGGACGGTTCTCAAGCATTATCGCGGGAGCCCCATCGTCATCAAAAGGACTTTGGACGCCGGCAGCAACAAGGTGACCTTCCTCGTCGACTCGCTCAACGGTCCCGGGTATCTATATTCGACCATTGGCTGATTTTTTCGTTCATCAAGGCTCATGACGGCTCTTTTTTTGTTTTGTTGGAGCGCCTCAAAACATCGATTGGTTGGCCTCTTTCCATGATATGAGTTCCTTTATGGGGTGCCTATGATAGAATCCCTATATGGACTTCTTCTTCCGCTACAGTTTCCTTTTTTTCTTAGGTGGGATGGCCGGTTGGGTCATAGAGCTTTTTTTCCGACGCTTCGTCAGTCAACGCAAATGGGTCAATCCCGGTTTCCTCACCGGGCCGCTCCTTCCCCTCTATGGGTTTGGGCTCGCGGCCCTTTACCTTTTCTCGAACATGATCCCGTGGGAGAGTTTCATCCCCTCAGGGGTTGGGGCCACGGCGACGGAGATCCTCTGCATCGGAATCGCGATGACCCTCATCGAATACCTCGCCGGATTGATCTTCATCAAGGGCTTGAAGGTTAAACTATGGGATTACAGCGACCGTTGGGGCAACGTTCAGGGCATCATTTGCCCGCTTTTCAGCTTGATTTGGCTTTCCGTGGGCGCTTTGTACGTTTTGACCCTCAATCCCGCGTTCGTCGCGATGACGGATTTCGTGATGGATAACCTCATCGCCTTCGCCACCGCGGAAGGGGTGTGCTACGGGGTTCTCTTCGTCGACCTTGGCTACAACTTGGGCGTTTACGCCAAGATCCGTCAAGCCGTCGCCAATCGGAAACTGGTCGTCGATTGGGACAAAATCAAGGTTTCCATCCAAGACCATTTCAAGAGGATCAGAAGGCATGCCAACTGGATTTTCCCATTCTCCCAAAGAATGGAGGATTTCAACCAATTGATGCGCGAATACCTCGCCGTTTTGAAGCTCGACAATGAGACGCGCGTCGCCGATAAGAGACGCAAGAAGGATCTTCGAGCCGAAAAGAAGGACGAAAAGGGAGGGCCTGAGGGGCCAAAAGGCAAATGAACTGGATCTTAGCTTACCTTTTCTTCGGCCTTTTTCTTGCCGCTTCGGCGGTCAATCTCGTCTGCGGGTACAACGAATGGGAGCGGGGCCGCCGCCGCAGCAAGCCCTTCTGCCTTCTTTTCCTTGCCCTTGCCGCGATGTGCGCGGCGCCAAAGGAACCCCTCATTTACGTGGGGGCTTTTCTCGGCATGGCGGGCGATGTTTTGCTTTTGTGGAAGAGCAAGCGCTCCTTTTTGGCCCTTGGGGCGGCCTCCTTCTTCCTTGGGCATGCCTGCTACGTCATCGAAATGCTGCTTATCATGGGCGGGGCGGGGTTGCTCGATTGGCCGGTTTACGGCTATATGATCCTCGTGGCCGTCCTCGTCGAGCTCGTCGCGGCCCCGACGATCTATTTTTTCACCAAGAAGAGCAAGCCGTTCACCGCGATCGGCGTTTTCTATAGCACCATCCTGATTTCGGTGGCCCTCATCGCTTTGCAAGGGACGTGTTGGGGCTACGCGAAATGGTTTAGCCTCGTTCTCGCCGGGGCCGTGTCTTTCATAATCAGCGATTGCACCTTGGCGCTCACGCTGTTCCGCCACGACTTAAAACGGCGGGATTTCTGGATCATGCTGACGTATTTGATGGGTGAGGCCCTTATCGTCTGCGGCCTTCTTTACACGGTTCTTTAAATCGAGAGATAGACGAGCAGTTTCCGCAGCGCCCGGGCGCGGTGGCTTACCGCGTTCTTTTCCTTTTCCCTTGCGGTTCCGAAGTCGAGGTCGGGATCGACGCAGTGGAAGATCGGGTCGTAGCCGAAGCCGCCGTCCCCCTTATATGAATCGGTGATGGCCCCGGGGCAGACGCCCTCGAAATAAAGAGGTTTGGCATCCTTTCTTTCCAAAAGGCAGATCGTGCAAAGAAAGGCGGCCCTGCGGTTCTTTTCGCCCGCTAACTTTCTTAGAACCGTTGCGCAGACCTTCTTATAGTCGCCTCCAAGCGTAGCGGCGTAGCGGGCGCTATGAAGGCCGGGGAATCCCCCTAAGGCCTCGATCTCAAGCCCTGAGTCGTCGGCGATGACGGGCCAATTCACCTTGTCGATGAGGGCTTTGGCCTTAAGGAAGGCGTTCTCGCGATAGGTCGCTCCCGTTTCCTCGGGATCGCTGTCGATGTTCAAGTCGCCGGGCGAATAGACCACATAGCCCCGCGGCGAAAGCATCTCGCGGTATTCGCGAAGCTTGTTTCCGTTATTGGTCGCCAGAACGATTTCCTTGTTCATGCGGCGAAGATCCTTCGGATCCATTCGGGGTGATCGACGAAGGGGTTCCGGTTCCTTTGACGGCTCCTTTGGGCGCAGTCGTTGCGGCGGGCCTCAAGCTCCGAGACCGGATCGAGCTCGCTCCATTCGACCATGCGGGCGATCGATTCGCAGCAGTTGGCGATGGGGGTGCCGCGATTAGCGAAGTAGCAGACGTACATATAGAAAACGATGCGGGCGCAGTCGCCCTTCACATTGTCGTTCGGCTCAAAATAGGAGGAAGTCGTATGGGCGTAGGTATAGGTGGTGCCTCGGAAGTCGAGCGTGGCGGGCGAGCCCGAAGCGGCTTCGCCGTATTTGAGGTTGCCTCGGCGGGAATTGGTGGCTTCGACGGTCGGGCGGATGTGGAGGGCGTCGGCCCCGCCCCCGCTTTTGCCATACAAGTTGTCCGAAAGGGCTTGGGGCCAGACGTGCTCGCGGTTCCATGTTCCGGCGGAAGAGGTCTCCTTGGGGATGGAGACGTTAAGGTAGAACATATACATGTTGGAGGCGTTTTTGGGATCCTCATCGAAGCTCTCGAGCTCATAACCAAGGTCGCCCGAGCCGCTTCCGCTATAGGAATAGTAGGCGGAAGGTTGGATAAGGTTGGTCAGCGAGGTTCTGAGGGTGCCGTTAAGACCGTTGGTCAAGGAATCGCTTATGGAAGAGTAGTAACCGCCGAAATCGGAGTTCGAGGACAAAGGACGCGAACTCGCGTCGGAACTCGAAGAAAGCGAAGAGGCGATCGATGAGTCCGACGATTGCGGCGCTTCTATAGACGAGGAACCCGAATCGTGTTTTGCGCAACCCATCAAGACCAAAGAGGCGACGAGGCACAAAAGAATGGTGGCTTTTTTGTTTACCATAGGAACATTAGTTTAAAGGAACGAATCGGAGAATCAACTTTTTCTTGGAAACCGCCATGAGACTTGAGGCAGTGACGTAGCGTTTCTGTCGTCAAATCGTGATTCTTTAGTTTTGATGAGCCAAAACAAGACGTTTTTTCTGAAAAACGGCCTTTTTGACCAAGCCTTTCTCCGATGGGCATGTCGTGAGGAGAAAGGCGATGGGCCCGATATCCATAAATAAAAAGCCTCTCTTCGGTAGGAGGGAGGGGCATTTGGCATAAAACCTTGAGGGGTTTCAATACAATGGAGCAGGTGACGGGAATCGGACCCGCATAATCAGCTTGGAAGGCTGATGTTCTGCCACTGAACTACACCTGCGAGTGGCGGACCATGGGGGATTCGAACCCCCGATCTTCTCCGTGACAGGGAGACATGTTAGACCGCTACACCAATGGTCCATTGGCTGCGAGAAAGAATATAACACAAGCCCCTTTGGAGGGCAATCGCGAGGAAAAGAAAAGCGGGGTTTTCGCGCCCCGCTTGGATTTCGCGATCCTATTTGAGGCGGCAGAAAGCCTTGACGGAGCGTTCGTCTATGTATCCGACGCGCTTGTCGACCAGTTTGCCGTCCTCGATGTAAAAGAGGGCGGGGATGCTGTAGACGCCGTAACGGGCGGCGAGTTCGGGGGCTTGGTCGACGTCGACTTTGATGACGGTCAGTTCCGGGTGGTCGGCGGCGACTTTCTCCACAACAGGGGAAAGCATGCTGCACGGGCCGCACCAAGTGGCGAAGAAATCGACCAGCGCTTTTGGGTTGGCGATGGCTTTGTCGAAGTCAATGGCTTTGTCGATGTGTTGAATCATATGCTTGATCTCCTTTCGATCAATTGAATACTAAAACAAAGACGAGCGCGATGATAGCGATATGCACCGGATAGTATAGATAGTTGAAGGCGCGGAACCATTTGGAGTCGTAGCCGCGCCGGCCGTTATAGCAAAGAATGAGAAGGACGGATAAAAGGCCATAGGTCTGAAGCCCCATTTTGTAGACGTCGAATGTGTAGGGGGCCGCTTCGGTGGCGATGTAGCTAAGACCCCAGAAAACGATGGTAACGACCGAGAGGGAAGTGGCTCCGGCGATGTTAAGGAGCCGCTGATAGTCGGATGTCGCCTGATATTCGGCCAATCCTTTTTCGTCGAGGCTCAGGCTTTTTTTGACGAAGCGGTCGGCGAAAGGCCGCGCGTAGAAGAAACCAAGGAAAACCAAAAACCCAAAGAGCGAATATTGCGCGCGGACGAATAGAGGGAAATAATTCTGCCAACTGAGGGCGAAGCGAACCGATTCCGCGGTCGCGTTCGCGTAGTAAAGGGTGCAGATATCCGCCGCATAGGATAGAAGGATGTAGGCAACGGGCAAGACGGCGAGCCACTTCATCCAGTCTTTTCTTTCGGCGAGGCAGGCGAAGAGGGCGTAAAGAACGAGCGAGGTGAAGATTTGGGAGGAAGGGGCCCCGAAGTTCCCGATTCCGTTGAGGTTCAGGACGTAGAGAACCAACTCGACGACGAAGATAAGGGCGAACACGTCAAAGAGGCGCATGAGGTATTTTCCTTTGTCGTGGGTGTGGCGGAGCCCTTCGGCGAGCATAAGGGCGAAAAGCGGGAACGCCAACCGGCCGACGATGCGGAAGGCGAGGGCGGTCGTGGAGATGGCTCCCGAGTTGGCAAAAGATCCGCTGTAATCGTTAAGGAAAGCGCCGATATGGTCGAAGCTCATCGCAACGAGGGCGATGATCTTGAGCCAGAATTCGCTGAGGTTTTGGGTGCGGTAACGGTTTTGCATCATTGGATGTTGTTGACGATAATGGTGATCAGAATGCCGAGGAAATTGTTGGTCGCGTGGGCGAGGAAAGATGCCCCAAAACCCATTTTCTCATAGGTGAAAGTAAGGATAAGGGCCATCGTGAAATAAACGGGCACATTACGCCACTCATTGATTGAGGAAACCGCCTTGAAGTCGAAATGGATGAACGTGAAGACAAGGCTTGTGACGATGAGGGCGAAGACCCAGTTGATTCGCTTCAAGAAGGTGTAAAGGCCGACACGATAGGTGAGTTCTTCGCAGAAAGGGCCGATGAGGCCGATGATGAGAAGGGAAGCCCCTGGGGCATAGGCCTCGACGGATTCCACCGTGGTTTGGTTGGCGTTGCTTTTTGAGGACAGGAGCAGGGAAAGGAAGCTCGTTATCATCATCATGCCAATGCCGATCAAAAAGCCAAGATAGGTTCTCTTTTGCCGGAATTTGGCCATTATTTTGTAGATGTTGCGCCCTAGGACGATGAGCAAGACGATAAAGAGGATGAGATAAGCCCCCAAGTTCAAATAGGCACTATAGGAGGCGGTCGTGACATAGGCGAGGAGGGCGTTATGGAGGCCTTCTCCGCTCAGCCCTTCGGCGGCGAAGGCGCCTTTGGCGATCGATTGAAGGATATAGGAGAGCAAATACGCCACGATGGTCAGCCCGATTGACCCGACGAGGAAAAGCGCTATTTCCCCGGCTAAGCCGGTTACGGTGACTTGCTCCCAGCCGCTGCCGCGGTCGCTAGAGGGGTTCGGGGCGTGGCAGTGGGGGCATTCCGCTTCGGCGGGGTCGTATTCCTTCCCGCATTCGGGACATGTGATTTTCGTGAAGAGGTTTTTCATGGTCGCGCTTGTTTACGTAAGTATATTTTAATTGCTTTCCCGCGCGAAAGAAGAACATAATTTATTGACGAAGGAAACTCTTTAGAGTTCCTAAAAAATAATCGATAAATGGACATCGACCAAATCGTGCAAATCGAATCGCAGGTTCTCCTTTGGGCATTCGTGGCCATCGTCGTCTTTTTGGCGCTTGGCTTTCTGCGCGGCCTTTTGCGCGGATGGCGTTATGGGACGTATCGCCTCATCGCTTTCACGATTCTCATCGTCATCGCCTTCGCCACTTTGCCGGCCCAAGCGAACGCCGTCGGGGGGCTGAACATCGCCCAGTGGGTCGGACCGTCGTTGTCGACGAACGTCAACGGAACGCCGATCGATGTCACGGTCACCACCGTTTTTGGCACGATAAACAGTTTCGTGTCGGAAGTCTGCAAAGCCTTCAACGTCGGTTCGCCGGATTCGATCGCGGCTTTGGCGACGGCTCTCGCCACGAGCGTCATCAAATTGGCCATGATGGTGGTGGACGCCATCATCGTCATCATCCTCGGCTCGTTTCTCGTGCTTCTTCTATGGCACCTTGCCTTCAAGCACATCATTCCGAAAAAACAGCGGAAGGCCTCTTATAAAAAGGGGAAGATCGCCAGCGCTTTCGAGGAAGTCGCCATCGTCGGCGTTCTCATGGCGATGTTCCTCACCCCCTTCACTTCCTTAATCAATTCGGTCGCCCACGGTTTCGACGGCGCCAGCGGGGACGATGAAGCTTCCGTGGTGGTGGATGGGCCCGCCTATTCGACCGTTAAAGCGGCCCTTGACACCTACGACGATTCCCTATTATCAAAGGTTTTTTTCGGTTCTTACGCCCGCAACGACGAGAACGAATCGTTCGATGAGCAACTAGTCAATTTTTTCACGAGCGCCCCGGTGGCGAATTCGGCCGCGAACGCGAAGATATCCATCGGCGATTTGCTGGGCGACGTCACGAAAGTGGCCTCCGCCATCCTTAAGGGCGGGCTTTTCGATGAAGAAAACATGAATGAGGTGGGTTTTCTCACTTTCGCCGCCAGCCGTTATCTGCCTGAACTTATCTATGCTTTGGCTGACAGCGATTTCTTCACGGCCCTTCTCCCGATCGGCGTGGAAATCGTCCTTTCGCTCCCAAGCGTTGAGGCTTATGTCGCGACCAACGAGGGCATTGACACCTCCCACGTCAACTGGGCGGACGGAATTGGTAACCTCGCTCAATTGGTCAAGGACATCCAAGACGCCGGCATCATCGATGTTTTCTTCGATCCTGAGAACGAGGAGAAGCCCGTGGGGCTTAGCGGCGAAGGCATCGCCGCCCTTTTCGACGAGACGCATGTCGCCAAGTTCAACAAAGTGCTTGACGATTTGGACTCCAACTCCTGGACCTTCCTCAATAAGCTTCTCCAGTCGGCCCTTTACGTCACGGCCTGCAAGTCCGCGCAGTCGCTCGCCGACGCCGGGCCCCGAAGCGCGACCTCGATCGACCTTTCCGACTTCTTGCCTTCCGTCGACACTTCCGATTCCGATGGCGACGGCAATCCGGGATGGGACAAGGACGGCGACGGCCTTCCGGACGCGTTGCCGGCGAGTTACTCCTCCATCAGATTCGGCGAGGAGATAAAGTCAGTTTACAATTCCATCGCCGATCTTAATGGCAACCTCGCCGATGAGGGCGTGGCCGATTTCATTCCGCAGATCGCGGCTCGCATCGCCGCCAACACGATAACGACCGACAACTACGTCTCCGATCTGCTCTTCGACCATCCGCGGGTTCTTGAAAGCGCGATCGTGGGCGACGTTGACCCCACGACGGGAGAGCTTACGAACATCGACCCGGTAACCGGCAAGAGCACGGGCACGACGTGCCTGCTCGACAATACGTTTCTCGTTAACGCGATGCCGCGCCTTCTAAGGATTCTCAGCGACGCCGTTTCCTCGACCATGGATGTCACGGTCGATGGTTTGGATGAGGCGATCGCTTCCCTTGACACGACTTTGGAATTCAAGGGGGAATTCAACGCGATGTTCAAAATCGTGAATGCCCTCGTCGCCCCGGGCGAAGACGGGGAAGGCAACCCCGTCGACGGGGGCATCGGCAAGACTTTCATCAAGCATTATGGCGATTTGCCGGGCATCGACTACGACCCCGACGGCAAGTTCAACGGCATTGACGACGGGCTGTTGGTGGATCTTGAGAACGCCATGAAGGCCATCGACGATTCGGTCGTCCTCCCAAAAATCATGAAAGGCGTGTTCTCCTCTTTGCTAGGGAAGACCTTTTCTTCCGCCATGGGCGAAGGGTGGGTCGATCCAACCTTCCCCGAGGAAGGTTTAGGCCAATCCTTGGCCGATTTGCTGAGGACGTTCGGCGATTGCGGCGACCTCATCCGCTTCGTGACGAACCTTTCGAGCTCAGGATCCATGACAGGCAAGAACCTCGAGACCCTTTTGGCGCCATTGCGCGACCCGAGCTCCGGCTATGCCAATCAGTTTAAGGAGCTCCTTAGGTTCATGGCCACCTCGCCGATCCTTAATCCGGACGTGAGTCAAGAAGGCGGCGGAGTTGTCAAGAACACGAACTTCCTCCTCGTCGTCAACAAGGCCCTTGGGGCGATGGGCGACGATTACCTTATCACGCAGGAATATCTGTCTTCCCTCGATTTCAACGCGGCCGATGAGGCCGACGCCTTCGTCGATTGCGTCGTTTCGCTAGTCAGCAGCGGCCTTGTTTCCACCTTGTCGGATTACTCTGGATCCAGCCTCGACATCGCCGCCCTTCGAGGCGTCGATTTCGAGGAGCTTTTCTCCCACGTCGACGATTCCTTCATCATGAGGAAGGTCTTCTCCCAAGTCCTCGACAAGACCGTTTTGCCGGTTGTCACGAGCCTTTCGACGGCGGACCTTTCCGACGTCACGTTCGCCAACGTGACGAGCTGGGCCACCGAAGGGAGGGCCCTTGACGCGCTCGTTCGTTTTGCGAGCGAGATCGGCGATTTCTCCAATATCCAATATCTTGACAGCGACCCAACGTGCGTGGCGCAGATCCTTTACACGCTCAGCCAGTCGCAGATGTTCGTGAAGACAAATTATGCCTCCGACGGGACCACGATCCTTAGCAAGGAATATCTTTTCCCGCGGTTTTTCCAGGATAAATTCATCGCTTCCTTTGGAACTGCGGGTCCGAGCGCGTACTTCTGCGATATCGACGAATCGACGGGCGCCAATCCGAGCGAGGCTTCCGCTTTCACCTATTCGGCCCTTCTCGAGGAGTTCGAAAAGGTCGCTTACGTGGGTTCTGGGGAAACGGGATATGACAGCTACTTCAGCGACGGCGAGTACCGTTATTGGACCTATGACGAGTCGACGGGGGAATACTCCGACCCCGTTTTCGAAACGAGCAAGTGGGCCGAGGAATGCGACAATTTCGAAGAAATCGTGCGCCGATGCGAATATATCGGAGGCTTCGACAGTTTCAAAGCGGGCAGCGACATCAGCATTATCAACCCCACGGATTATGACGCCCTCCTCGGAGTCGTTTGCGATTCCAAGGCGTTCGGCAAGGTCTTGACTTATCACCTTTTCCAGCAGGCCCTTGGCGCTTTGGCGAGCGCGGGCAGCGCCCTCACCGGAGCCAATCTCCTCTATCTATGGACCTGCGGCCCCGAGCAACGCGAATTCGAGACGGACTGCATGTCGGGCCTTATGTACGTTATCCTCGATGATAAGTACGGCCTCGTCGGCGCTTCGGGGGCCCTTTCGGCGGGCGACATCCAAATCGACACCGCTTCGCCGGAGTATTTCCTCTACCCGCTTTTGAGCCAAATCGCCGAATCGTCCGTCTTCAATTCGCTTCCGGAGAATGCCGCGATCCGCAACGGCAACGGCCTCACCGCCTGTGAAAACCAAATCGAGGACCTGCTTGAGAAAGCGGAATTCTATCTCGATGGCGGCGGTAACCCCGATACCGTGGCGATTGAGAGGCAAATCAACAGGATAGGCCATCTCAGCGGCGCTTTGGAAAGCCAGGACGGCGCCCTCCTTAACGAAGCCAAGGCGGCCGTGTCCGCTTTGGTGGGGGAGATCGGCGACGGTTCGAGCCCGCTTCCGGCTTACGAAGGAAACGACCGGCACGCGGCTCTAGAGGCCCTTGGATTCAGTGAATCGGCCTTCGCGGGCCAAAGCGTATCGGACGTGATGGACGAACTCATCGCCGCCGCCGATTCGGCGAACGGGCAAGCTTCCCTCAGCGTCCTCCTGTCCAAGACGGGCGGGGAAGACTACCTCCTCGACGAAGGGGCCCGGAAAGCTTGGGTGGATGAGTCCCAGGCCCTAGCCACCGTCGGCAAGAAACTGCAGGATTTCATCAGCGGGGTTTCCGGATTCCAAGTCAGCAATTTCGACGTGAGCGGCTATTTCGTCAACGAATTCGACGAGGACGTCGGCGGGGCTTACCAAAGAAACGCCGTTTCCGCGACCGATAACGATTTCGCCCAGGGAAGGATCGAAAGCCTTGTTGGCGCCATCAACTCCTCGCGCCTCCTTTACGAGGCCCTTCCCGCCAAGATCGCTTCGGCTTTGACGATCATATCAACCGGCGTTTCGGGCTATAGCGCCGCTTTGGCTTCCGGCCTCTCGACCTTGCTGGATCGCGTCAAGTCGATCGGCACAATCGTCTCCGCGAGCCGAATCGCCCTCGGCGACGGCGGCGATCCCGAGGACACTTACCCCTACGATGGCCATCGCGAGCCTTCGTATCCTTTCTATGGCCATCTCACCGCAGACCAGATCGCCTTCAACGAAATCTCGAGCCTGTGCGATATCTTCCGGACGGGTTCCGTCTTCATGAAAATCCCAAGCGAGGTGGCTTACCTCTTCGCCAAAGCCTACGAAGGCGGCGAGTTCCTTGGCAAAATCAACGCTTGGAACGACGTTCACGTTTACGATGCGGCCACCGATCCGGCTTTGGCGGCGCCATAAGGTTCCGCCGATGGGTTTTCCGCTTTCGATAGAAGGCTTTTCCTCGGCCGAGTCCAAAGTCCTTTCGTCGCGTTTCATCGCTTTGCTCTCCCCCTGCGAGGACGAAGCCTCCTTCGCGGCCTTTCTCCAAAAAGCGCGGAAGGACTATCCGAAAGCCGCCAATTACTGCTATGCCTTCCGAACGAAGGGCTTTGAAGGCTTCAGCGACGACGGCGAGCCGCCGCGGAGCGTCGGCCTGCCTTTCCTTAATCTATTGCGCGAAAAGGGATTGCGTCGCGTTTGTCTCGTCGCGATTCGCTATTTCGGTGGCACGAAGCTTGGGCTTGGCCGATTGAAGCGCGTCTATCTTGGCGTGGCGGAGGCATCTATCGCAAAGGCCTCCCTTCTGGAAATCGTGCCCGCTTGCCGCCTACGTTTGGAAAGCCCCTACGATTCCTACATGAAGGTGAGGAGCGAAGCCCTTTCGCGCGGATATTCCTTCACCGATGAGGTTTTTTCCTCTTCGGTGAAGTTTTCTTTGCTTCTAGATGCTAGACTAGTTGGGTCATTCGCGGAGGCTTTGCCCCCGGAAGTGAGCGTCGTCGGCAAAGACGACGGGTGGGAAATCCTGAGGAGGGCGGAGCATGATACCCAGCGGCGAATTCGAGAATAGGCGGCGGAAACTGATCGACGCCATGGACGAAGATTCGATTCTTGTTTCCTTTGGCGGCGTGCCCAAAGTCAGCAGCGCCGACGAGGAGGCGCCTTTTGAGATTAACCGCAATTTCCTCTATCTTAGCGGCATCTCCCAAGAGGGGAGCGTGTTGCTTCTCGCCAAAACCATGGGCGAGACGAAGGAATTCCTTTTCATCCTTCCTTTCGACGAAAGCAAGGAGAAATGGTATGGCAAGCGCCTGAGCGTCGAAGAGGCCCGTGAGCGGAGCGGAATCCACAACGTCCTCATGTCCGAATCGTTCGAGGGCAAGATCAATGGCATCCTCAACCCGGCCTTTCAGGAATTCGGGGACGTTCGGAAGCTCTATCTGGACCGCGACCGCGAGATCAAAATCGCGGAGGCCACCTCCACCCACGAATACGAGAAGACCCTTTTGACGGTTTTCCCAAACATCGAGGTGGCGGATCTTTATCCTCTCGTCACGACGTTGCGCCTCATCAAGAGCGATAACGAAATAAAAGAATTGCGGAGCGCCATCTCCTCGACCAAGCTCGGCATCGCCGCGGTCATGGCGAAAGCCAAGCCGGGCGTCAAGGAATACGAACTCGCCGACGAATTCCTTCACGTCATCAACGACGACAATGGCTACGAGGGCCTTTCTTTCTACACCATCATGGCGAGCGGCGTCCATGCCGCCTGCCTCCATTACCCGACCCCGATGGATACCGTGAAGCCCAACAGCCTTTTGCTGATGGATCTGGGCGCGAAGAAGAACTTCTATTGCGCCGACGTGAGCCGAACCATTCCGGTCTCGGGCCGCTTCACCCCCGAGCAGGCCAAGGTCTATTCGATCGTCCTCGGCTGCAACAAAATGATCGCCGCGATGGCGCGGCCCGGCCTCACGATCGAGGATTTGCAGAACGCGGCCGTCGAATACCTCGCGAGCGAATGCCTCGCCGCCGGTTTCATTTCCAAAAAGGAAGAAATCATCCGTTATTATTTCCACAGCATCAGCCATTTCATCGGCCTTGACACCCACGATCCGTATCTAAGCCCCTTGGATCGGCAATACAAGAAAGTGCCGCTCGCCCCGGGCATGGTCATAAGCGATGAGCCTGGCCTCTACATGAAGGAAAGGGGTTTGGGCGTTCGCGTCGAGGACGATTTGCTGATCACGAAAGGCGGATGCGAGGTTTTGACCGCCGCCATCCCGAAGGAAAAGGCCGACTTGGAAAGGATTCTGACCCGCCGCTAAGGCCTCGCCGCCCCCATATCCACCATGACCCGAAAAAAAGTCGCCGTTTTGGCCCTCGCCGTCTTCGCCGCCGGGATCCTCACCGTGGCCCTTTCTTTCGTTCCGGTCTATACGTTCTACGACGCCGCGACGGATTTGACCTATTACGACTCGATGGATGCCGTCATCGGCTCCCAAGTTTATCTTTTCGTGGCCTTCGAGGCCCTCTTTGGCGTGGCGGGTCTCGCCTCCGTGCTCCCGCTGACGCGGAAAGTGTCGGTCAAGGTTCTTTTCGCGGTTCTCATAGCCTTGCTTTTCCTCATCGTTTTCCTCTATGTCTATTCCTATCGGGCCGGCAAAGCCATCTTCGAGGCCGACCCGACGAAAAGCCCGTGCGGGATTGCCCTTTTTCTCTAAGGGGGACCTCACTATAATTGACGTATGAAAAAGTACATCTTGGCCATTGACCAAGGCACGACGTCCACTCGTGCCATTTTGATTTCGCGGCAAGGGGAGGAAGCCTTCAAGGCGCAGCGTTCCATCGATTGCTTTTATCCTAAACCCGGCTGGGTCGAGCAGGACCCCGATAAGATATGGGTGAGCGTCGTGGACGTCGTGAACGAAATCCTCATTGTGTCCGGGGCCAAAATGAGCGACATCGCCGCGATCGGGATCACCAATCAGCGCGAGACCTCCATCGTTTGGGACAAGAAGACCGGTAAGGCCATATATCGGGCCATCGTTTGGCAGAGCAAAGAGACCAAAAGCCTTTGCGACAAACGGGAGCGTTACGCCGCCTTCATCGCTAAAAAGACGGGCCTGCGGATGAATCCGTATTTCAGCGCCTCCAAGGTCCGTTTTATCCTCAATCACGTTCGCGGGGCCCAAAAACGGGCTGATAGAGGGGAGCTTGTTTTTGGCACGGTCGATAGCTGGCTCATCTACAAAATGACCCAAGGGGCCCATCACTACACCGACGTGAGCAACGCCTCCCGCACGATGCTGTTCAACATCTTCGACATGAAATGGGATCCGGAACTTTGCAAGATTTGGAACGTTCCGATGTCGATGCTGCCGGAGGTCCGCGATAACGCGAGCGACTATGGCGAGGCTTCCTTCTTCAACGGGCACGTCCATATCTATGGGGTCGCCGGCGACCAGCAAGCCGCCCTCTTTGGGCAATGCTGCTATAAGGAAGGCGGCAGCAAGAACACCTACGGCACCGGCTGTTTCATGCTCATGAACACCGGCAAGAAGCCGATCATCAGCAAACATGGTCTTTTGACGACCGTGGCGTGGCGCCTTGACGGCGAAGTGACTTATGCCCTTGAAGGCTCCGTCTTCATCGGCGGGGCGGTGGTGCAGTGGCTTCGCGACCAAATGGCTTGGATCAAGCACAGCGCCGACAGCGAAGGCTACGCCGAGCGCGCCCCCGACACCGCCGGGGTCTACGTCGTGCCGGCTTTCGTCGGGCTTGGTACCCCTTATTGGGACGACGAGGCGCGCGGGGCCGTATTCGGTCTGACCCGCGGGGCCGACCGCCACAACATCACGAGAGCGGCTCTTTATAGCATCGCCTACCAATCTAAGGACGTGATCGACACCATGAAGAGAGAGGCCCACCTTGACCTCAAGGTTCTCAAGGTCGACGGCGGGGCTTCGGCCAATGGCCTCCTTATGCAGTTTCAAAGCAATATCCTCCAGTGCGAGGTGCGCATCCCGAAATGCATCGAGACGACCGCGCTCGGGGCGGGGTATTTCGCTGGCCTCGGCTGCGGGTTCTGGAAGGATTGCCATGAGATCGAGATCAATCACGCTTTTGCGAAAATGTACTATCCCTCCATGGAGGAAGCGGAAGCCCGCCGCCTGTATCGGGGTTGGCGGATGGCCGTCAAAGCCACCCGGGTCTATAAGCCAAGGAACTGACCTTCCGCGAAAAAGAAAACCGGTTAACATGGATGCGGAAACCTTCGTAGACCATTGCATCATCGTTTGCCCCGAGGAGAGCAAGGACCTTTTCCTTTCGTTCCGGCGCGCGGATCCCCATAAGGACTTCTCTCTCTATAGCCGCGAGGATTTGGAAGGCCTGCTGGCTTATCAGCACGACGATCGGGCCCTCGTTTCCCTTCTTAAGAGAGGGCACGGCTATTCCCTCGCCAAAGACGAATTGAAGTGGCTCTCGAAACTCAGGGCCCCATCCTACGTCTCCCCCAAATTGAACGAGTTGGCCACGCTCCGCGACGAACTCGTCAGGGAGGGCCTCATTTGGCTTCTCGATTCGCCGGAACGGGCTTTCCTTAACCGCGAGGTTTACGTCTACGGATATGCCGACACGGAACGGATTGAGGGGCTTTTGCGGGGATTTTCCGCGCGGAAACCCCATATTCTGCTACCGAAAAGAGCAAGCGAAGAGGCGCGGAAGATCCACGAATACGAGGATGTCTTCGACGAAACGCGACGCCTTTTTAACGAGATTTGCCACGACATCGACGGCGGAACGCGTCCCGACGACATTTATGTCCTCGGAGCCGACGAGTCGTATTTCCCCCTGTTCCGCGACTATGGCCGTTATTACGGCGTGACGGTGGAAAGAAGGGGCGAGGGCCGCCTTTACGACCGCCCGATTTACCGGGCTTTCAGGGAACTCCTGGAGGCGGGAACGCTTCAAGGGGCTTTGGATCGGCTGAGCGTCTCCTTTCCCTCGGATCCCGACTACGAAACCATCTATCGGTTCGCTAAGCGCTTTGCGAGGGTGCGGAAGAGCGACGTCTCGCTGTACGACGAAATCGCGCGCGCCTTGCCTCCGAAGGTCGCCACGCTTTCGAACCTCATCCATCTTCAGACTTCGTATTATCCGCGGCCGGGGGCTCACCTCTATCTCGTCAACTGCGCCCTCGGGGTTTACCCGAAGTCCTATCGCGACAGCGACTTCCTGAGCGACGCGGAGAAGAAGGAGGCGGGCCTCCCCGTCTCCTCGGTCCTTAACCGCGAGCGGCTCGCCGAACTGTCCGCTCTCCTCAAAGGTCCGCAGGTCCGCTTCCTCTCCCTTCACGAACGTTACGAGAAGAGCTTCTTTTTGCCCGCGTCTTTCGCGCGGGAAGAAGGTTACGAAATCGTTTTTAACGAGGAATCGCCCTACGAATATTCTTCGCAAAAAGGCGCTTTCTATCTTTGTTCCCTTCTCGATAGAAAGCGGAAATACCTTTATGAGGATCCCGCGCTTGCCTATTTGGCGGGTGGCGTTACGGCGACTTATGACACCTATCGTTCGGGCTTCACGCCTTTCGCTTCGGTCGATCCCTCAGCGCCTCGTTCCTATTCCTATTCCGCTTTGAAAAGCTTCGTCGAATGCCCATTTCGTTACTATCTTGAACGGGTTTTGGGATTGAACGACCGCGCCTCTTCCTTCACAAGTTCCTTAGGCAACCTCTTCCATGCGGTCATGGAGGCGGCCATCGAGCCGGGATTCGATTTCGAGGCCTCCTGGGCGGAGTCCGTGGCTTCCGAGGCGGCGAGCAATCCTTTCTCCGCGATGGAAAGGACCCTTTTGGAGGGCGACAAGCCTTATTGCCTAGAGGCGGTCAAGTACCATCAAAGCCATTTTGAGCGGATGGAGCGTCCCTCCTTTGCTTCCGAGAAAACCTTTCGGGCCACTGTGCCTGATCACCCCCTTGTTGGCATCAATGGCCGCATCGACCTCGCCATTGAGACGGGGGAGCGAGGCTATCTCACCCTCCTCGATTACAAGACTTCGGACAGGCAATACCTCAATCAGGCCCTCGTGCCGCTTGGGTTTTCGTTGCAGTTGCCTTTCTACGCCTATGCCTGCTCGATCGATCCCGACTTCTCGAAGCGTCCCTTGTTGGGGCTGTTCGTGGCCGACATCCTGCCCGGCGGTCCCGCGGATAAGCGCGGAGAGGCCCCGCTCAACGGGACGTTCCCTCTTCGCGGCGTCTTCCTCGCCGATCCGGACGCCCTCAGGACCCTTGACCCATCATTCATCGGAAACGACTACATCAAAGGGTACACTTACGATTCGGAGAAAGGTTTCGCGTGCCGCTCGAACGCCAACGGCTCGACCCATAAGACCGCCGCCGAACTGAACGCCTTCGGGCTTGAGGCGAAGAAGAGGCTGCTCGATAGCGACGCGAAGATCCGCCGCTCCGAATTCCCGATCGCCCCGAAGAAAGTCGAAGGCGAGGTGGACGCCTGCGAGTATTGCCCCTATCGCGACGTGTGCTTCCGTAAAGAGGAAGATTACGTTCGCCTCAGAAAGCCGGAGAAAAAGAAACCGGAGGAGAGAAAATGAGCGCCCCGAAATGGACCGCCTCCCAGCTTGCCGCCATCGAGGCCGGGGAAGGCAACTTCCTCGTCGCCGCCGGCGCCGGAAGCGGCAAGACCGCCGTTTTGACCGAACGGGTGTTCCGCCTCGTGAAAGACCACGAGGAAGATCCTGGCCAAGGGGCGGGCCTCGATAGCCTTTTAGTCCTCACTTTCACCGACAAAGCGGCCGCCGAAATGAAGGACAAGATCCGCAAGAAGATCCTGTCCGATCCCACTTTGCGACATCTTTCGGGCGAGGTCGAAGGGGCTTCTATCATGACCTTCGACGCCTTTGCCCATCAGCTCGTGTCCCGTTACCATTATGACATCGGGGTTAACGAAAAGCCCGATATCGTCGACGATTCCGTTTTCGCGGTGGAGAAGAATCGTCTGCTTGGCGAGCTTCTTGATGAGTATTACGAGCGGGGCGATAACCCGATTTCCGGTTTTGCGAAACTTGCATGCGTGAAGAATGACGGCCACGTTCGCGAAGCCGTCCTTTCCCTTGACTCGCTCGGAGACCGACAAAGCGACAAGATGGGTTTTTACGCCCATTACGACAGCCGCTATTTCTCCGATTCCTATATCGATGAAGCCATCGCTGAGTTCGAAAAACTGCTTCGCGATGGATTGACGGCCCTTTCGGAGGCGGGGAAAGCCCATTATGTGAACGAGAATCAGAGCGACAAAGAGACCTCCTTCATCGATGGGATCCTGCAAAACAAGGGTTTCGACGCTTTTGCCAAAGCCTTCCGCGAAGCCGCGCCTTTTCCAAGAAAGATTCCGACCAAAAAGAGCGATTCCATAGATAACGATAAGGCCACCCATACCGCCATCGCGAAGCGCTACAAGGAGTTTCTTGGCTATGCAAACGCGGCGGGAAGCCGCCAGGAAATCAAGGACCGCTATCTTTTGACGAAACCTTATGTGGACGCTTTCGTCGAGGTTGCCTCCGAACTCGAGCGGCGCCTTTCCTCACGGAAAAAAGAGGCGGGTATGTACGGTTTCGCCGACATCGCCACCATGGCGCGAAAGATCGTTTCTTTGCCCGGTCCCCTTTCGGAGTTGCGCCGGAAATACCGTTACGTCATGATCGACGAATATCAGGACACGTCTGACCTTCAGGAATCCTTCATCGACGCCCTTTCGGGCGGAACGAACGTCTTCGCCGTCGGGGACATCAAGCAATCGATCTATCTTTTCCGAAACGCCAACCCGACCCTCTTCTCCTCCAAGCGTGAGCGTTTCGAGCGCCATGATGGGGGGACCCTCATCACCTTGGCGGAGAATTTCCGGAGCCGGAAAGAGGTCCTTGAGGATATCAACGCCATCTTCAGCCCCATCATGAGGAAGGAACTCGGCGGGATCGATTATCGGAACCGCCAATCCCTCGTCTATGGCAACAAGGCCTATGGGATTTCCGGGGATGAGGATCACCATCTGGAAATCTATTCCTACGAGAAGCCGAAGGAGATGCCGGGGGCCGAGGCCGAAGCGCGCCTCATCGCCGAGGATATCCTCGAGAAGGTGAGAGGCGGCTATGAGGTTTTAAGGACCCCGCGCGGGAAACCCGCTTGCTTAGGCCCCGCGACTTGGGGCGATTTCGCCATCTTAGACATCACGAAAGGCAATTTCGACGTTTATCGGAAAGTTTTCCTTGAGGCGGGCATACCGCTCGAGGCCGACTCCACGGACGACGCCTCCTCGCTTGACATAACCATGGTTTTCCGACGCCTTGTTTCTTTGCTGGCCCATCTCGATGAGCCGGGACGCGAGGCCAGCAACGAGCATGGCTATCTTTCCGTCATGCGGAGTTTCCTCTATGGGCGGAAGGACCCCGACCTTTACGATGACGTGACGACCAAGAAATACCTTAAGAGCCCTCTCTTTGAAACCATCCGCGCGAAGAAAAAGGAAAGCGGGAACGCTTCCTTAAGCGAATTGACCGAATGGATCATCGACGAGTTCGGTTTCGTCGACAAACTAAGGACCCTCACCGACGTCAAGGACGATTACGCGGAACTGCAAGGGTTCGCCAAACTGGCCTCTTCCCTTGACCGGTTCGGCCTGAGCCTTCGGGATTTCGATGCCTATTTCGACCGCCTCAAGGATTACGAGGTCAAGATGCCGCTCGAGAGCGCGGTTTCCTCGCCTTCCGCGGTTTCGCTTATGTCGATCCATAGCTCCAAGGGCCTCGAATACAAGATCGTCTACGTCCCCGGCGAAGGGAAGCGGTTCAATTTCGGCGACTTCAAGGGAGCCTATCTTTCGTCGGAGAAACGGGGCCTCGTGATTCCGCTGCTCGACGGGGGAGAGCCCCAAAACATCTTCCACGTCCTGCTCCGCGAGGAGGAAATCGCCGCCCACACGAGCGAGGAGTTGCGTCTCTATTACGTCGCCCTCACCCGGGCGCAAGAGAAACTGATTCTGCTTGCCCCAGCCGACAGGAAAGAGCCTATCAAGGGTCTTGAAAGCCCCTCATGCCTTCTTGATTTTCTGTCTTTGTCGCGCTTTGGGAAGCGCAAGGAAAAGGAAGTCGTCCCGCTGGTGAAGATCGCGGGACAAGAGACTTCTCGGAACGTCTCTTTTCCGTTCCGCCGCGTGGAGGAGGAGCCCGTCGCGTCCGCTCACATCCGCCCGAGCAAGAGTTCGCTTGAACCCGCGAACGAGGCGGCCCTCGCCTATGGCACCCGCCTCCATAGCCTTATGGAACTCACCGATTTTAGGAGCAAGGACGTCAGTTGGATCAAAGACGAAACGGAACGCAGTTTGATCGAAAAGGTTTTGGGATTGCCCATTTTCGCCGATCTTTCGCATGCCGAGGTTTATCACGAATACGCCTATTATGACCCTGAGGAAAACGTGCGTGGGTCCATCGACTTGCTTATCCTTTATCCTAACAAAGCGGTGATCGTCGACTACAAGAGCCGTTCCATCGACGATCCGGCTTACGCGAGGCAGGTGGAGGCCTACGCTTCCTACGTCCGCAAAGTCACGGGCCTTCCCGTGGAGAAATACCTCCTTTCTTTGGGACAGGCTCGCCTCCGCGCGCTACAATGAAGCCATGGCAAACGAAACGATTTTCACGAAAGGGCAGTTTCTTGACGTTCTCAAGGGGCTTCGGGTCCCCGAGAACCTTTCGCGCGATTTCCTTTACGATGCGTATGTCGCCGCGATGGAGGGCTCGCAGGAACTAAAGAAAGCCTACGGGGCCCTCGCGGCGATGCCGATCAACTCGACGCAACTCGTTCTCTATCTCGTCAATGAGCATTCCTTTTACCTCATGATGCACCCCGACAAAAAAGAGGCCGACATCGTCAAGGACGACAAATACGTCCAACTGACCATTTCGGTGGCGCTCGACAAGTATTTCACCAACGAGCATTTGGCCTACAAGAACGGCCGTTTCGCCTCCCGTTTCCTTCCTGAGATCTCGACGATATCCATTTACCTCAATTTCATTCAAGGAATGCTGTCCCGTTACAAACGGGGCGACCCCAAGGAGACGCTGGTGGTGGATATCATCAGCAAAGCCTTCTCGATGTCCGAATGCATGGTGGACCTTCTTACCTCGGGTTTTGAGACGGAGGCCTTCTCCACCTGGCGGACCCTTCACGAGAACGAATGCATCTTGGCGGTCATCGTCAAATACGGCAAGCCTGTCATCGACGAATACCTGAAGCACCTTACCTACGCCTTGGCTTTCCGCGGCGGCTTGCCGAGCAAAGAGGAAACCGACGCGGTCTTCATCCAAATCAAGGGGGAGATGCGTTCGCTCGGCCTCAAGAGCAAGGACATGAAGCGTTTCATCGAGTACGGTTGGCTCATCGGGGCCAAGGATTACGCCTCGACCGAGGGCTTCAAATTCAATTTCCGCGACGGCGTCGAACGCATGGCGGGGCTTTCGAATTACTCGAAAGTCTATGAGATGTCGAGCGAAATCGCCCACAGTTCCGCCTTGCTCATCTATTCCCGCAAGAACTATTTCTACCTCGTCAGCATGATCAATCTCTACGAATCCTTCTTCCGCCTCGAGAAGATCTTCAGCTCGATTTACCTGTCGACCGTTCCTGAGGCTGAGCAAAAACAATACCTCGCGATGCGGCAGCTTTATTTCGGCGAACTCATGGCGGTCTACGCTTACGAGAAAAAGCGCTTGGCTAACCTCACTTCCGCCTCCAAAAAGAAAATCGAGGCCGCGAAAAGCTAAGTAGAATCGTCAAAGTCCAGACGAAAAGAAGAGCCAGGCTCTTTCGTTTAATACGAACCGATATCAAGGAAATGCCGTTTATGGAAAGCGCCTTGGCGATTGGCTATGGCAAAAACGCGTTCCCCAGGAACCACCATTCTTTTTCCGTTTCCGCTTTTTGGCTTTCTGCGCCTAGTCGGTTTTCTCTTCCGTGGCCCTTTTTCGGCGAAAAGAAAGCCCGGCCTCGGGGCAGAAACCCCGTAATGCCGGGCAATCCCTCGAAAAGGAATCAGACGTCCGCGTAGCAGGAACCGCCAATGAACTCCCGCATGAGGGAATTGCACGGCACCCAATCATCAGGCATGTCAACGAAGAACTTTAAGAGCCGCATGAGGCGCTCGGCATTGGGGAAATACGGAGAATCCCGATCGATGGCCTCCAATAATGGCATCGCGTATTTCTTCATGACCGGTAATTCATAAGGAAGGAAAGAATTGAAAACGTAATCGGCGCCTTCTTGAGTGCTGTAGATCCACTTGAATTCGCCCGCCCGGACTTTCGGCCACATGCTGAGGGTCTCTTCGGCCGGGGAACCGCGGAACTTCTTGTCGCGCACCATCCGGCGGAGGAGGCGGAGATCCGTCAAGCTCATCGGATTGTGGTCGTCGAGGTTGATTTGGGCCTGCGGCGAAATGAAAATCTTGAACTTGTTGTTCTTTGGGATGGAGGTGGTGAGTTGGTCGTTGAGGGCGTGAATGCCTTCGACGATGATGGGCTCGTCCTTGCCTATTTTGACCTTGCGGCCGAAGACGCGATGGCCTTTCTCAAAGTCGAACTTCGGGAGCTCGGTCTCTTTGCCGCTGATGAGGTCAAGCATGTTTTGATTGAAATACTCGATGTCGAGGGCGTCGATGCTCTCGAGGTCCGGCTCCCCGTCTTCACCGAGCGGGGCTTCGCCCTTTGGCTTGTAATAGTCGTCGATTGAGATGCGGATCGGGCGGATGCCGCGGCTCAACAGTTCGATGCGGAGGCGATTGGCGAACGTCGTCTTGCCAGAGCTAGAAGGCCCGGCGACGCAAACGAGGCGGATGTCGTCGATGTCGTCCTCAATCATTTCGCCCAGTTCGGCGAGCATGCGGTTGTGGCGGTCTTCGCATATGTTGATGAACTCGACCTCGCCGGCCTTTTCGATCTCCCGGTTGATGTGAGCGATCGTATCGATGCCGACGACTTTGGCCCAGTCATGGGACTCTTTGAGGGTGCGGCCGAAAGTGGGGGCGTCCTCGAAGGGCGGAATCTCGCCCTTGGTTTCGCTGCGCGGATACTGAAGCAAAAAGCCCGGCGCGTAAAGGCGAAGTTTATAGGATTTGAGGTACCCGGTCGAGGGGACCATGCGACTGTACATGTAGTTGAGGTAACCATCGCACTCATAGAAGTGGACGGTTTTCTCAGGGCGGTATTTAAGGATGGCGGTTTTGTCGGGGAAATTGCGCTCCTTGTAGATTTCGTAGGCTTTTTTGTCGGAGACGATCTCGCGCTTCAGCGGGAAATCGGCGGCGACGATCGTCTCGAGCTCCTTGTTAAGCTTGATAAGCATCGCGGTATCGCCGACGGCGTTTGGGTCGAGGAGGTGAATCGACACGCAACGCGAGACGTTGTAGGCGAAACGGACGTGCAGTTTTGGGTAGCAGCGGGCGAAGGCCATCGCCACGAGGTAGCGGAGCGAGGCCTCATAGACCTTGACGGCATCGTGATCGGCGAGCGTCAAAAACTCGATATCGGCGTCATAGTAAACTTCGTATGTCAGTTCGCGGACGCGGTTATTGACTTTGGCGCAAATGAAATCGCGGCAATTGGGAGCGTCTTTGATGAGGTCCAGCAAGGCGACCTTTTTCTCGAAAGTCCCCGTTTTTCCATTGAATTTGACGCTAAATGACATTTTTCCTTTTTCCTCTTTTCCCAATTCCCTGATTAGCGGAGCGCGAACCCCATAAGTCAACGGGTCGCGTTGGATTATTCTAGCAGGTATCGCCCCCATTGCAAGCGCTTTCACGTTCGGATCCACGATCGATTATTCAGGGTTCTAATGTGTTTGGCAAAAGGGGTTGAGGCGCGCTAAAATAACGGGGTTATGAAACGTTTGTTGGTTGTGGTCGATTTCCAAAATGACTTCGTCGATGGGCCGCTTGGCTTTCCCAAAGCGGCCTCTTTTTATCCGCGAGTCAAGGAACTCATTTCCGAGTTCGACGATTCCGGGGATGAGGTGGTCTTCACCCGCGACGTGCACGAAGACGATTATCTCCATACGGAAGAAGGGAGGAATTTGCCCATCCCCCATTGCCTCCGCGGCAGCGAAGGCGCCCGTTTTTACGGCGATCTTGAGGAGGTGGCCTCCGCCCATCGGGTGTTTGAGAAAAGCACGTTTGGGAGCGATGCCTTGCTTGATTACCTTAAGAAAGGCGCTTACCGCGAAATCGTCTTATGCGGGCTTGACCTCTCGATTTGCGTCATCGCTAATGCGATCATCGCCAAAACCGCCGCGCCGAACGCTCACATCGTGGTGGATTTATCGGCTTCGGGGAGCGGGGATCAAGAAGCTGAGGGTCACGCCATCGCCGCCCTTCGCCGCCTTGAGATCGAAACGACCGACAGCACGTCAAAGAAAGGCATTATTTTCTGAATTATGGAGAAGAAAGCGCTGGTCTATTTTCAATCGGGCGGTCCGACGACCGTCATCAACTGCTCATTCTATGGCGTCATCAAAGAGGCTCTGAGGCACGAGGAATTAGGTGGCATTTACGGCGCCCTTCATGGCGTTGAGGGGCTTATTGGCGATGACCTCGTCGACCTCCGCCAAGAAGATCCTCACGAAATCGAGCTTCTGAAGCAGACCCCCGGCGCGGCCCTCGGCTCGACCCGCCACATTCTCCCGAAATTCGGGGATCCGGATTTTGATAAGATCCTCGCGACCATCAAGAGACGCAACATCGGCTACATCTTGGTCAACGGCGGCAACGATTCGATGGACACTTGCTATAAGCTCTCCCGTTTTTTCGCCATGACCAATTGCGACATCCGCGTCATCGGCATTCCGAAGACAGTCGACAACGACCTCGTTCTAACCGATCATTCCTTAGGTTTCGCCAGCGCTGCCAAGCATATCATCAATTTCACCAAGATGGCGGTCATCGACAACCAGGCCTACAAAAAGGGCAAGGTTCTTCTTATCGAGATCATGGGGCGCAACGCCGGTTGGCTCACCGCCAGCGTCGACGTATTGCCAGAAGGGGAGCGTCCCGATCTTATTTACATTCCGGAGATGAAGTGGGACGAAGGCAAGTTCCTCCAAGACGTCCAACGCATTTACGAAAGGAAAGGCAACGTCGTCGTGGCCCTTTCCGAGGGTTTGCCCGTCACGCGCCGCAACGGCGCCGACATCGACAGTTTTGGCCACGTGCAACTCGAAGGGGTGAGCGTTTCCCTCTCCCAGAGCATCAAGAAAAACCTTGGTTACGGCACCCGCGTCATGGAACTCTCGCTTCCTCAGCGAGCCGATCCGGTCCTAGCCAGCGAGTCCGAGAAAAAAGAGGCCGTCGCCGTCAGCGAATTCGCGGTCAAGGCCGTTCTGGCCGGCAAAACAGGGTATATGGTCTGCATCCGTCGGGAAAGCAACAACCCCTATAAATCCAGTTTCTTCTTGGGCGACGTCGGCTTAGTGGCCAATCAAGAGAAGAAAGTCCCCCTTGAATGGGTCATCGATTCGACGCGACTAAGCGAGGGCTTTCGGCAATACATCCTCCCCCTTATCGCCGGGGAAAGTCGGATCGAGTGGGGCGATGGCGTCTTCCAAAGCGCCCACCTCAGGCTCACGAAGGTTTTCTGACCTTTGGCCTATTTGGCGGCGAAGCCCTGATAGGGCTTTCCTCTATTTTCCTCGCGTTGACATTTTGAACCAAAGCCCTTACCATAGGTAAGCCTATGGACCAGAAAGAAAAAGAACCGAAACTTAGATTCGCCCAACGCTTCGCTCGCATGGACCCTATAAAGAAGGACTTTGTCCTTCTTGCCGCCTTTTACGGCATCGTGTTCGTCCTCCTGATCCCTTTGTTTTTCTTTCGTCTCAGCATGTGGAATTGGGGATGGCTGGCCGGGGCGCTCGTCTCGCTTTTCTCCTATTGGTCGATTTCGAAACTCCCGGATATGCTTATGGGGCAAACGCCTAGCGGAATGACCGTCAAATCGGTTCTTTTCATGAGCGCGCGCATGTTGCTGTACATCGCTGTCCTCGTCGTGAGCGCCATTTGCACTTTCAAGCCGGAATGGTTCGGAGGGTGGGATCTTTTGTCTTTTTGGTCGACGATGCTCGCCATCGTCCCGATGCCTTTCGTCCTCATTCTTTCCAATCTCCATGGCGAAAAAGGGCAAAGCGAGATCCACACCTTGTGCCCGACTGACGAAGAAACGAAAGGCGATTCTTCCGAAGGCAAAGCGGAATGATCCTGACCATGACATACAAAGACCGTTTGGCGTCTATGTGGTCGTGGGACCTCGACGCCTCGCTTTTCAGTTCGCTTATCATCATTTTCCTTTTGATCGTGGTGGCGATCGTTGTGGGGGTCCATGCCCGAATCATCTACAAGAAAAAAAAGTATCTCGAGCGACCCAAAGGCGCCTATATGGTCATTGAGCTCGCCGTCGAGAAACTCGGCGAGTGGGTCGAGGGGATGATGGGTCCCGGATGGGACAAGATGACCGGCTATTTCCTCGCTCTCGTAAGCTATCTTTTCCTTGGCTTCATCTGGGGCATCACGGGCATGCCTTCCGTCATCGATTGGCTCGCCGCCCCGCTTTGCCTTTCGATCATCATGTTCATTTTGATTCAGTTCTTCGCCGTCAAATACAACCATTGGCATTATTTCCATCGCTTTATCGAGCCGATTTCGGTTTTTCTGCCGATCAACCTCATCACCATGTGGACCCCGATTATCTCGACCGCCGTCCGTATGTTCGGCAACTGCCTAAGCGGCACCATCATTATCGGGCTCGTTCAGTGGGCCCTCGGCAAGGCCAGCATGGCCATTTTCTCGAGCGTTGTGCCTCTTACGGGCACTTATATGTGGACGTCCATTTTCCTCGCTCCGATACCGATGGGCATCCTCAATCTTTATTTCAGCTTATTCACTGGCTTCGTCCAGACGCTGGTCTTCATGAGCCTCACGGCTCTATGGATCGCCCAGGAGAAACCGGTCGAGGAAGGGCCTTCCCTCGTGGAAGGGCCGAGCCCTCGCCCAGCCTTAGCCAAGGAATAAGGGAGATACCAAATTTAAGGAGGATTTCATTATGAATTTGGGTTTGGTAGCCATTGGCGCGGCCATTTGCGTCGCGTTCGGATGCTTGTCGTCCATCGGCGAAAGTTTGATTTGCTGCCATTCGATCGACGGCATGGTCCGCAATCCGGAAATGCAGCCGAAACTGCAACGAACGATGCTGCTCGCCGTCGCCCTCGACGAGTCGACCGCCATTTACTGCTTGATCGTGGCGATTCTTCTCATCTTCGTTTTAGGTGGGCAGGTCACGGCGTAACGCATGCTGTTTTCGTGGGTTTACCAACAGGCCGCCATCATCGGCGGCGCCACCCCGATCACGAGCGAAGACATCTTAAAGAAACTCTTCCCCAACGGTTGGAGCTTTCTCATCAATTTCCTTGCCTTGATCGTTCTTTTCCTTGTGGTTTATTTCATCGCGTACAAACCCGTCAAGAAGAACATCGAAGCCCGGAAGGACTACGTGGAGCACAATATCAGGGACAGCGAGAAGGCCAAAGCCATCAATGAGCGGAAGGCCGCCGAAAGCGACCAGCTCATCGAAGACGCCCGCAAAGAAGGCACCCGAATCGTCGGCAAGGCCAAAGCCAATGCCGAAGTGAGCGCCAAAGCCATCACCGACGAGGCCATGGCCGAAGCCATCCGGAAGAAAAAAGACGCCGATTTGGCCATTGCGCAAGCCGAGGAAGCCTCGAAAGAGAAGGTCCGTCGCGAAATCGTCGACGTGGCCCTCGCCGCCTCGAAGCAAGTCATCGGGCGCGAACTTGGCAAGAGCGACAACGAGAAACTCGTGAGCGACTTCGTGAAGGAAGTCAAGAAGGGCGAGAAGGATGTTTGAGAACAAGGCCGCCTCTTTTGCCTCGGCCCTCTATGGGCTCGCGCTTGAAGAGGGGAAAACCAAGGAATATCAGGATGCCTTAAAGGGCGTTGAGAGCTCTTTGGTGAGCAATCCCGCCCTTTTGGAGACGCTGAAATCCTATGCCATTCCCAAGGAGCGGCTTTATGCTCTTGTCGACGAATTGTGGGGGAAGGGCCTCAAAAGCCTCGCACCCTTCATGAAAACCGTCGTCAAGAATCACGCCGTCGGCTTTTTCCGGGAAATAGTCGCCAAGTTTTCCTCCCTCGTGAACGAAGGCTTGGGCGTCGAGGAAGGCCTCGCTTATAGCGTTTATCCTCTTTCGAAGGAGGAGATGGCCGCTTTGGAAGAGGCCATCGGGAAAGCGTTGGGCAAGAAAGCCGCGCTTCGCAATCGGGTCGATCCCGCCATCTTGGGTGGCGTCAAAGTCGCGATCGCGGGTAAGGTGTTCGATGGGTCGCTCGAAAGAAAACTGAGCGATATGCGTAGAAGTCTGCTTGAAGGAGGAATCCGCTAATGAATCTAAACGCTGGGGAAATTTCTTCCCTTATCAAAGAGCAAATCAAAGGGTTCGAGGGCCAACTCGAAGACGATGACGTCGGCACGGTTATTTCCGTGGGTGACGGCATCGCGCTTATCTATGGCCTCAGGGACGCGATGTTAGGCGAACTCCTTCTTTTTCCGGGCGACGTTTATGGCATGGTCATGAACCTCAACGCCGAGGACGTCGGCGCCGTGCTCCTTGGCTCGGAGCTTTCCATCAAGGAAGGCGATACCGTCAAACGCACGAACCGCGTCGTCGAAGTCCCGGTGGGCGACGGCCTTTTGGGCCGCGTCGTTTCCCCGCTTGGCCTCCCGATCGATGGGCTTGGCCCCATTTCCTATAGCAAAACCCGCCCGATTGAGCGCATCGCTCCAGGCGTTATGAAGAGAAAATCGGTCGACACTCCGCTTGAGACGGGCTTAAAGGCCATCGATAGCATCATCCCTATCGGACGTGGGCAGCGGGAGCTCATCATCGGCGACCGCCAAACCGGCAAGACGTCGATCGCGGTCGACACGATCGTCAATCAAAGGGGCAAGGGCGTCAACTGCGTTTACGTCGCCATCGGTCAGAAGAATTCCTCCGTGGCCTCTTTGGTCGCCAAACTTAAGGAAAAAGGCTGCTTCGATTACGTCGTCGTCGTGAACGCTTCGGCGAGCAAATCGGCTCCTCAACAATACATCGCACCCTTCGCGGGTATGGCGATGGCTGAGGAATGGATGGAAAAAGGGCAGGACGTCCTCATCGCCTTCGACGATCTCAGCAAGCATGCGGTCGCTTACCGCGCCCTTTCGCTCCTTCTTCGTCGCTCCCCGGGCCGCGAGGCTTATCCGGGCGACATCTTTTATCTCCATTCGCGCCTTCTTGAGCGGGCGTGCAAACTCGCTCCGGAATATGGCGGCGGCTCTATCACGGCCCTCCCGATAATCGAAACCCAGGCCGGCGACATCAGCGCTTATATTCCGACGAACGTCATTTCCATCACCGATGGCCAGATTTTCCTAGTCACCGATTATTTCACGGCGGGCCAACGACCGGCCGTCGACAGCGGCTTCTCGGTTTCCCGCGTTGGCTCCGCCGCGCAAACCAAAGCCATGAAGCAAGTCGCCGGATCGCTCAAGATCGAGCTCGCCAATTACCGTGAGAACCTTTCCTTCAGCCAGTTTGGAAGCGACCTCGACGTCGAAACCAAGAAGATCCTCACTCACGGCGCCGTCGTCACCGAAGCCCTAAAGCAGAAGAACTTCGCCCCCCTCCCCATGGAAGAGGAAGAGCTTGAACTCTATGCCGTCAAAGGGCGATTCCTCGACGATTTGCCGCTCGAGCAAGTCGGTCCATTCCTCGAAGGGCTCGTCTCTTATCTCAAGGACAGCGACCGCGATCTTGTCGAGAAACTCAAGAAAGACAAGCAGTTTGACGATGACATGTCGAAAAAACTCGACGAAGCCATCGCTACTTATAAGGAAATCAGGAAATAAAAGATGTCGATCGGGCTCAGCAAAACCAAACATCGGATCACTTCCGTCCAGAGCACCGAGAAGATTACCAAGGCGATGGAACTCATCTCCACGGTTCGGCTCAAGAAGCTTTTATCGGCCTCGTCCAAGGAGCGGCTTTATAGCCGCGAATTCGAGTCGCTCATGGGCGAGCTTTTCGCCCATGACTTTGGCACGGCTTCGCATTATGCCCGCCCCAACGAAGGCGACCTGCCAAGCCTCTTCATTTGCATCAGCAGTGACCTCGGCCTTTGCGGGGGCTATAACAACGAAGTCTTCAAATGGGTCGCCAAGTGCGCCAAACCGACGGACGTCATCGCGCCCTTCGGCTTAAAGGCCACCCATCATTACGCGAACGACGATACTTATAAAAACATCGACCACGACTTCGAAAAGCTATCCTTGGCCTCGCTTGACCTCGATTCCATTCAGAAACTTTGCTTGGGTCTGAAAGACGATTTCAACGCCAGGAAATACGCCCGCATCTACGTCATTTTCACACGTTATGTCAACTCAATCACCTTCACGCCGATCCGTTTCCAGTTTTTGCCGGTGCAGATCAAGCAGGAGAAATGGCCGGGCGAAGAATATTGCCCCCCTCTCTTCGATGAGACGCCGCGTCATCTCATTCACCATCTCATGAGCGGGTACCTTGCCTCGGTTTTCTACGACCGCTTGCTCGATAGCCAGCTGAGCGAGCAGGCTTCGCGACGCACAGCCATGGATAACGCCAACGACAACGCAGACGAGATCCTCGGCAAACTGCAGATCGAATACAACAAAGCGCGGCAGAATGCCATCACCCAGGAAATCACCGAGGTGGTGGGCGGAGCCAATGCCAGTTAAGGAGGGCACGATTATGAAAGAAAAAAAGAATGAGTCGATTTTCGGCGAACTGGTCCAAGCGGTGGGCCCGGTTCTTGACGTCCGCTTCGCCGAAAGGGCGCTGCCGAACATTTTGACCGCGCTCAAAATCGTCTCGCCCGATGGGAAGAAGAGCATCACCATGGAAGTCATGCAGCACATCGGCGATGACCTCGTCCGTTGCGTGGCCATGGGCGCGACCGAAGGCCTTGTCCGCGGAATGAAGGTCCTCAATACCGGTAAACCCATCGAGGTTCCGGTCGGCAAAGAGACGCTTGGTCGCATGTTCAATGTCCTCGGCGATCCGATTGACGAGCAAGGCGGCGATTTCAGCAAAGTCAAGCATATGCCGATCCATCGGGAAGCCCCGAGTTTCGAAGATCAGAAAGTCTCGACCGAAATCCTCGAGACCGGCATCAAAGTCATCGATTTGCTGTGCCCATACGTCAAGGGCGGCAAAATCGGCTTATTCGGCGGCGCTGGCGTTGGCAAAACCGTCCTTATTCAGGAACTCATTTCCAACATCGCGAGCGAGCACCATGGCATTTCCGTCTTCGCCGGCGTCGGCGAACGTTCCCGCGAGGGCAACGACCTATATTTCGAAATGAAGCATTCGGGCGTCCTTAAGAACACGGCTCTTTGCTTCGGTCAAATGAACGAGCCACCCGGAGCCCGTATGCGCGTCGGCTTAAGCGCCCTCACGATGGCGGAGTACTTCCGCGACGTGGAGCACCAGGACGTGCTTCTTTTCATCGACAACATTTTCCGCTTCACCCAAGCGGGATCGGAGGTTTCGGCTTTGCTAGGCCGCATGCCGTCCGCCGTCGGGTATCAGCCGACCCTCGCCACTGAAATGGGCCAGCTCCAAGAAAGGATCACCTCGACTAAGAACGGGTCCATCACTTCGGTTCAGGCCGTTTACGTCCCGGCCGATGACTTCACCGATCCGGCTCCGGCCACGACCTTCTCGCACTTGGATGCCAAGACGTTGCTTGACCGCAACATCGCGGCTTTAGGCATCTTCCCAGCCGTCGATCCGCTCGAAAGCTCAAGCAACATCCTCGATCCCCAATTGATCGGGGAGGAACACTACGAAGTCGCCCGCGGCGTTCAGAAGATTCTGCAACGCTACAAGGAACTTCAAGACATCATCGCCATTTTAGGCATTGACGAGTTGAGCGACGAAGACAAAGCCATCGTCGCGCGGGCCCGCCGAATCCGCAACTTCCTCAGCCAACCCTTTCACGTCGCCGAATCCTTCAACGGGTACAAAGGCGTTTACGTCCCGCTGAGCGAAACCATTCGTAGTTTCAAAGAGCTTCTGAGTGGAAAATACGACAGTTACCCCGAGAGCGCCTTCCTTTACTGCGGCGTCATCGAGGATGTGGCCAAAAAGGCCGCGGCGATGGAGAGTGAGCGGAAATGAAGCCGTTTTCCCTCGTCATCCTCACGAACGAAGGAGTGCTCTACGACGGCGAGGCGCTTTCGCTATATGTTTCTTCCTCCAAAGGGCCGCTAGGGCTTTTGCCCGGCTACACGCCTACGATCGCCGAGCTTTCCGACGGCGTCGCCACGCTCGTTGACGAGGGGAACAGGAAAATCTATTTCGCTCTTGGCGGCGGAGCCCTCGAGGTCAAACCGGAAAAAGTCTTCGTGCTTGCGAGCCGGGGCAAGCGCTTCCCGAAGGAAGAGGATGCCAAAGCGTGGCTAGCGAGCGTTTCGGGCCCTCAAAAAGGCTCTTCGGAGGTCGAAAGGGCCAAGGCCGCCTTGACGGGAACCTTCGCTGACTACAAACAGAACACCTACAATCGCAAGTAGTTGGGCGCAGCAAAATGAACTTCATCTTCGTGTCCCCCAATTTCCCCGTTCGCTATTTCAAATGGGTGGAAGCCCTCAAAGATCACGGAGTCAACGTCCTCGGCATCGGGGACTCCCCATATTACGACGTCCATCCGCGACTCAAGAACGCGCTTACGGAGTATTATTTCGTGGCTGACCTTGGGAACTACTCCGAGATGCTCAAAGCCTGTCAATACTACCAAGGGAAATACGGCAAGATCGGCTTCATCGAGAGCGATAACGAGTGGTGGCTCAGCCAAGACGCCAAACTCCGCGAGGCTCTCGACGTCAAAAGCGGTTTCTTTCCTAAAGACATGGCGAAGATCAAAGCCAAATCGGCGATGAAGGAGTGCTTTCGCGAGGGCGGTGCCAAGACGATGCGCTATATGCTCGTCGATGGGCCGAAAGACCTTGAGAAGGCTCTTGATTTCGTCGAAAAAGTCGGCTATCCGATTTTCGTGAAGCCCAACGTCGGCGTTGGGGCCAGCGGGTCCTTCGCCCTCCGTGACGAAGATTCCCTTAGGCATTTCCTAAGCAAAAGCCTTTCCGAGACCTACATCGTGGAGGAGTACATCGAAGGTATCATCGTTTCCTTCGATGGTATCTGCGATTCGCATAGCGATGTCGTTTTTTGCACGAGCGACCACTTCACCACCGCGGTGGCCAAGGTCGTCAACGATGACCTTGATTACTATTATTACAACAACCCTTTCGCGCTTCCGTTCCACGACATCGACGGGGAAGCCTTCGAGAAGACCGGGAGGGCGGTCGTCAAAGCCTTTGGCATCAGGCAACGCTTCTTCCATATCGAGTTCTTCGTGCTGACCGAGGACAAACCGGGCTTCGCCAAAAAAGGCGAGTTCGTCGCCTTGGAATGCAACATGCGACCCGCCGGAGGCTACACTCCCGATCTCATTGATTACGCCAATTCGGTGAGTTGCTACGAGATTTACGCGGACGTCGTTTGCTATGACGAGAATCGCCAGAACATGAATAAGGAGAAATTCTACGCCTTCGCCTCCGCCAGGAAGGACAAATGCGAATACGCCCACACCGAAAGCGAGATCCTTGCCAAATACCACGATTCGATGTGCATGTACGGACGTTATCCGATCCATATGGCCCTAGCGATGGGCGACACCTATTACTACGCCAAATTCAAGAAGTACGAAGACGGGTTGGCCTTCGACGCCTTCGTTCGCGGAAAAGCGAAGTGATCAATAGTAGGAAGCGACGAGCGAGGCGGCGGAAGCCGCTTCGCTTTTTATGTCGCGAACGGTTTGGCCCAGACGAATCCTAGGGGCGTAGCTTTCAAGCGAAAAACCCGCCAAAGCGGCCGTTTTTTGCTCATCGCTCATCTCGGCGAAATCGAGGATGGCGAAGGGGGTTTCCTTTTTTTGGCCCCGGGAGCGGATTTCCGCGAAGTAAAAGGCGAAGGCGTCGTCTTCGGCGTCGTCATATAGGTAAAGCGGGCAGGAGTTCCTCGCGGCGAAGGAGGCGGCCTTCTCGTATGTTCGGAAGTGGGTGAGGCCGTTGAGGTTGGAAACTCGCCCCAAGTACGAGGAAAAAGAAGTCCCGCTGTCGGCGTAGGCGTTAAAGGACAGGATTTCGCAGGCGTTCCCCTGAAGGCGATAAAAGCGGGGGTAATTGTTCTGAAAGCCCGTCGTTCCCCCTTCGTCGCTGGGATATGTCGCTTGCAGAAGGCCGACGTCGGCCCAATAGGCCGTTTCGTCGAACTCCGTTCCGCTGGAGCGGTAAAGCAGCGAGACGCGGAGATTGGTTTGCGCCAAGCCGGCGGCGATGGCGCTTTCGTAGCGCGAACAGGCGGAACACGTCGAGGAAGCGTGAAAGAAATAGACCGTTTCCCCGGCTTGGGCTCTGGCGATCAGGGAGGAGGCCCTTTCCTCGACCATCGCTTCGCGATATGTCGAGGCCGTTTCCGCGATTTCCCCGTTCGCGTCGCAGTAGGGCGTGCCGTTAGAGCAGCCGCTCAGGCAAAGAAAGGAAATCGCCCCAAGGGCGCATAGGCTCCGTTTCATGGCTCTAGTGTACCGCTTTTTCGCGCGCGTGAGTGGTTTCCTTTCCCTTTCCGCCATGGCATAATCTATTGTTGTTACTTCCTTAAAGAGGCTTAATCATGAACATTTGGCATGCCGTTTCCGGCTCTCGCGTCAAACCCGACGAATTCATCGCCTGCATCGAGATCCCCGCCGGATCGAAAAACAAGTACGAACTCGATAAGGCGACCGGGGCTTTGATCCTTGACCGGATTCTTTATACTTCGACCCATTATCCTCAGAATTATGGCTTCATTCCCCATACCTTAAGCGAGGATGGCGACCCGCTCGACGTCCTTGTCATCTCGAGCGAGCCCATCGTCCCCCTCGCGCTTACGCAAGCTTTTCCCATCGGCATCTTGGAGATGGACGACACCGGATCGCTTGACGAGAAGATCATCGCCATCTGCGCCCATGACCCGCTCTATTCCGCTTATAAGGATATCTCCGAACTGCCCCAGCATGTGAGCGATGAGATCATGCATTTCTTCACCGTCTACAAAGAGCTTGAGCACGGCAAGCGCACTATGGTCCACGAGATCCGTGGCCGCGCCGCCGCTAGGGAGGCCATCGCGCGAGGCATCGTCGCTTATGAGAAAGAATTCCCTGGCGAAGCAAAATAAGCCAAACGAAAGAAAGGCCTCGTTTTGGGTCTTTCTCGCTTTCTACGCCCTCTTTGGCGCCTTTATCATCGTGCAATCCTGCTTGCCGGGCGATATTTCCTCGTCCCAAAGCGAGTTGGTCGCGAAGGCGGTGGCGTTTTTCATTAACCTCGGGAGCGGGAATGCGACCGCCGAGGTCATCGAACCGACGGCGATCGCCCTCAAAAACGGAGGCGAAGGCGACACGACCTACCTCCCTTCGATCGGCGGGGTTCCCCAAATCGCCGTCGGAACGACGACCCGTCTTTGGTTTGACGTTTCCTACCCTTATGGGAAGATCGGCGTCGAGGACGGCACTTTCGACGTGACCGCGACCAAAGGAGCCAGTTCCTTCGCCTATTCCGTCGACACTGGCAATCATGTCGTGCGAATCGTCCCAAGTTCCCCATGCGAGGGGGCCGAGATAAAAATCATCGCCGGCAAACTCTCCCCTTATTTTTATGCGTTCGACGCGGTGGCTTTGCCCGTCCCGGACGATTACGCGGTGAATTTCCCCGCGGTTTCCCTCCATGTTAACGAAACCATGGAAGTCACGGTGGGGCCTGGCGATCCGAGCAAAATCGACATGACGAAGTTCCTTCGTTACTATGATCCGACCCTTCTTGAGCACTCCTCTGGCGACGAGGCGGTCGCCACGATGGACGAGTACGGCAACGTCCGAGCCGTCGGCGAGGGTTCCTCGGTCCTTCGGGTTGGCGACAAATCTTGCAACCTGACCGTTGCGGGGGCTTTGCCAAGCCCGGGGGACGCTTCCTTGAAGATCGATAAAACCTCAGGCGAGGTATGCTTGCTTGACTATGGCGAAGACACCGCGAAATACGGGGCCTCCTTCGCCGCGAGCGTTTCGAACCTCGCCGAAGGGGCCGATCCCTCCGTTCGGTGGTGGCTCACCGGTAACGAATACGGCCTCAAAGCCCGCATCGTCACCACGGGCGAGGATGGCGCGGGGGACTCCGTTTGCCATATCCAAGGCTATCGCGAAAAGGGTGCCTTCCTCGTTCACGCCGCCCTTCGCGCCGATCCAAGCGTCGAGGCGGCCATCGAAGCCGAGACGAGTGAGATTGTCCCGACCTCAATGAGTTTGCTTTATGCCACTTCGACCGGCGAAGTCCAGACTTTTCGGGCCCTTCCTTCCTCCATCGGGGTCGAGAAAACCACAAGCGTTTACCTCAAAGGCGATTTCGGGGCAATCGCGCCGACGGATTCCAACCTGACGGTCGACGACGTCGAGGGCGATGTTCTCGTTTATGGCGAGAACACGAGTTCCCTTACGTTGTCGTTTCCGGCGCCGGGAGATTATTCCCTTACCGTCCGCAGCGAGGCCGATCCGTCCCTTTCCGTGTCCTTTTCCGTCGCGGTGAGCCCTGTGACGGTCTCCCCCGAGAACGTGAGTTTCCACACCTGGGTCAGGAAAAACATCGGGCATCTTGGCTTATTCCTTTGCCTTGGGGTTTTCGGCTGCCTTTTCTGGCGTTCCTTTTTCGAAGGTTCTTTTAGGAAAGAGTGGTGGAAATTCGCCTTGACGAATCTCGGGATTGGCTTTCTCACCGCCCTGACGAGCGAAGCCATTCAGCTCATCCCCTCGCTTGAGCGCGGGGCTCGCTGGATGGACGTCGGTATCGACGTGGCTGGCTTCTCGATCGGTTTCGTCGCGACTTTCTTGGTTTTCCTCGCCATCTTCCTCATTGGCTTCTTCAAGAGCGAAAAGAGATCCCTTGGGGAGCCAAAAGAGACGAAACGGCCCTGAGACTAGGGCTCTTCCGTCAGGACGGCGGCGAGTTTCTCGTCCGCGATTTCCCTAAAAGCCCGATTGCCGGTGGCTTTGTAGCGGGCGAGTGCCCAATAATGCCATAGGCGGTTGGCCACCTTGATCATGAGAATGGTCTTCGTGTCCCCTTGGCTAAGGAGTTTCTTTCTCACGCGTGGGTCGAGGCGGTTTTCGCTATAGAGGCCCGCGAAATCGAATTCGGCGTAGTTGAGGCCCGCGAATTCGTAATCGACGAGAATCAGGCTTCCGTCTTTTCTTTTGAGGACGTTCCCCCGGACCACGTCGTTATGGCAAAGGACCAAGGGTTCGCCTTCGAAGGCCGCCTGAACTTGTTCCTTGAGCCGCTTTTCGCGGGGAAGGGCGGCTACGCCGGCTTCCTTTTCGTACTCTTCGTAGCGGCCCCATAGATCGAAAGGGACGAACTCGCCCCTAATGGCGTGCATTCTTTTAAGGGCAAAGATGAGAGAGGCGACCTCCTCGATGGTGGCCTCCGGACCCAAGAACGGCGTTCCCTCCACGAATTCGCTCACCATATCGCCCGTTTTCACGTCGAAGGCGATTAGGCGCGGCGACAGACTGATCGAAGCGGTCGCCTTAATGACTTCGCGTTCCTCGTGGGGGCGATAAAACGCGGGGTCGGAAGGAAACTTGATGCGTAGAACGTCCGTTCCGTTGATGAGGTAGCTTCCGTTGGAAAGGCCGCCTTTCAGAACGGTCGCGCTTTGGACGTTTTTCCCCGTGAGGCGACGATATAGGGAACTTTCCTTCCTCATCGGGCGAGTTCCGCTTTCTTGGCTTGTCGAAGAAGGCTTTTGGCTAAAGGCGAGACCTCTTTCAGGCAAATCGTTCGGAACGCTTTCACGATCGCTTGTCCGGGCGCGCGCCCTTTTCGGACGTCGCCGCGCTTGGCGATCATCACTTCGCCCGATTCAAGCCCCGAATTCAGAAGGCAGATTTCCGCGGCCAAACGGATCTCATCTTCGCTGGGGTCGTCCTTTTTGATCATGACGTGCGAACCGGTCGTTCCTTCGACGTGGAGCCAAGCGTGCCCCTTGCTCGTGTCGAGAAGGAAAGTCAGACAGTCGTTTTCCTTGGCCGATTTCCCAAAGAGGATCTTGGTCCCCTTGTAGTCGACGACGCGAGGGGTGATTTCGCGGGGGAGGCGGAAGGAAGCCCTCTCGCCGCCTTTTCTCCTCCCGATTCTGCGGGTGGGTTCGAGCCCCCACGAGGCGGCGAGCCCCTCGAGCCCCTCCTCGTCGGCCCTTTCTAGGAGGGCGAGGTCGTTACTCGTCTCCGCCAGTTCGGTTTCCGCTTTCCGAAGGTTGCTTGCGCCCATGGCGACGGTGGCTTTGGCTTTTTTCGCCCTTTTATGGAAAAGCTGGGCGTTTTGCGACAAGTTGCGCCTCGGATCGAGGGGTATTTCCTTTCCGTCGACGGATAAGGAGGCGGCATTTTGGGGCAAGTCGCCCATGTTCATGAAAATGTAATCGCCGTAGGCCCCGTCCCCTAAGTGCGTTTTGGCGTTGGCGAGGTCGCCCTCGATGGCTCGGATTTTCCGCTCAAGAAGCTTTTTTTGACGCTTAAGGGCCTCGAAAAGATAGCCAAAACGGTCTTTTTTCCGCCGTGCGGCGAGGTCGCTTTCCTTCTTGAGGCAATCTTCCTCATAGGAACTTTCGTCGAATCCGCCTCTTTCCTCTTTGGCGAATGGCTTTTTTCGTGGGCTTTGGTAGAGCGTTCCCCGCAGGAGAGGCCGCTCATCCTCAAGGCTGCCCTGACGGAAGGCTCCCAGTATTTTTCCATCCGCGTCGGTGAGAATCAGATTGGCGTGGTGGGGTATGAGCTCGAAATAGAGGTTTCTCTTTTCCTCTTTATAGACGGCGTTGACGACGGAAAAGGAAAGGCGAACCACCCGATCGTCGTTTATTGTCCCAGCATCGGCGAGGCAGGCGTTCGTGAGTTCTTTCCGGAGAAGATCGGCGAACTTGCTTTCCAAAGCGGGAGCCTCGTCGCCATCCGGGGCGAGGTAAATCCGCGGATCCTCGTCAGAAAGGACGATGGCGAGCCGCTTTGGGTCTTTGCCCGAAAGAATCGCGAAAAAAACCGATTCGCTATACGGAACGACGCGGAAAAGACGACGGCCCTTGACCTTCGGTTCCACCGTCTTGACGTGTTCTGTCAGTTCTTTCGCGCTTAATGGCATGGAAATAGTATAGCATCCTCAGCCTCTGATAATGGTTTTCCAGTTGAACTAGTAAGCGAAACTAGATAATATAGTTTAGAGGAATAGATTTATGTCAATTGCCATCTCCGCCGAAAGCACCATCGATCTCCGAAAAGAGGATCTTGAGAAATACGATATCCATACTTTGCATTTCCACGTTCAGAAAGGCGATGAGGAAGGTTTTGACGACAAGTTCACGAATCAGGATCTTTTCTCGTTCACTTTGCGGACGGGGGTCCTTTGCCACACAAGCGCCTGCAACATCGGCGAACTCGAAAGACACTTCGCCGAACTTTCGAAAACCTATACGAAAATCATCCATTTCACCATATCGAGCGGACTCTCGAGCGGTTATAGTAACGCCGTGGCGGCCGCGAGCGGCAACCCCAACATCGTTGTCATCGACTCTCATTGCACGAGCGGGGGTATCGCCCTTCAGGCCCTTTACGCCCGCGAGCTCATCGACGCCGGCTACCCCTTCGAGGAAGTCGTCTCCCGCGTTTTGGAGCGTCGGGACGCCGTTCAGTGCTCGTTTCAGCTCGATCGCCTCGACTTCCTTTATAAAGGCGGCCGTTGCACGAAACTCGTGATGTTCGCCGCCAACCTTCTGAAACTCAAACCTGAGATCCTTTGCGACAAAGAAGGCAAATTCGCCGTCGGCAAGAAGTTCCGCGGCGTCCTCGAAAAATGCGTTTTGGCCTATGTCGACGACATGCTCTCCACCCACCCTTGCCTCGATAAGAAAATCTGTTTCTTCGATTATTCCACCATGGATCCGGCGATTCTTGAGAGAGCCAAGGCCAAAGTCCTCGCCGCCGGCTTTAAGGAAGTCAACGTTTGTCAGGCTTCGCCCACGAATTCCTTTCACGCGGGGCCTAATGTTCTTGGGATTCAGTTCTACGCCGACGGCGACCATCCGGTGGCCGCCAAATGACGGACTGGGGGATTTGGCTTTTTCGGGCGCTTATCGCTTAGGGCGTTGGTTCTTGGCAAAACGTTTTTATTGGGCCCGGGCTAGCGAGAACGAATGGGCTGTTTATGGGTTTTGCCGCCTTGTCGGGCCTTTGTTTCCGCAGACGAGGAGGGGACGAGGAAACGCCGCGATCCCGCCAGTTTGCTCGATTCTCCTCCGACGACGGCGGGGCAAATTGATTGCGGGAGGAGGCGCTTGATGGTCGCCAGCCGGGCTTTCTCAAGGAAACGGGCGTTCTCCCATCCGGCGAAAAAGGCAGGGATTCACGTTCTTGTTTATTCAAAAAAACAGAAACATGGACCCACGCTCAGGCAGTCGTTGATGGCGGAATGGGGCGTTTTGAGGCGCCTAATGCCAAAGCGCACTCAAAAACGGGCTAAAAAGCCCGTTTTTCCATATATTTCCTTTGTAAGGGATGGACGTTGTCTCTATAATTAGCACTACACACACCTATGGCAAAAGGGCTTTTGATCATCATATCGGGACCGAGTGGAGTCGGAAAAGGCACCATTCGGCAAGCGGTCATGAAAGACCCCTCTTTGAACTTATGGTACAGCGTCTCGCTTACCACTCGCGAGCAACGGCCGGGCGAGGTCGATGGCCGGGAGTATTTTTTCGTAAGCGAAAAGGAATTCGCCGACAACCTTAAGCGCGGCAACCTTCTTGAGCACGCTTGTTTCGTCGGGCATCATTACGGCACCCCGCTCGACAAGGCGGAGGAAAAGCGCCTCGAGGGCAGGAACGTCATTCTCGAGATCGAAGTCAACGGGACCCTTCAGGTCCTCGATCGGCTGAAGGATCAGGACGTTGTCTCCATTTTCCTCATGCCTCCGAGCTTTCAGGATCTTGAGGCCCGCATCCGCGGACGCTGCACGGAAGGCGAAAAGTGCATCGAGGAACGGCTTAAGAAAGCCAAGAAGGAAATGGGCATGAGCGCCCATTACAAATACGTGGTGACCAATGATAGCGTGGAGCGGGCCGCCAGCGAGATCCAAGGCATCATCCGCAAGGAAATCGAACTCGCCCGTTCGTCTATGACGAAGTAAGTTATAATTCCTTTGTGCTTATCCTCGATGTGCTCACTCAGTACGGAGCTCGGGCCTTGGACCGGAGTTTTTCCTATCTTTATGAGGGGCCCAAGCGCGTCGAACCGCGCTTTCGCGTCCTCATCGATTTCAACGGCCGCCCCATCATGGGTTTCGTCACCGGCATCGCCAAAAGCGATCTCACGTCGGCGGAAATTGAGGAAAAAAACGGCTATCCCATCAAAAAAATAATCGACGTGATTGACGAGGAACCGCTCCTAACGGACGCCTTGATGGATTTGGCCAAGCAGGTGAGCGATTACTACCTGTCGCCTCTTATCACCGTTTTGCAGGCGATGTTGCCCCAGTCGCTCTCGCCGAAGCTCTCTTCCCTCCACGGGCCCAAGATCGCCTATGATACCATGGTCGATTTGGTCTCGGCCTCCGAGAGTGGGCTCACTCCCAAGCAAACGGAGATGCTGCGCCTTGTCGCCGCCAACCACCCGATTCTCAGGAAAGAGGCCGGTTCGCCGGCGGTTTTAGGCAAACTCGTCGAATCCGGGCGCGTTCGTCTCTTCCGTCAGGAAAGGCGTCGTTACAAGATTCCGCCCGAGGAACGCGAGGAGCCGCACGAAATGACGATCGAGCAGCGGCAAGCCTATGAGGCGATCCTTTCTTCGGAGAAGGAGGTGGTGCTTCTCGAAGGCGTCACCGGAAGCGGCAAAACCGAAGTCTATCTGCGCCTCAGCGAAAAGGTCCTTCGGGAAGGGAAAAGCGTTTTGATGCTGGTCCCCGAGATAAACCTAACGCCGGCCATGGTCGAGTATTTCTCGCGCCGTTTTGGCAATAAAGTGGCGATTCTCCATAGCGAGCTCACCCCGGGGGAACGCTACGACGAATACCGTCGCATCGCCAAAGGCGAGGCCCCCATCGTCGTCGGCGCCCGCAGCGCCGTCTTCGCCCCTTTGCCGAACATCGGCCTCATCGTCCTCGACGAGGAGCACGTCGATAGCTACAAACAGGATAACGCTCCCTATTATCATGCCCGGGAAGTCGCTATCATGCGGGGACGCCAAGAAAAAGCCAAGATCGTTTTAGGCAGCGCTACCCCTTCCCTCGAGACCAAAGCCCGCGCCATGCGGGGCGTTTATGGCTATGCTGAGATGCGGCATCGGATCCATGATCAGATCATGCCCACAACGACAATCGTCGATCTCACGGATCGCCGCAATTTCACGAAGGACAGCGAGAAAATATCCGGCCCGCTCCTCATCAAAATCAAGGAGAAGCTCGACAAAAAGGAGCAAATAATCCTCCTTATCAACAGGAGAGGCTATTGGACCAACATCATCTGCCCCCATTGCGGGCATCTTTTCCTATGCCCGAGTTGCGGCGGGAACCTTACGTATCACCAAAGCGACAATATGCTCAAGTGCCATCATTGCGGTTACGTCGCCCCGTTCCCCAACCGTTGCCCCGAATGCGGGGCCAGCAACCTTATGCGGACGGGATACGGGACCGAAAGGGTCGAGAAGGAGCTGAACGACCTTTTCCCCGATGCGAAGGTCGCGCGGCTCGACAGCGACGTTGGCAAGGTTAGCAGGAACGTTGAGAGGATCCTTCGCGAATTCCGCGATGGGAAGTACGATATTTTGGTCGGAACCCAAATGATCGCCAAAGGCCATGACTTCCCTAACGTCACCCTTTCGGGCGTCGTTTTGGCGGACATCGGCTTGGCCCTTCCAACGTATCGGGCCGCCGAAAGGACGTTCGAGCTTATAGCCCAAGCCGCCGGGCGAAGCGGTCGCTCGAGCAAGCCGGGCGAAGCCATCATCCAAAGCTATAATCCGAGCCATTACGCGATCGTTTACGGGGCCAAGCAAGACTACGAATCCTTTTTCGCCCGCGAGATGCAGGAGCGTCGCGCCCAGCAGTACCCGCCCTACGTTTACCTCTTTTTGCTCGTCTTCTCTTCCCTTTCCGAGGAGAAGGCGGTGGCGAGTTCCGGCGATTTCAAGCGGGCCCTCCTTAGCGAAAGCCTGGCGACCGTTTCCGTCGTCGGCCCTTTGCCGCCTTTCTACCTCATGAACAAGGGCAAGTATCGGAGGATGCTCCTCATCAAAAGCAAGAAGCCGGATCTTCTGCGGCCGTATTTGAAGCGCCTTGTCTCCCGCTATGGCGGGAAAGGCGGCGTCGATATCGCAATAGATGTGGACCCGTTGGATTATTAATATGATATAATCCAATCGCGCAAAAGGATTTTTCATTATGATAACCATCTCCGTTTTGGGCCTTGATCAGTTCGTGGTCGCCCGTTACAGCAAAGACAATACCGCCAATCTCGCCCAACTCTACGAATGCGATGGGGACGAGATCAATTTCTATTGCCCCAACGCCTCCCTTTTCCACGAAGGCATCGACCAAACGAGTTGGAACGTTTATCTCATCGTAAGGGCTCCGATGAAGGTTCAGGTGGTGGAGGATAAGATCGCCTCCTATCTTCTTAAGACCCTTAAGGACTTCTCCATCAACGTCCAAATCGAATTCGTCTATTTCCCGATCGAACGCTATCACGAACGGATCAATGAGGATTATCCGCGTTTCATCGCGAAGGACAACCTCGTCGACGTCGAGGAAGAGGAAGAGGAAGTCGACGAGACGCTTGCCGACCCGGATGCCAATCCGCGCGATCGGAGCGATCTCGACCCGAACGATCCGAATCAGATTTTCTTAGGGGACGCGCTTGAGGGGCTTGAAGGAAAGATCGCCGCGAAAAAGGTTTCTTCTGGCAAAAAGCCAGCGAAGAAATAAAACCCAACAGGGAGGTTCATCATGCAGGAACTCGATTTGTCGGAACGGATCCTTGGGGACATTCTCGATAACGACGTCCCCTTCGGCGAGGCTTTGCGCAAAGTCTTCCAAGCCAACCAACCGCTTCGCCCAATGCGTCCGCTGGTGGCGGGATTGGTCGGCTGCGAGCTAAGGCATCACCTCCTTTTTCGCTATCTCACCGAACCGCTCGAAGGCTATGAGGCCGCCGATCGGCGCGTCTTGGCCTTGGGCTTGGGCGACCTCTATTTCTTCAAACGCATCCCCGCCGACGATATGAAGGCGGCTTTGCTCGAAAAACTCGGCGAGGAAAAAATGACCCTTGCGACGCCGCTCATCGAGAAAGCCGTCGACCCGGCCAACTATATCCCCCCCGAGCTTCCCAAAAGCTCCAACAAATACCTTTCCCTTCGTTACAACACCCCGGAATGGGTGCTTAAGATTTGGGAGCACTATGGCTATGGGACGACCTACAAAATCCTGAAGAAAAACAATCGCCCCCTCATCAACGCCGTTCGCGTCAGAACCGCCATGATTACGCCCGAACAGCTCATGAACAACAACAGCGATTACGCCAAATCCCCGATTAAGGACATGCTTTTCCTCGGCGGCAGGACGCCGCTTCGCAAATTGCCCGAGTTCCTCGCCGAGCAAGTCTTTCTCGAGAAACTCGCGACGAAGAAAATCATCGACGAATTCAAAGTGCAGGAACCGAGCGAGGTTCTTCTCTTCAATGGTAATCGCGACAGTTCGATCCTCAAGGAATTGATCGAGACCTATGGTTCCTCCATTGGGATGAACCTTGGGGTTTACGATCTTCAGAAATACGTCGACGTGAGTCGGATGATCCGGGAACTTGGGCTCAAGAACGTGAACTTCTTCGCCGGGGATCCCTCGGCTCTCGAGGCAAGCATCAGCCGCCCTCAGGATCTCGTCATCGCCGCTCCCGACAGCTCGAACTTCGATCTTATCCGCGAGGCCCCAGACTACCTCCTTCATTTCAAAAAAGAGGGCATGGATGAGCTTTTCGCCGAGGAGAAGGCGATGCTCGAAGGCCTTTCCCAGTACGTCGACGAAGGCGGGATCTACATCTACATGATCTACACGATCTCGAAGAAAGAGGGATATGCGACGGTTCGGGACTTCCTGCTTCGCCATCCCGAGTTCAAACTCGTGAAGGAGGAGCAGCTTTTCCCCTTTGGCGAACTCGATACCGCCCTTTACTACGCCGCGATGAAAAAGGAAACACCGCTCGTCAAGGAGGGCGTTCCCGCCGAGGCCATCGCGGGCGTTCCCGCCCCCGTTGCGAGTTCCATGAGCGCGGAGGCCGCCAAATAGCCATTTTTTGGCATGGAACCGACACCATCATGAAAAAGAACCTCTTCGAATACCCTTTGCCCGCTTTGGAAGAGGAAATGCTCGCTCAAGGGCAGACCCGCTACCGGGCCCGCCAACTCTACGAATGGATTTACGTCAAGCGCATTCTCTCTTTCGAAGCCATGACCGACGTCTCCAAGGCTTTTCGGGCGACCCTTGAGAGCGATTACTGCCTTGATCTTCCTCGGATCTTCCGTCGTCAGGACGCCAGCGACGGCACCCTCAAACTTTTGCTTGAGATGGCCGACGGCAGCAAAGTCGAGACGGTTTTGATGCGCTACGACTATGGCAACGTCGTGTGCGTGAGCAGCGAAGTGGGCTGCAACATGGGCTGCGCTTTTTGCGCTTCGGGTCTCCTTAAGAAGGAGCGGGGCCTTCAGGCCAGCGAAATGGTGGGCGAGGTCTACCTTATGAACCAGCTTCTCGCCGAAGAGGGGGAGAGGGTCTCGCACATCGTGGTGATGGGGACGGGCGAGCCGTTCGACAATTACGACGAACTCATGAAGTTCATCCGCGTCATGAACGAGGCCAAAGGCTTCGCGATCGGGGCGCGCCACATCACCGTCAGCACCTGCGGGCTCGTCGATGGGATCGACAAATACGGCAAAGAGGGCCTTCAGATCAATCTGGCCATCTCCTTGCATGCCCCTTCCGACGAAATCCGAAAAAAGATCATGCCGATCGCCTCCCGTTACGACCTCAAGGATCTCTTGGCGGCGGTGAAACGCTACGAGGATGCCGGCGGTCGTCGGGTCACCTTCGAGTACATCCTTCTTAAAGGCGTCAACGACTCCCTTGCCTGCGCCGACGAATTGAGCGATCTCATCAGAGGGACGCTTGCTTACGTGAATCTGATCCCTTACAACCCCGTCAAGGAAAAACCTTTTGAGCGGAGCCCCGAGAAAACGGTTCGGGCCTTTGCCGACCGCCTCATGAAGCGCGGCGTCAACTGCACCGTCCGCAAAGAGTTCGGAACCGACATCGACGCCGCCTGCGGCCAACTCAGGGTCAAATACGAGAGGGCGAAAAAATGAGGAACGATTATTCCGGCTCCTTCGCGTTCAGGACCGATATCGGAAAAGTCCGGCAATCCAACGAAGACCAAGCGTTTGTGGGAATGGGCGCCTCCGGCGAGGTTTTCCTCGTCGTTTGCGATGGGATGGGCGGAGCCAACAAAGGCGACGTCGCGAGCAAGATCGCGGTGGATTCCCTGGCTTCCAGTTTCAAAAGGAAGCATCGCCATCTTTTGGCGGCTTCCGATCGGTTTTGGATCACCAAAGCCACCAAAGCCGCCAACAGGGCGATTTTCAACGAGGCCGAATCCAACCCTGCCTATAAGGGCATGGGCACCACGATGGTGGCCGCCCTCATAAGCGGCCGGCGCCTTCTTATCGCCAACATCGGCGATTCGCGGGCTTACGTGCTAAAAGATGGCCGACTCAGGCAGCTGACCGAGGACCAGACTTACGTCCAATACCTTCTCAATACGGGTAAAATCACGCCCGAACAGGCCCTTTCCCATCCCGAGCGTCACGTTCTCATGAACGCCCTTGGCATCAACCCCAGCGTTTCCTTGACCCTTTCGTCCCGCCCTTATCGCGGGGAAACGCTTCTTCTATGCAGCGATGGCGTCTACAACTCGATTCCCGTGCCCGCGATCGAAACGATCCTTTCGACCGACGAACGAGCCGATCAAAAGGCGATGAGCCTCATCAACGAGGCCAACGCCAACGGCGGGAGCGACAACGAAGGCGTCGCCTATTGGGAGGCCAGCATCCATGATTCGCGTCGGTGATCGCGTCGACGGCCGCTACCACGTCACGGGCCGCATCGCCCATGGCGGCATGGCCGACGTCTACGAGGCGATGGATGTCATCGCCCGCCGGACCGTGTCCCTCAAAGTCATGCGCGAGGACATGATGGGCAATCCCGAGAACGTCCATCGTTTTCAACGTGAGTGCATCGCCGCGGCGAGCCTCAACAACCCCAACATCGTCAAAGTTTATGGCCAGGGCGTCGTCGATGGGCGTCCTTATATGGCCAATGAGTACATCAAAGGGCAAACGTTGCGCGACAAGCTTAACTTCTCGCCGATCCATAGCCTTTCTCCGTTGGAGAGTTGCGAAGTCATGCTTCAACTCACGAGCGGGGTCCAGTACATCCATGAGCATGGCATCATTCATCGGGACATCAAGCCCGACAACCTTTTCTATTTGAGCGATGGCAGCATCAAAATATCCGATTTCGGAATCTCGGTGGTGGTGGGCGAAGCCGCCAAAGGCGACGCGGTGAGCGGCACCGTTTACTATACGGCGCCCGAAATCCTCATGGGCAAACCCTCGGGCGTCGCGAGCGACATCTACTCGATGGGCATCGTCTTCTACGAGATTCTGACCGGCAGCGTGCCTTTCGATGGGCCCACTCCCGAGGACGTGGCCATCAAGCAAATCAAAAGCCATTTCCCCGAACCGAGCAAAATAACCCCTTCCGTCCCGAAGGCGGTCGATAAAATCGTCGTCAAAGCCTGCCGGAAACGCCCGGAGGAGCGGTTTTTGTCCGCCCTCGAGATGCATGAGACGATCGCCGAGGCGATGAAGGACGAGCGTTCATTCGCGGAAAGGAAGAGTTTCTTCTCAAAGCTCTTCGGCTTCAAATGATCGACCTCCATTCGTATTCGTATCCGGCTTTCTCGCCCTCGCTGCTGGCCGCCGATCATTCGCGGCTCATCGAGGAGACCCAAAAGGCCGAGCGCTTGGGCTGCCATTTCATCCACATCGACGTGATGGATGGGCATTTCGTCCCCAGCGCCTCCTTCGGCCTCGATTTCGTGAAGGAAATCCACGATAAGCACCATATGGTGAACGACGTTCACGTCATGATTGAGAAGCCATGGGCCAGCGCCGCCTCGTACGTGAAGGCGGGCGCCGACATCCTCACGTTCCATTTCGAGGCCTGCTCCGACGGGACTTGCCTTCAAAAAACCATCGCCGCCATCAAAAGCGCCGGCGGGACGGTCGGCGTCTCGATCAAACCCCTGACCCCCGTCGAAGCCATTTTCCCCTGCCTGAATGAGGTGGGGCTCGTTCTTCTCATGTCGGTTGAGCCCGGCAAGGGGGGCCAATCTTTCATCCCCGCGAGCCTAACTCGCCTTCTCGCGTTGCGGAAGGAAATCGACCGGCTTCCTTTTTCGAAACGACCGATCCTTGAAGTCGATGGGGGGATCAACGCCTTGACGGGGCCCGCGTGCCTTAAATCCGGGGCCGATCTTCTCGTCGCGGGCAGTTATCTATATGGGCACTCTGATATGAAGGAACGGATGGATGCCGTCCTGAAAGGCGGGCGCTGATGGCGGTTTACCTTCCCCTCGCAGTTGCGTGCCTCCTCTTGGGGGGGCTTGCGCCGCTAATGGGGTTCCTGGGCAAGAAAAACGCCAAGGAAACCTATGATTTCCTTACGTATTTCCCTTATGAGCTGTATGGCGATTCAAGGGGCCCATATCGCCTTTCGGCCCGGATTCTCCAAATCTCCGCCCTTCTGTGCCCCGTCGCCGCGGAAGCCTATTTCCTCACCTCGATCTACGGGGACGGATGGGGTCAGATGGCCTTTCCCCTCGCCATCGCCCTCACCGCCCTTCTCGCTTTCTTCGCCCTCACGCTTCTTTCCCTCGTTCCGGCGGGCGAGCCTAGGAGGCACGTCGCCCTCTTTTTCCTTGGCGACGCCTTGGCGTTGCTGACGCTTTTCATGGGCGGCATTTTCCTTCTTAACCAACACGCTCTCGGCGAGGAAAGCGTCGAGGCGGCGGCTCTCGTCCTCGCCATCGCCCTTTTTGTCCTCGCCTTTTTCCTGGTTTTGGTTCTGGCGAACCCCAAACTGGCCCATTGGGCCACGATGAAAAAGGAAAGCCAACCCGATGGCACCTTTCGCCTAAGGCGGCCGCGTCCTTTCGTCATGGCCTTTTCCGAGTGGCTGGTCTATGCCGTCTACATCGTCGGGTCGTCCCTTCTCATCGTCGGCCTTGCCTTCATCGTCGTTGACTGAGGGGAGCAAAAAGAAAACCCCTTCTTATGAAGGGGGACTTTTGGCGAAAAGAAAACTTATTTGGATTCTTTCTTTTCCTCGGCTTTCGGGGCTTCCGCCTCGGCGGCCTCGGGTTTCTTTTCTTCCGCCGGCGCCTCGACGGCTTTGGCGGCCTCTTTTTTGGAGGCGTTTTTGTTGAGGGCCCGATAGGCGCGAGCCGACATACGGACCTCAACCATCTTGCCGTTGATGTTCAGTTTATATTTCTGAAGGTTGACGTTCCAGACGCGACGGGTCGCGCGAACGCTGTGGCTGCGGCTGTTCCCGGACAAAGGCCCTCTTCCGCTAACGGGGCAAACTCTTGACATAACTCTACCTCTTGGTGCGCGCGAATCGCGCGTTAACGAATATACCATAAAGGTATATCCAGTGCAAACACTTTGATAGCTTCCCTCTTAAAGAAAATGGGTAAGCGTTTTCTTGCTTTGTTGGGCTTCTACCCCCTTCACGCGCGCGAGGTGTGCTATCATAAACAATGAAGCGAGGTCGTTGACTCATGGGCACAGAAATGGCGGCGATGATTCTTGCGGGCGGCAAAGGGACCCGTTTGCAGGCGTTGACGCGGAAAGTCGCCAAACCAGCCGTGAGTTACGGCGGGAAATACCGGATCATCGATTTCCCTTTGAGCAATTGCGCCAATTCGGGCATCAGTTGCGTCGGGGTCATGACCCAATATGAGTCAAGCGAGTTGAACGCTTATGTCGGCAATGGCGAGAAGTGGGGGCTCAACGGCGTTCGTTCCATCGTGTCGCCCCTCACCCCCAAGCAGACCGAAGAAGGCTCCAACTGGTATCTTGGGACCGCCGACGCTATCTACCAAAATATCGATTGGCTCGATAAAGTCGACCCCGAATACGTGCTTGTCCTTTCGGGCGACCACATTTACAGTTGCACCTATGACGCGATGCTGGCTAAGCATGTCGCGGCGAAAGCCGACTGCACTATTTCGGTGTACCCCGTTCCGATGGACGAGGCTTCGCGTTTTGGCATTCTGACGACGGACAAAGACTCCGCCATCGTGGATTTTCAAGAGAAGCCAAAGCGCCCGGTGAGCAATCTTGCCTCCATGGGCATCTACATTTTCACTTATAAAACGCTTCGCGCGGAACTTGTGGCCGACCATAAGGATCCCAAGAGCGATCATGATTTCGGCAAGAACATCATCCCGAAGATGCTCGGGGAGAAAAAGAAACTGATCGCTTATACCTACCATGGCTATTGGAAAGACGTCGGCACCATCGCCTCGCTTCACCAGGCCAACATGGATTTGCTCATGTCGGGCGAGGGTTCGACCAACCTTTACACGGTTCAAGGCGACAACAAAATCTATAGCGAGGACACCCATAGCACCCCACAGTACATCGGCAAGAGGGCCAAAGTCAGGGACTGCCTCATCAACCAAGGCGCCATCGTCATGGGATCGGTCGAACATTGCGTCATTTCCGGGGAAACGCTTGTGGAAGAAGGCGCCAAATGCGTGAACGCCGTCATCATGAACGGCGCCGTGATAAAGAAGGGGGCGGTGGTCCTCGACGCGATCGTGGGCCCCGATTCCCTCATTGAGGAAAACGAGAAAGTGAACCCCGAGCGCGATGGCATCGCCCTCGTGGTGAACGGAAAGGCGGGACGCTGAAATGACGAAACAAGCCATCGGGCTCATCGATTGCCATAATTCGCCTTCTTTGGGTGGGATCACCGCGAACCGGTGTTTGGCTTCGACATCCTTTCTAGGACGGTACGCTTTCATCGATTTCGCTCTGTCCAACTTCTGCAACAGCGGCATCGCTGACGTCGGTATTTTGGTGAAGGATCACCAGCGATCCGTTCTTAAGCACTTGGGGAATATGACCGCTTGGGTAACGAACACCAAGATTGGCCGCCGAGCGCTTTTCTATAATGAAAACGGGCCCCTCAATCCCGCCTGCAACAGCGACATCGCCAACATTTGTCAAAACGATTGGGTTCTTTACGACTCCAAAGCTGACTATCTCGTTTTCGCCAGCGTCCACGTCATTCTCGACATTGACTTTCGCCCGATCCTCGCCGAACATATCGACCGTGGAGAAGCGGTCACGATGGTTTACCAGAAAGTCAATAACGCCGATGTGGCCTTCCGTCACGAATCGGTCCTGGAGATCGATAAGGATGGCTATGTGCGATCCATAAATCCCAATGGGGGTCGGCAAAAGAACGCCGACGTTTCCCTTGAAATTTGGATCGTGAACCGCCCGATCCTCGCCGATCTCATCAAGAAGCACGGCCAAGTGGACCCCACTTATGGCATGCGCGAGATGATTGTTTATCTGCTTAGGGCCGGAAAAATCAAAATCCACGCCTACGAGCACGAGGGCTATGCCCGAAGCTTCGACAGTTTGGCCCATTACATGAAATATTCCTTCGAACTTCTCAGCGAAGCGCCCTCGAAGGCCCTTTTTCGCCCCGATTGGCCGATTTACACCGTCACCCATGACACGCCGCCGGCTCTCTATGGCGGCGAAGCTTCCATCAGCAATTCCTTCGTCGCCAACGGCTGTATCGTCGAAGGTTCGGTCAAGGATTCCATCATTTGCCGCGGCGTCAAGGTTGGCAAAGGGGCCAAGGTCGAGCGTTCGATCGTCTTCTCGAACGTCGCTTTGGGGGCCGACACGGCGATCAGCGATTGCGTGATTGACAAATACGGCATCGTTACCAAAGGCCACAAGGCCGCGGGCACGAAAGAATCGGTGCTTTACTTAAATCAGGGGGCTATTCTATGAAAATAGCGATGATATCCAGCGAGTCGAACCCTCTTTGCAAATCGGGGGGATTGGCCGACGTCGTTTACTCTTTGAGCGAGCAACTTGTCCATGATGGGCACGAGGTCATCATCGTTCTCCCTTGCTATAGAGGCATTGCAAATGGGACCCGCAAGCTTAAGAAAGTGGCCTCTTTCACCGTCTACATGTCATGGCGGCGGCAAGCCGCCATGGTCTATGAGACGACGATTGAAGGGATTCGCTTCTACCTCATCGCCAACGATTATTATTTCGACCGCGACAAACTCTATGGCTACGATGACGACGGGGAGCGTTTCGCTTTCTTCGCCCTAGCCTCGGTCCGCCTTCTTAAGAAAATCGGTTTCAAGGCTTCCATCGTTCATGTCCACGACTGGCAGACGGCGATGGTTCCTTGCCTCGCGAAAGAGAAAATGCGGGACGACCCCTTCTACGATGGCATGAAGTTTGTTCTCACAATCCATAACCCGGCCTTCAAAGGCATGGTCGACCGCTATTTCCTGCAGGATTTCTATGGTCTTGACGATTCTCTTTTCGACACTGGCAAAGTCCGTTTCAATGGGATGGTCTCCACCCTGAAGAGCGGCATTGTCTATAGCGACAGGATCACGACCGTTTCGCCCACCCATCGCGAGGAGCTTCTTCGTTCCGATAGCGGCCAGGGGCTCGAAGGGGTGCTTAATCTCCGGCGCGACGACTTCCTCGGTATTCTTAACGGCATCGATTATGAGGAGTGGAACCCGGCCACGGATCCCTTCATCGCGAAGAACTACGACGCCAAAACCCTTCGGGAAGGCAAATCCGCCAACCAAAGCGCTCTGTTGGGTTCCTTCCATATCAAGTGGTATGGGGGACCTGTCTATGGCTTTGTGAGCCGACTCAGTTGGCAGAAGGGCATCGATCTGCTTCTTCCCTGCGCCGAGCGGGCCCTGTCCAAAGGGGCCTCGATGGCGATTCTCGGCAGCGGCGAATACGAACTTGAGCAACGCTTCGAGTCCTTGCGGAAACGCTACCCCGACACCTTAGGCCTCTACATTGGCTACAACGAACCTTTGGCCCATAAAATATACGCTGGCAGCGACTTCTTCCTCATGCCTTCGCTCTTCGAGCCCTGCGGCCTGAGCCAGATGATCGCTCAACGCTATGGCACTTTGCCGATCGTTCGCTTCACGGGCGGGCTTAGCGACACCGTCGAAGGCTACGATGAGACGAAAGGCGGGGAGGGGTGCGATGGCATCGGCTTCCGCAATTACGACGAAGGCAGCCTCGAATACGCGATGTCCCTTTCGCGAAAAGTCGCGAAAGACAAAAACCTCTATTACGGGATGGCCAAACGCGCCATGGGGATTGATCATTCGTGGAGGAGCAGCGAGAAACGATATGTGAAATTGTATGAGGATTTGCTTAAATAGACGCTAGAGGAAAGAGAAGGTCATCATCATGGCATACAATCACCGCCTCATCGAAGGCAAATGGAGGGCTTTTTGGGAAAAACAGGGGACTTTCGTCTGCGACACCCACGATTTTTCCAAGCCGAAGTACTATGTCCTCGACATGTTCCCTTACCCTTCGGGACAGGGTCTCCACGTCGGCCATCCGGAAGGTTACACCGCGACGGATATCCTCGCCCGCATGAAACGGATGCAGGGCTTCAACGTCCTCCATCCGATGGGGTGGGACAGCTTCGGTCTTCCCGCCGAACAGTTCGCAATCAAAAACAACCAGCATCCGGACGTTTTCACGCAGCGGAACATCGCCCATTTTAAGGATCAGATCCAAGCGCTGGGCTTTTCCTACGATTGGACGAAGGAGCTTGCCACGAGCGACCCCCATTACTACAAATGGACGCAGTGGATCTTCATTCAGCTTTTCAAGCACGACCTCGCCTACGTCGACGATATGCCGGTCAACTATTGCCCTGAGTTAGGGACCGTTTTGGCCAACGAGGAGGTGCTTGACGGCAAGAGCGAGCGCGGCGGCTATCCCGTCATCCGCATGCCGATGCGCCAATGGGTCCTCAAAATCACCAAATACGCCGATCGCCTCGAGAAGGATCTTCGCCTTCTCGATTGGCCGAAATCGACGCTTGAGATGCAAAAGAACTGGATCGGCGCCTCTTCTGGCGTCCAAATCAGTTTCAAAATCAAAGGGAGCGATCGGGTTTTCGACGTTTTCACGACCCGCGTCGACACCCTCTTCGGGTGCACGTATTGCTGCCTCGCCCCGGAGCACCCCCTCGTCGAGGCGATCACGGCGAAAGAGCGGAAGGGGGAGGTCTCCGCTTACGTGGCCGCCGCCGCCAGAAAGAGCGATTTGCTGCGCACCTCCTTGTCTAAGGAAAAAACCGGCGTCTTCACCGGGGCCTACGCGATCAATCCCATCAGCGGGAGAGAGATACCGCTTTACGTGGCCGATTACGTCCTTGGCAGCTATGGCACCGGGGCCGTCATGGCCGTCCCCGCCCACGACGCGCGCGATTACGCTTTCGCCAAACGATACGGCCTTCCGCTGATCCAAGTCCTTGAAGGCGACCTCTCAAAAGGAGCCTACGAAGGGGATGGCAAGCATATCAACTCGTCTTATGCCGATGGTCTCAACATCGCCGAAGCCAAACGGCGGATCACCGCCGAACTCGTCAAAATCGGGGCGGGGAAGGAAGTCGTCAATTACAAACTCCGCGACTGGATTTTCTCCCGTCAGCGTTATTGGGGCGAGCCGATTCCCATCGTCCAGACGGAGGACGGGGAAGAGCACCCCATCCCCGAAAGCGAGCTTCCGTTGGTCTTGCCGGAACTCGACGATTACCGTCCGAGCAAAGACGGGAAGCCCCCTCTGTCCAAGGCCGCCTCCTGGGTTCGGACGACCTACGAGGGCAAACCCGCCCTTCGCGAGACCAACACGATGCCGCAGTGGGCCGGCTCCTGTTGGTACTACATCCGTTACCTCGACCCCCATAACGATGAGCGGTTGGCCGACCCCAAACTCATCGAGCACTGGCTGCCGGTCGATCTTTACGTCGGTGGGCAAGAGCATGCGGTCCTCCATCTCCTTTACGCCAGATTTTGGCATAAATTCCTTTACGACATCGGGGTCGTCAAATGCCCCGAGCCATTCCGAAAACTCTACCACCAGGGCATGATTTTGGGGATCAACGGCGAGAAGATGTCGAAATCTTGCGGCAACGTCGTTAACCCGGACGACATCGTCAAGAGCCACGGAGCCGACGCGCTTCGCCTTTTCGAGATGTTCGCCGGCCCGCTTAGCGAAGTCAAGCCGTGGTCCACGACCGGCCTCGACGGGGCGCGCCGCTTCATCGAGCGGGTTTTCCGGCTTGTCGATGACGCGGACATGAAGGCCAAAATCGGTGACTCCAATTCCGGCGAGCTTGACTATAGCTACAATTTTCTCGTCAAAAAGGCAAGCGCCGATTTCGAGGCCCTTTCCTTCAACACCGCCATCAGTCAGATGATGGTGTTCGTCAACGATTGCTACAAAGCCAAAACGCTTTACCGGCCCTACATCGAGGGTTTCATTAAGATTTTCAGTTGCGTGTGCCCTTTCGTCGGCGAGGAAATGTGGTCTTTGCTAGGTCACCCTGGCACCATCGCTTACGAGAAGTGGCCGACTTTCGACGAGGGCAAACTCGTTTTGCCGTCGGTCAAAATCGCGGTTGCCATCAACGGCAAGACCCGCGACGTCATCGAGGTGGACGCCTCCTTGGAAGGCGCAGCTCTTCAGCAGGCCGCTTTGGCGAGCCCCAAAGTCAGCGCCTATATCGCGTCTCGCCCCATCAAGAAGGCGATCGTCGTCAAAGGGAGGATCGTCAACTTCATCGTTTAATCGCCTTGCTTTTCGAGCAAGGCCAATTCGCCGTTGGACATCAAAGCGCATTTGACGGGGGTCCCGACCCCGATGGTTTTGGCGTATTTTTTCCCAAAGGCCCCGATCAAGGGTTTGTGGATGGTGATTCCGTTTTGCTCGTAAAGGCCCATGAGACGCCCATAAGGCTCTCCCGTCAGCGGATCCGTTAGGTAGGCGCGGGTCTCAAGGGGGCGGCTCGTGAGTTTTCGGTATTTTTTGAAGCGCCCGTAGGTGGCGAAGAAAAGGTCGCTAACCCCAACGATGATGACGAGGCCCGTCATGACCAAGACGCCGATGACGAGTTTCGTCGGATAGACCCAGTACATGCTGACGAGGGCCCCATAAAGAAGCAAAAACGCGCCGGTCATGATGAGGGCGAGGCGGAAGGAGCGTTTGACGCCGTGGATCAAAAAAGGGTTCATAAGAATAAATGATACAATCTTCGGCCCTTTTTGTATAATTGAAGAAATGGAAAAGACCTCTCGGAAGCATCTTCTCATCGCCATTTCGCTTTCGGTGGTGGCTTTTTTGTCCGCGGCTTTCGCGCTATTGCGCGTCCCTTCGAAGAAAACCGGCAACGCCGATTGGATGGCCGCCTTGCCGAGCGACCGTCCGCTCTCTTCCCTCAGTTTGCCGGGCACCCATGACAGCGGGGCGACCCATTCCCTTTTCGATAGCGCCGGCAAATGCCAAGACGCCTCCATAAGGGAGCAGTTGGATTATGGGGCCCGTTTCCTCGACATCCGTCTCAAGGGGGTCGACGACTCCCTTTCCCTCTATCACGGCCCCATCGATCAGCGGCTCTCCTTCGCGAGCGTCCTTTCCTCCTGCTACGCCTTCCTCAACGCCCACTCAAGCGAAACCATCGTGATGTCGGTCAAGGAAGAGCAAAGGCCCTCCAAATGCACCCGAGGTTTCGAGACGCTTCTTTCGGAGGCGATCGCGGAAGGGAAAGCCGATCGTTGGTATACCGAAAACGCCATCCCGACGCTTGGGGAGGTTCGGGGGAGAATCGTTCTCCTTTCCCGTTACGCGAATCCGACCATGGGATTTGACTGCGGCGGCGACTCGTGGCGGGACAATGCCACTTTCGAGATGGATAACGGGGTCCCCTTCCACATTCAGGACCGCTACAAGGTCAGCGACAACGCGACCAAATGGAGCGAAGCCGCCGCCTGCTTGTCCTATGCGGACTCGCTTTCGGGGGTCTCGACCTTCGTCATCAACTTCATGTCCGGGTATATATCAAACGGTCTATTGCCGCTTGCCGCCCCTACGGCCCGCTATGTCAATCCGCTCGTTAAGGAGCACGCGGAGGAATACTCGTTCACGGGCATCGTCCCCTTCGATTTCCTTACCGAGGATCTCGCCAACGCGATCATAGGAGTCAACGCATGAAACGGGCGGGGACGGTCGTTCTTCTCATCGGCGGAGTCCTCTATGCCCTTTTTGGTCTTGTCTGGCTCATCATGATCATCATGACGCTTTTTCGCGGCGACCCTTCGATTTACGCCGAACCGGGATACGGTTACCTGAGCCTTGCCCTTAACCTCGTTCGTTGCCTTTTCTACCTCGCCCTCGGGGCGTTGCCTTTCTTTCTTTTGGGCAAAAAGCCCCATCTTCCTATTCGCTTTTACATATATTCCTTCGCGGTTACCGCTTTCGTGCTGGAGGAGATAATGGTCGCCTTGGCCGAGACTCAAGGCGATACCTCGCTTATCGACCGTTTCGTGCCCCTTGCCTTCGCGGTCGTCTATTTCGCCGGGGCCGTTCTGCATTGGTTTGGATGCCGTGGCGGCGCTCCCAAGGAAACCGTTCCTGACGCCTCTAGCGCCCACAGCGGAAAAGAGGCGGCCGCCAAGGCAAGGACGATCGAGTCGCGAAAAAGGCCAAAGACCGAAAAAGATGGGCGGAAGTCCGGCGAACGGGTCTTCAAAAAGAAGTGAGCCTGCTATAATACCCTTGCATGGTACCGCCCATTAAGGGGAGGACCATAGCGGAGGCAATCCTTATGCTGCTTGCTGTCGACGTGGGCAACACGCTCACGAAATTCGGCTTATTTTCGGAAGGTCGGCTCGTCGGCACGTTCCAACGCGAAACGAACGTTCGCGAAACCCATGACGAATATAAGGCGCGCATCGATCTTTTTTTGAAGACCCATGATTTTCTTTCCCGCATCGGGGCGGTCATCGTCTCAAGCGTCGTCCCTTCGCTGAAAACGCTGCTCGGCCTTTTGGCCAAAGAATATCTTGGCTTGACGGCTCTCACCGTCGGCCCTGGCTTGAAGACCGGCGTGCCTTTGCGGTTCGATAATCCGCTGGAAGTCGGCAGCGATCTCGTTTGCGATGCCGTAGGCGGAACCATCCGTTACGGAAAACGGCTTTTCATCGCCGATCTCGGAACCGCCAACAAGTTCTTGCTTCTCGATGAGGACGGGGCTTTTTCGGGCCTCGTGATCGCCCCTGGGCTTTCGATTTCCATGGATGCCCTCGTGAATCGCACGAGCGCCCTTCCAGAAGTCTCCATGATCGCCCCTAAGAAAGTCATCGGCAAGAACACCGTCGATTGCATGAATTCGGGAATCGCCTATGGTACGGCTTTCCAAATCGAGGCTTTCGCCGACGCTTTCGAGAAGGAAACCGGCTATCTTTTGAAACGGATTCTCACGGGTGGCAACGCGGCATACGTCAAAGGAATCCTCACGGACGGGTTTCTTGCGGACGACAACCTCTCGCTTTATGGGCTTGAGGGGATCTATCAAAGGAATCGCAGGGAATAGCCATGGACACCCGTCGTTTGGTTTTTGGGCTTGTCTCAATCGCCCTCGTCGCCCTCTTGCTGTACGTTTTTCATTTGGAGCCGCGTTTGCGGAAGGGCGCCTCGAGCCATCAGATGGCGGTTGATTCTTTCTTTTTGGCCCTCATTTTCGTGATGGGCCTCGTTCCCCAATTTGGATACATCGAGATTCTGCCGGGCCTTTCCTTCACCCTCATCCACATCCCCGTTCTCATCGGGGCCTACCTTTATGGAGCCAAAAAAGGCACGCTTTACGGTTTTTTCTTCGGCCTCACGAGCAATTTGGGCGCAGTTTTGCAACCGGCGGGTTTCAATGCTTTCTTTGTCTACCCATGGGTCAGCCTTCCCGCCCGCATGCTTTTCGGATTCCTGGCGGGCTTGCTCTTCCACTTGATGCGGAAGGATACTAAACTATACAAGAGCGCTTTGGCGATAGGAGGAACTAGTTTCCTCCTAACCTGCGTCCACACGATATTGGTCTTCCTTGACCTGTATCTCTTCTTCCCGGCGGAGACCAACCAGATCCTCTATGCCACTTCGAGCATTGGCACGGCTTTATCGGCCCTTACGATCGCGGTGGTGGCCATCGGGATGGCGGGCGAGGCGACTTTGGCCGCCATCGTCGTGCCGGCCGTCGGCAAGGCGACGAGAAAATTCGCGAAAGGATAGCGAAAGGGGCGCATAGCCATGATAAATTACAAAAAACTCGCCAAAGGCGAACTGAAGAACGCCACCATCGCCTTGCAGAGATTCGTCGGGATCGATTCGGTTTACGATGAGGGGACCGTCAAAAACGGCCAACCATATGGGGCCGGTGTCAAGAGGGCCCTCGATTATCTCGCCAAACTTGGCGAGGATTACGGTTTCAAGGTCGATAAGTGCGATGGGTATTGCACCGAGCTTTCCTTCGGCGAGGAAGGGCCGCTCATCGGAATCTATGGCCATAGCGACGTCGTGCCGGTATCCGGGGCTTGGAGCCATCCCGAATTTGGCGGGGAAGTGAAAGACGGCCGCATGTGGGGCCGCGGAACCTGTGACGACAAAGGCCCGCTTTTGGCGTCTCTTTATGCCCTAAAAGGGCTCAAGGACCGAGGCCTTATCAAGGGCTTTCGGGTCAAGCTCGTCTCCGGTGGCGACGAGGAGCGCGGTTCCTCGTGTCTTTCCTATTATTTCAAAGAGCACAACGGCGAAGAACCGAAGTTTGGCTTCACCCCCGATGCCAATTGGCCCCTCATCTATGCCGAGAAGGGCATCCGCCGCTACGAGGCGGCGCGCATTTGCGACCTGAAGCCCATTATCGCTATGGACGGAGGACTTGTCGGCAACGCCGTCTGCGACAAACTCGTCGCGACCGTGAGGAAAGACGAGGCGCTCGAGAAGTTCCTCGCCGAGAAAAAAGACCTCTGCGATGTTTCCCTTGGCGAAGGCGCCGACCTTGTCTCCTTCAAAGGCAAAGCGGCTCATGGATCCACTCCGGAGCTTGGCGTGAACGCCGCTCTTCTGGCCTTTAAAACCTTGGGTGAATTCTACCGTAACCCGTTTTTGCTTTCCCTGGCCGCCTCTTTGGCCGATCCGAACGGCAAATCCTTCGGCGGCTATGAGCGTTCGCCCGAGCTTGGGGACTCCACTTACAACTATGGCATCGTCAAATACGATGGCAAAGTCCTCAAGATGTCGATCGATTTCCGCTATGGGGAGACGGCGAAGCCCGACATCCTCATCCACGCTTTCGAAAAAAAGACGGGGCTCGTCTGCAACCTCATGAGCGAAAGCCCGGTTCTCCTTTTCGACAAGACGAGCGCTCTTGTCTCGACTTTGCTTAAGGCGTTTAGGAAGGCAACCCATTCTCTTTCCGCCAAACCTCTCGCCATCGGCGGCGGCACTTACGCCAAGGAAGCCAAAAACACGGTGGCTTTCGGCGCCGAATGGAAAGGGCACCCTGGCAATATGCACGGGGTCGACGAATACATTTACATGGACGATTTCGAGAAGGATATCGCCATTTACGCGCGAGCGATATACATGCTTGGCAGGGCGGCCCAGTGAGAGCCAGACGCAAGAAGTGGGCGCTTCCTTTCCTTCTCGAGCATCCCGAACTCGTGAAGGAAACGCTGCCGCTCGGCAGCCCTTTTTACGAGAAAGGCCCGCTTTATCTGGAAATAGGGGCCGGAAAGGGTGACTTCGTGGTCCAAATGGCCGCTCGCGGCGGGTGGTGGCTCGCCCTTGAGCGCGAAGTGTCCGTGAGCGGGATTCTGGCCAAAAAAATCCTCGGCGCCGGGCTCGGCAACATCGTTGTCATGGCTCAGGATTTCGACGAGGTTTACCCCTCCTTAAAAAAGGGGGCTTTCGAAGGCATCTATCTCAACTTTTCCGATCCCTGGCCAAAGAGGAAGCATGCCAAGCGGCGCCTTACGACCACGGAACGGCTTGTCAAGATGGCCGCCCTTCTCACGGCGGGCGGGCGCCTTTATTTCAAGACCGACAACGACGTTCTTTACGCCTTTACGCTGGAGAATGCCCGGCAGGCCGGCCTCGCCATCCTCGATAACGAGCCCGATTATCGGCTCGACGGGTCGGAGGACGCCGAAAGCGAGTATGAGCGCGGTTTCCGCGACGAAGGGAAGCCGATCCATCGCGCCGTCTTCGCTCGGGCAAAGGCGCAAGCCAAGTAGTATTATCCAAAAGGAGGAGAGACATGTATCGCTTGTTCTACAACCATCCTATCACCGGCGATATCCTTTTCGTGCTTATCGATCCGGAGAAAAAGGTCGATCGCCATGAGCGAAAAGGACGCGTTGAGACCCTCTATTGCCATGACGATCTCGTGGGAATCAACATCTTCGACGTGAGCGAAGTCTTTCATTTGAAGGCCAATGGCATCATTTTCGCCCCGAGCCAAGCACTCCTTGATGTCGTGAACGCCATGATCGGCGAGGCGGGTCTCGCGCCTTTGCCCCCTTGTCTCGACAGCGGTTACGAAGTCGCCGGAATCGTGGGTCTCGAGGAGCATCCGCTCGACGAGAAGGCCCATATCGTCACCCTTTCTCTAGGGGAGAAAACCCTCTCGACCGTCAGTTGGTTCCCTAACCTCGAAACGGGTAAATCGGTCGTCGTGGCCCTTGAGGGGACCATTCTCTATGATGGAACGGTTTTCCACGCGTTCGTGAGCCGCAACATCCTTAGCGAATGCTCCATCTGCGCGAGCAAAGAACTGAAATTGGCCGATGAACCGGGTGCCTTCTTTGCCGAAGGCTACGTTCCGGGCGAGGATTTCTTCCTCGGAGGACATTGATATGAGCAACGAAATATGCGAGATGCGCCTTAAGGAAAAAGGCGAAATCGAGCGTCTCAGCAATAAGACGTTCAAGTTCGATCCCCTGATCGCGGAGGGTTTTTATTCGGCCAACTATTTCCTGCGTTCGCGCCGAATCGTCTTGGAGCGGGCCCCGGGCCACATCGTGACGGAGCAGTGGTTCCAGCGCCGCGACGACGCGATGGCGTGCGGACTCGACGAATCGATCGCCCTCATCCACACCTTCGCCCACCATCCGGAAACCCTTCGCATCGAGGCTCTTAAGGACGGGGAGATGATGGATAGCGGCGAACCGGCCCTTAAAGTCACCGGCCGCTACGAGGACTTTGGCTTTCTCGAGTCCTTGATCGACGGTATTTTGGCCCGTCGCAGCTCGGTTGCCACCAATGTGAACGAAGTCGTGCGCGCGCTCCGGGGGACCAACACTTTCTCAATGGCGGACCGCCAGGACGATTACCTCACCCAAGCGGGCGACGGTTACGCGACCTACGTGGCGGGCATCAAGAAGTTTTCGACCGACGCTCAAGGGGCGTGGGTCGGAGTCAAGGGCATTGGCACCATGCCGCATGCCCTTATCGAGATTTGCGGCGGCGACGTGTACGAGGCCACGATGCTCTACCACAAGACGTTCCCGGACGAGCCGGCGACCGCCCTCATCGACTACCATAACAACTGCGTTTACGACGCCGTGGATCTCGCCAAACGGATGGGACGCGACCTTTCGGCCGTTCGCGTCGACACCTCCAAAGCCCTCATCGATCACTATTTCGACGGCAAAGACACCTCCCTTTTCGATCCCCACGGGGTTTGCAAAGAACTGATTTTCGCCCTTCGGAAGGCCCTTGACGAGGCTGGGGCCCCTTGGGTCAAAATCGTCGTTAGCAGCGGTTTCACGGCCGAGAAAATCGACGAATGGACGCGCCTGGGCGTGCCCGTCGACACCTACGGGGTCGGTTCGGCGCTCGTGCGGAACACGACCGTCGGCTTCACCGGCGACCTGGTGAGACTCGATGGGAGGGACGAGGCCAAGGAAGGCCGACGCGACATCCCCTCCAAGCGGTTGCATAACGTCCAGTTCTTCGAGGAATAAAACTTAATGATGAAAACGATTAACCCTAAAATGGTTAATCGTTTTCATTTTACCGATATGATAAAAGGCAGCAAACAGGCCATAAATATCCATTTTTTAGATTTTTGAAAATGCAAAATGATTTGTTTTTTCATTGTTTAATGAAAATATTTACATATAATGTCCTTGGAGGTGTCTTCAATGGATAACCTAAAAGATCGCGTTACGATATATCAAGTCGCCCAGGCGGCCGGGGTTTCTCTCGCCACCGTTTCGCGAGTCATCAACAAACAGGGCAACGTCACTGATACCACCAGAGCCAAGGTCGAGGAGACCATTAAGCGTTTAGGCTACAAGCCAAGCGGTTTGGCTCAGGCTCTCGCCACCAACAAAACCACCAACATCGGCGTCATCATCCCGAGCGCCAATTACGTTTACATCTCAAACATGCTTAACGGCATCAGCGTCGTTGCCAAGGAAAAGGGGTTTGTTTTGACTCTCTTCACAACGAGCCACAGCCGCGACGAGGCCCTTTCGATGATCGAGAAAGTGATCACGACCCACGTGGACGGGGCCATCATTTTCGATGACGAGCTCGATGACGAGGACGTCATGAAAATATCCTCTTACAGCGTTCCGACCATCGTCATCAATAACCGCGTCGTCGCCGACCGCGTCGGGTGCGTTCTCTTCGCATATGGGGAGCTTCTGAAGGATATAATCAAGGACTACTATGCTAAGGGCGGCGACAAAGAAATGACTTTCCTTCACGTCCATGACGGCGGTAGATTGCTGGGACGCTGCGAAAAGACGTTCGTCGATACCCACGAAAAGATCGGGAAAGCGTATCACATCGTTAATTGCGACGATAGTTACACCCGCACTTACGGCGATTTCTGCGACTATTTCAAAATCCATCGAAGCGGGTATTTCGTGGCTTATCGCGATTCCATCGCGGCCGCTTGCGAAAACGCCGCGACCGACGCGGGCCTCAAGGTTCCGGAGGACGTCGAGGTCCTTTCGCTCGTCGGCACCAAATACGCCAACATCATTCGCCCGACCCTCACGGCCATGCATATCGACATGCAGGAAGTGGGTAGGCGCGCCATGTATATGCTCATCGACCTTATCCATAACGATTTGATCGAGAAAAGCTATCGTTTCGACGCGAAACTCGTCGAGCGCAACAGCACTATCAATCGCTGAGCGGGGGGAAAAAACTGATGGCTTTGAAGATCGTCGTTGACTCATCCAGCGGTCTCTCGCGGGCGGATGCCCTCGCCCAAGGGCTTTATTTCATTCCGCTTAGCGTCACGGTTGGAGAAAAGACTTTCTCCGAGGGAGTCGATATCACGGCCGACGAATTCTATAAACTTATCGCCGAAGGCCCGATGCCCAAGACCGCGCAACCCTCGCCGAAACTGTATTTGGACGTCTTCGAAGAAGCGAGCAAAGATGGCGCTGACGTCTTGCTGCTTTCCATATCGAGCAAGGTATCCGGCGCCTTCCAGGCGGCCACTTTGGCGCGTTCCATGTGCCACCATCCCGAGAAAATCCATCTTTTCGATACCCTTTCTTTCTTTGGCGGCATCCGGATAATGCTGGGAGAGGTGCTTAATCGTCTCGAGGAGCCAATTGATGAACTGGTTGCCTATTTGACCGATTTGCGAGAAAAAATCCGGGTTTTCGCCGGAATGGATACTCTGGACTACGTCTATAAAGGCGGCCGCCTTTCCAAATTCCATTTGGCCGTTGGCATCTTCTTGCATGCTAAGCCAATCGGTACCCTCGATGAGGGTTCGGTGGTTTTGGCGGGTAAGGCAATCGGCACCAAAGGAGCAATGAAATTCGTCATCGATCGCTCAAAGGCTGAGCCGATTGACTTCGCTTATCCGTGTTATCTCTTTTATTCAAGCGATCGGGCGATTCTTGACCGCTTTTCGAGCCAACACTTCTATCCGTCCTATCCCGACAAGAGCAACTTGCCCATAATCCAAATCGATCCGCTCATCGGAAGCCATATCGGTCCTTTGGTTTATGGTATCTTCTATGTGAGCGTGGAAAAAGACAAGAAGAAGCGTTCCCTTATCCAAAAGGTTCGCGACGATTTCCGCGTTAGATTCCTGAAAAAGAACGAGAAAACGAAGACATAGACGGCGGAGCGTCGCTGAAAAAGGCCCCATCATTGTTGGTGGGGCCGCTTTTGTCGCCAAAGAAACGCCGCGAGTCTTTTTTAGTTGCTTTTATCGCGACTCGCTCACCAGTCCTCGCCCCGTTTAAACGGGGCGAGGACCTTGATGAAACTTCCTTTGCCTTCGCTCCGATGGTTCTCGACGATATCGGCCCAAGAGAGGATCGCGCAATAATACGTCGATTTTCTTGTGGCCGTCCCGCCTATTTTCGAGCCGTAGAAACTGGTGGAGATATAGGCGTCGATCGTATCCAAAGGGAAGTCGACGCTTCCGATTCTGGCTCCGCCCTGGGCCATCGCGTCGCCTTTGAACATCTTTCCGCCCAAAGAATTGGCTTTATTCACGATGGCGTCGAAAATCCGCCATTCCATCACTAAAGACCGATAGAAATCGGCGATGATGCCCTCCCCGTCCGGAGAAAGGCGAATGCCGATTGGGCCCTCTCCCAGCATGATTATGCTGGATTTTCCGCCGCATTGGCGCATCTTTTCCTTCAACCGGGCGACCACCACGCTGTCGCCGTTCGTACTCGCCATCGCTTTCAGCGTTTCTTCGTTCACTTTATTTGCCTCGTTTCCCAGAGCTCTATGAATTCTTAATAACTATTTGGGATGGGCGCGCCTTTCCGCCTCTTTCGGGTTTTAAAAAACCAAAAGCGACCGCGATCAGAGGACCGACGATGGTTTCTTAACGATTGTGGGGTCGGCTTAAGAACGTTTCATTCGTTTCAAAAATACGCTGATTTTCTCAGCGAACGAGGCCAAATCCTCATCGCGGCGCGAGCCCCCGATTCCGCGTTCCGCCAAGACCAATGACCGCTTTTTAAATAGACTTTCTATTTCTCGCCGATGAGGGTGGCCTTTTCGATGATGACCGGAACGAGGGGCTTATCGAGGCTATCCGTCCGATTAAGCGCGATCTGATCGACCACGTCCATCCCTTCGACGACTTTTCCGAAGGCTGCGTAGGCCCCATCGAGGAATTCGTCGTCTTTGTCGCAAATGAAAAATTGGCTGGAAGCTGAGTCCGGGTCGTTCGCCCGCGCCATCGAAATGACACCGCGTTTGTGGGACAAGCGGTTGGGGACCCCATTTTGGGCGAATTCGCCTTTGATCTCATAACCGGCTCCGCCCATTCCGGTTCCTTCCGGGTCGCCACCCTGGATCATGAAGTGACGGATGACGCGGTGGAAAGAAAGGCCGTTATAGAAGCCCTTGCCAACGAGGGCGGCGAAATTCTTCGCCGAAATAGGCGCGTTGTCGTAGTCGAGTTCGATTTTGATGTCGCCGTAGCCTTTAACCGTAATGATGACCATTCTTTTTTCCGTTCCTTATTTTTATTTATATAAGCATTATAGGACTCGCGCCAAAAAGCTGGGAAAAGAAAAGCGCCCGTCGCAAAAGGCGGGCGTTTCCTCCATTATGCCTATCAGGCGGTTTTCCTCTTGAGAAGGAAATAACCACCGATGGCGAGAGTCACGCTGACGGTACCGACGATGAGGATGGCCTCCCCTTCGCTCGAGATGGTCGAGAGGCTTTCCTTACTGATGAGCCCTCCCGTTTCGGTCTTGGAAAGGGAATAGTTGTGCATATAGGCGAGACGGCTGCCAGCGGTATAGTCCTCGTTGGTAGCGGAATCGTGCATGGGGTAGTCGTCAAAGGCGCTTTTCACAGTCGGATCCGTGCTATAGAAGTTCCAATAATCGCCGACTTTGTCGCAATCGACGCAGGATCTTAGAAGCAAAAAGTCGGCCAACATATCGGTAGCTTCGTTGCCGCTGGCCTCGCCGCCGGAATTGGCCTCATGCCCCCCAAAGAGAACGATATCGCCATCATAGCTGAGTCTAAGGGCGGCGTTGCCCTTGGTCGAAGAAGATTCGGCAATGGAATCGTTGATGGTCTCGATGGCCTCCTCAACGGTGCCATCGCTGAGATCGCCGGGAGTGGGGAAAGACCAGTTGTCGGTGAGACCCCATCCGCCGATGGCGGAAGAGGTTTTCTCAGTATCGGCGTATACGTCGCTCAAGAGGGAATCCCGGTTGCCTTTTCCATAAATGGTACCGGTCAGGGCTTTGCCGTTCCACCAGTCGCCGTTATAATTCGAGGTCTTCATCTCGCCACGAAGATAAAGGGCGTTTTGGACGGTGCCTCCATTGAAGCCGACGAGGGCTCCGCTGGCGTTTTCATAGCCATAACGATATCCGCCGGCATTGAAAGTGACGTTCATTTCGAGGCCATTCAAGGTGACGGATTCGATGGTCCCGCCGTTATAGCCGGCGACGGCGCCGACATAATTGCGGTAGAGGCTTGAGGTCAAACTGACGCTCACGTCTTTGAGGTTGAGGTTGCGAATAGCGCCGCTGGCGTTTCCGAATAGGCCGATATTGCTGGCGGTCCACTTATCGCGGTTGCCATTGTTCCAGTGATTATTGTTGTTGGCGTCATTCAAGGCATAGGAATAATCGAGCTTCAGATTGCTTACTATATGGCCATTGAAATCGATGATGCCGGTGAAAGAGACGATGTTGCTCGAGTCGAGGACCGGCGCGATCGGAGTCCAGTTTCTATTTCCGAGATCGATATCGCCCGTGACCAAGAAATCCTTGGCCCAAGACGCCTCATCGGTCGCAACGTAGGCAAGTTCGTCGGCATTCTCGATAACGTAATAAGTGCCGCCGTTATACGAAACGGTGGTGTCGCTATACGGCGTGCGGGTGAAACCGTCCCAGGTGGAATCGGAAGCCACGACCGTTTGGAGTGATTGTCCTTGTTCGGCCAGATATGCGACGAGGGTCCCTCCGAGCCCAAGCGCGGCGGTGGTCATTGCGATCACGGCCAGCCTTTTGTTCTTCATCATTGGATTTTGGGTTCCATTGTTTCTGGAAACCAACGTTAAATTATAATGAGATAAAAGTTAAAATTGTAGTTACTTTTTCATATTCGTAAGTTATTTAAAAAGCAGTTACTAAAATTATGTCATTAAAAAGTGATATAATACTAGTCATTATCGTAACTATCTATGATTTTAAATTGTCATTTCAATTAATTTTAATTAATAGGATATGCTAATGAAAGTGCTTACATTGATGTGATTTGATACGAGAGCGATTTTGGCACTCTGGGCTTGACAGTGCCAAAAGCCGTATTAAACTACACTTGAACCCGTTATCAGGGATGGAGGAAATCAAATGATCAAACCGTTAGGCGACAATCTTCTCATCGAGAAAGTTCCGAATGAGAAGAAAGTCGGCTCAATCGTTCTCACGAGCGAAAAGAAAACTGGCAACTTGGCCACAATTCTGGCCATTGGGCCTGGAAAGGAAGACGCCGTGAAAGGTTTGCTTCCGATCAAAGGAATCAAAGTCGGCGACAAAGTGGTCTACCGCGAATACGCGGGAACTGATTACGAAGACGATGGGCATAAATATCTGCTCATCAAGGCCGAGGATATCCTGGCCGTCGTCGATTAATAACCTTTATATTAAGGAAGGAACATTTTTCAGGAGAACATCAATATGGCAAAGGAAATCAAATTAGGCAAAAGCGCTCGCGACGAAATGGTCGAGGGCGTCGACGAATTGGCCAACACCGTTAAAGTCACTTTGGGGCCGAAGGGCCGCAACGTCGCTCTTGACAAAGGCTATGGCAGCCCGGAAATTTGCGAGGATGGGGTTACCATCGCCCGCGAAATCGAACTGAAGAACCCCGTGAAGAACATGGGGGCCAAGTTAGTTTACGAAGTCGCCAACCAAACCAATGAGAAGGCCGGCGATGGCACCACGACCGCGACCGTCTTGGCTCAGGCCATGATCCACCGAGGAATCGCCGCCGTTGAAAAAGGCGCTAACCCCGTTTTCGTCCGCGTCGGCATGGAAAAGGCCGGTAAGGCCGTGGCTGAGGAGCTTTTGAAGAAGAGCAAACCCGTCGCCACGAACGGCGACATCGAATCCATCGCGACGATTTCTTCGCACGACGAGAGCATTGGCAAGCTTATCGCCCAGGCGATGGAGAAAGTCGGCAAGGCCGGCGTCATCACCGTCGACGAAAGCAAGACCAGCGAAGACCAGCTTGTCGTGAGCCAAGGCCTTGAATATGACAAAGGATATATCAGCCCTTACATGGTGAGTGATCGCGAGAAAATGGTCGCCGAACTCGAGGATGCCTATATCCTCGTGACCGACATGAAAATCTCGAATATCAACGACATCGTGCCACTTCTCCAAGCGGTGGTTGACTCGCATAAGCCGCTGCTCATCGTCGCTGACGACCTCGACGCCGACGTTATCTCGACGCTTCTCGTCAACAAGCTCCGTGGCACCTTCAACGTCGTCGCCACGAAAGCTCCGGAGTTCGGCGATGCCCAGAAAGCCGCCCTTCAGGATATCGCGATCATGACCGGGGCGAAATTCTATAGCAAAGATCTTGGGATGGCCCTCAAGGACATCAGTTTGAACGACCTTGGGAAAGCCAAGAAAGTCACTGTCAAGAAGGACAGCACGACCATCGTCGGTGGCCTTGGCGGCAAGAAGGATCTGGCAGACCGCATCTCCGAACTCGAGGCTCAGTACAACACCGTGACTTCGGAATACGACAAAAAAGGCCTCTCCAAACGCATCGCCAAACTCTCCGACGGCGTCGCCGTCCTTAAAGTTGGCGCTCAGACCGAGAGCGAAATGAAAGACAAGAAACTTCGTTTCGAAGACGCCCTTAACGCGACGAAAGCCGCGGTGAGCGAAGGCATCGTCGTCGGCGGCGGGGCCGCTCTTGCCGAATGCTACAAAGACCTCAAGAGCGTTTTGGTCGACAAAAACCCCGATATCCAAAAGGGCATAAACGCTGTCATGGACTCGCTTTATGAGCCGTTGCGTCAAATCGCCGATAACGCTGGCTATGATTCCAACGAAATCGCCGAGAAGCAAGCCACTCAGAAGGCCAACTTCGGCTTTGATGCCGAAAGCGGCGAATGGGTCAACCTCTTTGACAGAGGCGTCGTCGATCCAACCAAAGTCACTCGCAGCGCCATCCTTAACGCTTCGAGTATCTCCTCGCTCTTCGTCACCACGGAAGCCGCGGTCACGGAGATCAAAGAGGAAAAGCCCGCCGCCCCAGCCGGTGGCATGGGCGGTGGCATGGACGGGATGTATTGATTCTCAGCTAGCCAGCAAGCCTCTTCGCGTTTGCGAAGGGGCTTTTTTTCTTTTCTTTTGATGCCAAAAAGCGATTAATGAAGGTACAATAGCCGAGAAGGGCATTCTTATGGAAAACATCGTCGATGATTTGAATTATCGGGGTTTGATCGAGCAGTATTCAAACGAAGAAGCCGTGCGTAAACTTCTCAGCGCAAAGCAGACCATCTATTGCGGCTTCGATCCGAGCGCTTCCTCGATGCACATAGGAAATTTCGTCATGATTTCGATTTTGATGCGCCTCCAGCGGGCCGGCCATCGCATTATCGCGGTCGTCGGGGGCGCCACCGGGATGATCGGCGACCCTTCTGGCAAGAGCAAGGAGAGGAACCTTCAGGGCAAGGAAACCCTTGAGGCCAATACTCAGAGCATCAAGAGCCAGTTGGAGCGTTTTCTCGATCTGAGCGATCCCGACAAAGGCCTCATCGTCAATAACTACGATTGGCTTGGCTCGATGGGCACAATCGATTTCCTTCGTGACTATGGCAAGTATTTTCCTATTAATTACATGCTTAGCAAAGAAATCGTCGCCTCACGTTTGGAAGCGGGTATTTCCTTCACCGAGTTCTCGTATCAGATTCTTCAATCGATCGATTTCCTTACGCTCAACAAAAAATACGGATGCAAGATCCAAATCGGCGGCAACGATCAGTGGGGCAACCTCACTTCCGGCATGGAACTCATTAGGAAAGTCGAAGGCGAGAATGCCGAATGCGAGGTCATGACGGCCCATCTTATCACCCGCGCCGATGGCAAGAAATTCGGCAAAAGCGAGGAAGGAGCCCTTTTCCTTGACCCCAAACTCACTTCGCCTTACAGGCTTTATCAGTACTTCATCAACTGCGCCGACGACGACGCAATCAAGTATATCAAGGTTTTCACTTTTCTTCCCCACGAGGAGATCGAGGCGGTTGCCAAGGACCATTATGGTCACCCAGGTTCGCGGATTGCCCAGAAAAAACTGGCCTACGAAGTCACAAAGGAAATCCATGGGCAGGAAGAAGCTGACGAAGCCCGCAAAATGTCGGAGGTTCTCTTTAAAGGGGAAGTCGCGATTCTTAGCGAAAAGGAAATAGAGGAGCTTCTTGGTTCCCTTAAGGTCAAATTGGATGGCGAAAAGAATTTGGTCGATCTCCTTGTCGCGGTCGGGGCGGCCCAAAGCAAGACCCAAGCCCGCACTTTCATCCAACAAAACGGCGTTGTCGTGAATGGTGAATCGGCCACCGACCCCAATAAAGTTTATGGAACGGAAGACGCTCTTTGCGGCAAATATATCATCGTCCGCCGTGGCAAGAAAAATTATTACCTCGCCGAAATTTAATCAAGGGAAGGCGATAAATAATGGAGCGCGCTAATTCGCTCCTTATTTTTTCCAGCCCCGCAAAAGAATAATTCCGATTTGCAAAGGGATACCCACAAAGTAGATGTACCAAAGCTGCTGATGGGGTGGATAGAAAGCCAATTGGATGCAAACGGCCGTAAGGAAGGCCCAAATAAAAAGGCTTGAGCAAATATAGAAATTAATCGTTTTCCCCCAAAACCAAAAAATCAAAAAACCGGTTGTCAAGATGCTGGCAGGGATCGCCCAAACGAAAGCCGACCACCAATTGCCTAAGCCATTGAGGATGCTGGAAGCGTAGACGCAAGCGGCGGTGAACCAAACGAAAGTGGCCACCATCGCGATGATGATGATGCGGTTGTTGTTGGTCTTTTGGTCGCCCTTAAGGGCCTTGTCGCGTTGCTGAGCCGACTGAGCCGTGATCAAAAAATCGACGGTGACTCCATAGAAATCGGCAAACTGTTTGAGGATGTCAACGGTGGGAATGGCTTTGCCGAGTTCCCATTTTGAAACGCTTTTGTCGCTATAGCCAATTCGATCGGCCAGTTCCTGCTGAGTAAGATGCTTGGCCTTGCGAAGCGAGGATAGGTTTTCGGAAACGATGGCTCTGAGTTCATCCATAACAGTCTCTATTGTATAGATGGCGGGTTCTGTTGCAAGCGATTTAAAAAGTGGGATTTCCGATATTTGGTCTCTACTATACATCAATCATGTTTTTTGTTTGGAAGTACAGGCGTACGAATAAAAAGACATATTATCGAGTGTTTAAGTTATTTGAATGCAAATTCCTCCCAAGTTTATTGTGTTTCTACAAATCGTAGAACGAATTCTACGCACCTTGCGTGAGCGTTAGGAACTTTATTGACGGGTCCCGTTTATAATGCAATGTTGGTAGTTTTGTACCAATAAGAGCCATGAAAACTAAAAAGCTAAGCAAAAGATTGGGAGCCGTCATCACGATGAGTTGCCTTTCCGTCGTTGCCGTCGCGCTCGGCGCCGGCCTTGGCTTTTATTTGCACGGCATGACCGCGAAACAAGGCGATCATACAGCGGTCGTCACCGGAAACAACGATGAGTTGTTGAACACTTATGGCGCCGTCATTTCCGATGACGAATCGGTTGATTTCACTAAGTTGGTCGACAAAAAAGTGTTCACCTACAGCGACATCGCGAATATTTCTCTTATGTTGCTAAAAAAGAAAACGAATTATATGACTCAAGGCAAAGGGTACGCCAAAGGGGGACCCGTGACTCAGCAAATTCGCGATACGGTTATCCGCGACGGCGACGATTACATGGAGGAGTCGATTTCCGCCAGCAGCGTGGTGAAAACCGCTTCTAGAACTTTTCAAAGCAAAGAAGGCGTTGATGTTCATGACGGCCACCCAGTGGATGGCAGCGTCGAGAAGGCTAGTTATGAAAAGAAAGCCACCCATTACAAACTCGATAAATACTTCTCCTCATATGGGCGCACGCTTGATACCCCTATTATTTATTTGATCAGCGACAGCACGGTCAACCCTTTGGCCACAACCGAAAGCGGCGACTCGCCGACGTCGCTGACCAAAACAAAGGGTGGCTATACGTTGGAACTGGAACTCGCCCCCAATGGCAGCACCACGAATTACCAAGTTCAGATGATTGCCATCTCGAATCTGAGCAGCGTTGATTTTTCGTTCGTTCATTTGACTTTCTACCTCGATAGCAAGCTTCAGCTTCTTGCCACCGAGTCGCATGAGAAATACACGGTCACCCTTAGGAAGCTTCCCGTTCCGACCATCACGGAAGGAAGGCTTACGACCAAATACTTTTGTGAGGGCGGATACGCGATTCCGGAATTAGAGACTCCAGTCACCTATTGGACGGGTGATTGATAAAAAGGGGAATAGAAAATTATGGAAAAGAAAAAGAATGCCGCACTAACCAAGGAACGAAATCGCCTACGGAGAAAAAGGGATGGCAAATACGCCATCATCCTTTGTTCTTTGTTCGCGATGGCGACCACCGTTGTCTATTTTTCGGTGCCGAACGCCGCTCATGGAGGAAATGGCGACAACGTCGGCACTTCGACGAGCCACTCGCCTTATGTTCCCGATGGCGGGGATAAACTTACTCCTACGCAGAAGTTCACCGCTAACCTCACGGGGATGCAGGGGTTGACCGCCGATTTGTCCTTGCAAGCCAATTATCCGGACAATGTTTTCGCGGTCAGTTCAACTTTGGCTTTCTCGATGCCGGAGCTCTCGCTTAATGCAATCGGTCTTAACATGGCCGCCAACGTGACCTATAACGGCACGGCCGTCACCGTCAACGACGGGGCCGCCGTCGACACCTTCGACATGGATATGGTCGGTGGCGATTTCTATGTTTCCATCATGGGCATCAACTATAAGAGCGAAGCGGACTCCCGCGTCGATTTCTTCAAGAACCTGATTCGCATCTTCAGCATTGAAAGCGCCCAAATCGACATCGACACTTCCTCGGTCGCTTCCGGAGACGGCCTTTCGAGCTTCACCGACGCTTTAAGCAATATCGTTGAGACGGATCTTGACGATGGCACCTACGAATTCACTCTCTCCATCGATGGCTATGACATTATCATGACCGCCGACAAAGATTGCGTTCTCACGGGCGCCTATACGAAAGAAGATACTCCTATCGCGTTAGGCGACTGGAAAATCGCCTTCACCCTTTCCAAGGTCACCGTCACCGACGATATCCATATCGTGAACCCCGAGGACACTGGCAAGACCTACCTTGAGATAAACGATCAAGTCGAACTCATCGAGAAAATCTACAACGTTTACAAAGGGAAAAACGTTGGCCTTTCCTTTGCCGGTTCGCTTCGTAACGGAACGGCCGACCTCGCTCTTAACGGCGGGGCCAATGTCGACTTCTCCTCCAATAACTTCCTTGAGGACACTTTTGACCTCAATTTAGGGACCACCTATTCCTATTTCGCCAATGAAGGCGCCGCCGATAAGACGAGCGACAGCCAAAGTTTGGCCGCTGTCTATACTCCTGAGGCCGCTTACCTCACCTATAACGAGAATGCGCTCAGGGCCAAAATGACCCATGATTCCATGGAAAGCCTTATCGACTCCATGAAAGACAAGTTCGGTCAAGCTGAGACGCAAAGCGCCGACACGGCTTTCGATTTCATCACTTCGAGCGAACTCATGACCAACATCTACGACGGTCATTACGAGACGGTCGTTTCGATGCTTAAAAAAGTCGAGACCTCCAATAATTACCTTAAACTCACCGTTTCTCTTAGTAAGCTCGGCTTAGGGGACGATTCTCAAGTCACCTTGACCTTCGATGGCGGCGCTTCCTCGAGCAGCCTTGCCACGATCGAGGTGAGCGACGTCGTCCTTTCGAGTTCCGTCACCGTCGATGACCTCACCATCAAGACCGAGGGTTATTCCTCGGAGGCGGTGGATGCGGCCAAAGTCGGGACCGGTTATATGTCGCTCGATTTCGCCGATGGCGTCTTCAATCAGCTTTACAATTTGGCCAACGAGCAGAAGTTTGGCCTTGCCCTCAACTCCCAAGACGACGCTAAAGGAACGAATGGCACCATCATCGAAAAAACTGGAACTGCCGATAAGTTCATCCTTTCGGGTGGTCTTCAGGCCGACGTTCCTAGCAAAGTCGGGACCGGAACCCTTAACGTGATCGCCACTTCCTCGAATTGGGGTTCATCCACGAGCCAAACCCATTCGATAACCGCTGACCTGACGGGCGGGAGCGCCACGGAAGACGCGAAGTTGCTTTTCTCCTATAAAGATAAAATCACGGCCGACGGTTCGACTACGGGTGGCGACAAGCCGCTTAACGGATCCCTTGCCGTCGACAGCATCGAGGATATCGTTTCGCAAGTGAAGTCCGCCGTTTCTCCGGACGCCCCCGATCAACGCTGGGCCAAATTCTTCGATGGAATGAAGAGCGAAGCCGCCACGACCGTCATGGGGCGCTTGATGGATCAGGACTTCGGGGCTTTGCTCGAAACCAAGATCCTTAAGAGCGTCACCACCCTCAGAAACCAGAAGACCGGGCTCGACGAAATCAAGGTTATCGTCGATGGCCATCTCATCGGCGACGACGGCAACGACATCGTCGTTTATCTGCCGCTGGGCGTTTCCGCCGAAAACACCGACGAAGTCAAAGGCGTTCGCCTTGAGAACTTCGTTTATGGCGATTACACCATCAACCTCGACGCTTCGTTGACTTCCTATAACGATGGCAAACTCACGAACCTTGTCGAAGACAACACTTACCTTAACCTCAATTCGCTTAAGACCCTTGTCAAATTCGGCATCAAGACAAGCTATCTTACGAGTTTCCACCTCACCGCGACCATGAACGTCAATATGCTTATCAACATCTCGATGGCCGTCGACGTCGACTTCTATCTCTCAGTCGTGGACAAAACCGTCAAAGTGAGCGGCTATTTCAACAACATTCCCCTCCTTTCGGCCGTCAACAATACCGGAAGATGGGCTCTCTTTGACGATTTCTCAGGGAAAGCCCATCGTGACGTTCAGTTCTATTACGAGGCCCCGGCCGACGGCGGGACCGGTGGAAACGTCTATTTCTATGAGTTCAACAGACGTCCCGTGAGCGGCGATACGACCACTTACAAGAAGGTCTATGCGCCCTACTTCACGAAGAACCTCCTCTATTACCTGCTTAACGATGTTGTCGCCCTTAAGGACAGCTACATCGATTCCATCCAGAAGAAGAGCGAATCCGGCAGCGACGAGCCGATTGATATCGAGAGCGTTCTCGATAGCTATTCCTGCGCTAACGAAGAGAGCGCGACCCCGTCCTTCAATTTCGTGATGGATATGGCCGTCCTATCGAACAACTCGCAGCTTGGCGACATGGATGTCACCATCAACACCAATAGTGGAGGCTATCTCTCGAGCCTTGATTTCAAGCTTTCGTTCAATATCCCTGTCCTTAACCTCTCGCTCACCGCGACGGTTGATAACGTCGACATCGGCGAGGATTGCTGGACCGGAGACTTCAAGAGCCAAGCCGCCGACGCGTGGGCGGCGATGGTCGCCCGCACGAGTTTCGATTCCGTCGAAGGCTACGGCGAATAAGCGACGATTTTGCAAGGCGGGCTCGACGGCCCGCCTTTTTCTGTGCTAAAAGCGATGGCAAAAAGGCATTTGGCCTTAAATGGAGGCGGTGATAGACCACTCCCGATGAACATAAAGAAAACCCCAACCATAATGTTGGGGTTTCGGCGATCGAATGAGGATTACAGCAAACGGTTGTAGTACTCGATGATCTGCGCTTCATTGATGTCTTGGGGAAGCTCATTGCGTTCCGGAAGACGGCTGAAGGTGCCAGTGAATTTCTCGGGCTCGACTTTGACGTAAGCCGGAGTCGCGGGTTTGCCGTCGAAAGACTCTTTCACGCATTTGAGCGGAGCGGTCTCTTTGAGGGCGATCACGTCATTGACCTTGCATAGATACGACGGAATGTCGACCTTTTTGCCATTGACTGTGATGTGTCCGTGGTTCACTAGCTGACGGGCCGCGGCTCTCGTGCGGGCGAAACCCATGCGATAGACGAGGCTGTCCAAACGGCTTTCCAAGATGCGGAAGAAGGCCAAACCGGTGACGGTCTTGTCTTTCTTGGCAATCATGAAGAGACGGCGGAATTGCCGCTCGTTAACGCCGTAAAGTTCCCGAAGCTTCTGCTTTTCGAGAAGCTGGGTTCCGTACTCAGACGGCTTGCGATGGCGATCCTGGCCGTGCTGGCCCGGGCCATAGGGGCGACGCTTGAGCTCATCGCCGGTTTCAGAAGTGCTGAAATTGAGGCGGCGGGCCTGCTTCCAAGTTGAATTGGTGTACCTTGACATATGTTATTTCTCCTTTCCTTGCGCCAAACAAAGTTAGGGATCCGTTCCTGCCTCTCGGGTGTCCGTCAATCATTTCGGCCAAGTAGCTGCTGGCTTACTCTTTTCGAGGGCGGACGTCAGGCGGAGGCATAAGGATCTGCTCTATCCACGCGAGTAATACTATAAGTATTAAGTGAGGTTCCGTCAATCTTTTTCACTTTTTTTGGCGGCCTAAGGACTTTGAAGGCGGAATGTTCCGCTCCCTCTCGCCTATAGTCGCGCTACCGTGATATAGTAAAGCGATGAAAACAATGGCAGTCGTCGTTTTGCTTGACCTTAATGGCATCATCGCCATCTCGGTCGCCGGAGGCCTTCTTGTCTTGGGGATCTTCATCTTTCTCTACTTTGCGGTCTTCATGCATTTGCGACTTAAACGCCAAGTTCGGGATCTCAACGCCCGGTTTGAGAGGAGCCATGGGCTTCTCTTCGGCCAAGACAGCCAATTCGTCAAGCGCCTTGAGAACATCTCGAGCATGAACCTTACCTATGTTCAGGAATACATGGATTGGAACAAGAAATTCAAGGATATCCGCGATGTGAGCGACGCCTCGGCCCAAGCTTCGATTAACGGGACGAAGGACATGCTCGCCGCGCGCCGCTACAAAGACTTGCGGGCCCAACTTCCGCTCGCGAGGAAGGCGGTGGATGATTATGAAGCTCAAGTCGCCTCCCTCGACAAGGCCCTTAGGCATATGTTCCAAGACGAGGAGGATTGTCGCGCTCGCAGTTTCGATGAGCGGGAGAAACTTCGCAAAATCAAGCAAGAGTACTTCGCCCGTCAGGCCGACCTAAGCCTCGTGGGCCCCTCTTTCGAGAGCGTGTTCACGAAACTCGACTCCCTTTTCGACCAAGTGGAGCAGGACATCGAAAATGCCCAGTACATTGATGCGAAAGCCCTTTTGATTAACCGAATATCGCCGGTTGGCGATTCTTTGGCCGCCACGCTGAGGGCCTTGCCCAACGTTTGCGTCAGCATCCAATCCGTTTTGCCGGATAAAATCGCCTCGCTTCAGAACCGCTACGACGAGATGATTAAGGATGGCTATCCGCTTTACCATATCCTTTTGCCCGACGATTTCGCGGCCTTGAAAGATGAATTGGCCAGCCTTGCCAAGCGCGTTCAGGACTTCGATATGCGTGGCGTCGAAAAAGAACTCGACGACATGGCGCACCATCTAGAAGGGTATGGGGCGAAGTTCGACTCCGAGAAGGCGGCTCGGACCGTTTTCCAAGCCGAATGCGATGGGGTTTACGCCAAGGAAAACGACCTCGAAAAGAACTTCATAGTCCTTTGCAATGCCCTTCCGGCCGTTCGGAAGATCTATCAGATGAGTGGCGAGGAAGCCCGTATCGACGCCATTCAGAGCGCCATCAACAAAGCTGGCGCTTCGCGCCGCAACCTCGACTCCGTCATCCATACCGCCACGAAGCAGCCCTATTCCCTTTTGGTTGAGAGAATGCGCTCCCTTAAGGCGCAAGACGAGGAGGCTACCAAACAAATCGCCGATTTCCAAAGTTATTTGGTTTCCCTCAAGACCGATAGCGAAAAGGCCAACGCGGCCCTAAGCGTTTATTGGTCTCGCCTCAAAGGCGCCGAAAAAACCCTTCGCGACCTTAACGTAAAGCCGATTTACGACCGCTATGAAAGCAGAATCGACGACCTCTACGCCACTTTGGACGGTCTTTCCGATGATTTGCGATCGATGCCGATCGACGTCAAAAAAGTGGATGCGGATTTAATTGCTTTGGAAAGTGGGGCCGATGCCTTCGTCGAATCCGTCGCCAAGGATCGAGGCGAAGCCGACGACGCCGAAAAAGCCATTGTTTTCGCGAACCGTTTCCGAGGTGACAGCGGCGAACTCAACGCCTTGATGATCCAATGCGAGGGCCTTTTCTATAGCGGCGATTTCACCAAAGCCAAAGCGGCGGCGGAAGAAGCCGTAAGCCATATTCAGGAAGGCCGATAGTTTCATGATTTATTTCGATAACGCGGCTACAACCGAAGCTTTGCCGTCGGCTTTGAGGAAATTCGCGGAGGTCAGCGCCACTTCTTTTGGCAACCCCAGCAGCAACCATGCCTTTGGGCATCGGGCTCGCCGGATCCTCGACGGGGCCCGCGTTTCGATTTTAGGGGCGATGGGACTGAAGAAATCCCACGAACTCGTCTTCACGAGCGGGGCCACCGAAAGCAACAACCTCGCCCTTAAGGGCGTTGCCTTCCATTATGCCGCTCGCGGCAAACGCATTATCACCTCCGCCATCGAGCATCCAAGCGTTCTCGCCCCGCTTATGGATCTGCGGGACCATTTCGGGTATGAGGTCGTCATTTTGCCCGTGAACGGAGAAGGGGTCGTGACGCCGGAGGAACTTGCGAAGGCAATGGACGGAAGCACCATCCTCGTCTCCCTTATGGCGGTCAATAACGAGATTGGCTCCATTTTCGACACCGCCGGATTGTCCGCTGTCGTCCATAAGTTCCGAAAGGCTTTTTTCCATGTCGATGCGACGCAGGCCATTTGCAAGACCGCCTTTCCATATGGGGATTGCGACCTCATTTCCTATTCGGGCCATAAGTTCGGCGGGCTTAAGGGGACCGGGGCTCTCGTATATCGCCAATCGATTATCCTCCAACCCCAGAACGAAGGGGGCGGCCAAGAACACGGATATCGCGCCGGAACGAGCGATGTCGCCGGGGACGCCGCGATGGCGCTGGCTCAAGTCGAGGGGCTCGGAGAACTTAGGCAACGAGAGGCCATAGTCAGGCCCCTTAATGAGGAATTGCGGCGATATTTCGCGCACAAGCCTGGAGTTTTGCTGAATTCTCCCGTCTCCGCTTCGCCTTATCTTTTAAACATCTCACTTACGAAAAAGAAGGCGTCGGTCGTGGTGGAAGCCCTCTCCAATCGCGACATCTACGTCTCCTCCGTGAGTGCCTGTTCCAGCAAAAGAGACCCCTTTTCCTACGTCGTTGACGAGGAGACGGGCGATCGCGCCCGCGCCCAAAACTCGATTCGGATCAGCTTCTCGCCCCTTAACACCATGGACGAGGTCAAAACGTTTGAAAAGGTTTTCGACGAGATCCTTCAGGAGGTCAAGGACCGATGAGCGGCGATTATCTCATGATCCACTATGGCGAACTCAGCACCAAAGGCGAGAACCGCAAGAGTTTTATCAACCAATTGGCCCGTAACGTTCGGCACGCCCTCAAAGATTATGGGTCTCCCGCCGTCACGAGCGGGCGCGATCATGCCTTCGTCGCTTTGGAAAGCGAAGCCATGGCCGGAGCCATCGCAAAAAAACTCCAAGACGTCTCCGGGATTCAAAAAATCTCCCTCGTCCACAAATGCCCCAAGGACATTGAAACGGTCGAAAAGACCGCCCTCGATCTCATTAAGGGGGAAAGCGGCAAGACTTTCAAAGTCAAAGTCAAACGGGCCGACAAGAGTTATCCGCTCGACTCGTATGGGCTCGCCTGCGCGGTTGGCGATTACGTTCTTGACCATTCCGCGCTTGCGGTCGACGTCCATGAGCCCGACATCACCCTCAATCTCGAAATGCGGAAGGAAGCCTGCTATCTTTACGACCATAGCTATCCGGGCGCCGGCGGCTATCCGCTTGGCATGAACGGGAAAGCCCTTATGCTTCTTAGCGGCGGCATCGATTCGCCGGTCGCCTCTTATCTCTTGTTGCGTCGCGGCATCCGCATCGAATGCCTCCATTTCGCCGCCCCTCCCTATACTTCGAGCGCCGTCATCGACAAACTCCTCGACATTCTGAAAATCCTTAATGGCTATCAGGAGGAGATCAAACTCGACATCGTTCCGTTCACCAAGCTCCAAGAGGCCATTTACGAATACGTCGACGAGCCCTATTGCATCACGATCATGCGCCGCATGATGATGCGAATCGCCCATGAGGTCGCCCTCAAGGACCATTGCCTCGCCCTCGCGACGGGGGAGAGCGTTGGCCAAGTGGCTTCCCAGACCCTCGATTCGATGGTCGCCATCAACGCCGTCACCAATTTCCCGATCATCCGCCCGCTCGCCGTGAGCGACAAACTGCAGATCATCGGCGTTTCCAAAAAAATCGGAACCTATGACATCTCGATTCGCCCGTATGAGGATTGCTGCACCATCTTCGCCCCTAAAAAACCGAAAACCAAGCCGAAGGTCAGCGAGTGCGAGGCCTTCGAGGGCAAGTTCGATTGGAAGCCGCTCGTTGAGGAGTGCGTCGCGGGCATCAAGTCGATCCTCATGAAAAACGGAGCTCCCAAGGATTTTGGGAAAAAGACCGAATAGGCGATCGATCCGTTGTTTTGAAAGGTCTTTCTCATAAAAAAAGCGGTCCGCGAAGGCCGCTTTCTTTATTTTGTGGTCGGAAGCTTACTTGACTTTCGGCTCCGGTTTCTTGCTCGCTTTGCGGGCGGTTTCAACGAGGCCTTTGAAAGCCTTCGGATCGGCGATGGCCATTTCCGAAAGCATCTTGCGGTTGATGGCGATCCCGCTCTTGCGGAGCCCGTCCATGAACTTACTATAGCTGATGCCGTTCTCGTGGCAGGCGGCGTTGATGCGCTTGATCCAAAGCTTCCGGAAGTCGCCCTTGATCTCGCGGCGCGAGACGTAAGCGTACCGAAGGCTGTGGAGAACCTGCTCTTTCGCGGTCTTGAAAAGGAGGTGTTTCGAACCGAAGTAACCTTCGGCGCGGTTTAAGATTTTCTTGCGGCTCGCTCTGGTGGCGACGCTGCCTTTGACTCTTGCCATTGTTGTTATCCTCCCTTTACTTGTTGTTGAAGTCGATCATCTGACTGATCTTCTTCATGTCGGCCTTGCTGACCAAGGCGGCCTTTCTAAGATGATGCTTCTGCTTGCGTGTCTTGTTGGGGGCAAAGTGCCCCATATAGGCATGGTGGCGTTTGATCTTTCCGCTGCCGGTGACCTTGATGCGTTTGGCCAAAGTGCGGCTTGACTTCATTTTCGGCATAAACTGTTTTCCTCCTGTTTCTTCTTCGGCGCCAGGATGCATTCGTACCATTTGCCTTCCCAAAAAGGCGGCTTGTCTACAGTGGCGATGTCTTCGAGGCTTTGGACGAAATTCTGCATAACCTCCTCACCGAGGTCCTTATGGGCGAGTTGCCGCCCACGAAAAACGACGCAGACCTGAACCCTGCTGCCATCTTCAATGAAATCCCTTGCGTGACGAGCCTTGGTGTCAAGGTCATGCTGGCCGATTTGCGGTGTCAGCTGAACTTGTTTAAGTTCGTTGGCGTGCTGATTTTTGCGGGACAATCTCTCTTGCTTCTGTTGCTCAAAGCGGAATTTTCCGAAATTGAGGATTTTGCAGACAGGTGGATTGGCGTTCGGGGCGACGCAATAGAGATCGAGTCCGTAATGGAGCGCCAATTCATTGGCGGCGCGGGACGACATTTTCCCCATTTGTTCCCCGTTTGGTCCAATCACGAGGACTTCCGGATAGTGGACGTGCTCATTGATGGGATCGTAGCGTTTCTCGGGACGACGATGGTAGTGTGTTTTGAAGTAAGATATGGTTGAATTCCTCCTCTTTCGATAAAAAATAGCGCGGTAATCCGCGCTTAACCTGACTTATCTCAAGGGAAACTTGTGGTAGCCTGGGCCGATTCCGATTTCGGGATCCGGCGAGTTCTGCGCGAACTGCTTTCTACTTTTATCGACAAATGTATTATCCTCGTTTTGGAGGGTCTGTCAACCCCTTTTCCGCAAGCGATCGCCCTCATGGGTCGCGAGGCTGCCAGTGGCCTCGATTCGCCGGTGGGAAAGAAACGGGGCATTCCGCTTCAAGAAGCGGCCTTTTTGCTGTCACAAGTGTTTCCTTACGAAGAAACGTTTTGCCTTTTTAACCGTCTTTCGTTCGATGAGGCGTTGTTTTTTTCGTGAGCAGGCGTTGAAATTCGATTTGCTTTTTCGGAGGGAAACCGCTATTAATAAAGGCAAAGGGAAGGTTTGAAAAAGGATTTCATGGCTATTCGTTACGCCGTTTACGACACCGCGCTCGGGGACGTTACCATTTTGAGCGACGAGAAGGCTCTTGTCGGAATGAAATTCGGGGCGGTGGATCCCCTAGGGGCCATAAACGAGGAGAACGCCGTCCTCTATGACGCCATCATCGAGTTGAATCAGTATTGCTTTGGCCAACGAAAGGCTTTCGACGTCCGGTTGCGACCCGAGGGAACCGATTTCGAGAGGAAAGTCTGGGATTACGTGAGGACGATCCCCTATGGCAAAGTCCTTACCTACGAGGACGTGGCGAAAGCCATCGGCGAGCCGCGGGGCGAGCGGAGCGTCGGGATGGCCTTGAACCGAAACCCGATCCCCCTATTCATCCCATGCCATCGCGTCATCGGCAAAGGGGGGTCGCTCGTTGGCTATATCGGCGGGCTCGACCTCAAGAGAAAGCTCCTGGCGATGGAGAAGACGAACGCGAACCGCACTTTCGTGGCCGGCGAATACAAAGACGACGATTAAGACGAAAAAATAAAAGGGCCAGCTATGCTGGCCCTTTTTGTCAAAGGTCACTCGATTATGCGTTCGAACCGTCTAGTAACGGGCCTTCTCCTCGATTGACTTGCGGATGATTTTCACGAATTCGGCGAGGGGGACGCTGACCTGCTTTTGCTGTCCATAAAGGCGGTAGGTGACGGTCCCGCCTTCCTTTTCCTTATCCCCGATGACGAGGGTGAAAGGGACCTTCTGAACCTGCGAGTTGCGGAGACGGTATCCCAGTTTCTCGTTGCTGTCATCCACTTTGACGCGGACTTCGGCCGCCTGAAGGGCCTTTTCGACTTCCCGGGCGTATCCTTCGTGGAACTCCGGGTTGACCGGCAGGACGTTGCACTGAACCGGGGCGAGCCACGTCGGGAAGGCCCCGCCGTAGTTTTCGGTGATGATGCCGATGAAGCGTTCGACCGAGCCGAAGACGACGCGATGGAGCATGACCGGTTCCTTCTTCTCGCCGTTTTCGTCGATGTAGGAGCAGCCGAAGCGGTGGGGGAGGTTGACGTCGAGCTGGATGGTTCCGCATTGCCACGTGCGGCCCATCGAGTCTTTGAGTTTGAAGTCGAGTTTCGGGCCGTAGAAAGCCCCGTCTCCCGGGTTGATTTGGTATTCGCGCCCGCTGTCTTTGCAGGCCCTAGCCAGCGCGGCCTCGCTCTTATCCCAAAAGGCGATCGATCCGATATAGCCGGTCTCGGGTCTGGTGCTGAGGACGATACGGTAACTGAGGCCGAAAACCGCGTAGACCTTGTCGAAGAGGGCCATGATGGCCTTGACCTCGCTCTCGATTTGATCCTCGCGGATCATGATGTGCGCGTCGTCTTGGGTGAAGGCTCGGACGCGGAAGAGCCCGTTGAGGGCCCCGCTCGCCTCATGGCGGTGGACGTGGCCGAGTTCGGCGTAACGGAGCGGCAATTCCTTGTAGCTATGGATGTCGTTCTTGTAAACCAGGATGGCGCCGGGGCAGTTCATGGGTTTGATCGCGAAATCCCTTCCATCGATTTTGGTGGTGTACATGTTGTCTTTGTAGTGGTCCCAATGGCCGGAGGTTTCCCATAGTTCGCGGGAAAGCATGGTCGGGGTCTCGATTTCGAGATAGCCGGCCTCCTGATGGATCTTATGCCAGTAATCGAGCAGCGAATTCTTGAGAATCATGCCGTTAGGCAGGAAGAAAGGGAATCCGGGGCCATAGTCGCTGATGAAGAACAGCCCAAGTTCCTTGCCGAGTTTGCGGTGGTCGTTGGCCTTGCGCCGCTCCAGGACCTCGAGATGTCTCTTCAACTCCTCCTCGCTCCACCAGGAAGTGCCGTAGATGCGGGTGAGCTGTTTGTTCTTGCTGTCGCCCCGCCAATATGCCCCAGCGACGCTAAGAAGCTTGAAGTGCTTGATATAGCCGGTCGAAGGGACGTGAGGCCCGCGGCAGAAATCGACGAAATCGCCCTGAGAGTAAGTCGAAATCCTCTCGCTTTCGTGCTCAGCGATCAATTCCTCCTTGTAAGGGTTGGCCTTGAAGATGGCCTTGGCTTCCTCGGGGGTGACATCCTTCCGAAGGAAAGGCAGATTCTCTTTCGAGAGTTTCCTCATTTCGGCCTCGATGGAGGGAAAATCGGCTTCGGTGATGACTTTGTCGCCGAAATCGACGTCATAGTAATACCCCTCTTCGATCGAAGGGCCGAAGCCGAATTTGGCGTTCGGGAAAAGATGGGCGATAGCCTGGGCCATGAGGTGACTCGTCGAATGGTTGAGCAACTCAAACGCCGCCGCCTCGCCCTCGCGGACGAAACTGATTTCGGCCCCAGCGGGGATCGGAGCCCTCATGTCGAACATCCGCTCGCCGATTTTGTAGGCCACGTCTTTGGCTTTGTTTTCGGCGTCGAGGGCTTTGGCGGCCGCGAACCCGTTGGCCCCCTCCTCGATTTCGGCTTCTTCCTTCTCGTAAACGATTTTCATGATGCTATTCCTTTCGGGGACGAAAAATAAAACGCCCCACTTTGAAGGGCGCTTCCGCGCGGTACCACCTTGCTTCGGGTCTTGCGACCCCTCTCGCCCCCTAACGCGGTAGCGGTACGCCTGACTCATCGTCGGGGGCTCGGGAGTGGTACTCCATAGGCCTATATGGCCTTTGAGCGTGTCTCCGTCTTCGCTGCCTTCATTCTAGGAGGAGTGGGCGATTAGTCAATATAAATAGCAAAAAAAGCCTTTCAAAACGAAAGGCTCACGACGATCGTCCTTATTTAAGGTCGCGTTTGACGAAGGAAAGGGCGCCGAAAAAGGTGGCGGCCGCCATGTAGAAGAGGTTGCTGAAGACGGTTGTGAGAATGAAGGAAGTTGAGTGGCCCGCGCTTATGACCGGGTGGTAAGTCGTGTTTCCGGAATACTGGTTGACGATGGGGGTGTACGAGGAGATGGCCGAATCGTAAGTAAGGGTCGATAGCCGGGAATATTGGTACGGCGTCAGGAAGTTCTCGAAAAGATAGCATACGGTTCCGGTGTTGAAGCAGGCGGCGTCGATAGCCAAAGTGAAGAGGGAAATGAAGGCTGATCCGCCGACAAAGACCCCCAAGGCGCCCCAGGAATTAGGGATGAGATAACTGAAGCAGACCGCCCCGGTGATGAAGGTGAGGAAAATAAGGAGGCAAAGGAAAAAGGCCACCCACCACGCCCCGACGAGGGAGCTTTCCGAAGGGAGGAAGAAAGGGACGCCGAACAATGAGGCGCCGATCATGAAAAGGCCAATGAAAGCGATGAGGTTGATAAGCCCGATCGTCGCTGAGACGACGAGCGAGGATAGGTAGATGGCAATCCGGCTTTCGCCCGCCAAAATTTGGTTGCGGAACGTCCGTTCGCGCCACTCGCGCCCGATGAAAAGAGTGATGACAATGAGCGACCAAAGCCCGATTTGAAGGTAATTGCTAACGGCGGCGACGACGTAGAAATTACTGCTAAGATAGTTGCCTGAAAAAACGCTAAGGTTGAAGGAAAGGCCGGTCGAAAAACCAACCAGCGTCAAGTCGGCGATTCCGGGAATGTCACCCGAACTCATGCCCGCTCGGATGTTTTGGGCATAGTTGTTGCCGACGTTTATGCCGATTAAAAGCCCAAGGAAGCCGATAATGAGCAAGAAAATGAGAACGGATTTCTCGTGAATGGAGCGGTAATAATATAGTTTGAGAAGACGTTTCATCGCTTGTTTCCTCCGATCACGTCGACGAAATAATCCTCAAGGGAGTTCTCCTCTTCCCTAAGCCCGAGCAAAGAAACGCCGTTATCGTTCAGGACGTTGATGACCTCGGCTGGTTCCTTGATGTTATGGACGTTGAGGGTGTCCTTCACGATCTCGCTGTCGAATTTGGCTTCGAGGAGAACCTTTTGGGCCTTCTCATTGTCACTCGTTTTGACAATGATTATCTTGCCCACTTTCTTCTCAAGGTCAGCGGCGCTGATCTCCTCGACCAAGCAGCCTTTGTCGATGAAAACGTAAGTGGAGGCGAATTTCGAAAGTTCCGAAAGGATATGGCTCGAAACGATGATGGTGATGCCCTGCTTGTTGAGTTTAAGAAGCAGTTCGCGGATCTGGCGGATGCCTTCCGGATCGAGGCCGTTAGTCGGCTCGTCGAGTATCATGAGCTCCGGATCGCCGATCATCGCCATCGCGATGCCCACGCGTTGTCGCATGCCTAAGCTATAATCTTTCACGTGGCGCTTGTCGGTGAAACTTTCCGGCAAGCCGACGAAATTGAGCTTGTCTTCGATATAACCGCTCTTAATGGGGTCTTTGACGCCGTTGAGGATGCATTCGGTCATAAGGTTTTGAGTGGTCGTCATGTTCTCGTAAAGAGCTGGCTGCTCGACCATCGCCGCGACTCGCGAGAGGCTGGCTTCGAGTTCTTTGCCGTTTTGGCTTCCAAAAAGGGATATGGTGCCGCTTGTAGGGTGGGCAACGCCCGTGAGGAGTCGAATCAATGTCGTTTTGCCGGCGCCGTTTTTGCCGACGAGGCCGATGAGTTGGCCTTTTTTGACGGACAAAGTGACGTCGTTGAGGGCTAGGCACCTGCCGTAGCGCTTGCTGAGCCGCTTGGTTTCGATGACCGCGTCCCCGTCCGTCAACCGTTTTTCGTTAGCCATTGGGGAACCTCCATAACTCTCAAATTATAGGCTATGGCGAAAACAAAGAGAATTCTTTTCTAAAACAAAGAAACGTTGGTGAAACCGATTATAAAACGGATTGCCTATCCTTTGGTCTTTTGGAAGCCAAGGACCGCCGCGCCGATCAACCCGGCTTGCTCGCCGCAGGAGCAAAGCTCCAGCCGGCAATCGGGGGCCGCCTTGCGGAGATCGGGAAGGAAAAGGCTGCTGTTTTTGGCGACCCCGCCCGTAATGGTGAAAACATCGGGCTGGAAGTTGCGCTGGTTCATCTCGAGCCAGTCGGCCATCAGACGGATCCAATCGCGGTAGATTCCTTTGGCGACTTCGTGGCCGTTCCTGACAAGCTGAAAGAACTCGCGGCTCGAGGCGACCGAGAATCTGTTTTGGTCGCAGAGGCGAACGATGCCGGTTCCGCTGGCCAAATGCTCGAATTCGTGGATCTGCCCGCGATATTCGGTCATCGTATGGCCGACTTCGTAACTGCTCCCCCGAAGTTTGCCATCCACGCAAAGGGCTCCGCCGATGCCGGTGGAGATGGTGACGAAATAGACGCTGTGGCAACTTCTGAATTTGCCGACGTTAGCCTCGGCGAGGGAGGCCGCTTCGGCGTCGTTTATGACGAAAGCGGGAATATGAAAGGCCGTGAAGAGATAGGGCGCCAGAGGGATATTGTCGATGTGGATATTGGGAAGCGCGTAGATGAAGCCGTCGTAGCGGACTCGGCCTGGAACGCCCATCGCGATCGCCTTGACATCGCTCCAACTCGTCACCGCGTCCTCGATGTCTTTTTTGATGGAAGCCAAAAACAATTCGACGTTGCCGACGACGGTGGGGGCGATATGGATCGATTCGATTTCGTGTTTCTCGTTGACGAGGGCAACCCGGGTGTTCGTGCCGCCGATATCGAGGGAGACGATTTTCCTCATCAGTCAAGGTCCTTGACGCTGTTGACGTTGACGATGCGCATGAAGTTCGTTTTGCCAGCGCCCGTGGGAGTGCCGCCGGCGATGATGACCGGAGTCCCGGCTTCGAGGCCGAGGTCGCGGGCCACTTTGAGCGCCAGAACCTCCATTTCCTCAATGAAATCCGGCATCGCGGTTTTGATAAGGACGCTATAGACGCCCCACATCCAAGCGCAACGAAGCGCCGTCTTGCGGCTGTTGGTCACCGAAATGATAGGGCAGCAGGGGCGCGCCTTGCTGATGCGACGGCTGCTATTGCCCGTCTGGGTGAAATTGATGATGAGCTTGGCTCCGATGAGAAGGGCGGTGGCCGCAATGGAATTGGCGATGGCGTCGTTGTTGGTCCGCTCGCTGGTGTCGAAAGCCTCCTGAGCCAGTTTCTCGTATGGGAGCTCGGCTTCCATCGCGCTAGCGATCGCGGCTTGCATCTTGACCGATTCGACGGGGTATTTGCCCGAAGCCGATTCGCCGGAAAGCATGACGCAATCGCTGCTTTCATCGATCGCGGTTGCGACGTCGCTCACCTCGGCCCTCGTCGGGCGCGGATGCGTTGTCATGCTATCGAGCATTTGGGTGGCGGTGATGACGGGTTTGCCGAGTTCGCGGCAAAGGCGGATGATTTTCCGCTGCACGAGCGGGACCCTCTCGGGCGGAATCTCGTCGCCCAAATCGCCGCGGGCGACCATGACGCCGTCGGCGGCTTTGACGATCTCCTCGATTTTGCTCACGGCTTCCGGGTTCTCGATCTTCGGGAAGACGGGGATATCGGGCTTTCCGTATTTCCTAAGGATCGCCTTGATGTCGCGAATGTCCTCGGGCCGGCGACAGAAGGAGGCGAAGATCGCGTCCATGTCGTTCTCGCAGCCGAACCTAAGATCATCCTCGTCCTGCGGAGAGATATAAGGCATTGAGAGTTTGGACATCGGGATATTCATGCCCTTTTGATCCTTGATGCAATGGTCGTTTTGGGCCTCCACGACGATTTCGCGGCTCTTCTCGTCTTTTTCGATCACCCTCATGATGAGGTTCCCGTCGTCGATCAAAATGGGTTCGCCGACGGAAACGTCGCCATAGAGCCCGCCATAGGTGCACTGAAACCGTTGCGCGTTGCCGACGATCTTTTCGGCGGTTATGCGCATGACTTGTCCTTTTTTGACCTCAACGCAGCCGTTTTCCATGTAACCCGTTCGGATCTCCGGTCCCTTGGTGTCGAGCGCCACGGGGATGTAAATCCCGTATTTCTGCTCGAAAGAACGGGCGATTCTGACCTTGGCGAGTTGCTCTTCGTGGGTTCCGTGGGAAAAATTGACGCGCATGACGTTCATGCCGGCTTCGTAAAGCTTCAAAATCATTTCGGGGGTATCGCTCGCCGGCCCGATCGTGCAGACAATCTTGGTCTTCTTGCTGATATTGAGTTTCATGCGTAAAACCTCCCTTTAATGATGTGGTTACTTGAGGATATCGATCAGGCGCAGCATGCTGACGTGCTTGTCGCGCGGGAGGGCGAGGGCGTCGTAGATGTCGTAGTCGACGATTTTGTTGTTGACCATGCCGATGCAGATGCCGCCTTTCCCCTCCAAGAGGCAATCGACCGCGTAGGCGCCCATGCGGGAAGCCAAGATGCGGTCGAAGGCGCTTGGGGCGCCGCCGCGCTGAACGTGTCCGAGGATGTCGGCGCGCGTGTCGAAGCCGGTCTCCTTTTGGACCCGCTCGGCGAATTCGTAGATGTTGGGATACAGCTTTTCGCTCACGATGACGATGGCGCGCTTGTTGTCGTCGCTGTCGTGCATTTGCTTGAGGGTGCGCATGATTTCCTCTTCGGGGATCGGGTGATCCGGGGTGATGATCATCTCGGCGCCTTCGGCAAGGCCGCTGAAAAGGGCCAAATCGCCGCAATGGTTGCCCATGACTTCGATGATGGAGCAGCGGGAGTGGCTTTCGGTGGTGTCTCTTATTTTGTCAACGCAGTCGCAGATGGTGTTGAGGCAGGTATCGAAACCGATCGTGTAATCGGTTGAGGCGATGTCGTTGTCGATGGTACCGGGAAGCCCGACGCAGTTGATACCCATCTCGGTGAGGCGCTTGGCCCCCATGTAGGAACCGTCGCCGCCGATGACGACGATGGCTTCGATGCCGAATTTCTTGAGTTGCCCGACCGCCTTTTCGCGGACCGAAACCTCTTTGAATTCCTTCAATCGGGCGGTCCGCAAAACGGTGCCGCCGCGGTTGACGATGTCGGAAACGCTCTTGCGGTCGAGTTTGACGATGTTCCCCTCGACCATGCCTTTGTAGCCGTCATAGATACCATAAACCTCAAGCCCATAGGACAAACCGGCCCGCACGACGGCGCGGATGGCGCAGTTCATGCCGGGGGAGTCGCCGCCGGAGGTAAGGATGCCGATGCGATGTATCATGGGAAAAACCTCGAAATCGCCTTTCATTATACTTCATTCCTTTATTTAATATAAAGGACAAGGCGTCGATAGTCCTTTCTTCTTACCGAAAACGGAGCCGCGAACGCCTCTTTCGCGAGCTAAAACCATCAATTGATGGGAAAAAGGCCACCGCCTTTTTTGGACGATGGCCTTTTTCCTTATTCTTCCCGATATTCGAGGACGTCGCCCGGTTGGCAGTGGAGGGCTTGGCAGATGCCGTTGAGGGTGGAGAAGCGGATGGCGGAGATTTTACCGGTTTTGATGTTGGACAGGTTGACGTTGCTGATTCCGACTTTCGCGGCCAACTCGTTCAGGGATATCTTCCGGTCCGCCATGACGCGATCGAGACGCAAGACGATCATCGTCGGCGCCTTATAGGGTCGTGTCCGCTTGCTTTTGAAGGGACACGCCATACTTGAAGACTAGCGAGATGGCGAAGATGAAGAGGGCGAAGAAGACATTGCCGAAATTCCAGGAATTGAAGGTATCCCCAGTGCCCGTCGCCGCGGTGACGATCGAAAGGACAACGGGGACGGCTATCGCCTGAATCAAGGCGAAAAGGCCAATCATGTTAAGGCTGCTGACCGCTTTCTCGGCGAAAGGGGTGTTGGCTTCTTTGATGGATCCGAAAAGGTTGCGGGCGAAAAGCATGCTCACCCCGGACACGCCCGCGCCCAAGAGCCCATAGACGCAAGCGACCTCGGCGTATTTCACGTTTATGTAGGCGAGGAACGCGGTGTCGTGGTAGCTGTTCGGGTGGGCCAAGACGAAATCTTTGATCCAATCGTAAGGCATGAATGGCGCGACGGCTATGCCAATAAGGCTAAATCCGGCGGCGACGAAGCATAGAATCATAAGAATGAAGGCGATGACATAGCAGATTTTGGAGATGACGATCAGCGCCTTCTTCGCTTTTTCGCTCTCGTTTGCGACTTTTTCCATAATTGCTTTCTCCTTTGGAAGCAGACATAGTATACATGATAAAAATTAAAGTGTTAACAAAAAGTATTAAAAAGTTAATGATAAACGATAAAACAACTCTTTAGTGGGACGATGGCGTCGCCTCAAGGGTCTATCCCTGCAACCGTCTCATTTTTTGTGGAAAAGTCGCGCCTGCGCGGTGAATTCTTGCCAAAAGTGGGCTTTCCAGCGGAGCAAACCAGACTTTTATCGATTGTGGATAACTTCAAAAAGACTAGAAAATATCGAATAAAACGTGGATTTTGCGAAAGCGTGATGCTAAAATTTTTTGCATGAAGCAAGCAAATCCATCCGACATTTATCAGGTTCGCCCGATTTCCCTTTTGGGCGGCCCCGACCTTCGTTACCTTATCGATCTATACGAGCCGCTCATCGGCGCCAAAGCCATCGCCGCCTATCTCACTCTCACACGCGAAAAGCCCGGCGTTTTCCTGACTCATGAGTCCTTATTCGCCCGCTTGGGGTTATCCGCCGGCGAATGGTACGCCGCCCTTGAAGCCCTCGAGGCGGTCAGCCTTGTCCGCACTTTCGCCAAAGCGGGGAAGAATTGCCTTGGCTTCGTCTATTGCCTTTACGCCCCCAAGACCCCGGGCGAGTTTCTTGGGAACGTCCTTTTCGCCGGCACTTTGCGGAAAGCGGTGGGCAAAGAGAGGTGTCAGGCTCTCGCCGCCCATTACGCGGTCATGAAAACGCCGACCGACTATGACGAATGCAGCGAAAGCTTCGCCCGGTACTTCGCTCCCGATTTCAGCGATCCGGCTTATCTCGATAGCGTCATTTCAACCGGGGGTCGCCTGAGCGGCAGCGAGCGGACCGGCTTCGATCGGAACGTCTTTCTTTCGGCCCTCCAGAAGCTTAATAGCCTCTATAACGGCCTCTCCTTTTCCGAGAGCGAGCTCACGAAGATCTCCCGCGTGGCGGCTTTATACAGTTACGATGAGGCGACCATCGCCGATTTCGCGGACGACCATTACGATTTTTTCGCCAAGAAAGGCAGCCATTTCGATTACGATGGTTTCGCCGCCGATTGCGAAAAGAGCCTGCCCCTATCTTACCTTCATCAAGGGGCCGCGCAGAAAAAATCGGTGGCGGACGGCGACGCCGAGCTTTCCGGTTGCCTCAAAAAGATGGAGAACCTTACTCCCGCCGCCTATCTGCGGAGCCTCCAGCATGGGGGCAAGCCCGCCCAAGCCGATCTCGAATTGCTTCGCGAGCTGACCGTCGACATGGGGCTGCCCGCCTCCGTCACGAACGCCCTCGTGCTCTATGTTCTGACCCGCAACAAGAACATCCTTTCCAAGAAATTGACCGAAAAGATCGCCGCCTCGCTCGTTCGTGAGCGGATCGCGACCGCTTTGGACGCCCTTAACTACCTAAGTGCCACCTCCAAGGGCCATAAGAGCCCTCGCCTCGCCTCTCCCAGCGTTCCTGAAGAGGCCCCTTCCAAGATGAAGGAAAGGCCTTCCATGAGCGATGAGGACTTTAAAAAGATGATGAAAGGGTTGTACGATAAGTAACGATGAAGGACTTCAAAGAGGAAATCGACAAAATCGTTCCCGTAAGCCACCTCGCGGAAGAGGAGACCATCCGCATGATGGAATCGTTCGCCACGGATGAGCCCGTGGCCAAAAAGCTTCGCGAACTCAAGCTTTCCCGCGCCCAAGTGAGGGCCAATCTCGGCCTTATCGCCGCTTATCAGGAAGACGTGGATTACTGCTCCCGTTGCCCGGGGCTTTCCGCTTGCCAAAAGGACACGCCCTTCCATCAGAGCGACCTCATTTTGAATGAGGGGCGCCTCGAAAGGACGTATGGCCCTTGTCCCCTTTATTTGCGGCGTGAGACCGTTTTGTCCTCATATGTCTACCGCGATTTCCCGGACGAGTGGCTTTCCCTCGTCCCGACTTCCCTTTCGAATTCGTCGCGGGTCAAAGCCGTCTATCGCCTGTTCGCGGAAGCGGTGAGGAGCAAGAGCCGGCCCTGGGTCTACCTTATGGGCGAGGTCGGCAGCGGAAGGAGTTACCTCACGGCGGCTTTTGCCAACGGCTATGCGCTTCGGGGCGAGAGAGTCGCCTTCATGAACGCGAACGTCCGTTTCGACGAACTCAAGGGGGACGCCGTGAAAAGGCGCCCTCTTTTTGAGGAAAAACTGAAGGGACTTGAGAGTATCCCCCTTCTTGTCATCGATGATTTCGGCAGCGAGTTCAAAAGCGATTACGTCCGCGACCAAATCGTCATGCCTTTGCTGTCCGAACGTGGCAAAAGGAACCTGCTCACCGTTTTCCTCAGCGACTATTCGCTCGCCGAGATCAAAGAGCTTTATTCGACTTCGCGCGGCTCCTCCATCATGGCCAACCGGCTCGTCGGCCTCATCGAAAGCAAGATCGCCGAGGTCGGCCGGGTCGAGAAAGGCGTCGAGAACCTATAGGAACTTCGCTTCGTCCAATTGCCGCCGCAAATCCGCCAAAGAGCCGTCCCCGTCAACGATGAGGCCGGCTTTTTTCTTGGCTTTGCCCCGGGGCCATCCCCCATTGATCGCAAGGGCCGCCTTTGGGTCCTTGCCGCGTTCGCGGAGGCGGGTTTCCTGATTCTTTGGCGAGGCGAAAACGGCGATGATAAGGTCGCAAAGGCCTTCCAAAGGCCCATCGAGAAGAAGCGGGACGTCGAGGGCGATCCGCCTCGCCTTCGAGGTCGCGATCCGTTTCCCGATTTCCCCATAAACCGCGGGATGGACGAGGCCTTCGAGCCTTTTCCTGGCTTCTTTCCCTTGGGCGAGGCGCGAAAGATAGGCGCGGTTTGGCTTTCCCTCTTTGATGGCCTCGCTTCCGAAGGCGGAGGCGAGGGCCTCGTTCAAAGAGCCGGAATCGTAAAGCTTCCTCACGATCGCGTCGGCGTCGATCGTTTCGTATCCCTTTTCCTTGAGATAGGAGGAAACGGCCGACTTCCCGCTTGCGACGGGACCGGTGACGCCGACGATAAGAGGCTTTCCGGGCATCGCCTGGCAAATCGGGCAATAGACACTCCCGCGCCCGCCTATGGCGATTTTGCGGAACGGGAAGCCGCATCGGGGACAGGGTTCGTTGCCATGCCCATAAGCCAAAAGATGGTCCTGCATATGCCCCGAGACGCCTTCCTTGGGGTGGTAGCTCCGCACGGTGCTGCCGCCGTTGGCGATGGCCTCCGTAAGGATTCGCTCCGCGTTTTCCTTGATGGTCTGGCACTGCTTGAGGCTCATCGAGGAGGCGGCCGCCTTGGGATTGAGGCGGCTCGCGAAAAGAACCTCATCATCGTAAATGTTGCCGAGCCCCGCGATGAGCCTTTGGTCGAGCAAGGCCTCTTTGATGGGCTCGCTTCGCTTGCGTCTCAGCCCTTCGAGAAGCTCTTGGGCGCTTAATTCCCATGGTTCTTTCCCGAGTTCGGATAGCGGCGGCTCTTTCAAATAACGGCTCTCCTCGCTCAGCATCACGATGCCGAACTTCCTCGTGTCGAGGAACCGGAGGTCGCCGCCGTCGGCGAAGTCGTAGGAGAGGATGTCGTGCTTGCCTATCGGATCCGCGGCTTTCCCCACGTAGTATTTGCCCTCCATCCGCAGGTGGCTGATGACGACTTTCTTATGGGTGAGGCGGAAGATGAGGAATTTTCCTCGCCTTTCCAAGGACAAAAACCTTTCCCCCGGGAGGGAGGAAACGAATTCCTCGGCCCCGGTAAGGACCGATTTCGCGCGGAAAACGCGAACGGAGGCGATGCTCCGCCCGACAAGGACCGGCTCAAGGGTCCGTTTGATCGTCTCGACTTCCGGAAGTTCTGGCATGTTAATCAGTCCTTGGCGTCGAACCACGTCTTGCCGATGCCGCATTCGACGGTCAGTTTGACGGGCAAGTCGACGGCGTGCGTCATGATGTTCCCGATGGGCCCTTGGAGGTTTTTGAGTTCCTCGAGCGGCCCGGCGAAAATGAGCTCGTCGTGGATTTGCAAAACCATTTTGGTCCTGTAGCGGCCCTCTGCAAGGAATTTGCTTATTTTGACCATCGCGATCTTGATGAGATCGGCGGCGCTGCCTTGGACGGGGGCGTTGAGGGCGGCCCTTCGGGCGGCCTCGCGCTTGGCGTAATTGGGGTCGTTGACGTCGCGGAGGTAGCGGCGGCGCCCGAACATCGTGGTGACGTAGCCTTTCGTTTCGGCGTTGTGGATCGTTTTCCGCAGGAAATCCCCGACCTCGGGATAGGCGAGGTAGAAGTTCTTGATGATTTCGGAAGCCTCTTTGGGGGTGCCGTCGATCTGATCGGCGAGCCCATAGACCGTCGTGCCGTAGATAATGGCGAAGTTGACCGCCTTGGCGCGCCGCCTCATGAGCGGAGTGACCTTGTCGGTATGGAAAATGCGACGGGCCGTCTCGCTATGGACGTCGCGGTCGCTTTCGAAAACCTCTTCGTAGGCTTTGCAGCCGCTTAGGGCCGCCAAAAGACGGAGTTCGATCTGCCCATAGTCGAGGGACATGAGGTAGGTTTCGTCATCCCCGTAATGGAAAGCGCGCCGTATTTGTTTGCCTTCCTCGTCCCGGACGCTGATGTTCTGAAGGTTCGGCGAACTTGAGGAAAGGCGACCCGTCGAGGTTTGGGCCTGATTGAAGTAGGAGTGGATTTTGCCATCGCTTTGGATGTGGGGGGCCAACCCGTCGATATAGGTGCCCATCAGTTTGGCGTACTTGCGGTATTCAAGGATCTTCGCGACGATGGGGCTTTCCTTTTCGATGGCCTTAAGGTCGGCGACCGAAGTGCTCTTGCTGGTGGGGCCTTTAAGCCCCATCTTCACGTAGAGGATCTCGGCGATCTGCTTTGGGGAATTGAGGTTGAATTCCTCGCCCGCGAGGGCGTAGACGTCCTTTTGGGCGGCCTCTTTCTTGGCCTTGAAGAGTTTGCCATAGGCAACCAGCTCCCCCCTATTGAGCGGGAAGCCTTCCAACTCCATGCCCGCGAGCGTTTCCATGAGGGGCATTTCGACCTCGCGATAGAGCTTGTAGGCGTCGACGGACCGAAGGCTGCCCTCGGCCTTGCCCCGCAAGGCGTAGGCGTAGTAGGCCATTTTGGCGGTCCTTAGGGGATGGGCCGTCTCAAAGAGGGAAAAACCTTCCTCCTCGGGGACGTCGACGTCGACCCCGAACGCGCTGTAGACGAGGGTGGGATCGCTCGAGACGCCGCTGTCGAGAAGATAGCCCGCGAGCAGCAAGTCGTCGCTTATGCCGGCGACCATGACGTTTTCCTTGGCCAAGGAATAGATGGTGGCCTTGCCGTCATAGACGGATTTCGCGATAGAGGGATCCGCGAGAATCCCTTGGAGGATCGCGTCTTTGGCGAGGTCCGCGCGGGTTTCGTAGACGAGATTCTCCCCATCGTAAACGGCGAGGCCTTCGAAGCCCTCTTCGTGGTAGTTCGAGAAATCGACGTCGAGGGCGAGCCCCAAAGGCCCTTTGGCGGATGCAAAGGGATAGGAAGAGACCTTCTTCATCTCGGGAAGGGCCTCGGCAACCCCCTTCTTGAGGGAGGAAGGCAGGCGCGAAAGGAACTGGCGGAGCTCGTATTTCTGAGCGAAGTCGTTGACGGATTTGAAGTCATAGCCCCGATAGGCCAGATCCTTGACCGAGAAGGGGAGCTTCACGTCGAGTTTCATCGTCGCGAGCTTATAGCATTCGCGGCCTTGGGCCTCATAGGTTCGGATGTTCTCGCCGAGTTTGCCTTTGATGTTATCCTTGTCCGCCATGATGGCGTCGAAGGAGCCGTATTGCTGGATGAGTTTGGTCGCGGTCTTGTCGCCGACCCCGGGAATCCCGGGGAGGTTGTCGCTCGCGTCGCCGCGGAGCCCTTTGTAATCGATGATCTGAAGCGGCTTGAGGCCGTATTTGGCCATCATGGCCGCCTCGTCCATGACTTCCATGTTCGAGAGCCCGACCTTGAGCAAGGAAATCTTGATGGAGGGCTCGATGAGCTGAAGATAGTCGCGATCGCTCGTGTAGACGGTGACTTCGTAGCCTTCGCGGGCGGCTTCCTTGGCCACCGTGCCGCAGATGTCGTCGGCCTCGATGCCGTGCTCTTCGTAATAGACGATGCCAAGGGCCGCGCACAGTTCGCGCGAAAGCGGGAACTGGGGCTTGAGGTCCTCGGGGCAAGGGGCGCGATTGGCTTTGTAGTCGCTGAATTCGGCTTTGCGGAAGGTCTCTTTGTCGCTGTCGAAGCCGATGAAGATGGATTCGCCGCCTTTGAAGCCCTGCAGGATTTTGGCGAGCATGTTGGCGAAAGCGAAGATGGCGTTCGTGGGCAAACCGGACTTGGTGCGCATGATGGCGTTCCTGTCGCCGTAAGCCGTCGCGTAATAAGCGCGGAAAAGCAGACTGTTTCCGTCAATAACGTAGATTTTCTTTGGCATGGCCTAATCCTCCAACCTTTGGGCGTCCTCGACTAAGAAAGCGTCTTTTCTCCGCATGTCGCGATGAGCCGTCACGATGACGATTTTATCCTCTTCGATCTGCGCGAAGCATTTGGCGTAGGCTTCGCTAAAGAGGACGAAACTGGCTTCGCTCGTCTCGTCATAGAGCTCGAGGAACGCCATTTGGGTCCCTTTCCTCGTCACGATGGCGCGCATTTCCTTCACGATGCCGACGGTCTTGAATAGGCCTTCCCGCTCCCCGATTTTCCCAAGGGGCACGCAGTCTTCCCTCTCGATCTCGGGCTTGTAGAAAGATAAGGGCGAGCCCGAGACCATCATCCCGAGGGCCGCGTATTCGGCGTCGAGGTCCTCGCGTTTGTTTTCTTGGAAAGGCCGAATGGCCGGCTTCTCGATGCCAAGCCCTTCCAAAAGGACCTGTTTGCCGTCGCTGCCCACCATCATTTCGGCATAGGTCATGGCGGCGGGGGCGTTGCCACGCAAAGTCGGGCGGTTGAGTCCGAAGCCGTCGAGGGCCCCGGCGTCAATCAGGCGGATCAGGGTTTGAAGGTTGAGCCCCGCCGCCTTGCCCCGGGCGGCGAAGTCGAAAAGATCCTGGTATTCGCCCTGGGCCGCCCTTTCGTCGAGGAGCGCGTTCACGAGGCCGCTTTGGAGGCCTTTGATCGACGACAGCGGGAAAATCAGTTTGCCGCCGTCGATCCGAAAGCCGCTTCCGCTTCGATTGAGGGAAGGGCACGACAAATCAATGCCGAGATCCTTGGCCTCGCCGACGGTGTCCTTGAACTTGGCGTCGGAAGAACTCAGGAAATCGAGATAGGCGCAATAGAATTCCTTTGGGAAATGGCTCTTGAGATAAGCCATTTGGCAGGTCAGGACGGCATAGGAGACGGCATGGCTTCGGTTGAAGCCGTAATCGGCGAATTTGTAGATGAGGTCATAGACCCGCTTAGCGAGGACGGGGTCTTTGCCCTCTTTTTCGCAGCCGGCGAGGAAGCCGCCCTTAAGGGCGGCCAGTTTGTCCGCGTCCTTCTTCGAGATTGCGCGGCGGAACAAGTCGGCCTGCCCATAGCTGAAGCCCGCCATGACGCGCACGATCTGCATGATCTGCTCCTGATAGACGATGATGCCGTAAGTGCTTTTCAGGATCGGCTCGAGCTCAGGGGCCGGATAGTCGATTTTCTCCAGGCCTTTCTTACGTTTGGCGTAACTGGGGATGGAAGCCATCGGACCCGGGCGGAAAAGGGCGAGCAACGCCGCGACGTCCTCGAACGATGTGGGGTCGATTTCCTTGAGGGCCCGCCTGATGCCTGGGCTTTCGAGCTGGAACAGCCCCATGGTTTTGTTGGCTCGGATAAGGGCGATCGCGTCTTTGTCCTCGTAAGGGATTTCGTCGCTCTTGATGGTTGGCCCCCCGTCTTCTTTTATGAGAGAAAGGCAACAATCGACGATTGAGAGGTTCCTTAAGCCGAGCAGATCCATCTTGAGGAAACCCTGCTCCTCAAGGTAATCGCGTTCGAGGCAGGCGACGTAGCCGACTCCGTCCACCTGATCGAAAACCGGCAAAGCGGCGGGGAGGGGGTCGTCGTTGAGGACGATGCCGGCGGCGTGAAGGCCCATTTGGCGAGGCAACCCTTCGATCTTGGCGGCCAAGGCCACGATGCCGAGATAATACTTGTCCTCGTCGACCAGTTTGCGGAACCGCGGCGAGCGGCGGTAGTCATCGCGGAGCGACAGCTTGTCGTCCACGATGGCGCTTGCGATAAGGGAAATCTCGCGCTCTTCGTAGCCATAGACGCGCCCGATGTCGCGTAGCGACTCCTTGGCCCCGATGGTCTGGGTGGTGAGGACATGGCCCACTCTTTCGCGGCCGTATTTCCTTTGCAGGTAAAGGACGACCTCCTCGCGGTGGACGTCGCTGAAATCGACGTCGATATCCGGCATGCTCTGCCGCTCTGGGTTCAGAAAGCGCTCGAAGAGCAGGCCGCGTTCGATGGGGTCGGGGGTGACGATGCCAAGGGAATAGGAAACCAAAGACCCGGCGCCCGAGCCTCGTCCCGGCCCGACCGAGATGCCATGCGTTTTGGCGTAGTTCACGTAATCGCCGACGATAAGGAAATAGTCGCTGTAGCCCATCTTGTCGATGACGCCCAGTTCGTAATCGAGGCGCTCAAGATAGGCTTTGGGGATTGGGTCGCCCTGGCGTTTTCTGAGCCCATTTAGGGCCAGTTTGCGGAGATACGCCGAACTCGAAAGACCTTCGTCGTTTTCGTAGCGAAGGAGCCCGCCCCGTTTCCGGAGGTAGGAAAAAGAGGATGTCTTTGCGGCTATTTCCCCCGTGAGGGCGATTTCCCGGGGCGAGAAACAGGCCTCCGCCGTCGCCTCGTCAAGGAACCACCCATCGCCTTTCATCTCCTTCTCGCTCAACGTTTCGTGGTCGCGGATGGCTTTCATGATCTTAAGGACGATCGCGTCGGTTTCCTTTTCGTAACCGATTTCCGGGAAAGCGACGAGATCATAGGAGTGGCTTTCCGCGAAAGCGCGGCAAAAGGCGAGGAAATCCTTATCGTTGGGGTGGTAGGGGAGACCCAGATAAACCTCAGGGAAGCCTTTGAGGCGCGCGGCGAGCCTTTCGGCGAGGCTCTTGTCCTTGCCGAGGTATGATTCGCGAAAAAGCGCGTTGTCGCAGGAATAGACGAGCAAAAGGTTCTGGGAGCGTTTTCGCAGCTCGTCGAGGGTAAGCTTGCCTTCGCTCGCCAAAAGGGCGATCCCGCACAGGTCGCGATAGCCTTCCTCGCTTTTGACGTACAAGGAATAGAAGCCTTCGGCCACCGTGGCGTCGAAACCGAAAATCGGCTTGACGTTGGCCTTCTGGCACAGATGGAAGAACGGGGCGTATCCGTTCATGGTGCCTTCATCGCAAAGGCCGACGGAAAGATAGCCGCGCTTGCTCGCCAAAACGGGGATCCGTTCCAAACGAAGCCCGCTCTCGAGGTAAGAGAAACCACTGTGAAGGCGCAACGGCACGAAGCTCATAGACAAAGTATAAACCACTCGCTCCGCGCGGGCGAGGCGAGAAACGCGCCACCGTTTGTACAATGTCAAAAAATGCTGCGTTTCATAAGCGCGGATTGCCTTTTCTCTATGGCGTTCCCGCTTGTTGGCATCGCCTTGGCGGCTTCATTCATGAGCATAATAACAAAGGATGACCCTCACGGAATGCCACAGGAAAGGCGCCCGAATGGCCATGATGCCTGTCGGCGTCCTCGAATTCTAAATTAACGTATCCAGTAATAAATAGTATAAAAGCCGTTAGTGCTGAACAAATCCTCCGCCGTCACCGCCAATATCAACAACGTGGTTGCAAATACCACAATGAGAATATGTGTGGCCGTGAGAAATCCATGGCGATCCGTCAAAAGCATGCGGCTCGAGTTCATAGGTCCCGCACCAGCAAAACTTTTTATGGCTTGTCGGAGAATTATATTGGCAGCCATAAATATAATGGTGGTGGTGATTATAGGGCGTCGGTCGATTCGCCGAAGGGACAAATGGGGAGATCACAATGGAAGGAACATATGACAAATCGGCCCAGTTGTGCCCGGACACTCTCAAATAAACCGTTTCTCCTTGAGCGAGCTTAAGGTCGAAGTATCCAACATAAATGGCGCTTGGAACGCCATCGCCCCCTCTAAGCGGTGACGAGAGGTGGTGCGTGAAAACCAATCCATTTTCAGAGTGGCCTGGAACTACGTCCCGAAATACATCGAAATCAGGGCACGAGGCAACGGTTTCTGAATGATAAACGGTAGCGTTGCAAGCAATCGTATATACGCTCGTTGCGGGTGCTGTAAATGAGGCCCAAATATACTGGCCAACATGTTCTATTTCAATGGCAAATGGAACGCCCTGATTGATTATGCTTGGCGCGCCAAATGAATTAATATCAGTTTTGTTTTGCGAAAGAGTGTCAAAAGACGCTAAAGGAAATGCGTCATCGTCGGTAAAACAATAAACATGGTGGTTGCAAAGACTGGCTTGGAAAGAACACGAAATGTCATCTTCAGTGGTAACGATATCATTGTTTGCGAAAGCAGCGAGGTTAATCAATCCCCCGAACGATACATAATAATGAGGAATCGAATCTATCATTTTTTCGCTAAAACGGTACGTAAGTGGCAATTTTAGAGATGCCGATTCCGTAGCGCCCGGAATCTTCAAAAGATCATCGCAGGCTTGCGATATTCTAGCGAGAGCGATCAAAAGGTTGGCTTTAGATAAAGTCATATGTGGCGTAACATAAGCCACAACCACGTCGATTAGTTTGTCGAACAATTTTTCAGCTACCGGCAGCACAACATCGGTTATCACATTAAACTCTGGGCCGACAATTGAGATCACGATGTTTGCCACGCCAGATACGGCGTCAAAAACATCATCAACAATTTGACCATTTTTCTTTATTTGCACTTCAAGTTCCTGTTCGCCGGTGATGTCCGTATTGCCAATCAACGACGAAGCCAGGCTATCAATAATGGTCTTAACACTACTTAAAACGTCTGGATCCCAGACATAAAGTGTGGCGAATGGTATATCACCGTTGTCAGCAAACTCGTTCATCAGGCGAGGAAATGGATCCTGCTGAAGATTTAGTTTAGCATCGGGTTTGCCGAATCCAAGTTCTTTTTCTTTTATTGTCGAAAAAGGCTGAATTCCACCAGGAAGATAATCGGCCGCTACTAATGCCGCTTTAGCCCCCTTGCAATAACGAAGATCGGAAATCTTGACGTCGGGCGACGGAAGGTATTGGGCGGAAACGGTCAGGGCAAAAACGTTTGAAGCATCATATCCCTCAGTTGAGGTTCCCACAATCTTAATACAATACGAATCGGCAAATAACTGTCTTTCAAAGCGTTTGGAAAGCGTAGAGCTTTCATCGACGCAAATATCAAAAGGCGTGGTAGCTTTTTGCCCATGGTAATACGGATGGGTTCTAAAACCTTCTAGATACATCATGAATGGCTTGCTTGAAACGTTGCTACTCAATGTAATAACCACATTGGCGAGAGAAAATGCATCAAAGCGAAAACACCCACATGGTAACATTGTCGTCGTAATTTGTGTCGGGATTGGTGGCAAATGAGAAGAAACGGAAACCGTGTAATCGTTATTCTTACTCGCTAGCGATGGGGTAATATTCAAAGCGCTTTCTACATGAATGTGCTCATCAAGAGAAACGGAACCAAGTTGAGTGTTCAATGCTGTTGAATAGGTCTGAGATGATGAAAGATTAGGAACTTCGCCAGTTGATCTAACCAAGGACGGCGTTACAAAATCAGTCTGGTTGTTATTAAAGTAAGAAGCGCTTCCTATATTTTGAGATGCCGGAACCTGACTGGCACAAATGGCGCCAATAGTGGCGATGATGAGTGATATTGTCATTTTTTGTTGCCTTCAGATTGAGAAAGTGGAGAAACCCCCCGAATAATAATCGGAAAAAACCTTTAGGTCCGAATAAGGGTAATAGAGACTGACCCTCGAAATGGCGTCGAGAGAATATGACGAAACCGGGCTTGACGAAGAGTCCACGACGGATGGCGAGCACTCATGTATCGTAATCGGCTTCCCATCGATGATGGCTTTGGCTACTACGGCCCCGTCGCTGGTTTTCGTCACGCTCGACTTGTCGACCGCGCCTTCCGCCTTTGACATGGTGCTTTCCAATGAGCGGACCTTAAACGAGCGGCCGGGCCCGATGCTCTTATAGGAAGCCGGGTCGATGGCGAAGGGCGCTGGATAGCCACTTACGGACTTGCCGTCGACGTATCTACCCGATGTGAGCCCATACCCAAGCGAATCGACGGTCTGCCCCTGACTTCTTAGGCCGAGTTCGAAGTCGACGACCGGATCATACATAAGGTCGGCCGTCCATGGCGTTGCCAGGCTTCGGAACGTAATGTAGTTGGAGCCGACCAAAAAGCCGTCCGAAAGGTTCCCCGAATCCTCGATTCCCTTGCTGATATCCCAAGATATAAGCCCGAAGAACTTGGCGCCTTTGGCGAAGACGACGCTGAGGAGGTAATCGTGCTCGCTCGATGACTGCTCATCCGGGGGCTCACACAAGGTCTCAACGTTGAGCAGGGAAACGACGCCCTTGCAGGTTTGGCCCTCAAATGACTTGTCCGGGTAAAGGCCGCCGCCGGCCTCGAACGTCGCGTCGAATGAGAAACTGTCAAGGATTGTGATGTTCTTTCCTACGATTTCCTTTCCTTCGCTTTTCCTTATAGTATCTTTCTGGTCTACGGCGAGCGCACGCGGCGGATAGGAGGCTCCTACTGGGAGAAGGTAGCGACCGCTGCTCTTGGGCGAAAGGGCGCTTTCCGGCACTATATCCGCTGTCGGAACGGAGGAATTGTAAATGTCGGCGGCCACATAATAAGACGTGGCATCCGGCCCGTCGTAATAGACATCGGCTTTTGGACTGGAATCGCTTGAAGAACTTGACGACGACCTCTCGCTTGAAGAACTTGACGACGACCCCCCGCTGGAGCCATCCGAACAACCCGAAATAACAAATAAAGGCAAAAAAAGCAAAATCACTTTATTTAATTTACGCATATATTACCCCCTTATTATTTAAT
>JALCDB010000004.1 GCA_022641095.1 Bacilli bacterium
TTTGTCGCCGACCACATAGGGAACGTATGTCCAAACGGCCGTTTCGCCGTTGTGGGCCGTAATTTCAAGACCCTTGGACGTCAGCTCGATTTTGAAGCAGAGCAGAATCGGGGAGGCCGATTTTGCGCTGATGGCGTGTCCGGCCATCGTCAAACCTTTCAAAAATTCGTTTTTATCGATAGTGAATCGCATGTGTTCGCCCTCCTGCTTTTTAATTCATTTTTATAACGGCTTTTAATAATAATAATAACCTTCGGTGGACAATGTGGATAAACCCGATTTTCACCCGAAGTTTATTGTATCATGCGCACACGCGCGTTGGATAGAGAATTTGGCTATTTATCTTTAGAACCCAGCCTTCCTTTTAATTCGGAGACGGTGGCTTGGAGCCGCCTGTCGTTTTTTAGTGAGTTGTCCACTTTTTCTACACCGTTCATCACCGTGGCATGGTCCTTGCCGCCGAAGGCTTGTCCGATTTTGGTGTAGGTGACATCGAGCATCGTGCGGACGAGGTACATCGCGATGTGTCGGGCGAGTGCGATTTGGCTGGTTCGGATTCGCCCGGTGATTGTGTAGGGGGCGAGGTTGTAATAATCGGCGACCGTGTTGATGATTCTTCCGATGGATAACTTGGTTTCGTCATCCTGAACGTTTGTTAAGTCGCGAACGGAATCCATGGCGGTTTGCAAGTTTACGTGGACGGTTGGATGGACGTTGACGATGTAGAAGAGGAGACGGTTCAAGGCGCCTTCCAGTTCTCGGACGTTGTTGCCGAACTTTTGGGCGAAGTACGAAATCACTTCCGGATCGAAAGCGTCCACGGAAAGGCCGTTGGCCTGGATCTTCATTCTCAGAATCGATTCGCAGGTTTCTTTGTCCGGGGTTTTAATATCGATAGGGAGGCCGGAGGTGAATCTGGTCCTCAGTCGCGCGTCGAGGCCCTGAAGCTGCGTTGGGTTGACATCGCAGGTGATCACGATTTGCTTGCCGGCGTTGTACAGAGTTTGGAAAACCGAGAAGAAAAGTTCTTCGGTTCCGTGTTTCCCGACCAAGAACTGTATGTCGTCGACCAAAAGAACGTCCACGTTATCGCGGAAGAAATCCTTGATGTTCTGGCCCTCGCTGTCGCCCTTGACGAATTTGATATATTCATCAAGGAAATCTTGCGTTGTTATGTAAAGGACGCGCGTTTGGGGGTTCCTTTCCTTTATGGCGCTGCCAATCGCGTGGAGAAGGTGGGTTTTCCCCAAACCTGAATTGCTGTAGATAAGCAAAGGGTTATAAAGCCGTCCTGGATTTTGCGAAACCACAAGGGCGGCTTGATATGCTGGACGGTTGGATTGCCCAACGACGAAGGTTTTGAAAGTGAAAGCCGGATTGAGTTTGTTAACATCGGCGAAATAAAGGGCTTTTTGGGGGGTCTTCTCGCTTTCCTTCTTGACTTGTCCGGCCTCAACGAAACGAACTTCAAAGTTGGATTCGGTGGCTTCGTGAACCACGGAATCGATCATTTGTTTGTATTGCGATGAGAGGACGGAGACCGCCAAACCCGAATTGGCGACAACGATAATCGTGTTGTTTTTAATGGAGTCGATATAAGTGTCGGCGAAAAAGTTGTCATAAACCAGCGAATCGTTGACTCTTTCCTTGATTCGAACCAAAATCCGGCTCCAAAGGGCCACTATTTCACTCACTGATTGATCCATGTTCTTAACCGCTAAAAATCTAACATATCCACAATGGAAAGGCACCATGAAAAGACGAAAAATATAGTTTTCCACATTCGCGTCTTCAAAAAGCACTGCTACAGAGGGAGTAAACGGTTATTCACAAAAGTGTAAATGTGGAAAACTTTTTATTTATTTACCGGTTTATTTATCTATGTGGGAAAGTCGCTTTTTTGTGTTTTCTCTACATTTATAGAATGTTAAAACAGCCGAATAAATCTATTGTTATTTCGTTTTTTCTCCGCTTTTGTGAATAAGAATCTACAGTGTTTTGTGGGTAAAAATATCTCTTTTTTATGGTGAGAAACCCACTGAAAGGGGTTACATTTTGTGGAAAAGTCAATATCCGCTGAACTTTCCTCTCTTTTTCTATCGCAAAACCCGTTAACCCGTTCGTTTGTTTCTCCTTTTTGTCACAAGCGCGATTTCTCACGCGCACGCATTATTTTGTTTGCCTACAAGCGCCATGAAACCTATAATCTATCCGCACGCAAGTTAAACTCGGAGGGATCATTTATGAGAAAAACTTACCAGCCTTCAAAGATAAAGCACGCCAACATGGCCGGTTTCCGCGCCCGCCAATCGACTAACAAAGGTCGTAAGGTTTTGGCCGCTCGTCGCGCCAAGGGTCGTGCCAAAATCGCCGACTGATCATCTTTTTGGTAACATCTAGAGATGAAGCGCAAAAACCGGGTTCTCAAACACCAAGAGTTTAACGAAATCATCTCTTTGGCTCCCGTTCTCAAAACCGCGCATTATGTTGTCCATTGGCGGCCCAGCAAAGCACAAGAATCCCGAATCGGCATTTCCGTTAGCAAACGCAACGGTGGCGCCGTGACAAGAAACCGCATCAAGCGTCAAATCAGAGCGATGATCGCTGATGGTTATGATCTATCGAAACGATTCGATATAATCATAATCGTCAGAGCGTCTTACGATCCGTCGCGCTACGGCGCAGAGGCAACCGAATTACTGGATTGTCTGTCCAAACTTGGAGTACCGCAACATTGAAAAAATCTAACAGGTCGAAATTACTTGGTGGCATCGCCCTTTTCGTTGGTGCCATCGCTCTTTCTGGTTGCACGGCTGATTTTTGCAGCAATCAAGACAAAGCCAATATGGCTTACCCGTATGAGCAAGGCGTTGTGGTTTATTCGTCTTTGGACGACATCCCCGACTTATACAAAACCGCCGGAGCTTATTGGAGTCCAATTGATGGCAATAGCAATGTTTACGCTTATATGCCGGTGGATGCCAATGGTCTTTATTCGGCCAACAAGGCCTCTTTTTTAGTGGACACGGTTTTCAACGATTCCAAAAAAGGGGCCAATGCTTTAGGCTACAGCCTTCCTTCGCAAGCCTTCTTCAAGTTTATAGACCAAAAAACCCTTGATGTGACGGTGGAAGGCTCCGCCATCGCCAAGAATATAAAAGTCTTTGAGAGCGACGGAACGACCTACACGCCCGCTTTTAACGCCTATACGGCAGCTCTTACGGTTAATGACATCAATCCGTTTAAAGAACCTGATTATAGCGGGTCCTACAATGAGGCGGAAATCAACGAAGGCAGCATTTTGCGCAATTATGGTTATCTGAAGTTCTACGGAGGTGATGATAACCTTTGGACCACTTATGACGCTTGGGTTGGCGATGCCCGCTTTGGGAACGTTCCTTCCGGAGACCGCTACTCGGAAGCCGGAATCACGGCCGCCAATCTCGGCATCGCCAATTCTCCGACAGAAGAATTCGTCACAACATATAAATATTTCATCAATTCCAAAGTGTCAAATCAGCGCACTTGCATCGCTACGGTTTCGGACGCTTATGGAACCTATGGGGCAGATAAGAACTGGGCGGCGAACATCACCGCCAAGAGTTGGAGTTACGCTTGGAGCAAAGGCTTCCTTGAAGGCCTGATCGTCTATCCGGTCGCCTGGTTGGTCGACACGTTCACCTATAGCATAAATGGCAATTTGGAGAGTGGCATCGGCCAAATCGTCGCCATCGTTCTCGTCACCTTGATCGTCAGAGCCATTGTTTTGGGGCTTACTTTCAAGAGCACGTTGGATCAGCAGAAAACCCAGGCGTTGCAACCAAGCCTAACTAAGTTGCAAGCCAAATATCCTAACAGCAATACCAACAAGGCCGAGCAAAGTCGTCTTGCCCAAGAGCAAATGGCTCTCTATAAGCGCAATAAAATAAATCCCGCTTCCGTTTTCTTGGCTATGATCGTTCAATTCCCGGTTTTCATTTGTGTGTGGGGCGCTCTGCAAGGCAGCGCCGTTCTCTCGACCGGTGCCGTCCTTAACCTTCGTCTTTCCGACACGATTAGCGCCGTTTTGTTCAACGTTTCGGGCGCTTGGTACACCAACGCCACCGGATGGTGGACCGCCTTGGTTCTCTTTATTCTGATGGCTGGTTTCCAATTCTTGGCTATGATGCTTCCGCAGTGGATGAACAAGAAGAAGCTTTCAAAGCAGGCCAAGACATCGGCTAACCCGGCCCAAGATAAGAACACCAAGACAATGAAATGGGTTAGTTATGGCATGCTTATTTTCACGGTTATCATGGGTTTCTCGCTCCCGGCTGCCATGGGCGTTTATTGGGCCATCAGCGCTCTTATCTCGATGGTCCAAACCCTTATTACGCAATCGGTTATGTCCAAAAAGATGAAAAAGGAAAAGAGGTTATAGATTATTATGAAGGAGTACAGCAACAAAACGGTCGAAGATTGCTTGGCCGAGGCGAGCGAGGAACTTGGGATCCCAAGCGAATCGCTTGTCTATAAAGTGACTGACGAAAAAAAGGGCTTATTCAAAAAATCCGCAACCATCGAAGTGTATTCCATTGATGATGCGGTGGAATTTTCCCAAGAATACCTTAAAAACGCCATCAAGGCTTTGGGTATCGATATCACCACCGAAGCCAAAGTCGAGGACGACATAATCCGCGTTAGCATCAACAGTGAGCGGAACCCGGTTTTGATTGGCAAGAACGGACGCACGCTTCAAGCGCTCAACGAACTTGATCGCCTTGCCGTCAGCAACAAATTCCGCCATAGATATCGGATCCTTCTCGATGTCGGTGGGTATAAGGAAGATAAGTATTCCCGTTTGGCTTATTTGGCCAAACGAACGGCTAATGACGTTCTTAAGACCCACGTTGACGTTAAACTCGATCCGATGACTCCGGATGAGAGGCGGATCGTCCACAACACCCTGAATGGGGCCGAGCACATCAAGACAGAATCGACCGGCGAAGGTCAGGATAGGGCCGTCACGATCAAATACGTCGCCTGATTAAAGAAACGGCGGGAGCCATGCGCTTCCGTTTTTTCTTTGTTCCGGCGCCTTGGACGCTTACGTTTGCCAAAACATGGTGTCGAACTGTCAATAGTCCCAACTTCGTTTTGGCGGGTTTGCTTCGTCGTGGCAAAATTACTAATCGTTAGCTCTCTTTTCATATTAGAATAAAGCGCAAAGGTTAAGTTTCATGAAAAAAAGCCGTTACGGATTCTCGCTCCTCCTCAACATTCTTATTTTCTTCATGACCGCGTTCGGTCTTTTCTCGCTCGTTATCAATACATTCGATTTATCCGCTTTTGCCTGGCTTGCCAAAACGGATTCCCCAAACGATCTTTCCTTGGTGTTTCAGAGTTTTCCCAACATAGCCGCCGTCCTTCTTTTGATCGCTTCTTTTTCGATGGTTATCGCTGACATTAAGGTGCTTTCGGGGAAGGAAAAAATGAGTCGGTGGCCCGTACTGATGAAGTTTATGGCCACATCGGCGGCCTTTTTTGGCTTTTGCATTACCTATTTTATGATGTTGCCGAAAAACGGTTTTTCAAGCGCGGCTATTTTCGATTGGAGGGACACTTTCTGGATTAATACAGCGGCGCCTCTATTAGCCGTCATTTCGTTCCTTTTCACTGAGTTTGAGCCCAAATTCCATTTCGCATGGTCGTTCTTTTGCCTTTTGCCGAGCGTGGTTTATTTTGCGGTAATGCTGCCTCTTTTGTTTAACGGGGCCGTCGGCGTTCCCCCGTATTTTTTCATGGACGTGAAAGGGCAAGATGCCCTTTCCGTTTCCATGTGGACGGGGGGCTTGATTCTTTTCTCGTTTCTTATCGTTGTGATTCTCTTCTTGGTTCGCAAAGGGCTGTCGATTTTCCTTTTTGGGCGAGAGGAACCCCGAATTAAACCAAATTCCAAAAAAGAAAAAGAGAGCAACGACCACCACCCAAAGGTTCTGAAGATCGTTTCAGGGAAAAACGGGGCCTCTTCTAAAGCCGTTCGCGCAAAGAGCGATCGGATTTATCACATTTCACGCCATCTGTCAGGGAGGTGGCAGGTTAAGTTGGCCTCCAGTGTCAAACCGATTCGGCTTTTCAAAACCCAAGGCGAGGCTATTTCTTTCGCCAAAGAACTTACCAAAACCCAAGGCGGATCCATTCGTATCCATTCCTTGCTTGGGAAAATGCGCAGGAGATAGGTTTTATTCGCGCCAGTCTCGTATAATATCCATATATGAGCGATTCCATCATTGCTTTGGCGACGGCGCCGCTTCGGAGCGCGTTAGCGGTAATTCGCATATCCGGGAGCGACGCTTTTGCTTTGACCGATCAAGTTTTTTCCAAAAAGATCTCAGGTCTCACCAAAAAAGCCTTTTTCGTTGGCAAAATCTCCGATGAAGGGAAAGACATCGACCAGGTGGTTCTTTTGGCCTATCCGGCCCCGCGGACGTTTACGGGGGAAGACGTGGTGGAGATTTCGTGTCATGGCAGCCCCCTCATCGCCAACGAGATCATCGAATGCTATCTCAAGCGGGGCGCCAGATACGCTACAAGGGGCGAATTCAGTTCGCGCGCCTTTTATAACGGAAAAATGGATTTGGTCGAAGCGGAGGCCGTCAATGACCTCATCAACGCGACCACCAAGGAGTCCAAAAGCCTCTCATTGATGTCCTTGGAGGGGAAAACCAGTCAGTTGGTGGCTCCCTTGAAAAAATCTTTAGCCGATCTCGTGTCGCTTATCGAAGTCAATATCGACTATCCCGAATATACCGATATCGAAGAAGCCAACAAAGCCAAAATCTCCTCTTCGATAGACGATATCAGAAGAAACGTTGCCGATCTTATCAAGGGAGGGCGTGGGGGCAAAATCGTCAAAGATGGGGTTAAAGTGGCCATCGTTGGTGAGCCGAATGTCGGCAAATCATCGTTGCTGAACGCTCTGCTTAACGAAGACAAGGCCATCGTCAGCGACGTTCCCGGGACAACGCGCGACGTGGTTGAAGGGGATGTTGATCTTCATGGCGTTCTTTTGCATTTGCTGGATACGGCCGGAATTCGTGAGAATGCTGAAACTATCGAACGACAGGGAATCTTAAGAAGCGAGAAAACCATAAAGGAAGCCGATGTGGTCATTTTAGTCATTGATGCCCGCAACGGGATGAGCGACGAAGATAGGCGTGTTGAGAAGTTAGCGGCAGGAAAAATCCTCATTCCGACTTATAACAAAGAGGATTTGGTTTCGTCCAAAGATTCCGGGAAACTTTATGTTTCCGCTTTAAAGAAGGACATAAAACCACTGGTTGAACGTCTTTTCAAGGAACTGGGGGTCGAAGAATCGGCTTTCGTTTCGCCGTCCTTGAACAACGCTCGGCAGCTAGGGCTTTTGGGTCAAATTGACGCTTGTCTGTCAGATGCCAAAAAAGATTGCGATGCCAACGCCCCAATCGATTTGGTCTCCGTCAATTTGATGTCGGCTTACAACCAGGCTCGCCAATTGTTGGGGGAGAACGCGACGACGGATCTTACGGATGAGATCTTTTCGCGCTTCTGCGTCGGAAAATGATGTTGGATAGTCATTGTCATCTCAATGATGACCAGCTTTTTGGCGATAGGAGCCAATATATCGATGAGGCGAGACGCCGCGGCGTTGGCGTTCTCCTCGTTGTGGGATGGGATGTCGAAAGCAGCAAAAAAGCTTTACAGATTACGCACGAATACACAAATGTCTTTGCGGCCGTCGGCATTCATCCGGAAAATGTCGATGGGGCTTCCGTTAACGATTTAAAAATCATAAAGGAAATGACGAAAGACCCTAACGTGCTGGCGATTGGCGAAATTGGTCTTGACTATCATTGGGTTAAGGAAAAAAGCGAACGCGAAAGGCAGAAAGACTGGTTTATCAAGCAAATTGACCTGGCCAACGAAATCGGTCTTCCCGTTTCCGTGCACGCGCGCGAAGCGACACAGGATACATATGATTTGCTAAAGGCCCACCCAGTTAGAAAAAGCGGGGTTCTTCATTGCTATAGCGGGTCGACCGAAATGGTGCCTGAGTTTGCCAAATTGGGTTTCTATTTTGGGTTTGACGGCCCCATAACCTATAAAAACTCCACCATTCCCAAAGAAAACGTAAGAAAGTGCCCTCTCAATCGCATTTTATCGGAGACGGACTCACCGTATTTGCCTCCTGTCCCCTATAGGGGACAAATAAATCAGCCATCACATATAGTGGAGATCGTGAAACAGATGGCTTTTCTACGAGAAACCGATTCTAAAATCATCGAGAATGCCATCCTTTTCAATTTCGAGAAACTATTTCACGTGGAACTCTAATTTATGGGAAAATATCAGTCGGTAATCGTTGTCGAAGGCAAGTCTGACAAAGACCTAATCGATAGTTTTTTGTTGGCGGATATTGTCACTACAAACGGATCAGAAGTTTCACGTGAAACAATAGATTACATAAAGAGTTTGGCCTTAAAAAGGACGGTCGTGGTGTTGACAGATCCCGACTGCCCAGGCAAGCGGATTCGTGATATTCTTGATCGGGAAATCCCAGGCCTTCTTCATGCCTATATTCCAAAAAACAAATGCATCAAGAAAAACAAGGTGGGTGTGGCGGAATCATCTAAAGAGGATATTCTTGAGGCTTTGGCGCATCTGGTTCCCGCTAAAAAGGCGCCTAGGGGCGTTCTGACGATGGATGATATGTTTTCTCTGGGTTTGGCCGGCGTGGATAACAGTTCGTTTATACGTGAGCGGGTTGGCGCTAAATTGCATTTAGGCTATGGCAACGCCAAGACGTTGCTCAGGAGAGCCAATTCACTAGGTATCAGCAAAAAAGAGCTTCAGGAGGCCGTGCGTGGAAAGTGAAGAACGTTATTTCGAAAGAATAAAGCAGTACAAACTGATCGCCAAGCATGATGTTGGTCAAAATTTTTTAATCGATCCCAAAACCGCTAGAGCGATTGTAGATTTGGCTGAACTCGACGAAAAAGACAAAGTCTTGGAAATCGGCTGTGGAGCGGGGTCGCTTTCGTATTTTATCGCTGCATCGCCAGCGACGTCGTTTTTGCTCGATATCGATGAAGCTCTAATCGTTAAACTAAGGCATGATTTTGAAAGCCAAAAAAGGGTCACCCCGATGATAGGGAACATTCTTAGGCACGACCTTAGCCCATATACGAAGATCATCGGCAATCTCCCATATTACATAACATCAGCCATCATCGAGAAAATCTTGCTTCAATCTAATGCAAAAAAAGCGGTTCTGATGATTCAAAAAGAGGCCTTTGCAAGGCTCGTTTCGCCTTGTGGCGGCAAGAACTACGGACCCCTTTCGATTTTGATGTCCTATCGGGCCTCGACAAAAAAGAGTTTTATAGTCTCTCGCTCGAACTTCGTTCCGGCGCCTCATGTTGATTCATTCGTGTTTTGCTTAGATTTCGATAGCAAATCCGACGTGGTTACGGCAAGGCGCCTGTATGATGTCGTATCAGCGTTATTTCTTCATCGGAGAAAGACGATCGGAAATAATCTTGGTTATTATTTGGGGAATTCTTCGAAAGCCAAAGACGTTCTTACGGCATCCGGAATATCTTCCGGTCTTCGCCCTGAGGATGTTTCTGTGGGGCAATACCTTTATCTCGTTCATCAATTGTATTGATGAATCAAACTAGTATTATTTAGAGGGCCAACTTATGTTCACCAGTTCTCTGATTCTTAAATCCTATTCTAAAATTAACGTTTCTCTGCGCGTGCTAGGAAAACGTGAAGACGCTTACCATTTGCTGGAAATGGTGAATCTTCCCTTGGAACTTCACGACATTATCGAGATTTCAAAATTTCCTCATGCTGAGGATACTTTTATTACTTGTGATGATATCGGGCTCCAAAACGCGAGGCACAATCTATGCTCCAAAGCGGTAGACGCCATGAGGAAAGAATTTGGTTTTAAGGATAATTTCAGCATCTCTATCCATAAGGAAATTCCTTTCGCGGCCGGTCTTGGGGGGGGATCTTCCAACGCTGCAACCGTTATTTTGGCCATCAATAGACTCTTGAACCTGAGAGCTCCTTTGGAGAGGCTTTCCAAGGTTGGAAGGACGGTTGGCGCGGACGTTCCGTTTTTCTTGTATGATAAGCCGGCCAAAGTAACGGGAATCGGCGAATCGTTGGAGCCAATCTTGGTTAAAAAGGTTTATAACTGTCTTATTGTGAAACCGCAAAAGGGCCTTAGCACAACGGATGTGTTCTCTGTTGCCGATCGTTTTGATCGGACTAAAATTGATACAGCGAATGTCATAAAGGCCCTAGAAACGGGAAATGACGAGCTTTTGGGGCAAAACATTGGGAACGATCTGTATGAGCCTGCTGTTTCTTTGCTCCCCGAGGTCAAGGAAGTCGTTGATTCGCTTCGCGAAGGCGGTTTTGCCATTTCTAATATGTCCGGAAGCGGATCCGCCTGCTTCGCTTTGAGCGACAACATAAAGAAACTCAAAGCCAAAGCCAAAGAATACGAAGCTAAAGGATACATCGTTCGTTTGACGAGAACGATTGTATAAATAAGGAGATTAGGAAAATGGAAAAATTCGCTGTAATCCTTGCCGCCGGCAAAGGAACCCGAATGAAAAGCCGTCGCGAAGACATCAGTAAGGTATCTTTCCAGATTCTTGGGCAACCAATTGTTCAATATGTCATTAACGCTTTAAAACCCATCGGTTTTTCGAAAATCGTTACGGTTGTCGGTTTCGGTGGTCAAACTACCAATAAAATCGTAGAGGAAGAGACAGACGTTGTTTGGCAAAAAGAGCAGAAAGGCACTGGCCATGCTGTGATGATGGCCTCTCCTCTTTTGGAAAGCCTCGAAGGCGAAACGGTGGTGTGCTGTGGCGATACGCCTCTATTAACGACCGCTACTCTGTCAGCTTTGATCGGCAAACACGAGACGAGGCAAAACGACCTTACAGTTTTAACCTCCGTTTTGGATGATCCGACGGGATATGGTCGAATCAAAAAAGAAAACGGGAAGGTTGTTGGAATTGTTGAACAGAAAGACTGTACTGAAGAGGAAAAGCAAATCAACGAAGTCAATGCAGGCGTCTACGTTTTCAACAACAGAAAACTATTTGCCGCTTTACGGAACTTACGCACTGATAACGCGGCCGGTGAATATTATTTGACTGACGCTTTAGGGATTTTCGTTGCCAAGGGCGATCGCGTTGGAACTTTTATTGCTCAAAACTTCAGCGAGACGCTTGGAATCAACGACCGGTATCAGTTGGCGAAGTGCGCAAAACTGATTCGGGAGAGAATTAATAAAGCTCTTATGCTATCCGGCGTTTCGATTGAAGACCCAGAAACGACCTACATCGCTCCCACCGTCTCAATAGGACCGGATACTGTCATTTGCCCCAACACGCATTTGCTTGGTTTGACGACAATTGGGGAAAATAACAGCATCGGTCCAGACACTTATTTCAAAAATGTGACAGTCGGAAGAAACAATCGGATTATTTATTCTCATCTCGTTGACACAATCATCGGAAACGAGACCACTTTAGGGCCATGGCTTCGGGCTCGTGGAAGCGTGGTGATTAAGGATAGGGCCCATATTGGAAATTTTAACGAACTTAAGAACGTTATCTTTGGCGAAGGCTCAAAATGCGCTCATCTTTCTTATTTGGGGGATGCCGATATCGGTGCCGAGGTCAATGTTGGGTGCGGAACGATCATTGCCAATTATGATGGTGTCAACAAAACGCACACTTCCGTCAAGGATAAGGCATTTATAGGCAGCGGATCCACGATCATTAGTCCAGTTATCATTGGGGAGGGCGCTTTCATCGCCGCTGGCTCGACAATCAATAAGGATGTTGATCCTGATGCTATGGCGATTGCTAGATGCAGACAAGAGAATAAATGCGAATATGCCAAGACGCTTCGTAGAAAAGCCATTCTGAAAAGTCAAAAGTCAAAAAAGCTTAAGTAGGAAAAACGTTCGTGATTTGCGTTGTTTTTGACTATCTTCGTTAATTACCTGTTTTTTTCAGCAAAACATAAGCACCAATATTGTCAATCTATTGTTTATCTGAACATTCGTTTACGTGTTTTTGCTGAAGGATGTCCAAATACCTTTTTACTAAAACATTGTTTTGTCTCGACGTGTTATAAGCGAAACTTTTGGTAAACGCATAAAATCAGTTAGCGACAATTGAGAGTATTCTGGATCCGACTCGTTCTTATTGCCGTCTTTCATGGTTTCTAACCTAAAATTCGTTTTCTATATTCATTTTTCTAATGACTTAACGAAAACATGAAAAGAAAGTCTGAGATATAAATTTGTTTACCTAAGGCGATCTTCATAGCGTCTTTCGTATGTCGTGTGTTGAACGACATATCTTACGTTTTCATCGCAAATTACGCACGGAACCCAAACCAGTGGTTGCATGATCTTTTCAGAGTTGATGATTAATAAAAGGCCTTGCATTTCAAAAAAATTAGTATATATCGGAATAAATTGGTCTTTTCTCAATACTCTAAAAAACGTTTTTATCGTTTTTCGAGATTATCAGCAAAAAAGCAACGCATAGTCCTTTTTTGCAATCTTTTTAATTTTCATAGATATGTAATTTCCTATTTTTTCGTTTGCCAATTCCTAATGCTCTATACTTACTTGGAAAACTATGAAAGAGCAAAGCAAAAAGAAAAATAGCAAACCAATAATCAGAGCCTCGATGGCTTTTATTGTCCTTATGGCTGTTGTCAGTATGTTTTCTGATATGGTTCATGAAGGGGCCAACAGCATCATAGGAGCGTTTGAGAGTTTTTTGGGTGCCCCGGCTCTCGTTATCTCCATCGTTGGCGGGGCTGGGACGCTAATCGGTTGTTCTCTTAGGTTCGTGACCGGCTATTTTGCCGATAAAACTAAGCATTATTGGACATTTACCATCATCGGTTATGCAATTGATCTTGTTTCGGTTCCATTGCTTGCTTGCGTGCCTAACGGGGGTTGGGGATTGGCTGTTACCTTCATTCTTATGGAAAGAGTCGGTAAGGCGATTAAAAAGCCTGCAAAGGACTCTATAGTGAGTTTTGCGGCTACGCAGAATGGGGTTGGCAAGAGTTTTGCCTTCGGCGAACTGCTTGATCAAATTGGAGCCTTTATTGGCCCCATGATTCTCACGTTGACATATATGATTCGCAGCGATCTTCCACAATACGAAAAATACACGCTCGGATTTTTGGTTTTGCTAATTCCTTGCGTTATTTGCCTGATTGTCTTGTTACTGGCGTTTTTCAAATTTAGGCATCCTGACAGATTTGAAAAAGATCCTTCAGACGGAAACGCTAGATCGTTTTTGAAAAATTCCGCTTTTATTTTGTTTCTCTTCGCAAGCGCGATGCTGGCGATAGGGTTTTTGGATTCCTTTTCCTTAATCAACTCGCATCTTTATCTTTTGGGTCTTGTCCCAGGCGATTATTTGCCTCTCTTATATTCGTATGCAATGTTCATAGACGCGTTATCAGCTGTCGTTTTTGGGCTCCTTTATGACAAAAAAGGTTTTCTAAGCATAGCCATTGCAACGTTTATGACGGCCGGTTACTCATTCTTCATTTTTCTAATTCCTAAGTTATGGTCGATTTTCGTCGGATTGACAATGTGGGGAATCGGGATGGGGGCCGAGGAATCTGTTATGAAGAGCGGGATCACGACCCTTTCGATGAAAAATGAACGTGCCAGCGCTTTTGGGTTCTATGAATTGGTTTATGGTTTGTTTTCTTTTGCTGGTTCGGGTCTCATCGGCTGGCTTTATGGAGTTTCCATGTTGTCACTTTGCATTGTATCTTCAGCTTTTATTATTTTTTCTGCCATCCTCTATTTGATTTCCGATATAAACAATCGAAAGCACGCTAATCCAAAAACGATTTCCAAATCCGAATCGTCAATTGCAATCGGCGATTCACCAAAAAGTCGTAGCGATCAAAACATAACTACCGGTTTAGCCAAGAAAAAGAGAAAGCCGTTTGGGATAAAATTCCCTTTTCACAAGGCCCGTTATTGTTTAAATCCGTTTACTTATCTAACAATTTAGTTAAAGTATCTTTTGATAAGGTGTATTTCCACGATTTTCATTATATCTAAACAACAACCGTTTTCTTCTTTTCGTTAGCGGTTTTTTAAGCAAAAACAGGTTTAAAACATTCCAAATCTTTAAGTTAATAAAACACGATAAACAAGAGAATTTTGAGTTTGTAAAAAGTAGAATTATTATAGTTTATAACTATGTCTTTAACATAAACCTCCATTTGACTTTGCATTCATTTTCAAAACCTGCAAAAAGAGCATATACCATTTATGCTCGTGATTTGCTTTGTTTTTACCTTTGCTTGCACTTTATGCCATTCGATTATACTTGCCTACTTTGTTTATGATGCCCCTTTTTCTTTTCATAGTAATTTCAATTTGTTCTAATTTAGTGAAAACCATTTAAATGCATTCCGCATTTGGTCTCCACAATCCTGTTTTCGTCGGTAACGTAAAGTTCATGGTTTTTCGGCTTTTTTGGATCGGTTGTAATATGATTTTCGATCGGCAACATTGTTGATTCAATCGTTACCGCTTCTTGTCTTTGATTTAAGGATTGGTGTTTTGGAAATCTTTGTATCTGCTCTTTATTTTGTTGCTCGTGGGACTATCTTTTAAGCCGATTTAACGACAAAAAAAGGGTGGCTATAAGCCACCCCCCAAAAACTTATGAAATGCTATTTCTTGGCTTTTGCCCTCTCGGCAAGAATGTTCGCCTGAGCGGCGGCAAGTTTTGCGAGCGGAACGCGGAATGGTGAGCAAGAGACATAGTCCAAACCCACGTTATGGTAGAACTGAATGGAGGCAGGATCGCCACCAGTCTCGCCGCAAACGCCGATAAGGATGCCGGGACGAGCCTTACGGCCCCGTTCAACGGCGATCTTGACTAACTCGCCAACGCCATCGACATCGATGGTTTGGAACGGGTCGAATTCATAGATCTTCCTATCGTAGTAATATGGCAAGAATTGACCGGCGTCATCACGGCTGAAACCCATGGTAAGTTGAGTCAAATCATTTGTGCCAAAACTGAAGAACTCAGCATCCTTTGCGAGTTTATCGGCCTGTAAGGCACCTCTTGGAATTTCAATCATAGTGCCAACGTGGTAGACCAACTTGTGACCTTCCTTCGCCATTTCACCTTCAACGGCTTTAATGACAGTTTCCTTGGCGAAGCGAAGTTCTTTCTCCTCGCCTGTGAGCGGGATCATGATTTCTGGTTCGACATCATGGCCAAGATCCTTGCTGGCTTTGAGAGCGGCTTGAATAATGGCGGTCGCTTGCATACGGTAGATTTCCGGATAAGCAACGCAAAGACGAACCCCACGGAAGCCCATCATTGGGTTAGTTTGGTGCAATTGATTGATTCTGTCACGGACCTTTTGTTCGCTGACACCGAGTTTTTCGGCGATTCCTTTAATCTTGTCATCTTCGTGGATGTCAGGAAGGAATTCGTGAAGCGGGGGGTCGAGGAGGCGGATGTTGACCTTATAATTGGGGCAACTCATGTACATGGCATAGAAGTCGTTTACCTGATATGGCCGCAATCTTTCAAGGGCGGCTTCGCGCTGCTCGGTGGTGTCGCTAAGGATCATCGAGCGCATATTGAGAATGCGATCCTCGGCGAAGAACATGCGTTCGGTGCGGCAAAGGCCAATGCCTTCGGCGCCGAACTTTGCGGCATTAGTAGCATCCGTTGGGGTATTGCAGTTGGCGCGAATTTTAAGCTTCCTGTACTTGTCAGCCCAACTCATTATGCGTCCGAAATCACCGCCAAGATCGGCATCCGTGGTGCCGATGGCTCCTTCGTAAACGCTTCCGGTGTTCCCATCGACGGAGACGATATCCTTTTCGGTGTATGTTTTGCCGTTGATGATCATGGTTTTGGCGACTTCGTCGATTATGGCTCCAGTGCAACCGGCAGTGCAGCACTTGCCCATAGAACGGGCGACAACGGCCGCGTGTGAGGTCATGCCACCGCGAGCGGTGATGATGGCTTCGGCGTTAACCATGCCGATAATGTCTTCTGGAGAAGTTTCCGAGCGGGCGAGGACAACCTTATGCCCAGCGTCGTGCTCGGCCTTGGCTTCCTCGGCGGTGAAAACAAGATGGCCGGTGCCGGCACCCGGCGAAGCCGGAAGGCCAACGATGATTGGGGTATGCCTCTTCAGATCGGCTGGATCGAATGTCGGATGGAGAAGGTCGTTAAGGGCTTTCGGCTCAACGCGTAAGCAAGCTTCTTTTTCATCGATTAAGCCTTCATCGACAAGGTCACTGGCGATTTTGAGGGCGGCGCGAGCGGTTCTCTTGCCATTGCGTGTCTGTAAGAAGAACAGTTTGCCTTTTTCAACCGTGTACTCCATGTCTTGCATGTCTTTGAAATACTTTTCCATACGCTCAATCGTGGAGATGAATTGTTCGTAAACCTTAGGCATGCGGGTTTGGAGTTCCTCGATGTGAAGCGGAGTGCGGACGCCGGCGACGACGTCCTCGCCTTGGGCGTTCGGAAGGAATTCGGCGTAAATGCTCTTCTCGCCAGTTGATGGACTGCGCGAGAAAGCGACGCCGGTTCCACTGTCCTCACCCATGTTGCCGAAGACCATCGTTTGGACGTTAACGGCCGTGCCCCACTCATAAGGGATGCCGTTCATTTGGCGATATACGTTAGCGCGTGGGTTGTCCCAACTATGGAAAACCGCAGCAACAGCCTCTTTTAGCTGCGCATATGGATCGGATGGGAAGTCCTCTTTGAAAACATTCTTGTAGTAAGCCTTGTAAGTTTGGACCAAATCTTTGAGTTGGTCGGCGGTGACTTCGGTATCAAGTTTGTAGCCATTGGCTTTCTTGAGGTCGTCAAGCATCTTGTCCATCTCGGTTCTTGGATAACCTTTGGCGATGTTCGTGAACATCAAGATGAAGCGACGATAGCTGTCATAAGCGAAACGTTCATTGCCAGCGACTCTTGCAAGAGCTTTGACGGTGGTGTCGTTCAAGCCTAAGTTGAGGATGGTATCCATCATGCCCGGCATGGATTGGCGGGCGCCAGAACGAACGGAAACAAGAAGCGGGAAATCGGTTCCTCCAAATTGCTTTCCATCGATTTTCTCCACTTCATGGAGATGAGCGACAATGTCGTTCCAAACATTGTCAGGAATTTTCTTTCCTGATTCGTAGTAGAGAGTGCAAGCTTCGGTGGTGATGGTAAAGCCTGCCGGAATGTTGATTCCAGCGGCAGTCATCTCGCAAAGACCGGCGCCCTTGCCTCCGAGAATGTCCTTGCCGAGATGGGCGGCATGGGCTTCTTTGAAGGAGTAGACGTATTTCTTTTCTGCCATATTGTCCTCCTAATGACAATCCATTTTATAAGAGCATTTTCCAATGCCCAGCGGATAAACTATATCACGCGGGATTTCTTCTTAGAAGAAAATGCACATTAAGGAGAATCTCTTAAAAGTTCCCGATTCACAGGAAAAACTTTTTAGCCTCTTTTCATCAAGGCAATCTCTTAGGAACAAAAAGATAGAATTAACATGATTTATGATGTCAATCAAAAGCTATTTTCGCGAAGATTATAAGGCATTCAACGGAAGATCGTTTCTTTCCCAATTTTGTTTTTTGAAGTGCGGTAATAGAAAAAAAATACTCAGCAAAATAAGTTTTATTTCTGGAATATTAGGCGGCTACTGAATAATCTCAAAAACCATGATTTCCAGTGCCTCTCACATATGAAGAAAATCAGTTTTTAGCGAACTTTTTTTGGGAATGATTTTAATTTATTTATGATCATTTTCAAAAAAACAAAAATAGCTCAAATTCAATTCTGCGCGTAATTTGCAAAGATAAGGAATATATCCGTCTTAATCGAAAAGTTCCTTTGTGGCAAAAGGACAACTAGACTATTTATGGATTTTATAAACGGCTTCCCTGTTTTCCTTAGAAAGCAGATAATGCCAAAATATTTGCATAATCATATGATCGAATGACATATGGAGGTCCTCGGTAATTTGCATGTCATCGATCGGTGCGTGAAGGTGAAAATCCGACAATTCGTCGAGTTTTCCTCCGTTATACCCTGTCATTCCAATAATTGTGCATCCTTGAGACTTTGCATATTCAACGGCTTTTATCACGTTTTTGGAGTTGCCGCTGCCGGATATGGCCAGGATGACATCGTTTTTTGTCAATTTATTCTCAAGTTGATAATAGAAAACATTCTCAAAGCCGACATCGTTTCCAATTGCCATAAGAGATGGGATATTATCGTTAAGGCAAATAAAGCGAAAACGTTTTTCAACTTCCGAACAGGCTCCCTTGTTAAAATCGCAAACCATGTGGGATGCCGTGGCGGAAGAACCGCCATTGCCAAAAACATAAACGTTTGAATTGCTCTCATAAGCCGTTAAAAGAGCATTCATGGCTTCGTTTAATTGTTTGGTATCAAGTTTTTTGATTGTATTGGCTTCTCTTTGGTAATATTTTTCGATGTCTTTTGTGAAATCGGGCATTTGGACGGCCTCCTTTTCTTTTAGTCAATTGTATTGCCCTGATAGAATCTTTGCTACCGCCTCCTCTAATGAACCGGCGACAAGCGTTGGTTTTGAGTTGGCGTATATTTTGCTGGGACGAGGGTCTCCGCAAGTAAGCAAAACGGTTCGGCATCCGGCGTTAATACCGGTTTGGACATCTTGTTTGGTGTCGCCAACGAACCAAGATTCCGAAAAATCAATGTTGTAGCGTTCTTGGGCTTGTAGCAAAAGACCGATTTTTGGCTTTCGGCAGTTACAGACTATTTTTAGTTCGGGGATTTCTCCTGGATAACCTTTATCGGGGTGGTGGGGGCAGAAATAAAGGTCATTAAGATAGGCTCCTTCGCGTCCAAGGAGATCTTCGAGTTTGTTATGAATGCGATGAAGTTCGTCAAAAGACGTTTCTCCGCGGGCGATGACCGGTTGATTCGTGATTACTATAGCCAAGTAATCGGAGTGGTTTATAAGTTTGACCGATTCACCGGCGTCCGCCATAAGTTGAAGTTTGTCGGCGTTAGTCACGAAATCGCCGAAAACATTTAATGTGCCGTCGCGATCGAGGAAAATGCATTTTTGCTTATGCGTTAAATTTCTGGCCTCTATGACTCCGTTTTTAAGATCTTCCGTTACGGTTTTGTACCGATCGGGAGTCCCACAATCTTTAACATATTCGCTGGAACGATAGGCATAGACGCTTCCTCTTTTAATATTAGGCACCATGATTTGGGTTTCGAAATCGAGAGGTTCAGGACCCGCTAGAGTCTTTAGAACGTCATTCGATAACATATAAATGCCAGCTGTCACAACGTTTTCATAGAAGAACTTCCTAACGTTGCGTTTGCTGTCAAAGCCGGTGATTCGTTCATCGGAACCGACGATTAAAAGGTCGGAATCGAATGGGTGGCTGTTGGGGTGGGCGAAGGCGGTCAATAAGGCATTGTGACTTTTGTGGAAAGCGGCCATTCTTTGCCAGTCGATGCTTAGCATCAAATCGCCAAACAAAAGGACAAAATCGTCTTGACCCAATAATTCCTTGGCCTGGAAAAGGATGCCTCCGGTACCTAAAGGGGTTTCTTCGGTGATGTATTTGATATTGGCTCCGAAAGCGGACCCATCTTTGAAGAAGTCCTTAATCGCCTGTCCTTTTGGGTTTACGACGATAACGATATCGGTAATGCCGCTTTTGACGAGGCTCTCAACCTGCCATTGCAGAATTGGCTTTCCGCCGATAAGCACCATCGGTTTTGGCAAAGAGCCCGAAACCGGTTGAAGCCTAGTGCCTTTTCCGCCAGCTTGTATAAGAGCTTTCATTTTGACGCCTCAAATCATCAAAATGGTGCAGCCGGCTTGATCGAACTCAAATTCCATCTCTTTCAAATTCATCAGTGATTTACGGACATTCTCGCGGATTTCATGGGTGGGGCAATAGAATAGAAGAAAACCTCCGCCCCCGGCGCCAAGAAGTTTGCCTCCGGTTGCCCCGGCCGCCATGGCGCTTTCATAATATTGGTCGATCACTGGTTTGCTTATGCCGTTAGCCAACCCCTTTTTTATTTCCCAGTTGGCTTTAAGCGTCGGGCCGATCGCGTCAATGTTGTTGTTCTCGAGTTCTAATTTCAATCGTTTGGTCATTTCAACGAGTTTTCTCGTCGCGTTGATTTTATCCTCTTGCGATGCTAGGTTTTTCGTTTCCTCACCCAAAATGCTATTCGCATCGCGGACGTCTCCGGTGTAGAACATCAAAAGGTTATCCTGAAGCCGCTTGTATGAGTCGTGACGCATTACGATTGGCTCGACATTGACGAATCCGTCGGGGAAAAATTCGTAGTAACGAAGCCCGCCGAAAGCGGCGGCGAATTGATCCTGTTTGCCAATGGGGTTGCCAAGTTGATTGATTTCGACGTCGCAGGCTTCTTTGGCGAGTTTATAAGTTGAAACGGCCTTCTCGCAATATGCGTAAAGAACGCGCAATAAAGCGACGGTGAAGGAACTTGATGACCCTAAACCGGTCCCCGATGGAATATCGGCCATAGACGTAATCTCGATACCTTTGATTCCAAAATCGCCAAGCACTTGTCGGAAAATGCGGTGTTTGATTTTGCTTGGATCGTTGACGATTTCGGTCTGGGAGTACTTAAGAGTGATGCTGTCTTTGTTGAAAGCGCGGTTTATGGTGATGTAAACGTATTTGCGGATACTTGTGGAAATGACGCAACCGCCGTATTTTTCGTAGAATGATGGGATATCGCTTCCGCCTCCGCAGAAACTAACACGGAACGGAGCTCTGGAAATAATCATTTTTCGTCTTTCTTTTTCTTTTTGTTTGCTATAGCGGGCTTATTCTAACACGATGTTGTCTTGTTCGTGCTAAAATCACCCTCGAGGACTAAATATGGAGAATAATGACCCGCTGATTTTAACGATTGATTTCGGCACGCAAAGCGTCCGTGCCGCCATATTTGACAAACATGGTAATTCGCTCGCGATGGAGAAGAAGAAATACGATCCCCCCTATTATTCGAAAATGCCAAATTACGCCGAGCAAAACCCCGAATTGTATTGGGATTGCCTTTGCGAAGTCACGAACAAACTGTCTAAGGAACATTCGGATCTCGTCACGAAGGCCGTTGGTATGTGCGTCACTTGCTTTCGCGACAGCGCCGTGCTTCTCGACAAAAATCGCAAAGTCATTCGCCCGATGATTCTGTGGCTTGACCAGCGGACGGCCGAATGCATCAACAAATTGCCTTTCATCGATCGCGCCCTTTTCACGATTGTCGGAAAGTATGAAACCATTGCCTCAAATCGTCGTCACAGCATGCCTAACTGGTTTATCGAAAACGAGCCTGAAAATTGGGCTCGCGTCGACAAATACGTCAACATTTCAACGTGGTTCATCTATCGCTTTAGCGGCGAACTTAAAGACAGTTCTTCGAATTACACCGGCCATTATCCTCTCGATTTCAAGCATCGACGGTTTATTGAGCATCCGGAAAAGGATCTCACGGCTCAGATTTTTTCGCTGAAACGTTCCATGCTTTGCGATTTGGTGCCCGAAGGGAGCCTTATGACTCGCATCAGCAAGGAAGGCGCCCAAGAGACCGGTTTGCCGGAAGGGATGCCGATTTACGCCTCAGGGAGCGACAAAGCCTGCGAGACCCTTGGTTTAGGCGTTATCACGGACAGAAAAGTAGCCGTAAGTTACGGAACCGCCTCATCCATTGAGACGACGCGACGGAAATACACCGAGTCGGAGCCGTTCTTGCCAGGGTACCCAGCCTGCATCCCGAACCTTTATAACATGGAGATTCAGGTCTATCGCGGCTACTGGATGATCAATTGGTTCCTAAAGGAGTTTGGTGGCCGTTCGGCGGAGAAAGCCACCATCACTGGGGCCAAAATCGAGGACTTTAACAAAAAACTTCCGACCGTTCCGCCGGGATGCGATGGTTTGGTTCTTCAACCATATTGGGGGCCAAGTCTTTCCAAGCCCCTCGCCAAGGGAGCCATCATCGGTTTCAGCGACTCCATCACCAATGAGCACTTTTATCGCGCCATCATCGAAGGCATCGCTTATGCCCTTCGCGATAGCATGGAGCGTTTTGAGAGGAAGTTGCACCATAAGATGGAGGAGGTTCGCGTTAGCGGAGGCGGCTCGCAGTCAAACGAGATTTGCCAGATAACGGCTGATATTTTCAATCGTCCCATAAGCCGGGTTCAAACGTTTGAGAACTCTTCGCTTGGGGCGGCGATTTCCGGTTTCCTTGCCGTTGGGGCTTACAAAACTCCTGAAGAGGCCGTGAGTAACATGGTTCGGGTGCGCGATACTTTTATTCCGAACAAGGAAAACCAAGAGAAGTATGATTATCTCTTCAAGCATGTCTATTCGAAGATGTATCCGCGGCTTCGCTTTATCTACGCCGACATAAAAGCATTCAACCGTTCCGAAGAAAAGAAAGCTTACGTCAAACGGAACTCCGAAACAAAGAAATAAGTCATCGGAGAAGGTTTAAGCGGCGCTCGCGCATCTTTTAAAAACCCTTTAAACGTTATGAGACGACTAATTTGTCGCTTCATCAAGCCCTTTGCCTAAGAATTGGGAGTTGTACATCTCGGCGTAGAACCCATTTTTGGCAAGAAGTTCTTCGTGGGTTCCGGTCTCGATTATTTTGCCATGGTTCATGACTAAGATAACCTTGGCGTTTTTGATGGTGCTCAAGCGGTGGGCTATGACGAAACTGGTCTTGTTTTTCATAATGTCGTCAAGGGCGTCCTGAATGGCCTTTTCGGTGCGCGTATCGACTGAGGAGGTGGCTTCGTCGAGAATCATGATCTTTGGTTTGCTCACAATGGCGCGCGCGATGGTGATAAGTTGCCTTTGGCCTTGCGAGATATTCGTTCCATCCTCGGAGAGTCTAAAATCATAGCCATCTGGCAACGTGCTGATGAAATAATCGGCGCGGGCCATCTTCGCGGCTTTCACGATTTCATCATCAGACGCGTTTTCGTTCCCGTAACGGATGTTCTCTTTAATGGAACCGGCAAAAAGCCAGGTATCTTGCAGAACCATGCCAACGCTGCCACGAATGGCGTCGCGACCATAGTTGGTAGTCGGGACGCCATCGACTATAATCTCGCCTTTGTTGGGGTCGTAAAACCGCATAATCAAATTGACCAAAGTGGTCTTTCCGGCGCCGGTTGGGCCGACGATAGCAACCGTTTCGCCGGGTTTGATGTGGATGTTCATGTCCTCAATAAGAGGTTTCTCCGGAGTGTAAGAGAACGACATGTGTTCGAATACGACCTCTCCTTTGATTCCGTCTTTTATTTTGATTGAGTTGGGGGAGTCAGGAGATTCCTCGGGCGCGTCAAGAAGCCCGTAAACCCTTTCAGCGGCTGCCGCGCAACTTTGGATGGTTCCGGCGCTTTGGCCAAGCATTTGAAATGGTTCTTGCGCCATGCCAAGGAAAACCATGAAAGCGGCCAGTTGAGCGATTCCGGAGGTATTTTTCGTAATCATGCCGGAAACGACGCTGATGGCGACGAAACCAAGCAAGTAGATGAAGCGCATGATTGGGAAAATGAAGTTGCTGATCCATTGCGATTTGCCATCGGCAACGCTCATCTCGGTGTTTATTTTATCGAACAGGACTTGCGAATTTTCTTCCTCTCCGAAAAGTTTGATGATTTTGTATCCGGCATAGTCCTCCTCGATCATCCCCTCAAGCTTTCCGTATCGCTCGCGGTATTTTTTATATTGTTTCTTGCTTCGGGCCCCAACGAGAACGACTGTGATGATCATAAGCGGGTAAGAAGCTAAAACCACGAGAGCGAGTTGCCATGAGGAAACGAACATGGCGATCGTGGTGCCAACAAGCAAAGCGGCCCCTTGGATAACCTGATTCACAATGGAATAGAGGTTGCGGTTGATGTTGTCGATATCGTTCGTCAGTTTGGAGAGGATTTCCCCATAGCTTTGGGTGTCGAAATAGGTAAGCGGCATCTTGTTGAGTTTGGCCTTTAGGCGTTTCCGGAGGCGATAGGAGAAAACGTCGATCATTTGGTTGCCGATCCAATCGCTTACGAAACCGAGCAGGGAACTGCCGACCGAAAGGCCAACCATGATGCCGAAAGCTCCGAACAAAGCCTCCCAATGAACGCGGTTGACGCCGTTTTGGACATATATGAAATTGGCAAGGCCGCTGATGGTGCTTTCCAAAACGACCGGCGTCATGATGGACATGGCGGCGCTGCCGAAGAGAAGGACGACTAAGACGATCAGAACCGCCAACTGCGGTTTGAACTCGTGGCCAAGCCGCGCAAAAATCCGTTTGGGGTTATTGGCTCGGGCCAAAAGTTCGTCGTGGCGTGGCATTATTCGGCTCCCCCTAAAGCTTTCGTCATGTTGATTGTCTTCATGATTTCGTCTTTGTCCATCTGGGAATCGACGATCTCCTGATAGACCCTGCAGGTTTTCAATAACTCGCGATGAGATCCGACGCCCACTATTTTTCCTTGTTCAAGGACGATGATTTCATCGGCGTTGATGATGGTGGAAACGCGCTGGGCTACGATAATGACCGAACTGTTGGCGGTGTAGTGCCTTAACGCGGTTCTTAAACGAATGTCGGTTTGAAAGTCAAGGGCGCTGAAAGAGTCATCGAAAACGTAGATTTCAGGTTTTCTGATAAGAGCCCTAGCTATGGCGATGCGTTGCTTTTGACCGCCCGATAAGTTTTTGCCATCTTGTTCAATGGGTGAATCAATGCCTTTTTCCATGGCGTCGACGAAATCAGCCGATTGGGATATCTCAAGAGCTTCTCGGATTTCGGATTCGGTGACGTTTTTCATGCCAAAAGCGATGTTTGAGCGGATGGTGCCGGTAAAAAGTTGAGCGGTTTGAGGAACGAAGCCCAAGCGGCGGCGAAGGTCACGCTTGTCCATTTGGCGCGTATCCACCCCATCGATAAGCAACGATCCTTCCGTAACGTCATAAAAGCGTGGAATAAGATTGATGATCGAACTTTTTCCCGAGCCCGTGGAGCCAATAATCGCAGTGGTACTGCCGGGTTTCGTTTTAAAAGAGATTTGCGAAAGGGTGGGTTCTTTGGCGTCCGGAAACGTAAAACCAACTTTTTTGAATTCAACTATCCCCTCGTGATTTGCAGGGATAATCGGGTTCTGCGGATTCTTTATTAACTCAGGGGTCGCAAGCACCTCGTTTATGCGTTTGGCGCAGGCGCTCGCTCGAGGAATGTTAATCAAAAGGAAGCCAATGAAAAGGAATGAGTTCATGATCTGCATGGCGTATTGAGCGCCGACAAGGACGTTGGAGAAAGCGACAGTTCCTTCACTGGCGGGTTGGCCTTCCGTCTTGGCAAAGCCATAAAAGTAGATTCCTATGTAGGTGATGTAAAAAATAATGTTCACCAAAGGGTTGGCGAAAGTCATCGTGTGATCGACTTTGATGGCAAGTTTTTTCATTCGCGTGTTGGCTTTGTCAAATGAGTCATCGTCTTCTTTTTGGCGATCGAAAGCGCGGATAACGCGAATGCCCTTAAGCGTTTGCCGCAATGACAAAGTAAGTTCGTCGATGACCGTCTGAAATTTTTTGAACAGCGGATAGGCGATGTAAAAGATGACTGCCATGATAACGACTATTAGAGGGAGGGCGCAAGCGATGATGAGAGCAATCCAGGGGTCGGATTGAACAATAAGAACGATGGCTAAAATCATCGTGAGGGGGCTCATGATGATAATGCGCATCGTGCTCTGGATGATCATTTGGGTCTGCTCGATGTCGTTGGTGGTTCTCGTGATCAAAGAAGCGGTTCCAAACTTGTCGTATTGGCTTATTGCGAAACTATTGACCTTGGAGAAGACGTCGTGACGGACCTGGCGGCCATATGTCGAACCGATTTTGGCGATAGTAACCGAAGAGGCCAGCGCGCAAAGCAGGAACCCCACGGCGAAGGAGATCATAATTCCGCCAATGATCAAAATGTCGGTGTTTAGATCGCCCGTTGGAGTAATCACACTATACGAAAAGAGGGTAATCAATTTTTTCATGTCGGTGGCGTAATTGGTCGGATTCTCTATTATTTTGGTAATGCTACTGATAAAAGATGGTATAAGCAAAGCGAAAAGGCTTTGGAGCGAAACCAGAACGAAGGAGACGATCACTAGAGCCCAAACCGGTTTTAAATAACGGAGCAATTTGTTCATGTGGCTCGATTTTACGGCCCTTTATAAAACCATTCAAGGAATATAAAAGCCATTCAGTAAACTGGATGGCTTAAGGCCGTTCCTTAGAAGCAATCAGCATTTCGTATACAGACGCATGATCTCCGGCGCGTGAACGATTTCGAATTTTCCGCGTCCCATGGCAAACCGTCGATCCATGGCACCGTTGCAAAAGTCGATGTACATATTCGCGATTTCGCGCGGATTGCCTTCATAGACGTCTCCGTCTTTTTGGGCTTCCTGGATGAGTTTAAGAAAATCCGGGTAAAGGTCGATGCCCATCAAGGCCCCTTTGGCGGTTTGGGTCATTTGGCGAGTTAGGGCGAGGCGTACGAAATAGAAGACCGTGTCATCGGCTTGTGCGATTCTTTCGGCATATTCGGCGAAAATCCTTAAACCGGCGATTCCACCGGCCTCAAGGGCCCTCTTCGTCGGGAGGCGGTATTCATCGTATTTTTGGTTATCCTTGAGACTCATGAGAGCGTTATAGACATCCTCTTTCCCTGCGAAATAGTGGTAGAAAAGACCATGCGAACAGCCAACCTCTTTCGTGATATCATCAACGGTTATCGCATCGAATCCGCGAGTGGCGAAAAGCATCAGGGCCTTTTCCATGATTTTGAGTTTTCTTCGTTCTTTGATTTCTCTATTTTGTTCTTCTGTGCGTGGCATTTCGATACCTCCAACAAATGCTTGATGGCATTTCAATCATATTAAGTTAACGCCGATTGTTAATCAAAATGGAAGCGCTATAAAACAAGTTAGCCGCGAAAGGAAAGGATAAGATCATTCACCCTCATTTTCGTTTGGGAGTTTCTTCGGCCCCTTTTTTCGATAAGCTTTCGTCGTTAAGCAAAAAAGCAAAACGGCGGCTCCAACGAATAGAATGACACCCACGATCCACTCTCCGGTGGGGCGGTTGGCGTAAACCCAATATTTCGTTAAAGTGGCCTCATCCGTTCTAATCATCTGCGGATTTGCGAACATGGAAACCAAAGAGCCAAGAATAAACCCAAAAATCGTTTGGTATGTTTGGTCGTGTCTCTTGCTCAAAAGGCTCTTCATCCATAGATTGGCCACAACGAATCCGGCAAGAGCGCCGATCACAATTAAGGCCGCCCCGCCAAGAATAAGCGGGAGATAGGCGGCCTCGCCCCAATTGGACCAAGTTGTGAAAAGGCTGACGAGTGGCACATATAAACCCATCAAATACATAATCATGGATCCCGAGATTCCGGGTATCACCGACGCGACGGCTCCGATGAAGCCGGCGGCGAGGAACACGGGGTAAATCCACCAAACGTCGCTGGCCATATATTCGGCGATCGAAAAACCATAGTAATAGAAAATCAACGAGCTGGCGATTCCTACGCCCGCGGCCACGATGAAACCTACGATGATTCGGAAGACGCCCCAAAAGTCTAGGGCGTTGGCTTTCAGTTCGCGCGTCACTGTGGGCAGCGATCCTAGAACCAGGCCCCCAAAAAGGGCCGATAGGGCGAAAGGCGCGTAGTCGAAGCCCTTTTTGATCCCGATGAAGCCGATAATGGCCATAGTCAAGGCGCCCAAAGCTATCGGCAAAAGAGTTTTGAAAGATTCCTTGAAATGGGTTTTGAAATTTGAAACCGCATCGATTATTTTGTCGAAAATGCCAGACAAAACAGCCATGGTTCCCCCACTGACGCCGGGGATGGGAATCGCAAAGCCAATTGTCGTTCCTTTAAGAAAGTCGAGCCACCACTTTTTCATCTTCATTCTCGTATTTTACCCGTTCCCTTGCCTAATTAACACTAAGGGGTGTTAATATCTTGAGGTATGAAAACATTAATCCTCTACAAAAGCAAAACCGGCAACACCAAAGCCTATGCCGAACGCATTGGCGAAGGCATTCATGGCGATGTCTTTCCGCTTGATAAATTCAAGTGGCGCAATCTGGGCGGATACGACGCCATCGTCTTTGGCGGCTGGATCATGGGCAACACCATACAAGGCATCGACAAATTCCTGCAGCATTGGAAGGAAATGGCGACGAAAAACGTTTTCGTTTTCGCCGTTGGGATGTCGCTTCCTACCACAGAGTCGCGCCATTTGCTGATTGAGCAAAACATTTTGGATAACTACCACATCCGTTTCTATCAATTCCAAGGCTCGTTCGATATGTCAAAACTCCGTTTCCCGTATAACCTTTTGATTGCCAACTCCATACGGGCGACGGTTAACTCTCCCGGAGCCTCCCCAGAGCAAAAGGCCCTCGCCGATCTCAAAGACCATCCTTTCGTCTTTTTCGACAACGATAAAGTGGAGCGCGTTCTCCTGGTTTTGAGGACGCTGTCCGCCGAACTCGATTGCAAAGAGGCCAAATGAAACTGATCGCTGGCCTTGGAAACCCAGGGCTCAAATACGACGGAACCCGCCATAACATGGGTTTCAAGACTCTTGACAAATTTGCCGATATTTGTTCGGCCTCTTTTGATCGCAAAGGGTTCAACGGACTTTATGGCATCGTTAAGAACCCAGCCTTACCCGAACCGGTTATCATCGTCAAACCCCAGACATTCATGAACCTTTCCGGCGACTGCGTTCGCCCACTGGCCGATTATTTTAAAATCGGCATCGACGACATTGTCGTTATCTATGACGACATGGCTTTGCCCGAAGGAACGATTCGTTTGCGGGAAAACGGGTCTAGCGGTGGCCACAAAGGGATGCAAAGCATCATCGAACGCTATGGGTCGGATGCCATTCGCCGCCTCAGAATCGGTATCGGCGAACCGGAATTCCACGACAGCATCGACTATGTCTTAGGGAAACCAAATGGCGACTCCCTAGCAAAGCTCGAAGAAGCGACGGATCGGGCGGCCAAGGCGTTGCGCGATGTTTTGCTGCGCGGTTTCCCATATACCATGAGCGTATACAACGCTCCCGAAGGAGGCGCTGTCTGAGCAACTTATTCGATCGTCTTGCCAAAACCCTTCCGATCTCCCCCTTCTTGGACAAAAAGGGGCATTTCGTCATAGATGACACGATAGGGACAGGCCTCCTTTTCGCTTATCTTTTTAGCGAGAGGAAAGACAACTACGCCATCATCAGCCCCAACCAATACAGCGCTCAAAGGACCTATGAGTTCCTACTCAATTTCTTTCCCGAGGAACAGGTGGTGTTTTTCCCGGCGGACGAGCTTCTCCGCGCCGAGAGCCTGACCTCCAGCCGCGAACTTCTTTCGCAACGGCTATATGCGATGGGCCAATTACTGGAACCCGGTAAAAAGATTTTGGTTGCCCACCCGGCCTCTTTGCTCCGCTTTTTGCCGGATCCCAAGGAATTTGCCTCCAAAGTGATAACGATAAGGAAGGGGTCCAGAAGCGACCTGAATCTCCTTAAATCCAAACTCAGTGAGCTCGGCTACCTTCGCGTCAATAAAATTGACCAATCTTTGGAGTTTGCTTCCCGAGGCGATGTTTTGGATGTTTTTTCCGTTAATAGTTTGGCTCCGATTCGCATTGAGTTTTTTGGCGATGAGGTTGATAGCATCCGCCAGTTCGATATCGCCACCCAGGCTTCAGGGGCCGATCTTGACGAGGTCACGATTTTGCCCGCCACCGAAATGTTGCTTTCCGAGGAAGAGCTGACTTCATTCGCTTCTCGGCTAAAGAAAACGGTCGATGACGATTGCGCCACCCTTCCTCCAACAGAGGCCGAAACACTGACTTCGAACGTCATGCGAGACCTTGAGGATTTCGTTTCCGGAAATCCGAAACCGACCCTTTACAAATACTATGGATATGCGATTGGATCGCCATTTTCGGTCCTCTCATATTTCGATCCGAAGATCGTCTTCGTGTCTGACAAAAACAAATTTGCGGAAGCGACTGACTTATTGATTGACGAGAGCCATTCCTTTTTCGCCGAACTTCATGAAAAACGGCTTTTGCCAACCCATCTTGAGCAATACATGAACGTCGCGAAGGCATTCCCGCAAAGGAGTCGCGTCTTCTATGGGTTGAAGTTCGCCGAGAAGCCCGATGACGAGGTCTTCGTGGTGCGACCCATCGTCCCGGCCGGCTCTGGGGTTTCCTTTCTCCTCTTAACGGTGCAAAGCTATCTTTCGACGTGCGAGAAGATTGTTCTTTGTTTGCCTGACGCCCAATCCATGAAAGTGGCCAAAGATCTTTTTGACGACGCCAAAATACCTTATGAGGACGTCAAAGGATGGGATTTGCCAATTGGCCATATCGGATTCGCCAAAATCGCCTTAAGTTCGGGTTTTGAGGTTCCTTCTGCCAAAACCGCTTACCTTTCGGTTTCCGATCTTTTCGGCCGCCACCTTTCGACGAGCCGTTTCACTTCCCGCTTCAAAGACGCGACGATCCTTCGGAGCTTCGAGGATCTCAAGCCAGGCGATTACGTCGTTCACGAATATGACGGAATCGGCCAATTTCTCGGCATCAAGACATTGGAGATCGAGGGGGTCCATCGCGATTATCTTCAAGTCGCCTATGCGGGGAACGAAAAACTGTACGTTCCTTTGGAACAATTCCGTTTGGTTCGAAAGTACGCCGCCCGAGAAGGGGCGGCCCCCCGCTTATCGCACCTATCGGGTTCCGATTGGAAAAAGAAGAAAGCCAAAATAAAGGAGCGGGTCAACGAGTTGGCCGATCGTTTGTTGGACCTTTATTCCAAACGATCGAAGATCGATGGCTTTTCCTTTCCGCCCGACGACGATGAGCAGAGAAGATTCGAGGATGCTTTTCCGTACGAACTCACAAACGATCAGAAAACCTGCCTTGAGGAGATAAAAAAAGACATGGAAAGGCCCGTTGCTATGGATCGCCTCCTTTCCGGCGATGTGGGATTCGGGAAAACCGAGTTGGCTTTCCGGGCTTGCTACAAAGCTATCCTCGGGGGCAAACAGGCCGCGATTCTTTGCCCGACGACTTTGCTCGCCAGGCAACATTATGAAGTGGCCATGGACCGTTTTAGGAATTTTGGCGTTCAGATCGCCATTTTCTCCCGACTTGTTCCCGAGGAGATCCAACGGAAAGAAATGAAAGAGGTGCTGCTTGGCAAAATCGATTTGGTCATCGGGACGCATCGCCTATTAAGCAAAGAAATCAAGTTTCGCGATCTTGGTCTTCTCGTGGTGGATGAGGAGCAGCGTTTTGGGGTCGAGCAAAAGGAACGAATCAAGGAACTGAAGGCTAACGTGGATGTCTTGACGCTGAGCGCGACCCCGATTCCGCGGACCCTTCAGATGTCGCTCGTCGGTATCCGCCCTTTGAGTCAAATCAACACCGCGCCTGACAGTCGCATGCCGATTCAGACTTACGTGACTCCATATAAGCCTGATGTCGTTGCGGAACTGATTGGGCGTGAACTCGCCCGAGACGGGCAGGTCTTTTACGTTCATAACAAAGTCGAGACGATCTATGGGAAAGCCGATCAGATTTCGCGTGATGTCCCTGATGCCAAAATCGGGGTCGTGCATGGACGAATGGAGAAAAATGAGATCGAAGAGGTGATGGAACGCTTCTACTCAGGCGAAGTGAACGTTCTTGTTTGCACTTCCATAATCGAAAACGGAATCGATGTCCCCAACGCGAATATGCTAATTGTGGAAGACGCCGACAAGTTCGGCCTTTCGCAGCTTTACCAAATCAAGGGGCGCGTCGGGCGTGGAGACAGAATCGCTTATGCGTATTTGATGTACAAACCGCAAAAAAACATGAACGAGGAAGCCCAAAAGAGATTGCAGGCCATTCAGGAATTCACCGAACTCGGGAGTGGCTACAAAATCGCTCAACGGGATCTTTTGATTCGGGGGGCTGGCGATATTTTCGGTCCCGAGCAAGCCGGTTTCATTGACACGGTCGGGCTCGATCTTTACCTCAAAATGCTTCACGAGGCCGTCAAGGCCAAAACAACTGGCGTGGAGCCGGAGCCACCCAAGCCCAACAAACTGTTCGACATCGATGCCTATATCCCAAAAGAATACGCAACCAACAGCGATAAAATCGAATTGTATCAAGACCTTGAGGAAATCAAGGATTCAAAAGGATTGGCCGCTTTTTCGAAACATATGCGGGATGTCTATGGCAAACCGCCGCCAGAGGTCACCCTCCTTATCCAGAAAAAGCGAATCGATCTCGTCACCTCCTCCGATGAGTTCCTTTCAATCGATGAGGCGGAGAAGTACGTCGATATCCAAATGAGCGATTCCTTTACCCGCATTAACGGCATCGGCACCGATCTTTTCAACGAGATAGTGCCATATCTGGAGATTGTTACCATCACCTATTTAGAGAAGAAACTCCGTTTGCGGATGAGCAAGCGCGAAAAATGGCTCGACGATCTGGAAGCCATCGCCAATTTGATCCATCGGCTCTTTCTTACCGCGCAAGAAAGGACGCGTGTGCTAAACTAAACGCTGATGAGGATCGACAAATTTCTAAAAGTCACGCGATTGGTCAAGCGACGGGAGACCGCCAAAGAGCTTTGCGATGACAACGACGTTGCGATTAATGGCCGGCTTGCCAAACCGATGAGCGAGATAAAAGAGGGCGATGTTTTCTCTCTTGCGCTTGGGCGGCACAAAATCAAGGCTAAGGTCATATCCGTTCGCCCGTTCGCCAAAAAAGAAGAGGCGTCCAAGATGTATGAGATTATCACCGATGAGGTGGGAGTGAGGCGTCAATATGGGGATGATTGATTTCAAAATCGATCCGGAAGCCAAATATTTGGAGGCGGTCAGTTATGGGCCGGATTCGATGGCTTTGCTCGACATGCTTCTTAAGAGCGGGGTCAAGCCCATCGTTTGCTTTATTCAATATCATTTAGGCGATGCGATGCTTGATAACGAAGAGAAACTACGCGTGTTTTGCAAGGATAAAGGGCTTATTTTTGAAGTTTGCGACACAACGGGGATTGAGCGTAAGCCCACCGATGACTATCATGCCTGGGCGCGGGAAGTCCGTTACTCGTTTTTTGAAAAGATGTACGCCAAATATGAGGCGGCCGCCCTTTTTATAGCCCATCAGCAGGATGATTTGATTGAGACCTATTTGCTTCAAAAGAAAGATCGCAGGAAGGTCAATTATTATGGGCTCTCCAAAATCAACGCCTACCATGGCATGATCGTCGTTCGCCCGCTTTTGAATTTTTCCAAGGAAGACCTGAGGGAATACGATGTCGAGAATGCGGTCCCCTTCTCCGATGACACCAACAAGTTGGAGGACCGTTACACCAGAAACGAAATACGCGGGAGTCTTATCAGCAACATGAACGAGGTCGAGCGTGGTCAGATCCTCGACGAAATCGCTGGCACAAATAGCGATAAAATCGCTTTTATGAACCACATCAATAGCGAATCGACGAAAGAAAACGAACTTGAAATCCGGGCCATCATGGCGCTTTCTCACGACGAATTCGCCGAAACGCTGATTCGTTTCGTCAACAATTCACCCGTTCGCGTAACCCTTAATCCGGCGAAGATTCAAGCCATTCGCAAGATGTGCCTCGATCAGGAACCGAACATGACTTATAAACTGAAGGACAAATTCTACTTGGTAAAGGAATATGACACTTTGACCATTGAAACCGATCCGAGTGAATTGCCTTATACGTATATTCTCGAAAAACCGGGCAAACTCTCGAATGAAAACTTCGATTTGGACTTTTCTAGCGGAGCGGAGGATCGGGGAATCCACGCCGATGACTATCCACTTACGATTCGGACGGCCATACCTAGCGACGTTTATATCTATGGCGGTTATTTGGTTCCTGTTCGCAAGATGTTCAAGGAAGCTGGGCTTCCAGCGGAACTTCTAACAATTTGGCCGGTGTTCGTGAACAAAAGCGGGAAAATAGTTTATGTTCCCCGTTACCGAAAAGGATTCACGGAATACCATTCCTCGGTTTTGAACATTCACGTCAAAAAGGACTAAAATGTTGCAAATTTGATTAAAACAGTCAAAAGTCGGAGCCTTTTGTTTGTTGTCGCTCTCGCGTGGGTGTATTGTGCGTGTATACGAGAGCGCCGACAAAACCGCTCCATTAGGGGTTAATTAGAGACGAACGGGAGGAGAACATGAACGATAACAAGAACAAGCGAAGCGCTTTTGGGGCAATTTGGCCCTACCTATTCATCGCCATCGTGCTTTGCTTATTGGTCACTTACGCGATTGTCAATCTGACTGGTTCTGGAACCACCTGGACTGCCGATCAACTCGATACGATCCTTCGCGTTGACGGCAACTACGATAAGAACAGTTCGGTTTTTGTCAAGACCGCGAACGTCCAAGAGAGCCGTCGCACGGTCAAAGTCACCGGTCAGGCTTATATGTATGCCAATGCCGACAAAACCTATAGTTACACCGTCGAAATCGAACGCGAGAAATGGAATTCGCCTTTCGATGTCACGAAAGTTGAGGAAGACGGCACCGTCACAGTCGTGACGGCCAACGGACACGCGAGTTGGTCCACGATTTTTTCGGCCCGAATCGACGAATGGAACAACAACGCCACCTTGAAGCAAAATTATGGCTCCGGCTATTTCCAGGTGGTGGATATCTATGCGACCAATTGGTGGACCGAATGGGGCCCAACCATCATCTTGATTTTGGGCGTCACCATCATTGGCATCATTTTCTTCGTGCGTCTTAATGGTTCCGTCAATGGAGCCAATCGCCAAGCGATGGATTTCAACAAATCGCCGGCTCGTCGAGAAGACGCCAGCAAAATTCGTTTCACCGACGTCGCCGGATGCGATGAGGAAAAGGCTGAGATGGTCGAAATGGTCGATTATCTCCGCCAGCCCAAGAAGTATTCCAAATTCGGCGCCAGACTTCCTAAAGGCGTCCTCCTTATCGGCCCTCCGGGCACCGGGAAAACCTTGCTCGCAAAGGCGGTAGCCGGCGAAGCCGGCGTCCCCTTCTATAGCATTTCCGGTTCCGATTTCGTCGAAATGTTCGTCGGCGTTGGCGCCGGACGTGTCCGCGACCTCTTCAAACGCGCTAAGCAAACCGCCCCTTGCATAGTTTTCATCGATGAAATCGATGCCGTTGGTCGCCAGCGTGGAGCCGGCATGGGCGGCGGGAATGATGAGCGCGAGCAAACCCTCAATCAGTTGCTCGTCGAAATGGATGGATTCGAGTACAATTCCGGCATTCTCGTCATCGCCGCGACCAACCGCGACGATGTCCTTGACCCCGCCCTTCTCCGTCCGGGTCGTTTCGACCGCATCATCACCGTCTCTCTCCCCAACGCCGCCGGCCGTGAAGCCATTTTCAAAGTGCATGCCAGAAACAAGAAAATCGATCCGAGCGTCGACTTCAAGGCTTTGGCAAAGCGCACCGTCGGATTCTCTGGCGCCGATATTGAGAACATCCTTAACGAAGCCGCCATTTTGGCCGTTCGTTTCAATAAGGACGACGTTGGCATGTCCGAAATCGACGAGGCGATCGATCGCCGCATAGCCGGTCCGGCCAAGAGCGGCAAAGGCATGAACGACCAAGAACGGAAGGAAGTGGCTTTCCACGAGGCCGGCCATGCCGTTATCGGCTTGGTTTTGCCTTATAGCGAGAAGGTCCAAAAAATCACCATCATCCCGCGTGGGCGTACCGGTGGGCATGTCCTGATGGCCCCGGAGGACGATCGTTTCCTTTTGACCAAGAAAGAGTTGTTGGCTCAAATCACCGGCCTCTTGGGTGGGCGCGCTTCCGAGGAAATTTTCTTCGACGACATCTCAACGGGAGCCGAAAACGATATCCAGCAGGCGACTAAAATCGCTCGTATGATGGTCACTTCGTTTGGCATGTCCGAGTTGGGTCCGATTCAGTATGAGAACGATCAGGGTTCGGTTTTCCTTGGTCGCGATTACACTAACGTTCAACGCAACTTCTCCTCGGAGGTGGCCTTTGAGATCGACAAGGCGGTTCGCCAGATCATCGACAACGCTCACGAACACGCCAAGAAGATCCTCACCGAACACAAGAAGGACGTTATTCTTATCGCCGATACTTTACTTGAGAAGGAGACCATCACCGCCGAGGAGATCGATTCCTTGGTCAAAATAGGCACCCTCCCCACCAAGAAGAAGGCCGAAGTTCGGGTCGTCGACAAAGAAGCTTCTCAGGTTTTCGATACTGATCCTCAAACTAAAAAAACACCTGCCAAGAAGCCCATCAAACCGAAGGTGACCCATAAAGCCGCTCCCAAAACGCCAAAGGCCGACGATAGGGCCGACAAAGGAAGCAAATAAAAGAGGGCCGCAAGGCCTTCTTTCTTTATCCATGGCAAACTTCCATGAATTTGACATAGGTGGCATTCGCATCGGGGGCCCTGTGGTTTTGGGTCCCATGGCGGGCGTAACGTCTTTGGCCTATCGGGATTTCATGAAGCCCTTTGGGGTCGCCTTGTCGTATTCGGAAATGATTTCGGATTATGGTTTGGTCTACGGTAACAAAGAAACCTTATCTTACTGCATGACCTCCAAAACCGATCGACCGGTGGGGCTGCAACTTTTCGGCAATGACGTCGAAATAACCAAAAAGGCCATCTCCATCCTTGAAAAAGACTACGACTATGACATTCTTGATATCAATTTAGGATGCCCGGTCTATAAAGTCACGAAAACGGGCGCCGGCAGCGCTTGGCTCAGAAACCCCGCTGGGCTTTACGAATATATGAGGGCGGTTGTGGGCGTCTCGCATAAGCCTGTTACGGCTAAAATTCGTTTGGGGTGGGACGAATCGTCGCTGAACTTTGAAACGGTTTGCGAAGTCCTCGAAAGAGCGGGCGTCAAAGCCATCTCGATTCATTCGCGAACCTCTAAGCAAGGCTATAGCGGGTCGGCCCGTCATGAACTTTTGGCCGGCTTAGGGGGACGACTATCGGTCCCTCTCGTCATCAGCGGCGACATCAACGATCCTCTTAAGGCGGGCCGGTGGATGGAACTCACCGGCGCCAAAGCCGTCATGGTCGCCCGGGGCGGAGTCGGCAATCCATGGTTAGTCTCCGCGATAAACTCGCAAATTACGCGCGGATCAGCCATCAAGAGATTTTCGCTTGAGCGGCAAGTGGACTTCGCTTCCAGTTTTGCGGAGAGCCTCATCGCCGAAAAAGGGGAACGGGTCGCCATCATGCGACTTCGTGGCCTTTTGCCTCATTTTTTCGCTGGATACCCAGGTTCGAAACGCTTATCGATCGAGGTTTCGCAAACCATGGCATCGGTTGAAGACCTTCATAAGACCATGGAAGGAATCCGCGTTCGCGGGCATCTTTGATTTTTTTCGCGTTTTGCTGTTGCATTTATCCGATCTCAAAGTAGAATAGTTCGTACCCGAACGAAATGTTCCGGGTTTTATTTATGAGGAAAGAAGAAAAACCATTAGGTGCGGAAATCCGCGTAACCAATAATTTGATCAAGGCTTATATCGATCGAACCCTCAATACCCGACTTAAGGAAAACCTTACTGGCATCGAGGGGATGATCTTGGGCTTTCTTTTCCGTCACCCCGATTTGAAATTGACGTCCAAGGATATCATGGATCGAAGCCGGGGCAGCAAAGCCACTACGTCTCAATCCGTTAACGGATTGGTGAAGAAGGGGTATATCGAAATGGTCGTTTCCTCCGTTGATCACCGGAAGAAAATCATTCACCTAACGGAGAAGGGGATCGCGGTGGAAGGCGAATTCAAAGAGATCTTCAAAGGAATCACCGCCCAAATCAAAAACGGAGTCAGTTCCGAGGAAGAGGCGCTGGTCCGCCGGATTTTGGCTCGCATTAGGGACAACGTAAGCGGAGATAAGGATTGACATGGTGACCTTTAAACGTTTGTTCTCATTTATCAGGAATTATTGGAAGGACACGATTCTCACTTGGGTTTTCGTTCTTTTCGAAAGCGCATGCGAGATTTTGGTGGTCTTTTTCACGCGTTACCTGATTGACGCGGTCGATCACGCGAGCGACGTCGACAGCCTTAATCGGATCTATCTCTACTCCGGAATTATCGCCGGTTTAGCGATTTCCGCGGCGGTTTTTGGCATTTTGGCTGGTATTTTCTCGGCGTCGGCCTCCGTTGGTTTTGGCACGAACCTTCGCAAAGCGATGTTCGTTCAGATTCAGAAGTACTCTTTTAAGAATATCGACAAATTCTCCACGAGTTCCATCGTCACGAGAACGACGACCGACGTCACGAACGTCCAAAACGCTTTTTTGCAGGCCATCCGCGCCGTTATCAGAGCTCCGTTCATGATGGTTTTCTCCCTTATCATGTGCTTCGTGATCGAATGGAAACTCGCATGGATTTTCCTTGTTATCGTGCCAGTTATTTTGGCGGGCCTGATTTACATTGCCAAAAAGGTTCACCCGATTTTCGTTCGCGTTTTCAATACCTACGATAAACTGAATCAAAACGTCGAAGAATCGGTCGATGGCATCCGGACCGTCAAATCCTTTAATCGCGAGGACAAACAAGAAAGCGAGTTCCATGGCATCTCCGGTTTCATTTACAAGAATTTCGTCCGCGCCGAAAAAATCTTGGCCTTCAACGGCCCCCTTCTCAATTTCGCCATCTATACGGCGATTATTCTCATTTCGTGGCTTGGCGCCAAACTGATCGTCAGCACCGGCGGGGTGGAAATGAACGTCGGCGATTTTTCGTCCCTTATTACCTTCGTCATGGTCATCATGATGTCCCTCATGATGGTTTCGATGGTCTTCGTCATGCTCATGGTCGGCCGAAACAGCGCCGAACGCATCGTTGAAATCATCGATGAGCGACCAGACATCGTCAGTCCGAGGGACGCCGTTATGAAAATCAAAGATGGCTCGGTTGACTTTAACCATGTCTATTTTTCCTACGATGGGAAACATGACATTCTTCAGGATATCGATTTTCATTTTAAGAGTGGTGAAATGGTCGGCATCTTAGGTTCAACCGGTTCGGGTAAGTCAACGATGGTATCGCTTATTGCGCGCTTATATGACGCGACAAAAGGCCAAGTGGAGGTTGGAGGACTCGATGTCAGAAAGTACGATCTCGCCGCTTTGCGCGACTCTGTGGCGGTGGTCCTTCAAAAAAACACCCTTTTCACCGGTACCATTCGGGACAATCTCAAATGGGGCGATGCCGCTGCAAGCGACGACGAAATAATGAAAGCGTGCGGGGTGGCGCAAGTAACGCCGTTTCTCGAAGATATGCCAAAGGGCCTTGACACCATGATCGACGAGGGGGGCACGAACGTATCAGGCGGCCAAAAGCAGCGTCTTTGCATTGCCAGAGCCATTCTAAAGAATCCGAAGGTGCTGATTCTCGATGACAGCACTTCGGCTTGCGATACGCATACGGACGCGCTTATTAGGAGCGCGCTTCAAAGCGAGCGGGAGGATATAACGAAATTTATCATCGCTCAGCGCGTTCTTTCGGTAAAGGACTGCGAGATCATTCTTGTCATGAACGAAGGCAGAATCGTCGCGTTTGGGTCGAGCCAAGAACTCTTAAGGACCTGCGCGGTCTACAAGGAACTGTATTTGTCGCAGTTGGGGGGAGGCGATTTCGATGCCGCGAATTAATCTTCGCCCAAGCAAAAACGGGGTGAATATGGAAACCTTTTCCCGAAAGATGATGGCCCATACGACGGGCCGCCTCCTTAAGTACGTTTTCAAATACTATCCACGGCAATTCGCCCTCGTTCTACTGTGCATCATAATCTCGAGCGCGACGGGGGCGGTCGGCTCCTTCTTCATCGGAACCGTTATCGTGGACTCCTATATTTCCCCAGCCGTCGAAGCGGGCTTGTCGAGTCTTGATTGGTTCGTGCCTTCGACCGGTATTTTCGCTGGCAAGCCCTTCTCGACCTGCATCGTGATCCTCATTTGCATCTACATAGCGGGTCTCATCGCCACGTTTTTGTATAACATCATGATGGCGATCATCGGCCAAGGCGTTCAAAAACGGATCCGCGATGAGCTTTTTGACCATATGGAGACTCTGCCGATCTCTTATTTCGATAGACGCGGGCATGGTGACATCATGTCGATTTACACCAACGACGTCGATGCTCTTCGCGAAATGCTTTCCCGGGCTCTCCCGATGATGGCGAATTCCATCATGACGATGGTGGCTTGCTTTGTCATGATGATAATCACGGACATCGTTTTGAGTGCCGTCGTCGTTACTTTTGCCATCTTCATTTTTCTTATTTCCTCTTTCTACGCCAAGAAATCGGGCCGCTATTTCGTGAAGCAGCAGATTGAGCTTGGCAAAACGAATGGATATATCGAGGAAATGATCAATGGCCAAAGGGTCGTCAAAGTTTTCAACTACGAAACCCGCAACATTGAGGGGTTCGACAGCCACAACATGCGTCTTTTCCATTATTCCGTGAAAGCCAATCGCTTCGCCAACGTACTGATGCCAACCGTCAACCAAATTGGCAACCTTCAATACGCCCTGCTGGCTTTATTAGGCGGATATGCCGCCATCAACGGCATCAATGGTTTCTCCGTGACCGGAGTTCATCCGCTCGATGTCGGACTTGTCGTTTCTTTTCTCATGTATAGCAAGGCTTTCACTCAACCGATCGGTCAGGTTTCGCAGCAGGTCAATCTCATCGCTCTCGCCTTGGCGGGCGCGACGCGTATTTTCGAGGTGATCGACGCCCCAAGCGAGACGGATGACGGCTACGTCGAACTCGTCAACGCCAGGGATGATGGAAGCGGCAAACCCGTCGAATGCCCAAACAGAACAGGCCGTTGGGCTTGGAAGCATCCTCACAAAAACGGAAGCGAAACCACCTATGTTTGGTTGCGCGGGAAGATTACGATCGATGACGTCGATTTCGCGTATGTCCCTGGCAGGACCGTCCTTCATCACATCACATTGTATGCTAAGCCGGGCCAGAAGGTCGCCTTTGTCGGCGCCACCGGAGCGGGTAAAACGACCATCACCAATTTACTGACCCGATTTTATGACATCGCAGACGGCAAAATTCGTTATGACGATATCAATATCAACAAAATCAAAAAAGCCGATTTGCGGCGTTCGCTCGGAATGGTTCTTCAGGACAGCAAACTCTTTACCGGGACTGTTCGCGACAATATTCGTTTCGGTAAACTCGATGCGACCGATGAAGAGATCGAGGAAGCTGCCAGACTCGCGAACGCGGATGCCTTCATTCGCAATCTGCCGCATGGTTACGATACCGTCCTTGAGGCTGGCGGCGCTTCGCTTTCGCAAGGACAACGCCAACTCCTTTCCATCGCTCGATGCGCGGTTGCCGATCCTCCGGTCATGATTCTCGACGAAGCCACGAGTTCCATCGATTCCAGGACCGAGAAGCTCGTTCAGCAAGGCATGGACGCCATCATGAAAGGGCGGACGGTCTTCGTCATCGCCCACCGTCTTAGCACGATTCAAAACGCTGATGTCATCATGGTTCTCGAACATGGAACCATAATCGAACGCGGCAGCCATGACGATTTGCTGAAACAAAAGGGTCGCTACTACCAACTCTTCACTGGCGGCAATGCTGTCGATTAACGATGTTCGTTAAGGCTTTTTGGCCTTCCGTCTCGTTTTTTGCCAATTTAAGAGATAGACTATCAACGCGTCTTATGGCGTGAGGTGAAAACCATGGAGAAAAAACAGCAAATGCCCACACAGGCTCCGTTGCTTAACGACCAAGAGCAAGCTCGTCGGGACAAACTCGCGAAATACGTCGAACTCGGAGTCGATCCTTTTGGCTCGCGTTACGAATGGAAAGACCAGATTCGCGACATTCGCGCCAAATATGGCAAAATGACTACCGATGAATTGTCGGCGGAACCCATAACCGTCAATGTTGCCGGTCGCTTAATGGCCATTCGCCGGATGGGCAAAGCTTCTTTCGTCAACCTCAAGGACGAATATGGCGCCATCCAGGCCTGGATTGGCATCAACGTCATTGGCGAACACGACTACGCTGTGTTCAAACTAGCCGATTTAGGCGACATCGTCGGACTCGAAGGAACCCTTATGGTCACCCGTACTGGCGAACTCACGATCCGAGTCGTTAAATACACCCATATCACCAAATGCCTGAAGCCTCTTCCGGAGAAATTCCATGGGCTTATCGATACCGAGGACCGCTATCGGAAACGTTACCTTGATCTTATCGTCAACGATGACTCCAGAAGAGTCGCTTTGATGCGCCCGCGGATTATCCGTGGTATCCAGAAATATTGCGATGAACTCGGATTCGTGGAGGTCGAAACGTCCATTTTCTCTCCGATTCTCGGCGGCGCTTCCGCGAAGCCCTTCATCACGCACTTCAACGCGCTTGACAAGGATTTCTATCTTCGCATCGCGACTGAGCTGAATCTCAAGAAATGCATGGTCGGCGGAATTGACCGCGTATATGAGATCGGACGCATTTTCCGCAACGAAGGAATAGACGCCAGACACAATCCGGAATTCACCACCATCGAGCTTTATCAGGCTTATGGGGACCTTTCCGACATGCGAAAATGGTTTGAAGGTCTCTTTCGTTTTATCGCTAAGCAAGTCGTGGGAAAGAGCGTTTTCAAATTTGCGGGACACGAGATCGATATTTCAAAGCCGTTCGCTTGGATCGACCAAGCCGAAGCGATTAAGGAAAAAACCGGCGTCGATTTCAAAAAACAAATGGGCTTCGAAGAGGCGGTGGCTTTAGCCAAGCGATTCAAAGTGCCACTAGAGAAAAGTTGGAACAGCGTCGGTTACATTCAACAGGCTTTCTTCGACGCCTTCGTCGAAGGAACGTTGATTCAACCGACGTTCATTCACACTTATCCGATCGAGGTTTCCCCGCTTACAAAAAAGACCGCGGACCCTCGCTTTGTCGATCGTTTTGAGCTTTTTATCGCTGGATGCGAGTTCGGAAACGCCTACACCGAACTCAACAACCCGTTTGATCAAAAAGAGCGTTTCGAAGCTCAACTAGCCGCCAGGGAAAGAGGCGACGACGAGGCTAACGAGATGGATGCCTCCTTCTTGGATGCCCTTAGTTACGGCATGCCGCCAGCCGGCGGCATCGGAGTCGGGGTCGATCGTTTCACCATGCTGTTCACGGAATCGGACAATATCCGCGAAGTCTTGCTTTTCCCCACAATGAAAGACGATAAGCAAAATCCAAACTGAAATTCGTATCATTTGGGCTGGTTTTCGGCAAATCTTTGGTCCTTTTTAAGGTTTCGAGGCTATATATGATTGAGGGGCACTTTCAAATGCCCCTTCGCATTGAGGCTAACGCCTAAGGCCCCAAGTGGCGGAGCCGAGTTTCTTCATTGCGCTTGCTGGGTTCTCATAATATAATTATGGCCGCCTCAAATGAAGGATTTGGGGCCACATACTCTTATGGTCGCACGCTTATGCGAGGCGATCCTAAGTCCAAAAATAGGAGGTGCAAGCGAATGAAGAAGTACGAGATCATGTACATTCTTAAGGCCGATCTCGAAGAGACCGCCCGCAAGGATGAGATCAGTAAGCTCCAAGGGATCCTTGAATCCAACAAAGCCAAGGTTACCAATGTCAACGAATGGGGCGTCAAAGATTTCGCTTACGAGATTAAGGGTGCCAAGAAAGGCTACTATGTCGTGCTCAAAGTGAGCGCTGACACGGAAGCCCTCAAGGAATTCTCGCGTCTCGCTAAGCTCGATCAAAACGTCATCCGTCACTTGATCACTGTTGACCAAGACTAACAGCAAGGCGATGGAGGTCATTTCAAATGATTAATCGAGTAGTTCTTGTCGGTCGTCTAACCCGTGATCCGGAACTGCGCAGAACCGCGTCCGGACTTGCAGTCGCTTCCTTCACGATTGCCGTCGACGATTCCCGCAAAGGGCCTAATGGCGAAAAGCAAACCATCTTCATGCCGGTTTCCGTTTTCGGAAACGCCGGCGAGAATGTGGCTAAGTACACTCGCAAAGGTTCGCTTGTTGGCGTCGAAGGTCGCTTAACGCAACGCAAATATGTCCGTCGGACGGACAACGTGCAGGTCACTTCGACCGAAATCGTTGCCGATGGGGTTGAATTCCTCGAACCGAAAGGCACAAGCGCCGCGAGCGGTAACAATGGTTATACTCCTGATAAGCCGGCCCCAGAAGCTCCCGCTTCTCAGGTGCAGCCAAAGCAGGAAGGCAAGAATCTGGATTCGATTGATGTCGTTGATGATGATCTTCCGTTCTAACAAAGAAAGGATTCAATATCATGTACAAGAAAATGAGATCTCGGAGAAAAGTCTGCTTCTTCAAAAAGAACCACATCAAATATGTGGACTACAAAGACTTTGAGTTACTCTCCAGATTCATTAATCCGGATGGCAAAATCTCGCCACGCAGCGCGACTGGAACCTCTGCCAAGTATCAACGTGAATTAGCCCGTGCGGTTAAGAACGCCAGATATATGGGCATGCTTCCCTATCCCGGACAGCGTTAATTATCATATCTCGAGAGCAAAGGAGCGGGCAACCGCTCCTTTTGTTGTTCATAAAGCACGACGGCTTAAAAACTAAAATTTAGGCCCAATGTTCTTTTGCGACGTTTTTGGGTTCTGTGAATTACACAATTTTGCCTTCTCAAGGCGAAAAGAGCATCTGAAAAAGCGAGATGCAAAAATGTGGAATTTGTTTTAAAAGGTCATTATTCCATCTAGGTTTTGCCATATTATAAAATCGTCTCTAGCCATTAAAATGCAAAAAAATTAAAAGGACATGGCGACGTTTTCGTTAAAAATCCCTTCATAACTCATCGCGAATTGTTTATTTATGCCTTTTAGCGATCTTTTATTTGAATAAAATGTTGGGACTTTGCAAAATGACCCCTTAAATAACACGCAAAACCCATTTGCATTGCGCACGCCCGCATTATGCGTGCAAGACTGTTTTTCTTATGTGGTAAAATATTAGTCATTCGATGAACGATAAATCATTTACGCTCTTCGAATATAGGGTCGGCTTTGGCTTCTTAGAATGCCTTGCCGATATTGAGACGCAGTGGTTAAAGACACTAAATTCAACAAAAACCAATTGATGGTGTTGGGCATGGTTTTGGCCTTAGCCGTTGCTTTCGTTGTCCTTTGGTCAGTTATCAAAAGCGCGTTTTTGATTTATGGGCTGGCTTTTCTCGCCGCGTTCGTAATCGTTACGCTTCTTCTTGTTTTCGTTCCGCCTTTGTTCAAAGACAGTCCTGTCAAAAAGCACAAGTGGAAATTAGTTAATCGTCTTTGCCAATATTTCTCTTCAAAAGAAACGAAGCGGGCTTTCTTCCGACAAGTGTTAGTGATCCTTCTCAACGTCTTCTTTATCGTTTGCTTCCTTTGGGGTCATGACTATCTTGAAGGGGTTGAAAAACTGACCAGTGATTTTATGTCTCCTTTTTCCGTTGCTATGGCAGCGCTTCTCAATTGTTGGAACGTTGCGGCCGTCATGCTTGTGATCGTGGCCCAATTCTTGCGCTCGGACGCAATGAGGGGGTGCGTTAAGTGGATCGCCTCCCCGATTTTGCTTCTTGAGGTTGCGTTTCTTCCATTTTGCCTCGAAGGTTATGGCGGCGATATCTTCGCCGAAGGCTTTGCGATCCGCTGCCTTCTCATCTCAGTTCAGATTGGCGTTTCGTTCTCGTTTGCCACTGAACAATGGTTTATCAACCCATCCCCGAAAATATCCAAGGGTCTTTCCCATATCATCCTCGTGGCATTGACTTTGATCCTTTTGTCGACCATTAATTGCTATTTGCCCAAAAACCTTTTTGGTTCGGTTATCGCCGGAACCACTTCCGTGGATAAATTCACCCCATTTCACCGCTATTTCCTTTATACGGCTTTCATTTTGCCAATGCTGTATTACTACATAATCTATCCTTTCGATCTCAATCATCGCCGGGCTCTTCTCTTCATTCTTTCCAGCTGCGCCTTATTCTCTTACGCCGCGACATCGCGTATCGAGGTCTGGACATCTTTAAACAGAATGCCGCTGCACATTTGCAACACGGCAATGTACATAATGCCACTCACTTTGGGACTAAAGGCCACCAAACTTTTCTATTTCACGATCTTCATCAACGTCATAGGCGCTTTCTTCGCCATGCTCATGCCGAATTATGACTACGTTCCGATCTTCACCAATCGCATCATTCAATTTTGGACTAACCATTGGTATGCCTTCTTCATGCCGGTTCTCGTTCTTCTGCTTCGCATCTTCCCTCGACCGAAGATGAAGCATTTTGGCTATTCGATGATCGCTTTTCTCGTTTATTTCCTTTTCGTTTGGTCCGTGAATACTTATTACACCGTCACCGGCATCGATCCCGACATCAACATTTTTTTCCTCAACACGGATTGGATGGCGGACAAACTTGGCGAATGGGCTGAGAGAATATTCAACGCCGATGTCGTTTTTAGGGCTGGAGGGTACACTTGGACCATCAGGCCTCTATATATTTCCATGTTCTATCTCGTTTACGTCGTTTTGGCTTTTGCGATGTGGTTCGTTTATGAATTGCTCTTCAAAGTCGTGGATAGCCTCGATTGCATCCGCGATCGGAGCATTGCCTATCGCGCCGAGTCGTTAGAGTTCGCCAAACTTCAGGAATCAAGGAGGGTTTGCCCAATGGAAAACGATGAGGGGAACGATCATTCGCCCCATTTGACGATTAAGCATTTCGCCAAGCGCTACGGAAGTGCCAGTCATAATGCCGTCGATGATTTCAGCATCGATTTAAGTGGTGGCAAGATTTATGGGTTCTTAGGAAAAAACGGCGCAGGCAAATCCACCATCATAAAAGCCATCGTTGGGATGCACGGCTTCAACGCCGGCTCCATCTCCGTCTGTGGCTATGATGTCGTTCACGAGTCGGTGAAAGCCAAAGAACAAATTGGCTTCGTTCCTGACAATTACGCTCTTTACGAAAACCTCACGGGACGCGAATATATTAACTACGTTTCGGACATTTATGGCGTGAGCAAGGAAGATCGCGAGAAGAGGATCGCCGATCTTTTGAAACGTTTGGAAATGACCGATCATTTCGATTCGCAGATGAAGACCTATTCTCACGGCATGAAACAGAAGATCACCATTATGGGCGCCCTGGTCCACGATCCGAAACTTTGGATTCTCGATGAGCCGATGACGGGCGTCGACCCCAATTCGATTTTTCAAATCAAGGAATGCATGCGCGATCACGCTAAGCGTGGCAACATCGTTTTCTTCTCAAGCCACCTTATCGACGTCGTGCAGAACCTCTGCGACGAAATCATCATAATCAAGCACGGTCAACTCGTTATGACCTCCATGATGACGGATTTGCAGAAGAAGGGCATCAACTTAGAGACCCTCTTCCTTGAGAAGACCGCCGATTCCGAATCCGAGGTCAAAACCCTTCTTCACGAAGAAAAGAAGTTTCAGAAATAACCATGGAGCTTTCTCTCGCCCAAAAACAGATTAAAAAAGAGGAAAGAAAACGCGAATGCGCTGGTTTCTTTTCGCTTGTTCACATGCTTTTGAGCGATCGGATGAAGCTTTCCTTCAAGAGCAAGCCTAAGGATTCGATCCTTCGCTTGGTGCTTTCCGTTGTTCTCTTTGCCGCCCTCACGGCCATTTGCTATGGCATCTATTTCGTTTTTGGGACTTTCCACATCTTCAGTTTGCTGGGCTACACACCGCTCGAAGTGCCGTCCATTATCACGAATATTGTGCTGGCTCTCACTTTCTTAGGAGCCATTTTCGGCCTTGTGAAAATGCTTTATCTCAGTCCCGACAATCGACTTATGATCACCTATCCGCTTCAGAATAGAACCATCTTCGCCGCCCGTATGTCGGTTTATTTCATTTCCGAATACGTGCGGGTTCTCACCACTGTTGGGCCGATTCTCCTGGCCTTCCTTTTGGGGCAAGGCTTCCCTTGGTACATGTGCCTATGGCTTTTCTTGGCTTTGCTCATTTTCACGATAGCGATAACTTTGGCCGCTGCGGCGCTATCCATTCCTGGATATTTCGTGGTTATATTTCTCAAGAAAAACAGCCTGGTGGCCTCCGTTTTCTACATTCTCATTTTCGCTGGGTTCATTGGCGTCGTGAGCTGGTTCATGAGCCTCATTCCGAACGAAATTGACATCTTTACCAATTGGGGCCCGTATTTCACGAAGCTTCAGTCAGGGCTCCATTGGTATCGTTCCAATATGGCAGCTTTCTATGATCTCACGGCATTCTTAACCGGCGATTTCGATGGTTTTCACGTTACCCCGTTCCCCTTATCTTCGCTCTACGTTCTTTTGACGCTTCTTGGAACCATCGCGGTTTTTGGCTTTTTGGCTTATTCGGTCGTCAACTCGATGTATCTCAGATTGGCTAGCCAGTCTTTTGAATTTGAGAACGACAAAGCCTTCTCCCGCCATCACAACCGCCCCCGAAAATGGTTTTTCGCCCAGATGGCCAAGGAAACGGTTCTCGTCGCCAAAAACCCCTCTTCCCTCATGTCAACGTTTGGCATTTTCGTGTTTTTGCCGATTCTTATCGCGCTTATGAACAAGATTTTCGGCGCGATGAGCACAAACACGCGTGGCAACCTCCTTATAAGCTGCGCGAACGTCCTCATTATCATGCTGGTTTCCCTTAACACCAATTCAGGGGTGGCGACAGCCTATAGCGAGGAAGGCCGAGCCTTCTCGCTTGATCGAGTCTACCCACGTCATCAAGGGGCCATTTTGACCTCAAAGCTTGTCATCCCAGCCCTTATCGGAGCCGTTTCTATCATCGTTTCTTGTTTGGCTTATGGAGACATAAACGTTGGCAAAACGGATATTTATGGAAACGTTTGGACGGAGTTTGCCTATATACCGTTACTGGCAATCGGTCTCATCGCTTTCTATTTTGGGCACATGCTTTTCGCGGCCGGGCTTGATTTCACGGCTTCGGGGCGAAATTTCGCCGCCAAAACCGGCGAATCGAAAAATGAGCGGATTGTTTTTGCCACATCTTTTGTCCTTTCGGTTTTCGAAGTTCTCATTTTTTACATGATGCTGCAGGATTCCAGCAGCCGGTTCGCCGCCTATCTCAAGCTTATGTTGATTGGTATAGGCTTTTTGGCTCTCAACGTCGTCCTTTATCTCAAGAAGATCAAATACGTTTACAAGGAGGGCGACTGACATGAGGAAAATCGTCAATATCCTTGTCATGGTTATCGCCATGGTGGCCATTGTCATCGTGGCTATGTTCGGCGTTAGCGAAGCGGGCAATGAGAACTTCTATATCGATAGCCTCACCATAACGAACATGAGCGGCAACGCTTTGGACTCCAATTCCGTCATTCAGGAAGGCTGGCCCGACAAGAAAATCCGCCTCACCTTCGATAAGCAAGGCGAGGATGATGAAGGCAACCCCGTCATGGCCTATCTTTTCAACGTTTCGATTTTGCCCGAGATCGCCCAAGGCAATGCCGTGCGTTGGGACATGGCCGGCGACGAAGGCATGTTCTCCGTTCCTGAGGCGGGCACCGGACGTCTCATCGTCACCGAAACGGAATCGCATCCGGATTACGGTTGGTGCATCCTTTCGTGCAAGGCTAACGATGGTGGAACCAGCGCTGGCAATCACGACAGCGTGTTCATATTGGTTGGTTTTTCGTCAACCGAAGGAGGTGAATCGTCATCCAGCGAAGCATAGAGAAAACCACAAAGCAATTTTCCGGATCGATCCGGAGTCGTTTCGATAACATAGAAAGGAAAAATTGATAATGACTAAAAGAAAAATGGCCATGAAAAGCCTCTTGGTTCTCAGCGTTTTGGGAACCGTCGCTTTGGCTTCTTGCCAGAAGGAATCTTCGTCTGGCACCTCTGGCGCTTCCAACGTTTCGACGAGCAACACCAGCGCCTCCTCAAGTTCATCCCAAGACCACTTTGTGGTGACGGGGTGGAGTTACGCTTCCGTCTATCAGGATTACGTCAACGCGACCAAAGACGACCAGATCACAACTGAGAAAAAGGAACTGTATCAATTCATGACGAAGGATCCGTTCCATATCGGAAACCTGAATTCGCTTAACATGTTCCCCCTTATCGTCGCGGTTAATGTCGCTAACGGCGACGATACGAAAATAATTACCGAATCCGATGATGTGAAAGTGAAGCTTTCTTCCTTAAGCGGAACCGAACTTGCCCTTGAGGATTATCTAGAGAACGTCGACGCGCTTAAAACCAAAGGCATAGTTAAATTCAAATCTGGGGTCTCGGGTGAATATTTGCTCACTTTCGCCTACACGGCAGCCACCTCTTTTATGCATGACATCGTCTATCACGTTGAAGTCGTTGACGGAGGTTACAACGTCACGACCGCCAACGAACTCGTGGCCATGAATAACCAAGTCGGGTCCGAGCCTAACCTTTATATCGAGGCCAACGAAATCAAGAATTGGCTTAATGCCAAAGAAATCCCCGAAGTGGCCCAAAATGCCGATAAGTTCATCCTTCAGGGCGATTTTACCATCAACAGCGAGAACATTCCCGATTGCTTTATGTGGGATCAGGCCGACCTTACGGCCAACGGCTGCACAAAAACCGATCTCATTGGCAGTCTGAAGGATAACGTCTACATCTATGAGCATGCCCTCAGCGAGGACAACCCCGATTTTGCCTTGTATGGCAATTTCCACCGAATCGTCCTCGGCACCCCAGGCATGGGCGAAGGCAAGTTCCCTTATATTATGTGGGACCGCAAATTCGTCACTGGCAGCCAGAAAGCCGATGGTCAGCCGACCGGAAAACTCATCAATTCGCACAGCACCCTCTTCGGAGAGGACCCCGACGGCAAAGGCTACCTTCTTTCCACGACGGCCGGAGACAATGTTTGCCAACCGTACACATCAACCATCAAAGACCTTTATTGCACGGGCAACGCCGGCAACGACACAACCTTCGATCCGACCTTATATGGTGGGCCTTCTTGGTTCAAGAGCCCCTTCAACTCCTTTATTGACAACTGCATAGTCAACACGTTTTCTAGCGGCGTCGACAACAGCGGCCTTTCCGATTACAACTCCAGCAACGGCTACTATGAATTCCGTTGCCCGACTTGCGACATCGTGAATACCCGCATGTACAATTCCTATTCGCTCATGATCCTTGGTTACCGAGCTGGCGAAACGAACATCAAGAATTGCGACATCCGCAACGCGGGTGGCCCGCTTCTTCTTGCGACCGCGCCTGACATCGACATGACCAAAAACGTGGGGCATCTTAACTACAGGCGCGTCGACATCAACGCCGACGCCAATTGCGGTCTTGAGAACTACAGCGATGGCACAAAGGGATGGTTTGCTGAAAACGGCGCATCCGTGATGGTCGCTCAGTACAAGCTTTACAATAAATTCCTTTCCTACTCTCCAACCGCCTCGACTCCGGGTTTCAATGTGTCGTTCTTAAAAGATGATTCCGGTTCAGGCGATCCCTCGGTTGGCAAGATCGACTTCATTGGTCTCGTTCAGCCTGACGCAAGCGACGCCGAAGGCGTTGCCGGCATTCCGGGCATCGGTCTTCCGCTTGGAAGCGTGAACGTTCAAACCATGGGCGAGGGCAAAATAATCAGCAACATCGTCGACCAAGGCGCCGGCATGCAAACCGTTTCCGACGCTTTCTACGCCGCGGCGGCCGCTCCAAGCGATGCGAGCACCGCCGCTTACGTCAATTCGCTCAACACCACGGACTTCGGCGTTCTCTACGCCGCTCAGTTACAAGGCGCTTCAGTGACTGGCATGGGTGTCGTCATGCCACCGGTCTTCAAGGCCGTCGGTTCGGACGACGACGTCAATTTCATCGCTTCCGACGCGTCAACTTGCGCTTTCATGGCGGACAGGTTCACCGGCGGAACCGGCGGTTGGGACGCGAAGGCCCTCGCTCAGATTCAATCGGCTAAGATGGTTACCATTTATGGCTTTGGGCGTAGCGAGAACAACAATTGGCAGACAAGTTTCCCAACTTATAAGGGCGCTGCTCCTTATGGCGTCATCTTTGGTGGGCTTCATACTTATCTCGGCTAATTGCCGTTAGCGGCTTTCAGGGGCGGTCATCCGCCCCTTTTTTCGCCTTCGGCGGAAATCCTTTGTTTTATAGCCGTATTCCGTAGGGCTATAATAAATCCACTATGACCAACACTCTTCATCGGCTACGCGTTTGGACATTCGTCATTTTCACCCTTGAGATCCTCATCACGGGGACTTTGGCGCTCTTTTGGTTTTTCGATTGGTATCATTTTCAGGAATACATGACCGTCGGTTATATCATCCTCATTTTCGCCGGCTTTCTCATTGTGGACGCTTTGTTTTGCTGGCTTAGTTTCGTCAAAATCGCCCTCGTTCGCCAGAAGAACGACCTTGAGGCCGCGGTGCTGGTTGGCAACGACGTCCAAGAAGCCTATGACTTTGGGCAGATTGGCTTGGCGGTGGTGGACGAAAACAATGTCGTCATGTGGGCCAATGGCCTTTTCAAGCAGCGTCAGATCGATCTCATCGACGCCGACTTATTCGAATTGATGCCCGATTTGAAAGATCTTGTCAACGCCCCCGTCAACAAGGTCGTGAAGATTGAGCTTAAGGGCCGCGATTACGAGGTCAAGTATCTGAGCGAGCCACGCCTATTCATCTTCAAGGACTGCACGGAGTACGATAACGTCGAGAGTTACAGCAAAGAGCAAGCCGGAGCCCTTGGCATCATCGTCATCGACAATTACAACGACTTCGCAAGCGAAACCGATGAGAGCGCCGACGTTGTCAACAAAGTCCGTAGCATCATTACCGACTACTTTCGCGATTTCGGCGTACTTCTCCGGCGAGTCGGAAGCGACACGTACTTCGCCGTTTGCAATTACGCATCTCTGAAAAAACTTGAGGATGACGAATTCTCCATCTTGGAGAAAGTCCGCCAGACTGGAAAGATCGGCGAAAAAGACACATCGCTCACCCTCTCCATAGGCTTTGCCCATGATTTCCCGGACGTTCACAAACTCAACGAAATGGCAACCGATGCCCTCAATATCGCGCATAGTCGTGGCGGAGATCAAGCCGTCGTGAGCCCTTACGGAGCCGAGTTGCGTTTCTTTGGTGGGAAAACCGCCGCGGTCGAGAGCGCGAGCAAAGTCAAGGTTCGTTCCGTCGCCGACTCCATTATTTCGCTCATCAAAGGCGCGTCGAACGTCTTCATCATGGGCCATACCGAGATGGACATGGACTCTTTGGGCGCTTCGCTCGGAATCATGGCCATGTGCGAGTGGTGCCATAAGTCAAGTCGGATCGTCTATAACCCGAAACTTGCCGAGAAGAAGACCAGAATGGCTTTGCAGGACGCTTTCACGCGCGAAGCTTACGATCGCATGACTATCAGCCCCGATGATGCGCTTGGCCAAATCAGCGCTTCGTCTTTACTCGTCATCGTTGACATATCGCGCCCATCCATGGTCTTGGCCCCGAAGGTCCTTGAAGAAGCCTCCAAGGTCGTCGTCATCGATCACCATCGTCGGTCCGAGGAATTCATCGATCGGCCAGTCCTCGCCTCCATCGAGCCGAGCGCTTCCAGCGCTTCCGAACTTGTGGCCGAGATGATTCGTTATGCGACCGCCAACCCGCGCATCGAACTGAAACCCACTTTTGCGACCATCATGCTCGCGGGTATTTTTCTTGACAGCAACTATTTTAAGAGCAAATCGACCGGCATGAAGACTTTCGAGGCCGCCGAAGTGCTTAAGGACTACGGGGCTGACAACAGCGTCGCCGACGATTACCTGAAAGACGAGTTTGAGGAATATAGCCTCATCACCAAGATTATCTCGACTATGCAGGTACCCTATTACGGCATCGTTTACTGCGTGGGCGACGAGCACGATATCATTGAACGGAGCATGCTCGCGAAAGTCGCGAATCAGGTAATGCAGCTTAAAGGCATCAACGCTTGTTTCGTCGTCGGCAAGACGGAGGAGAAAGTCATTCGCATCTCAGCTCGCAGCGACGGTACGATCAACGTTCAGCTTTTGTGCGAGAAGATGGGGGGAGGCGGGCACTTCACGAGCGCGGCCGCCATCTTCCCGGGGCAAACGATCGACAAAGTCGTCAAGACCATGACGGATACCCTCGATCAGTATCTCGACACGGCCCGCAATTCCGTTAATCAAGAAGGAGCAAATTAATATGAAGGTCATTCTTTTGGTCGATCAAGCCAAATTAGGCAAGAAAGGCGATATCATCGTCGTGAGCGACGGGTATGCCACGAACTATCTTATCCCGCACCGTCTGGCCGTCGTTTCGACGGCCGCCGCTCAGCAGAATCTCGCGAAGCAAAACGCCGAAGAGATAGCTCGCCAAACGGCTTTGAAGGCGAAAGCCGAGAAACTAGCGGCTCGCCTTGAGAGCCTCAATGTCGAGTTCACCGCCAAAGTTGGAAGCGACGGGCGCATGTTCGGCACCATCTCGCCAAAGCAGATCGAGGAGGGGCTCAAAAAGCAGTGGGGCATCGTGATCGACCGCCGCAAATTCATTGATAAGTATCCGGCTAACGGCCTTGGTTACACGCGCCTGAAAATCGAATTGTACAAGGGCAGCAAAGGCCAAGTCGTCGGTACGGTTAACGTTCACATCAGCGAGGATAAATAACATGGCCGAAGTCGTTTTGCCGCATAACGAAGAAGCCGAGAAAGCCGTTTTGGGAGCCTTGCTGACCGACAGCGACGCCGCCGCGGTCGTTTTGGCTTCGCTCGTGGAGGACAATTTTTTTTCCGAAAAGAACAAACTTGTTTTCAAGGCGGGTTTGGAAATCTCCAACCAGCAGTCCATCATCGATCCGACCACGATGACGGCCGAACTCAAGAACATGAAAATTTTCGAGGATGTCGGCGGGGCCGATTATCTCATGGAACTCGTCCAAAGTTGCATCAACCCCGACAACATCGATCACTATATCAAAATCGTCAAGGATCAGGCCGTTCTTCGCAATTATCTGCTTCGCATGAAGTCCTTTGAGGACGCTTATGCGCAAGGCGGAATCGATGATATAGGCGCTTTTATCCAACAATCGACCGCCGAACTCACCCAAATCGCCGCCGGTCGCACCATCGGCGAGTTCAAGCCCGCCTCCGAGATCGCGGAGGCGGTGAGCAAGCAGATCGCCATGGCCTCCAATCAGGGCAACAAATCCCTTATCGGCGTGGACACGGGCTACACTCGCCTCAACAAGTTCACCCATGGTTGGCAGAAAGGCGATCTTATCGTTTTGGCCGCCCGGCCTTCCGTCGGCAAAACGGCTTTCGCGATCAACCTTGCTTTCAATGCCGCCAACCACGAGAAAAAGCCGGTCGCTTTCTTTTCTTGCGAGATGGACGGAGGCCAGATCATGCGCCGCCTTATCAGCAGCGAATCGATGGTCAATAGCGAGCATATTCAAACGGGCGATCTCCGCGGGCCTGAGATGGCCAAAATCGCCTCGGCGGTCGATAATCTTAAGAAAACCACCCTTTATTTCGATGACACGGCCAACCCCAGACTCGGCGATTTGCTCGCCAAAACTCGTAAGCTCAAAAGCGCTCATCCGGATCTGTGCCTTATCGTCATCGATTATTTGAATCTCATTAGTCCCGAAGGGAAATACAGTTCCCGCCAGGAAGAGGTTTCGCTCGTCACGAGAAGCCTCAAGCAATTGGCGCGCGACCTTAAGGTCCCAGTCATCGCCTTGGCCCAACTCAACCGCAACGTCGAGCAGAACGAAGGGCAGGTCCCGATGTTGAGTAACCTCAAGGAATCGGGTTCCATCGAACAGGACGCCGACATCGTCATCCTTATGTATCGCACTGATTATCAGCAGGCGATCGGCCTTAAGGGCAAGGAAAAGCCGGATCACAGCCCTTACGTTCAAAACCTCACCGATCATGTCAAAGAGGTCAAAGCGGCGGGGCAGGACAAGAACGGCATCTCGGTCGTCAATTTCTCAATCGCCAAGAACCGCAATGGCCGCATCGGCAACTTCGTTTTGATGTTTAGCAAAAATTTCTCCCGCTTCGACAATCCCCAACCCGGCTTTGAGCAAAAGGCCGCGGCCGCGAACGGCATCACGTTTTCCCCGGACGAGGAATAAGATGATTCGTTTCGATATTTTGGGATCGGGCTCCAAAGGCAACGCGACCCTCGTTTACGATGAGACCACCCTCTTCCAAATCGATATGGGGATTTCTTTGAAGCGCGTCAAAATGGGCCTTCTCGACATTCATCGATCCCTTTCGGACATTAAGGGCGTTCTTATAACCCATGAGCACAGCGACCATATCGGAACGCTTGGGTTGCTGCCATCCTCAATTCCCGTCTACTCTGGGGAAGGAACGTTGAAGGGACACTACCGAACCATCGAAAACGAAACGCCTTTTTCGATTGGGGATTTCACGATTTTCCCGTTATCGACGAGCCATGATGCCAAAAATCCGATGGGTTTCCTTGTTTCCCATGCCGACGAGAAGCTCGTTTACATAACCGACACCGGTTGCGTTCCTGAGGGGGACCTGCCCTTCATGCGGGACGCCGATTACTATATTTTCGAGAGCAACCATGACTATCGGATGCTCATGGAAAGTTCGCGTCCGCCCGTTTTGAAACGCCGGATCCATGGCGATCATGGGCATCTATCCAACGCCGAGAGCGCCCTCTGCCTGTCTTCCCTTGTGGGCTCGGGCACGAAAGCCATCTATTTGGCTCACATCAGCGAGGAGTGCAACAGCGAGAAGATAGCTTTCGAGACGTACCGCAAAGTCTTTTCGCGTCGCCATAAAAGCCTGGAAGGAATTCGTCTTGTTTGCGCTAAACAATGGGAGCCCACGAAAGGCGGCGACGAATGAATATCACCATTTTGTGCGTCGGCCGCCTTAAGGAAGCCTATTGGAAGGAAGCCGAGGCCGAATACCTAAAAAGGCTAAGCGCTTATGCGCGCGTGAAAGTGATCGAACTCGATGACCTCCCCACCAAAGGGAAGGCTTCCTTAAAAGAAGAAGCAATTACGAAGGAAAAGGAAGGCGAAAAAGTGCTTTCGCGTCTTAAGCCTTCCGACTTCGTGTGTCTGCTCGATTTGGGAAAGAAAGAGCCAACCTCGCCCGAGTTCGCCCTCCAAATGAGGGAAATGATCGTCCGCGGAGGGGCTTCCCTCACGTTCGTTATCGGAGGTTCGCTCGGATTGGGCGAAAACCTCAAACGCCGTGGGAATGCGTCGGTTTCCCTTTCTAAGCTCACGTTTCCCCATCAACTCGCCCGAATCGTTTTGCTGGAGCAAATCTATCGCAACTTCAAAATCTTAGCGGGCGAACCCTATCACAAATAAAAGGCGACCCCATCAATCGATGAGGTCGAAATGACGTACCGCTTTCGCCCATCCGTCGTCATCGATGTCGGCTGTGACGTAGTCGGCGATCCCCTTGACTTCGGGAAGGGCGTTGCCCATCGCGATCGAGGTTCCGGTGAAGAGCAGCATTTCGGTATCGTTGAGCGCGTCTCCTAAGGACAAGGCGTTTCGCTGAGCCCAGCCATAGTATTCAAGGACCGCCATGATGCCTTTGGCTTTGTCGCTGTCCTTGGGCATAATATCGACCGCGTATTCATCCCAACGGGCCGCTTTGCAACTCTGGAGGTGGGGCAGGAAGAGACTCTCGTCGAACTCGTCGCAGAAGGCGATCATTTGGTAGACCATGCGATCGTAGGGAATCGGGAATTTTCGGGGTTGTGGGAAACGGGTGCCGTATTTGGCATGGGCATCGATGACTCGGTCATCGATCATGTTGATGTGCCCCTCTTTCTCTTCGATGAGGGTAAGGCCGAATTTGAGGCGATAGGAAAATTTGATCATGGCGTTCACGACGCTGTTGGGTATCGGATATTTGTAGATGACGTGATCGCCGACCGCGGAAGCCGCGCCGTTCATCATGACGATGCCGTCGGGATGGACGATGTCGAGGATGCCGGTTTTGCGGATAAGGTAGTAGTTGCGGCCCGAACTCAGGAACACCTTGATGCCTTTCCTTTGCATTTCCTTAATGGCCGCGACGGCGCTTGGGGGGACCTGATTCGTCTTATGCGAAAACAGCGTCCCATCGATGTCGGTGAAGACGATTTTGATGTCTTTTTTCGCCGTTTCCGCTTTTCCCATCGTTCCGTTGATTCCTTTAATCCCCAATCTGGTCTATTATTTATTTCGATAACTCTATGCTCTACCCCGAATTTAAGCAATACAAATCGTTCTACGACAAGTCTAACCCCCTTTGCAACGCTTACCAAAGCGAAACGGGAGCCGTTTTCTACGTCGAGCCATCTTTTTATGCGGGTTTGCGCGGGTTTGAGGAAAAGCGTCCGAATGATTTTCCGGCCATAATGAAGCGAATCGGCGAAATCGTCGAAAGCAACCGCGAAGTCGTCTTCGTAGGCGATTTTGAACACCCTTTCGTGAACAAGGATGGTTTCGTTTATCGGGAGATCGGCGATATCGCCGATCAGTTAGGCGTTTTCGTCGAGGATAAAAACCGTCCTAGCGACTATGGGGATTAAGATGAAAGTCACCGTTATCGCTTTAGGCTATGTCGGACTCGCCAATGCGGTCGTTTTGTCTGAGCGCGGATTTGACGTCGTGGCCTACGACAATGACGCCGCGAAAATCGCCGAGTTGAAGAAAGGCAAAGCGCCTTTTGACGAGGCGGGTTTAAGCGTCGCTCTCTATAAGAACCGGAAGCGTATTTCTTTCACGAACGACGAGAAGGAAGCCTATACCTCAAGCAATGTTTTCTTCGTCGCGGTGGATACGCCGGCTTTGCCGGATGGGGGTTCGAATCTCACCCATCTTAACGAAGTCGTCTCCTGCGTCGAGAAATACGTTAAAGAAGAATCGTTTCTCGTTATCCGAAGCACCGTCCCCGTGGGGACGAACGGAAAACTGTCGGCTTCCGTGAAATCCCTTTCCGGGGCTCGAATCCACATCGTTTCGAACCCGGAGTTCTTGGCCGAAGGGCGCGCCTTGCTTGAGGAACGCTCGCCTTCGCGGATCGTCATCGGTTCGAACGAGAAGGCAAGTCGTGACTTGTTAAGGGTCCTTTACCGGAAAGCCATATCTTCCGGCGTCCCTTATTATGAGATGGATCCCGCTTCGGCCGAATTCGTCAAATACGCGAGCAATCTGTTTTTGGCTCTTAAGATTTCCTATGTGAATGAGTTGGCGCGCTTAGCCGAACCGCTCGGGGCCGATATCGGCGCGGTGACTTTGGCGATGGGCGCCGATCCGCGGATCGGCCACTCGATGACCAAAGCCGGCGTCGGTTATGGCGGGGCGTGTCTTCCTAAAGACGGCTCAGCCCTTCAGCGGGAAGCCAAAGAACTTGGCTTCCGTCTGTCGCTTGTGGAAGATGCTTCGCTCGTCAATCAGACTCAGCCTTTCTTCTTTTATCAGAAAATCGTGAAGAGACTTGGCCCCCTTTCCAACAAGAAAGTCGCGGTTCTTGGCTTATCTTTCAAGGCAGGAACCTCCGATGTCCGCCACACGGTGGCCGACTATTTCGTGAAAAGCTTGTTGAAGGACGGGGCGGAAGTCCGTTCATACGATCCGTCCGCGAAAGCCAGAAAAGCCTTCTCCGGCCTCGTTGCCGTCTCACATAAGCACATCATTGCCTCAACGCTCGAAGCAGCTCTCACGGGCGCGGACGCGATTCTGATTCTCACGGAAGACGAGGCTTTTGCCTCGTTGGACGAAAACAAACTTCTTCGTGCGATGTCGGGACGTTTCATTTTCGATGGACGCAATCTTTATGACACCAGGCACTTCCGCTATTTTGACTACGTGTCCGTCGGACGCGCTGAGCATAAGCCTCGATGACGTCGAAAGAAAAAACCATTGGCATTGACCAATGGTTTTCTTTTTGCTTCAGTTGCCCGACTGGTAATTTGGCGAAAGGCTGTGCATGCTCATCCACATGGTACGCATGCCATAGAGGAAGAGGAAGAAGAAGAGCGAATACGAGTTGTTCAAGGCAAAACCGATGATTAGTGCGAGCAAAGCCGGCGCAAGCGCGGCCCAGTAAGCGATTTTTTGGGTTTGCCAAAAAGTGTAGATGCGATATGGGTTGCTCTTGCCACGGGTCATGAGGAACAGCATGAGGCCCATTAAGAAGACGAGAGCGACGTCGATGGCCCAAGCGATGCCGGTTCCAACCCAACCGTTCATGTAGATGGTACTGTTATAGGAATAGGTCATGAACTTGACCCACGCCGCTTTGGCCTGGCTGTAATAAGAGCCGTAGGTACTTTCGGTGAAGTCGTCGGCGGTGACCGTGAAGGCTTTGCCATCCGGATCTTGCTTGGTCATGTCCTTAAGGCTGAAGGACTCCCCAAAACCGTCGTATTTGCCAATCAAAGCGGCCTTTGCGCTTGAAGAGCCCGATGGTTTCTCGACAAGATAGAACTCGTTGATGCCGAGGAAGAGGGTACTTACGGAATAAGTTTCGTTTCCATTGGCGTCCGATCCGCCGAGGATGGTTTTGAAAGTCGATTGGAAAGTTTCGTTAAGCGAAGGGATGTAATAGACCGAGAAACGGACTTCGGTTACGGTTTCCTTGCCATATGTAGTCGCGGTGGTACCATCGCTGTTCTCGCTTGTGGTGACCGTCTCCTTCTCATAAGTGGCGATGTAATTGAATGTGTTCGATAAGTTTTTGTAGGCGTCGTTCCAGCCGTTGACGGAGAGGGTGTCGGTATCCGCGTCGATATGGATGTCGGTGAGCGCGGTTTGCTTGGCCGCGTCTTCCGCGAAGGCGATTAAGCCCTCATTGATGCCATAGGTCGGCTCGTTCAAGATGTCGCCGCCTTTGGTTTTCCAGTTGTAGTAACTATAAGGGGATACGGCTATCATGATGCTGATAAGGAACACGATGATGGCGCTCCACCAATGGCTCTCGCGTTTATCGACGCAAGCGTCGTTGCTGATAAGGGTTCTTAGAAAGCTTTTCGTGGCTGTCCAGATTTTTTTGGCCGAATTTTTGTTTTTCTTGTTTTTTGACATGTGGTTTCTCTTTGCTTAGGCAAAGAAACTCTATTACAAACTCGCCCAACTAGCAAAGGAAAGCGGACCCCATCACCCCACTAAGGCCCTTTTCTTTATTTCTTGGCTCTTTTTGTCTTGTTTTGACATTGGCCTCGTTTCGTCTATAATGCCTTTGCCTAACACTAATTAGGCATCGCTCTGGGGTCGTCCTGGTTTTGACGGGGAAATGACTCGGCTTTGACTGCAGTGGCGCGGTGAGCTTAAACACCAAACCAAAATAACTGATAACAGTTATGCTTATAGGAACGTTAACCACGTCTCCTATGCTTGCGCCTAATTAGGTAACCTACGGATTCCTTCCCTTCGCGGAAGGGCAGCACGTCCTCGATCCGATTCGTGTCTCTCGGGTCCTTCGGGCGTCATATCAAGACACTAAGCGGCGGTTCTTGGCTAAGGGCTTCCGACGAAAACGCGTTAGCCTCGCCATGGGGACTTGACTGTGTCTTGCCCCGTGGTCAAATTCGATGCAGTCTAAACTGTAGGCGTCATTGATGAGTCTTCTTCGGACAGGGGTTCGATTCCCCTCGACTCCACCACCAAATCAAAAAAGCCTAGACAAAATCTAGGCTTTTCTTAATTCATAACCGATTTTTTGACAACACTTTTGACAACAAATCATTTTTGCTTATTAAACGACAAATCTTTAGGATCGGTGGCCCAAAAATCGGAAATGACGGTTTTCTCGTCGGGAAGGAGATCGGCGTAATACTTTTGAGTGGTGGCTTCGGAAGCGTGGCCAAGCCATCTTGACACATAGCGGGTGGAAACGCCGTGAGAGATAAGAGCGACGGAACAGGAATCGCGGAACTCATGGTTCTTGATGGCGGGAAGCCCGGCGGCTTCCGCGTACCTCTTCCTAAGCCGGTCAACCTCGGTTTGGCCCAAAAGCCTGTGGCGATAAAACGCGGAAGGAAAAAGGAACCCGTCGCCATGGGGATATTCCTTCAAAAGGGCCTGGACCTGCGGAACGGGAGGCAAACGGCGGATTGACGAGGACGTCTTCGGGGTGGTGATGATCTGATGGCCTTCCGAGTTTTTTGCGTTAAGGCCGCGGGAAACGGAAAGCCAGCCGCCCTTGAAGTCAGAGCCCTTCAAAGCTAGGGCCTCCGAAATCCGAAGACCGTAATAAAAGAGAACCCCGAACAAAAGGCGGTCGCGCGGGCTGGCGATCGCCGACATGAAAACACGGAACTGGCCGATGGTGTAGAAGTGATAGACGTGAGGGGCCGGAACGTCTTTCTTGAAAGCGAAAACCCTCTCATAATCAAGAATCGCGTTATAGCGCTTCAAAAATTTAACCCAATGGCGGGAAACGGAAACAGCGCGACCCATGGATTTATTGCCACACCTGTTGAGCTTCAAATTGAAAACGTCAAGGAAGTTATTGTCCAACTTATAAACATCAACACCACTAAAAACAGGAGCAATATAGCGAAGAAAGAACTTCCGGAAACCATAAACGGTCGAACCCTTCAAAGTCTCGAAAAGAGAACCGAAATAAACCCCGTAAAGATCATCGCAAAGAATAGGCTTAGCAAAAGCCGAAGACTTGCCGGAAAGAGAAGCGACGAAAACGGGCTCAAACGAAAGCGCAGCCTTCCTAGTCAAAAAAGGGCGTTCCGAAGTCGAATAGCAGTAAAAAAGCTTTCCTTTCCAGGAGTAACGGATAAACCAACTCTTCCGAGACTTTGAATAATAAACGGCCATGAGACGCCTCCCTCTTTGAAAAACGGAAAAGAAATGCGATAATATAAATATCCAGTTGGCTAAGCGCGGCGACGCCGCGTGCGACTGGCTTTTTATTTGCCTTTTCCCGTCTTGGCTATCAACTTATCTTCAATGAACCGCATGACGGCATCGACGATGCCGCGAGGGGTATCGGTCGCGAACAGAGACTTCCCGCCCCCATCGATGCCAACCATCATAAGACTTTGGATTTTGCCTTCGACATAAAGGCCATAAATCCGAAACGGAACATCGTCAAAGCCGTTCTTGCCGAAATAAAAGGTCTCCTCGGTGAGAAGGGACAAACCGTCTTGGCCAACCTCGGCATCACGATTAAGAAGGAAGAAAACCGGATCGCCTTTGTCCGCGCCGTCGAGGATCCTCTCCTTCGAGACGGACTCGAGTTTCTTCACTAAAGACAGATCGTACCAAACCTTCCAAGCGGGAACCTTCGCGGAGGCGGATTCAACGGAACCCCTTTTCGAGACGGCCTTCCCATCCTCGCGCTCCCTGAGCTTCTTGCGGAGGAAAGCGGCGAGCTTCCCGGAAAGGAGGGAGGGGGTCTTCGCCGACTCGTAGACGTACAGGCTTTTCTTGCCAACCCAGAAAATGCCGTGGCAGGCGAACTCCTTCTTGGCCTTGTCGAAGCAAACGTCGAAACTCACCTTGACCAATCCGGCGTCCGAGGAGAAGGATCCGGAGACTGTCTTGGAGCCCTCGGAACCGTAATGATCCTTCGGCGTTTCGGAAAGCGCGGGCGCGGCGAGAAACGAACCGCAAAGAAGGAAAGCCCGCCCAAGGTACTCGTCGAAGCTTTTGGACTCAGCCTTAACCTTGTCGAGAAGCTTCTGGTCCCGGATCGCCTGAACGGTCATGTCGGGCCTGTAACCATCGATGCCGTCCTTTACGGGCAAAAGCTCGACGAGCTGCGTGAAGGAGTAATCCTTGTACTTCCCGCCCCAGGAAAGCCCCTTGCCGAACCTCTCGAAGACGGAGATGAAATTCTTGGTGCTCGTGCGTTTGAAGCCCAAGACCTTCTCGGAATAGTCATAGATGTCAGCATAGCCGCAGGCGGCGAGAACCCCCTTGTCATCGCGGAGGGCGGCGAGCTCCCGGCCGATATCGACGAAGCAGGAGGCGACTTGACGAGAGGCGGAAACAAGCCGCTGCGTGTGCTCGCCCAACTTAGTGGTCATATCCAAAAGAGATCTATCAGGAGCGACGAGAGCCCGGTCAGTCAACTGACCAACGGGCCTGCTTTCGACGACGACGGGCGAAGCGGCTTTGGCAACCGCCTTTGCAACTTTTTTCATTTTGCTATTTTCCTTTATTTGTTTTTTCCGAATCTAAAGAGACATCAACTCTAGTAATCCTCAAATCCGCAAAACGCTTATTCGCTTCCTCATCTTTCTTAAAAAAGCCGGACCAACGGCGGTAATCCCAGGAATAGAAACGGCCGGGAAAGGAGCAAACAAATTCGCCGGAAGCCCTGCAAAGCCCCATGCGATGATCCGCGTAAAAAAAGAACAGCCGATCACCCTTTCGAACCTGAACGACGTCCAGTCCGTCGGGCTCCTCGCCGGCCACCTCCGAATAATCGGCAAGAACCAAACCGGCCGGATCCCGGAAATCTCGATAGAAATCGGCGACGGCGACAATGACAACGAACGATGAACGGAAAACCTTTGCGAAATAAGTTTTTCTGACGACGTCGGACGCAGAGCGAAAAAGGTCTTTCTCTCTCTCTATGTCACGCGGAGTCTTCCCAAGGGAAAAACCGGCAAAAACAATCTCCTCGTAACGGTCAAAGCCGAGATCATCAAGGTTCTCGGTGCCGGAATAGTAATCAAGCAAGACCTTTTGGGCCTCTTTGATTCCCTTATAAAAAAGAGAAACGAAGAAAGTAAAAAACAAAAACAAAAACAAAACGCAATCGAAGACCAGCTGAACGACCTCAAACACATTCATAATTTACCCTCCTTGGATAAAAACTTTTTGTTATCAAACATCAACATCGCGTCCAACAGCCTTTAACGGAGCTAACGAAACCAATCACATACCATCAGTTCCCCTCCTTCCTTCCTTTGAAGGATTCCGAATCGTATTTAGCGGAACCAAGCTTCAAGGCTTGCTTCCCGAAAAGGCTCTCGACTTCGGCCGGAATATCACGGAAAACATCAAACCATCCGGAAGCGTTTTTAAGACACTCTTCCTTGCTCGAGTAAACGGGAAGACCCTTCTCTTTGCGATAGTTGTTAACAACGATAAGGTCCTTTGACCCAAAACGGGAGAAACCCGAATTAAGCAAATAAATAAAGGAAGCCTCGGCGTTTTCCGGAGAGGCAAAAGCAAAACGGGAAAGAGCTTTCCCGGCATCGCGATTCAACCATTTTGCGTTGGAGCTAACGGTGGATTCCGCGCGAACCTGGCAGATGATCTTATGGGAAGAAACGCCCTTCAGGAACCGCTCCCACGGCCTCCAGACGGGATAACGCGACAAATGAGCCCGATCCGGATTACTAGAAAGAGAACGAAACGAAACGATACCGCCAAGCAAACCGGCGGCGAAGGCCGGAAACCGGTTCTCTTTCAGAGCCGCGGAAACCTCCGGAGCGCAAGCGACGGCATACCGGTCGTGATAACGCAACTCCCAACGGGTCCACGAAGGAATGTCAACGACACAAGCCTTGGATTCGCGTTCCGCTTTCTTGTTATAAACGTTCAGCATCACGCAGGACTTGGACCCGATGTAATAGCTGACGGACTCGCCTATGCCCTGCTTCTCGACGAGGGGGTCCTCAAGGGTCCCGTCGCGACCGCGGGAACGCAAAGAAGAAAGATAAGAACGGGATTCGATCTTCTTGATGACACCGGAATAGGGAACGCGACCAGAGAAATCATCAACGGCAACGTCAATACGGGTGACATGGCCGCCGAAAAGCAAAGCCGTATCTATAACCAAGGCCCATTGCAAAGCGGTTGCCTTATCAAGCTCGGATTCAGGGACCCCTTCCGAATGCATTTCCAAATACCGATCAACAAACCGCCGCTCAAACGCGCGGCAACCAGAACCGGAGACCTCAATAATCCACGTATGAGAAGAAGACAGACTAGCATTGCGGTCACCGCCCCATATCACGCAGGTTTCCTCATCGTAAAACCTCTTAGTCGTGTAGCCGTAACGGCCCTTTTCGTCGTCCACTTCGGCCCCGAAATCGAGGCAAAGCGGACCCGCGAGGTTTTTTGCAACTTCACAATCGGGCGAAAAGTCCCCGTCAAACCTGATAGTTAGATAGTCAATTAGCGTATTGAAATGTGGAGAACTACGGGGGGTGTTACCTACCCCCCGCGCGTGTGCGCCCGCACGCTGATCCACGGAAACGGCTTCATTAGTGGCAACGACCTCGGAGGCCCGGGCGATCCCTTTCCCGCTCATCGGCCAAACCTCCTTCCACCACCGACGGAGGCACGGCCCTTTGCCGAACGTGCAGGCCGCCCGGCCTTTGCACGTCCGGCTATACGGGCCTTAGCGCCCAAAACGCTGCTTGCAGAGGAAGAAAGACGGTTTGCCGACAAATCGGCCACAACGTAGCTTCCCTGGGCTTCCCATTCGGCTCTAGTGTTTTCGACACCGGAGAACTTAGGCAATTCATTAAAGCCGCAAACAGCGAGGTTTTTCCCATCGTTCAAGAATCCGCTCATGCAGTTTGACTGATAACGATCGGAATAAGCCAAGAAGTAAGGAGCGTAGAAATCAACCTCGTCACCTTCGACCAAATCGCCGGAAGACGTGCAGGAAGCGGATTTAAGGCCGATTTTGTCATAACCATAACGATTGCGAACGAAATCAGAAACGGCGGAAGCATAGAAAGACAGGCGAGAAACGAGCCATGACAGCAACGTCGAATCCTCACGGGCAAAGCGGTAATTCCGATAGAAGCGGTCGCAAAAGGCCAAAGCCTTCTCAATGATGACCGGCTCGATCCACCAAAACGGAACCGCGTTCCTTTCGGAGATGTTCTTAGGATCAACCGTGAAAATGCTCTGGGCAACACTAACGTCAGTCAAACTCAAAGCACCGGAATACTGCATATCCCCGAAAATCTTAAAGAAATTGACATTATCAATCGAAGCGATGTGGCCACCCAATTTGATGGAATAGCCGAAAAAATCATTTTTTGGGTTGGCCACATCGTCGGAAACCTTCAAAGAAGAATTAGAATCGCGGTTGCCGCGTTCCTTGTCCTCTTCCGTAATGACATAAACGCCAGGCCCCGCAGAGGCGTTGAAAGCGTTGTTGGGATCGACGCGCAAACCAAGACGAAGCGAATCAAACCGGATAATGTGGGAGAAAGTGGAAAAACCCAGCATATCCCGGTTATCACGATGGAAAATATCGTCATTCCACAAGAACAAATGGCCTTGATCCATCCTGATTTCATCAGTACGAATAGAATAGTTTGAAGAGATGTAGGTATCGTAACGCGCATAAACGTAATAAGCCTGGGCATAGCATTTCAGCGCATGGGCGAGAGTGACGATTTTGCACCCATCGTAATAAGTGACCCTTTCGCTTCCGAGGTCGTAATGATAATGACGAAACCGAAAATACCTATAGATCAGACCGGCAAAAGAGCCGGCTTGCTCGATATTGAAAATCCTTCGACGATGGCCAGGACTCCAAGAAGAATACCAAAGGATCTCATTCTCGAACGCCTGCCAAGGAAAATCCGGAAACATCCTGGAATACTTCCGCATGATCCGATAGGAATCTTGCCTATCGTTAAGACTTTGGAAAATAGCGAACAAAGTCATGAGCTTCGTCTTGCCGGCCCTCATCTTGCCCAGGATCAAGGTGAAAACGCCCGTGCAGGCCCTTAGGACGGCCTGACAAGCCGGAATGAGCCTTCGGGTTATGAACCTGTCGGCGCGGCGGAAGCAAAGCCAACGGAACGCAAAATAGCCGAGAATGAGAAGCAGCCAAGCAGGAAGGAAAGACAACGAGAAGAAGAAACTCGTCAGAGTGGCCAAGACGAAATCGGCCAGGGAGAGAAGATCCATCGAGGCGAAGAAATAGAAGAAAAGCCCCACGAAATCCAAAACGTAGGAATAGGCGTTAAGGCCGTACAAAAGGAACAAGACAAGAGGCAAGCCCCAAAACGAGCGGAAAAGCCAGCCAACATAGCCAGAAACGCGTTTCAGGGCCTTCCCGACGAAGCCAAGGCCGGCCTTGAAACGGACGAGCTCTCGCGAACTAGCGAACCAAGGCAAGCCGGATTCCTCATAGTAAGAGCCAAGCAAAAGCTTCCCGATGAGCAAGGCGACGACCAAAAGCATAAGAAGCCTAACGACAAAATAGAGAAAAGAGGATCCGCTAACCAAAAACCCCAAGAATTGCCCCTTGGTAAACAAAAGCCGGAAATAAACCAGAACGGAGGAAAAAAACGCCTTGGGATCGGGCGAGGCGATCCACGACGGCAGCTCGCCCATGGAGGTTACATAGGAAAGCAAATAAGGAGAAGACGGTTTCCGGCCAAAGAACAGGGTAACGAAAGAGAAAAGCCTCTCAATGAGAACAATGAAAGAAGAAAGCAGTCTAGGAAAAGCCCACGGTTCTACGAACACGACGAAAGCGAACGCGCCGCAGAAAATAAGAACGGCCAAGAAGTGCGGCCAAAGGACTTGAAGATAAGTGATAAACCTTTTCATCGTTCGACCCCTCTCTTGAACAAGTAGGAAAAGTCATAAAGGGAATAGAAATCGCCGTTGCCGAGAACGCGGATAACGAAATCCGTCTCGCCGTCGCAGTCCAAAGCTCCGGAGGAATACTCATAGGAGAAATCGAAGGAGACCTTCCCGGAAACGAGCCGGCCAGAAGAACCGTCGCGAATGAGGACGTAATGATCGGAAGCCGAAACATAAACGCCGGGCAAAGCATCGGCGGAGACGCCCGCGCCTTTTTCCAGAGACGCGCAGGCGGAAACGCAATAGACGGCGAAAACGGTTGTCAGGGCAACCGTCAAGACCTTCCAAAACCGGAAGGATTTGTTCGGATCGGAACTTCGGCCGAAATGAAGCATGAGACACCTCCTTTAGTGTCAGCGTTTGCGGATCTTCTTAGTTTTGGCCTCCAATTTCCTAATTCGCCGGCCGTTCCTCAACGAAGAAAGGCCGAACGCAAAGCCAAAAGCTTTGTAAAGCAGACAGCAAACGCCGACGAAGCCAAGAACGCCGCCGGCGATCTTCAAAGCGGCCAAGACCTTATCCCATGCGGAAGCCAGGTTATCGACGACCCCGTTGACGTGAATAGTGTAGGGATGCGTGATGTGGGCCACGGTCGTGTCAACGGGCGTGTCGACGCAAGAAAAAGTGATATCACCCCCGAGGAGATCGTTGTGGAACGTGAGAGTCAGAAGCCGGACCGAGTCTATCTGGTGGCATGAGGTGTTGGTGTAGTAGCCTTCGGCGCAGAAGCCGCCGCCGACGACATGGCGCTCATAAGGCCTATCGTTGAGAAGGATCGCGTAGTCGTAGGATCCGGAACCTTCGGAATCGGAGTAGTCGCGGTATTCCCGGCAAAGATCGACGAAGGGCTTAACGCGCGCCCCATTGGTCTCCTTGAAGGACTCCTCGGCGCTCAAGGCGGCCAAGGAGGCGTCGTCGAGCCTCTGGATCGAATCGAAGGCGTAAACGAGATCGTCGTGGCCGAGAAGCCATTTGTTGACGGGGTCGCCGCCGTCGGGGGCGGTAACGACGGTAACGCCGGAAGACACAACATCATAAACAGTTGGCTTGGAAGCGACCGAGTACGATTCATAGGTAATGCCGGAAACCGCTTTGGCGGGATAAGAAGGGAAGGGCCCGGAAAACTCGCGCCACTTATCGCCCAGATAATCAAGATAATCCGAAGGATCGCCATAAAGGCCGCCGTAAACATGGCCTTCATTCAGGTTCCGCCAATCGCAAAACAAAGGGCGGTGCTCGCTGGCGACATAAGAGGAAACGAAATATGAAACGCGAACGCTTTTGAGCAAATCAAGGCCGGTGATAGCGGAAGAAGAATCGCCCAGCTTGAAAAAACACCAGAAGTTCTCCAAAGCTGAGGCCGGGAAGTTCCCGGACCGGGGAACGAGAACGCAATCCAAAACCGCTAATTTCCTTTTTATCACCACGTAATCGTCCGAGAAGCTTCGGGCGATTGGGTCAACGCCATCGGCCACGTCCTGCCAGCAGATCTCGAAATCGGAGCAAGCGCGAAAGAAAGGGACGTAGAAAGAAGAAAGGCCGCCCAACAGGGAAACCGCGACGCGATGACAGGAGCCGACGACGTACGGATAAGCGTTCCTGATAACCGACTTCCGGAAGCACCCGAAATCGGCCGGGGCGGTGCTGATGGCGAAGTTGGAGAAGGAGTCGTGATACGTGCCGTCGTCTGAAACGGCGGAGACGAAACTCAAAGAGGCGAAGCCAAAAAGGTCGGAATCGCCGGAAACGCTGGAATAATAATAGAAATAGAGGTCGCCTTTGCAAGGAACGATCTGGAAGAACCGGAAATCCGAATATGGGTCCGCCTCGGAGCCGGAACGGACCGAGGAACGAGGAAGGAGCCATGCCAGAGTCTGGCCCTCACAACCGGCTTCCTTGGCCTTCTCATCGAACATGGTCTGAAGATCCACGGCGGCGTTGGAGGTCTCGATCTCGATATTGGGAACCGAGGCAAGGCAAGGAACCGACAATGAAGCGATAAGAGCAACGGTGGCAGCGAAAAGTGACAAACTCATAACTGACCTCCCACGACGTAGCAAGGCTGATAAGTCGAATCGGAGGACGGGTCGAACCCATAGGGGGCCTCGCCGTCTTGCATAGCGGCCGAGACGAACCAAACGCCGGCCTTCGAAATAGAAACCGGGGAACTGACCACAAGGCCACCCAAGGCGGAAGTCGTGGCGGTCAAGGAGTTCTGCGGATCCCCGAGCCAAGCCCCGAAGGCGAGATCGCCGACCCCATCCCCGAAGGAGGACCAAAAAGCGAGATCGAGGAAACGGGCCGACTGGTCCTGACCGTCAAGGGCGACCAAATCCTCTGACGAGAAAGAGGCCGAGACCGCCGAAGCGGAGCCGGCCTTGTAAGTCAGCTCAAGGACGACCGGAAACCCGTCAACGACGGCCGGGACGCCGATAAGCAACTTAGACGGGTCAACCGACTTAACGGACGCGGAACAGGAGCACAAAGCCAGACAGGCAAGGACGACAAGTCTCTTTTTCATAAAGCCTCCCTCGTTCCTTCTGAAACAGGAAGAACGAGCGAAGCCCCTCCCCAAGGGCGGGGGAGGGGCGGGCACAGGGATCAGCTGAACTGGACGGAAGAGGAGTCGGCGGAAAGCGAGGTCGGCGGGACGTAGGCCCCGACGAGGAAAGAGTAGGAGGCCTCCTCGAAGACGACGGACTCGGGGGAGGCGGCGGAGGAATACCCGCCCAGCTCCTTGGCGTTCCCGTACCAAATAAGGACGGAATGGCCGTCGGAGGCGTCCAGGCGCCTATCGAAGGAGGTCCCGTCCGGGCCCTTCGTGGCCGAGGGGAGGGCGGACGGATCGCTCGCGGTGACCTCGAAGATCAAAGTCAGATAGAGAGGGCGCGAGTCGTCGAACGACCAAGTGACGGTCTTGGTCGGGAAGTCCCAGGCGAGGCAGCAGAACGGGGACGACTGGGATTGGAAATCGGAGCCGGCGAAATTGACGAAGGAGAGGAGATCCGGAGAAGAAAGATCGCCAGTTCCGTACGAAGAGTAAAGATCGTCGGCGAGGGTCATCCTGACGAGGCTGAGCTTGGTGACGAAGTTGTAGACGGTGACCGGGATGGTGACGACGTCGGAGGCTAGGGCCTCAGGATGGGCGGTGACGTTCACGGTCCCGCTGAACTCGCCAGCGGCCAAAGTCAGAGTGACGGCCGAGCCGGAAAGGACCCTGCCGGCGCTGACGGCGATTTTCGCGGGATCGGAAGACTCAACCAGGACGTACTTGTCGGTGGCGTTCGCCGGCTCGATGGTGAAGACGACGGTCTTAGTGGCGCCGACCTGAACGGATTTCTGAATACCTCCGGCGCCGAAGACGGTTCCGCCGTAGACCTTGGCGGAGAGAGAGCCGGACGAAAGAGTAGTCGTCGGAGCGTCGCCGTCGGTAGAACCGGAAGTTGCCGGGATAATCTTCCCGATCTCCGAATCGACCCAATCGCGAACCGTCTTGTTAAGCGAGTAAACGGCGGCGGCGGCCCCGGCGATAAGGGCCACGGAAGCAAAGATGGAGAGCCAAACACGACCACGTTTCTTCATATAAAATACCTCCTAGGTATCAGGGCATGAACGCCCTTGGGAAGCCCCCCAAGGAAAGGGGGCCTCGCAAGGGAGCCTTGGTCTCCCAAGGCCCCGAACGGATCAGACAGCGGGTCCGACGGGCGAATCGGATTCGGCTTTCAGAGACTCGTCGAACGAATCGTCGGCGGCGGTCCCATCAAACGGGATCGGCGCGTATTCCTTCCCAATAAGGCCCTTGGAAAGGCGCAGAAGAAGAAGCTGAACGAACGGATCGGAGGGTTGGAGCCGATAGGAGAGGATAAGAAGCCTGTCGAAGTAGAGCTCGACCATGTAGGAAGACCGTTCCTTGCCTTGATCGTTTTGGCCCCAAACAAACTTCGTGATCCGAACCTTCGCCTTGGCGCGGAACTGCTCGGGAACGAACTTCCCGTTTTGGATAGTCACGAGAAGGCCGTACTGGTTACCAGTCAATACGATGTGATACTTGGTGATGAAGTCGAAAATGACGTCGGCGGAATAGTTGTCGTTGACGGTCTTGGTGCGCCTGTCTGTGCGGCTCGACTTCGTGATCAGAACGTCAATAGTTGGCAACTTGGCAAGCGACGTAGTATCGAGAGAACGCAGACCGACGAACTTAGCAGCCTCGGATTTTTCTTGGTTTTCCATTTTGGAAACCTCTTTTCTGGCGCGTAGGTGCGCCACCCCTTTATGCTTAGGGCCCTAAGCCCATGAAGCCGTGCGGAACCAAGCGGAAACTTGACAAACGCGCACGATAAGCGATAATGGGATCGCTAGCGAGAATGAGCCGCCCAAACGCGGACGTCGCTAGTTTTTCTTTCGCCTTTTGCCCGAAACGAACGAATCGACATAAGCCTCGTCGGCCTTGCCCAACCGCCAACCGGGAATCGGCTTTCTGAACGAATGGTGGGAATCGGAGCGAAGCTCTCTCCTCAAATAGCTCTTGCGCGGATCCCGGGGATCGGGATTGGACGACAGCTCGTGGCATTTGTGACCGCCGGAGTAAGGGGAATGCGTGAGCCCGATGAAGTCGTAGGCGCGGCCATCGTCGCCGACGATCAGAGAAGGGTGATTGGACTTCCGGTATTTGCGGAAATGCTTTTTGAAAGGCATGGCGGCGGCCCGATCACCGAACGGCTTTCTTCCTGGCGGCGGCCCACTTGGCGCGCTGCTCCCCGAAGTACTCGCACATAGCCCTCCAGGCAGGAGTGCGGCTGTCCAAGCCCTTTCGGAGGGGGATCCCGTAATTGTGGTAATGGCCGTCCTCCGGGGTCGATGCGACCATGTAGAAGGCGCCTTTGCCGAGGCGGCCGACGTTCTCGACCCTGAACCTCTTCCTACCGTCCGTGAAGTAAGCCACGGTCAGCGCCGCCTTTCCCTGAAATAGGCGCGGGCGGCCTTCAGGACATCCTCGTTCTGCCTATGGCCGGCGGGGCTTTCGCGGACGCCTTCGCAGCGGAGGAACGAAACGTCGTAGGCCGTGCCTTTGCGGTCGCCCTCCACCCAAAGCGTGAAATTGTGGCAACCTTTCGGGGCCGCGGGGTTGTCCTCGAAATTTGTCACTTTCCTTTTCTTGCCTTTGAACCAAATCCAGGCCATATCAGCGGACCCCTTTCCTGCAGTCGATCAGAGCCGAATCTTTGTAGCCAAGGCGATGAAGGACGGCCCGATAGCCGTTCCAATAGACCTTCTTCCGGAGAATCGACTCAAACGAACGCTTTTTAGATAACTTCATAGGTCTTTTTGACCTCCCAAACCTGTTTCAGACAACGAATCTCTAAGAAAGAAATGTAATCTACCTCGTAACATTAACTAAAGTTTGCAACACAAAAACTAACAAATCAACAAAAAAGTTATGCAAAACGTACAATTTAGACGTGAAATGGGAACGTTTAGCCGAATTAAGAAAAGAAAAAGGATTAACCCAAGAAGAGCTGGGCAATACCTTTAACGTAACCAGACACACGGTGACAATGTGGGAAACCGGAAACACGGAACCGGATTACGCGACACTGATCAAACTTGCCGATTTTTTAGAAGTGTCGACTGACTATCTTCTAGGCCACCAAGCAAAAATCTCTTTAACCAAAGAGCAAAAAGAAACTCTAAAAAAAGCAGAAGAGATAATCAATGAAATAACCAAATAGAAAGGAAAACAATGATCATCGATTACATTTTATCAGCCTCAGAATCAACAAACGACAGCATGGTAGGGCACATCACCACCCCGGAAACGACTCACACACCAGGGCTAATAGACGTGCCTTGGGCAATACCAGTTTTCGTAGGAATGGCGATAACGATAGTTGTTTTACTTGTCATCATCATAGTCAGGAAACAAAACCAAAACTTTTTGAAAAAAGAAAAAAAAGACAAATAAAGCCATACCACACTTTGACAACGAATCCATTCTTTAAGAATGAAAAAAGCTAACAAAACAATAACAATAAGAAAACCAAAGATAGCAACTGAATAACATAAAAACAAGTGAGTAATCCCCCTCGACTCCACCACCAAGCAAAAAGCCTAGATTACATCTAGGTTTTTTATTTTTCAATACCACAGTTTTGCCACATGTTTATCCGTGTTTTCCCGATTTTTGGCCATTGATCTTGGATTGGAAATCAAAGGTTTTTTGAAGCGGTTTCTCTTTTTTGTCTTTCCTTGTCATATCGTTTTCCATCGTTCAAACGGTTTTCTTGTTCCTTGCGATGAGCGATGCCAAGAAAGGCGGACGCAACGAAATACGCGATGGGGTTATCGCCGTTTCTTTCTCGCTTGGGGCCACGCTTCTGTCGGGTTTTGCCAACATCGTGTTTTGCTCAGCCTCCAGCAGAATAACCGACCATGTCATCTCGCTTTGGATATCAAGCGCGTTAGGCGCTCTTTATATTCTCTATTTCGTTAAGTTGAAAGACATGGATTCGGCCGTTGACATAGATATCCCGACCAGCTCGATCAAAATCGATCTAGACAAAGCCGACGCTCTTAAGAAATACAAAGATTTGCTTGATGCCGGCGCAATAAGCCAAGACGAATACGACAAAAAGAAAAAGCGATTTATTGAAATGGGTTATTTTTTCGTTTTCCGATAGCGAGGAATTTAAAGCGAAGCCACGGAAAAGGACTTCTTTCGGTCCGGATCGAAGACGAGGGGCATTATGCTTGGCGATTGGCCTTGCGTTGGTTTCGGTCATCAATGCGCAGGTATCATCCATCTCCTCGATAGCTCTCGCCTTCGTCTCCTATTCCTTTGGCACGTCCATGCTCTGTTTGGCCATTATTGTCGTCTCGTGTTTCGTTTCTTCTCTTATTCCCTCCATGTCTATTTCAAAACGGAGTCTTTCCACCCTTTTGGGGTAAGAATAAAAAAGGCATTGTCTTCCTGAAAGGCTAATCCCTATTTTCCGTTCCGTTTCGGATGGAGTTTCCGATACTCGACGAACCGCTCGTCGAACGCGGCGACGAAGGAACTGCGCATCGGAGTGACGAGATGAACGTAACCGACGAGCTTGGTTGGCTTAAGGATGGCGTAGGAGAGCAGAAAGTCATTCTCTTCCGCCGTGCCTTTTTCGATATCGATTTGGTTTCCGGATCCAAGGATGATCATTTTGCTATTTTCGCCAATGCGGGTGACCGCGGTTTGAAGCTCTGCCAAAGACATGTTTTGGGCTTCGTCGACTATAAGGAGACAGTCCTCAAAGCTACGGCCGCGGATGTATTCCGGAGGAATGGGGATGATGTCGCTTGGAAGGTGGCTATAGACGATGGATCCCGCCTGTGGTGCGTTGTCGTCTTTGTTTTTCTCGTAGCGGCGCAAGCGCGGAGGAATGATCCCGGCGGCCCTTGCGAAGGCCATAAGGTGATTGTAGTTGTCGAGGAGCGGCCCGAGGTAGGGAGCGAATTTGTCGTCTTCGGTGCCTTTTAGATAGCCAAGGTGATGGCCTACCTCGACGGGTTCGCGAAGGTAATATAGATTCTTATAGCGTCGTTTCTTGTCCCCATGGGCGCGAATGAGGGACAGGCAGGCCGCGAGAGCGGTGAAAGTCTTGCCCGTTCCGGCATCCCCGTCGCAATAGACAAGAGGCCGTCTTGAAGGATCCTCGCGAATCAGGCGAATTAGTTCTTTCTGCTCGGGGTTGTCGGCGAAATCGACGCCGAAAATAGTGTATGGCGACGCGCAGTCTTTCACTGGTCCATTTCCTTATTCACTGAAAAGATTGTAGCACAGGCCAACAAACTGGAGGGTCCATTATGGTCGCCCATCATTGGTAATACTGAGCTTGGGCGTCCCACATTTTCTTGTAGAGCCCGTTTTTCTTGATGAGTTCATCGTGCCTGCCCTCTTCGGCGATCTTGCCGGCGTCTACGACGATGACGTCGTCGCAGAACTTGGTGCTGCTCATACGGTGGCTGATGAAAACGGCGGTTTTGCCTTTGACGAGGGAGCCGAACCGCTCATAAATATCGGCTTCGCTCTTAGGGTCGAGGGCTGAGGTCGGCTCATCGAGGATGACAAGGGGGCTATCCTTATAGAGGGCGCGCGCAATGGCGATTTTTTGGGCTTCTCCCCCCGAGACCTCAACGCCGTTTTTCTCGTTCTTGTTATAAAGAACCGTGTTGATTCCGTTGGGCCACGAAAGAACCTTTTCGGCGATTCCCGCCTGAGTGAGACAGAAAATGACGCTCTTTTCGTTGGCTTGATCGCTTGCGGCCACGTTCTCCTTAAGCGGGAAGCTGAAGAGTTTGTAGTCCTGGAAAACGATTGAGTAAAGACGGTAGGCGCTTCTTGCATTGTAACTATCAAGGGGCTTTCCGTTAACGTAGATGGTTCCGGAATCGGGTTCATAGAACCGGCAAATGAGCTTCATGAGAGTGGTCTTTCCGGCCCCATTGACGCCCACGATGGCAAGTTTCTCGCCGCTATGGATCGACAAAGAAACGTCATCGAGCGCTTTTTCGCTTTGGTTGGGATAGGTGAAGGAAACGTGGTCGAAATCAATGCTCAGCGGCGCTTTTTCGTCGAGTTCTTCGTTTCCGAAGCGGAGTTTGCTCGGCAGCGACATGTAGATGAAATAGTTTTGCAGGTAGTTGGCGTTGAGCCCGGCGCCGATGGTCCCTTGGATAATGGTTCGGAAGCCGTCTGACATTAAAGTAACCGCTCCGGCATAGGAGACAGCGGTGCCGATGCTGATGAGCCCGTAAAGCGCTTTGAGGCCTAAGAAACCATAAGCGATGAAAGAAAGGAATCCGTAAAAGAAAGCGATCAGAATGGAGAAAAACGTATCGAAATTGACATAGCCGGCCCATGTTTTGTTGATGCTGTACTTCTCTTCTTTTTGCATTCCTAGGATCAGGCGGTCAAGACGAAAGAGGCGGATATCCTTACCATAGAGGTAATTGACGCTGGTTTCGTAGAAATATTCGTACTGCCGGTTGTTTTCGACGTTTTTGACCATCGTGTTGTAAGAAGCCTTCTGGCTGATGCTTGCCAAGGGTATGGCCAAGGCGACCACCAAGAGGACGGATCCGAAGATGATGAGGGCGCTCCAGGGGTTTGATAGAAGCGGCGTCCAGGCGTCATTCCTGGTTGCGAGTCCGCTTACGAAGAGCCCGCTGAGAAGCACGCAGGAGTAGATGAGGTTCGACAAGCCCGAAATAGCTGTGCCGATATTGTTCATGAAGGCGCCTAGCCCGCCGCTTCCGTTGCTGCCTTCGCGCGCCATTTCGATGAGGCGCATTGTTTTTTGGTCTTCGATTTGGGCGTAGGAGAGGGAGTACGTTTTCTCGCTTAGAAGACGGCTGATCTTGATATCGGCCTTTGAACGGCATGAATTGGCCAACTGCAGCGTTAAATTCATGAGAACCCCGACCACGAAGTCGACCCCAACCATCCAATAGACGATGACCATAATCGATGAGGCTCCCTCCCCGGCGACAATCGCGTCGATGATGCGGGCCGAGCAAAAGATGACGACGTAAGGGAAGAACGATTTGAGCAAGAAATAGGCGATGTTCAAAAGGACGAACGCCGGGGAGATTCGCCAAGCGAAACGGAAAACGCGGAAAACCCGCTTAAAGTACGGAGTCGATGACTGGTTGTCCATTTATTTCCCCTTCCCTGCCGTCACGGTAGTATTTGGCCTGCAAATCAAACATCTCGCGGTAGTCAGCGTCGCTCTTCAATAGCGAAGCGTGTGTGCCGATATCTTTGATCGTGCCTTCGCCCATGAAGACGATGCGGTCGCAGAAACGAGTCGAAGCGAGTCGATGCGATATGAAAACCGAAGTGTTTCCCTCGGCGAAGGACAGGTATTTTTTGTACATCGCCTCTTCGCTTAAAGGATCGAGGGCGGCTGTAGGCTCATCCAAAATGAGAAGCGGCGCATTCTTGTAGATGGCGCGGGCCAGAAGCAGCTTTTGGGTTTCCCCGCCGGAAAGCTGAATCCCAGAAAGGTTGAAAGCCTGGGTGATGAAAGTGTTTTCTTTCTTCGGAAGGGATTCGATTTTCTTGGCGAGGCCGGCTTTCTCAATGGCGCTTCTGAACCTTGCTTCGTCAACGTCTTTGTCAAGGCAGCAAGTCACGTTCATTTTAATGGTGAACGCCAAAGGATGAACGTCTTGGAACAGGGCGCTTATGAGGGTCATGTAGTCTTCGTTGTTGAACTCGGTGATGCTATGGCCGTTGATCGTGATGGTGCCTTTAGTTGGCTTATAGAGTCCGCATATGAGTTTGATCAGGGTGGTCTTTCCGGCTCCATTGTTGCCGATTACGGCGATTTTTTCACCCGGCTTAATATTGAGGTTGATGTCATGAAGGGCATCCTTGCTGGCGCCTGGGTAGCGGAAGGAAACGTGCTTCATAGAGATCTCAAGGGGTCTTGTCAGCGACTTTACATCCAAACCGGGCCCATGGTTGAATTCGTCCTTGATGATGAGGGCGTTTCGGTAATCGGTGACGAGCGGGGATTGGAGGTTGCAGTTATTGATCGCTGCGACGAAAGTGTTCACCCAAATCGAGAAGCCGGCGACGATGCCGATAAGGAAAGTGAAGGTGGATAGATCGATTTTCCCGCTTATGACCATCGGCAAAAGCAAGAGATAGGCGACCACGTCGCGTATCAAGACGAAAACGCAGTTATTGGCCTCAAAGACAAAATTGTGGAACTGGGTTTTGAACTCGAGGTTGAATACTTTCCGCGACAGAACCTCATACGCTTTGTCAAACCATGGTTTCATGTCATAAGCCCGGATGTCTTTGGCGTTATCCAAAGTGGTGGTGTCTTTGGTGAGCATGTCGCCCATCGTGTAATTCTTTTCGCTTTCGGGGCGTTTTTTCTTAACGTAGAGATAGGACCAGCGCGCCCATAGCGCGCTCGTGATGATCATGGCGGTCATGACGAGAAGGATCCATGGGACGTAAATGGTGGATATGGTGGCGTAGGCGACGATGCCAAGGGCCCCAATCAGAAGATCGGGCCATTGGCGCATCATCATTTCGGTGCCAATCCAGTTGCTGCCAAGGGACTGGAAGCCATTCATAAGGGCGGAGCGTTTTTCGCGGGGTTCGACGTTAAGATAATCGGTTCTCAGGATTTTTTCGTTGATGCGGATCCAGGAAGTGGTGCAACGGGCGAAAGTGCACCGCCAAAGGTAATAGTTGCCACTCCAGATTTGAAGGCCCGTTGAAACGAAAACCGCGGCGGTCAATATAGCTATAAGGGACAAATAAGAGGAAGCGCCCGCTCCGCTTGTGAGCGCGCTCACGACGAAATAAGATAGCAAAACCCCAAGCACGGCCGTGGCGATCGTGGAGAGAACGTCCAAGACCAAAGCGACGATGGCCAACTTACTGTAATCGGCGACGTCTTTGATGACGTAGCATAGATTGTTGATCCAGGAGTGCTTTTGCATGGAAATAGGATAATCTCTTCGTCGAATGATGCCAGCAATTATGAGTTGCCGAAACCAAACGCAAACTAAAATTGCTGATTTTGGTTTTGGTCGTTTTTAACGTTTTAACTTCGTTGCGGAGAAAATTTACAATTATTGCCTAGTATGTGCTTTTATTAATAATAAGCATTGATAAAAGTGGCTTATAAACTATATATTTCCTGTTTTTAAACGATATCGTTAATGTTGTTATGATTTAATTTTCATCCTATGTTTATCGGCTGAGTTCAATTGTTTTATCAATTTGATAAAATTAAGAAAACAAAACCACATATTAGTGGCAGGGGTATAAACAAATGGGTATTTTCGTTATCGACAAAAATGAAGCCGGTCTTTATTTCGTCTTGATGACAGGCAATGGCGAGGTCGTCGGGTCTTCCGACGAGATGAGTTCAAACGAGGAATGCCTTCGAGGCATCGAAGACGTGAAAAAAGCCTCCGCTGCCGCGATAATCGAAGATCGGACGGAAAAGGGATGCGACGAGACGAAAAATCCGAAGTTCGTAATCGATAATGCGGAGAACAGAAGGGTTTGCTGGAAACTGCAGGCGAGCGATGGGCGAGTCATTCTGTCCAGCAAGACTTATTTAAGCGTCAAAAACGCCCTCAAGGGTATTGCCAGCGTGAAACGCAATGGTCCTATTGGTACCATTGAGAATCTTCCGATCCCTAAGCAAAAATAGTTAACGTCTTTCTCGTCGGCTTTCTTTTCCTCAAGGCCGGGACCGACGCAAACTCGCTCTTTCCATAAAAAACCGCCCACCTTTTAGATGAGCGGCTTTTAAAAGAAAGGTCAGGCGCTTGGCTATTTAATAAAACGCGCTTTGTCCTTGAAGTTGTAGAAAGCGTCGAGTCCCGGATAAACGGCACTATCGCCAAGTTCCTCTTCGATGCGCATGAGTTGGTTGTATTTGCAGATGCGATCGGTGCGGCTCATGGAGCCGGTTTTGATTTGACCGGCGTTGATGCCGACGACGAGGTCGGCGATCGTGGTGTCTTCGGTCTCGCCAGAACGATGGCTCACGACGCAAGTCCAGCCATTTCTCATGGCCATTTCGCAAGCGTCGAGCGTTTCGGTCAAAGTGCCGATTTGGTTGAGTTTGATGAGGACGGAGTTACTGCACTTTTCCTCGATACCCTTCTTGATGTAGATCTTGTTGGTGACATAGATATCGTCGCCGACGAGCTGGACTTTATCGCCGAGGCGAGCCTCGAGTTTCCGCCAGCCTGCCCAGTCGTTCTCGGCAAGGCCGTCTTCAACGGTGACAAGCGGGTATTTGGCGACCATGTCTTCGATCATGTCGATCATTTCCTCGCTGGTTTTTTCACCCTGTCCGCTTCGTTTAAGAACGTATTTGTTCTTTTCGGCATCATAGAATTCGCTGGCGGCGAGGTCCATGCCTAAAGCAATGTCTTTGCCAGGGACGTAGCCAGCGTCTTTGATCGCTTGAACGAGCACATCGAGCGGTTCTTGGTTGCTCTTAAGGCCATTCGGGGCAAACCCACCCTCGTCGCCGACGGCGGTGATGTCTTTGCGGGCTTTGAAGATTTTCTTTAGAGCGGCGAAGGTTTCAGCGCCCATTTCGACGGCCTGGTGGAAGTTCTTGGCTCCTATCGGCATGATCATGTATTCCTGAAAGTCGACCGAGGAATCGGCGTGTTTGCCGCCATTGATGACATTCATCATCGGGACCGGCAGTTTCTTCGCGTTCGGGCCGCCGATGTAACGATAAAGCGGCATGTCGCTGTACTCGGCCGCGGCTTTCGCAACGGCTAGGGAAACGCCAAGTATCGCGTTGGCGCCGAGATTGCTCTTCGTGGCGGTGCCATCGAGGGCGATCATGGCTTCGTCGATTTTGACCTGATCCCGGCAATCCATTCCGATGATTTTCGGAGCGATTACCTCATTAACGTTCTTAACGGCTTTCAAAACACCTTTGCCGCCGAAGACTTTCTTGTCTCCGTCGCGGAGTTCGAGGGCTTCCCTTTCGCCCGTTGAGGCTCCAGAAGGGACCGCGGCTCTTCCGAAGAAGCCGCTTTCGGTCGTAACGTCCACCTCAATGGTGGGGTTACCGCGAGAATCGATAATCTGACGCGCGTGGATTTTGGTGATGATTGGCATGTTCTTGCTTTTCTCCTTTTGATTTACAAACATGCTTACGTTGTAAGCACCTAGCATTATATGACAAAGGCCCTTGTATTGCCCACAAAATACCGATATGTTGCTAAAAAATATCCGCCTGTGGCGGAAGAGGTTTTTTTCCGTCCTTGCTTTCGTTGTCTTCTCATTCTTAAAATAAAAGGCTAAAATATTTCCCAAGGATGAACGAAAGAAACCGATATATTAGTTTTTTCCTAAAAAACGCCCCATCCACGCTTTTCGGGCGGATCTTTAATAAGCCTAAGCAAATAAAGCGTTTTCGAGGTACGAATGGAATCACGACCGATGGCGGTGGCCTCTATCTCAAGCAGCGCCTTCTTTTCGGGGAGCCCTTTTGCGCTTTCCGTTTCGGCGGCAGCGAACTCAGTTGCCTCAACGGACATGAAAAGATCGTTTTGGGTTTCAAAAAGACGTACAAAGAAAGCGTTCGCTGGGCGATGAAGGTCAGGGCCGGATTCTATCCCACCAACGATCGAGCCCTTAACGAATACTGCGAGAAATTCGAGAACGAAGTGGGTTTTGCCGACGTTTTGGCGATCTCCGGATTGCATATGGAAGATTATTTCGCTGAGAAATTGGTTCCCAAGGCTCACGTGATAAGCAATTGGTCCATGGAGCCTCTTTTAGGCGGTTGGAGTTTCGCGCTAAAAGGCAAAAAGGTTCTTGTGGTATCCCCTTTTGACGAAGAAATACGTTCTCAATACGCAAGGCGGGAAAAACTTTTCCCCAACGAGCCGGACATTCTTCCCGGATTCGATCTCAAGGTCGTCAAAGCCCCTGGGACAATGGGCAGCGATGCAAGGTTCGCCGATCCTTCTTTCATGGCTGCCCTAAAAAGGGTTGAGGACGAAATCGCCAAAACGGACTTCGACGTCGCGCTTATCGGCGCCGGCGCCTACGGATCTCTATTATGCTTTTACATTCGCAGCCTTGGCAAAACCGCCATTCAAACCGGCGGGTCCACCCAAACTCTTTTCGGAATCATCGGCAAAAGGTGGGAAAACCGGCCGCACGTGGCTTCGCGAATAAACGAATTTTGGATACGGCCGAAGAACAAACCTCTCGGATGTGAGAAAATAGACAATGGAGCGTATTGGTAATGGAAGACTCGGCAAAGGCAAAAGGCCAGATTCAATGGAATAGGATTTTCGCGTATTTGATCATTCTTTTGCTGTCTCTTGTCGCATTCGGTTTCGGCGGAAGTTCCTTCATGAACGTTTACCTGATGATCGGATTCCTTTTCGCCATCTCGGTTTTCGTGTTTTCCGATCATAAGATCGACAAAGCCAAGGCGCACGAATTGCTTGGTTTTTGCATTCCGTTGATCGTGGTCGCCGTTTTCGGCTCCGTTTCTTATTTTTGGCTCTCATATAGTGGCAATTCTGTGTCCGGCGATCTTATTTCGATGTTTGGCGTCATAAGTTTCTTCGCTCTTGGATACGGGATTTACCGCTGCAAGGATATCAAAATATCGTATGTCATTTTCGCCATTCTTGGCGGGATGGCCCTGATGGTTCTCATTTCGACCGTCTATAGCCTATCCCGTTATGGGTTTTTCTATGTCACGAAGTACGCCGGCAATACATATTTCTATGATGGCGTTTATTACGGGATCGCAACCGAAACCCAGATTCTCCAAGGCTTCTCCTTCGCCAGGGTCACCCTCAACTATGCCAGCGTGTATCCCTTTGTTTTGGCGGCGACCCTTTTTGGTCTCCTCTATATCAGTCCGAAAAGAAACCCGCTCCTTTTCTGCCTCGTGCTCATCGAGGGTTCGATCGGTCTCTTGGCCTTTGTTTTATTAGGCAATTTCAAGCCTTTGCCGTTCCTCGTTCCCGTTGCCATCGTCGCTTTATGGATCAAATTTGTGAAGTACAATCCGAATCACGAGAAAGCCAATCGCATTGTTGGTTGGTCCGTTTTCGGGTTGTTCGCGGCCCTTCTCCTCATTATGTTCGTCAACGCGATCGGCGGAACCAATTTCTTCGCTGACAGCGTTTTCTTAAACAAGGTTTTCAACAATGGCCGCCTTACGATGAAGATCAACCAAATAATCAATCTTACGGCCAACGATTATTCCACCGGTTCGTTCAGTCTTGTCACGTTCCTATTTGGCGCGAGCAGCGCCGGGAAAACGGCATGGGGTACCCTTTATTCCAATCCGGTTGGCCTTGTTTCCATCGGGCCTAACATGATTGAGTTCATCATGCTTTACGAAGGCGGTTTTCTTGCCTTCGGGGGCTTATGCGCATTCATGCTCTTTATGATTTGGGCCATTCGCCGATGGCTTCATGAAGACGCTTCCGTAAGCGGCGAGAAAGCCATCATCGTCCTTTTCTTACTCGCTTGGATCGTTTATATGTCTTTCAGATCCTCGGTTTTCCCATACATTTTCTCCACCAACGAATACGTTTCGCCGTTTAGGCGCAATGGGCTCTTCTATTTGTCGCTTTTGTTCTGCGGTTATGCCTATCGCCCAATTTGGAATAGAGCCAAAGCGGTCGATACCGCAACCGTCAGGCCGGTCAAGCAAAACAAAAAGGAGGGGAATGACGATGAAATCTCGCTTTAACAAGAAAATTCTTCTCGTTTTGCCCCTGATGGCCATGTCTTTGGCCTCGTGCCGAGAGGACGTTTCCGAACTTTATGGGGCCAACCCTTACGATACCGAAAGCTTCGTCGGGAATTACTTCGCGGGTCGCGATGACTTCTTGGGTAAACGCGGGGCCAGCCAGTCCGTTTCGTTATCAAGCGAAGCCATCTTCGCGGGGCTCAACGACTCCACGCCATACGATGGTTTTGCGACGCCCAGAGCGAAATATCCGAGTATGTTCGTCGATAAAAACGGAAACGCTTTGTCGCTCAGTTATTCGACTCAGTATGCGGAATGGAACGCCCAAAACCACGACGACACGAATTATATCGGCGTTTCTTTTGGTCGAACGCTTTGCTTGGCCAGAACCGATGACGCGTTTAAGCGTGGGATCATGAGCAAACTCTATGATGGGCAAATCCATTGCGATGGCGCTTATTCCAAATCACGCGTCCAACTTCCGGAAGATGGGTATTCCGCCTTATTCCCAAAAACTCTCGTTTCAGCGGATTATTTCGTCATGTTTGGTCGTTGGGCGGATGATTCCATCGCTGGAAGTGGCGATGTGACGGCAAACATCAAATTGTCTTTCTATAAACTTAACGGGGACGTTTACGATTCATACGACATAACCATGGGTGGCATTCCGTTCAAAAAGAACGCCGGGGGATCCTCCACGACGATGCTGGGTTTCAAATTCAAAGACGCCTTAGCCGATTACGATCTTGATGGAATCGTGGGCATCGGCGTCTCCTATTCAAACGTCGTGGATGAGGATTATCCCTCCAACGCCGGCGTCACCTACGAAGCCACCGAAACGCCGGGCGTCGCCAACAGCGCTTTCATGCTTTATGAAACGATGCTGATCGGTTCGTCTTGGAACTAGGCTATTTTTTCGTGAATTTGCTGATGTCAAGCCACGCACCCTGCTCAAAATCGGCCCGTTCATCGTCAAAGATGAGCGTGCCCTTCGCGGGAGTGAAGGTGAGTTCGCCGAAATAGATTTTCCCTTTGATGTCATATAAATCGACGCGGACGAAGGGGAATGGTTTCGCGAGGTCCTCCGCCATCTTGACCATTTGATTCCAGTTTTTGGGTTTTTCTATGGATTTTTCGCTCGTGAGCCAACCATTGAATTGGCTGCCTGGGAAGGGCGTCCAATCGGAATAGAAATTGGTGTAGCGGATTTCTTTTCCGCGGCCAGTCACGACATAAAGGTTCTTGGCCACTCCGTTGAAGCAGTGGATTTTGTATTCGGTTGGCAAGCGGGAAAGGCTTCCGATGTACTCCTCGATTATTATTTGCGGCTTTATGGGAGAGTAGTGGCGTTCAAGGGTCATTTCGCCATAGTTCGTGGCAAGCCACTTGTCGAATTTCCGTTTGGCTTTTTCTCTGTCAAAGGCCTTTTTGTCCTTCACGATCATATTGAACCCCGACGCGTGGGTGCATTTCAGAACAAAGGAATCGGGCAACTTTGCGAAGTCGATGTCATCGAACCTGTCGTAGACGCCATAAGAGTTGATGAGTTTGTCCTCGTATCCGGTTTCCTTGACGTATGCGCGGGCCCCGACCCGTCCGGCTGCCCGAACGACCAAGGGGTCATTCGGATAGACGTAGAGACGGAGATATTGAAGTTTCTCCGTGTAACGCACCGGATTCTTAAGATTCAATTTCCGATGGGTGATGTATCTATATTGGAGTTTGACGTAAAGGGTGGGCGACAGGGTCTTGACGATGGGTCGAAAAGGGCTCACGAGAGCCCGCTTCAATTTGTTTTCCTTGAGGCGTGGATTAAGCATTTCGACAAGAATTATTATAACTGATAGTAAAAGAAAAATGTTTTCGCGTGTGCAATAATACAAAAGATGCGAATTCTGGTTGTTTGCCAGTACTATTATCCTGAAAACGTGGTCATCACTTCGATATGTCAGGAATTGGTCCGTCGCGGCCACAGTGTTTTGGTGGTGACTGGCAAACCAAATTACGGATTTGGGGAGATTCTTCCGGAGTATGACAACATAAGCGACGAAACTATCCATGGCGTCCGCGTTCATAGGTGCAATCTCAAGCCCCGTGGGGAAAGCAAGCGTTCTTTGGCGAAAAATTACCTCTCGTTCTATTTCAGCAGCAAAAGGTACCTCAAGCGACTCAACGAGGAGTTCGACCTCGTTTATTCGATGGAAATGAGTCCGATCACCGCCGTCGCGGGAGCTAACGTTTACGCAAAGCGGCATCATGTCCCCCACCTGTTGCATTGTTTGGATCTTTGGCCCGAGAGTGTGGTCGTGACAGGGGCTTTCAAACGTGGTTCGCTGCCATTCCGCCTTCTTTATTCCTGGTCGCGCCGAATTTATTCCGGAGCGAGCAAAATCCTTATTTCCTCGCCCTCTTTCGCGCGTTATTTCTCCGATTGCCTGCACTTAAGGAAGGACGTTTCCTTCATCGCTCAACCGCCTCTTATCCCGGAAGCGGGGAGCCTTCCGATCGTTTTCCCCGCCAAATACAATTTCGTTTATGCCGGCAACGTTGGTCGTCTTCAGTTGATAGAGAATTTCGTCAAAGCCTGCGAGCCGTTTAAAAGCCAAAAGGACTTCGCCTTTTACGTTATCGGCAACGGAAGTCGCGTCATGGAGGTGAAATCGCTCATTGACAAGTTGGGCCTCCAAAAGACGGTTCATTATCGTCCGACGATGGCAAGCGCTGAAGCGGCTGCCTATTTCCCGAATGCCACGGCTCTGATCGTGCCCTTGCTCAATACGAATTCGCCGGTTTCCAAAACCATTCCCAATAAACTCATTTCCTCGCTTTATTACGCTCGGCCGATCTTAGGCTGCATCAAAGGAGACGGCGCCACGGTCTTAAAGCGGGCTGGCGGCACCGTTTTCGCGGCAAATTACCCGGCGGATATTTCCAAAGCCTTTAAAGAAATAATGAGCCTAAGCGAAAAGAAACGGTCCCAGATGGGGGCCAATAATCGGAAGTACTTCGACGCGAACTTCCGTTTTGACAAGATAATCGATCAGTTAATTGATGAGTTCAAGGCCGCGATTAAGCGCTGAATCTTCCCTTCTGTGGCATCAAGCCCAAATTCTTTTATGGCCTTCTCGCTTGCGTGGTTAGGCAAAATGTCGATTAGTTTACCGTTCGGATCCAAATGGTCCAAAAGGAACATTTCGAGAGCTTTTTCGCCTGAATTGGGCAGCCAATTGACGTCATTGGGGTATTCGTCGAGAAAATAGGGGCTCGGGGTGCTGACGATGGGTCGGCCTGAAACGAGATATTCGAACATTTTGGATGGGATCGACTCCAAATCAAGCTTTCGCTCATTGCGGCGAGGGTTAATGAGAAGGGCCGCGCCCTTTTCGTAAGCGGCATTCTCTTCGGCGCTTAATTGCCCAAGGAATCTGATCCGTTCATTCGCTTTCGCGGCTTCAAGGATGGCCTCCTTCATTGGTCCGTGGCCGGCGAGCAAGAGATCGTAATCCAATTTTGACTTAATGTAGGCATGGAGCAGGTCCCCTATTCCATAACGTTCATAAAGAGCCCCGCCGAAATAGATGTAAGGACGGTTGGGTTTGATTGGTTCGCTTTCGCTTTTGACGGCAATGCCAAAAATTTGGGCATAGGGTTTCTTTATAAGGCCATAGGCAATGACGAGCGATTTGAGGAGCGCGATGGAGCCATCGGCTCTCTTTGTATGCCGAAAAACCAATTTAGCGTATATTTGCCGAGATTTTGATATGTTTTCTGGATTGTCGGTAAGAATTGCCAAACGTTTTGCCCCCCGTGCCTTGGCAAGATTTTCCGAGCCTTTGGCCAAGGCGATGTTGAGTGGGTCGAAAACGATGATCGGTGTGCTTCCCGTGAATAATTCCATGCCTATTTTCCTGATTTGCCGCGGCTTGGCGAAGAAAGCGGAGACAAGGCCGTGCGAGTAAGGCAAATAATGGAATTTGCCCTCGTCTTTTAATGCATATGAAGACCGTACCGGCGGAAGCGAAATGACTTCAACCTCATTGTGAAGCGATAAAACCTCAATGAGACGAAGGTGAAAATTCTGATTTGAGGGATTGGGAAGAAACGGCGCGTTTTTGGCGAAAGACTCATATGCCTTTCCTTCGACGGCGGTAGTCAAATAAATGATTTTCATTTGCCCAAAAGCTCCTTAAAAATCTCTAAGTGTCGTTCCGCCATGGCTTCAATGGTGTTCTTTTTGGCGGTCGCGATGGCGCCGTTTCTAAGTTCTTCGGTCGATGGGCTCATTAGGCGCTTCACGATCGCTTTCGGTTCGTTTAGGTTCACTAGGTAGCCGTTCTTGCCGTTCTCAATAAGATTAAGGGCGCTGTTGGCGTTCTGGTTGGATATGACCGGCGTTCCTTGGGAAAGCGATTCGTTGACGACGTGGCCATAGATGTCTTCCTTTGTAAGGAAAAGGGAAAAATCGGCTAAACGGAAAAGCCCTAGAATTTTCGTATGCGGCTCATAGTCCATTATCGTCACGTTCGTTAAGCCGTTTTCGGTGACGTACTTGGCATAGTTGTCCTTTTCCGGCCCGTTTCCAATTAAGAGCAAGCGGCTGGTTTTGGGCATTTCCTTCCAGATTGAGAGCAACGCGAAATTGTTTTTGCGGCGAATGAACTGCCCAACGGATACATAAAACCGCTTTCCATCGATATGAAGACCGTCACGGAGTCTTTTTTGGGTTGCTGGATCGGAAGGTTTGGAAAGAACCTCATAGGCATAGACGGTGCTATAAGGATAAAGTCTTATTTTGCTTTCTTCGGCCCCGTAGAATTTCAGATATTCCGCCGAACGGGGATCGGGAGCCAGGTAAAGGGAGGCATGGGATATGTATTTTCGTTTTAGTACTCTACGGGCCCAACTTTCTTTTTCACGGATGATTCCTCCGTTGATTGCGAAAATATAAGGAATCCGGTGGCGATGGAGGTAGCGGATGAGTTTCATTTCGGTAAAAGTGCTGTATCCGTTGACGACGATGAGGTCATAATGGTTGCCCTTGATCTCGTTTACCGCCTTGCCTGTGTAGTTGTTATGCGGCCCCAAGTGAATTGATTTCAGAATTTTGCACGAGAAATTCGTAACCTTTTCGCAATAGAACCCTGGGTTGCGATCGGCCTCGCTTGGCCGTTCGAAAAGAACGGTAAGTTCGCATTTTTTGCCTAACTCGTTGAAGAAATCGACCTTGTACGGGGCGGGATGGTTGAATATCCACAACGCTTTCATGGTGCAACTAGTATAACTTCCTCTCCTTTTCTTTTCGACATACGAAGTATAATTTGCTTATGCTAAGCGATTGGAAAGATCTTTTTCTTTCGATAAAGAGCAAGGAGTACGCGAAAACTCTGCACGCTTTCTTGGACGAGGAGTATCGAAACGAAACGATTTACCCACCGCGAGACATGGTTTATCAAGCGTTTAAACTGACTAAGCCAAAAGATCTCAAAGTCGTTATCATTGGTCAAGATCCGTATCATAATCCAGGTCAAGCCATGGGCATGTCTTTCTCCGTTCCGCGAGGCATTGAACCACCTCCTTCCCTCATTAACATCTATAAAGAGATTGAGGATGATTTGGGGGTTGAAATGGATTTTGGCAATGGCGATTTGACTCCTTGGGCCATGCAAGGCGTTCTTTTGCTCAACGCTTATCTAACCGTTAGGGCTGGTCTTCCTTTATCTCACAAACGGGTGGAATACGATCAGTTCATTAACGATGTGATGGTCTACCTAGACACACTTGATCAGCCTATCGTTTTCATGCTTTGGGGTGGTTTCGCGAAGAAATTCGAACCTCTCATAAAAAACCCGAAACATCTGATTCTTAAAGCCGTTCACCCTTCGCCTTTGTCCGCTAACCACGGCGGATGGTTTGGGCGGCATCTCTTCAGTCAATGCAACCACTATCTCACCGACCAGGGAGTAAAATCGATTGACTGGCGAATAAAGTAGGCTAAACTAGTTGACGTTCGGAGCTCACCAAAGTGGGCTGAGAGGGACTGTGTGCCAGTCCGACGGGACCTGATCCAGGCAATGCTGGCGGAGGTAAGGCATTTATTGTCCTCCGTGTTCAGGCATGGAGGATATTTTTTATGGCAGAAGCGAAAACGGAATCCGTTCAGGCGAAAAGAATCGAGAGTTGGATCAAAGGGCATCTTTGGCTCATCGCCATTGTCGTTGGGGCTCTGGTTTTCATTGGATTGTGCGGTCCGCTCGTGAGCACCCACGGGGCCACATCTGCCCTTGTTGGCGAAGGCGATGATGCCTACTACGAATTCTCTGAGGCGTCCAGCCGCTATTCCGTTTGGGCCAATGGCGTTTTTGGCGTCGCTAACATGAGTTGGCCGTTCATTGCGCTTTATGCGCTGGCCTTTGTGGCCTTTGTCTTTGTCATTTTGGGGAAGAAGTGGAACGATTGCTATGTCGCGGCGCTTCTTCTTTACGTTTGTCTTGGCATTATTTTCTTCACTGGCAACACGCTTTACGATTTCACGGCTTGCTCCTCGCTCATTGGCGTCAAAGCGGCCGCCGATAATTTGGCGTATTATTCGACTGCGGCCGGAACGAAACTCGCTTTCGGTTGCGTCATTTCCGGCGTCGTATCGTTCGTGGCAGCCTTCTTTTGCCTTGGAGCCGCGAACGCCAAGGATTCCTTTAACGTGTTGGATCTTACTGAAATAGGCCTTCTTTCAGCTATGGCCATCGGCTTGCAGTTCATCAAAATCGAAATTGGATCGACCGGCGGTTCTATAAACCTTGGGCTTATTCCGCTCTTCGTCATCGCTCTTCGCCATGGTCCGACCAAAGGTTTTATCGCCTCGGCTTTCGTTTTCGGCCTTGTGACGTGCCTCACCGATGGATATGGGCTTTTTACCTACCCGCTTGATTATTTGGTGGGATTTGGCGGTTGCGCCGCCTTGGGGTTCTTCCGGAGACTCGTATTCACAAAGAACGAAAAAGGCTATTCTGGCTGGGGTTTTCTTTGGATCAGCCTTGGCGTGATCATCGCTTCGCTCGTCCGCTTCGTCGGTTCCAGCATGAGCTCGATCGTCAATTACGGCTATTCGTTTCAAGGCGCCATCGTTTACAACTCCGTCTACATCCCGGTTACCGGCGCCGTTTCCCTTGCCGCGATGCTGCTCCTCTACATTCCGATGGCCCGTTTGCAAAAAATCTTCCCTCCTAAGGAAACTTCCTTCAACAAACCCGTAGAAGCTGCTCAGCGATCTGGCGAATAAGTTTTAACTTATGGGTTTGCATGCTATAGTTCAAGAGCACTGAGGTAAATCCATGAGCGAAGAAAAGAAAGACATCATATCCGAAGGGAAAGCCATCGTCGAAAATAGCGATTTCGCCGACGAGGAAAAGCCCCTTCCGGTTCCGAAAGAGCCGAAGGTCGAGGAAAAGGAAACTCCTAAAGTTGATGAGAAGCCGACTAACGAATCGGAAGTGAACCTCCATAAGGAAGAGCCGGCTATCTTGGCGGGTGAGGAAGCCAAAGAGGAAAAGAATCCCAACGAAGGCAATCCCGACAAGAACGTTAAAATCAAAAAGTCCAAACCATCGCCTGTAACCTATGATTACGGGGATGAGCGTTTAAGCAATATCGAGAAAGACCGCGATATTTTCTATCATCAGTATAAGAAAAGCAATATTTGGAAATACAGCGTCTCCGCCTTTTGCATCGCCGTTATCATCATCGGTTACGTCTTGCCGCTTTCTATTGAGGCGTGGAAGAGTTATCAAATGCCAATCACTCTCTCCGTTCTTGCCGCCGGCGTCCTCGGACTTGGCATTTTCAGTTACGTTTCCCGCAAAAAGATCGAAGTCAAGATGAAAGACTACTTCCATAAGTTCTACGAGAATACGAATGCTTACGTTTTTTCGAATCCGGAAGTGAAGAACTTCGCCGGAGCGGTGGAAGACAAACTGCCGACCGAGATTTTCAACGCTGCCGGTCTTTATAAGGACGTGACGCAGGTTGGGAGCCGTGCCTCCTATCAGTTTGACTACAAGGGCCTTGGCTGCGCCATTAGCGACGCCGCCGGGCAAACCAGAGGCAAAAAGGGCGCTTTAAACACCGTTTTCGTAGGAAAATTCGTGCAGGCCCCCAATACCTACAAGGGTGGGGCTTGCATAGTTTATCTTAAGGGCAACAAGCGGGCGCTTCCTCCGACGGCTTTAGGCGATTACAACCTTATCGAAGACCATCGTGACATGGTGGTGTATGGCGAAACCGGCGCCAAAAGAGCCTTAACGAAGAAAGTTCGCGCCGCCATCGCAAAATTCCAGACCAATGATACTCTTTGCGATATGGCCATATCCATCAAAGAGGGTCAAACCTACATAGCGCTTGGCTATGAGGACACTCTTATGGTGCTTCCTATGGACAAACCGTTCAACCCGACTCCGACCATGCAGTATAAGGGCGATATGGCCAAGGTCTTTAACTTAATCGGCGCTTTGAACTTCAAAGAATCCGAGAAAAAGTAAAAGGCTTTTATTGCTGGCAAGGGGTGGTTTCGATCCACCCTTTTATTTTTATTGGGGAATAAACATAAAAGAATTTTCTTCTCTCGTTTATAATAAGAAAGAAGGACCGCTGACGAGTGGCGGTATCTAGAATTCAATGGACGAAAGCAACGGATCGAAAAGGTTCTTTAAATGGATTATCGTGCAAGCCTATAAGCACGACGGTCTTTTGCATCGGCAGTGGAGCCCTGCCTACTTGGTTGAGGAAACGGAAGATTATTGGGCTTTGGCTTCAAGAGCAAGTTTGGTGACGGAAAACGATGGTCGGCGTTGGATGACCAAAGAGCATGCCATCTTTGTTCTATTTAAAAAAATGTGGCTTAACGTTATCTGCATGATGAAGGAAAACGGTCTTGTTTTTTACGCGAACATTGCGAGCCCCACGATCATGGACAGGGGCGTTCTGAAGTACATCGATTATGATTTGGACGTGAAACTCTTCCCCGATCAAACGATGAAGGATCTTGATGAACTGGAATTCGAGCGGCACATTTTGACTTACGGATATTCGCCTGAATTATCCGCGGCCATCAAAAGGAGTTTCGCCGAAACAAAAGAGATGATGCGAGAGAAGTCATTTCCGTTTAGCGTACCAGTAGTGAATGTACTTTTTACTAAATATTTAAATGAGAACCAACCATTCAGACCTAGTTTGATCCGTTGATTGAATCGATGGCGATTTCCGCCTCTTTCATGCCGGGTGCGATTCGCTTTTTGTAGTTGGGGTTATACAGGCAATCTCCGATGACGTAAATCCGTTTACGGGCGCGCATATTGCCATCCGTCACGACGCCGAAACCTGTTGAGGTCAACGGGAGCCCGAATGTGGTTGGGCTGGGGATTTGGCCGTAATTGACCAAAACATAGTCACACGGAATCGTGATCAAACTTGAATCAGTGACGTTTTTAATTGTAATTTCTCGGCAAAACCCCCCTTTTTCGGTTATTTTAAAGGGTATATATGGCAGATGGATATCGAGTTTGCAATCCTTGATGGTTTCGGGGTTGCCACGGAATTCCATCCTTCGGTGCACAAGGGATACGTCGGACGATAGCCTCGAAAGTTGCTTCGCCCAGTCGAGGGCGCTATCGCCGCCGCCGAAGATAACGACCCGCTTGTCTTTCATAAGACTCGGATCCTTAAGGGAGTAGAGAATATTCGAGCATTTGCTTTCGTTCTCGAGCCCTAAAGGACGCGGTTTATGAAATCCTAATCCAGTTGCAACAATTACAAAATTACCTTCGAACTGCCCTCGTTTTGTTTCCAAAACGATCCCTTTGTCTTTTTCGTTGATTCCGGTGACCTCGCAACTAAGGGTGCAGTTGTTCTTGTCGAGTCCGTTGACGAGTGTTTTGACAACCTCCTCGGCTGGCATCGGAGGATAAAGAGGCACGTCGGCGACCTCTTTTTTCGGATAAAGATTGGCTGGTTGTCCGCCAAGGTGGTTTTCGGCCTCGAAAAGATGGTAAGGGATCTTTTTAATTTCGAGGAGGTTGGCCGCGTATAAACCGATCGGCCCCCCGCCGACGATTAGGATTCGTTTTTGTTCCATAGAAGTATGTTAGCATACTTCGAGGTGGTATAATTTGTCGCACCCGATTTTGGGAGGCGTTTTTTATGAGATATACCTTCGTATCGAAAAGCAAAGAGGAAACAAAAAAGCTTGGGGCTTTCTTGGCTCCGATGTTCAAGCCTGGCGATGTGGTTTTGCTTAAGGGCGACCTAGGAGCCGGGAAAACGACCTTGACCAGTGGGGTGGCCAAGGCCTTGAAGGTTCAAGACGACGTGATTTCCCCGACTTTCAATATCATGAAATGCTATTTTAAGGGGACGCTTCCCCTTTATCACATCGACGCCTATCGACTCGAGAATCAGAACATCGAACTGGGGCTTGACGAATACATCGAAGGAGATGGCGTTTGTTTTGTGGAATGGCCGCAGTTCATCGGTCCGTTGCTGCCGGAGGAAACGTTGTCGATTACCCTCAAAAACGTTGGTGATGACAACCGCGAGATAACTGTTGAGGGCGATTCGAAACGTTATGAGGAAATGGTCGCGGCCGTGAAAGGAACATTTTAGTATGTACGCTCTTTTGTTGGATTCGTCGAACAAAAACCTATCCGTCGGCCTTGCCTTGGATGGCAAGTTGGTCGATCGGACTTCCTACGAGGCTTGGCAAAAGCAAAGCGAACTTCTCGTCGATGAAATCGACAAGACTCTCGTTAGAAACAAAATCGGGCGGAAGGACATTGGCTCAGTCGTGGTTTCCAAAGGGCCCGGAAGCTACACCGGTGTCAGAATCGCCATGTCGGTGGCGAAAACCATGTCTTTCGCCCTTGGCGTTCCTTTGTATCTCGTTTCCTCTTTGCAGGTTCAAGAAGTTGCGGGCAAGCCAACCATCTGCCTTATGAACGCCCGCAGCAAGCGAAGCTATATTGGTGTTTATAGAGATGCGGAATGCCTGCTGGAAGACACCGTCATCGAGAATCAAGATGTCCTTGAATACATTAAAAACCACCCCGATTACGAGGTTTCCGGAGAACTCAGCCAACTTGGCTTGGAAGACAAGCCAGGCGATATCCTCGGGAATCTTCTGAAAGCCGACGTTCCGGCGAACCTATGCGATGAGCCGCTTGCGGCTAAACCCGTGTACCTAAAAGACACATATCAAGTATGAATCTCAAAGGCTGCAAAGTCAGAAAAATGAAGGAGACGGACGTTCTTGCGGTGGCGAATCTCGAATCAGCCTGCTTCTCCGCCCCTTGGCCTGAGAAAGAGATCCGTTACGAGATTGGCGAAAACCCCTGCGCGAAAGTCTATGTGGCCCTTAGCAAAACCGGAGACGTTATCGGTTACATTGACTTCATGATTACCTTCGACAGCGCTACCGTCTCCCGGCTCGCGGTCGCCTCCGGCTATCGACGCCAAGGCATCGCTCAAGCCTTGCTCGACGAAATGGTGATCGTCTGCAAGAAACAGCGGGAACCGGTCGAGTGGATCACTCTTGAGGTGAGGGGAAGCAACGGGCCCGCCCGAAAGCTTTATAAGAAAAACGGGTGGGACGAAATAACCGTGAAAAAAAGCTATTACGACGACGGCGAAGATGCCATCTATATGGTAAGGAGTATCATTGTATGAGCAAAATCCTAGCAATCGAATCGAGCTGCGACGAGACCGCCGTGGCCATAACCGACAATGGCAAGCTGTTGGCCAATGTCGTTTCTTCGCAGGTCGCGGTTCACGTCAAGTACGGCGGCGTAATGCCTGAGATAGCTTCGCGTCTCCATACCGAGAACATCACCGTGTGCCTAAAGGAGGCGCTTGATCAGAGCCATCTTAGGCTTGAGGACATAGACGCTTTCGCGGTTACCCGCGGTCCGGGCCTCATTGGGTGCCTGCATGTTGGCATGCAAGCGGCCAAAACCTTGGCGATGCTATTTCATAAGCCCCTTATCCCGGTTCACCATTTGGCGGGTCACATATATGCGAACGAATACGTGGGGCAGTTCGCCTTTCCGCTTCTTTGCGTCGTCGTGAGCGGAGGCAACACCGAATTGGTCCTCATGCGCGGCGACCTCGATTTTGAGATCGTCGGCGAGACGAAGGACGACGCCGTTGGCGAGTGCTACGATAAGGTCGCGCGCGTGTTGGGTCTTCCCTACCCAGGCGGTTTGCCGATCGATCAGCATGCCAAATTGGGTCAGCATAGCTATAAATTGCCGGAGCCTTTGGCCGGCAAAGGGACTTTGGACTTTTCATATAGCGGACTCAAGACTTCGGTCATCAATTTGGTGAACAGCCTCAAGATGAAAGGCGAAGAGGTGAACGTCAATGACATGGCCCGCAGTTTTCAGGACGTCGCGATTGGGATGATTCTCGACAAGGCGACGAAAGCCGCGCTCACTTATGGCGTGAAACAAGTGGTTCTCGCCGGCGGAGTCAGCGCGAACAGCTATCTCCGCGCCCAAATGAAGCAACGGCTTGAGGGGACTGGCATCGATTTGATAATCCCACCCCTTTGGTGCACGACCGATAATGCGGCCATGATCGCCAAAGTGGCGGAACACCTTTATAGAGAGAAGGTGTTCGCCCCTTTGACGCTTGGGGTCGACCCAAATTGGCGGATCAGCGATTTTCGCCACTTTGATTGAGTTTTGCCGAGATTTCATAGCGGAACGGCTTCGTTTTCTTGAAGTCGTTTCTTTTTTCGTCGGCAAGAAAGTTGTGTTGAGTCCGCTTTTTTAAATGGCAAGGGCCACCGAGTTCCAAGGCCATGTTCGGCTTTTCTCCGCCTCCCCTTTTGCACCATTGATGGGGATCTCTGAACGCGAAAGCCAGCTCACGTTTCCTTTTCAAAGCTCATGGCTAGGATATCAACGGAGGCTTGCGGAAAGGCAAACCATATTTGGCAAACGCAGGAAAAGAAAAAGGTTTTGCCGAATCTTTCGCAAAACCTTTATCGCTTTTCAGCGTTCTATTCGATTGGGTTGAACTCGATGCTGGTAAAATAGACGGCTCGCGAGCCGTCGCCTCCGTCGGTGTCGCCATCGTTGGCTATGGTGAGGTAGTTCACCGCTTCGGAGAACGTGAAAGTCTGAGTGAAAACTTTGTAGTCCGTGCTGGACGCGACGAAACTTTTCGTTTGGGCGCCGCCGGAGGCCTTGGCTGCCATGGGATGGCTTTCCTCGCCCCAGTAAACCGATTCAATCGGGGCGACGGCGTTATAATCCGATGTTTTGTCGAGATAGGTCAATCTGACCGTTTTGACGGGGAAGGCGGTGGCATTATAGATGGCGCCGGTCGCTTTGCGTCCTTGGATGACGTCTAACTTTATGCCATCGATGGCGTTTCCATTCGCGTCATACGGATTCTGGTTGCCGGCCATTATGTCGTCCATCCCGAAAACGATGTCGCCAATCGTCGCGGTGGCACCAACCGGATAGGTGTTATTTTCCTTGTCCGGGGCATCAGACGGCATGAAGGAAACGTTTTTATAGACGGTCTGTTCCGAAGAGGAAAACGACGAACTTGACTCCGAAAAACTGGAGGAATCGTCGTTTGAAGACACTACTGGCAACGACGTTTCGCTCGAGTTCGGCGCAACTGAGCTTCCGCTAGCGGAAGAAGCGTTCCTACAGGCGGCGAGGACGAATATGGCCACCGGCAATACGATAATGCCCTTTTTGTTCATAAATGAACCTCCATGAGTTCAACCATACGCGAGTTGGCATAATGTGTCGAGCCAAAACGTAAGATGGCCAAATCCTTCTAAGGATTTAGGGAAATTGGGTCAAACGTGGTTTATACTAACCTCGCCGTCATTGAGGATTAACTTATGCAAGAGAAAGCCGTGTCCATCCGTTCGCTCTACGAAGCGTTTGCTTCGGGAGAAGGTTTTCCCGCCAACCGGGAAGTGATCGTCGAAGGCTGGGTCAAGACCAATCGCAACAGCGGCAAAGTCGGTTTCATCGAACTTCATGACGGGACCTGTTTCAAGAATCTTCAACTCGTCTACGGCGCCGACATGAAGGGTTTCGACGCGATCAGCCATTATAGCCTCGCTTCGGCCATCGAGGCCAAGGGCGTTCTGACCCTTACCCCGGGCATGAAACAGCCTTTTGAGCTTCAGGTCGAGAAAATAAGGCTTTTGGGTGGGGTCGCCGATGATTATCCGCTTCAGAAAAAACGGGCCTCATTCGAGTTTTTGCGCGATATGGCCTACCTAAGGCCGCGCACCAACACGTTCGACGCCGTGTTCAGAGTCCGTTCCGTCCTTGCCATGGCGATCCACACCTATTTTCAGGAGCACGGCTTCGTTTACGTCCACACTCCGGAAATCACCGCCAACGACGCCGAGGGGGCCGGTCAGGTCTTCACCGTGACGACCGATGCCAAAGACCCCATCAACGATTTCTATGGGCGTCGGGCTTCCCTTACCGTTTCGGGCCAGCTTCATGTCGAGGCTTTCGCGATGGCCTTCAAGGACGTTTACACGTTCGGGCCCACTTTCCGCGCCGAGAAGAGCAACACCCCACGTCACGCCAGCGAATTCTGGATGATCGAGCCGGAACTTGCCTTCGCCGATCTCGACGACGATATGGATTGCATCGAGGATTCGATCAAATTCTGCATCCGTTACGTGATGGAAAAATGCCCGGACGAGATGGATTTCTTCGAAAAATGGATTGCCCCCGGGCTTAAAGCGAAACTCAACGACGTCCTCAACAAGCCTTTCCGTAAGATGGAATACACCGAAGGCATCCGTTTGCTCCAAGAAGCCCTCAAGAGCGGGCATAAATTCGATAACGACAAGATCGAGTGGGGCATGGATCTGCAGAGCGAGCATGAGCGGTATCTCACCGAGGAAGTGGTGAAGGGGCCGATGTTCCTCGTCGATTACCCCAAGGAAATCAAAGCGTTCTATATGCGGGAGAACGACGATGGCAAGACGGTCGCCGCCTGCGATTTGCTGGTGCCGGGCGAAGGCGAGATCGTCGGCGGGTCGCAACGCGAAGAACGCTACGAGGTCCTTAAAGAGAAGATGGAGAAAATCGGAAACGCCAAAGGCCTCGAATGGTATCTCAACCTCCGCAAATACGGCGGTTGCGTCCATAGCGGCTTTGGCATTGGATTCGATCGCCTCCTTATGTATATCACCGGCGTCGCCAACATCCGCGATACCGAGCCTTACCCTCGGACGTCCAATAACTTAAAATACTGATATGAGCGAAGAGAAGAAAGAACTGAATCCCGAAGAGGAAAAGGCCCTGTCCCGCAAACGGGTTTTCTTTGGCGTCGTTATAATCGACGTCGTTTTGGCGATTCTTATACTATGGGCCATCGTTGAGCTCTTCGTTGGTTGACGATGGTCAAGACGTTTGCCTCAGGAATCCGTTACGTCGCGGGTGAGGAATCGTTTTTTTGCCCCAATCTTTACGTTATAAGCGGGAGCGGCGGGAGCCTTCTTATCGACGTGACCAACCAATCGTCGCATCTTGAAGAGGCTCTCTCTATTGCCGAAAGGGGTGGACATCCCTTTTCGGTCGCGCTCACCCATTTCCATGCCGACCACATTTCCGCGGTCGCCTCTTTGCCCAAAGGGGTTCGCCTCTATTGCAGCAAGAACACGGCCCGTCACTTGCCCAAAGGGTTGCCAAACCCCATCACGATCGTCTCGAGCGGAGCCGAAGCGATCCTGCCTTTAGGGGAAGCCGCCGCCAAGCTCATGGCCGCCCCTTCGCTTCATAGCAAAGGCTCAATGGACATCCTTTATGAAAAAACCTTATTCGTTGGGGACGCGCTGGGGTCTCGGGAGAAAAACGGCGTTGCGTACTACAATCGCGAAATCGCGGTCGAAATGGAAAAATTCTATCGCGGATTGGAGTTCAGGGAGGCCGTTCAAGCCCATCCCAGGACTCGCGCTTTGAAGAAAGACGAACTCATGGTGTATCTCCATGAGCTGGTAAAATACGGTTTCTCGGAAGCGTTGGAGGAAAAATACCTTTGATTATTTGGCTTTGGGGTCGACTGGTTTGGCTGACTCGCCAGGCTTGATAGGCATTTCGCTTGGATTGAGCGGGCGGCCATAAGCGTCGGTGCCGATATGGTCATAGTAATTGTAACCTTTTAACGACACCTTGAAGACTTCCTTGCCGATGCGCCGGAGATAGACGAAACGGCTGAAGTAACCTTGGATGACGATAATGTAATACGTCACCGCGACCATCACGAGCGGGCAAAGGATATAGGAAGGCCAGAAGGACAGTTGGGGAGCCGGTGAGATAACGGGCGGCCAATCGATAAGGACGTTTTTGAGGCCCCAGAAGTTGCTATAGGTGGCGTTCTTGAAATCGAAAAGGAAGAACAAAGTGCCGAATTCGCCCCAGTAGTCGCGGCCCCATTGGCCACTCACGCCGGCATAGATAAGATAGAAAAGCAGACCCACGAAGCCAATGGTTAGGGGCGCGGCCGCTTTTTTGACGAGAAGACGATTGTTCTTTTGGGTGGCAAGTTTTTTGAAATGGACGGGGTCGCTCACGATTCGGTAACGGACGAGTTCCCCCATTTGCTGATCGATGACGTCGGCTTGGAGTTGGCTCACTTTGCGGATGGCCATGCCAACGAGCCCGATGATGATGAAGAAGAGCAGCAAAATTATAAGCAGGATGATGAGCATCCGCGTGTCGTTCTCGCTCATGGTGACGTTAAGAAAGGCTTTCATCATTCATCGTCCTTTCCGTCGTCCATTTTTGAGATGTCGATGATAGAGACCGTTTTCGTATCGATTTTTTTGGTTTGCGGGATCTCAGGCCGCTCCCTTCCTTGCTCGTCTATGTGGTGAATGGGGATGCCGGGGGTTTGCTGGGTTGACATGTCGATAGAATTCGCCTCGGGGTTATTGATCTGCGGGTTGGGCTTAAAGAAGCCGTTCGCATCGATCGGCCCGTTGTTGGGAGGGAGTTTGTTGGCATTGGGGGCACCGGCGGCGGGGCCGTTGCCGGTGTAATAATTCTGCTGAACATAGACGGTCGAGGGACCAGCTGGGGCGGAAGGGGCCGGAGTCGGAGTGCCATTAGGATGGGCCAGCATATCTATTTGGGCGGCCCTTATTTCATCTTTTTTCAAATCTTCGGGGAAAGGGGCGAAAAACTTCTTGCCACGGAAAAACCTTATGGTCCCCTTGAAGAAAACAGCGGAATATAGGCCGAGGCAATAAAGCCCATAGATGACAAGAACCGCCAATTCAAGCGGCAAAAGCAGGAAGTAGAGGAGTCCGAGGGCGAAGTTTTTCAAAAACTTACTCATGGTTAGTTCATTCTAGCGCGCGCGGGGCCTTAAACGAAAGCCTGACTATTAAAGAGGGGATGGTTAGGGCCGTCGTGACGATACCTCCAAGCAGCAGTCCGGAATAGCTTGGCATTTTTTGGTAAAGAAAGGCGAAAGCCATCCATCCGGCGGCTAGAAACAACCCCAGCATGAGGTAAGTCCAAGCGGGAAGCTTCCGAAAATACGCCAGCAAGGAATAGATGGTGAAGAAAATGGCGGCTACGAGGAAGCAATAACCAAGCGAAATCTCGGCAAAAGCCAATCCGATCGCAATCATTGAGAAGGAAAGGGACAGGATGTCGTAAACCCAGGAATAGAGTTGCCAATCATTGGTTTTGATTCCAAAGTCGGAAAGAAGGGGAACGCTTATGATGTTGGACAAAAGAACCTCGACGAGAGAGTAAAGAAGAATGAGGCTGGGAACGAAATACGGGAAGGCGGCGTTGCTCGATAATCCCAAGGCCGTCGTGAGGAAGGCGATGAAATCGACGCCGCTCACGAGCTTAATGAGCGGAAGGGCGGCGTAGTTGAGACCCATTTCGGCAAGGGCGCATAAGAATATAAGCAATGCGGACGGGAAGCCTTTCTTGAGCAAAAATCCGTATAGCGTTCCGACGATGGTGGCCGGAATGATATAGAAGAGGGTCGCCGCGATGTCGTAAGCGGTTACCCCTAATGACAAAGCCACCGCGGCCACAAGGTAAACCAAAATGTAGCGATCTTCGCAAACGATGACCGTAAGGGCGCTCACGAGAGGCAAAAAGACGATAACGAACAGCGCCGATAGCGGAACTAATGTGCTGAGGGTCGCCATCACGGCGTCCACGGCGCACATTAGGCCAACGAAGGCGAGGTTCTGCGCGGAACCGGTCCGTCGTTTGAAGAGCTTCATGCTTTCATTATCCCCATTTACCCATCTTTTGGCGCATAGAAAAAAACTTTTTCGGTTCTTTTCCAAGAATCGGGTCTATCCAATTGGTGAGGGGGCTTCTCTTTCCCCCCGTTTCCATACGCGAGAGGGAAGAGAAGAGGCCGAGGCAAGGCTAGCCACGGCTCGCCCCCTTTCGTCGCTCCCTGAGGCGTAAATCGGCCTGTCAAGTCTTTATCGCCATCCATAGGAAGGGTATGCTTAACTTGCAGTTAAGGAACCTCGCTTATGGATTACGCCTCTTTGCTTAATGAGCAGCAGCTCAAAGCCGTCGAAACATCTTCGCAATACGTTCGCGTCATCGCCGGCGCCGGAAGCGGTAAAACCCGCGTTTTGACGTATCGGATCTCGTATCTCATCAGTGACCGCCACGTGGAGCCCTCCCGCATTTTGGCCATCGCCTTCACGAACAAGGTGGCGAACGAGATGAACTCTCGGGCCGGGAAACTGGTCAATGAGCTTTTGGGTTATACCCCGTTCCTTCATATCTCGACTTTCCATTCCTTTTGCGCCCGCTTCCTGCGCAGCGAATGCGGATGCCTTGGCTATCCTTCGGGTTTTACGATTTACGACGAGGACGATTCGAGCCGGTTGATCAAATCCGTGGCCGAATCGCTCGGTTATCGGAAAGGCGACGACATGGTCAAGCAAGCCAAGCGTTATATCAGTGAGCAAAAGCTTAAAGGCCTCTATCCCGATGATATTTCAGTTAATAAGATCGCCTATCGCGATCAAAAGGAATGCTACAAGTTTTATCAGCAGTACGAAATCAAGAAAACTTTGGGTTTCGCCTTCGATTTCGACGATCTTCTCTTGAAAACAATCGAAGTTCTTGAGGATTATCCGGACGTTCGCGCCAAGTGGCAGGGGCGTTTCGACCATATCCTCATAGACGAGTTCCAAGACACGAACGACATCCAATACAAACTCATGCGCCTTTTGGCTCGGCCCGAGACGTCAATTTACGTCGTGGGCGACCCGGATCAGACGATATACACGTGGCGGGGGGCCAACCAAGGCATCATCCTGGGTTTTGAGAAAACGTACCCGAACGTTGAAACGATCATCCTTAATCAAAATTACCGGAGCACCAAGACCGTCCTCGGCGCCGCCAACAAGCTGATCGTCCATAACAAGAAAAGGGTTCCGAAAGACCTTTTCACGAACGCCGGGGAAGGCGAACCTATATCAGTCAAAGTCGCCTCAACGAGCGAGGACGAGGCCCGTTGGGTGGGCCAGGAAGTGGCGAAAGTCGCCCGGCTCCGCAAAAACCTTAACGGCGATCCCGATTACCGGAGCATCGCCATCCTTTACCGCTCCAGTTACCTCACCCGGCCTTTCGAAGCGGAACTCAAGGACCGAGGGATTCCGTACATGATCTTCGGGGGCCTTCGCTTCTACGAGCGGGCCGAAGTGAAAGACCTTCTGGCCTATTTCAACCTGCTTCTCAACCCGGCCGACAACGTCAGTTTCGAACGTATCGTGAACGTTCCTCGCCGCGGGGTCGGCGACGTTTCATTAGGCCGTATTCAGCAAGAGGCGCTGGCGAAAGGCCTTTCGGATTACGAGTATCTCCGCCGCTTTGGCGAATTCGCCGACGACAGCGAGATACCCTCTCGCGTCGCCACGACCCTCGTTGGCCTCGTCGCCGAGATGGAGGAGACGAAAAAGAAACTGAACGAAAAAGTCGAGGCTTACAGTTCCGTCCTCAAGGATTTCGCCACCGACATTGGCTATCTTTCCTATTTGGCCGAGGAAGAGGATCCCGAGGAGGATCGGCTCAAGAACGTCCAATCCCTTTTCGACGACATCACGCATTACCTTAACAACAACCCCAACAGCGATTTCTCGGAATACCTGCAGAACGTGGCTTTGCTGACGTCGCAGGATGACATGAGCGGCGGCAATTACGTCTCCCTCATGACGATTCATATCGCCAAAGGCCTGGAATTCGACAACGTTTTCGTCATCGGCCTTAGCCAAGGCGTTTTCCCGTCGGTCCGCGCCGAAAGCGAAAGCGGCCGGGATGGGGTCGAGGAGGAACGGCGGTTGGCTTACGTCGCTCTCACGCGGGCCAAGAAAAGGCTCTTCCTTTCCTGCAACACCGCCTATAGTTACGTCACCGACACCCATTTGGAGCCGAGCAAGTTCTTCAAGGAGGCCGGCATCGCGGTTCCGGAGTACAATGACTGGAGCAATCCCGGTTACGGCTATTCGCGCCCCCATTCGTATCAGAAGGGCGCCTCGTCCTTCTTCGGCGACGGGGGCGCGATCAGCCCCTTCGCCGACGAAAAAGAGGAGCCGGAGGAAGAAAAGCCGACCGACAACGGCATTCGCGATTGGAAGGTGGGCGAGGAAGCCCATCACGAGAAGTTCGGCGACGGCAAAGTCGTCGAAATCATCGACAAGAACATCATCATCGTGGATTTCGAGTCAGCGGGCAAGAAGACGCTCTTGGCGAGTCATCCGATGCTGTCGCGGGTGAAGAGCAAAGGAGGAGAGGCTTAGCATGGGCATCGAGGAAGCGCGGAAAAGGATAGCGGTCATCACCGCTCTTTTGGAAAAATACAATTACGAGTATTACGTGCTGAACGCCTCGACGGTCCCCGACGCCGAATTCGACCGTCTCATGAACGAACTTCAGCTCCTCGAAAACGAGTTCCCCGGACTGAAGAGCAAGAACTCGCCGACCCAGCGCGTCGGCGGACAGGTCCAATCCGAATTCAAGAAAATCCCCCACAAGCGGCTCATGCTTTCGCTCGGCAACGTCTACAACGAAGACGAGATGCGGGCCTTCGACAAGCGGATTCGCGACTTGTTGGGAACGGATTCCATCGATTACATGGGCGAGATGAAGATCGACGGCCTCGGGATGAGCCTCATCTACGAAGGCGGCGAGTTCCAGTACGCGGTCACGCGAGGAGACGGGGTCACCGGCGAAGACGTGACATCCAACGTCATCACGATCCGCTCAATCCCGATGCGCGTCAAAGAGAAGCGCGCCTTCGAGGTCCGGGGCGAGGTTTACATGCCGAAGAAGAGCCTCGAGGAACTCAACAAGAGAGCCGCGGAAGAAGGCAAGCCCGGCTTCGCCAACTGCCGCAACGCGGCCGCCGGGTCGATTCGCAACCTCGACAGCTCGGTCGCGGCTTCGCGCCATCTTGACGCGTTTTGGTATTATCTCGTGAACGCCCGCGAAATCGGACAGCACGTCCATAGCGCATCTTTGGATTACCTTGACGCCTTGGGTTTCCGCACCAACCATGAGCGGCGCAAACTGCACGGCATCGAGGAAGTCATCTCTTACATCAAGGAATACACCGCGAAGCGCGATTCCTTGGGCTACGACATCGACGGCCTCGTCTTCAAAGTGGACGACATCGACCTTTACGATCGGCTTGGCTACACGGCCAAGGAGCCGCGCTGGGCCATCGCCTACAAGTTCCCGCCGACCGAAGTGACGACCAAGTTGCTTGACATCGTTTTGACCATCGGCCGCACCGGACGGGTCACCCCTAACGCCATCTTGGAACCGGTCCGCGTGGCGGGTTCGCTCGTGCAACGGGCCACCCTCAATAACGAAGCCTTCATCAGGGACAAAGGCCTTATGGTGGGCGACGTCGTCGGGCTCCATAAAGCCGCTGACGTCATCCCGGAGGTCACAGGCCCCCTCATCGACCGGCGGGATGGGACCCAAACCCCGTGGGTCATGCCGGAGACCTGCCCGATATGCGGGCGGCCCCTCACGAAAGTCAAAGGGCTCCATTATTGCCTGAACCCCGATTGCGACAGCCGGAAAATCGAGACGATGATCCACTTCGCGAGCCGAAACGCGATGGACATCGACGGGATGGGCGAAAAAGTGGTGGAGACCTTCTTCGCCGAGGACTTCATGCGGGACATCCCCGACATCTACAACCTTTACAACTACCGGGACGGAATCAAGGCCCTCGACGGCTGGAGCGACAAATCCATCGATTCGCTCCTTTACGCGATCGAGGACAGCAAAAAGAAATCCTTGGAGCGGCTTCTCTTTGGGCTTGGCATCAAAGAGGTGGGCGAGAAAATGGCCAAGGTGCTGGCCAAACGCTACAAGAACCTCGAAGCGTTTTATGCCTTAACCGAAGAGGAACTCGAAGAGGTCCCGGACGTCGGGCCCGCCGCCTCGAAGAGCATCGTCGGCTTCTTCCATGACCCGCTCAGGCTTTCGGAGATCGCCAAGCTCAAGGAGGCGGGCCTCAATTTCGATTACCTCGGCACGGACGAAGTCGACGTCAATTCGTATTTCTATGGCAAAACCATCGTCCTCACGGGCGCATTGAACCGCTATTCGCGGGATCAGATGACCGATATCCTCGAAGGCATCGGGGCGAAGGTGAGCGGATCGGTCAGCAAGAACACCGACCTCGTCATCGCGGGCCCCGGGGCGGGCTCGAAACTCGACAAAGCCCAGCAACTCGGCGTCGAGGTGATCGACGAGGAAACCGCCCTCGACCATTTGGGCAAAGTCGGGCAGTAGTTAGCCACCATGGCTCGCCTTGAAAAGCGCGGGCCTTTTCTCGTTTTCGGGGCCGTATTGGCTTTCGTGTACCACTCATAAGTGGTAATCTAGTAAACGGAACGAGCAGTAATCACATGAAAACAATCACCATGGATGTCCTCAAGGATGCGGCGAATCGTTTGCTCTTCGACATGTCCGAGGATGAGTACAAAACGTTGTACGAGGAATTTCGGATTTTGACGAAACAAATGGAGACGATCGGCAAGATCGAGGGGCTTGAGGAGTACCCCCCGATGACTTTCCCTTTCGACTGCAGCACGACATATCTGCGTGAGGACGTGGCCGAAAAGCCCCTCCCCCGCGAGGAAGCCCTCGCCAACGCGGGCAGCAAGCAAGACAACCAAATCAAGTTGCCGAAGGTGGTCCTATGAGTCATTTGGATTCGTCCATCAAAGACATCCACGCGGCCCTTGTGGCGAAGGAAATCACCCCTCTTGAGTTGACCGAGGAAGCCCTCAAGCGGGCTCACGAAGACAAAAGCAACGCGTTCGAGATGATTTGCGACGAGGAGGCAAAGGCCTTCGCGGCCACCTTGACCGAGCCGGAGGCGGATAACCCCCTTTGGGGCATCCCCTACGTCGCGAAAGACAATTTCTCCACCAAAGGCATCGAGACGACCGCCAGCAGCGACATCCTAACTGGCTATGTCCCGGTTTTCGACGCCACGGTCATAAAAAAGCTCAAAGCCGCCAAAGCGGTCATGATCGCCAAATCCACACTCGATGAGTTGGCGATGGGCGGGACCGGAACGACGGGGCATAAAGGCAAGACCTATAACCCCAACGACCCGAGCCATGGGCGCATGATCGGCGGATCCAGCTGCGGCAGCGCGGCCGCGGTGGCCGAGGGCGTGGCGCCTTTCGCCTTAGGGAGCGACACCGGGGACTCCGTCCGCAAACCGGCTTCTTACGCGGGCCTCGTGGGCATGAAACCCACGTGGGGGAGAATCAGCCGCTACGGCCTTTTCCCGTTTGCCCCTTCGCTCGACCACGTCGGCTATTTCACCCGCGACGTTTACGGGGCGGCCGTTTTGTTGGACGTTTTGGCGGGGCGCGACCTTCATGATGGCACGAGCAGCGAAAAGCCCGTGGAGAAATACGAGGCCGACCTTGATAGACCCGTCAAAGGGATGAAGGTCGCCATCCTCAAAGATATCGTCGACTCCATAACCGACAAAGGGCTGCGGCGGCATTTCGACGCTTCCGTGAAGGCTCTCGAGGGCGAGGGCGTGACGGTGGATTACGTCGGATTCGGCCGCGACCTGCTTTCCTCTCTCTACGCGACTTATATCGTCATCAGCTGCGCCGAGGCGACCAGCAATGACGCCAACCTCGACGGCATCAAATTCGGGCCTTTCCGCGGCGGGAAGACCTATCAGGAAGTCATGTACAACGCGCGAACCAAAGGCTTCAGCGAGTTCATCAAGCGCCGATTCGTCATCGGCTCCTATTGTCTGATGCGCGAGAACCAGGAAGAGCTCTTTCTGCGGGCCCAACGGAACCGGGCCAAAATCGTCGAAAAAGTGAACGCCATTTTGAAGGATCACGATTTCATCTACGTTCCCGCCGCTCCGGGCGTGGCCCCTCTTTTCACGCAGGTCAGCGACAAGTTGAGCGACGAGTATCTTATGGCCGACAACCATCTGTGCCTTGGCAATTTCGCGGGGCTGCCCTCCATAACCTTGCCCCTTTGCTACGAAAACGGGCTTCCCATCGGGGTCAATTTCATGGGCCGGGCCTTCGAGGAGAGAAAGCTCTTCCAGATGAGCGCCGCCTTCGAGCGCCTCTCGGGCTTGGCCGAGACTTCCTCAAGCGACAAGAAGGAGGCCAGATTATGAATTTCGAAGCGGTCATCGGCTTGGAGATCCACGTCGAGCAAAAAACCGAATCCAAGATGTTCTCCGCGGCTCCCGACGGCTTCAGCCGCGAACCCAACACGGAAATCGCCCCTCTTGACATGGGGTTCCCCGGCACGATGCCGGTGGTGAACAAGCAAGCGGTCATCAACGCCATCCGAGTGGCTAGCGCCTTGCACATGAAGATCGACCACACCCTTTATTTCGACCGGAAGAACTATTTCTACAGCGACTTGCCGAAAGGCTTTCAGATAACGCAGCAGAACCGGCCGATTGGCAAAGGCGGATACGTCGATATCGAGACGCCCGGGGGCCCTCGGCGCATCGGGATCGAGCGGATCCACATGGAAGAGGATACCTGCAAGCAACTTCACTTCCTCGACTACACGCTTCTGGATTACAATCGGGCGGGCGTCCCGCTCGTCGAGATCGTCTCGCTTCCGGAGATGCATAGCGGCACCGAAGCCATGAAATACGCCGAGGCGATCCGCAACATCGTCGTCTACAGCGGGACTTCCGACGGCAAGATGGAGGAAGGGTCCTTGCGGTGCGACACCAACGTCAGCATCCGCCCCATCGGGCAAAAGGAATTCGGCACCAAAGTCGAGATCAAGAACATCAACTCCTTCAAGAATATCGAGGGGGCGATCGATTACGAGATCAGCCGCCAATCGAGGCTTCTCCTTTCGGGCGAGAAGGTGCGTCAGGAAACGCGCCGCTACGACGAAGCCAGCGGGAAGACCATCCTCATGCGCGTCAAGACCGACGCGGTGGACTACAAGTATTTCTGCGAGCCGAACATCACCCCGATCAAACTGAGCGACGGCTTCATCGAGGAGGCCATCGCGACCTGCCCCGAACTTTACGAAGCCAAGAAGGCCCGTTATCTCAAAGCCGGTTTATCGGCGACCGACGCCGACATCATCCTGAGCGATCCCAAGATGGCCGCTTATTACGAGGAAGGGGCCTCCAAGGTCGCCTCGGCCAAGGATTTCGCGAATTTCCTGATCGTCGAGATCAACGGATATCTCAACCGTTCGGGCGAAACCATCGGCGACCTCACGCTCAAACCCGCCGTTTTGGCGGAGATCGTCCTCCTTCAGGAGAAGGGTGGCCTTTCGCACAAGCAATGCGCGGACATCCTTAACAAGGTTCTCGCCGAACCGACGCTCACCCCAACCGAGGCCAAAGACGCCCTTCATATCGTCGCCCAGGTATCGGATTCCGGGGCCATCATGGCTTTCGTGAATCAGGTTTTGGCGGCCAACCCGCAGTCAATCGCCGATTTCAAGGCGGGCAAGGACCGGGCCCTTGGCTTCCTCATGGGCCAAGTGATGCGTCTCTCTCGTGGCAAAGTCAATCCGGCCGAGGCGAGCAAACTCCTCGCCGCCGAGCTCAAAAAGAGGTAACCCCATGGAAAAAGAAGCGAACGAATTGCTCGAATGGCTCAAGAAGGCGGCTCAGTACGAGCTCCCTAACTACGACCAGTTCCCCCACGTGCCCCTTTACATGGAGCAGGTGGTGGGTTACATCAACGAGGTGTTCGCCCCACTTTCGAACGACGAGAAAAAGGAACTCACTTCCTTCATGGTCAATAACTACGTGAAGGCCAAGATGATCCCCGAACCCGAAAGGAAGAAGTACCGCGAGAACCAATTGGGTTACCTTATCGCCATCACGGCGCTCAAGAACACAATGTCGATGTCGGAGATTTCGCTCCTCATGGAACTTGACAAGTCCATTAAGGAGGACAGTCCCCATGGCGTCTACGACTCTTACCGTTCGGCGAGCCAGGAAATCCTTTCCTCGCGCTCAAAGGAGACGGAGAAGAAGGTCGAGGCCATCATCTCCGCGTTCAAGGAAGAGACGGTCACGGACGAAAAAGGCGCGGCGGAGAAACTCAAGAAATCGCTGGGGTTATTGGCCCTCCGCATGGCGATCGAGTCGGTCACTTACAAACTCATCGCCGACATGATGGTGGATTCCTTGGCCAAGGCCCTTCATGACGAGAAGGCCTATAATTATGAGAACACCCCGGGCCACCACGAAAGCAAACGCGAGCTGAAGATCGCGAAGGCTCAGGCCGAGCGTCTCGCCGCGGCGAAGGTCGCCCAGGAGCGGAAAGCGGCCGAAGAGGCCCGCAAAGCCGCCGAAGAGGCCCGCAAAGCCGCCGAAGAGGCCAAAAGGAAAGAGAACGAGGAGAAACTCGCGGCCGAGAAGAAAGCCAAAGAGGAGGCCCTAAAGAAAGCCCAGGCCGCCGCGAAAAGGAAACCGGCGAAGAAAGCCGTGAAGGCTCCCGCGCCGAAGAAAGGCAAGAAAGCCAAATGAGTCTGAAACGGATTTTGGTCACGGGCGGGCTCGGCTTCATCGGAAGCGAGACCGTCATCGCCCTGCTTAAGGAAGGCTACGAGCCGATCGTCGTCGACGATTTATACAACGCCAAAGAGGTGGTCCTCGACCGCATTGAGACCATCAGCGGGCGTCACCCTCTTTTCTATAAAATCGATTGCTGCGACGAGAGGGCCCTTGAGGCCGCGTTTAAGGAAAACGAACTCGACGCGGTCATCCATTTCGCCGGGTACAAGGCCGTGGGTGAATCCGTCGCCAAGCCGACAAAATATTACTCCAACAACCTTGGGAGCGCGTTGACGGTTCTTAGGCTTTGCAACCGGTATCGCATTCATAGCATTGTCTTTTCCTCCTCCGCGACCGTGTACGGGGTTCCGGAGCGGGTTCCTCTTTTCGAGACCGATCCTCTTCGCGACGCGACCAACCCCTATGGCGAGACGAAGGTCATGATTGAGCGGATCCTCCGCGACGCCGCGAAAGCCGATCCGACGCTCAACGTGGCGTTATTGCGTTATTTCAATCCGATCGGGGGGCATCCTTCCGGTCTTTTGGGCGAAGATCCCAATGGCATACCCAATAACCTCATGCCGTACATCTGCCAGGTGGCGGTCGGCAAGTTGCCGTATCTGCGGGTTTACGGCGACGATTACAAGACGCCGGACGGCACCGGGGTTCGCGATTACATCCACGTCGTGGATCTCGCGGAAGGCCATGTGGCGACCTTAAAGAAACTGGAAAAGGACCCCGGCCTCGTCGTCTATAACCTCGGAACCGGCAAAGGAACGTCGGTGCTTGAGCTCGTGCGGGCCTTTGAAAAGGCTAACGGCATCGAAATACCCTATAAGATCGAGGCCAGGCGGCCAGGCGACGTCGACATGAACTACGCCAACTGCGACAAAGCCTTTAGGGAACTGGGCTGGAAAGCCCGCCTGACGATCGAGGACGCCTGCCGCGACGCCTATAACTTCCAGAAGAAGAACCCCAACGGGATTGAATGAATAAGTTGACAATACGTATTGTTTCGTCTCTGGTTTTTAATACTGAATTTCGTCGATTTTATCGTTTTTGATTTTCTTCAAGACATAAGCGATATTGGAAGTGAGTTTGTTCGCCGCTTCGCTAAGACGGTGATTTAGGTACATATTCTCTTGTTGGAAAACCGTATCGATGTTTTCAAGGACGAAACGGAAATCGGCCTCTTTGTCTTTCGGGTCGATTCCGAAGTTCTCCTTGAAAAGATGAAGGACGAAGCGTTCCTTTTTCCCGTTTTCGGAAGGGAAATAGTCGTTTTCGATAATCTCCTTTTCGTGAGGGGCGATCAAATCCCGATACGATCCTTTGCGGGCCAATAGCAGGAACAGTTCGATGGCGGGATTGGTGAAACAAAGGATCATATCCGATGTTTTGCGTTGCTTGATCTTATCGATTTCCGTTTGATCGTTTTTGGCGACGTCAAGATCGAAAACGATGAGAACTTTGTCGCGTTCGCACTTGAAGCAGCCCTTGGGACCGCAATTGTCCCGTATGAATTTCAGAGCGATGTCGATCATGGCAAGAGGCGAGGTCCTACCGATGTCGTTTCCGGTTTTCCTCAAAGGCCGGAAACGGACTGGCACGTTTTTGAAAAGCGTTGTGTTGGCGATTAAAGGGTTGATGAGGGAAACCTCCGTGTTGAGTCCCTCGTACAGCAGAAAAATGGTCCGAAGGGCGTCCTTTCGTGGCTGAGGTCTAATAAGATCATTCTCAATCAGCAGGGGCGTCACCTTCGAAGGCCTTCTTCCCGTTCTCGGGGATTTTACGGAATACGCCCTTAAGGAACATCGCGGGCAAATTGCTGTCGGTGGTGGTGTTGAAATCGGTCAAAGGATAAATGGCGGACACGCCATACATATCCTTTTCCGTGAAGTATATCTCGTCGCGGCGAAGCGAGGTTTTCATGAAGGCTGGATAATGAGTCGTGAAGATAAACTGGGTGTCCTGCTTTTTCGTTTCCTGATCGAAGAAACGGAGAATGTATTCCGAACTTGATGGATGCATGCTTCGTTCCAATTCGTCCACGCAGTAGGTCTTCTTGGCGTTTTTGTTCGAGAAATAGGACATTAGGATGATGAATTTTTTGGTGCCTTCGCTTTCGTCGAGAAAATTGAACCAGGTTTTTAGGTAATGGTGCTTAAGGCGGAGGGTTTCGCATTTATAGGTCGTTTCGGGATCCTTGCTGAAAAAAAGGTAATTGTTCTCATAGGTTACCATGACGATGAGGCCTTTGGCTCGCTCAAGGTGGGCGATGATGTCCTGAATGACGGGGCCGGGGATCATTTTGTTGATGTCCTCATTCGGGATTCGAATTAGTTCAATATTCTCGATGCTTGGGTCGAATTTTTGCGTGTAGGCCGTGATGCGGCTTAAGTCTTTGTCTTGGATGTACACCATATTAGTGGAGGCGGCCCCAAGGATCACAAGGTCGTTTTTGAAGAAGGAATAGGCGCGTGAAAGATGATTGTAGAGGTCGCTCCCGCGTATCGCTTTGTCCGCTCCGTTGATGTAATTGAGGAACGAGTGATTGCGCATAAGGCGGTTGAGTTGTTTATAGCCGTTTAGGAAAATGGCAAAAATCGGTTTGTCGTTCTTGTTCATCATGGCTTCGTTTAAGCCGTTTTTCAGCGAATAGACCGTTTTGCCATGGATTTCCTTCGTTCCCACGATATTCAGATATTCGTTTGTGATGGCAAAAGAAGGGAAGGGAACCGTCTTTTTGATGAATTCCAAGCCATATTGATAAATGAAGCCTTCTTCTGAGAAAACCATCTCGATGAAAGAAGGGATTCCTTCGTTCTCCTTGAACGCGAAGTCGGTTTCCGTCAAGACGTTATAGCCAACGAACATTTTAATGAAATTGGCGGCTTTGAGAATATTCGTTTTCCCACTTGCGTTATCCCCGTATATTCCCACGAATTTCAGAACGTTGATGCGGCCGATGGCCCGTTCGTGTTCCGGATGGCGGTTGATTTTGGACGTCGATGTCAGAAGAATCGTATTTTCGTCCTTATACGAACGGAAATTCTTGATCGTCATCTTCATAAGCATGGAACGTATCCTCGTTTCATCGATAGTATAGCGGCCCTCTGAATCGTCATCAATACAAAAGTCTTTATTTATTGCAAAGTTCGTCAAATGTTTATTTAAATTTACGTTTGTATTAAAAACATTCGATGAAATCTTTTCTTTTTCGCTTTCAATATCCTTCGTAATTAATTCCTCATCATAATATAGAAGTGAAGCCCAATTTCGTACCAACGAGTTTAGGATCCATTTAAGTGAGGTAACAACGGCAGGATATTAGCGTTACAATACATGTACGCGAGGTATCACACACATGGAACAATTTTCCGTTAGTCTTTCCAATGGTCGTGCCCTTTTGGGCGTCGCCTACAAAGCCGAAGGAAGCAAAAGGAACCTTCTTATCATGACGGGCATGAACGAGCATGCGACCCGTTACGAGGATTTGGCCAAATTCCTTAATACCAAAGGATTCGACGTTTACGTGCTAGATGCGGTCGGTCAAGGCCTTAACGCCCCGAAGGTCGAGGACCAGGAGAAGTGGTGGGTCGGCGCCTTCGACGACAACGTCATCGCGGCCAACATTAAAATCGAGGAACTCAAGAAGAAGACCAAACTGCCGACGAGCATCATGGGCCACTCCATGGGATCGTTCATGGTCCTCCGCTACTTGGAGCTTTTCCCGAATACCGTCGCTTCGGTCATCGAGTGCGGATCCAATGGACCTGCGCATGGCAAGATGAAGATGGCGTATAACCTTTCGAAGATTCTCGTCAACAAGAAGAACTGGGACAAGCCATGCAAGACTTTGACCAACGCCGGGTTGGGCGCTTATGCCAAAGCGGTTAAGCCCAGGAAGACGGATTTGGACTGGCTCTCTTATAACGAAGACAACGTGAATAAATACATCGCCGATCCCTATTGCGGGCATGAAGACACGGGCGGCTTCTGGCACGAGTTCCTGAAGGGCATGTCAAACATGTATTCAAAGAAGGAGTTGGCCAAAGTGTCCGGCAAGGAGAGAATCCTCGTCATATCCGGGCGCGACGACCCGGTAGGCGAGATGGGCAAAGGCCCAGTCAAACTGGCCGATATGTACAAGAAAAAGGGCTGCGAGGTTGAACTTCACGTCTATGAAGGCATGAGGCACGAGGTTCACAACGAAAAAAAGCATCAAATCGTTTATGACGACATCGCGAAGTTTCTCTTAGCGAAGTAATCAATAAACAACAAACAAGGGTTACCATTTGGTGGCCTTTTTTGTGTTTAATTCATTTGAAAATTGAGCGTCGGTATGAGAATACAATAATTGAAGTTTGTTATTTAGTAACGACTTCTCGGTGTCGTTTTGAATTTTGCGTCATGTTTTTGGTCTAAGCCATGGAATTTGATTGCTTTTGAGGCCTGAAGGAAGGCTTATAAACAGAAAAAGTGTTTAAAATGCGTGGGACCTTCTGTCGTTTTTTTGCCATATCTATTAATGAAAGGGTTCGAAACTGGGAGAAGACGGCAAGGATGCTTAGCAAAACGCTCTAATCCAATTTACGCTTATATGTTAATTAGTTGCAGTTAAACGTAATGAATTGTATAGTTGATTCGTAAGGAGCGCCAACCATGATTTTAAGTATTTCGATGAGCAATTATCGCGTTTTCTCGGAGAAAGTGACTTTGGATTTGTTGAGTCACTCTAATTCTCGTAGATTAGCCAGCAATCTCATATCGAACGGGAACTTCAATATCGTGAAGTCGGCCGGTATATATGGAGCCAACAACTGTGGCAAGACGTCTTTCTTGAGCGGAGTCTCCACAATCAAACGAGTTTTGTTGGGCAAGCAGGAATTCGATCCGGTGCCAAACCTATTCACTGGCGACCCCGTATCATCGTTTTCCATCGCCTTTCGTAACAGCGGCAGTGAATCGTGGCACGAGTACTCCTTTGCTTTTGATTCTAGGCGAGGCATCTTCAGCAAGGAGAAGTTGATTGCTTTTGGCAAAGACGCCTCGAACCACCGCCACGAGAGAATAATTTTCGAAAAAAATGTCGATGGTAACGTTTATTCATTGTTTGGCGAAAGAAGCAAAGACACCTTGTCGCTAGTTTCGTCTTCGTTGCCTTTGATGTATGCCTTATCTGACGCCAACGAGAAGGTGAAGAAATACCGAGGCGAACTTTTTGCCGCAGGATCGTCCATCGAGATTATTTCGATGTACAACATCCCTTTTGATAAGACCATTGGCGTTCTTAAGGGAACGGACAAAACCAAAAAGGACGCAATCGTCTCCTTCGTTAAGAACGCCGATTTGTCGTTGAATGATTTGTCGTATGAGCCTAACGCCAAAGTCAATATCAGCGACGAGAAAGGTCGAGACATTAGTGAGAATGCGTTGCGAATGGCTCCTGGCCTGGAAGACCGAGCCAAACTTTTTAGCACCTATATGGGCAAGAAAGTCCCGAGTCTCGTTTTCGACTCGACGGGAACCAAGAAGATCGAAGCCTTGTCCTCTTACGTTTTGGAGGCATTAACCGAGGGCAAAACCCTTTTCGTCGATGAACTTGACAGTGGGCTTCATTTTCGGCTCACCAGGGCCATCGTTTCGCTTTTTAACAACATTGGCAACGAAAAGGGCCAAATGGTGTTCACGACACATGACGTGATGTTGCTCAACACGAAGCGGCTGATGAGAAAAGAACAGATTTGGTTTATCGAGAAAAACAAGGACGGAGCGGTGGATTTGTATCCGTTGTCGAGATTTACCGCTGCCGATGGGACAAGAGAGACGAGTGACCTCATAAAGGAATATAGCCGAGGCGACTTCAGCTACATTCCAAATCCGGATTTCGTCGATTCGCTTATTAAGAGCCTTCCAAAGGATAGTAAATGATGGACGACGCAATGAGGGTTCATTTTGTTTGCGAGGGAGCCGAAGAGATTTGTTTCATCGACTCGCTAACGAAGGTTGGAGCTTTCGATGGCGCTTATAAGATTAGCCGGGAAGACGCGCATGGGGCTGGCAATATCCCCATCGTTTTCGATCAAGCCTTTCAGAACTTCGATTATGATGCCGTGTTCGTTATTTTGGATGTCGATTGCACGTCCAATGGGACTTATAAAGACACTATGGCCAAACTTGAAACCACCTTAGGTTTTTCGGCACGGCAAATCGTTCTTTTTACGAATCCTTGCACTGTTCAATTGTTTTTGGCGTCTAGGTCTGATGGTGTGTTGCCTAGCCAATCCAAGAATTCGTTCACGAAGTACTTCAATACGTTATGGAACGGCGGGCACAAACCCTATGCCGCGCATGCGTATCAGCTCGAAAAACTTAAAGCCGAATTCTCTTTATCAGATTATGAGGCGATGATGAAACGGATAAAGACATATTCAACCAAACCGGAAGATTTGCCTAGCACTTCAGCACATTTCTTTCTATCGGAATTCAGACAATCGAACACTAAATGGTCAGAAGGCATCATGGATAATAAGAAGAGGTTATTCTAATTTTGTTTGGCAAAGTTATGAAACAGTTTTTTCTTGATTTGTGGACTTTACATGGGTTGATTGGAAAGGTTTGCGACCTGTTTTTGGTCACTATTTTTCTTGTTGCGCTAATCGGGATTCCTTTTGGAATTACTCATTTCCTAATTCGTGATGCGGTTGTGGGAACCAACTATTTCCTTGGCGAGAGCGCCCCACTGCATGATGCAAATTATCTAGTAAGAGTATTAGAAGTATGGTCTTCTTCATCCGTGGCCATCATCAGCAAGGATGGTTCTTTCGCTGTAAAAGAAGGAAATTTTGTCAACGCCAAATTGAGAGTCGGGCAAAACGCCGAAAGCATGTTAAAGGATCATGAGTTTGATTGCGATGATTTTAAGCTGAAGGATCATACGGGAATGTACGTTCCGATGGGCGATATTCTTGAAGCCGTTGGTTGGGACGGAATAGACATCCATTTCGATGAATCAGCCGGTGGTCATGTTATGAGCTCTGCTGATTTCCCCACTAAGAAAGCAATCAAGGATTATTCTTTTGTTGGAACAAAGGTCGGAGCCGGTGAAGCGTTTTCCTTTTCGGTATCGTTCGCAATGGAAGAAGGGTATCAAGTCGAAGATGAACTGATGGTTTTGGAGTGCGATTTCTATATTGGTAGCATTGGCTATAAGCAGGGAACGGACATTGTTCTCTTGCCAAGGCCGGCCTCTTTATAATTGTCCGTTATACGTGAAGGCGCCCATGAATGAACGATAGGACGAATATCTTAATGTCCAGCCAGAAACTTAAATCATCATTGGGCATATAAGAAGCCATGTTTCGCTTTCTCTTTGCGATCGGGTCCGCATGGTCACTTACATGTTATTAAAAGCATTCTCTGATTTTTTGCTTTCGAGGTTATGGTCGTCGCCTCGCTTTCGTAAACGTTGGTTATTTAGTCTGGTAAGCCTTAATTGGCGTTGAAGAGGACCCTCCAATCGGCATCAAGCGATCAATGATTCTTGTGAATATCCGAAGCGGCTGGCGTTCGTATCGGGGAAAGTGTTTTATAAGATATCGCGGGGGAAGCCTATGTTAAATATTGGGGGAAGGCTTCATCGACATAAAGAAAACCTGATTTTTTAACGAATTTCGTTGGTTTTGACTTAAAAAACTATATAATAGTCGCCTTGATTAATCAGTAATGATAGATTCGAATGCCTCGGTTACTGATACCGCAATGGCACTTTCCGTTTCGTCGCCTTTGCCAGCCTGACCTCGTATTTCGTGTCGAACAAGCACGTGAGGCGCTGATAAAGGTTCTCGACGTAGGCTTCGATGTTCTCGTATGGGGCGAGCATCGTCTGCGACAGCGGCGAGCATATGGCAAACAGCGCCGGCACGGCGAGATCCAGTAAGATCAGCACCATCGCCGCGTATGGCTGGTAGTCGTCGGAGGGGATGAGCAGGAAATCCGTCACGCACAGCGAGACGGTCACCAAGGCCGCCTCGATCGAGAAGTATATCGCGCACGAGACAAGCAGCGGCTTGAGCCCCGCTTTCCCGTCCAGGGCAACGCTTACGGACAGGAACGCTGCCCAAAGGACGCCGAGGACGATGACGCTGACGAGGTTGCTCACGCCGGAGAAGGAAAGGGCTGCGTCCGTGACGAACAAGGCTATGAAGGCGGAGAGAAGGATCGCGAACAGGCGCGTCCTCCCTTTCCCCTTCAGGCCGATCAGGAAATGGATGACGAACGGCGAGGCTATGTACATCAGCCCCAACTGGATCGGGAAGAATGGGCTCAGGAAGCCCGCTACGGCGCCGTAGTGGCCATAGAAAGCCGAAAGGCCTATCGCTATGGCGAAGGCCGGCGTGGCGGCCACGAGGAAGATCTGGGCCCCGCGCAGGGCCTTGCTTCCGCGTTTAGGGCCAATTAGAACCGGTTTAAGCTCCTTGGCGGTTCGTTTCTCCTTCGTTCCGGGTTTTTTGAGGAGGGCGAGATTAGTCATGAGGGGCATATACGTCATGAACAGGAGCATCATGTCCTTGGTCTGCATGTTGAGGAAGTTGGTATCCTCGAAGAGCCCATGGAAGAGGACGCAGACGAAAAGGGCCAGCGAAAGCGTGGTCCCGTAACGTTTCGCCTTAAGGCATTTGACGTAGCAGAAGACGAAATACGATAGGAGCGCGATATAAAGGGTTACGCCGAGCAACCCCAGACGGCCCAGCACGTCGAAGAAACCGCTGTGGGCCGATCCGATGCTTGGGGCAAGCCCGTCTATTTGAGAACCCAACAGCCAACTGAAGTTCCAGTCCCCGGTTCCGAACAGGATCCGAACCGGATCGGAGAATACGAGCGTTAGCAACAGCGACCAGATGTTGGATCGGCTATAGAAGCTCGAAGTCGTTGAGGGGTTCGTCAGATCGTAATAAAAGGAGAAGTACTGCGATACTTTGCTGAGGAAAGGGACCTTGTCGGCGAGCCCGGAAGGCTTTATGGAGAATAAGAACGAGACCAAAAGGGCCAGAATCGATATTTTGACGATGGAAATCGCGAGGTGGGATTTGAAGGTTTTGACAAGGTTCCACACGAAATAGAACAACGCGAAAAGGATGGAAATGACGAGCGAGGTTCTGCTTTGGATCAAAAACTGGTTCGCGAGCAAAAACACCCCAACGACCGACCACCACCATCTCCTTGTGTTGGCCGCTAGGAAAAAGGACGAGACCATCGCAACGAAAACCACGGTGCCGTAAGTGTTGCGGTTGTTCGTGAAGGAAAGAAGATTGGCGTTTATGGAAGAGTTTTGGGGATCGAGGATAACCGCATAGGTCGAAGTTTCGACGATATAACTATAAATACAGGCGGAAACACCTATGACGAGGCCGCCGAAGAAGTACACGTTCCATTGCCTGACGTTGATCACGCTTTTGGGCATGATGGCGAACATGACGTAGAAGGCGATGCAGGCCGCGGCCCAGAAGGTCACGTATCGGAAACGGAGATCCGTCGTCAAATGGTACACGCCGCCGCCGACCGTGAATTCCGGGAAGCAAAACACAGCGACAACGTCAATAACGAACAGCAAAGAGACAAGGGACAGGAAAACCCAGTTCGTTTTGATATGAAAACGGAATCTCGCCAAATAGAAGACCATCAAAGCCAGAACGACGCACAAAGCGAATGTTAGATAGAATTCCGTGCCACTCATGAGCGTGGTATATACGGGGTCGAAGAAAGCCACACCCTCTTCGAAGAAAGCCGTAACCACCAAATAAGCAATGGTTACGATCATCATTAATAGGTATGGCGGTTTTTTGGCTTTTGGTGTCGTTTCCATGTCATTCAATTATCCGACCAGAGGGCAAAACGGACAAGCGCTTATGTTTATGAGCATAACGGGGTGCGAAACCGGAAGCGTCAAATTCGGATCTTGGCTTCTTTCTCCGATGTGGTTTGACAAGAGTTTTTGTACGTTTTAGGAGGCAAATTAAGAATCTTCAAGGTATGACCAAAACCGTTAAGGAAATTATCATTGCAACGCTATATGTCTTTTGGCCAACGATTGCCCATTCTTTGACGATTCTGATCGAGGGAGTTTCTCGTTCGTAGCAACAGACATGAAGGCTTTTACGAACTTGCGGCTTGCGCTGACAACTCTTTAAGAACGCGTCACTTTGCTGACAAGGCCAAGCAAACCAGGTTAGCGTCCTCTATCGTATCCAAAAATGCACAAAAACGACTTTAAAAAGATTTTGATATCCATTACGAAGCCAAAACGTTGGACGTAAAGGGAATCGAATCTGGCCTTTTCTTTGTAGTCATGGTTCCGGTGGAGATAGACCTGCGAGTAGCCGCTAAGCCCCGGTCTTACGCAATAAGCGCTGGGGACATACGAATTCCGCTCTTTGACCAAAGCCCCTTCATGTTTGGCGTCCTGCGAGGGTCGGGGGCCGACGAAGGACATATGACCGGCGAATATGTTGAACAGTTGCGGGATCTCATCCAGAGACGTCTTGCGGATGAAATGTCCCCATTTGGTGACCATGGCCTCCTGTTCCTCAGGCGTCATGTCGTCGGGGGGAACCTGTTTGGCGTCCACCCTCATGGAACGGAACTTGTAGAGAGTGAACGGCTTTTGGCTCATTCCCAACCTTTTTTGACGGAAAAGCACGGGGCCTTTCGAGGTACACTTGGAAATTATGGTCAGCAAAAGCAACAACGGCGATAAAATGACAATGCCTAAAGTGGAGCCAAATATATCAATGGCCCTCTTGAAGAAAAGATAAGTTTTTTGTCGATTCGTAAACATACTTCTTAACATTGTTGTAAGTATAATTGAAATGCTCTTCAAGATAAAACAAAAGGAAGAAATAGTTGTTTTCGTGTTATTTTGCTGACATTTTTGTCAGTGGAATGCCTAGTTTTGATTGGATAATACCTTTTTCAGAATGACAGAATGCATGACCTTTTCTTAAAGCAAATAAAATGTACTACACTTTCTGTGTCAATGTATGTTTTGCCTCTCGGTTGGGATTGAAGAGAAAATGGGATTACGTTATTTTCCAATTGCTACAAAACCACATGATATGACAAATGTGGAAATTGCTTAGCAGCGGAAACGTTTTCTCTTGCAAAACTGATTGGGGAATGATTTTTTGACTATTTCGCATATCAGCAAGGCTTTTGTTAAGGAACGCTTTTTGATGGATGCGGTCTTGATTTGCACAAAACAAATTTGGACGATGTCAAATGACAAATGGGCGTTTCGGGAGCCCCGCTTCGTTCTTTTAAACTTAGTTTAATCGTTTTCAAAAAGTGTTATTGTCTTTCTATGGATTGGATTTCTCAATTTTCTTATTGTGTTGCTTAATGGAAAAATGTGAATTTTGTGTTTCTCGGAGGCGTAATTTGTTGGATCTATTGAATAGGGTAGTTCTTGACAAAAGGTAGTGTTTATGAAAAAACCTAATATTTGTTTTGTTAATCAATCAATGGGAATTGGCGGAAGCAGCAAATTACTTTTTGACATTATTTCAACCATTGATCGAACAAAATATGATGTGTCGCTTGTCATCTTTTTTCCAATTATTGACGATCAGTATAGCCAATTGCTTCATATGTCGAATTTGAAAGTTTATTTGCTTCACAAAAAAAGAACTATTGATTTCGCTTTTTTCAGCGAACTTAAAAAGACAATCAAAATGATTAATCCAGATGTCATAAGTTCACACTTGACATGCATTTTTTACTTAAACCTTTTTGTTAATTTTCGGAAAGTGAAGGTTTTCCACACAATCCATAACAAGCCAAATGCTGATTTGCCATGGATTTATAGGTTTTTTCTGCACAGAAACATAACAAACGGTAAAATTCATCTAATTGGGTGCTCGGAAGAGGTTGCTCGAGAGGCCTCCGTTTTTTATAAAGTTCCTGTTGTTGGAATTATGAATGGGGTAAAACTTCGTTCGCCTTCGAGTATTTCAATTCCGAAAAAATATGATTTTGTTTGTGTTGGTCGGTTTTCTATTATCAAAAGATTTGATGATTTGGTGGAGGCTTTCTTTTTGGTCAAACAAAAAGTGCCATCTGCCACCCTTTGTATATGTGGATATGGTCCTGAACGCAAACGGATTATTAGCAAAATAGAGAAACTGTCCCTTTCATCTTCGGTTTTTGTTTTCGGCCCCGATAAGAATGTGAACGAATTATACTCAGAATCTAAGATTTTTTGTTTGTTTTCGTCTCGTGAAGGGGCACCAATTACAATTCTTGAAGCCATGAACTTTGGATTGCCCATTATTGCGACCAACGTTAACGGAGTAAGAGATTTTGTCCACGATGGGAAAAACGGATTTTTGTTTGAATGCCAAGATGTTGAAAAAGGTGCCTTGCTGATGAACAAAGTTTTAAGCGATCCCTCATTGTATTTAAGAATGAGTGAGAATAGTTCTAAAATTATTAAGAATTTTTCCATTCAAAGCACCACTGAAAGGTATCTTAAGGTTTTTGGTTTTTTATGAGGCAATCAACTAAAGCAAAAATCAAGGACTCTTGGCAATCTGTTAAGAAACATTTTCATGATTTTTTATCTTCAATTAAGCTTTTTTTTCTTTCTTTGTTTTCTTCTTTCAAATCAACGTTTCGGACGATATGGTCATATTTCTTGATTGGACTTCAATTTGCTTCGTTGATTTTGGCCTCATTCGCTTTTGCTGGAAATTCTTCAAACGCGATGTGGGCCTATGCTATGAAAATCCCTGTTATGATATCGGACGGAAATTATGTTTCTTTGCTGTCAACTACCGGAGAAATTGACCGGCACAATTCCGCTCTTAATTCGCAATATAGGGCATTGGGGTTGTCATTAAACGAGGGCTTGCAATACAATACTTTTTCTTTTTACGTTCCAGTCATCGATGGGAAACAGGCAGAATTCTCAATTTCAGTTAATTCTGTTTTAGTTGGCGGGTCATCGACATATCCAATTGGCGATTTCTTTCAGTATTATTCCGAAACGGTTGGCGCTGAATATTTTTCGGCTTGCCAATTAGCACGGTTTGATACGAGTTCAGTCGGGTCTAATTTTTTGTCTTACTCTTTTTATGGAAAAGACGCTTCTTCAATAATTCCGATGAGTTTGGCCGATCAAATGTTGTTGTCTTTAGGGCTTCAAAAAGGTGATTACGAATCTCTTCTTGGCATTCATTATTCGATTAGCGAGGGCGGGAATACGTATAATTTTTCGGTTAATAATATCTATTATGAAGATATTGCTTTTGGCGCCAATATTTCAAAGTCGCTTGGCTGCCCTGTAATTACGAATTGTAGTTCACTGTTTTCACAATATAATTCCGTTCTTTGCACCGGATTGGTTGTTGACGGAATTTGTTTGGAAAGGGAGATGGAAGCATATTCGAAGGCTTTAGACAGCGACACCGGCATTTCTTTTTGTTTAGTAAATGATTATGGTTCAAAAACCCCTCTTTCGTTTTCTGACGATATGGAAAATGCGATATTAACTAAAGGCAATAATGATTCCGTTTTAACATCTGGGACAAACATTGTGCTTTTTGCGCTCTCATCATTGTCCGTACTTGGGCAATTAGTAACGTTCTATTTTCTGTTGTTTAAAAATGGTATTAATTCTGTGAAACCTTGTGTTGTCGTTTCTCTATTTGACTTTTTGCAACTCTGTATTTACGAACTTCTGCTCTTTGGCGTTTTCAAAAGGAGTATTGTTTATTACTATTACAGTAATATTTTCTTCGCAGCAATTGGAGTAATTGTTCCTTTGATCATTTTTGTTTCTTCAATGGTTTTTTTCGGTGCCAAAAATCAAAGGAGGAATTATGAAAAGAATTGCTAGCCACCTCTTTTATGGATTAAGGTCATCGTTTGCTTCGCTTAAAAGCCTCATTAGAAGAAAAGATTATTTTTTCTTGGTTTTTGGCCTTTTGTCTTTCGTTTGGCTGTTTTTTTTGGTTGTTGTTTCGGCAAAACCATTTAATTATATTGCCAATAGTGTGTTTGTTCTTTTGTTTGTCTTGTCTTTTGTGTTTGCGTTTTTACGGAAAAAAATAGGATTTGAACCATTCGTTTTGTTTTGGTTCTCTTTTATTATCATCTCATTTGTTATTAACATGATTAATGGTTATCATGGCCTGACTTCATATGCTTCGTGTTTAGTTCCTTTGACCATGTTTGTCTTTGTTCGGTCATGCGATTCAGAGGAGCGTAATGCGTTTTTGAGGATTATTTACCTTGTCTTTCTCATCTTTTTGTTTTGGTTTTTCATTAGGTATTTTAAAGGCTATGTAATTGAGGGGCTTGGTATCCATGCTTTGCTTGACAATTACTTTGGCAACCTTGATGGTGTGTCTAATTATTTGGCAATGTCGTTTCTTTTGTCGCTGTTCTTTATTTTAAAAAAAGATTATTTAGCCGCACCAATTGCTGTTCTTGCTTTGCTTTGCACGCTTTGGACTCAAAGAAGAACAGCGGCAGTGTTCTTAATCATTTTTCTGATTTTGTTCTTATATAAGCTATTAGCCAAGCACCATGTTGTTTTTTACTTATCCGTTATAGGCGTGTTTGTCGTAATCCTACTCGCTCTATTCTTTTCGGACACACTTCAAAGCATCTTATCTAGATTAATTGATTCAGACGATGGTTCTGCAAATATGAGATTATTAATGATAATTAAAGGCTTCTATTTTGGTCTTACTGATTTATTTAATTCTTTTGGTTTCAATATGCAAACTTCGTTTGTGTATGTTGCTAACCACGATTTTTTCGGTGATGTTGCGTTTTCTTATAGTGGATTTGTTGCTCTTGCCTTTACGATTATTTCTTTTGCTTGGGGGATTAATGGGTTGCGGGATAAAAGCGAATTTAACTTTTTGACGAACTCCCTATTTTTTATCATTCTTCTTTTGTTTTTTCTCGGTTCGATTCTTCAAAACAGGATTATTCTCATGTTTATTGGGCTCTTTTATGGTTTTATCGAAAAAAACAAACAAAAAGAAACAAACTCGTCAGTTTCTTGTCTGACCATTAATTGTTGATAATAGCGGCAATGAGTTCTTTTTTTGGGATGCTGATTTTGACTTCGACTATTTTTCACGCTAATTGCAATTGTGATTTTTTGAATTCTTTTTTAGCCAGTCAATCGTTTTCAAGATTCCGGTTTTAAAGTCAACGCTTTGGTGAAAACCAGTTTCACGTGATAATTTTTGTGTATCGAAAAAATTCAAGTTCATGTCAACGACCGATGTTTTTATTTCTCCAAAACCTGGTTTGATATTGGGATCTACGCAGTCCTTCATATCAAGAATGAAATACTTTAATTTTTGCGGATTTTCACTTCCGATATAGTATGAAGCGAAAGCCCCCCTCTTGTCACCAACGTAATAAAGCGCCTTTGCGGCGTCCGATATATAGATAAAATCGTAGAATTGTTCGCCTGAAGAGAATGAGGCATGTTCGCCCTTCAAGAATTTCGTTAATGAGTTGGTAATGAATCCGGGATTTAGTGTTGGGCCATATACGTTAGAGAGCACGGCTTCAACAAAGTTGATTCCTATTTGAGAAGCGAGATGTTTGGCCAAAAGACAAGCGGCCATCTTGGCCCCATAATATGAGGTTCTGCTATTAGGCACTGCGCCATCAATGGCAGAAGAGCTTCGCATGCAATCGTATTCCATTACCGATGATGGATATATAAATGTGTTGCAGTTTAGTTCTTTTGCGGCTTTAACAGCTTCGCATGCGGAGACAATATTCGATGTTTGCGTTATGTAATCTGCACTTTCTTTCCCAAAAACACCAATCCAAGCAAAATGGTAAAAGCAATCGAATCCTCTTTCGTTGATTAAATTTGGCAAACTCGATGCTTTTTGTAAATCAAATGGAATAATGTGCAAAAGTGGGCTTGAAACAAACGAACAAACCGTTCCAGGGAAAACGAGGGCAAACACTTCTACCCCATGATTCAACGCATAATTAGTAAGATTGGTTCCTATAAAACCATTTGAACCAGAAATAATAATCCTTTTCATTTTCATTGTTAGTTGTTGTTGGCTCCTTATTATAGTAGTCTATGGCTTTTTTCCAAAATTACTTTGAACTTTTGTTTGTTTTGAAAGCGAAGATCGCTATTGAACCGATTTGAAAAACAGTCTTTCTTTAAAAAGGAGAATGAGTGAGAATAGAAACCATGAAAAGAGAAAATGCCACTGAAAAACCAAGAGTTTTATTGGTTTTTGCTGGCAAAATGGTTTTGGGTGGAATTGAATTCTCGATATTAAATAATTTAAGGAATTTTGATCACTCCGCCATTACCGTCGATATATTAGAGAGAAGCAAAGAAAAGGGAATGTTCGATGACGAGATCGAGAGTTTTGGCGGGAAAGTTCTTCTTGATTCTGACGAAGACGATTCATTTTTTGGTCATGCCAAAAAAATGAAGCAAATATTCAAAAAAGGGAATTACTCCATTGTTTATTTTCATACTGACTGTTTCGACTCCACGGATGTGTTTTTGTCATTTTTGTTTGGTGTGAGATGTCGGATATTGCATAGTCACAACAACGCAGATCCGTTTTTGAAGAAAAGGCGTCGGATTAAGATGTTCGTTAATTCGTTTTGTACCAATTATCATTTCGCTGATTCGAAAGAAGCCGGAGAATGGCTTTTTGGTAAACGCCAGTTTACGGTCTTAAAGCCTTCAATTGATTTGGGTAAATTCGTGTTTTCTAAGGAGAACAGGGAGTTCGTAAGGAAATCTTATGGAATTGCTGATGATGCGTTTGTTGTTGGTTGTATTGGGCACTTTGTGCCATTACACAAAAATCAGTCTTTTTTGATTGATGTATTTCGTGAGATTGTTGCGAAGAAGCCAAACAGTTACTTGGTTTTCGTTGGTGAAGGTCCGGAAAAAGAGGAATTAGTTGAAAAAGCTAAACAAACCTCGGACCACATTCTTTTCATTGGTAATTCGATACATATACCAACTTCGTTTTTCTACAGCGCTTTTGACGTATTTTGCCTTCCGTCTTTTCACGAAGGCCTTCCTTTGGTTGTGATGGAAGCGGTAGCTAATGGTTTGTATTGTGTTAATTCGACAAATGTTCCGCTTGATCAAGCCTTAAACAAAGAAATATTCCGTTTAGCTTTAAGCGATGGCGTTACAAAATGGGCGAAAACAATAATTGATGTTGGAATGCTGGGTCGTCAATCAACGGGGTTTGATAATCTTTTATCAAATGGTTATGATGCAAAAGATTCAGCAAACAGACTCCAAGCGTTTTGCCTTGGCCTTTCCAAGAAAAAGAGATAAGTCCACTTTTCGCTATATGGGAACAGAATGGATTGCGGCTAACAATCTTTTTTGGGAAATCCGTTTTGGGCAAAATATAAAAAAGTTTTTTCTCGTTCAGAAACAATGATTTTGTTAATCTCAGCCCAATCAAGTTTTGGGTTTTCTTTATTACGCAAGTCAAAACAAGAAATGGGCAATTTGAAAATATTTTGCAAGTTTGCAAGCCTGTTATCTTTTATTTGTTTTGAATTTGAGTTGAAAGCGGGATCGAAAGAAATAAATGGTTTGTTGAACACTAAGGCAAAAACCGTTCCATGGAAAGACTTTGAAACCACAAAAGAAGCGTGATCCATCAAGTAAACGAAGTCATACGGGCCGCTGTCAATGTATGTATTTTCCGAATCTGTGCTATTTGTTCGTAACGTAACGATAGAAAGGCCAAGACATCTAGCCCTGTTTTTGATTATTTGCTTGATTTCACTGGTTTCGTCCCCCAGCCAATAAACAAGCAAATAAGGATTTTTAGCGATATCTTTGGTTTTTGCTGAAATTTTGCCTTCGCAAAGAGAACGCCACTCATCTTTTGTGAGCAAGAAAGCCGGGTCTACGTTCACCGATATTTTGGAACTTGTATATTTTTTAATGTCTTCAACGGATTTTCTTTCTCTTACAGAAATGGCATGGAAATGCGAAAGTTCTTGGCAAACTAAACGATATTTGTCTATAGAAAGTGGATTGTTGCCAATTGAGGCTGCGTATGTGAATCGTTTTGCAACGGGCGCAAATGATAAAGAGGCCAATACGTCCGGGATTCCAAATTGATCACTAAAGACCTGATCACTGCCAACGACAAAAGAATCAAAGTGGTTGTTGGCGATTGCAAGACTGCGAAACGGCATTAAGAGTGACCAGTTTTTCCTAATGTTCCTATTGAAGAAAACGAATTTCTGGTGGCGGACTAATTCAAATTTGTTTCGTTTTAACAAATGGATTTTCAAATAAGCGACTATACTTCGAGAAATATACCCGATTTTATGGTAAAGCGATGGTGGAATGATTGGCCAAAGCGTTTTGCAAACAACGTTAAAACGTTTTTCCAAAAACAAAGATAAAGCAACGTTTTGAAGTCTGTTTCCGTAATTATTCAAATCGGTTTCGGTAAGTATGCAAACACTGTTTTTCTTCATCACTAATATTCTTGTGCCAAACACATGATTGTGGCAAATAAAAGATTGATTGCAAGGTTTCGTTAAGCGGCGATGTTAATGTTTTGTGATTTGAAAAAATTGCCAATTGAAACCTATATTTCAAAATAACAATGAATTGAAGGTATCTATAAACAACATTGTTTTTGGTTTTGAAAACGGGGGTATTGATCTTTAATGTGTCTTTGTCTCACAAGCATGGTTATTTCTTTTCAATTTAAAAACCACCCATAACTTGATCGCTCTTTTTCAAACGAGGCTATTTTTAGTTTTTTCTTGAGGAGGACCGATTATAAGGATCTCAAAAAGACATTTCAATTTTGAATCCGGAATAACCCAATTTTTAACCGCTTTCTTGAATTAAAGATTGATATTAGAATCGAAATTACGATTTGTTTCTTTTTTCGTAAGGATCTATGCCTAGAGTTTATGAATAAACGAGCCGCAAGAATCCTTAGGTCGTTCATTTTCAAGTTCCGTAATTGAGCGTTTGTAGTTCAAAACAAATTAAGGAATTTTTCCCACTATTCTATATAATGACCTATAAGCAGGAGCGTATGGCGGACTCAATTGCAAAAAAGAAAACTAAAACAAACGTAATATTTGGAACTGCCTTGGGTGTTTTTTCTTTTTTGCTCAATGTTGTTAGTGGCATCCTTGTTACTAGGGCTATTATTTCCTATTTTGGGAAATCACAATATGGCATTTATACACTTGCGGAATCCATTGTTTCATTATTTTTGTTAGATTTAGGCATTGGCACAATAATAATGAAGTATTACTGCCAGTACGAGGCCAAAAACGAAACGCAAAAGGCGGCTGATTTTCTTGGATTGGTGATGAAAATTTTCATCATTGCCGACCTTGTCATTCTGGTTGCCTTTTTCGTTTTCTATTTTTTGATTGATTCGATTTATATCGGTTTGACGAGTGGAGAGAAAGACTCTTTGCGAATTTGTTTTACTATTGCTGCCATGTTCGCTGTCGTTTCTTTTCCATCCAAGCCATTTGATGGGGTCTTGGCGGCAAAAGAGGATTTTATTTTTCAAAAACTAGTCGAGATTATCCAAAAACTCCTGTCCGTTGTCGCTTACATTTTAGTTATTTGCTTAAAACTTAATTTGTATTGGCTTGTTGCTTTAATCGGTTTGTCTAGTTTGTTTTCTGTCATTCTTAAAATTTGGTATGTTTTGCGGAAAGATCACATTCGAATAAATTATCGATTTAAACCAGATCGGGCATTTCTTAAAGAAATATTAACTTTTTCCTTGTGGGTAGTAATTTCGTCTTTGTGTTGGACAATTTATACATATCTTTCACCATCTATTTTGGGTATTGTTTGCACCACTGAGGAGATTGCCGTTTTTTCGATTGCGGCTTCCATTTATTCTTATTTGGTTGCATTTGCTTCCATAACAAATAATTATTTTTTTCCAACAATATCAAGATTGGTTAATTCTGAAAAAACCGGTGAGAAAAGCGGAATAATGAAACTCAGCATTTTCGTTGGGAAAATTCAGTATTCTGCCGTTTTGCTTCTCCTTGTTGGTTTTGCTTCTTGCGGCTATGAGTTCATTATGGTTTGGATGAAATATGACGCCTCATTCTCAATCGCTTATGTTGGGATGCTTTTACTTTCTTTTGCGTTGCTAATTTCGATGCCCGGGACAGTTTTTAAATCCGAGATGTATGCTAGGGGATTTGCGAAGCATCTAGCGTTTGCTCAGATCGTTTCAGTGGTCTTTTTTGTGGTGCTAACGTTTTTGCTTGGTTATTTCTTTGGCTTGCTGGGCGCCTTTATTGGAATTGGCTTAGCAAAACTTTTGCGGGTTCTCCTTGAACTTTTCTTTTATCACAAAGATTTAGGAACGAACATAGGGTCTTTATATAAGAAAGTTTGTTTACGGGAAACCGTTGCTGTCTTGCCTTCCCTGGCTATTGGCTTGCTTCTCCATTTTCTTTTATCGTTTTCCTTTTTAGTTAAATTCTTTATTATCGGATTTTCAGTTTTATTGTCGTTTGTTTTGCTTTCGTTTTTATTTGGCTTCTCAAAACAGGAAAAAACGGTAATTAAAAACGTCATCGTAAGAAAGCGATAAAATTTTTGTCTATATTTTTGATGATTTTTTTAAATGAAAACAATATGTTGTAGAGAATATTTGAATTCGACAATTTTGTATGCAGTTGGATGGCCCTCAAATTTCTGTCCAACGGACATTAACGTAGACTTGCATCGAACTTTTGTTATGACCCCACGTTCGGTCATTTCGCGGATAAATTAATTCCTGTTTTGTTTTGTCCTTTCCATTTAATCGAACGAAATATAGAAGATGCCCACTAAAAAAAGTCGTTTCTTTGGAAGCGCTGGCATCGTGTTTTAACGTTATGTGGTGTTTTCTTTCCTTCTGTTGCTTTCATTCAAACGCTACAACAAAAAGGATTTGGTGGTAACCTTTAGTATATGCGCATTATTATTTGTTTCTTGATCTTATGGTAAACATAGACTCAATTTGCAAGGATCAATCGAAATGCTGCGGATGCGGAGCTTGCAGTTTGGCCTGTCCGAAGCACGCCATTTTTATGTCCTATGACAAAAAGGGATTTCTTCGCCCGACAATCAATAAGGAATTGTGTATCGGATGTCATATATGTGAGAAGGTTTGTCCTATGTCGAATTTTGTTGCAAACCCCCTTTTACCTGTTGATTGTTACGCGTCTAGAAACAAAGACTTAGCAGAAGTGGCGACATCCAGATCGGGAGCCACATTTATTGCCTTGGCTAATTATTTTATTAACAACGGCGGAGTTGTCTATGGAGTGACTTTGACGAAAAACGGTGACGTAGTTTATCGAAGAGCGTCCGACAAAAAAGGAATAGACTCTTTCAAAGGATCGAAATACGTTCAGTCAAATCCAGGAGATTCTTTTTCTAAGTGTCTGGATGACTTACTGAATGGAAAATATGTTCTTTTTACAGGGACACCATGTTACGTTCACGGCTTGCTTTATTTTTTAAAAAGCAAAAAAATTTGTACATCAAAACTGATTACTTGCGATATCGTTTGTCACGGGACGCCATCGCCTTTGATTTGGAAACTTTTTTGGAACCGACTGAACAAATCAGGACCTGTTACCAGTTTTTCTTTCCGTGATAAAGCACAAAGTGGTTGGCGTTGTTTTGAAGAGTCCTATATCCAAAACGGGGAAAAACATTTATCGAAAGATTATCAAGGTCCTTGGACAAAAATGTTCTGCTCCCATGATCTTTTTAGGGAATCGTGCTTTTCCTGTCCTTTTACCACTCCGTATAGAGAATCCGATTTCACGATCGGAGACTATTGGGGTATAGAGGACAACGCTCCTTATTTCGACGATAACAAAGGGGTTAATTTGCTGCTTGTCCGCAGTGATAAAGGTCGTATGTTATTGAAGAGGATTGCAGCAAAACTAGAAGTTGTGCCAACGCAATTGAGCACATCGTTGCAGACGCAATTGTGTTGTCCAGCAAAGAAGAACGTTTCTGAATATGATCAGTTTTGGGATTCGTTTTTTAAGGACAGAGACAAAACGATTTCTAAGTATTTTTTCCCAAATTGTTTTCATAGTTTTTTTAGTAACTGCAAAAGTTTTGTTAAAAAAGTTTTTGTAAAACTTGGTTTTTCTAAGTGAAATTCTTCAATAATGGAAGATAAAATGGCAAACAAAGAGAGTTTAGACGATTCAACGACCGTATTTTATGTTGGCGGGATGTCAAGAGGTTTAAGAGATGATTCTGGAAGTATCTTCTCCGATTCGTTGTTGAGTGGAATTAGGCGAGTCTACTCAAGTGTCTATGACCTTCGTTTCATTTTTGGCGGTTGGTGGCCGAAGCACGGGGAACCTCTTTTCGTTCATTCAAAAAAAAGAGGCATGGACGGGATAAACATATCGTTTTGCAATTTTGTGTTTTTCCGCGATTTTTCAATGTCTAGGAACTTCAAGAGGGCGTTTCGCTCTTTTGTCAGCAACCATAAAGATCTTTTCTATCGCAAGATTAATGTCATTGTTACAGAGGCGGATAATATCGGTTTTTTGAAAATATCTAGGAGAATAAAGAAAATTTTTCCACTTGCCAAAGTTTGCATAATTGTTCCAGACTTGCCAGGCGCCTCTTATGCCAACAAACGATTTCGTTTTTTCTTTAGGATGTTAAAAAAACTTCAGGCAAGAATTGTTTATACGCTAACTGGCAAGGTTGCTGATAGTTTTGTTTTCTTTTCTTCTTTCATGGAGCCATTTTACCATAGGTTCAATAAGCCTTTTATCGTAGAACAAGGCATCGCGCCATGCCAAGAGCCCTCTTCCAAGGCCATCTCCTCTTCCAACTATACTTGTGTGTACACAGGGAAAACAGACGACGATTTATCAGGAACGGCTCTAATGATTTCGGCTATTCATTTAGTTAAGAAAAGATATCACAACACTAGGCTGCTAATAGCTGGAGATGGCACAAATTCCAGAATTCTTCGGGGCTTATCGAGCAAAGGGGAAGTTGATTTTTTGGGGAGGGTTTCTTTTCAAGAAGCGTATAAGTTACAGCAAAGTGCAGGAGTTTTACTAATGCTCAGGAAGAACACAGCAATTATGCGTTACTCTTGTCCATCGAAAATCTTCGCTTATCTTTCTACTGGAAACCCAATTGTTTGTTTTCGACTCGATTCATTTCCAAATGATTTCAGTGATGTACTGATATTTCCGAAAGACGAATCGAAAGAGTCCGTTGCAAAAAGTATTGAATATGCGTTGTCTTTGTCGAATGAACAAAGGAAGAAACTACGTGAGAAGAGCCTTCTTTTGTGTGAAAATCGAAGTGCTATTAATGTGGCATCGCGGATAAAGCAGTTGTTCTTATAGATTTTTTCGTTATTTCGTATTAAAAAACGCGAAATGTTTTGCGTTCATTTGCGCATTGTCTTTGAGATTATCGTTTTTTATGAAAGATTCCTTGTTAATTTGAGACATATATTAACCATATTATGTAATGATTGTCGGTTTGCTTCCTTTTTTCATCGCCGATTTCAAGATTTGTTTTTGTTCTTTGCGAGATATTTGAATGAAAAAAAAGGAGATTTGACTTCTTTACCTCGTTTAACACCATGGTAAAAAATGAGTTTAGACTAATTCAAAGCGCAAGGAGAAAGAATAATGTAGACAACTGGATTTGTCTTTTAAGTCATAAACATACCTTTTAGGTTAGTGTAGTTGTCTTTTTCTTGTGCGATAATCAAACACAGCAATAAAGAGGTGCTATGTCCATGGATATTTTCGATAATAGGATTCTTCTTATCACCGGTGGCACCGGTTCGTTTGGCCATGCCGTGGTGAATCGTTTTTTGAAAACAGGCATAAAGGAAATCCGCATTTTGTCCCGGGACGAAAAGAAACAGGACGATATGCGGAAACGATATCAGAATGACAAGCTTAAGTTCTATATCGGCGATGTTCGCGATTACAACAGCATCGCCGATGCCTTCAAGGGCGTTGATTATGTCTTTAGCGCGGCGGCTTTGAAGCAAGTTCCTTCTTGCGAGTTTTATCCTCTGGAAGCCATGAAGACCAACGTGATCGGATCGAATAACGTCATTTCGGCTTGTGTCGTCAATCATGTCAAGAACGCCGTTTTCCTTTCGACTGACAAAGCGGCTTATCCGATAAACGCCATGGGCATTACCAAGGCGTTGATGGAGAAGAATGTCGTTGCTCGTTCCCGTCAGTTGCTTCCTGGTGACACCATACTTTGTCTCACTCGTTACGGCAACGTCATGGCGAGCCGTGGCAGCGTCATTCCTTTATTTTTGGATCAAATCGCCGCTGGCAAGGACATCACCATTACGAATCCCGATATGACCCGCTTCATGATGACGCTCGATGACGCGGTGGATCTTGTGATTTATGCCTTTACGCATGGTCACCAAGGCGATCTTTTTGTTCAGAAAGCGCCAGCGGCGACAATCGATACGTTAGCCAAGGCTGTTCTTGATTTAACCGGCAATACCGTTGGGATTGAGTACATCGGCACTCGTCATGGCGAGAAGCTTTATGAGACTCTCGTTACGCAAGAAGAGATGTCTCGCGCCAAAGACGAAGGAACTTTCTTCCGCGTTCCGGCCGATAACCGTGATCTTAACTACGAAAAATACGTTGAAAAGGGCAACCACAAAATCGAAATCGCCGAAGCTTATACATCGCATAACACGAAGCGTTTGGATTTGATTGGAATGGAAGCTCAGCTTCGCCGTCTTTCTGAGTTCAAAGATAAATGAAATTACTAGTCACTGGCAGCAAGGGTTTTATCGGATCTAATCTATATCTTTTTCTTCGTGGCAAGAACCATGAAGTCCTTGAATATGATTTGGGCGTTTCCGACGAAGAACTAAAACGATCGATCGCCACCTGCGATTTCATCGTTCATTTGGCGGGGATTAATCGTCCCCTCAAACCCGAGGAGTTCATCGATAGCAACGTTAATCTAACCAAGAAGGTTTTGGATCTTATCGTTAAAACCGGTTCAAAAGCGCCTATTATCTTTTCCTCTTCCACCCAAGCCGCATTGGACAATCCCTATGGGAAGAGCAAAAAAGCCGCCGAGGATGAAATCTTCGCCTTCGCTAAAGAGCAAAACCATCCAGTTTATGTCTACCGTCTCTATAACGCGTTTGGCAAGTGGTGCCGACCCAACTACAACAGCGTGGTTGCTACCTTTTGCAACAACGTCGCCAACGGCCTTCCTTTAAAGATTAACGAAAATGCGCCCGCGATCGATTTCGTTTATGTCGACGACATAATTTCAGAGTTTTCCAAAGTCATTGAAGGTGGCGTCGAGCCTTCATTGGAAATCAAGTATGTTGAGCCCCACTATTCGGTGAAACTGGAAGATATCGCCAACGCTCTTTATTCGTTTAAGAAGAGCCGCGAGAATCTATTTGTCCCTGAACTGAAAGATGGGTTCTACAAGAAACTTTATTCGACGTATCTTAGCTATTTGCCCGAGGATCAGTTCGCATATGATCTCAATCCCCACTTCGATCAGCGGGGTTCGTTCACGGAAGTCTTCAAAACCAATGACTTTGGCCAAGTGTCTGTGAACGTTTCCCATCCTGGCATCACCAAAGGCAACCACTATCACATGTCAAAGAACGAAAAGTACTTGGTGGTGGCCGGCGCTTGCGAGATTAAGCTTAGAAAAGTCGGAACCGACAAAGTCATTAGTTACACTTGCTTTGGCAAGGATTCGAAAGTGGTTGATATCCCGCCCGGATATACCCATTCGATAACCAATATCGGCCCCGATGATTCGGTTACGATCATGTGGGCTAACGAGTTATACGATCCGAAAAATCCGGACACGTATTATTTGCCAGTATGAGGGGGTGTTAAGAATGACATCTTATGATTTTTGGTCAAAACTAGGCTTTGTTTTTTGGAAGTTTTTCCGAGAGCCGGTAATTAGGCACTCCGTTGGCAAGTTGGGCAAAGACGTCCATTTTTCCAAAGGCTTTTCCGTGGCCGGAATTAAAAATATAGAATTGGGAAATCATGTATTTATCGGAAATAACTGCACCATGTTGACGACTAGAGCAAAGATATGTATTGGCGATGGAGTTATGTTTGGTCCGAACGTTGCTGTTGTAACTGGCAATCACAAAATCAACGTTATTGGTAAACCAATGTATCAGGTTAGCGATTCTGAAAAATCATCCGTCGACGATGAGGACGTTGTGTTTGACGGAGATAATTGGATAGGTGCTAACGTTTTAATATTGAAAGGTGTTCATGTTGGGATGGGTTCTGTTATCGCGGCAGGGGCTGTTGTAACTAAGGACGTTGCCCCTTATTCCGTTGTCGGCGGCATTCCGGCGCATCTTATTAAAATGAGGTTTTCAAAAGAAGAGCAAATAAAACATGAATACCTGCTCTCGAAAACGAAAACGGAGAAATGACTATGGCTAAGTTGAAAGTTATGACCATCTTGGGCACAAGGCCCGAGATTATCCGTTTGTCGGAAACCATCAAGGCTTGTGATAAAGCCTTTGATCACATATTGGTTCACACGGGCCAGAATTACGCTTATGAGCTTAATGGGGTGTTCTTCAAAGAACTGGGATTAAGGAAACCGGACTATACCCTCAACTGCGTTGGCAAGAACTTAGGCGAGACGATGGGCAACGTCATCAGCAAAACCTATGACCTCATAAGCGAAATCAAACCTGACGCCATCTTGATTTTGGGCGATACAAACTCTGCTCTGTCCGCCATATCGGCCAAACGCCTTAAATGCCCTATTTTCCATATGGAGGCCGGCAACCGTTGCTGGGATTGGAACGTCGCTGAGATGACCAACAGAACGATCGTCGACCATATAAGCGATGTCAATCTCCCTTATAGTCATGTCGCCTATGACAACCTCATTCGCGAAGGCATGCCAGCGAACAGAACATTCATAACCGGCAGCCCGATGAAAGAGGTCATCATGGCCCACAAATCCGAAATAGACGCCTGCGATGTCGTCAAACAGATTGGCCTTAAGGACGATGACTACATCGTTGTATCGGCTCATCGCGAAGAGAACGTGGACATCGAGGAGAAGTTCAACCGCCTCTATCCCGCTCTTAACAAGATAGCGGACGACTACAAGATGCCTGTAGTGTTCTCAGTTCATCCAAGAACCCAAAAGCAATTCGACAAGAAGGGGTTTATCCTTTCTAAATACATCCAAGACGACAAACCTTTTGGTTTTTTTGAGTACATTGCCCTTCAGAAACACGCCTATGTCGTTCTTAGCGATTCAGGCACCCTTACGGAAGAGTCATCCATCTTGGATTTCCCAGCCGTTCTCAGTAGGACTTCGACCGAAAGGCAGGAAGGCATAATTCATGGATCGATAGTTCAGGGCGGAGTTGATTACGAATCGATAAATGAGGCCATCAAAAAAGCCAGGTTCATCCATCGCGAGGGGCCAAAGTTATCAATCGTTCCCGATTACGACGTGAATAACGTCTCTGAAAAAGTGGTGAACTTCATAAAAAGGTACATTTCAGTGGTGAACAAAGAAACATGGCTAAGGTGACTGTCGTAATACCGGTTTATAATTCTGGGAAGTACCTAAACAGACTTTTTTCGGCTCTTGATGGCCAAACATTCAAAGACTTTTCAGTAATTATCGTTTATGACGAGTCATCTGATAATACTTTCGATATTTTGGAATTGAATCAAATTCGTGATTATCCTGTTTCAATTTTGCAAAAGAAAAAGAAAGAAGGGGTTGGCGCCGCTCGTGATTATGCCATTGATTCCGGTGCAATCAATTCAACTTATGTTTGGTTTTTGGATGCTGACGATTTTCCCCATAAAGACTTTTTGGCAAAAATGGTTGCCTCTTCAGAACAAAACAATTCCTCAATCTCAATTTGTGGTTTCAATCGCATTGACGGCGAGAACGGCCATATCATCGCTAGAGAAATGGTCAGCAATCCAAACTTGGTTTCAAATCTTGCCGATAACACCGTTATTCCGTTAATCAACCCGGCGCCATGGAATAAACTTTTTAGGATGGACGTAATTAAGGATGCTCGTTTCATCTATCCTGGAGGAACGGGTGAAGACACTTTGTTTTTGTTAAAAGTTTTGCCGAATTGCCGTTCAATTTCTTTTGTTAACGAGGTTTTATATAACTATTATGTAAACTTGCAGTCAGCTGTCAGCAATACAAATCAACAGCTTCTTGAGGTAACAAAAAGCGGATACATTGAAACAAAAGTTTTTTTCGAGACTCATGGCGAAACGTATGCCCCATTCATGCCTCTTTTAGTGGCTTTTGTTTTTTTGCGTTTGGGGATTGGGGCAACAACCAGGGCATGTTTGACTTCACCGAAGGATAAAGCAAAAATTATCAAATCAACGAAGAGCTTTCTTGATTCGAATTTTCCAACTTGGGAAAAAAATCGTTATTGGTCGTTTTCCTCTTGCGTCAAAAAAGGTTTAAAAGGAATAATGATTTGGCGTTGTCGCTATCTTTATAAAATAGGTCTTTTTGGTATTTTCGTTCGTGAGTATGGGCTATTTTCAAAACTTTTTAAAAAAGATATTAGATGGTGAGCGTTAGTGTCGGCTGTTTAGAAGCGTGAAAAAACGTTTTTTTTCGTCAATTGGCCCACAGATTTTAAGTTCGTCTTATGCCTTGAATCATTATTAGGCTTAAGACAGTTTGATTGCGCTCTGAATTGCATTGGCGGGAAACTAGATGAAAAAACTATTATGTCAAATTATTTTGTCTTATTCGGGAAGTCATATTTAACGTCGTTCTTATCCTTTGCGATATTAATTAGGCATTGCCTATTATCTCGTCAAGATGCCTTAACTACCCTATTTTTCACATGAAAATTGGTTCACTTTATTCACAGGCAAGTGCCAAAAATACCCATCGTGTCAGAATACGGCACCGATTGGGTTTCTATAAAAGGTGCGGAATGTATCGAAAGCACATTTCAACGGTGAATAGAGAAGTCTAATTGACGAGTTTCATTTCAAAAATTCTTGTTTTTTTGTTTCAAGTGCTATTGGTTCTTGCTTTGATTATAATTAGTTTTAGGAGTTTTTATGAAGTTAGTAATTCTTGCTGGCGGCTATGGAACACGTCTTGGGGAAGCCACTCAACTGAAGCCAAAGCCAATGGTTGAAATAGGCGGAAAACCCATTCTTTGGCATATCATGAGTTATTTTTCGAAATTCGGCGTTAATGAATTCATTGTTTGCGCTGGGTATAAGCAAGAAGTGATTAAGGAGTATTTTGCTAATTACGCTTTGCATAATAGCGATGTGACGTTTGACTTCTCTCGTGGAGGCAAAACGATTATTCATTCTGATGTGTCCGAACCATGGAAAGTTACTGTTGTCGATACTGGTTTGAATACGATGACTGGCGGTCGGATCAAAAGAATTAAAAACTATGTTGGGAATGAATCTTTTTTCTTAACTTACGGAGATGGCCTTTCCGACGTAAATATTAATTCTTTATTGGAATATCATAAGAGGAATAAAGGCATTTTGACCATGACGGCGGTTCAACCGGAAGGTCGTTTTGGCATTATCGATTTCGGGAAAAACGATATCGTGAAAAGCTTTCGAGAAAAGGATTCGGCCGATTCCGGATGGATAAATGGTGGCTTTATGGTGGCTGAACCGACTGTTTTTGGTTACATTGCCGGTGATTCTACGGTTTTCGAAAGGGAACCATTGAATGAACTTGCTAATGAAGGCCAATTGTTTGCCTATCGTCACCATGGTTTTTGGCAGTGCATGGATACAATGCGCGACCATGAAAAGCTTGAATCGATTTGGAAATCTGGGAAAGCGCCCTGGGGGACTTTTTGAGAAATGCTGGATTTTTACGAGGGCAAGACGGTTTTAGTTACTGGGGATACCGGATTTAAGGGGTCTTGGCTCTGTGAAATTCTTTCTTTGGCTGGGGCGAAAGTTATTGGTTATGCTCTTCAGCCGCCTACGGAACCCTCTCTTTTTAACATTCTTGGTCTTGCGGATAGAATCACTAGTGTGATTGGCGACGTTCGCGATTATCGGAAACTGGAAAAAGTCGTTAATGACTATAGACCACAAATTGTTTTTCATTTGGCCGCTCAACCAATTGTGTTGGAATCATACAAAAATCCGCGCGATACATATGAGATTAATGTTATGGGGACTGTAAATATTTTGGAGGCAATTCGGAAAGCGAATTGCGTTCGTTCGTTTTTAAATGTTACAACTGATAAGGTTTACGAAAACAAGGATTTCCGGAACCACCCATTTAAAGAAGACGAGAAATTAGACGGTTTTGATCCTTATTCAAATTCAAAAAGTTGTTCCGAACTTGTCACGCATTCTTATCGGCGTTCTTTTTTTACGAATTCCAATACGGCTATTTCTACCGCTAGAGCCGGTAATGTTATTGGCGGTGGCGATTTTTCAATAGACCGAATTATTCCCGATTGCGTGAGAGCTGCGGTTTCGCATCGGCCAATTAAAGTAAGGAATCGCTTTTCAACGCGTCCTTATCAATTTGTCCTAGAGCCTTTGTTTGCTTATCTTTTGATTGCGGAAAAACAATTCTTCGATGAGTCTTTCTCTGGCTATTATAACATTGGACCTGATTCGGTTGATGCGCTCACGACTGGTAAATTAGTTCAACTTTTTTGTGATATTTGGGGCGAGGGTTCTGTTTGGACTGATAGTACTATTCCAAATGCCCCCCACGAAGCAGGGTTCTTGTCTCTCGACAATTCATTAATGAGAAAAGTTTTCGCTTGGGATCCGATTTATCACATTAAGGACGCTATTAGGCTCACCGTTCAATGGTCGAAGGGGTATTACAATGATGGGTTGAGTGCGGCAAAAGAAATTACCGACAAACAAATACATGAGTATTCCGCGGTTTTTGGAAAATGAAGGCAATTGTTACTGGCGCCAATGGTTTCATTGGTTCCAATTTAATTAAGAATCTTCTCAATCATGGTTACCAGGTTTTGGCGATTGATGTTTGCGAAAAGCCAAAACGAATCGATTTGTCAAATTCTGGTATTATTTATTATCAGCATTCCGTTGAAGACATTTCATTTTTGACGAAGGTTGTTTCTCATGGCGAATACCCTTTATTTTTTCATTTTGCTTGGCGCGGATCGGCAGGAAGCGAAAGAGGCGATGAAAAAATCCAATTAGATAATGTTTCACAGGCTGTTAAGTGTTTGCGAACCGCGGCTGAGATTGGTGTGGAAAAATTTGTTTTTTCCAGTTCAATTGCAGAACTTGAGACTAAAAGGCTCATTTATCAAGACGGAACGGCCCCTGACCCTCATTTTATATATGGCGCCGCTAAAGCGGCTTGTCATGAGATCATGAAGCCGATTGCCAATTCAATTGGAATTGGACTAGTTTGGACTTACATAACGAATTCATATGGCGTGGGGGATCCAACTGTTAGGTTTCTGAACACAACGCTCAGGAAGATGATCCATGGCGAAAATATTTCTTTTACTTCAGGCATCCAGAATTATGATTTTGTGTATATTGACGATGTGATCAATGCGTTCAGACTTATTGGTGAAAAAGGGGTTCCGAATAAAGCCTATTTAATCGGAAGCGGCGAGGCAAAACCGTTAAGGGATTTTCTACAAGATGTCATTGATATAGTGAAGCCAAGTTCTGAGATATCTTTTGGTAACGTTCCGTATACTGGCGTTCAGACGCCTTTGGAAGCATTTTCAATCGATTCAATTTCGAGAGATTGCGGTTTTGCTCCATTAGTTTCGTTTCGTAAAGGCATTAAACTAGTGTACGATTGGCTGAAGGAAACCGAAAAATGACGAAATTTTATTTTAAAAAATTACCGCTCGAAGGAGCTTTTTTGATTACACCGTTTTCTGCTCCCGATCTTCGTGGATCGTTTATCAAAGATTATTCGAAAGAAGCCTTTATGCAAAACGGAATCGATTACAATTTGGAAGAGGTTTTTTATACCGTCTCCCATAAAGGGGTAATTAGGGCCATCCATTTTCAAAGAGTGAAACAGCAACCGAAACTCGTTCGCTGTGTTTCGGGACATGTTTTTGACGTTATCGTTGATTTGCGTCGTGATTCAAAAACTTTTAAAAAATGGATGGGATTTGACCTTACAGGAGAGAACATGAAAGAGATTCTTGTGCCTGCCGGATTTGGTCATGGCTATCTCGTTTTTGAGGACTCAATCGTATCTTATAAATGCGCTGCAAAGTTTGATGGAGAATACGATTCAGGGATTATTTGGAATGATAAAACCCTAAACGTTAGTTGGCCTTTGGACAAATTGGATGGCGCCCCATTGATTCTTTCTGATAAAGATAAGCATCTTATGACATTCGAACAATTTTTGCGGGTAAAGTTTTGATGGACGATTTGTCAACAGTGATCATCGGGTATGACTCTGACGCGGATATTTGGCCTGTATTTAATCGTTCTTTTTCCGATCATTGGGCAAACGACCAGTATTCAACGGTCTTTGTATCAATCACTAAAAGAAACCGTGATTTTGCCTTCGGCTCTGTTACCACCGATGGCGATAAGTCATTTTCTGGTCGTTTGCAAAAAGGATTAGATAGCGTACATGGCGAATTCGTTTTGCTTTTGCTCCACGATTATTGGCTTTATGACACTCCAAAGTCTTCAGATTTAAACCGTTTCTGCGTTTTTATGAAGGAGAGCAAAGTTGATTATCTTCAGCTCGGAACAATGATGGAAAATAAATTGAAAGGAAAAAAGACCTCTTTTCCTGGTTATTGTTTTGTTCCTCCGAAACGTCGTTACCGCTTGAATTTACAGCAAGGCATTTGGAGGAAAAGTTTTCTTCAAAAACTCATTAGCGAGCATTCGTTTGATTCCACATGGGATTTTGAAGTCTTCTTTATGAACGATGAAAATGGCAAGCGCATATCTGAGAATGCGAAAGTTTTTTTTCCAATTGGATACACGTTCCCAACTGCAAACGGATTAGAAAAAGGGCAAGTTTGCTATCAAGCTCAAATTAAAATCCCAAACAGTTATTTATATCAACTTTCCAGTCGTTCTTTTGAAACAAAAAAAGAATATAAGAAACGTCATCGTTTTGATGGCGTTTCCTTTCCGAATTGGTTACGCAGTTTTGCCAAATCAATTGGTCGCTTTCTTGGGCGTAAATATTATTCCAATTGATTGGTAACTATAACGAATTTTCTTTCCTTTAACTAGCCCATCTGTCAAATCTTTTTTGCCGTTTTTCAGCAATGTGCTTAAGCGAATATAAGTACCATTCATGATTAATTCCAGCACCTTATTTATCATTTCTGTTGCCTAACTCCGGTGTATCCTATTTTTTATAATTTCAGACTTAAAAACCTAACGCCATTGGCAATGAACATATGGGGAATAGGAAGCGCCTTTGAAAATCCGTGATGTTGAGGCCGTTCCGCGCATTCCTAAAAAACTTAATATTCGTATTATGGACGAGAAGATAAAACGGTCAACACTATATTTTGGAGAAGGGCTTGATCATCTTGGCAAACTCAATTATTGGGGATTGTCACTAAAGTTAAGAAAAGAAGGTTCAGAAGACGTCTTTCAAAATAAAGCATTACAATAATGTTGCCAAAGGTGGAGATTGAGCGTGCGACCACGGCGCGTTGAAGCTATGGGCTTCAGCGGAGTAGGCGTTCTAGGAGTCGCTCTCCTAGTTGGCAATGGAAAAGCACCGATAATAATTCGGTGCTTTTTTGTATTTCGATTGTTTTGGCAGCTTGATTTCAGCCCCCTCGTTTGCGCGCTAAGAATTGGTTGGCACGTTAAAACTCTTTTTCAAGTTCGTAAAGTGAAGAGCAACGTTTTTGACTAATCCGCTTGAACTTTGGACGGCATTCCGCGGAAAACGGCGTCCACAAACCATTCGCTCTTCTTTCTTCCTGCGATTTGGATAGATAATTAGGTAATGGACAAAGCCAAAGTCGGTAACTTCATTTACTCCCTTCGCAAGGAGAAGCATATTTCTCAGGGCCAACTGGGAATTCTTTTGGGCGTTACCAACAAAGCGGTCTCCAAATGGGAAAACGGCAACAACCAGCCGGAAGTGGCCATGCTCTATAAGCTTTCGGAAGTGCTAGGCGTAAGCGTCGACGAGTTGGCCAAAGGCGAACGTGCTGCCCCCAAAAGCGAGTCTTCTTTGCGGCAAGAGAACGCCGCCCTGACAAAGCGCTTGGCCCAAGCCGAACGCGAGGAGGCCACATCGGAACGGAAGTTCTTCTTCGTGGATCTTTATCTTTACACCGTGGTGTCGCTGTTCTTCCTGTTCCTATATCTATCGATGTATTCGTTCATTAGTTTTGGCGGTGGCTTTTGGCCGAACCTTCTGTCTGGATTAGCCTGTTATTGGATTGTTCCGACCCTTCTTTTCGTGGGGATCGTGACGGGGGCCAAGCTTCTTGAACGCGTCATCAAGACCACCAGTCCGGTCCTTCCCATCGTCTTATTGACCTTTTTCCCTCTTTCCATCGCCTTCTTCATCACCGCCGGCGTCGTCCTCTCGATCCCCCTTATGGTCAAAGCCAAAAAAATCTGTTTCAATCCGGCCTACCATTCCTTCGAAAAAGACAAGCCGATCGTCTATAGATACCTCATTTCCCTTTTGGCTATTTTTATCGTGGCTGCGTTGACGCTTCTGTTCTTCGGGCTCTATCACGGAACCGATCCCCTTTTCACGCTTGTTTACGTTCCGTTGCTGTTCTTGTTTTTGGCGGGTGACACCATCGTTTTTGGGGTTTTTGCCTCAAAACGGGGGATTTTTTAGTCGATTCTCGCTCGACTTTTGAAAGTTCTAGTTATAATCGGCACTTTTTGAGGCAACCCTCTTGCCGGCCTTTTCTTTCTGCCTATAGTTGGCCCCAAGGAGAAAACGAAAAATGCGGACTCAGGAATTGGAAGTCGTCGATCTTAGCAAAAATTACGGGAAAGGTAACGCGCTGACGCAGGCCTTAAAAGGAGTGAGTTTCTCCATGAACGAAGGGGAGTTCCTTTCCGTCATGGGCCCAAGCGGCAGCGGCAAGAGCACCCTGCTTAACCTAATCGCCACCCTCGATAGGAAAAGCGGCGGGAAGATCGTCATCGGCGGCGAAAGCCTCGACGATGTGGAGGAGAAGGACCTGGCCAAGTTCAGACGGGAAAAACTCGGCTTCATCTTTCAGGACTTCTCCTTGCTGGACTCCCTTTCGGCCTACGACAACATCGCGTTGCCTTTGTGCATCAACAGAATGGATCCCCAAGGCATCAGAGCGGTGGTCACGCGCTTAGCCGAGACGCTTGGGATCGGCGGTCTTTTGGACAAGTACCCCTATGAGTGCTCCGGGGGCGAGAAATCGCGGATTGCCTCCGCTCGGGCCTTGGCCAATTCGCCCGAACTCCTTTTGGCCGACGAGCCGACGGGAGCCCTCGATTCGAAATCGAGTTTGGCTTTGCTGGAGAGCCTTCGGAAGTTCAACGAGAGCAACGGCACCACCATTTTGATGGTGACCCACGACCCTTTCGCCGCTTCTTTTTCAAGTCGCCTTTTGTTTTTGGAAGACGGCCTCATCAGCAAAGAAATCGTGAGAAAAGGCAGCCGGAAGGAATTCTTCGACGAAATCATGGAAATCGCTTCCGAAAGAGGGGAATAGGCCATGCTTGGCAAACTCGCTTTCAAAGAGGCTAAGCGCAGTCTCTCTTCGTATGGGGTTTTCTTTTTCAGCCTGACCCTCGCGATCGCGATCTTTTACGCTTTCTCATCCGTCTACCCCCAAATGCTCGCCCTTTTGGACGAGACGCTCGTGGAAAAAAATCTCGCGAGCCTGTCCGTTTTGGAATCCGCCATGAAGGTCGCCGGTTTTTTCGTGGCCCTCATGTTCATCTTTCTGGTGGGGTATGCCTCAACTTTCTTTTTCAAGGGGAAAAAGAGGCAAATCGCCCTCTTCCTGATGCTTGGGATGGAACGGAAGGAAGTGGCGGGTATTCAGATTCTTCAGAGCCTTTTGGTCAGCGTGCTCTCTTTCGTTTCGGGGATCGCGATCGGGATCGGCCTCAGCCAACTCCTGGCTTTGCTGACTTCCTTCACTTTCGCGGGTGACGTTTCCCTTTATCGGTTCTATTTCGGAACCGAAGGGTTTCTCGCGACCCTCGTCTTCTTTTTGGCCCTTTTCGTCCTCGTTTCCCTTTTTACCCTGCTCTCGATCGGACGGACTCCGCTCATGGAACTCAGTCAAAGCTCCAAAAAAGGTGAGGACAAAGGCGCGGGCTCGCACAAGAAAACGACCATTCTCTTTTTGGTCATCGCCATCGTCCTCTACGTTGTGGGTTGCGCCCTTATGGTCATCGGTTTCATGGAAACGTGCTTTTGCGTTTTCATTATCGGATCCATCAGCGGCTTTCTCTTCTTTTACAGTTTCAGTTCGTTATTAAACAACAAGGTTAAACGTTCTAAGGGCTATTACAAGGGCCTCAACCCCTTTGTCTACAAGGAGTTCTTCTCCCGTCTTCATAGCGCTTCTTTGACTCTGGCGTTTATCAGCCTCACCATCATCCTAACCTTTGTCCTGATGGGTTTGGGGTTCGGGATCCAACTCGGTTACAAAGGCGAGGACAATTGGTCGGGCTTCTCCTATATCGGTCTGTACATGGGCGGCAGTTTCTTGCTTACCAGCCTTGCGATCCTGGGCCTTCGCCAGGTGAGTGCCACGACCGAGAGCAAAGACCGCTACCTTTTCTTGGCGAAGTTAGGAGCCAGCCGGTCCGAAATAACGGGGGCCGCCCTTCGCGAAAGCGCCCTTTATTATTTAGCCCCGCTTCTTTTTGCCTTCATCCCGTCTTTGTGCGCTTCCATCGGAGCCTCTCTTGAAGGCCGAAAATACATGGGAGCCGATTTGTCGGGTGGCATCTTCCTGGCCTTGGGCATCATCTTGGCGGTTTACCTTCTTTACTACTTTTTCATCGCCCTTAAGGTAAGGAAAATCGTGAATGCCCGAAAAGTTCGTTAGAGGATTTTCATCGTTTTTTTGTTCCGTTGCCTTTCGTAGGCCCGGCGAGAAGGGTATCATTGTGTCGTTAGTCCAAAAGGATTCCAGGAAAAGATTCATGAAAGCATACGTGACCGGCGCCGGCGGAATGATCGGCAGCCACTTAGTGGAAACTCTTCACCAAAAGGGATACGAAGTCGTCGGATCGTATTTCCATCCGACGGTTGACATAAGCGACATCGACCAAACCGGGATCCGCCTTTTCGAGCTGGACGTCCGGAACCATCAGACCCTTCTGTCTTGGATCCTCGATTATTTGCCTGATCGCATCTACCATCTCGCCGCCCAATCCTTCCCGGTCGTCAGCTGGAAGGATCCCTATTACACGATGGACGTCAACGTCAGTGGGACCGTCGGCCTGTTCGAGGCCATCAAAGAGGCCAAAAGAATCCATCCCGATTACGACCCTCACGTAATCGTCATCTCCTCAAGCGCCATCTATGGCCAAGCCCTTCAGAGCTATTCGGCCGACAACCTCCCGAAAGAGGATTGCCCTTTGCTGCCATTATCGCCCTATGGGGTCAGCAAGGCCGCCGAGGACCTTCTTTGCTATCAGTGCTTCGATAACTTCAAAATCAAGGTGTGCCGCGTCCGCCTCTTCAACTGCACCGGCCCCCGCAAAATCGGGGACATCACCGCTGACTTCACGAAGCGCGCCGTTGAACTCGAAAAGCGGGGCGGCGACAAACTGGTCGTCGGCAACCTGAAATCGACGCGCGCCATCATCGACGCCCGCGACGTCGCCGAAGGCCTCATCGTCCTCGGCGAAAAAGGCGTGCCTGGGGAAGCCTACAACATCTGCTCGTCCCATATCTTCACGATGGATCACGTGGTGAGTTGCATCGAGAAAGTCACCGGGGTCCACTACGAATTGGTCCGGGACCCGAAGCTTTTGCGGCCCGCCGACGAGAGGCTTTACGCCGGCGACAGCTCCAAAATAAAAGCCCTCGGCTGGAGCGAGAAACTCGCTTACGAGGACACGGTGCGCGACATGATCGCCTATTGGAGAAAGAAACTGGCCTAATTCACTCTTCGTACTGATCCCTAATCACTCGTCGGAACTCGATGAGTGATTTTTCTTTGTCGGCCATGTCGAAGGCGTAGGGCTTGAATTCCTCGCTCATGATCGCGTAAATCTTCTTCGCGTTGGCCCACACATCTTCGATCTTCTCTTTCGTCGAGTCGAATATCACTAGGGGCAAAACCCTTAAACCTACGGTCGAGGATCTCCCGAACTCCTTTTTGACCCATGGGTTGGCCTTCTCAATGCTCTCAAGTCGGCTTTCTCCCGTCATCACGAGGGCCAGAATCCCCTTCTCGCGGAAAACCCCGTCTGTCTTGACCTTGAATCCGTTTTCGCGTAGGAAGGCCGCCAAAAGGCCCGCAAACGTTTTGTCGACGGAATCGTAGGCCATCGTGATCGTCATGTCCCTCATGGCTTGATTATATAGCATAGGCGAAAGAAAGGGTGCCTTGAACCAGATTCGTTTTTCTTTCTTGCCGCGTTAGGCGGGCGTAAGCCGAAACATTCGTAATCGAACGCGATACGCGATGGCGAGAATCGGGCGCCGCAAGGACTATAAAATACGCCTGTTCTTCCCGTGGATTCATCCCCCTCGCGTTAGCGTTTTCGCTAATTGGCTGCAAAACAAGGAACTTGGCTTTTTTGGCATTGAAAAGCAAAAAGGAAATCGTTGGCACAAAACGTCACGTTTGAATAAGTTAATTATAAGTGCTAAAAAATTTAGATTATGCCACGTTTTTTTCTTAAAACGCAAAAATAGCGAGTTGTCTGGCGTTTTCAGCGATTTGGGTCTTCATACGCCGACGCAGTTGTAATTGAACGTGACGCTTGTCAGCGTGTAGCTTTCGTAACCATAGAAATAAAACTTGATAAGAGCGCTTGTGCCGGCCCCCTCCGCTACAGACAGAGTTTGACTGCCTGATTCGGTTGATGCCAGCAACTCATTGTTTGCGCTATCGTATACCGACATCCGGAAGCTGCCGCCATATTCATACGGAATCCCTAACGTGACTTCATAACTCAAACTCGTAAGGCCCTTTACCCCGAAAGAGGCATTCATTTGGGCTTCGGCGACCGTCAAAGTGGGGGCTGTGCCCCGAAAATAATAGGCGGGGTTGTTGAATTCGACCGTTTGGTAATCCGTGCCCGTATAGTCGTTTATGATGTGGATGCGGGTGCCTTCGTTCCCGCTAACGATTTGGTCATATTCGGCATATCCCTCGGTTTGATCCACAACGTAGTTATCGTCCACCGGGGTCGAACCGTTGATCGTGAAGGTTTTCGCGGCGTCGGCTCCCGCTAGCTTAAGGCTGTCTTTTTCCGTGACCAAAGACATTAAGGCGATTGCCAAAATCGCACCCGCACCAATAAAAGCGTAAAACCTTCTCTTCATGCTATTTTCGTCCCACTTATACGCTTATTATAGCAAAACATCGTCTCCAAAAACAGATATTCATGGAATTACGTGATTTTATCGGGACCCCAAATTTCGCTTAGGCGAGCCAACCCGTTGCCTTGAACTGCGCGAAAAGGGCCATAAGAGCCAATATCTCGGGGGTGCCTTCCGCGAGTTTGCCGATCTCGTCCTTGCGAAGGTCGTTCGTGTAGATGTAGTCCATGTAGCCCAGAAACGGTTTCCGTTCCGTTTCCTCGATGCGCCGCCCCCAGTTGTGATCGAGAAGGAAGCGCGGGGCCGAGGGGTCGTGCCACTGCTCCCGGGTCCGCTCGCGAACTTCGGCCAGGAAATCGTCGATTCGATACGTTTTGAGATAGTCCATGCCGAGCCAATCGCCCATCAGTTCGATGGCCCAGATATACAATTGAAGGTTACTAGTTGGCTTAGGGCCTTCGCGCGACAAGGCTTTTATGGTCTTAGGGAGAAGGAAAAGGTTCTCGCGCGCCATCTCAACCACGAATGAGCGGAAGCGGGGCTCCAAAGACTCGTCCTTTTCGAAAGCGAAGCCCCGCCCCCAGCATTCGCCGAAGGTTCGCGCGGCGTCAAAATACCCCAAATCCATGTTGGCGGCCGTGATCCCGCTGTTGAAGTTCATGATGCTCCCGGTGTCGCGGGAGGGCCTGACGGTGGTGACGAGAGGCAGATCCATCAGTTCCGGATGCTGCGGCACTTTTGGGATGGCGTGAAGCAAGACGGCCACGATTTCCTCGGCCCCCATCTTGAGGGCCAGATCGATTGGCAGATTGTCGTTGTAACCTCCGTCCACATAGCGGTGGCCATGTATCGTGCGGATTGGGAAAATGGGGTAGCAGGCGCTCGAGGCCAAAAGCCAATCCATGACTTCGTCCTCTTTGCATTTCTTGATGTCGACGTTATGCTGCTTCAGGCCCGGGAACGTCGCGGTGGTGACCGCGAACCCGATGGGCGAAGCCAAGACCTTTTGGGGGTCGATCGCGTTTTTCATTAAACCGATAAGTGGCGAGATGTCGACCCCGCCATTGCGGAGATAGTCCTTGCCTAGAGTCATAAGGCGCGAGAAATTGGCTTTTGTGAAGTTGTCCCACATCCGATCGTCGACGTTGATGCCGTGGCTGATGATTTTGTCGGCCGCGACGGTTTTCCATAAGCGCTCGGCGTTTTCGAAATCGCCGCTCACGACGAGTGCCCCATTGATGGCACCAATCGAGGTACCGGTCACGAGATCGAAGCGATCCAACCCCCGTTCGCGAAGAAATTTCCAGGCCCCGACTTCGTAGGAGCCTAGAGATCCGCCTCCGCAAAGGACCAATGCGCGTTTCATAAGAACATTGTGGCAAATGGCGGCCAAGAATAAAAGCCATGGAAGCATCTTTTCGGCCCATTTCCCTGCGGATGGCCGCTTTTGGGTTATAATATGTCGCCGGTGGGCTAACCGTAAAACGGTTCGCTCGCGGCAAAGGAACATTCAACATATGGAACAAAGCAAGAAAAAGACTCCTGTCATCCTCGTCATCATGGATGGCTATGGTATCCGCAGCGCCACGCATGGCAACGCGATCGCGCAAGCCAAGAAGCCTAATCTCGATAAATATTTTTCGACTCACCCCTATACCGAAATCAACGCTTCTGGCTTAGCGGTTGGGCTCCCCGAAGGACAGATGGGCAATAGCGAGGTCGGTCACCTCAACATGGGCGCGGGCCGGGTCGTCTATCAGCCGTTGACTCTTATTGCGAAGGCGATTAAGGATGGGAGTTTCTTTAAGAACCCCGAATACCTGAAGGCTATCGAAAACGCCAAAAAGAACCACAAGAAACTGCACGTCATGGCGCTTACTAGCGATGGTGGGGTCCATTCGCACCTCACTCAAATCCTCGCCATGATCAAGATGGCCAAGATGAACGGCATCGAAAAAGACCAGTTTTGCTACCATGCCTTTTTGGATGGCCGCGACGTTTTGCCGCAGTCGTCTGTAGGCTACCTCGACCAGGTCCAGAAGGAAATGGACCTTGAGGGCATCGGCCACATCTGCACGGTCGGGGGCCGCTACTATGGGATGGACCGCGACAAGAATTTCGACCGCGTCGACCTCGCCTACCAGGCCATGGTGGCCCGCAAAGGCGCCTCGTTCGCCGATTACCACGCCTATATCAACAGTGAGTACGCCCGTCTATCGGCTGATGGAAAGTCGGCTTCCGACGAATTCGTAATCCCGGCTTACGACAGCCGTTACGACGGAGCCATCGAGGACGGGGATTCCGTCATCTTCATGAATTTCCGCCCCGATCGCGCCATTCAGATGTCCACCCTTCTCACGAACCCCCGTTATTACGAGAAGCCGCTTAAGGACTCCCAAGGCCACGACGCGTGGAAGAGTTACGTTCCCGATCCGATCCGCCACGACATCGCCTTCGTCTGCACGATGCACTACGCCGACTACGTGAAGGCCCCGATCGCCTTCGCGATCCCGGTCATCAAAAACGCCTTGGGGCCGTATCTTGCCGATAACGGCTACAAACAACTCCGCATCGCCGAGACGGAGAAATACGCCCACGTCACTTTTTATTTCGACGGCGAGGTCGATTACGATGGGATCCACAAGCCGATACTTGAGGGCTCGCGCCGCGTTCTCATCCCTTCCCCGAAAGTGGCCACTTACGACCTTCTTCCCGAGATGTCGGCCTACAAGATCCTCGACGCGCTCCTCAAGGAACTCGACAAGAAGGACCTCGACGTCGTCATCCTTAATTTCGCCAACTGCGACATGGTCGGTCACACGGCCATCATGCCGGCGGTCATCAAGGCCGTCGAGACGGTCGACGAGTGCGTGGGCAGAATCATCGATTACGTCGATAAGAACGGCGGAACGATTCTTTTGACGGCCGATCATGGAAACGCCGATTGCTGCATCGACGACGAAGGCCGCCCGATGACCAAGCACACGACGAATCTCGTTCCCTTCTGCGTGAGCGACAAATCGTTCAAGATGCGCGAAGGGTGCGCCCTTTGCGACATCGCCCCGACGATCCTTTATCTCCTGGGGGCTAAGCAACCCGCCGAGATGACGGGCCGTCCGATCATCTACAAGTGAGGGCGCGGAAAACCGCGAGACGCCAATGAGGCGCTCTCCGATCGCTGGACGGAAACGTTCTCCGAACGGAGGGCGCTTTTTTACGAGGCATCCCTTCGCGAGACAGGATCGCGAACGCCGCCATCCCTTTGGTTTCGTTTGACGAACGCGACAGCGCGCCATCGGAAGGATAGGCTTTGCGACTTTATCGGAAAGCAGCCTACGAAACCCTGAAGGCCTTGAAGAGAGCGTACTTGGCGAAATCAACGAGAACCATGAAGGCGAGCCCAATTCCAAGAAGCCCGAACACCAATCGGCATCCTAGAGCCGGGATGATGCCCCCGAAGATTCCGATGAAGGTGAAAAGAACCATCGCGGCCAAACTGATGAAGAAAAGCTTTTTGTCGGGGGCCGAGGACCAGAAATGCCTCCGTTCCCGAACGATCATGATCCGGAACTGGGTGTTATAAACCAAGGACAGCATCGTGAGCGAGCAAAGCGTCGCGTAATCAAGATGCAGCCAATAGTAGCCAAGGCACACCACTAAGAGGTCCTCCAAGGCGAAGAGAATGCCAAGCCCCGAGGAGGCTGCGACGATGCTCTTCAGCTTCCACATGTTGGGCGAGGAGTCCGAGACGACGTTGTCGGTCGCGATCGACATGGTCACGAAATCGTTGGCGAAGACCAAAAGCGACATGCCGAGCAGCGAAATGAGCAACTCCCTGAACCAAAAATAACCGACGGTGAAGAGAACGACCACCTCGACGACCTTCGTTATCTTGTTGATGACCCACGTGAGCATTCTTTGGTACGTTTGGCGGCTGGTTTTGACGGTGTCCACTATCTCGCTTAGGCCAGGTCTGGTGAGGACGACGCTCGCGGAGGCTTTGGCCACATCGGTGGCGGAGCTGACGGCGGTCCCGAGTTCGGCTTGCTTAAGGGCGGGGGAGTCGTTGATGCCGTCTCCCGTCATGCCGACCATGTGACCGGCTTTTTGAAGCAGTTTGACGATTTCGTATTTATCTTCGGGATAGACTTCGGCGAATCCGTCGCTTCGTTCGACGAGGCTTATCTCTTCCTTTTCCGAAAGGCCCTTCAGCTCGTTGGCGCTATGGATCCTCGACCCGATTCCGACCTCCGAGGCGACCTCTTTGGCGATGGCCGCGTTGTCGCCGGTGAGCATCAGGCAACGGATCCCCAGCGCTTGGACGTTGGCGATCAGCTTTTCGGAATCGGTCCGTGGAGGGTCGCTCAAAGCCAAAAGGGCGATTAAACGCACAGGAGCGTTATCGCCATCTTGCCTCGCCAGCGCCAAACTGCGGAACCCCTTCTTCGAGAAGCCCTCGACTTCCGACAAGGCCTTTCCTTTTTCCTTTTCGTCGGTTCCATCGCAAAGGCCGATCACGACTTGCGGGGCCCCTTTGATGAGACGGAACGTTCCCTTGCCATCGTTTATGATGGCTTCCGTGCGTTTCGTGGCGGGCGTGAAAGGAACGTAGGATATTTGCGAAAGGCTTTGCCCCTTATCGCCTTTTTCTTTAGCGGCCCCTATCAAGGCGTCGTCGATGGCGTCCTTCTCTTTTGAATTGGACGAGGAAGCCGCCAAAAGCAGCGCTTGGTCACGGCTCACGCCCCCGAAAGCCTCGATTGAGGTCACGCTTATTCTGTTTTGGGTGATCGTGCCGGTCTTATCGAAGCAAAAGACGTCGATGGAGGCCGCGTCCTCGATGGAGTCGAGCCGGGTGACGAGGACGCCCTTTTTGGACAAAGAGGTGGCCCCGACGGTCTGAACGATGGTCATGACGGCCGGAAGGGCCACCGGGATGGCGCCCATGAGGAAAACGATGATGAGCGACATTATCTCGTATAGATGGCTTCGCAGATCGCCCCAATGGATCGCGATCGCGTATATCGTGACGGCGAGGGAGGCCGCGACCCCAAGGTACATCATGTATTTGACGATGCTGAACATCAGTTTCTGCTGCTTGGATTTGGGCTGCGCGGTTTGGACCAAGGAGACCGTTTTGCCAAAGGACGTCGATACGCCCGTGTTCACGACGAGGGCGAGAGCCTCGCCGCCTTTGACGACGGAGCCCGAGTAGGCCAGCGAGGAAACCGCGGTTTCGACCGGTAGCGATTCCCCCGTCAAAGAGGACGCGTCCAAAGACAGACGCCCGTCGAAAACGTAGGCGTCGGCGGGGACAAAATCCCCCAGTTTCAGGGTTATGACGTCGCCGGGAACCAACTCCCCGGCGTTAAGGACGACCCACTCTCCATTCCGGCGCGCCTTGACCTTTATCTCCAAATGTTTTTTGAGCAGTTCGACGGCTTTGCGCGAATGCTGCGACTGGACGAACCCGATCACGGCGTTAATCGTCAACAGGGCGAAGATCAAAGAGCCTTCGACGTAGTGGCCGACGACGAAAGTGAGGACCATGGCGAATTCGAGGAGCCATGGCATGGGGCCCCAGTAGCGTTTTAGGAACCCCAGGACCGGATTCCTCTTTTTCTCGGCTATTTCGTTGGGTCCGCATTCGGAAAGGCGCTTGGCCGCCTCGTTTGCGGTTAGGCCATTGGGGGTCGAGGAGACATCCGCGAAAGCCTCCTTGGCCTTTATCCCTTTGTATTCTTCGCTTGGCTTAAGTTCCATATTCGCGTTTTCTCTCTGTTCCAAAGGTAGTATAACGTCGAAAAAACAATAAATAAAATATGATAAAAATATACAATATATAACAAATTTATTATAATAATTCATATGCGAAAACAACTTATGAATCTCCGTCGCGTGGAGATATTCGCCAAAGTCTGCGAGATTGGGGGCGTCACCAAGGCGGCGGAGGAGCTGAGCCTCGCCCAGCCGGCGGTCAGCCAGGCCATTAAGGAGATGGAGGATTATTACGGATTGCCTTTGTTCGACCGGGTTGGGCGCCGCATCGAGCTGACGGAAACGGGGAAGTGCGCGCTCGATTACGCCAAAAGGATCCTTTCCTTGGCCGACGAGGCCGACGAGACCATCCAGGACAAAGACAAAAACGGCCCGGTCCGCGTCGGCTCCAGCGTGACCATCGGGACGTGCTTGCTTCCCGACCTCGCCAAAGCCTTTTCCTTGGCTAACCCGAAAGCGGGGCTTCGGGTTCGGATCGATGACTCGCTGTCGCTTGAAAAGATGGTCGCTTCCAACGAGCTCGACTTCGCTCTCATCGAGGGTCCCCTCAGCGTGTCGGGTCTCATCGAGACGCCTTTCCTCAGGGACGATTTGGCTTTCGTCGGGAAAACCGGAGGCCTGCTTGGCGAGAAAACGGAAATTCCCCTGGAGAAAGTGGCAAGCCTTCCTTTGCTTCTGCGCGAGAAGGGCAGCGGGACGCGTCAGCTCTTCGAAAGCGCCCTCTTCGCGAAAGGCGTCGCCGTCGCGCCCGTGTGGGAGAGTATCAGCACCGAGGCTCTTATCGAGGCGGTCAAGGAAAACCTTGGCGTTAGCGCCCTCCCGAGGCGCCTCGTGGCCAAGGAATTGGCAGACGGGTCTCTGACGGAATACGGAATCAAAGGGATCAAGCTGGAACGCCGATTCAGTCTCATTCGCCGGGAAGGCAAACGTCTTTCCGAAGCGGACATGGCCTTCATCAAGCTGGTTCCAGGACTTGGAGATTATCATCGCTGACTACTGTTGTTTGTGAGCCCCCCTATGCTTGGCAAAAACGAGGGATTTCATGTTTCGAAAATGATAGTGTTGTTGGAAAAGTATTCCTTTTTATCTAAAACAATGTTGGAAAAGTATCCTTTTCATAATGAAATGTAATGAAGAAACTAAAATAGTTCTCAAACTCAATAGAATGTTTTTATAACTAATCATTATTAAAGTTATATTAAAATGATAACTAATATATAAAGATATAAAAATATTTGCTCTTTTTGATTTGTTGCTGTATAACAAGATTAGAAAGTTAGCAAAACAAAGTGGCAGAAAAAAGAATGCCTAGAAAGTGTCCTGTGTGCGGCGGGGCATTGAGCATAACAAGGCTTTCGTGCAAAGATTGCGGCTCTGAGATCACATGCGATTTTCCCATGGATGAGAATTCAGCCATTAGTGATGAGGACATGGATTTCATTAAGTTGTTCTTTTTATGCGAAGGCAACATAACTAAAGTCCAAAGTGCATTGTCTATTGGCTATTCGGAAGTAAAAAGGCGTCTCAATCAAATAAACAGAAAACTAGGAAACGAGGTAACGGAAGTGGATAAGGAAGCTTTGGAATCGATGTCATGCACAAGAGGCGATAGCAAAGTGGTCGCGCGCTTAAAAGAAAAAATGCTGCAATGCGGCGGAAGATCCAGCATGCCAATGCTAAGGGGCGAACCTATTGGGATTTATCTTTCTCCAGATGGAAGAGGGATAATTGCCGACTCCTACAGAATTTTGGTTATGGAGTGGCGTATTTTCGACGCCATAGTGGCGAAAGCCAATTCTTTGGGCGGAGAAATGTTCAAAGGGGACGCCATGGCCCAACGGGGCGCCAAAATCGGAAGCGCGGATTTCCCGCTTTCCACAATCGACGCTTATATTTCCACCACGTTTTATGGTTCTCGGATTGGTGAGACGGCCACAAGAAGGTCTACCTATTATTGCGCGGTTCTGGCATGGGCTGGCATCGTCGAGAACAACAGAAGCGAAGGCGAAGGCAGCTATATTAGGGTAAACGCCTCATTCAGGTAATAATATAAAGCCTTGCGAACAAAAGCCAAGGATAAAATTATTTCCTTTCGTTTAAGAACAAATGTCGCTAATTAAGCAATCCATCCTTCTCGAATTCCTCGAAGAGGGCCATGAACGCCAAAACCTCGGGGTCGGTCGCGGCCATTCTCTCGATTTTGTTTTTCTTTAACTTGTTCGTGTAAACGTAGTCCAGGTATTCGAGGAACGGCACCTTCTCGAAGTCGGAGATATGCTTGCCCCAGTTATGGGTCGTGATGAACTTATGGATGCTCGGCTTGCCGCTGTTCTTGCGGATCCTCTTGATCACTTCCTTCAAGTACTCATCGACCTCATAGACCTTGAGATAGTCCATGTTCAGCCACTGCCCGATGAGCTCGATGGCCCTTATGTAGATTTGCCTATTGGTCTTCGGCTTCATGTTCTCGTAGGACAAAGCCTCCTGCGTTCTGGGCAGGATGAGCAGGTTTTATGCGCGCCATGTCGAAAAGGAAGGCGCGAAAGCGCGGCTCCAGACTATCGTCGATCTTGAAGGCGAAAGCCCGGCCCCACAGCTCCCCGAACGTCTTTTGGGCGTCGAGGTAGCCGAGCGTCATGTTGCTGATGGTTATGCCGCTGTCGAAATTCATGATGCTGCCGGTGTCGCGGCTCGGCTGGATGGTGGTGACGAAGGGGAGGTCCATCAGCTCCGGATGCTGCGGCATCTTCGGGATGGCGTGCAGGAGGATGGCGACGATCTCGTCGGCGCCCATCTGGAGGGCGAGGTCGATCGGGAGGTTGTCGTTGTAGCCCCCGTCGACGTATTTCCTGCCCCCGATGGTCCTGACGGGGAAGATGGGGTAGCGGGCGCTCGAGGCGAGGAGCCACTGCATGACTTCCTCCTCTTTGACCTTCTTAATGTCGACGTTGTGCTGCCGGAAGCCCGGGAACGTGGCGGTGGTGATCGCGAAGGCGATCTTCGAGTCCAAAACCTTGCGCGGGTCGATCGCCTTGTCGAGCAGCGCGATGAGGGGGCGAGATGTCGACCCCTCCGTTTTTGACGTAGTCCTTGGCGAGGGCCACGAGGTTGTTGAAATCGGCCTTCGTGAAGTTGTACCACATACCGTCGTAGAAATTGATGCCGTTGCTGATGATCTTGTCGGCCTCGACGGTCTTCCAAAGGGCCTCGGCCTTCTCGAACTCGCCGCTCACGACGAGGGCGCCGTTGATGGCGCCGATGGAGGTTCCGGTCACGATGTCGAAATCGTCCAAACCCTTCTCGCGGAGAAAACGCCAGGCGCCGACCTCATAAGAGCCAAGCGAGCCGCCTCCGCACAGGACAAGTGCGCGTTTCATGATACCCAATTGTGGCAAATGATGAGCCATAAGGAAAGCACGGGTTTTGTTTTTTCTTAGAAAAAAGCCCCGTTTTTCGCGGGGCTTAGCCTTTTTGGTTTAGATCAGAACTCTTTCTTCCAAAGGCCGTGCAGGTTGCAATAGGCGTAGACGACGCCATGGGCGACGTCCTCGAACTCCGCTTTGGCGGGTTTGTCGATGTCGAGATAACGAATCTCTAAGCCCCTCTCGCTTTCGAGGGCGAGGAACACGATGTGGTGCTCTTTGCTCATGGGGTGGGGGATTTCCCCGCACTTGGCCATCAGTTTGCCGCCCATATGGGTTACCACCGGAACGTGTTTTTCCAAGCCCGCGTCCGCGGTTTTGGCTTCCAATAGTTTCATCGGTTCCCCGCAGCAAGAGAGGGTTCCGCCGCCCTTTGACAATAGGCCCACGACGTTTCCGCAGACCTC
>JALCDB010000005.1 GCA_022641095.1 Bacilli bacterium
CGTCGTCACGGCGTATTCGTCCGCGAATTCACTAATGGCTCTTTCGGCCCCGTATGCGGCCTCTTCCTCGTCGGTTACGGTTATTTCCCGGATCATCTCGACGGGGCAGAACTTCCATTCGCCGGAACCGGGTTTGGCCAAAGTGGTGATGAGAAGCATTTCCACGGCTTTCCCGTCGCAATCGTCGGTCCAAGAGAAGTCCTTGCCGTTGCTTTGGGTGTAGGCATTGAGCCTGTCCACGCGGTTAAGGTCGGTTATCCCATAATTGGCGTATCCGGTTTCCGGGTACTTGTGGTAGTAGCCTTTGACTTTGTATATTTTTCCGCTGATATCGGTGGTCAAGGGGGCTTTCGACAGGTTGGACACGGTGCTTTCGTTAATGGCCCCGGCCGGTATTTCGTTGGTGGTCAGCCCATCGTTATGCAGAATGGTGGGATCCTTCAGTTGGGCCATGCCCTCGTAGGACAGCGAGGCGGCGCTTCCGCTGTCGGTGTTGGGGATGTAATAGGCTTTCGTGCCTTTGACCGTGACCATGTTGCCCACGGACACGCTCCTAGCGGCGTCTTCGCCGTAGACATAGATGCTATCCGTGTCGTCGGCGAGCCAAAAGCCGGTGATGTAAGGGACGCTTTGCCCGGTGTAGTTATAGTGGACGACGACGCCTTTGACCGTGATTTCTGTATCCGCGGCCGCGTTTCGGGCCTCCGCTATGGCGCTCGGCGCGATAACGCTCGAAGAAGAGGAGGGACTTGATGACTCATCGCCATCGAGGGACGATAATCCCCCGCTCGAGGCGGAGAGGCTCGCGGACGTGGATGATGAAGGCTCGGCGCATCCGGCGAGCATGAGGGCGGATATGAGAATCGGCCAGACCAATCTGATTTTCTTCTTTGCCATAATTGACTCCTGTTTATGCTTTAGGGTCATAGACAAACAATAAGACGGATTCGTTTTCGTTCCCTTAACCCATGAAAAATGTCACCGTCCCTTCCGCAAGAAAAACGAAAAACGATCGTTTATTGGGGGGGATTAGTGACTCACTAATCGATTTAATAATATAGCATATCGAACGCATATAGCCAACGCTTCCGGTCGGCCATGGGCCGCCGCCTTAGCGTCGAGCGTTTTTTCTAGCCCTGTCAATCCGCTTTTCGCGGTCCTTTTTGGCTTTTGGGGGAGGGTTCCCTGTGCCTTCGCTTTTGCGAAAACGCTTCTGCTTATACATAAAACGGTCCGCTTTTTCGAAAGCCTGGTCGATCGTTTCGGTCGCAGGATCGAAAAGAGTGCTTCCGAATGATACGTAAGGGAGCCGTTCCTCTAAGAGTCGGGCGCTTCTGATCTCGGCGACGAACTTCTTGTTGATCGCGTCGAGTTTATCGTATTCTTTCGTGAGAATGACGCAGAATTCGTCGCCTCCGAAGCGATAGCATTCGCCGAACTTGCCATACACGTGGCGGAGACATTCGGTGACGGAAGCGAGGATTTGGTCGCCAACCTGATGGCCATAGTCGTCATTGACCTCTTTGAAGTAGTCGACGTCGAGGAAGATGATGACGCAGGGGTTATGAAGGTGGTTCTTGCGGACGTCGAGGCTCCTTCGGTTGAAGAGGCCCGTCAAGGGGTCGACCTGACTCACGAGGCTATCGTAATAGACGTAGAAGAGGATCATGCCGATGGCGGCGCATGTCCAGTCGAGACGGATCTTTGGGACGAAGAACTGCACCATGACTCCGCCGATGACGAGAGTGGCGATGCCGAGAAGGAAAATAAAGCCGTGGTTTTGGTAGTGGCGTGAGAACAGAACCACGTAAATCAAGACGTAGAGGGCTTCAAGAAGGAGAAAGCCGACGTAAAGGTAATAAAGGAATCCGCGCGAATAAACCCCGCTCGTCGGGTCATAGACGAAGACGCAGCCAGCGCCGGATACGGAAACGATTTGCAGGATGATGTTCAGCCCAATGGGGATCCAGGCGTATTTCTCGAATCGGGATGAACCGATCGTCATCGCCACGAGCAGAGGGATGGCGGGGGCCAGCGACAACTCAATGAATTTCGAAATGGTCTTGACGAGGTTATAGCCATTGCCCCCCAGTTCGTCCAGATAGGCTGGGAGCCATTCGGCGAAGTTGGCGGCGATGATGAAGCTCATCACGACGGAAAGAATGAGTTTCTTCCGCTTGTCCATGTAGCCGTTGCCAGCAAGCGAAACGATCGCCACTAAGAGGGCGAAGGACGACATGATGACGACGGCGGTATAAACTTCCATGATGTTCCTCTATGTTTATGATGCTTCCGTCCCGGCTTGCAATGAATATTTTATACATTATTTTCACCTTTTGAATAGTGTTACTTAATTAAAGCCCTATTATAATAGTTATTAAAAACAACGATGAATCGGAAGAAATTAGTTACTGTCAATTAATGAAAAAGTTGTTTATTTCTTAGTTAGTGGATACTAAGTTACTCCACCATCCGACCGCATTTTGAAAATCTGATTGCCAAAAACGCCAAGCGAAAAGCTCCAAAAACGTTGAATCGGCTTCTAAGCGCAAGCTCAGCATCATGTTGTCCGCCGAGAAGAAAAACGAAAGAGGCGCCAACTTGCCCTGAACGTTTGAAGGCATAACGAAAAAACGCCTTTCTCACGAAAAGACTAGCTTATTACGAGGGTAAGGATGCGCCTTCGTTGAGCCGAAGCCCGTTTTCCAGCAAAGGGATCAGACGAATCGGGCTGGCCCGTTCGCAGCCGTGTGCTTTAGCGGGGGGGGCGTTTTGCTCTCCGAGGGCGGGGAACCCGGTTCCGGACGTCGATTCGCTACGAGGCAGAACGGGGAAAACAAAAGCGGGAACCGACAATGGATGGTTCCCGCTTTTTAGAGCCTAGAGTTTGAAGTCCTTCAAGGGTTCGTTTTTGTCGATCTTCTGCTCGGGCTTAAGGTCAAGCCCCAAGGTTCCCCCTGGGTTCATGATGCCATCGGGGTCGAAGTGCTTCTTGAGGGCGAGGAAGGTCGAATATTCAAGGTGCCCCATCGAGCCCTCCAGCCACGGGGCGAAACTCTTGCCGATGCCGTGGTGGTGGCTCATCGCGGCCCCGGATTTCTGGATGGCGTTGAGGATGCCGTCCTGATACTTCTTATATTCCTCGAGGCTCGTCATCTTGGCGATGAAGATGAAGTAGAGGTTGGCTCCCTGGGGGTAGGCGTGCGACATGTGCGTCGTCAGGATGGTGTTGGGCCGGCTCTTGCAGAAAGCGCGGACGTCCTTGTAAACCTGAGGCATGTTGCTCCAGTTGACGGAGCACTCCAAAGTGTCCGTCATGATGCCGAAGTCTTGCATTGAGTCGCGCATGTAAGGGTCGCTGAAACGGCCTTTCTCCCAGCCTTTGACGACGAGGCCCGTCAGGCTCATCGCCTGGTGGGCGTGGGCGATTCTGCGGATGTTCTTGGCCACGTTCCTCCCATATCCCTTCTCCCCGTCCGTGAAGCCGAGGAAGAGGCAGCACTTGCCCACTTCGATGCCACGCATCCTCATAAGTCTAGGAAGCGGGGTCTCATCGACCCCATAGAGGGTCAGCATGATCGAGGTTTCCTCGGGGTCGGAGAGGCGGAAGACGCTGCTAAAGCCCGCCTCGCTCTGCATCATCTCCCGCGCCGCGTCCTGAGCCGAGGCCCAGTCCTTGAACATATAGGAGAACCTTTGGCGGTCCTTCGGCATGAAACGGAACACCCGCAAAGTCGCTTCGGTCAGGACGCCGAAGGTCCCTTCGCTGCCCATCATGATCTGATTGAGCGAAGGTCCGGTGGCTTCCCGCGGATAATGCGAGGTCACGATGTTTCCGATCGGGGTCGCGTAGCGTTGGCTGAGGACGATGTCCTCGATCTTGCCGTAATAGGTGCTGTTTTGCCCCGCGCCCCTCGTGACGACCCAGCCGCCCACCGAACTGTGCTCGAAGGACTGCGGGAAGTGCCCGCAGGTGTAGGCCCTCTTGCCATGGCCGTCTTTTTGGCAATCGTTCAGCCATTTCTCAAGATCGGGCCCCGAAAGCCCGGTTTGGACGGTGATGGTCTGATCGGTCTCGTTGAAAGAGAGGACTTTGTTGTACCGGAGCCGCATGTCGAGCGAGAGACCGCCCTTCATGCATTCGACCCCGCGGGTGACGGAGGAGCCGCCGCCGTAGACGTAAAGGGGGATTTTCCTCTTTGCGCAGTAAGCGACCGTCTTCTCGATTTGCTCTCGCGCGTCGGGATAGACGACCGCGTCCGGGACGTTTTCGATTTTCTTTTGCCGGAGACGGAGCAGGTCGTACATGGTCTTCCCATAGGCGACCGACAGCCTTGAGTAGGGGTCCGTTCTCACGTAATCCTTGCCGTATATCGACTCAAGGAACGCCATATCCTCGGCGGTGAGGACTTTAGGCGCGGCTTGGAAATCGACCGTGTCGAGGCCTAGGCTCTCGCTATAGTGGTCGAAATCCTTGTCCGTCATCCCAAAACGGCTCTTCAGCATTTTGTACAGGCTCTCCTTCGGCACCTTCACGAAATCGGGGTCGCCCCATTTGAAGATGCTGCGATAACTCTTTGGGGGCACTTTCCCGTAGTACCATTTCGGCTCGAATCCCTTGTATGGTTTGCTCATGTTATTTTTCCTCCTTTAACATTGGCGATGTGGTGATAAGGTCGGCTTTTGTCCCCAAAACGTGGGGAATCACGACGGAATCGATCGGCAAAGGTTCCGTGACGACGGCTTTGTTGATTTCCTTCATGAGGTCGGGGATCAGTTTCTTGGGGATCTCCACGGACGTGCGGACCGAGATGACGGGGTAGCCCTTCACCGTGGTGCGAACGCTGGAGCAGACGGTCCGGGTCGGATTCACGCACTCGGCTTCCGCGTATTTGGCGCCCCGGGGGCAGCGATTGCCCGTGCAGACGCGTTTGACTTCGTCATAGACGAGCGAGCAGCCATTGGGGCAGACGATGCAAGTGAACTCCCTCATTTTTTCATATCCTCCAATTCGAAGCGGACCGTCCCTTTGCGGGGCAGGCTCAAAACGAGCCGTTCCATCTCCGGCGGTCGGAGCGTGAGGAAGGGGCGCTTTAGGATTTCCTCTTTGTCGAGGTAGACCCTAAGCATCTTGTTTCTAAGGGTTTCTTTGACCCGGAAATAGAAGATGATATCCTTGACGTTTTTCCTGAAATCGACGACTTCCGGGACGACGTAGCCGAAACCGGCGCCGATCTCGACGGGAACGGCTCCGCTCTTTTCTTCTTTCGTCGTGGCGGCGGCTTTCCCCGCGATTTCGCCCGACTCGCTCACGTAATCGGCCAAGTCGTTGACGTGCATCGCGTTGCCGCAGGTGTAGATTCCGGGGATTTCGGTCATGAACTCCTGATCCACGACCGGCCCCTTGGTGACGGGACTAAGGGGAACGCCCAAGGTTTTGGCGAGCTCGTTTTCGGGGATCAGACCGACTGAGAGGATGAGGGAGTCGCATTTGACGATTCTCTCCGTTCCTTCGATAGGGTTCATCTTCGCGTCCACCTCCGCGATCTCGACCGCTTCGAGGCGGTCCACCCCGAACACGCGGGTCACCGTGTGGCTGAGATGAAGCGGGATGGAGAAGTCGGTCAGGCATTGGGCGATGTTGCGGGCGAGGCCCGAAGGGGCGCTCTTGGCTTCGTAGACGCCTTCGACTTCCCCGCCCTCAAGGGTGATGCGACGGGCCATGATGAGGCCGATGTCGCCCGAACCTAAGATGACGCACTTCCTTACGGGCATGAGGCCCATGATGTTGATGTAATACTGACACTGACCCGCGGTCATGACCCCGGTTGGGTTGGTGCCATGGATCGAAACCTGCTTCGACGTCCTTTCGCGGCATCCGGTGGCCAAAATCAGCTTCCCGCTCTTATAGGTGAAGACCCCCTCGGGTTTCACGACGGTGACGGCAAAGCCCGGATCGAGTTTCTCGATGCGGGTCACGAAAGTGAGCAAACTCACTTCCGCCCTGCTCGAGCGAAGTTTCCGGACTTCGCGGTAAGCGTATTCCGGACCGGCGAGTTTCTCGCCGTAGCGGGTCACTCCGAATCCGTCATGGATGCATTGCTTAAGGATGCCGCCCAGAGCGGCCTCGCGTTCGATAAGGAGGGTTTTGGCCCCGTTATCGGCGGCGCTTTTGGCGGCGGCGAGGCCGGCTGGCCCCCCGCCGATCACGATGACGTCGTAATCCATTTACCGATCCTCCTTCGTGTGACGGAAGAATAGCTTCCCTTCGCCTTTTTTCGCGATGGAAAGGAGATCGCGCTTTTCCTCGCGAGCCATGATGGACACCACGAGCGGCTGGCAGAAGCCGCCTTGGCAGCGGCCCATTCCGGCCCTTGCCCTCCGCTTCACCCCATCGACGGTGGTGGGCGGGATGAGCGAATGGATGGCGTCGACGATCTCGCCCTCCGATATCTCCTCGCAACGGCAGACGATATGGCCGTACGCCGGGTTCTTTTTGATCAGTTCGTCGCGTTCCTTGTCGCTTAGTTCGCGGGTGCGAATCGGCCCTTTCCTGATCGGGTCCCAGTTTTTCTTTTTGGCGAGGCCAAGCATTTCGCCCGCCCACTTGGCGACGTCTTGGGCGATGGCCGGGGCCGCGGTGAGGCCCGGCGACTGGATGCCGGAGGCTTCGATGGCGTTAGAGGTCCATTTGCCTTTTTGGACGACGAAATCCTCTTCGTAAGTCGCGGCGCGGACGCCTGAGAAATAAGTGATGATATCCCGTTGCGACAAGCCCCTAATGATGTGCTGCTGCTTGGCGAAGACGGCGTTGACGCTTTCCCTTGCGGTCGAATAGTCCTCGCGGTCGGGAACCTCGACGGCGTCCGGGCCCACGAGGGCGTTCCTTTCGGCGGTCGGCATCACGGCCCCGCCTTTGCTATGGGTCTTCGCGTATTCGCCAAGCTTAGGGTAGACGGTGGTTGAGGTCTTGCTCAGATGGGGTTCCGCGGCCTTATCGAGGATCGAATCCGTCCCTTTCCGGGGGTGGATTGAGAAGAAGCGATCACCCATCATGTCGGCGACGACGTCGCTATAGGTTCCGGCGGCGTTGATCACCACCTTTGGGAAGATGGTGCCCCGGTTCGTCGCGACGGAGACGACCTTGCGGTTTTCGACCTTCATGCTTTCGACGATGGTGCTCAAGGAGACTCTGGCCCCGTTTTTGACGGCTGATTCGCCCAAAGCGACCGTAAGCTCGTAGGGTGAGGTGCAGGCCCCGCCTGGAAGATAAACCCCGAACTTGATGTCGTCGGCGAGGCGGGGTTCGATTTTCATGAACTTTTTGCGTCCCATGACGATCGCCCCGCCCGGAACGCGGTTGGCCTTGGCTTGGTGGCGCATGAAAATCCCGACGGGCAGGCGAAGCCAGGCGTTGGTGAAGCCGACCGATTGGCCGTCTTGATGGTATGGAACGTCGAGATCTTTGCACATTTGCTCGTAAAAGGCGCGCGCCCTGATGAGATATTTCAGTTTCTTGCTTCCTTTATGGAGATCGATGCCGACGTGGACGCAGCCATCGTTGCGGGAACTGGCCCCCATCGCAAGATCCTCTTCCTTTTCGACGAGGAGGGCGCTGCAATCGTATTTGGACAGTTCGCGGAGGATCGCGCACCCCACGACCCCACCGCCGACGACGAGGACGTCAACTTTGAGGCCATCGAGGCTTTTATCTTTGATCGATGGGGCTTTGATCGGCTTTTCCTTATAGCCCTTCAGTTTGATGTCGTTGATAATCCCGTAGAAATAGTGGGTTTTGGCGGCCATCTGACCCGCGCGGACCTTATCCATGTACGCATTAGCTTCCCCGGTGAGGACGAGGCAGTCGTCTTTGGCCTCCACCTTAAAAGATGGGTATTCCTTGGCGAGGCGCTTTTGGAATTTGGCTAGCTTATTCATGCTTTCGCTCCTTTTTCGAGGACGATGGACTTCATTCGCTCGGCCATCTCTTCGTCGTCGTGGCTAAGCGCCTCCTCCATGACCATGCCGTCAATGAGGAGCATGAGGGTATACGCGAAGCCCTCCTTGTCCTTGGTCTCAGGAAACACTTTCGCGATGCCTTCGAGGATTTTCCTCTCCCAACTCTCCCATAACTCGACGTAACGGTCGCGAAGGGACTCGTTCCCTCGCATGCATTCGTTCACGATGTAAATCTGCATCTTGGAGCGGTTGAACAGTTTGACGCCCTTGTAGAAGATGACGTCAAGAAAACGTTCTTCGCTGATCTGGTCGTCCTTATGGCGCGCGAACCAATCGAGGTAATCCTTTGAGAGCTGGCTCATGTGCTCTTCCATGATGTCGAGGATGAGTTCGTCCTTGGTGGGGTAGTGGTAGTAGAGGGTGCCTTTGGAGATGCCCATCGTTTTGGCGAGGTCGGCCAGCGAAAAGTCATTGGCTCCCTTGTCGAGGATAAGCCGTTCCGCCGTGGCGATGAATTTGCCGCGATCCATATCGTTCCTTCGCTTCGCCATAATGGGCCTCCCACATTCAGTCGGGCAACCGCCCGACACGCATATTATTATATTAGGACACTGAAAGGGCTTTCACAAGGGGCGATTGCGAGTGATCCCGCTAAGTTAAATCCGCGAAAATCCAGGCAATTGACGGTTTTCTGGTTTTCTGGCTTTTTTCTTTTTCATAAATCACTCGATACCCGCTAAGCAATTCGTTTCAGTCGGTTTTGGGCCGACAACATCTATCTCATTTCTTCCTATTCTTGGTTACAATTATTAGATAGGAGATTATTCATATGGGTGATGTTCGCGTGATTAAGGTCAAGCAGTCGGTTTTCGCGAACAACGATGCGCGGGCCGACGAGTTGCGGCGGAAGCTTAAGGCCAAAAAAGTCTTTTTGATCAACCTGATGTCAAGTCCCGGAAGCGGGAAGACGACGATGCTCGTCTCGCTTATCAACCGGCTCAAGGACAAGCTCCGCATCGGGGTCATGGAAGCGGACATGGACGCGGTCGTGGACGCCAAGACGATTGAGACCAAGACCGGCGTCAAGACGATTCAACTCCATACTTCGGGCGAATGCCACCTCGATGCCAAAATGACCGAGGAGGGCGTCGAAAGCTTTGGGGTCGATGGGCTTGACCTCGTGATCCTCGAGAACATCGGCAATCTCGTTTGCCCCGCCGAATTCGATACCGGGGCCACTCTCAACATGACGATCCTCTCAATCCCGGAGGGCGATGACAAACCGCTCAAATACCCTCTCATGTTTACCGTGAGCACCCTTTTCGTTTTCTCGAAGATGGATGCCGTCTCCTTCTTCGACTTCGACCTCAAGAAGGCCGAAGAGAGGATCCTTAGACTCAATAAAAAAGCCGTTTTCTTCCCCATCAGCGCCAAAACCGGCATGGGCATGGACGAACTCGCCGCCTACATCGAAAAGGAAGTCCGGGCTTACCAAAAGGCCTAAAGACATAAAATAGGGAAATCCAAGGAGACAACCATTATGGCAGATGAGGTCAAATTGCAGAGCGATCAGAAGCATGCCGAGGAACGCTACAAAAACGGCAAGGCCAAGAACGTCGGCATGGCCCCCGGGACCAAGGAGCGGAAGATCATCACTAAGTTATGCAACCATATCCAGGACCTGCCGGGCGTCATTGTGCGTCCTGGCGACCCAGAGTACAACGCGTTGGCCTGCTGCGTGAGCGACGAGGAAGCCAAAGTCGCCCTCACGATGAAGCTGAGGAAGCACTACAGCCTTCCCACTCTCTGCAAAAAGAACCGGATGAGCCCCGAGAAACTGCTCCCGATTCTGGAGCACGCGGCCCTTCTTGGGTTGCTCACCGAGGATCCCACCGACCCCGAAGTCGAACCAGGGCCCGATGGCAAACCCCAGAAAGGCTTCTGGTACACCATTTTCGTCCCCGGCATCCTCGAAGCCATGGTCGGGAACGTCAAACTCGTTGAGAAATACCCGATAATCGCCGAATCGTTCAGCGAATACACGATCCGGCGCATCATCCCTTTGACGGGGAATCTTCCGGTCGGCCACGGCGTCATGCGCGTCATCCCGGTCGAGTCCGCGATCAAAGATAACCCCAAACACGCCGTTGGCGAGGAAGTGAGCCACTACGTTGAGTCCGCGACCGACATTTGCGTCTCCAATTGCTCGTGCCGCGTCACCAGGCGCCTTCAGGGCGAAGGATGCGGCCACCTCGAGAAAGACATGTGCCTTCAGTTCAACGAGGCCGCCCGCGACTTCATCAAGACCGGCCGTGGCCGCCGCATCAGCAAAGAGGAATGCTACGCCATCATCAAAAAGGCCGAGGACAACGGTCTGATGCACGAATACCCCAACATCGACGGGGAGGCCAAGACGCATGCCATCTGCAACTGCTGCGGGTGCTCCTGCTTTTCGCTTCGTACCGGCGAGTACTTTCATACGAACACCCTCGTGAGGAGCAACTATTGCTCCGTCATCGACCCCGATAAATGCGTCGCTTGTGGGGAGTGCGTCGAAGTTTGTCCGATGAACGCCCTTCGGATGGGCGAGCGCCTCGAGAACAAGAAGCCGATCCCCATCGCCGAGCCGCAAAGGGCTTATGACTACAAATGGGGCGCCGACAAGTGGAATCCCTATTACCGTTATGACCGCGAGTACGTCATGCGCGAGACGGGCACCGCCCCTTGCAAACTCGCCTGCCCGGCCCATATTTCGATCGAGGGCTATATCGAGCTCGCCAAGGAAGGGCGTTACGCCGAAGCGCTTGAGCTCATCAAAAAGAAGAATCCCTTTCCGGCCGTCTGCGGACGCGTTTGCAACAAAGCGTGTGAGGACGCCTGCACCCGGAGCACGATTGATGAGGCCGTCTCCATCGACGAAATCAAGAAATTCGTCGCTAAGCTCGACCTCGATCCGAAAACCCGGGTCCTTCCGCGCGTCGAGCACCCTGAGTTCCATGATATCAAAATGGCCGTCATCGGCGCTGGTCCCGCCGGTTTGAGCTGCGCCTATTATCTGGCCGCGAAAGGCTATTCGGTGACGGTGTTCGAGAAGGAAAAGGAACTCGGTGGCATGCTGACGCTCGGCATTCCTTCCTTCCGTCTCGAAAAGGATGTCGTGAACGCCGAAATCGATGTCATAAAGGATATGGGCGTCGAGTTCAAGACCGGCGTGGAAGTTGGCAAGGATGTCACGATCCCCGGTCTTAAGAAAGACGGTTTCGCGGCGATTTACGTCGCGATCGGCGCCCAAGGCGGCCGCAAACTCGGAGTCGAAGGAGAGGACGCGAAAGGCGTTGTCTCCGGCGTCGACTTCCTCCGTTCCGTCAACCTTGGGAAAGGCGCGAGACTTCATGGCAAAGTCATCGTCATGGGTTCGGGCAACGTCGCGATCGACGTCGCCAGGACCGCCGTCCGGAGCGGAGCCAAGACGGTCGAGATTTATTGCCTTGAAAGCCGCGACGCCATGCCGGCCGCCAAAGATGAGATCGCCGAGGCCGAGGAAGAAGGCGTCAAGATCAACAATATGTGGGGCGTCAAAGAGTTCCGCAAAGACGAAAAAGGCCGCCTTAAAGAGGCGGTGCTGAAAAAGTGCGTTTCCGTTTTCGATGCCGACCATAGATTCAACCCGGCCTATGATGAGAAGAACACAATCGCGGTTCCATGCGACTTCTTTCTCGCCGCGATCGGTCAGTCCTTCGAGTGGGGTCAACTCCTCCTCGGTACCAAGTGCGTCGTCAGCCACGGCCGTTTGCAAGCCGATCCGCTGACATACCAAACCGACGATCCTGACGTTTTCGTTGGCGGCGATTGCTACCATGGCACCCGTTTCGCGATCGACGCGATCGCCACGGGCCGCGAAGGCGCCGAATCGATGCACCGCCACGCCCATGAAGGCCAAAGCCTCATTATCGGCCGCGCGCAAAACCCCTATCTTGCCAAAATATGAGCTCGATAAGGATAACATCGACGTTCAGGGCTGGGACAACACGCCGCGTCAGGAACCGGCCAAAATCAAGGTCGCCGACAAGATGCGCGATGACCGTTCCGTCTTCACCGAAGCGCAGCTCAAAGCCGAATGCGCCCGTTGCCTCAAATGCGGACGCACGTTCGTCGATGAGACGATGTGCGTCGGCTGCGGTCTGTGCACGACCCGTTGCAAGTTCGACGCCATCCATCTTGAAAGACGATTCGATGAGCCGGGCGTCGTCTATGAGAAGATCGCCCCTTCGAGCGTTCCTCATATTTTGGCCCGCAACGTGAAAATACTCTTCACGGGGAAAGGCAAGCCAAAGAAAGTCGCCAAAGACAAAGCCGTCGAGGCCGCAAGGAAGCGAAAAGAGTCGATTCGCTGATGCATGAGATGGGCATCGCCTTCGAGTTGATCGATTCCTTGAAGCGGATATGTTCGGATGAGGGTGTCACCAAACTGAAATCCGTGACCCTTTCTTTAGGCGAGGCCTCCATGGTCGTGCCGCGTTACATGCTCGATTGCTGGTCGGCCGCGACGATCGACACCCCTTTCGCAAAGGCGAAACTCAAGATCAGAATCGTTCCCTGCAAGGGGAAATGCAACCGATGCGGAATGCTTTTTTCCGTGAAAAGGAACGATCGCGTTTGCCCCCATTGCCATGCCGTCAACGATTTCGTCCCGGTTACGGGGATGGGAATCGAAATCACCCAAATCGAAACCGAGCGATGAGTTGGCACCCCAAAAGGTTTATCGCCTTTGGCAAATCTTTTTTTGGCTATTTAACCCTAATCTGCAAAGTTTTTAGCTGCAAAACGAGATTATGCCAAGACAATAAATTGTGCGTTACCGACAATATCGCATGGTTCAAAGTTGATTAGCACTCTTTGCTTGCGAGTGCTAAAAACTGGGCTATAATGGCTTTGTCGATATTGTTTTCAAGGAGGATTTCGCCATGATGGGACCCGATGGAATGGAAGATTATTCAAAAGACGAGAACGTCCTCGACAAATTCGGACGCAACATAAATGATTTGGTGAAAGCCGGTAAGGTCGATCCGGTCATCGGAAGGGACGAGGAGATCCGCAAAGTCGTCCAGATTTTGGCGCGCAAAACCAAAAACAACGTCATTTTGATCGGCGAACCCGGCGTTGGCAAGACGGCCATCATCGAGGGCCTTGCGGAGCGGATCGTGAAAAACGATGTGCCCAACACCATCAAGGATAAGGAAATCTACGAACTTGATATGGGCGCGCTTGTGGCAGGGGCCAAATACCGAGGCGAATTCGAGGAGCGTCTCAAAGCCGTGCTCAATAAGATCAAGGCCTCGAACGGCGGTATCATTCTTTTCATCGATGAGATCCATCTGATCGTGGGGGCCGGTCGCGCCGACGGGGCTCTCGACGCAAGCAACATGCTGAAACCGTTGCTCGCCCGCGGCGAGATCGACTGCATCGGGGCCACCACCTTGAATGAGTATCGCGAGTATATTGAGAAAGACCGCGCGCTGGAGCGCCGTTTTCAACCCGTCCTCATCGGGGAGCCGTCCGTGGAGGACACGATTTCGATCCTGAGGGGGCTGAAGGAACGTTTTGAATCGTTCCATGGCGTCAAAATAACGGATAACGCCTTAATCGCGGCCGCGACCCTTTCCAACCGCTACATAACGAACCGCTTTCTGCCGGACAAGGCCATCGATTTGGTGGACGAAGCCTGCGCGGGCATTAAGGTCGAGATCGAATCGATGCCGACCGAGCTCGATGAGATCAACCGCAAAATCCGGCAGTTGGAGATTGAGAAGGTCGCCCTCAGCAAAGAGAGCGATGAGTCTTCGCAAAAGCGTTTGTTATCCTTGCAAAAAGACCTCGCTTCGGCCAAGGGCGAGATGAACGAACTCAGCAAGGAATGGGATGTTGAGAAAGGCCAGATCGCCGAGTCGAAGGATCTTAAAGGCAAATTGGAGAAGGCCAAGTTCGATTTGGGCGTGGCTTTCTCCCATGGCGAATACGAGCAGGCGAGCGAGCTGCAGTACAAGGTCATCCCCGATTACGAAAAGAGGCTCCGCGAACTTGAAAAGGGATCCAAGGATGGCCACCATCTCGTCGATGAGATCGTGGACGAGGAGGCCATCGCCAAAATCGTGGCCAAGATGACGGGGATTCCCGTCACCCGCATCGAAAAGGGCGACCGCGAGAAAGTCCTCGATCTTAAGGATACGCTTGGCAGGCGGGTCATCGGCCAAGACCAGGCCATAACTCTCGTGAGCAACGCCATCTTGCGTCAGCGCGCTGGGATCAAGAACCCAAATCGCCCGATTGGTTCGTTTCTCTTCCTAGGCCCGACTGGGGTCGGCAAGACGGAAGTGGCCCGCGCTTTGGCGGAAGCCCTCTTTGACAATGAGAACAACATCATCCGCATCGACATGTCCGAGTACATGGAGAAATACAGCGTCTCGCGCCTCATCGGCGCCGCCCCGGGTTACGTCGGCTACGAAGAAGGGGGCCAACTCACCGAAAAAGTGAGACGGAACCCGTATTCGGTGGTCCTCTTCGACGAAGTCGAGAAAGCCGACCCAGAGGTTCTTAACCTTCTGCTTCAGATTTTGGACGATGGCCGCTTGACCGACAGCCAAGGCCGCCTCGTCGATTTCAAAAACACGATCATCATCATGACCTCGAACCTTGGCAGCGAGGATATCCTCGAAGGCCACAAGGAACGCGTGGACGCTTTGCTCCATCGCGCCTTCAAACCCGAATTCCTCAACCGGGTCGACGAAATCGTCTACTTCAACCCTCTCCCGAAAGACGTGCAATACAAAATCGTTGAGAAGATGCTCGGCGAACTCAACGCGCGTCTCAGCGAGCAGTACTATTCTTTCGCTTTCTCAAGCGCGCTCAAACAGTGGATTCTCGACAACGCCTATTCGCCCGATTATGGCGCCCGTCCGTTGCGGCGGTTCATCCAGGATCGCGTGGAGACGGCGGTGGCCACCGCGATCGTCGAGGGCAAGATCAACACGACCGACAAATACCTCGTCGACGTCCAAGGCGATCAAGTCGTCATCGGCATCGACGACAAAAAAGCCTGACAATGAAGGACCTGCCTCATCGCAGGTCCTTTTTGTGCGACAATAATCCTAAGATGTTCAAACGCCTCGCCATCAAAAAACGCATCCATAAGGCCGATATTGACCGCAATCGCCTGATTCCGGAGCCCCACGGAGTGATAGGGCATCGGAACATCCGTTACATGAACGGCTATGGGAAATGGCATCTCCTCGACGTTTTCCGCCCAGCCAACACGAGAGGCGTCTTGCCTCTTATCGCGGTGGTTCATGGGGGTGGCTGGTTCTATGGCGACAAAGAGGTCTATCGCCTCTATGCCGAGGACCTCGCCGCAAGAGGCTTCGCGGTCATCTCTTACAATTATGTTCTCGCGCCGAAAAAGAAATTCCCTTACCCCCTTTTGGAGCTTGATCGCGTTCTCTCGTTCGCCGAGGATAAGGCGGACCGTTACGGATTTGATCTCCATAACGTTTTCCTTGCCGGCGATTCTTCGGGGGCGCAGATGGCGGCCCAGTATGCCTCCATTGCGACCAATCCGTCTTACAAAAGCCTATTTTCCCTGCAAACTAGGGTTAAAATCCGAGGACTGGGCCTTAATTGCGGCCTCTATTGCAAACTAGGGGCGGACTATTCAAATCTTGATCGGGATTCCGATTTGATATGGCGGTGGTACTTAGGCAAAGACTATAAGAAACGCAGCGATCCGCGTTACGAGACTTTGGCGAATATGACCAAGGATTTTCCGCCTTCCTACGTTTTGACGTCCGAAAAGGACTTCATCAAGCCCATGAACAAGCCGCTGATCGAAAGGCTCACGGGACTGAAAATCCCATTCGCGTTCAAGGAATACGTTTCCCAGGAAGGCAACAGACTTCAGCACGTTTTCCATTTAGTGGTCAATGAAGGACATGCCAAAAAAGCCAACGACGACGAGTGTGCCTTTTTCCGCGCCCACATGGAAGGCCGCTAAGAAAAGGGCTGGCAGAGGAAGAAGGCTTCTCGGCCCGTCAGGAAGCGTTATTCTGTGGCAAACCGTCGCGCGCTGATAAATGGGCGAATGCACGCAATCGATCGCCCGCCCGCTTGCTCCAAACGAATGAAAAGGCCTAGTCGCGGCCTTGGTAACGGAGCGAGAGCAGCAAACCAACCATCACCGGCGCGCCGATGATGTAGATAACCCAAAGGGCCCACCCGCTTCCGTTTGGAAGATAGAGGCCCATGCTGACGTAGATGGAGGTAAGAACCGCCCAATCGGTGACGACCCACCAACCAACCGCTTCGTTTTTAAGCCGCCAATGGGTGAAAAAGCACGAGAGCGAGAAACAAGCTCCCGCCGCGGCCCAGACGAACGGTAACCAAAGGGACAGTTCCTCCTCTGCGTGCAGAATGTAGACCGCGACGGTGGCGACGGTGGCGACGAAGAAGATGCAAACCAGCGTGAGCGCCATGGCGAACCAGTGACGTCGCGCGATGGTGGGTTTGGGGCCTTTGGAATAGAGTTTGCGGTTATCTTCGGTCGGCTCGTGGGTCAGATAATCGATCGTGACCCCATAAAAATCGGCCAATTGCTGCAAGGTGCCTAAATCCGGCAAAGTTTCGCCGTGCTCCCACTTGGAGATGGCTTTGTCGCTATAGGAGAACCTTTCGGCCAACTGTCCTTGGGTGAGATTCCGGCTCTTCCGGAGATCCGCCAGATTCTTGGCCACGGTTTCGACGATGTCCTGCATAAGAAACAATATATGACAAGAAAGGGTTGGGTTCAAATCAACAAAAAAAGCATCCCGTTGCGGATGCCTCATTTTCTCTCGTAGCGCTTAGCGGAAATTCCGCTGCGCTTCTTCGTCGATTTCGTCGTCGTTGAAGATTGGGTTTGGCTCGCTGGCGATTTGGCTAAGCAATTCGCCATAGGCGATATCGCTTTTGCGGCTGTCGCCATAATCCTCAAGACTGAGATCTTTGCGTTTATTGGTCATTGATGCAATTCCTCCTTTTTTCGTTTCGTGTCGTTTTGTTTCTTCAAGGGTCATTGACTTCTGCCCTCGCCATGAAATATAGCGGAAAAGAAATGGGTCTCAAGCCTTTTCCCCTTGGTAGCGGTTTCTGGTAGCCCTTTCTGAAACTGCTTTCACATAAAGTGCCGATAAAACCTTATGTTTTTTAGTTAAAAATGAAAGGGGTTTCATCACGTTTAAGGGAAAAGGCGAACTATTTTGCGGATATTGCAAGCGTCTGCGAGGTTTTTAGTTTAGAATAGCGGCAGGAGGTACATCAAAAAGAAATAAATTATGTACAAAGAGGAGACCAAATCCTCGAACCTAGCCAAGCAATTAAGCGCTTATGACTTTGCGTTCGTCGATACGTGTTCTCTGATGGAAGACAGTTTCCCGGTTTTCATGGATACTTTAGTGACATCCAAGGAGTACTGGAGAGAAGGATTCAGCGTTATTGTCATCGCCGAGTGCGTGGAAGAACTCAAAAAACACGCCAAGAGCAAAGACAAAGAGGCCCAAGAGGCCCGCATTGAAGCGAAACGCGCGCTCAAGATTCTGCGCCACGAAAAGTGGCACAACAGAACCTTGGAAATCAGGAAGGCACCGTATAGCGGAAACAGCACGGGCTTCGCTGATGAGGCGCTCTACGCCGAAATCTCATCTCTCCGTGTTCAAAACAAGATTCTCGTCATTACACAGGACAAAAAACTGGCGTATGACCTACGAAGTTTGAACACCCTTGGTTCGATTCATGGACGGTATCTGAAAGTCTGCCGCATCAATAAGGACGGCGACCTCGAAGAAAACCTTGGCGAACCCAGCGAGAGCAATCGCAGCTGCCATCATAGAGAAAACGTGAGACCCAGCGTCTCGAATGACCATACTAAAATATCCAATCACAACGACCGCCATAGCGATTCGTTTAAAATTGGCCAATCCGCTAAGGATGGCAACGATCACCATTGCCACGAAGACCGCCATGAGCGGTATTCCCATGAGGATCGCCACGATTCCTGTGACCGCCCCTTGGAGTCGCAGAACCCGATCTCTCAGGCGGATTTCCGCCTTTGCAGCGCTCTGCCCAACCCTAAGTATCCGAAGGAAAAGAAGATCGCCGACATTAATGCTCAGTTAACGGCATTGGCCGTCTTGAAACCCGAGGAACTGAATAAGCTTTCTTTGGCTTACACAATCGATCAGCTTAAAGCCGAATTGACCAAACTCGGCGGCAAGTTTGAGCCGGCGAAACCTATTTCGGGGAGACCGATCTCCGCTCCGAAGACGGTTTCCCCCGCCAAAGTTGAAGACTTGAAACCCGAGTCCAGCATGCCGAGACCGCTCATCTCATCTCCCGTCAAAGAAGCGGGCAAACCGCATTCCTGGTTCGAGTTCGGTCGGACGCCGGCCGATGCCATCAAAGCCTGCGGCACTCATGAGGGACTGATGTTCCGTGACCCTTCGATCCCTTTCTTCAAAGGGGTTCACGGTCCCGTTGATCTTACGACTGACGATTTGACGCGCATGAGCAAAAGCGTCGGAACGCTCTCGACCGGCGAAAGCAAAGAGCTGCCGATAGGCGGCCTCATTGTCCATGTCGAGAAAACGGAACGGGATTACAAAGCCTATATGATTAAGCCAAGCCAGCCCGCTAAGGTCGTCGCGGCCCCGAAAGTCGAATCGACGAAGAGCGTTGCCGTGGCTAAAGGCGCTGGCGAAGAGGCCCCCAAGGCCGTGATTTCAAAGCCAAAGGCAAAACTTTCGGTTCGCCGTGGCCGTCCTAAGAAGCCCGCCGAAGAGGGGCCCACCGTTTCGGAGACGAATATCGCCGCTCCCTTCGGGGCCACCCTTATCGTCGGCGTCCCCAATGACGATACCAAAGCCTACATTGAGCGCAAAAGCCGTCGCGAAGACGGCCAAACGCTTGGCATCGTCCGTCGCGATGGCTCTAAGGGAGTCGACCGCGTCGAACCGGCCAAAACGTCAGCTCATGTCGGTCGGAAACCAAAAACCGGTTCCCCTGTCAACAAACGCATGCCCGTTGCCAAAAAGCCCGTAAAGCCAAAAGCAGAACCTAAAGTCCCTAGGAAAACTCCCGTGAAAACGGCTAAAGCCAAGCCGACGAGTTTGAGCGAGGCCTTAACCGCCGATAAGGCCCTAAGCGCCAATATCAATAATCCGAATTATCCAATCGACAATAAGGTTAAAGATCTGAAGGCGCAAAAGGCCCGTATCCGCGGACTGAGCGAGGCTGAGAGGAAAAAACTTCTCGTCTCCTTGGCTAAAATAAGCGCCAAACTCGTTGAGTTAGGCAAGAAGTGAACGCAAGTCGCCATGGGGTTATTCCCCAAGGCGACTTTTTCTTTCCTTCGCCGAAAAGAAGCGCGCAAACCCGTTTCTAAGGTGAAGTTTTGCGAAAATAGAATTATTCTTTAAGTTATTATGCGCCCGTGATAATGTAAGCGGGCTTCGTAGAAGTTTTTTGGGAGCGAGGTAAGCAGCATGGAAGGCACTAACATATCGAGTCGCAAAGAGCCGGTTTGGAGATTCAATATGACTTTTGTCATGGGCTTGCTCGGAATAGCCGTTTGCCTGCTCGCCATCGTCAAGGTCATTCAGAACGAATCCCTTCACACCGATGAATACCGCCTCAATGCCATTTACATTGGCCTCATGGGTTTGGTTTTCGTCGTCATTTCCGCCATTGGCGGTTTTCGCAGATTCAAGAACACGAGCAAGATCGCCGCTGTTTACGCCGTCCTTGCCGTTTTGGTCGCCTATATGCTGACTCGCGTCATTTGGACCGATGTTGCGCTAAGCGGCCGCGTGACCTCCATTATGAACAATTACAGCGATTACACGACTGACGTCGCTCGCGCGCAAGCCGTTATCAAACTTGAGCAGGGGGCTCGCACCATCACCATATGCGGCTCCATCGGCGCCATCGCCCTCATTTCGCTCTTTTATTTCGCCACCAAGAAGACGCTTGATGGCGAATTCCGATGGCCATATGGCCTTTCGTTCGTCATCGCCTTGGTTTTCGTCTATATCGTGGCTTATAACGAAGTCAACTTCCTCAACAGTACCTCAAACCTTGATGCCGATTTCTGGGCCCTCTTCTTCGAGAGCCGCGCCTCCATGTTCTCGCTTATCTTCATCTTCACCATCAGCGTCAGCAACGACTATGATCCGGACAAGGATCCCGTTTTCAATAAATCACTGCCTTCCGCTCAACGGTAGGCTTTCGTTTTTAGCACGATGAAACCGAGTTCCAAAACTGAAGCGTGGGTTTCTTGGGTGATCGCTTTGGTCTTGCCAACGGCCTGTTTCTTTGGCATTTTCTACGGATTGGGCGATGGTTCGCTTGAGTGGTGGATCAATTCCCTTTTCGTTCCTTCGGCCCTTATCATTCTTGTCATTATCCAGATTTATATTCATCGAAGCGGCCTTTTCGACGTTCCGGTTTTCGCTTTTCGTCGTCTTTTCGAAAGCTGGAGAAACCCTATCAAGAAAAAGTACGACCAAGCGAGCGATTACCATGAGGCCATGATGGAGAAAAGATCCGCGAACAAACCATATACTTTGCCTTTCTTTGTCGTTGGCGGAATCTTTGTCGTGGCATCTTTGGTTTTGTCGCTCGTCGAGGCCACAATCAGCGCTTAATTTGTAGATTGTGAAAGTAATTATTGACAATTTTCGCCTCTCTTTTATTGTTGTGCTATGACTTTGGAAAGGAGTCAAATATGAAGAATCAGAAAATCGCTTTGGTTCTCGCGCTCGCTGCATTGCCTTTAGTCGCTTGCACAAATGCCAGCAGCGTTCCTGCGAGTTCCGCCACAGCCACTTCGACGTCTTCTTCCTCCGGCGAAAAAAAAGCGGATGTTCGTGCCAATGGCATTTACAACTATTCCGCCATCGATTACGCCGACAAGAATAAGATCATCGGGGCCGAGGAAGGCTACATCCTCGACAATTTCTTAGGAGGCATCCCGCTTTATGACGACGGCAGCACTGTCCTCTACAACTCCCGTCTTTCGGGTCTATTAGACAACTACATCCCGAACTACGGCTTTGGTGTCGCTCGCGCGACCATTAACTCCGACCTCGCGGGTGACACTGGCCCTTATACGCGCTATTACCATGATTTCCAATCGAACGATCCGGGCACTTTTAACGCTCCGAATTCTACGGACAGCGTCACGAGTGACATGAACGATATGTTCACTATTGGTTACTACGGCATGAAGCCGAACGCCACCAGCGACGGATATGAATGGTATTCGGTTCTTGCGAGTGACATGCCGATTGCCGTCAATCCTGATAAAAATGGCTTCGCCAACACATGGGAAGTCCCAGTTCACGCGGACGAAGACGGTTTCGTCTACAACACGCTGTCCGCCAAGGATGGCATCAAGGATTTCGCCGGACGCAAGATTCAGCTTGAAGATTATCTTACGATGTACAAGCTGACTCTCGATAATGGCTGGTCCCGCGCCACCGATCTTGGCGATCCAACCACCGGTTTCGCTGGCGTCAGCGCTTATAGCGACCAGATCGCCGCTGGTAAAACGCCGAGTTGGGATGGCGTTGGCATTCAAATCGACGAGGCCAAAAAAGCTCTCAAGTTCACCTTTAACACCGCCAAGGACCCTTTCTACGCGATGTATTACGTTTCCAGCTCGATGTACGCTCCGCTTCCGGAGTCGTTCATCACGGCTATTGGCGGCGCCAATCGTTATGGCATCTACAACGATACCGGAGCTGGAGCAAGCGGCTTGAACGCCGTTGACTCCGTTCTCTCGACCGGCGTCTATATGCCTGAAGTCATCGAGGCCGGCAAGCAGATCGTCTTCAAGAAGAACCCCACCTGCTGCGTCAGCGACGAGTATCACTTCGCTGGCTACAAATACAGCATTTGGCCAGGTGCCGCGAGCGATAGTACCTATGCCTACACGCAGTACAAAGAGGAAAAGAACCTCGACGCCGTCGGTGTCCCGGCTTCCAAACTCTCGGCCGAAGCCAACAACCCCGAACTCCGCAAGACCAAGGGCAGCACCGTCTGGAAGTTCCAGGTTAACTCCTGCACTCAAGCAGAATGGAACGCGCTCTTTGGAGCCGAAGGAACCATCAAACATGGCAAAGATGGCGGATACGAGTGCAAGCCGATCATGAGCAACATCAACTTCCTGAACGGCCTCTACGCTTCCATCAACCGCAACGAACTCGCCACCACCCTTGGTCATAACGCGGCCCAAGGCTTCTTCGCCGGCGCCTATGACTACGATCCTCTTAAGGGCTTGGCCTATCGTGATAGCGATGAAGGCAAAGCGGTCCTTGCCGACCGTGATCCCAACACCTGCGGTTATAATCTGACCAAAGCCGAGAAACTTTTCCAAATCGCCATCGAACAAGAACAAAAGAAAGGCAACTACACAGGCGGCACTGCCGCTGAGCCGGTTGTCATCACTCTCGATTCTTGGTATCAAACAAATGGTCAGATTTCTCAAGAAGGCGGCCTTGAGGCTTCCTATCTTCAGAACGCTTTCAACGAGGCTTGCGGCGACAAGTATGGCGTTAAACTCTTGATCAAAAATCAAGCTCCGGCCGTTTGGAGCGATGTCTATTACCAGCACATGATGGTTGGCCAGTTCGACCTCGGATTTGGCACCATCACCGGCAATACGCTTGATCCGCTCGCCTTCTGCAACACCGTTTGCAGCGACAACCGTTCGGGCTTCACCCTTAGTTGGGGCACCGACACCGGCGCCTGCGAATACGACGAAGAGACTGGCGAAGGATCCATCATGTATGATGGTAAGGCTTGGTCCTTCGACGCCCTTTACGAAGCTGGCACCGCTGGTACCATCGCCACCTCTGGCGAGTCCACTCCGGCCTTCACCTATGGCGAAGATTCCGCTGGCGGACAGGTTCAAATCGGGGTTGCCAGTCTTGACGAAGGCGTTAACGACGCCAAGTTCACGCTGTCTTACTATGTCGATCCTCAGGTCATCATCGCGATCGATAAGGTCACTTGGTACAACCCAGTCACCAAAGAGGAGGCGGCTTATGATGTCGGTACCGTCGTTTCCGACGATGATAACGGCACTATCACCATCAGCGCTCCGGTTGACATTAAGGATGCCAAGCCATATCCTGATGATGGCTATGCCGCCGGCATCATCTGCGTCTACTACACGCAGACTGTGCTTGGCGTAACGACGACCGGTCTTGAAATTGACGTAACCGTCATATTCATTCAAGCCGCTTGATAAGTTGCGGACGCTTAGCAACTGACAAAAACCTCCTTAGTCTTAATGACTAAGGGGGGAAATGATGATAGAATGTTGCCAGCCCGCGCAAGGTTGGCAACATTTCTATCGTACTTCAGTAATTTATAAGGTCGTTCATGTTGTAAAGAAATCAGAAAGGATTATCCGAAATGTGGAAATATATCTTGCAAAGAATTGCACTCATATTCGTCACCGCGTTCATCATCCTTTCTGCTTCCTTTTTCCTCCTAAAGCTTGTGCCTTCCGCGTTCGCTGGCACAAATCCGCAGGTGCTCACTTTTTATCGGAAGCAGGTGACGTTAGGTTATTGCTACCAAGTCGAAGACATCATTGGGACGACCGCCGATCACGTTGTCACGATCACTTCCGGTTCCTCGTCGAAGAACTACTACTTCAATGATTTCTCCATCGTCCACCAGTATGGCGTGTGGCTCTATAACATTTTCACCAAATGGGACTGGGGCACGTCTACCGCCATTTCGATTGGCTCGAGCGCCATGTCCATCATCTCAACGCGTATTGGCGTTTCGATGAAGCTTAATATCCTTTCGATGTTTTTCTCGCTTCCGATTGGTTTCTTTTTAGGCATCACAAGCGCCCTCAAGAAGAACAGCGTTTACGACAACGTCGTGCAGGTACTGATCATGGTTTGCGTTTCGATTCCGTCCTTCGTTCTCATCTCATTTCTCATTCTTTTGCTGTCTTTCTACGCCAAATGGCTTCCTTCGACGTGGCCAAGCACCATGGATGGCGCTGGCACGATCGCCGCTGGATACGTCATTCCGGTCATGTGCCTTTGCTTTGGCACGATCGCGGGCTTCACTCGTTGGATCAGGGCCGAATTGACCGAGGTCATGTCTTCCGAGTTTTTGCTTCTTGCCCGGACCAAGGGACTTACCAAGGGCCAAACCGTTTTGCGGCACGCTCTGCGAAATTCCATGGTCCCTATTTTCCCGATGATCATTGGGGAATTCATCGGCATTCTCAGCGGATCCATGATTCTTGAGCAAATATACGCCATTCCAGGTATCGGTTTCCTTTACGTCGACGCGCTTACCGCCAAAGATTACAACGTCGTCATGACCGACCTCGCGGTCGTCACGATGATCAGTTTGGCCGCTTCGCTCGTCGTTGACCTTTCATATGGATTCGTCGATCCGCGCATCAGAATGGGGGCCAGAAAATGAGTTTCAGAAAAAACGCCGACAAAGCGAAAAAAGGGCCCTTGGATATGGATAAGAACCAAGACAGCGACCAACAATCATTCGCCACAAGCGAGGACTTTGCCTTCGTTCAGACGGACAAGACCATTCACGACGTTCGTTTCAAGACGAAACCGACGACTTATTTGGGCGATGCGATGAAACGTTTCGCCAAGAGCCGTTCCGCCGTTGTGGCGGCCTGTATCCTTGGGGTTCTCGTTTTGATGGCCATCGTCGTCCCCTTTGCCGATCCCAACGACATCGATAACATTCAGGATTACCAAAAGAACCTCCCTCCGAGATGGTGGGGCATCAATGATGCCGGATTCATGGATGGAACCACGAATTATGAGGGCGTCGTGGGTTACGATACAACGGGTGAGGTTAACGCCGACACCGACCTTAACAACGTTTTGCCGGTCTCAAATGGCACCGATATCAACACCGATTGCATCATAGAGGGAAGTTTGAAGTGCGAATGGGCGTCGGTTAACGCCGCAAGCAAATATGGCTATGGCGGCTCGTTGGGCTTAACGGCTGGCAATCATACGAGCGATCCGGAGATTTTCTCTCCCTATGCTAATTACGACACTTCCGTGGCTTATACGATTTCGGTCGCTTTTGATCGCGAGTCCATCGTCGAAATCGCGGCTATTCAGCCGGAATACTCGCTTATCGCTTATGTCGATTATGACGGCGATGCGACGACGGATCCGACCGAAGTCACCGTTTACGTTCCAGCGACGAAGGGCGATTACAGCGACGTCGTCATACCGGACGTTTCCGATATAATCGCTAAGAACAAACCGGAAGGCGTCACCGATACGGTTTTTTCCGCTTCGTTTGGGTTGCGCTTGAAGACAAACACCGAATATGACCCTGAAAGGGCCGGCGATTATCCATCAATTTACATAGATTCATACCTCGTTGGCCGTAGCGATGGCACGGCCGACCCCACTTGGGATTCGATTGGCTTCAAAGAAGGCAACGAGCTCTATCTCCGTTCCACTTCCGAAGACGCAGAAATCAAGAAAACGTCATGGCTTATTGATAATTACGGCGTTCGTTCCGTTCGCGGTGTTCATATTATTAATTGCAGTTTCCGTTATGATCCCTATGAAGCGGCTTTCGGGGATATAACAAAATCCGATGTTCCGCTCAATTCAACCAGAAAGTGGATTGACGCCAATCTTATGAGTCTGCGCATTGATGGCTACGATCTTTCCGACCCCGATAACTTCAGTAATTTCGATTTTGATAATTTCGATCCAGAGAGTGATTTTGAGTTTGAGATATTGGATGACAGTTGCCCAGTTCGTGACGTCACGAAAGTCGAAGTTTACGAAGTTACTTACTTCGACAAAAACAACAAAAAGCACACGACCCATGCCTTTTCCTTGACTGTGGTTATGAGTGTCTATCGTTACTATAATTACAATTCTATGCCAATGTTTGTCTTTGGCACCGATAGACACGGCTGGGATTATTTCAAATATCTTTTCACTGGCTTGCGAACATCTTTGCTTCTAGGCGTCTTCGCGGCGACCATCAATATTTCCTTTGGTCTCGTGTGGGGTTCCTTCTCCGGATATTTCGGCGGTTGGACCGATATTTTCATGGAGCGTTTCATCGAGATTCTCGGCGGCGTTCCTTGGATCGTCGTCATGACTCTATGCCTCTTGACCTTAGGCCAAAGCTTTTGGACTTTCCTACTGGCCATTTGCTTGACTGGTTGGATTGGCGTCGCGGAAGAGTCCCGAGAGCAGTTCTATCGCTTTAAAGGCCGAGAATACGTTCTTGCGTCGCGCACCCTTGGCGCGAGCGACGTTCGTTTGATCTTCAAACACATCCTTCCCAACGGCATCGGCACCATCGTGACTGGCTCGGTCCTTATGATTCCAAGCGTCATCTTCTCCGAAGCCACGATCGCCTATTTGGGTCTCGGCTTAAAAGGCATGAAGAGTTTCGGCGTCGCCTTGAGCGATGCCCAGAATTACTTGCGCGACCAACCTTACCTTATTATCAGCGGCGCCATCATCGTGAGCATCCTCATGATTTGCTTCAACTTGTTCGGCAATGGCTTGCGAGACGCCTTCAACCCCTCGCTGAAAGGAACGGAGCAATAATATGGAACGCCAAGCATTGCCAACCATCGATTTCGCGACCACCGTCGGGCCGGTCCCCGCGGGCAAAGAGGTCAAGCTCTCCGTTCGTGACCTTGCCATCTCGTTTTATACCGACAAAGGCCGCGTTCACGCGGTCCGTGGCGTTTCCTTTGACCTATATCGCGGCGAAACGCTTTGCATCGTTGGCGAATCGGGATCGGGCAAATCCGTCACGAGCCGCACCATCATGGGCATCCTTGCCGGGAACGGCCATATCGATTCCGGTTCCGTCACCTATGAAGGCGAGGATCTCACCAAGGTTTCCGAGGAGGAGTTCCATCGCATCAGAGGCGACAAGATCGGTATGATTTTCCAAGACCCCCTCTCTTCGCTTAACCCGATCATGAGGATCGGCAAGCAGATCACCGAGGTCATGGTCATTAACGGCAATCACCTTAAGCACAAGCACGACGAGATCATCAAAACCGAACTCGTCAAACTCAAGAACGATGAGCGTCTTCTTTCGATCACGCGCGACGATTTCATTTATGCCAAAAAATCCCTTAACGGGGCCAAGAAGCACAAAAAAACCGCCGAGGAAATAAAAACCGCCGAAACCGAGCTCGCCACAAAGAAAGCGATTTATGAGGGCAAGAAAGCCGAATTAGGGCCAAAGATCAAAGAGGATCGCAAAGCTCTTGCCGACAAAAAGAGGGTGGCCGCCGTCGAAGTCAAGAAGATGGCTGACAAACTCAAAAACGAACACAGGGAACGCTTAGGCAAAGTCGTTGACGCCTTTAAACATAACCACAAACTCAATTTGTTTTACAAGAGCGTCGTCAAAGAGCACCGTGAATATATCTCAAACATCCGCGTGACGCAAAAGGAAGCGAAAGCCAGGGCCCTTAAGGTCATGGCCGAGGTCGGAATCCCTTCCCCGGAAAAACGTTTTAATCAGTATCCGTTCGAGTTCTCGGGCGGCATGCGGCAACGCATCGTCATCGCCATCGCTTTGACGGCCAATCCGGACGTTCTTATCTGCGATGAGCCGACAACCGCCCTCGATGTCACCATCCAAGCCCAGATTTTGGAACTTATCAACCGTCTTAAGGTGGCTCACCACATGTCCGTGATTTTCATCACCCACGACTTGGGCGTCGTCGCCAACATGGCCGACCGCGTCGCCGTCATGTACGCTGGCAAAATCGTCGAATTCGGCACAGCCGCCGACGTTTTCTATCACCCGGTTCATCCTTACACCTGGGCTTTGCTTTCCTCCATTCCAGATGTCGACAGCAAGGAACGCCTAGAGGCCATTCCGGGCACGCCGCCGAACATGATTTATCCGCCGAAAGGCGACGCTTTCGCTCTTCGCAGCAAGTACGCGATTGGCATCGATTTCAAAGAAGAGCCGCCGATGTACAAGGTTTCCGACACCCACTACGCCTCGACGTGGCTCCTCGATCCGCGCGCTCCGAAAACGGTCATGCCAAAAATCGTTTCGACCCGTATCGAAAATTCCTTACGAAAGGCAGGGCTTAAAAAATGAGCGAAGAAAAGAAACCGGCCAACAAAGGCTTCCTTGAGTCCGCCATCGGTTTTTTGCACCGCAATGAGCCGCAGTTCATCAGGGATGACGACGAAAAGAAATTCCTTCGCGTGGAAGGACTTCGCGCCGATTTGGTCGCGAAGAAGGAGGCGCTCAAGAATGCCTCGGACGCTGATAAAAACGCCATTCAAAGCCAAATTGAGGATATCCGTGACACCCTTCGCCTTTATTCTTTGTCCCATTGGAACGACACCGATGCGGAGCGTCTCCGCCACAAAAACGTTTTGGCCCGTTCGCGCGTTCTCGCGAAGGATTATGAAAGGCAAACCCTCGCCCGACAAAACGACATTTCGGCCCTTCTTCCGGTGAAGGCTGAATTCGAAAAGAAAGAAAAAGCGCTTCTAAGCGCCCACAAGACCGCCTTGAAAAAGGCCAGATCCACGAAGGACGGCGAGGCCGTAAAGGCCGAGAACAAGGCCTATCTAGACAAACTCGCCGCCATTGAGAAAGATTACGCCGATGCGGCCTCCAAAGCCGCTCCGGAGGCCAGGAAACATCTTTTGGCCCTTGAAACCGATCGCGATGCGAGCCGTTTGGCCCGCGTCAGTTACAAGAAAAACCTTGTTGACGAGGATGTCATCCTTTCCGTTCGCCATATGAAACAGTTTTTCGACATGGGCGGTGGCTACAAAACAAAAGCCGTTCACGACGTTTCGTTCGACATCAAGCGCAACGAATGCTTTGGCCTTGTCGGCGAATCCGGATGTGGAAAGACCACGACCGGCCGTTGCATCATCAAACTTTACGATATCACCTCCGGCGCCGTCTATTATGAAGGTTACCGTATCAGCGGCGGCGTCCGTTTCAATGAGAAGGAAATTAAGTGGAGCCGCATCCACACGAAAGAGAAAATCAAGGCTCTCCGCGAGAAAGAGAGGGTTGAAATCGCTTCGATTCCGCTCAAGAGCACGGATATCGTGAGACGACTTGACGACCTAAACGCCGCCGAAAAGGCCGAAATAGAGGAAAGGGCCGACCCCAACGACGTCGATCGCGACGATCTCATCCTTTCAATCAGGAACGACTATGCCCGCCAGCGCGCCGAACTTGAGTCCCTTAAGACGACCGCGAGCATGGCCGAGTCCAAGCAAGCCTCCAATATCAGGTCCTATTACGAAAACGAGATCAAAACCCTCTGCGCCAAAGAGCGTATTCACGTTCAAGAGCAAAGAGAGGAGATCAAGCACATCAAGTACGACAATAAGCACGCCAACAAACTGATGTTGCCGGATGGCCTTCCCGAAGACGCCAACATGGCCAAAGTGCAAAGGCAGCCCAACCATCGCCTCGTCAACGAAATCCAAATGATTTTCCAGGATCCGGTCGATTCGCTCGACCCGCGCATGACCGTCAATGACATCATCCAGGAAGGGCTGCGCATCCAAGGGAAGCACAACGTCGCCGAAAACGAGAGGAAAGTGGCTGATATCCTCAACAAAGTCGGGCTTATTCCGGAATACGCCTCGCGTTATCCCCACGAGTTCAGCGGCGGTCAACGCCAGCGTATCGGCATCGCCCGTTCCATCGTCATGAACCCGAAATTCCTTATTTGCGATGAGCCGATCAGCGCCCTCGACGTTTCCATCCGCGCCCAGATCCTGAATCTTCTTAACGACGTCAAGGACGAGATGGGCGTTTCCATTCTCTTCATCGCCCACGACCTTTCGGTCGTCAAGTATTTCTGCGACCGCATCGCCGTCATGTATTATGGCAACCTAGTTGAGCTCGCTACGAGCGACGAACTCTTCAAGCACCCGCTTCACCCCTACACGAAATCCTTGCTTTCAGCTATTCCGAAACCGGATCCGGCGAGCGAGAAGAACCGCGTTCGCATCGTTTACAAGCCTTCCGAAGTTCATGACTATTCGCATGAGAAACCGTCTTTCCAGGAAATTCTGCCAGGTCACTTCGTGCTTGCCAACGCCCCCGAAATGGCAAAGTACCGCCAGGAAATCGTCGTTCTCGACGAAAAAGCCAAAGCCAAAGAGAAGTAGCGTCGCGCAGTAGGGCTCGCATCATATATTTTATTGACATTGCGCACATGCGCGTTATCATTCGCTTGCGAGAAATTAAGGAGAAATCTATGAAAAATAAGAAGTTGATAATCGCCGCCCTCGCCGCCGCCTCCATGCTTATCGCAGGATGCGACAGCTCTAGCAGCGGCGCGATCTCCGGAGCCTCGAGCTCCTCCTCTTCGGGAAGCGTCGAAAGCAAACCGACCATGGCTTTCGCGGCCTCGTCTTTCGCTAACGCCGCCAAAATCACGAGCGCCGACTCCGGTTACTACTCCGCCGACGGGGTGAAGGTTACCGGCGTCGACTGCACGAACGTCTATGGCACGGGCGAATCCTATATCAAAATCGGCATCAGAAGCACAGCCGGCGCCATTACTTTCACTCTTGACGGCAGCAAAGCCATCACGAGCGTCAAAATGAACGCCGCCATGGTCAACGATGGCACCCAAACCGTGACTTTCGCCGATTCGGCTAACCCCGATGGGGTCAGTGCGACCGTCACCGGCGTCGAATTTGCCGATTATGCGTTCCCTTCGCTCAGCAACGCGACTGGCTCGGTCGTCGAGTTCACCGTTTCTGTTCCTAAAGCGGCTCCGATTTACCTCGCGAGCTTGACCTTTGGGCTTCAGGATGGCAAGGAAACCAAAGCCGATTCCATGAGCGTGGCAAGCGGCGACATCACCGGGTTGCCGATGGGCGAGACGAGCCAAATCGAAATGGCGATTCTCCCAAGCGGGGTAACCTATCCCGACTGCGCCTACGCTTCCGCTGACGATAGTATCGCCAAAGTCGACGGCGACGGAATCGTCACCGGCGTCAAAAAAGGCAATACCGTCGTGACCGTCACCCTTCCGGGCGCCCATAGCGCTTCGGGCAACGACATCGTTTCGACCGTCAACGTCGAAGTCATCGATCCCATCGCAAGCCTGCTGACTTCAACCAAGGACGGCAGCACCTATGGCGATATCCCTTCGACCGATTACGCCGATGGGACCAATTACGCCGCCACGGCCACCTCGATCAATCAGCATCAGCTTAGCGCCGCCCAGGAATTGTACGATCTTCCCAGCACCGGCACCAAAAACATCCTCGTTATCCCGGTTTGCTTTGCGGGCGACGAAGAGAACGCGGCCAACGAGGCCACGCGCGGCAACCTTTACAAGACCTTCTTCGGCGATCCCGAGGAGACCGGCTGGGAGTCCCTTGCTTCCTTCTACTACAAGAGTTCCTTCGGTCAGCTGCTCCTGAACGGCACCATTTCCGAGTGGTGGCAATGCGGCTACACCGCCCGCACCGTCGCCAATTGGACGAGCACCGAATACAAATCCTACGATCCGACCTGGCGGCTTCTTGAAGAAGCGGTCGCCTGGTACAAAACGCGCTACAGAACCACCTGCGCGGAATTCGACTTGGATCAAGACGGCGCCCTCGACGGAGTTTGGATGGTTTATAGCCAACCCTTCGACAGCACCGGCGCCAACAAATTGCTTTGGGCTTACACGTTCGAGGATTTGAGCGCTTCGGGCGAAGAGGTCGCCTTCAAGTACGCTTGGGCTTCCTACAAGTTCATGTACGAAGGATACGGGCCGAGCAAAGTCGACGCCCACACTTATATCCACGAGACCGGCCACATGATGGGCCTTGATGACTACTATGCCTATAACACCGCCAGCAACTTCGATCCGATGGGCAAAATCGACATGATGGACAACAACATCATCGACCACAACGCTTATAGTAAGTTCGCCTATGGCTGGACCAAGCCGTATGTCGTGAGCGGCGCTTGCGAAATCACCCTCAAGCCCGCCGAGACGAGCGGCCAGGCCATCCTTCTCCCTGACGAGAACGGTTGGAATGGCAGCGCCTTCGACGAGTATATCCTGATGGAGTTCTACACTCCGACGGGGCTTAACGAAAAAGACAGCCAGGCCGGTGGCTACCCAGGCAACGGCGTTAGGGGCTTCAGCGAGAACGGCGTTCGCATCTACCATATCGACGCCCGCATGATCTACAGCACCTACAATGGTTCCGGATGGGGCGCTTGGGGCTACACGGACGAGATTAAGCACGTCCATGTCGACGAGTCGCCTTTCACGGGAACCCAGTACACCGTCTTGGCGCATTCGAACAGTTCCGACCGCCAGATGATGACCGATGGGATCGAAAGCGATTTCCGCCTCATCCAAATGATGGATTGCACCCGGAAACGCGATTTCAACCTCGGCGTCACTTCAGCCGTCACGGCCGATAACAGTTCCCTCTTCCAAGACGGGGACAGCTTCAGTCTCAGCGATTACCATGATTCGTTCGCCCAGTACTACTATAAGGCGAGCTCATCCGACCCCGCTCAGAAGAAAGAGCTTATGAACGATGGCAGCGCGCTTGGCTACACCGCGAGTTTCTCCGCCATGAGTTCCGATTCGATCACCGTTACCATCTCGAAGTGACTTGTTCCTTCAAGGGGGCGCGAAAGCGCCTCCTTTTTTGTTTTTTTCGGACATATTGATGATGCGCTAAATGGCTATAAGGATTAAAATGTGCTCATGAAAAAAAGCGTTTTGCGAATCTATCGTTATTTCGCTTTGCTGGCCAGTTCGTTTCTTGCGTTGATGTCTTTATGCCAATGCTCGCTGTTCGGCGGTGATTTGCTTGCATCGAGCAAAGACGGCAGCGCTTATGGGGGCAACGCTCTCTCGCTCGACGCCGACGGGGTTAATTACGCGGCCACAGCCACTTCTTTCGACATCGCGACTTTAGGCGAAAACAACGACTCGATCGAACTTCCCGCCACGGGCACCCAAAACATCCTCGTCATTCCCGTCGAGTTCGATGACTATTCCCGTTTGGCGACCTCCTCAGTCCGTAACGACATCTACACCACGTTCTTTGGGGATCCTGACGAGACTGGCTGGGAATCCTTGGCCTCGTTTTACTACAAGAGCTCCTTTCGGCAGCTTTTGCTCCAAGGAAGCGTCTCCGATTGGTACGATTGCGGATATACGACCAGTCAATTCGCGAAACTGCCCCTTTCTTACACGGGCGAATACGCCGATCATTATGAGCCCACATGGACCTTGCTTGAGAACGCGGTCGCTTGGTATAAGAGGACTTATAGCACCAACTGCGCCTCGTTCGATAGCGATAATGACGGGATCATCGACGGGGTTTGGCTCGTCTATGGTTGCCCCTATCACACGCCTTACAATGGCATAAGCGAGGATTTTTGGGCTTACACTTATTATGACTACAGCCTCATTGGCAAAGCGCTTAGTTTAGGGGATCCGATGCCTTACCATTATTGCTGGGCTTCCTACAAGTTCATGTACGAGATGGAGAGTTCTTGGGGCGCGGGAAAACTCGATTGCCACACCTTCGTTCACGAAACGGGGCACCTTATGGGGCTCGACGACTATTACGTCGCGGGATCGGACGCCACCAACGCCGCCCCGATGGGCTTCATCGACATGATGGACGCCAACGTCATCGACCACGACGTTTACAGCAAGTTCAATTTCGGCTGGGTCAGGCCTTACGTCGTGAGCGGGGATTGTTCGATCGTCCTTAAGCCGAGCGCTTCGACGGGTCAGTGCGTTCTTCTCCCAACGGGGGATGGTTGGAACGGCTCCTTCGCCGACGAATATCTGCTCCTTGAATATTACACCCCTACGGGTCTCAATAGGCGGGACGCCGAAACGACATACGCCAATGGCTATACTGGTTTCCGCGAGAACGGCGTCCGCATTTACCACGTCGATTCGAGGATGATCGCGGTGACGGGGTTAGGCTCCGTCGACGGTTACGTCGACCGTTTTCCCTCTTCGGGATATGCCCGATTGGCCCATAGCAACAGCAACGACCGCAATCAGATCAACAGCAATTACCGCCTTATTCAGGAACTTGACTGTACCAAGAAGCGGAATTTCGATGAATTCCAGGCAAATAACAAAGCCGCCGTGGCGGACGAAGGCACCCTGTTTCAAAGCGGGGACAGTTTCAGTTTCGCCTCCTATAAGGATTCCTTTCCGCGCCTTGGCGTGATGAACGATGGGTCGATAATGCCCTATCAGGTCGCCTTCAGCGACATGAGCGATGAGTCGATCACCCTTACGATAAGCCGGGCTTAAGCCCCGAAAATTGGTTAGCGTCGTCAATGGGGAATTATGTCGCTTCCTTATCGCGTCCAAAGAGAGGTTTTATGAAGAAAATCGGGCTTTTTGTTCTTGTTGGGCTATCCGCCATGGCCATTTCTTCGTGCCTTTTCTATCCTCCGACGTCCTCCAAATCGCCAATGAGCGCCTCTTCGGCCTCCTCTTCCTTCCCTTCTTCTTCGAGCGGGCCCGTCGCTTTGTCCTATGCGTCGTCGCCGAGCCTTTACGATTACGGAGACGTGAGCGTTTCCTCGGGCCCTTCGGGACTTCCTAGCCAAGGAGACGAAGAGGTTCTGGTTTTGCCAATCGCGATCAAAGGATACGAAAGCAACGCTACCGCAACGGCCAAAGCGGATATCGGGAAAGCCGTTTTCGGAGCCGCGGGCGACACCGGGTGGCAGTCGGTCGCGAGTTACTACGCGACTTCGAGCTATGGCAAACTCCATCTTGCGGGCGAGGTGGCCGATTTTTACGAATGCGGGCTTACCGCCGAGGAAATAGTCGCCGCCAACGATGCTTATGAGTCCAAGGTCGCCTCCATTATCGCGGAAGCGGTGGATGCCTATAAGAAAAATAACGATGACGCCGCCCGGTTTGACACGAACGGAGACGGGTATTTGGACGCCGTCATGGCCGTTTTCAGTTGCCCGAACGACGGCGATTCCGTGTGGAATGGCACCACGGTGGCCCGTTCGAGCGATCCCAATTCGACGTTTTGGGCTTTTACTTACGATGCCTACAAGAGCGACGGCTTCCCCTTGAAGGAGGCTTCCCTCTCCTCGCCTTCCTTAAGCCGATATTTCTGGGCTTCCTATGATTGCATGTACGACGGATACGGACCAAGCAAAGTCGACTCCCACATTTATATTCACGAGACGGGTCACCTTATGGGGCTCGACGACTATTACGACTATGGCTCTTTGGGCAAGTTCTCCTCTCCGATGGGTTCCGTTGACATGATGGACGCCAACGTCATCGACCACGACGCTTACAGCAAGTTCGCGCTGGGGTGGGTTGAGCCTTACGTCGTGAGCGGCAACGCGGGGAGCGTGGAGATCGAATTGCCTCCAAGCGCCACTAGCGGCGGCCCCAATTGCGTTTTGCTTCCTACGACCGCGGGGTGGAACGGCAGCGCTTTCGACGAGTATATGCTGCTTGAGTACTATACCCCTACGGGCCTCAATGAATCCGACAGCGGCATCGCCGGCTATCGTGGCAACGGGGTCCGGGGCTTCAGCGAGAGCGGCGTCAGGATTTACCACGTGGACGCGCGTCTTCTTACCAAGGTCTATCGTGGCGGCGCTTGGCGCGTCGGGTACCTCACCGACAAGATCGTGGCTGGCGACAATTTGGCGACAATCGTCGGCACCTCGAACACCCGTTCTTCCTCCTACATCGACCCCTCATTCAAGCTTATCTCCGAAATCGATCATGGCGGCCGTTCCTTCATAAATGAGGTCACGACGCGGAAGGATTTGCCGAGGGCGAACAACAGCACTCTCTTTCAAGACGGCGACATGTTCGATTTTTCCTCCTTCAAGAGCCAGTTTCCTAAGGGGACGATGGACGATGGGTCCTCTTTCATCTATCGCGTAGCGGTCTCCGATTGCGCCGATTCGGGCGTCAGATTGACCGTTTCGGTCGCCTAGCGGAGCGGCTTAATTTTTAGGAGGGCGATGGCAAGAACGCTTTCTTTGATGTTTTCCGTTGCCAAACGATTCCCATGAAGCCATCGTCTAGGGCGGATCGCGGCTACGGCGGCCGTTCCTTCTAGAGGTCGTTTGGACGCTCAAGAGGCCGTTTTCATGAAGCCCGTTCGCCACATCCTTCCTTGCAGTGGGGAATATTACCTAGTAATATTGTTTCGTTTCCACTTCTTGGAGAAAGACACTATGAAAAAAAGCACTTCTATCTTCGGCATCTTGGTTCTCTTGGCCGCCGTCCTTTGCCTCGGGGCCCTCTTGCTTCCTTTGGGGGCCGGATTCGTGAGAACGGTTGACGGGGGCGGATCGGCTTATACCGAGACTTTCCGCGCCTATGACTTCGTCTTCGGCAACAAAACCCAAGACCTGACGGTCAACGGATACGGCGCTTTCATCGCCGCCTTCGTCATGCTTGTCGTCGCAGCCGCCTTTATCGTCTTGGCCCTTCTCATGGGCTTTGGCTCAAGCACTAAGTTCGGCGGCTTCCTCGCCTTCGTCGCGGGGTTGCTCGCCATTGCTTCCGGCGTCCTTTACGTTCTTGCCAAGCCGATCGTCGCCGCGAATGCGACGAACTATCCGAATCTCGTTTTGTCTTGGGGCTTTATCGGGGCCGGCGTCGCCGCGGTTGCCTGCGGACTCGCTTCCTGCGTCGGCGGCGTTCTCGCCTTTAAGGCCAAATAAGCCCGTTTGACGACCGCCCCTCTTCGCGAGGGGCTTTTTTATGGCCTCACGTTATAATACGGATATGGATAAAACGAACGCGATACGCTTGCTTGAGCAAGCCGGCATCCCCTATTTGGAACATTCCTACGATCCGGAGGCGGTCGACGGGGAGAGCGTCGCCCTGATTCTGGGCGAGGAGCCCGACAGGGTTTTCAAGACCCTCATCGCCCGAAGCGGGAAAGGGCAATTATTCGCCTTTGAGGTACCCGTTGACGCCGAACTCGATCTCAAGAAGGCCGCCAAAGCCGTCGGAGCCAAATCGATCGCGATGATCCATCAGAAGGAACTGCTTCCTTTGACGGGTTACGTGCATGGGGGCTGCAGCCCCATCGGGCTTAAAAAGCCTTACCCGGTCTACCTCGATGCGACGGCTGAGCTTTGGGACTCCATCTTCGTGAGCGCCGGCCGTCGGGGCCGCCAAATCGAAATCAAACCCGCGGATCTCGCGCGTTACTGCAAGGCCACGTTCGCCGATTTGACGGACTAGCCTTCAAAGAGGTGGGCGACGGCCATCAGGATGGTCAGGTCGCCTTTGAGGCCGTCAAGTTCGGGGCTGTCGACGTCGAGAACGCCGATGACGTCGTCTCCCGCGAAAAGGGGGAAGCAGGCTTCGCTCTTGACGCAGGCGTCGCAGGATACGTAACCGGGGAATTCGTTCACGTCGTCAACGTAGAGGGGCTTCTTGGCGGCATAGCAGGTTCCGACGACCCCTTTTCCGGGTCGAATCGAGACGCAGGCCGGCGAGCCTTGGAACGGTCCGAGATTCAATTTGTTGGTTTTCTCTTCGTAAACATAAAGCCCGACCCAACTTTTGGGGCCCAGGGCTTCGCGGAGCAACGCCAAGGCATTGAGCATTCGCGCGAGCGGGGATCCTTCCCCGGCCATCGCGGCTTTGATTGAGGCGAGCGTGCCGCTATCCATAGCCATCATTCTATACGATTGCCGGTCCGTTTTCCTTTTCCTTTCCTATATTAGGGCGTGAATCTTATCTATGAGGCAGGCCTAAGCGAGCTGATTTCTTTTTTAACCGCCCTTCTCAACGAGGCTTTCCGCCCCTATGGGCGGGTTTTCCGCGGCAGATGGCGAGCCGATTCGATCGAGAAGGAGGCGAAGCGGGCTTTTGAGTCCGCCATGAAAAGGCCACCGCTGTGCCCTTACGAGGGTAGGCGGCTCTCTTCCTTCATCGATAACGAGGTTAGAAAATACCTTCTAACCCATACCCACGGTTTTATTTATGGCCCTGATTTGGCGTCTTATGGAAAGGAAATCGGGGAAAAACTCGAAGAAATAGTGGTTAAGACAACCACTAACATAGAAAACGCCAACTTTTAGCACTCATGACTTGACAGTGCTAAATGAGAAGCTATCATATAGTTAGCACTTGGAACTATAGAGTGCTAAACACAGGAGGTACAAGACTATGAATAACGACATTGCCGAAAGAGGGAACTTCTTCTTGGATTTATTCCCGGAGGGATTCATGGGACCCGCTATTTACGACCACTACGCGAAAGGGCTGGAAATGAAGACCGACATCACCGATGACGGGAAGAACTACGTCATGGAAGTCGAGCTTCCGGGCATTGACAAGAAAGACATCAACGTCACCTTGAAGGACGAGTATCTGACCATCAAAGCCAACGTCAACGCCAGCAAGAGCGAGAAGGGCGAGAAAGGATCCTTCATCCATCGCGAACGCTATAGCGGCACGGCGACGCGCAGTTACTACGTCGGCGAGGTTGACACGAAGAGCGTGAAAGCCGCCTACGCCAACGGCGTTCTGACGCTTACCATCCCGAAGGAAGCCGAGAAGAAAGCCGAAAACGCCCATCTCATCGCCATCGAGTAACGGCCTTGGGCTAAGGGAGGACGCGGAAAACGCCCTCCTTTTTTGCGCTTATGGGTGTCAGAACGTTTTGCGAGCCCTTATAATCAGCACGAGGGGGATGAATCCATGCAAACGCTGGAATTGAAAAAGGATTTCTATTATGTCGGGGTCATTGACCACGCTTTGAAGGTCTTTGACGTCGCCGTGAGAACCGACGAGGGAACTTCTTACAACTCGTATTTGCTCAAAACGTCGGAAGGTTTTGTCCTTTTCGATGGTAACAAAGAGGTCTTCGCCGACGAATACCTCGCCAACATCGAGGAAATCGCACCGCTTTCGGCTATCAGATACCTTTTTGTCGCCCACACGGAACCTGATCATTCCGGGGCTATCGAGGCGCTCTTGGAAAAGAACCCCGACATCACGGTCGTGGCAAGCCGCCCCGCCCTCATGAATCTCGACAAAATCATTCGGAGGCCATTCAGGCGAATTCAGATGAATCCGGCCTCTCCCCTAAAGATTGGCGGTTACACGTTTCGTTTTGTGAGCGGGCTTCTGCTCCATTGGCCGGACGTCATGTTCACTTATATTGAGGAACTGAGGACTCTTGTGAGTTGCGACGCTTTCGGAGCCCACTTCGCGAGCGATGCCATCTTGCTTAGCAAGGAACCCGACAAAGAGCGTTACTACAAAGCCGTCGAGTATTATTTCGCGCACATAATGGCGCCTTTCGCCAGTTACGTTAAGGCCGCGATCGAGCGCGTGAAGGCGCTTGAGATCGACATGATTTGCCCTGGCCACGGACCGGTCGTCGACACCGATGTCGGAAAACAGATCGGGCTTTACGAGAAGTTCGCCGCCGAATATTTGCCCGTAAGCGATCCTAGGCACGTGAGCGTCGTCTATGCGAGCGCCTATGGTTACACGGAGAAGATGGCCCTATATCTTAAACGTCGTTTCGAGGGGGACGGATTCAAGGTTTCCTTTCATAAAATCGATGCCCTCAATTACGCGGAGACGAAACCCCTCATCTTGGAGGATATCCGAACTTCGGGGCTCGTGTTGCTTGGCTCGCCGACCCTCGTCGGGGACGCAATCGGTCTTTTCTACGATTTGCTGACGTGCATCCCATGGACGGAAGGGCAGGGGAAAAAGGCCTCGGCCTTTGGCGATTATGGTTGGAGCGGGGAGGCGGTGGCCCATCTTTCCGAGCGGTTGAGGCAACTGCGTTTTCAGGTGATCGAAGGGTATCGCGCCTGCTTCAAGATGAGCGGTGACGACGAAAAAGCCCTGGCGGCCTATTTCGATCGCCTCGCTTCTGCAAAACAATAAGGCCCTTGATGGGTTGCGCCTTCGCCGCGTCTATTGTTTCGAAACGCTTTTTCCTTTATTTGGCGAGGATGGGGACGATTTCGCGTTGCCTTCCCGCGACGACCACCGGGCGGCGGTCGTCGATGTAGACGTTCGTTTCGCTGCGGACCCCGAAATCGGGGGCATAGATGCCAGGCTCGAGGGAAAAGGAGATCCCGTCCACGATCTCGCGCCCGTCATGGGATTCGTAATCGTCCATGTTGACGCCGGGGCCGTGCGGGGAGACGTCCACCGCGATGTTGTGGCCGGTCCGATGGATGAAATAGCGCCCATAGGGGGTCTTGCCGATTTCGTCCCGGACCAAGCGGTCGACCTCCCAACCCTCGACGCGGCGAAGCGGGAGCTCTTTCTTTAAAAAGGCCAGCGCTTTGTCGATCGCGTCGCGCAAAATGGCGAAGCGGTCGCTCATCTCTTGCGGGATTTTGTCTCCGACGTAGCCCATCCAAGTGATGTCGCTGTAGACGGCTTCCGGATCATCGAGTTTCGCCCACATGTCGATGAGGACCAAATCGCCCTTCCTGATGGGGCTATGGATTTTTTCTGTAGGGGCGTAATGCGGATTGGAGGCGTTGCGGTTGATGGCGACGATCGGGGGCTCGTCATAGACCATGCCGGCGGCGTGGTAGGCCTCGCTTATGAACCGCTGGATGGAGAATTCGTCGGTTCCGCCGTCTTTCTCGACGCGGCGGGCGATTTCCTTAAAGGCATCATCTTTGATTCTGAGCGCGATTTCGTCGGCTTTTATCTGCAACTCGTGCGAGCGCGCCCCATAAACCGCGTTGATTCGCTGCAAAAGATCGGCGCTGGAGACGATTTCGCAACCTAGGGAACGGATGTATTCCACCGATCCGTAATCGGCTAATGAGACGCGCGGCAAGAGGCCCTTGTCCGAGACGTCCATCATGACGCGCTTATAGGATTTGAAGGCCTCCTCGAGAGAAAGCATCTCGCGCCAATCCTTATAGACCCGCAAGTCGAAGCGGTCGGTTATTTCCTTTTTGTTAAGGAAGACGGTGTCGATGGCGTGGCAGATAAGATAAGGCTTTCCTTTCAGCGGCACGACTAGGAAGATTTTTCTAGTGAGCATTAGACGGCCTAGAAAAGCCACCACGCTGGGATTGCGGTTTTCGTAATCGACGACGATCCAGGCATCGGCTTGGCGCGCCTTAAGCGATTCTTTGATTTTGGCGAAGGAAATCATTATTTCGCCTCCGAATGTATTTTACCATTTCGCAATGGTTTATCATTAGCGTATGAACGCATTGACGACCGTTTATGGCGAGAAACTTAACCGCGACGCCCCGCTTGGCGAGCATCCCGACCCCCAATTTCGGCGCGAACGTTTTTTGACGCTTAACGGGTTGTGGGATTTTTCCCTCGATCAGGAGAAAGGGCGTCCCGAGCGTTTCAATCGGAAAATCGTCGTTCCTTTTGCCGTCGAATCGTCTTTAAGCGGCCTTGGCTTATCCGTCCATAAGGGCGACTATTTGCATTACCGGCGCAAATTCCATTTGGATGATGGCTTCCTTTCGGGCTCCCTTTTGCTCCATTTCGAGGCCGTTGACCAGATTTGCGACGTCTTCCTTAATGGCGAGCGCGTCCTTCATCACGAAGGGGGGTACCTTCCTTTTTCTTGCTTGATCGAGCGTCCGCAGCCCGAGAACGTCCTCGAGCTTACCGTTTCTGACGATACCGAGAGCCCCATCTATGCCCGAGGCAAGCAATCCCTTCGCAGCGGCGGCATTTGGTATACCGCCACGAGCGGCGTTTGGCAATCGGTTTGGCTTGAGGGGGTCCCTAGAGGCGCCTATATCAAGGATTTCACGCTCACGCCTCATTTCGACGAAAGGAAACTGAATGTTCAGGCTTTCTTCGCCGGAGCGAAATCCGAAGGGGTCGTCGAAGCCTTCTTTCAAGGGCGTTTCCTCGCCCGGGGAACGTTTGGGGAAACGGGGGCGGCCGAACTCGATTTCCGCGACTCCTTTTATCCGTGGACCGAGGGAAACCCCAACCTTTATGAGCTTCGCCTGTCTTATGGGGACGACTTGGTCCATTCCTATTTCGCGATGCGGAAGTTCAGCGTCGAAACCGTGGCGGGCGAGCGTTTCTTCGCCCTCAACGGCAAGCCGATGTTCTTATCGGCGCCTCTTGATCAGGGCTACTATCCCGACGGGGGCCTCACCCCTCCGAGCGAGAAAGCGATGGAAGACGATATCCTCTTGGCCAAGCGCTGCGGATACAACTGCATCCGCAAGCACATCAAGATCGAACCTCGTCGTTGGTACTGTCTTTGCGACCGGCTGGGCATGCTGGTTTTTCAGGATTTCGTCAGCGGAGGCTCGCCTTACCACAACTTCTTTATCGTCACGAGGCCGATCGTCAAATACGAACTGAGTGACACGAGCCATCGTTTCCTCGGCCGTTTCCTCGCTAAGAGCCGCCTCCAATTCGAGAAGGATCTGACGGGCACTTACGAACGGCTCAAGAACGTTCCCTCGCTTTGCGCGTGGACGCTCTTCAACGAAGGCTGGGGCCAGTTCGATTCCCTTCGCCTCACGGAGAGGCTCCGTTCCCTTGACCCTTCTCGCCCGATCGATTCGGCCTCGGGTTGGTTCGACAAGAAAACAGGCGACTTCAAGTCCCATCACGTCTATTTCGTCGCCCCGCGTCTCAAAAACGATCACAAGCGGATCCTTTCCCTCTCCGAATGCGGCGGTTTTTCCCTTGGGGTCAAAGGCCATAAGTTCTCGAGGAAGAATTTCGGCTATGCCCAGTTCAAGGACAAAGCGCGGCTTTCCAAGGCGGTCAGAAAACTTTATGGCAAGCGCATCCTCCGCCTCATAAATCGACGGGGCCTCGGCGAAGCGGTTTTCACCCAACTCACCGACGTCGAGAACGAAACCAACGGTATCGTGACTTACGATCGGAAAATCGAGAAAATCGACCCCTCATTGCTCAACGAATTGAACCAAACCCTCTATAAAGCGTTCGACCGCCGTTTGGCGAAGCGGAGAAAGCCATGAGCATCCGCATCGCTTTTTTCGATTTGGATTGGACCCTTTACGACCACGGGAACCATCATTACGTGCCGTCGGGCCTAAAGGCAATCAAAAAAATGAAGAAACGAGGGGTCAAGGCCGTTTTGACGACGGCCCGGCCGTTTGATTCCCTTAGGAAATTCGGGGCTTTGAATCTCGGTTTTGAATGGGATGGGTTCATCACTTGCTCGGGCGGGGCCTCTTTCGCGGACGGGAAATACCTTCATAAGGCCCTCATCAGCGATTGCAATTGCCGGGCGTTTCTTTCCCAATGCCTCCAACTTGATTTGGCGGTCGAGCTCGTGGGGCCGGAGGAAAGGAAGCTTTTGACTCCCGAAAACCAGTTCACCGACGAATACTACAAGGCTTTCCGCGACGAAGTGTCTCCCCGCGGGGTTTACGAAGGAGATGAGGTCGTCTCGTTCCTCCTTTTCGCGCCGGAGCGATACGACGCCATCTTCGAAAAGGCGTTTCCGCAACTGAAGTTCATCCGTTTCTTCTCGTGCGCGGTCGACGTCATGCAGGACGCTCACGAAAAGGGGGTCGACATCGATCTCATGCTGAAGCACTTCGGTTACCATAAAGACGAGGCGATCGGCTTCGGGGACGACCTTCCCGACATCTCGATGGCCGAGCATGTGGGTCATTTCGTTTGCATGGGCAACGGCAAGAACGAGCTCAAAGCCGTGAGCGAATTCGTGACCGATCCAATCGACAAAGACGGCTTGATCAAAGGCTTAAAGCACTACGGGTTGGCCTAGTTGCGGAAGGCTACCTGCGGTTTCGCAATCGCCCCTTGCGTTACAAGGGTTTTTCTTTCCGCTACATTGATGGGGTGGAGGAAAACCCATGAGCAGCAAAAACCTATTCAAGACCAACCGTTCGGACCGGGGCCTTGGCAAATACGCGCTTTCGCAGTTCGGACCCTATCCTTACGCGATGGTGGTTTACGAACCGGTGGATAGCCGAGACGATTCGTCGGATAATAAGGCATTGAATGATTGACCTTGTTTCCGTTGGAAAAAAGATCGCTTCCTTGCGGAATGCGGGCGGCTATAGCCAAGAGGCCCTAGCGGGCCGCCTCTACGTCTCAAGACAGGCCGTTTCGGCTTGGGAGCTTGGCAAAAGTGCCCCGACGATCGACAACGTCATCGAACTGTCCGCTCTCTTTGGCGTCAGTTTCGAGGAAATCCTTTGCTTGAACGAGGAGCCCATAGTTCTCCCTCGCGACGACCCTTTCGCGGGGCGGGACCGTTCCTACGTTATCCGCGGGGTCGCCGAGAAGAAAATCCATGCCGACCTTCCTTCGCTGTTCCCTTTTTGCACGATCGAGGAAAGGATGCGTCTGCTCCGCGCCGCCAAGAAGGGGGCGCTCCCCATAAGCGAGCGTCTCCGCTCCGTCCTCACGATCGAGGAAACGAATTACCTATTTGAAGGAGGTGGCAGAAAATGAACATCAGAAAACTGATACCGCTGCTCGATGAGGACGATCTTAACGAGTTGGCCAAGAAAGTCGCCCAAGCTCCCGACGGCGTTTACGAAGGGATCTCGATGAAGAACCTTCTGCCGTTTATGGACGAGGACGAACTCGGGAAACGGATGCTCGACGAGGCGAAAGCCGGCCGCGACATTTCCCAATACGGCCCTTTCGTGGACGAAGACGCCTTCGACTCGGTGCTCGATCTTCTTGAGAGTGGTCAGATAGTCAAGGGGCTTGCCCGATCCGTGCAGTTCATGGAGGACGAGCAAGTGGGGCGCCTTATGCGCCTCACGCTCAAGAACGGCGGCTCCCTCGACGGGATCGACGCCCGATCGATTCTGCCGTTTATGGACGAGGACGATGTCGATCGCATGTTCGAAGATCTTGAAACGAACGGCGGCGAGGGGCTTGGCCTTTCCCTAAGCGACTTGCTGCCGTTCGTAAGCGACGAGAAAATCGACGAGGCATTCCTCTTTTACGCCCGCAAGGGCGATCCGAGGGCCAAGAAGTTGGCCAAATACGCCGATGACGACGCCTTCCATAAACTAGCCCAGGAGTTTATTGGCGGCAAATTGGCAAACCTTAACATCGAAGACTACTATCCATTTATGGACGAAGATGACATCAAGGCCATTTTCCGCGATTATCTTCATCGTCATTGATTTCGCGAAAAGCAAATAGACCCTAAACGGGGTCTTTTATTGTCGTTGGGCTCGAGTGCGTGTAATATGTTTCTACGAAATATGCCAAAAGCGGACCAAAAGCTCACTCCCTTCGTTGATGCGCTTAAAGATTACACTAGCGAAGACGTGGTTCCCTTCGATGTTCCCGGTCATCATATGGGCAATATCGATAATGCCGCGACGGCCCTTTTCGGGCATGAGGTTTATCGTTGCGACGTGAATGCCCCGATTGGAATGGACAATCTCGCCAAACCCACGGGCGTCATCCTCAAATCCGAGAGGTTGCTAGCCAAAGCCTGCGGAGCCGATGAGGGATTCTTCCTCATCAACGGCACTTCGAGCGGCATCATCGCGATGATCATCACCGCCGTGAAGGCCAACGAAAAGATATTGCTTCCCCGCAACGTCCATAAGTCGATTGTCAACGCCCTCATCCTTTCGGGCGCCATTCCGGTGTATGTGATGCCGGAAATCGATAACGATCTTGAAATCGCCAACCAGCCTTCGCTCCAAGATTGGAAAAAAGCCATTCTCCGGAACCCTTCGGCTAAGGCGGTTTTCGTTATCAATCCGACCTATTTTGGATCGGTCGGCCCTTTGCAGGATATCGTCGCCTTCGCCCACGAGCGTCATATGGCGGTCCTCTGCGACGAGGCTCATGGAGCCCATTATTATTTCAAAAACAAACACTGCCCCCTTTCGGCCATGGCCGCCGGGGCCGATATGAGCGCCGCCTCGTTCCATAAGACGGTCGGCTCCCTCACCCAAAGCTCCGTCCTTCTTATGCATACGGGTTTGTTCACCCGGGCTGACGTCCAAAAGAGCCTCAACATCATCAACACTACCTCGCCCTCTCCGATCCTTATCGCTTCCCTCGACGCCGCACGCAGTTTCATGGCAAGCCCAGAAGGAACGAAGGCGATGGGTCGGACTTACGATTTAGCGGCCTATGCCCGCAAGGAGATCGACAAGATCCCGGGCTTCATCAACGAGGGAAAGACCCACTTTCTGGCCCATGGCTCTTATGACTATGACGAAAGCAAGCTCGTCATTGGGCTCGATCACCTCGACATCGACGGCTTTCAGCTTTATCACCTCCTTAAGGAGAAATACCTGATCCAGATGGAACTCGCCGAGACGTATGCCATCCTTGCCATCCTTGCCATCGGGACCAAAAAGGAGCACATCGATCGCTTGGTTTCCGCCTTGAGGGAAATCAGCCAGGCCCACTATCACGCCGACCTCGCTTACGCCGACCACCATTTTGACAATTCCTTTCCGTATATGCTCATTCGTCCCCGCGCCGCCTTCCATGCCCCGGGCAAAGTCGTTCCTCTTAATGCGTGCGACGGGGCCATCTCCAAAGAGCAGATCATGATCTATCCGCCTGGTATCCCTATCATCGTTCCGGGCGAGGTTTGGACCAAAGAGCTCGTCAGCCGGGTTAAGCATTACGCCTCGAACGGCGTCACGATCCTTTCCTCTTATCATAACGGCTGCGAAGTCGTCGACACGGAACGTTGGAAACGGTTCCCGGTCTATGAGAAGAAACTCAAGGATTATTACGAGAACCGAAAGACCACCCCAAGCGCGGATGGCTATCATGTGCCTTTCGAAGGTTTGGCCCATCAGGCCACGTTCGTCCTCATCCCTTTCCGAGCCGACACTTGGCGGCAGAAAGCCATCCCGGCCCAAGAAGCTTTCCTCGATGTCATTAAGGCCATCGCGGCGCACGAGAAAGTGTTGGTCGGCGTCCATCCGGCCCTGTATAAGCGCCTTGCCCCGGTTTACGAGGCCATCCCCAACGTCTCCGCCCTTTCGATCCGTTACAACGATTCGTGGGCTCGCGACAGCATGCCTTTATTCGTCACCAACGGCAAGAGCATTCGCGCGGTTGACTTCCGCTTCAACGCCTGGGGCGGCGAATTCGATGGGCTTTACCGCAACTACCGCGACGACGACAAGATATCGACCATCGTCGCCAAGCGGCTCAAGATGCTCGATTATCGCCTTCCGAATTTCGTTCTTGAGGGCGGCAGCGTCGCCGTCGATGGGCAAGGAACCCTCATAACGACCGAAGCCTGTTTGCTTTCCAAAGGCCGCAATCCCACGATGTCCAAAACGGAAATCGAGGAGGTTTTGCGGGATTATTTGGGCGTCGAGAAGGTCATTTGGGTGCCGCACGGGATCTATGGCGACGAGACCGACGAACACATCGACAACATGGTCGCTTTCGCCCGCCCGGGCGTTGTCGTTTTGGCTTGGACGGAAGACAAAAACGATCCTCAATACGAATATTGCCAAAGCACCTATGCCGCACTCAAAGAGGCGACGGACGCCAAAGGGCACAAGTTGCGGATCCATAAGATCCTCGTTCCTTCGCCCGCCCTCTGCATGAGCGCCGAGGAGTGCCGCGGCCTTATCAATAACGCCTCCACGAGGGATCGGCGCAAGGAAGGGCGCCGCCTCGCGGCCTCTTACGTCAACTTCTATCAAGGCGCCGATTTCGTTATCTTGCCGCAATTCGGCGTCCCTGAGGATAAAATGGCCCTTCGGGAAATGAGAAAGCTCTTTCCCACGAAGACGATTCACCCCATCGATACCCGCGAGATCCTTCTTGGGGGTGGCAACATCCACTGCATAACCATGCAGCTTCCCTGCAAGGAGGAATGATCATGAATCAAACCGTCGCCATCACCCAGTTCTCAATGGGCGAAGACTACTTAGAGAACATCGCCAAAGCCGATTCGCTTATCGAAAAGGCGGTTGATGAAGGGGCGGATCTCGTCCTTTTGCCCGAACTCTTCGAGGGTCCCTATTTCTGTCAGGTCGAGGACTATGCGAAATTCCTTTTGGCCGAAGAGGCCTCCGATTCCAAGACCCTAAAGCATTTTCAGGCGGTGGCTAAAAGACTCCGCGTCGTCCTTCCTATTTCTTTCTTTGAGAAAGCCGGCAACGTCTATTTCAATTCGCTCGCCGTGATTGACGCGGACGGGATCGTTCTCGGCATCTATCGCAAAAGCCACATCCCGACTGGCGAATGTTACGAGGAGAAATTCTATTTCACCCCCGGGGATACCGGATTCATGGTCTTCAATACGAAAATTGGCCGGTTGGGCGTTGGCATCTGCTGGGATCAATGGTTCCCGGAAACCGCCCGGGCTTTGGCCTTGAAGGGGGCGGAACTCATCGTTTTCCCTACCGCCATTGGCAGCGAACCCGTGCTTTCGAAAGACTCCAAAAACCATTGGCAGAACGTGATGAAGGGGCATGCCGCGGCGAACCTCATGCCGGTTCTCGCCTCCAATCGCGTCGGGTTCGAGAAAGCCCGTGGCTCCTCCATGAGGTTCTTCGGTTCCTCGTTCATCGCCGATCAGCATGGGGAGAAAGCGATTGAGATGAACCGGGAGGAAGAAGGCTATCGCCTCGCTTCTTTCGACCTTAAGGCCATTGACAAAGAGAGGCGCGACTGGGGCGTTTTTCGCGATCGGCGGCCGGAACTATACGGCGATTTGATCAAACTCGACGCCACGAAAAAATAACCTATAAAAGCGAAACGATCATATAGACGAGCAAGGCAACGACCGTAAGGGCGATGATGATCGGGAAAATATAGAGAGGATCGAACTTCTTCTTTTTCATTGTCGCTATTTATAATACAATTAACCCCGCCGTTTGGCACTTAACCTTTATGGAATGGATCGCCCTATCGATACTCTTTGGAATCGCCCTGGCGATGGACTGCCTGGCCCTCTCGATCACTGACGGGCTCGTCTATTGCGATCTTAACGACAAGAAATGGCGGCCTTTTTTCATCGCCGGCGTTTTCGGTTTAGGTCAGGGATTATTCCCTCTCATCGGGTTTTTGCTCGGCGAAACGGTCTCGGAATACATCGATCGGTTCGATCACTATATCGCCTTTGCGTTGCTCGCCATCATCGGTGGGAAAATGCTTTACGAAGGCATTCGCGGCATGATTAAGCCCGAGAGCGTCATCCCGAAGCGCTTCAGCGTCAAGGAAGTTTGCTTCCAAGGCGTCGCCGACTCCATCGACGCCTTGGCTGTTGGCATCACCTTGCCGACGAACATCCACGTTGCCCAAGGGATCGATAATTACCGCACCTACGTGGCATGCGCGATCATCGCCGCGGTCACTTTCGGCATTTCGCTCATCGGCCTTTTCGCCGGTAAGCGGATCGCCAGGCTTTTCAAAGGGAAATACGAAGTCAGCGAAGTCGTCGGCGGTGCGGTTCTCGTTGTTTTAGGGGTGGTCATCATGACGCAAGGGATCCTCGCGGTCGCGTAATTGCTGTCACCTGATTCCTTTTGTCGCTACAATGTAAAGTTATGAAAAAGAATCTCGTTTTCCTTTCGCTAGCCCTAAGCGGCCTTTTCGTGGTTTCCTGCGCTTCCTCGCGCAGTTCCTTGGACTCTGGCGGTTCTTCCTCCGCAAGCGCTTACGCTTCTTCGCACGATGGTGGTTCTTCTTGGACCAAGGGTAGCTACAGCGTCTCCTCGATCGATTTCTCGGCTTCCGAAGACAGTTATGAGGGCCCCGTTTATAGCGCTCCCGAGGATTATGTGGCCCTTGATGGCGCCGACGGCCTCGTCAAGGTGGACGAAGATTCCTCTTCACTCAGCAAAGACGGCGTGACCTATCTCGTCAGCGGTATCGACCGCTCTATGGGCGCCGGTTATTTCGCTCTTCGTCAAGGCGGCTATTTTACGAACGAAGGATCTTATTCCTCGAAACGTTACGCCGGTCTTAAGATAAGTTTTTCCCGTCTCACCGATTACGGATACCTTCTTTACAAAGGATCCCGTTACGAAATCACCTCGCCTAACAACGCCGCCTATCATCTCTATAGCGACGTTTATCTCCCGCTTTTTGACGAGAACGGAGCGGCAAGCCCGTTCGATTACGTCTCGATCTACGCGGCGGTTGGCTCCTTCCGCGTCGATTCATTGACCCTTTACTTCACAAACGAGGAGGAAAATGCCGCCCCAAGCGACAAGTATTTGGATTTCTATACCATCAACGACACCCACGGAGCGGCCGAATATGACATCGACTCTTCGTCTTCGACCTACCAAATCGGCATCACCCGCCTCAGCGATTATTATATGTCCGAAGCCAAGAAAAACCCGGATGGTTCCGTTATCCTTTCCAGCGGCGACATGTGGCAAGGCAGCGCCGACAGCAACCTCACCAAAGGAGCCGTCATGGTCAATTGGATGAATTTGGTTGGCTTTGAGTCAATGGCGATCGGCAACCATGAATTCGATTGGGGCGTCGACCAGATAGCGGAAAACAACCAACTTGCCAACTTCCCGTTTTTGGGCATCAACATCAAAGATCCAAGCGGCAACCGCCCCTCGTGGGCCTTGCCTTCGAAAATCATTTACCGTCAGGGAGTCAAAATTGGCATCGTTGGGGCGATCGGCAACATCGCCAGCTCCATCGCCACTTCTTCTTTGGGCGGCTATTCCTTCGATTACGATTATCCGAGCGAAGTATCGGCTGAGGCGACCCGACTCCGAGCGGAGGGCTGCCAAGCCGTCGTCGTAAGCGTCCATAATGGCGGTTTCGATACGACGAACTGCCACAACGTGGATGCGGTCTTCGAAGGCCACACCCATCAGAATCACTATGAAGTGGATTCCTATGGGATACCTCACGTCCAAACATACGCCAACGGTTCGATGGTGCATCACCTTAGGTTCGTCCTCGCTAACGGCGGGGTTTCTCTCGTGAAGCATGACGCGTTGACCACCTACGACGCCGGGTCTTTGAAGGAAGAGCCGATGACCGCCGAGATATACCGTTATTACTTGTCGCGGACTTCCGCTATCAAAAACGAGGTTGTCGGCCACACCGATTCGGGTTACGGCAAAGACGAGATGGGGGCTATCGGGGCCTCTTCTTTGCTCAGTTACATGCGGTGTCGGTTCCCTGATTACACCATCGTGGCCGCGCTCATCAACTCCGGTGGCGTCCGTCAGACGATCGGGGCTGGCGACATCACTTTCGGGGACATCTATGGCGTTTTCCCCTTTGACAACGAAAACCACTTATGCTCCGCCACGGGCCGTTCCCTTAGGAACATGATGAGCAGCGGCTTCTACGTGCGGTCCGATCTCTACTCGAGTTCCCTTGACCCGACGGCGATTTATTATTTCGTCACTCTTTCGTACTCAAGCGAGGGCGCCTATGCCGATTCGCTTACGATCGAGGAGCGCGACACTTATTTCATCCGCAACGTCGTGGCGGATTATTTCCGTAACGGAGGGCAATGACCACGAAGCTCGCTTTGGTGATTCAAGGCGGCGGCACGAGGGGGGCCTACGCTTCCGGGGTCCTCGACGTTCTCATGGAGCGCGGCATTTGGGCCGATGCCGTCTATGGGACGAGCGCCGGAGCCTTATGCGGCGTCGGTTACGTTAGCCGAGACATGGGGCGGAGCGACAGGATGTTCGTCGGCATGAACGGCGAACTGCGTTTCGTGAAGCCGCTCAATCTTTTGCTTAAGGGCAGCGCGATCGATTTCGACGACATGTTTTTCGGTCTTTCAAGGCGGCAACTGCCATTCGACGCCGACACATTCTTTTCGTCCAAAACGGAATTCTATGTTTGCGCGACCAGTTGCGAGAGCGGGGAGGCCGTCTATTTCAGCAAACTCGATCCCGAGTTTTGGGATGGGCTCGCCGCCTCGGCTTCTTTGCCTTTGGCGACGAAACCGCGGCTCGTCCGTGGACGGCCTTATCTCGACGGAGGAATCGTCGTCCCGGTCGCCTTGCCGAAAGCCCTCGAGGACGGGGCGAAGAAGGTCATCGTCGTTCTGACCAGGGAAAAAGGCTATCGGAAGAAGCCCCTAAGTTCTTTGCGGAAGCGAATCGCCAACTTGATGTATGGCCGTTACCATCGTTTCATGAGGGCTTATCGGCAAAGCAACGTCATTTATAACAAAGAGATGGATCGGGTGGATCGGTTCGTCGAAGAGGGCAAAGCCTTTGCGATTTATCCGGAGATCCCGCCTAGGATCGGCCACGTCGAAAAGGACAAAAGCAAAATCCAAGCCCTCATCGACGCGGGACGGAAAGACGCCCTAAAAGCCTTCCCCGCCCTCAAAGAATACCTATCAAAATAATTATTTTGATACAATAATAGGCAGCATGAACAAAAACGACGCAAAAGCCCATCGTGGCCGCAAGGGCCTTGTCAACCTTAGGCGCATCAAGACCTTTCTCGTCTACCACGAGACAACGCTTCTGCCTTTCGTGCGCGAGAAGGCGGGATTAAGCAACACCATCGCTCGCCATGTCATCTCCGCTTCGCAGGTTTCCGTCGGCGGAGCCCCCGTCACCTTGTTCGATTTCAAGCTGTACCCCGAGGATGAGGTCGTGGTGTCTTACGACCGCATCGCCCATCACCTCAGGCATGATTTGCCCATAATTTTCGAGGATGAGGACATCGTGGCCCTGAATAAACCCTCAGGCCTTCTTTCGGTCGCCACCGAGCGCGAGAAGGGCCGCACCGCCTATCGCCTTGTGAGCGATTACGTCACCGCGAAGAATCCTCGGGACCGCATTTTCGTGGTCCATCGCCTTGACGAAGACACGTCGGGGGTGCTTGTTTTCGCCAAGAAGTGGGAAGTCCGCGAGGCTTTGCAGAACAATTGGCAGAAGTGCGTCAAGAAAAGAGGCTATTACGCCGTGGTGGAGGGGAACGACATCCCCGATTCGGGAATCCTAAAGGACTATTTGGCCCAGGACAATTTCCAGCTCGTCTACGTGACCAAGAACCGCGCCAAAGGGAAACTGGCCATCACCGAATACAAGAAGATGGCCTCGAGCAAGGAATACGCTTTGCTTGACGTGCGTTTGCGGAGCGGCCGCAAGAACCAGATTCGCGTCCAACTGGGCAACATTGGCCACTACGTCATCGGAGACGACAAATACGGCGAGCCGTCGAATCCTTTAAAGCGTTTGGGCCTTCATGCCTACGAACTATGGTTCACCAATCCTTTGAACGGCAAAGAATACGATCTCCAAGCGCCGCTTCCGGAATCGTTCAAGCGCCTGTTTTGGAAGAGCGACAAATTCAAAAAAGAGGAAATCGGCGAAAGGAAGGAAAGGAGGGAACCCCATGGGCGAAAGGGCGAACGCGGATCGCGCGCCAAAGAAGAGCGATTTGGGCATTGAGCTTTTTTGGCTTCGCAAACTCGGCGAATCCTTTTTAAGCGTAGTGCCGATACTCATCGTGGTGACGGTTCTTTATTTCACCCGGATAATTAAGGATTTCTATTTGCCTGGTTACGTCTCTTTCCTCGTGGCGGCTTTTTTTATCGGTTTGGGTCTTGCCCTTTTCACCGTTGGCGCCGAGCAATCCATGTCGCGCATCGGCCAAGTGATCGGCGAGACGCTTTTCCGCAAAAGGAAACTGTGGCTCATTATCGTCATGACATTTTTGATCGGGCTCCTCGTTACGGTTGCCGAACCGGACCTGCGGGTTATGGCGTCCCAGATCGGTTGGAATGAGATCGCCCTCATCGCCGCCGTCGGCATCGGAGTCGGCCTTTTCGTCGTTTTCGGGGTCTTGCGCATCCTTTTCAACAAGAATCTGAATATTATGTTCGTGGCTTTCTACGGCATCGTTTTTGCCTTGGCCGGAGTCGTGAATCCGAAATTTCTCCCAATTGCCTTCGATTCCGGCGGCGTTACTACGGGTCCGGTCACGGTTCCTTTCATTCTCGCCTTCGGAGCCGGTTTGGCCGCTTCGCGAAGCGCCGGCGGCCACTCGGGCGAAAACGCGTTCGGGCTTACGGCTTTGGCCTCGGTCGGACCCATCATCTGCACGATGGTGATGTCTCTTTTCGCGAATATCGGCGGAATGGAATACGTTTGGAGCCCCAGCGATCTCGTGAGGGCCGCGACTTGGGCCGATTTTTGGCCTTCGTTCAAAAACGCTTTCGTCGAAACCGTTTGGATGGGGCGGAGCGAAGACGGCCTCGTCCTTGGCCAAGCCATCAGCGTCGCGATCGCGATTGTTCCTTTGGCCCTTTTCTTCATTTTCTACGACCTTGCCTTCGTCCGTTTGTCCTTCAAGGAGATTCTGCGCATCCTCGTCGGGCTTTTCTACGCCTACTTGGGCCTTGTCGTTTTCATGAGCGCGGTTGACCTCGGTTTCTTGCCCGTCGCTCAGCGTGTGGGCCATTCCCTCGGCGGCGATGGCGCTCTGTTCCCCATCGCGGTTCTCGTTGGCGGCCTCTTTGGCCTTTTTGGGGTTTTCGCGGAACCTGCCGTCCATGTCCTCGTCAGGCAAATCGCGGACGTTTCCGAAGGCACAATCAAACCATTCACCGTTCTTGTCTCAATGGCTTTGGGGATCGCCATCGGCGTGGCTCTGGCCATCGTAAGGGCCCATTATCGATGGCCGATCCTCTATTTCATGGTCCCGGGTTATCTCTTGGCGATCGGCCTCTCCTTCGTCGTGCCGAGGATTTATACCGCGATCGCCTTCGATTCCGGCGGCGTCGCCTCGGGCCCGATGGCCAGCGCTTTCGTGATGCCGTTCGCAATTGGCTTCGTCGTATCGGCTAACGGCGGCGAGAACGTCTTCAGCGATGCCTTTGGGTGCGTGGCCATGATCGCCCTCATGCCTCTGATCGTGATTCAGCTGATGGGTCTTTTCGCCGAGACGAAACGGAAGATCGTCTATGCGAGGGCTCGCAAGAAATTCGTTGAGCCAGGCGAGGGCGAGATCGTCTTTTTCGGGGAGGAGGGGGCGTGAAATCGCTTAGGATTCTCAATAAACCCGCGAAACCCGTTCGCGAACATAAGCCGATTGAGTCGGTTTTCGCCGCGCAAACCGGAGATGAAACGCTTCGAGGCGCCGCTCGGTATAGGAACCTTTATTTCTTCGTCGCCATCGTGAACGACGGCCAGGGGCAGGCGATCGCCAGAATCCTCAATAAACGTCAAGCCGCAGCCAGTTTCCTTACCCATGCCAGCGGTACCGCCACTAACGATTTTTATCATGTTCTTGGATTCGACGAAAGCCACAAGCAAGTCGTTTTCGCGCTTACCCAGGAAAGGCAATGGGGCGGTCTCAAAAACGATCTTCGGGACCGTTTTTCCGTAAGCGATTTCTCCAGAGGAATCGCTTTTGTGAGCCATGTCGACTCCCTTATCGGGCTTAGCGCTTACAAAATGATGGCAAATGTCCGCCCGTTGGGGTTAGATAAAGGGGACATTCCTATGGAAGAAACGAAAAAGAGCGACGATTACGAGATGGTCGTGGCCATCGTCAACGACGGTTACGTGGACCTTGCGATGGACGCGGCCAAGAAAGCCGGCGCCCGCGGCGGGACCGTTTTGACGGCGCGCGGAACGGGCAACGAGGACATCGAGAAATTCTTCGGTCTCATTATCACCCCCGAGAAGCAGATCGCGATCATTCTCGTTCCAAGAGCGATCAAAGACGCCGTTTTGCGGGCGATTTATAGAGAATGCGGCATCAATACCAAAGGTCAAGGTATCGCCTTCTCCATGCCGGTGAGCGATGTCGTTGGTCTTGTCTCGGCCGAGGGCGAAGAGCGGCCCCCGATGGGGAAAAAGGCGGAGAACTGATGGCGGAGAACGAGAACGTATCGTTGGCTGAGCTTCGGCAGAAGGAAGCCAAAAAGAGCCGTTTCGGAGTTTGGCTCCGGAAAGTCTGGCCCGCCCTTTTCGACTGGAAAAGCCTCTTTTGGTATTTTTGGTTCATTTTCGTTTTGGGCATCTTTTGGATGTTCTATTCGTTCTTCTTCAATTCGGGCACCCAGATGTTCGCTTGGGGCGACTATACCACCCAATATTGCAACCTTTGCTATGGTTTTTGGGACGTTTGGCACGATTTCTTCAAGACCGGCGTCTTCGAGCTTTACAGCACCTCGACTTTCTTCGGGACCGATAATATCGGCTCCAACGCTTACTATGGCCTTTTTGATCCTTTCGATTTCTTTTGCGTTCTTTTGCCTCGTTCTTTGGTCCCACAGAACATGGCTCTTGCGGCCTGTCTCAAAGGTTGCGTCGGAGCTTTCGCCTGCCGAGCCTACCTCAAGTACCTTGGCGTGAGCGAGAAGGGCTCCCGCATCGGCGGAGCGGCCTACGCCTTCAACGGATATCTCAATTTCATGGCTGGTTTTCCGAGCACCGTGAGCGTCGTCGCCTTTGCCCCGCTGATTCTTCTCGGCATCGAGAAAGTCATCAAAGAACGGAAACCGTCTACCCTCGTTTTCTCCCTTATGGTCATGGGGATGGCGAGTTTCTTTTTCCTCGTGGTCTTTTGCATCTTCGGCGTCTTCTACGCTTTGTGGCGTTATTTTTGGACGATCGGGAAGCGCAACTGGAAACAAAATCTGGGCTCTATCGCCGTTGGGATCGGCGCTTTTGCCGTAGGGATAATGCTATGCTCATGGATTTGGATCCCGTGCGTTCGCGAATCTTCCCTTTCTCCGCGCGTCAGTTCAGTCGGAGCCGCTTACCTTAGCGTTCTTAAAGGCGCTTTCGCCGACAAGGATTTTGGCCAGTGCGTCCATCTCATTTTTGAGCTCGTCGGCGAGAACCCGGGCCGCGAGTTGCAGGGGTTAGTGGGCTTCCTCTACCCGACGTGCGGCTATAAGTACCTGCCGCTATACGAGACATCGGGCGGTTACGATAGTTGGACCGCCTCCCTTTTCGTCTACACGCCTTTGGCCATTTTCTTTTTCGGCGCCCTCATCACGAGCGTTCGAAACAAGCGTTGGGACCATATCATCGCTTTTCTGATTTGCGTAACGATGGTTTTCACCATTTTCCCTTACTTCTTCTTCTATGCTTTCGCCGGTGACGGATACGGCCGTTGGTACATCGTCCTCGTTCCGATCATCGTCTATTACGCCTGCAACGAGTTCGATAATCTCAAGAGCGAGCCGCGATGGCAGCTTCCGACGGCCTCCCTCATCGAGCTTTCGCTCACTGTCCTCGCTTGGGTGCTTGTCATCGAATTGCTGAAAAAAAAGAGTTTCTCCAGCCCCAATGGGTTGACCTATTATCCTAGTTCGTTCTCGGTTCCGGCCGAGGAGAACGGCCTCAGCCTTCAGTTCGTCGTCTATTATCAGATGGCTCTTGTCGTGGTCGAGGGCTTCGTCATGTCTTATTTGCGGGACAAGGAGTATTTTTGGAAGGTCGTCATCGCCTTCGTTTCCGTGGAAACCATCGTATGCGGAAACCTGGCGTTCGCCACTTCGGGCATCACGGTTTACGAGTCGAACTATAACGGCGGCACCACGATCGTGGCGGCGCAAAGGAACGCTCTCGCCTCGCTTAAGGAATACGATGGCGGCGATTACCGAATTTATAACGACAGCGAGACCTCGGCCAACACTTCCAATGCCCTTGGCTACAACGGTTCCCGGACTTTTCATTCGCTCTATAACTACGGCCTGAGCGATTTATTGCGGCAATCGCATATCCTCACTTGCGAATATATGTACGACACTTATGGCGGCAACAAGCGCGTAAACTCCACTTGGAGCGGGCAATACCTGCAGAAGCGGGCCCGCTTCGACGCGGTGACTGGCTTCAAATACTATATGATCGTGAACGACGGCTACACCGACGGGGATTACGTGGCTTGGGATGACGACGATTTCAACTACAACGTTCCCTTTGGCTCCCAGTGCGTCGTCAAAACCGAAAAATACCGAATCTATGAGAGCCCCTATTGCCCCGATCTCGGCTTTGGCGTCGACACGGTTTACCCGCTTGGCAACGATACCGTGACCAGCGCTTACTCGACCAATTTCACAAACTACTACGATAACGGCGATTTCGCGGAGATCCAGCGAAACGAAGCCACCTATCTCGACGCGGCCATCATCGATGACGCCGACGTCGATGAGGTAAGCCAGACTTTATCCGTCAGCGCGGCCACGACTTCCCCGACCGGGTTTAAGAGGCCGTCCTATCGGATGAGCGTCGTCACCACCCCCGACGGCTATGGCTTCCATGCGAGCGATCCGGGAAGTTTTCTGAGCGATCCCTCCGTCATGTCCTCCATTAAGAGCATTGGTCTTGGCGATAAGTACGACGGCGACGACCAAAAGGTCCTTATCTATCCTTCGAGCGGGTTGGGCGATTATTTTAACGGCGACGAAGGCGGCGCCTATTTCGAAATGACTTACTATTTAGGCAGTTTGGGTGGGGTGACCATCAAGAACCCGACCCGCGTCTACTTCATCGGCGACACCTATAACGATGACGGAACCATTAGGGAAGAGAACGCGACCCTGAACTACGAATATTATTCGATCAGAAACACCCAGTATGGCGAGATAGGCGGCTCTTCCTATGACAATCTCTATGGCTTCTATGCCTCGGGGCGCGTCAAGTACATCGTCTTCTGCGGCATGAGCAAGGGGAAGGGCAATACGCATATGCCTTCAAAAGGCCTGAATCTTGGCTATATCGAGAAAAGCGATTTCGACGCCAAATACGCCTCCCTCGCCGACCAAGAGCACGCGGTGACCGACGTCGCCCACTCAACCGACCAATTTACCTGCAAGACCGATTTCTCGACCTCGAAATTCGTGGTCACCCATATTGGCTACGACGCCGGGTGGGGAATCACGGCGCGGCTTGAGGATGGCTCAACGGAACCATTGAGGACTTATCGCGTCGACGGCGGACTCGTCGGTTTCATCGCCCCGGCGGGCGCGACCTCATATGTCCTTCGGTACGAAACTCCCTACATCAAAGTGGGTTTTGCCCTTTCGACGGCCGGCATCGTTATGTATTTCACCTACGAAATCGCCGTACTCGCCTATGGCGTGAGGAAAGAGCAAAAGGCTTTGGGCATCGATTACCGGTGCCGGCCGACCGGAAAAGGCAAAAAGAAAAAGAGGGATGGCGACGCCTCGTCTCCCCCTCCTACTTCAAGGTCAAATATATAGCGTACACGCGGTTCTTCGGGACCGCGTTTTCTTGGCTGACCGCCGCGATCGCCTCTTTGCTTCGAAGCGTTTTGAGTTTTTCTAAAAGCAGTTTTCTGACGTCGCCGTCGCTTATGGGGAGAGTTTCGCCTTCGTCGCCCTCGACGACGAGGACCATTTCCCCGATCAGGGTCTTCGGATCGAGGGAAGCCAGTTCGGCTAAGGAGCCGCGGATATATTCCTCATGGGCTTTCGTGAGTTCGCGGGCCAAAACCGCCTTTCGGGGGCCCAAGGAGGAAGCGAGGGCCTTGAGGGTCTCCTCAATGCGATGTGGCGATTCGTAGAAAACGATGGTTTCCTTGCGAGCCTTGAGTTCTTCGATTTCCCTATCCCGAGCGCTGGGCTTGCTTGGCAGGAAGCCCTCGAAATAGAAATGGTCGGCGGGTAGCCCCGAGCCAACCAAGGCGCAGATTCCGGCGCTTGGTCCGTTTATCACGGCGACTTTGTAGCCGAGGGCGACGCACTTCTTGACGAGCCGCTCCCCAGGATCGCTGACGACGGGGTAGCCGGCGTCGCTCATGTAAGCGACTTTTTTGCCTTCTTGAAGCAAAGATATGATTTTTTCCGAAGAGGCCTCTTCGTTATGCTCATGGCAACTGATGAGGGGCTTGTCGATTCCGAATCGTTTCAAAAGAAGGCCGGAGTTTCGGGTGTCCTCGCAGGCGACGAAATCCATTTGCCGGAGCGTTATAACGGCTCGTGGAGGGAATTCGGAAAGGTTTCCGATCGGCGTCGCGACAAGGTAAAGCAGGGGCTTGCTTCCGCTGAAATTGAGCTCGCGTTCAATCATGTTTTTTGAAGTTTGGCGTCGGAATGGGGTTCACGTTATGGGTTGGTTGGACGTTTCCGGTCGGACGGAAGGACTTTTTGGCGATCTTGTCATATTCGTCAAGGGTCACGAAGCGGATGCCGTCGAGCCCAACCAACTTGACCGTTTTCGAAAGGATGTTGAAACCTTCCACTTTGCAGTCGGCGTTGTCGACATGAACGACCGTCCCTAAGCGCGGGAAAGACTTCTTGGCCTCGGTATAGAGGTCGTCTTCGTAAAGCAGACAGCAAATGAGCTTTCCACAGTGGCCCGAGAGTTTCGGGATGTTGAGAGTCAGCATTTGGTTTTTGGCTCGCGAGATGGATATTCCATCGAATTGGGTGAGGAAGGTGCTGCAGCAAAGGGTCAAGCCGCAGATTCCCATGCCGCCGATCATCTTGGCTTTGTCGCGGCTCGCGATTTGACGGAGCTCGATCCGGCATTTGAGTTGGGGGGCCAGAATATGAAGCAATTCCCGAAAATCGACGCGATTGTCAGCGGTGTAGGTGATGGTTACTTTGCTGCCGTCGAGGGTATAGTTGGCTTCGATCAGATTCATCGGAAGACCAAGGCGCTTGACCTCGCTTTCGGTTACTTGAAGAGCCCGCTCGGACTCCTTGAGATTAAATTCGTAATCGCTCATGTCCTCGGCGGTCGGTTTGCGGACGATGGGTTTCAGATCAAGGTTGCTTTGGTAAGTCGCGATGTTCATCAAAGTCGTCGACACTTCGCCAATCTCATAGCCGGCGATGGTCTCCACGACGACTTTGTCGCCGATTTTAAGGTCATCGTAATCGGTCGAGAAATAATATGATTTGTCGCCTCCAGGGAAGCGGATGCCTATAAAGTATTTGCTTGCGATCTCCATGTTATTCAATCCTCCTTGGATAAGAGCGCCGCGACATGCTCGATGAGGGCGGCTAAGGAAATGTTCAGATCGATTTGCCCCCGGGCCTCGAGAATGGCGTAGAGGCTCGTTTGCGGATGGGGCGATTTCTTCGAAAGGGACTTCAATAGTGTAGCATAACTCGTCAGGACAATCTCCCCTCCGTCGGCGATGCTCACAAGGTCCTTATAGGCTAGCGACAGCATGTCGAGGAAATAACGGCCCATCTCCTTGCCGCGAACCATCGGGACGATGTTCTTCTCGAATCCGTAGATGATGGCGCTTCGGGGGCCGCTTAAGGCGTCCAAAGCGATTTCGAAAGCCGTTCGGGCGCCGATATAGTCCTCGCTTTGGCTTTCGATTTTGACGGAAGCGGGCGAATTCATGAAATAGGAGATGATCTCGGCGTCCTTTTGGGGCGTCCCCTCCTTAATCGCCTCCGATATGACTTCTTTGCGGGGGCGGAGGAGCAATCGCATCGTCTCGCATCGCGAAACGATGGTAGGGAGGATCCTCGCCTCGTTCTCGGTCGTGAGGAAAGCGTAGGTTTTCGTCGCCGGTTCCTCGAGGAATTTTAACAACGCGTTCACCGCCTCAACGGTCATGTTTTCGACGAGGTGGATGATGTATATCATGATCCCCTTGCTTTCGATGGCCGTTTTGGCGAAGTTCCCGACCAGCGTCTCCACCTCGCCTTTCTTGATGGAGCCTTCCTCGCCGTTGAGGAAGAGGAGGTCGCTGTAATTGCCGTGCTCGACGCGTTCGCAGGTGCGGCACGTCTCGCAAGCCAAAGGATTGGGGTGGTCGCAGATAAGGGACTTGGTCAAAAAGAAAGCCGTCTCCTTGAGGGGCGTCCCCGCCTCCCCGCTCAGGAGGAAAGCGTGACCCAACCGCCCTTCCTCCTTTTCGCGAAGGAACGTTTTCCAGACATAGGGTTGTTTTTTTTCGAGAAACGCGCCGAAAGCCATTATCCCATCCGGTCCTTTATGGCCTTAAAGGCCTCTTCCAAGACTTCCTTTTTGCCTTTTGAGGCGTCGATTACGACGTAACGGTCCGGGAAACGCTTGGCGAGTTTGCGGAAAGAGGCCCTGACCTTTTCGTGAAACGGCAATCTCTCGATGTCGAGGCGGTTGACTTCGCGTCCGGCGTTGTCGGCGATCCTTTTGAGCCCCTCTTTGGGCTCGATGTCGAAGAGGATCGTGAGGTCAGGCAAAAGGCCCTCGGTGGCGAACTGGTTCATTTCGTAAACTTTGTCGATCCCAATGCCCCTGGCCCCACCTTGGTAGGCAAGGGAACTGTCAAGGTATCGGTCGCAGATGACGATTTTGCCCGCTTTAAGGGCTGGCAGGATTTTTTCGACGATGTGCTGGCGACGGCTCGCGGCGTATAGCAAGGCCTCGGTCTTCGGGTCCATAGCCGTGTTTTTCTTATCCAAGATGATGTCGCGGATTTCCTCGCTTATGGGGGTTCCACCCGGTTCGCGGGTCAGAACGACCTCGTGCCCTTCCTTGCGGAGTTCAGCGACGATTTCCTTGATCGCGGTGCTCTTCCCCGAGCCTTCCCCGCCTTCCATGGTGATGAACATTAGATTTTTTTCCTTCCTTCGAACGCTTTGCTGAGCGTAAGCGAATCGGCGTAGTCGAGGCTCGATCCCATCGGGAGCCCATATCCGAGTCTGGTGACGGTGATGCCCGTGCCCTCAAGGAGTTTGGCGATGAATAAGGCCGTCGTCTCCCCGTCGATCGTGGGGTTCGTCGCCAGAATGACCTCTTTGATCCCCTCGCCTTTGACGCGGGCGAGCAACGGATCGATGGATAGGTCATCCGCTCCGATGCCCCTAGAGGCGCTGATGGATCCGCCAAGAACATGGTAAAGCCCATGGTAGCTGTTCATTTTCTCAATCGACAAAGCGTCTTTGGCTTCGCTTACGACGCAAAGGGTGGCACGGTCGCGGGTCGGATCGAGGCAGATATCGCATTTCTCCCCTTCCGTGAAGAGCCCGCAGACAGGGCACTTATGGACTTTGGCTTTGACGTCCTCAAGGGCATGGGCGAATTGCTTCGCGTCCTCCTCGCGCATCGCTAAAACGGCATAGGCCATCCGTTCGGCGGATTTGACCCCAACCCCCGGGAGTTTGGCGAAGGAGTCGATAAGCGCGCTGATGGAGGCGAGCTCTCTCATCTTTTAAACCCCTTCGCGCCGGCCGGTGATGCGTTCGTTGATGTCGCCGTTGGCCCTTTCGATCTGGCTAAGGGCGTCGTTGACGGCCAAAACGATGGTTTCTTCGATAAGATCTTGGTTATCCTCTTCAAGAACCCCTTTTTCGAATTTGATCGCTTTGACGGAGCGGTTGCCGAGCATAGTGAGCGTCAGCAAACCCGCTTTTGTGATCGCGAATTCCTTTTTCGCGAGTTCGGCCCGGGCTTTGGCTAATTCGCGGTTGATGCGGTTGGCTTCCATGAGCATTTGTTGCATTGGGTTCATATCGTTATTCCTCCTTTGGCAAATCCAGTTTGATGTCCGAGATGCGCGGCAATTTGCCGACTTGCTGCAAGTTTGTGAAGGCGACTTGAACGCGGTTCACGTCATTTCGGTCGAGCGCATAGACGAAGAGTTTGCGTCCGATCACGCTCGAGAGAAGATTGGACAAGGGCCTCTGATTGGCCTTGATGTTGGCTTTTTCCTTCAGCGACTTGAAGTTGTAGGAGAGTAGAATCGCCTCTTTGCAAAGCACGAGAGGATGGCCGCTCGAGACGAGGGTGGCGAGGCCTCCGTACTTCGGGTCGATTTTCAAGGCGTCGAAGCGGCCCCATTCGTTTCGAAGGGCAATCCGATCTTTTTTGTACTTGGTGCCGAGCACCATGATTTTGATGATTTCCTTATCTGTCATGGCATAGGCCTCGCCGGCGTTTGCGAGATCCGGATTGAGGATTTTGCTTGTGTCGATGGCCGGAAGCTCCTTTTCGGCTGGCTTCTCATCCTCAAAGAGAAAGTCCGGCGGCGTTTCAAAGGCCTTTTTCTTGGTATTTACGACTGGCAAAGGGCCAAGTGGCTTCACGAAGGTCTTTTGCATCGGGTTTGGTTCAGGCTTTTGCCAAACCTCTTCGGCATTTTCGGTTTTTTCCTCGGCGGGGGTGGGGTCGGCGGCTTTTGGCTCGGACGCCACAGATATCGCTTGATTCGGCTCTTCCTTGGGCTTCCGTTCAATCGGCTGCGGTTGTTCGGCCGGCTTTGGCTCAGCCGCAACGTCGTGAGCGGGGCTTTCCTTCGGCTCTTGAGTGGCTAGACGCAACATCGCAAGCTCAAAGAGCCCGCGGACATCCGAGATGTTCCGGAAGTTGTTTTGGGTTTCGATGAGGGCGCCGATAAAATCGCCGGTCTTGCTGGGCGAAAGGCGTTTTGACAAATCATCGGCTTGCTTTTCCGAGAGATCGTCCATGAGTGAGGCATCCTTGGTTTTTTCGTAAATAAGGAGATCCTTCAAGACGTCAATGAGGTCGCCGGTCAGGCGGCGGATATCGATTCCGCCCGTGAGGAAACCGTCGCATTTCTTGATGAGGGTCGGCACATCGCCATCGCCAACGGCTTCGATAAGCGCGATCTTTTCGTCCATCGAGGCAAGTCCGTAAAGGTCCAAAACGTCCGAGGCGCTTAGTTTGTTTCCGCTATAGGCAAGCGTTTGCTCGAGGATCGAGAGGGCGTCCCGCATCCCTCCGTCGGCCAAACCGATAACCGCCTTTAGGCCTTCCTCGTCATAAGTGGCATTCTCTTTGGTGAGCACCTCGATGAGTTTTCCTTTCATGTCCTCGTCGCTTAATTTCGAAAAATCGAAGCGTTGGCAGCGGGACAAGATGGTCGGCAAAACTTTGTATGGTTCGGTGGTACAAAGAATAAAAATGACGTTCTCGGGAGGCTCCTCGAGGGTCTTGAGAAGGGCGTTGAAGGCCCCGGTGGACATCATATGGACTTCATCGATGATGTAAATTTTATAACGACCTTTGATCGGGGCATATTTGACTTTTTCGATGAGATCGCGGACTTGATCGACGCCGTTGTTGCTGGCCGCGTCGATTTCGATGACGTCCGGATGGCTGCCTTCGCTTATGGCGTGGCAGTTTTCGCATTCGTTGCATTGCCGTCCGATGCCTTTTTCGCAGTTGAGCGCCTTGGCGAGGAGCCTGGCCATGGTCGTTTTTCCGGTTCCGCGGGGTCCCGCGAAAAGGAAAGCGTGCGCGATTTTGCCGCTCGACAAAGCGTTTCTCAAGGTTCGGACGATCGGCTTTTGGCCGGCCACTTCCTCAAAGGTTTGGGGGCGGTAGGTAAGATAGAGTGATTTATAGGACATAACGTTTCCGATTTCGATTATACCTTTATAGACCTCTTCTCACTAGTGAGAAATGTCGAGGCTCTCACTATTCTTAGCGGGCTTCTCGCATGGTATAATGAGCCGCGCCAAAGGAAACCTGCGGATTTATGGAAGACTCGATGAGACAACGGCTGGAAGCCACAAAGAAAAGATATCTCGAAATAGAGGGGGAGCTTTCGAGCCCCACGATTGCCGACAATGTCGCCAAACTCACATCGCTTAGCAAAGAAAGGGCATCCTTGGAGGAGGCCTATCAAGGATATTGCGTTTATCTTAAAGACGAGGAGGGGCTTGTTCAGGCCAACGAGGTGATAAACTCGGGGGACGAGGAGATGGCGGAACTTGGGAAAGAGGAACGGCGGGAGCTCGAAGAAAAAATGACGGCTCTTGAAGCCGCCCTTCGCGAGAAGCTCATTCCAGTCGACCCAAACGACAGCAAGAACATCATCGTCGAAATCCGGGGCGCCGTCGGAGGCGACGAAGCCAACATCTTCGCCGGCGATCTTTTAAGGATGTATACCCGCTATGCCGAATCGCAAGGGTGGTCCATCAAATATCTCGATGGCAGCGAGGGTGCGGCTGGGGGCTATTCTTACGTGTCGTTCATGGTCAAGGGCGAAAACGTTTACTCGAAACTCAAATTTGAATCAGGCGCCCATCGCGTCCAACGAGTCCCGAAAACCGAAGCCCAAGGTCGCATCCATACTTCTACCGCGACCGTTTTGGTCATGCCGGAGGCTAAGGAGGTCGATGTCCAAATCAACCCCGCCGACCTCAAGATCGACACCTACAGGAGCCAAGGGGCCGGAGGCCAAAACGTCAACAAGACCGAGTCGGCGGTTCGGGTAACCCATGTGCCGACGGGCATCGTCGTGAGTTGCCAAACCGAGAAGGCCCAACTTCAGAACAAGGAAATCTGCATGCAGATGATTCGGGCCAAAGTCCTTTCATTTTATCAAGGACAAGAAGACGCCAAACGGGCCAGCGAGCGGAAACTCAAGGTCGGCACGGGAGAGCGAAGCGAGAAAATACGCACCTATAATTACCCGCAAAACCGGGTGACCGATCATCGCATCGGTTTCACCACCAACACCCTCGATCGGGTTATGGAGGGGGAGTTGGAGCCGATTATCGAAGCTCTTATCCACTTCGATCAGGAACAGAAAATCCTGGAATCGGAGAATGGCGATGCCAACCATCGGTGAGGTCTATGACGAGGCCCTCCGCTTCGCCAAAGGGAAAGGTTTGTTGAGCGCCGACATTCGCATTCTCATCGCTTTTGACGAAGGTCTTCGCGAGCAAATAGACGTGATTTACGAACGCGACAAAGAGATGAGAAACCCCCTGACTTTCAAAGAGCAATTGACTCGTTTGGAGAAAGGCGAGCCGGTTGAATACATCATTAAGGAAGCGCGGTTCCTCGACCGTCGGCTTTTCGTCGATAAACGGGTTCTTATCCCGCGTGGCGAAACGGAAGAGCTGGTTGCGAACATCACCGAGAGAATCGGCGATTATTACGATCCCCGCAACTATCTTTGCTGCGCCGACATCGGAACGGGAAGCGGAGCGATCGCCATCGCTCTAAAAGACGCCTTCCCCAACTGGGTCATGATGGCGAGCGACATTTCAAAAGGCGCCCTTGAAGTGGCCAAGGTCAATTTCGCGAGCAGCGGCGCGACCGTGCGGACGCTAGAAGGCGACGCTTTGAAGCCTTATATGGAAAACCACATTAATCTCGACATTATCGTATGCAACCCTCCCTATATCCTTAATAAGGAAGACGCTCAGGATTCCGTTCGCGATTACGAACCCGGCTCCGCCCTTTGGCTTGACAAATCTAGCAGCGTCTACGAATCGATTTTCCGTGACTATCGTTCCGTCAAGAAAGGTTCGCTTCTCATGGCCTTTGAGATATCGCCGGATTTGGTCGATTGGCTTGTTTGCCTCATGAAACGGTATCTAAAGGACTATCATTATGAGTTCGTGAAGGACTTGAACCAGAACGACAGGTTTCTCTTTGTCGAATGCGAATAGAGGATAGGGTATGGAAAAACTGACGGAAGAAGACGTCGAGCAAGCCGCGAGCGTGCTCCGAAAGGGTGAGATTCTCGCTTTCCCGACCGAAACGGTTTACGGAGTCGGGGTCGTCTATGACGACGAGCGATCGTTCAATGACCTTGTGAATCTCAAGAAAAGGCCGCCCAATAAGCCTTTTCAGCTTATGTGCAGTTCTTTGGAACAAGCCATGGGATATGTGGTGGCGGGTTCAAAGGCCCAAGCCGTTATGAGACGGTTCCTTCCGGGGGAAATAACCGTTTTGGTCAATTCGAAGAAGGGGTTGCCTTGGCACGTCACCCTCGGAACGGGAATCGTTGGCATTCGCGTCCCTGACAGCGTTTTCGTCAGAAAGATGATTGAGGCCGTCGGAAAGCCGTGTCTCGTCACGTCCGCCAATAAGAGCGGGATGCCGACTTCAACGCGCTACGAGGAAGCCCTTTCGATATTCAATGGCGAAGTCGGAGGCATCGTCAAAGGCGAGTGCGTTTCCAACAAAGCTAGCACAATCGTTGATTTGACGAGCGAGGATGAAATAAAATTGATACGCGAAGGGCCTATCCCCTTTGCCGAATTGGAAAAAACTTGGAGGGATGCCAAATGAAAATCGCCATCGGGAGCGACCATGCCGGATTCGAACTTAAGGAAGCCATTAAGAAGCATTTGATTGGCGAGGGCCACGAAGTCCTTGACGAGGGCACCCATTCTTTGGATCCTGTCGACTATCCCATTTATGGGGCCAAGGTCGGCCAAGCCGTCGTCAACAAGGAAGCCGATCTGGGAATCGTTTGCTGCGGTAGCGCGGAGGGGATCTCCATCGCCGCCAACAAAGTCAAGGGCGTCCGTTGCGGCATTGGATATAATCTTGCGGTTTCCCATTTGCTCCGTCAGCACAATAACGGCAACGTCATCGCCTTTGGGGGTCGGTTCATGACTCCTGAGGAAGTCTTTCCTCGGGTCGACGAATTCCTCAAAACCCCTTTTGATGGCGGGCGTCATCAACGCCGAATCGACGAGATCTCGGCCCTCGAGAAGTAAAATAGTTTTTGAGCAAAGTAACCCTAATTTGCAGGGTTATTTTGTTTTTTATTTCGATTTTAAGTACTTTTTGCCATTTTCTCCTTACCTATGGGTATGGGGAAAGAAGAGAGTTACGTCTGCCCTCGATGCGGGAATCGGGATCCGCGGTATTTTGGGGTTATCGGGGGTCGGGTCTATTGCCGAAAGTGCATTTCCTTCGTCGGCGCGAAGGCAGAGCAACTTCCTTCGGTCCCCAAGGAGGTCAAACTGAACCTTCATTATTCTTTATCGAAAGAACAGAAGAAGATTTCAGATAAGATCGTCTATAACTTTCGGCATGGCATCGACACCCTCGTTTACGCTGTCTGCGGAAGTGGGAAGACGGAAATAAGCTACGGCGTCATTTCGTATGCGATGGAACATGGGCTTTCGGTTGGTTTTGCTTTGCCAAGACGGGACGTCGTCATTGAGCTCTATTGGCGGCTCAAGGACGCTTTCCCGCTCAACCGAGTGGTGGCGGTTTACGGAGGGCACACATCGTGTCTTGAAGGGGACGTGGTCGTTTTGACGACCCATCAACTTTACCGATACAATCGTTATTTCGATTTGCTTGTCATGGATGAGATCGATGCCTTTCCCTTCAAGGGCAACGACACGCTCATAGCCTTTTATAAGGCCTCCCTCCGCGGGCATTGCCTTATGATGTCGGCCACTCCTTCCAAGGAAATATTACTGGAGTACAAAAAACCAGGACATGACATTCAGGAATTGAGGACCCGTTTTCACAAAAACCCGATTCCGGTTCCCTCTATCGTCTATCGTCCCTCGTTCGGACAGCCTTTATACGTCGTGCGATGGCTCATGAAGTTCGGGCGGCTTTCAAAACCCTGCCTAGTTTTCGTTCCCTCAATAGCGAAATCGCGGGAACTATACGAGTTTACGTCTCTTTTCCTAAAAAGAGGGAACTACGTCAATTCCCGCCGAGAAGAGCGGGATCTCGTTATCGATTCGTTCAAGAAGGGCCTGACCGGTTACCTGATCACCACTTCCGTTTTGGAGCGGGGCGTCACGATTCGGGATCTGCAGGTTTTGGTAATGGGGGCCGATTCTCAGCGGGTCTATCCTTCGTCGACTTTGATTCAAATTGCCGGACGGGCAGGGAGGAAAAGCGATGCACCGACAGGAGAGGTCGTTTTTTTATCGGAAAAGGAAACGGAAGGCATGCGAGACGCCATCGATGAGATTAGATTCTGCAACACCTTTTTGTAAAATTTGCTTTAAGGACAAGACGGGGTTTGGTTGGAGCGATTTCGAAAGCGATCATCCATTGTGCAATGAATGTTTCGCTTCGATGGAACCACATGAGGAAGTTTTTAAAGTGGGTCCCTATTATGCTCGATGCCTCTATTCGTATACCGAGAGGATACGTTCTTTACTGTATCAACTTAAAGGGTGTAAGGACATCGAACTTGCTGGTATTTTCCTTGCAAAACAGGCTCCAATTCTCAAATTGATCTACAACGGGTACGAGATGGTTCCAGCCCCTTCGTTTCGGCGGCGCGACCTTGATCGCGGATTCAATCACGTTCATGAGATGTTCAAGTGCCTTAAACTCCCTTTTATCAACGCGCTAGAAAAAACCGACGATATCAAGCAGGCCGATTCCAGTTTTGAGGAAAGATTAAATGTTTCTAAGCACATACGCTTCCGTGACGACGCTTCCGTATTGAACAGGAAAATCCTCTTTGTCGATGACCTCATCACAACGGGGTCAACGGCTAAGGCATGTTGCGATTTGCTCATGGATCGCGGGGCCAAGACGGTTCGGATACTGGCGATGGGGCATACGCGGAAAAAGGAAACCGAAAAAGCCAAGCGGAAGGGCTTTGGGGCGCTAGCAACGTTCTTCAAAAGTCCATGATTGGGCAAAAAATCGGGGTTTCGTTGCTTACCATCTATGGTAATGGTATTATCTTAAAGCATCTTTTTGGAGATAAACAAGTGTCCAATAATTTCATTGAAAAACTCTTCCACCTTGAGGAGAGAGAACTTAACAAGTATTCGCGTGAGGCCGATCAGGTTTTGGCTTACGACGAGAAAATGGCGGCGTTGAGCGATGATGAACTTCGCGCCAAAACGAAGGAATTTCAAGACGCTTTGAAAAACGGGAAAACCATCGCCGATATCAAATACGAGGCTTTCGCCGTCGCTCGCGAAGCGGCATGGAGGGCTTTGGGACAAAAACCGTTCAAAGTCCAAATCATGGGCGCCCTTGTGCTCAATAACGGTGACGTCGCCGAAATGAAAACCGGCGAAGGCAAAACCCTTACCGCTACCATGGCCGTTTATCTTAACGCTTTGACTGGCAATGGCGTTCATGTCGTGACCGTCAACGAATACCTTGCTTCCCGCGATGCCGATTGGATGGGCCAGATTTATCGTTTCCTCGGTCTCACCGTTGGCGTTAATCTCGCCGCCAAGACCGCCGCCGAGAAGCGCGAGGCTTATGCCTGCGACATCACTTATACCACCAACTCCGAACTTGGTTTCGATTACCTCCGTGACAACATGTCATCAGACCTTTCCTCTCGCGTTCTGCGTGGGCTTTCCTATTCGATCGTCGATGAAGCCGACTCCATTTTGATCGACGAATCACGCACGCCGCTCATTATTTCGGGTGGAAGCCGCGCTCCGGCGAGCCAATATCAAGTCGCCGATCGTTTCGTCAAATGCCTCCGTAAGGATCGTGATTTTGAAATAGACGTGAAAGAAAAAACATGCTCTCTTACGGACGAAGGCAATAACAAAGCCGAGAAGATGTTCGGCATCCGTAACCTCTACGATCCTGAGAACAGCGATCTCGTTCATCGCATTCATCAAGCATTGAAGGCCAATTACATCATGGCTCGGGACGTTGAATACATGGTTGACGCTGAGCGCAAAATCCAGCTTATTGATCAATTTACCGGCCGTGTCATGCCGGGTCGCGAGTACAATGACGGTCTGCAACAAGCCATCCAAGCCAAAGAAGGCGTCGAAATAAAGCAGGAGACCGTGGTTCTTGCCACCATCACTTACCAAAACTTTTTCCGTCTCTATAAGAAACTATGCGGCATGACTGGCACCGCCAAGACCGAGGAAGAGGAATTTCAAACCATTTATAACATGAAGGTCGTTTGCGTTCCGACCAATAAACCAGTCATCCGAATCGATGACAGCGATCTTATCTTCGGTACCCACGAATCCAAACTCAAGGCTTTAGTGGCCGCGGTCAAAGAGCGCCATGACAAAGGGCAACCGATTTTGATCGGTACCGTGTCCGTCGAATCCAACGAGGAGATTTCCGGCCTGCTCGATGCGGCTAAAATCCCCCATGAGGTTTTAAATGCCAAGAATCAGGCTCGCGAGGCGGAAATCATCTCGCACGCCGGCGAAAAAGGTTCGGTCACCCTTGCCACCAACATGGCCGGACGTGGCACCGACATCAAACTCGGGCCGGGGGTCCGGGAACTTGGGGGACTTTGCGTTTTTGGTACCGAGCGCCATGAATCCCGCCGCATCGACAATCAACTTCGCGGCCGTGGCGGTCGTCAAGGCGACCCGGGTTATTCACGGTTCTTCGTGTCCTTCGATGACGAATTGATGCGCCGTTTCGCTCCGGACAGCGTTCGCGAGATGTTTCAGAAAAACCTTGCTGACGAAGCCTATGTCAACAAGATGCTCACCAATTCCGTCACCAATGCCCAAAAGCAAATCGAAGGCAAGAATTTCGATATACGCAAAAACCTAAAGGATTACGACGACGTTTTGGCCAAACAACGCCAGATTATTTATAACAAGCGCGACCGAATCCTCAAAGCCGAGGATATCGTCAACATGGTTCACGATTTCTTCGTTTCCGCCGGGAAAGGTTTGGCCAAGAGGGCCATTGACACTTCCAACGCCGAGGGAATCGTCTCCGGCGAGATGCTCAAGCGTTTGATTGAACCGCGTTTTTTACCGGAAGGAACCGTTAACGTGGCCGCTTATGACGGAGCTCCGGCCGACGAAGCCGGAGAGGATTTGGGCGAACTCATTTACGGGGCTTATCTCAATAAGCGCAAGACATGGTCGGCTGGCGACGCCGATAAAATCGAACGTCAGATCTCCCTTTCCGTCATGGATAAGAATTGGCAGCGCCACATTGATACCATGGCGCATTTGCGCGAAGGCATCTCTCTTCGCAGTTATGCCCAAACCAATCCGCTTCAGGATTACGTTAATGAGGGCTATCAACTCTTCCGCGAGATGAACGATCGCGTTGCTCTCGATACCGCGTTCAATCTTATGAACGTTCGCATCATTCGTAAGTCACCCGATCAAATCGCGGCTGAGAAGGCGGCTAAACAAGCCGCCATCGACGCAACCGTCAAAGGCGAGACAAAGACGGAGCCGCGTTCGCAAGTCCCGTCTGGTCAAGACGAAAAGATTGCCGAAAAATCGGTTGAGGCCGTTAAGGCGGGATCGGTTGCCGAGACGAAGGCGAAATAGAAAAAGCGAGGTAAGAAAGGTATATGAAAGAGCTAGTCGAGTTAAAACAAAAAGCCCATGAATTGGGCAAGTTTGTCTCGCAGCTCGGTGACTCTCTTTGACTTGGATAAGTTAAAGCGGGATATCGCCGATCTGGAGGCGAAAGAAAACGTCGAAGGGTTTTGGTCGAACCAAAACTCAGCCATGGTCGTGGTCAACGGCCTCAAAGACGCAAAATACAAGGTCGAGTCCTATACGTCCATAAAAAAGGAATACGACGACCTCATTGAGCTTTTGGCCAGCGACGACAGCGCCGACCCTGATATGGCGGATCTCGTTTCCGACACCGAGGGCGAACTCGAAAAGAAAATCAAAGAACTTCGCAACCAACTGCTTTTTTCAGGCGAGTACGACGCCCTTGATTGCACACTTGAAATCCATCCGGGCGCCGGCGGGACCGAAGCCCAGGATTGGTCGGATATGCTGCTTCGGATGTATGGGCGGTGGACCGAGCGTCATGGCTTCAAGTGGCAAGTACTGGCCTATGAGGAAGGCGAAGAGGCCGGACTGAAGAGCGCCACGGTCAAAATCAGCGGCCACGACGTTTACGGTCTCCTTAAGAGCGAGAAAGGCGTTCATCGTCTGGTGCGCATTTCCCCGTTCGACACCAACGCCAGACGGCACACTTCCTTCGCCTCGGTCAACGTCATTCCGGAATTCGGTTCCGTAAGCGACGTCGCGATCGATCCCAAAGACCTTAAGGTCGACACCTTTCGCAGCGGCGGCGCCGGCGGGCAGAACGTCAACAAGGTTTCCTCCGCCGTTCGCATCACCCATCTTCCGACCGGGATCGTGGTCCAGTGCGAAATCGAGCGAAGCCAATTGATGAATAAGGCGACTTGCATGGAAATGCTGAGGAATAAGCTCATGCAAAGGAAACTTGAAGAGAGGGACGCGAAGATGAAATCCATCGTCGGCGAGCAAAAGAACATCGAATGGGGTTCCCAGATCCGCAGTTATGTTTTTTGCCCGTATACGATGGTGAAAGACAATCGAACCGATTATGAGACGGCCGACGTTTCGGGAGTAATGGACGGAGACGTCGATCCCTTCATCTACGCCTATCTCGAAATGGAGGCTAAGAATGGTCAGAATCGCTAAACACAAAGTATCCAAAGCCCGTCTGCTTTTGGATTTGAAGCACGCTTTCTTCGTGCTTCTAGGGTCTTTGATCCTGGCTTTTGCCGATGCCGCTTTCCTAACTCCTTGCAAGATCATTTCGGGTGGCGTCATTTCCGTTGGCATCATCGTCAATTATTACGTGGAGCCATTGATCGATTTCGATGTGACTTCCTATGTTATTTTAGGCGTTCAGGTCATCCTGTGGTTTATCGGTTTGCTTGCATTGGGCAAACGCTTCTCGATTCAAACCCTCTTGGCTTCGTTGGCTTACCCTCTGTTCTTTCTCATCTTCCACAATTCGGTTTTTGACGTTGCCGAAGGAATGGGAATCGTGGATGCGTTGAAGCTTCAGGATCCTACGAACATTGAGACGGGGAGTCTCATGATATGTGGCATCTTTGGCGGTGCTTTGGCTGGCGCGGGTGTGGCCGTGGCGTATTTGGGCAACGGGTCGACCGGTGGTTTTGACATCGTGAGTTTCATTATCGCCAAATACAGCGAAATGAAGCAGGATGTCTCGGGTTTCATCATCGATGCGTCGTTAGTCATCGTCGGCATGGTATGCTTGCGGGATATTCGAATGAGCCTTATTGGCATCATCGCCGCTTTGGCATGCGCCGTGGCGGTCCAATACATTTATGTCAACAGCGACACTTTCGTCATCGTGGATATCATCAGCGACCATTACTCCGAGATCCAGGACTATATCCACAAGGAAATGAACCATGGCACCACCGTCATCGATACGATCGGCGGTTACTCTGGCGAGAAGCGCAAAATGATTCGCGTGGTCATTTATCAGATTGAGACGACTGAACTTCGCAGCAAAATCGGCGAGATCGACAAGGACGCGTTTGTGAGTTTCATGCAAGCGAAGACGATCAATGGCGAAGGCTTCGAGCCTTTCGTTCCGCATCTAAGCAAGCGTTCGCGGCCCAGAGCGGCCCTCGAACGCGCCGTCATGGCGGAAAAATTCGCCAAACAAGACGCTGAAAAAGCCGACAAACGGGCTTCGAAAGCCCAAGCGGAGGCCAAAAAGGCCCAACAAGAAACGACAAAAGAGGCGAAGAAGGAGCCTTGATGGACTATTCGCACCCTTTCAAGTTGGTATCTTCTTATCGGCCCACGGGCGATCAGCCCGAGGCGATTTCGAAGATTCTCCAAGGAGTTAAGGACCATAAGCGGATTCAGGTCATTTTGGGCGCCACTGGAACGGGCAAGACCTTCACCGATGCCAACATCGTCGAGAAACTTAACAAACCTACCCTCGTCATCGTTCACAACAAGACTCTTTGCAGCCAGCTTTACGGCGAGTTCAAAGAACTATTTCCGGAAAACCGGGTCGAATACTTCGTTTCTAATTTCGATTTCTATCAGCCCGAGGCCTATATCCCTAGGACCGATACCTATATCGAGAAGAACGCGATGATGAACGATGAAATCGAAATGATGCGTACAAGCGCCGTCAACTCCCTTCTTGAGCGCAACGATACGATCGTCATCGCTTCGGTGGCCGCCATTTACGGCCTCAGCGACCCCGACGAATACCGGGGGCTCGTTTTTGAAATCCGCGTTGGGGAGACGCTTGATCGGAAACGGCTTTTCTCGCGTCTTTTGGAAGCCCAATACACCCGCGACAACTTCGATGTCAAACCCGGCACTTTCCGCGTTCGCGGGGATGTCATCGATATCGCCCTGATGTCGACGAACGAATTCTACATCCGCATCGATTGCTTTGGCGATGAAGTGGAGAAAATCTCCCAAATCGACAAATTGTCGGGCGAGATCAAACGCAATTTCCTCACATATCCGATTTACCCGGCTTACGACCACGCCTCGACCAAGAAACGGATCGCCGAGGCTTGCCTTACCATCAAAACCGAGCTTGAGGACCGTTTGAAGGAGTTTCGTGGCGAGGGCAAGTTGCTGGAAGCGGAGCGTCTTGAAATGCGAACGAGGCAGGATGTGGAAAGCCTTTTGGAATTCGGCCGTTGCCCGGGCATTGAGAATTATTCCCGCCACATCGACAAGCGCAAGCCCGGCCAAAGGCCATGGACCCTCATGGATTATTTTCCCAAAGATTATTTGCTTCTCGTCGACGAGTCGCACGTTACTTTTCCGCAGATCCGCGGGATGTTCAACGGCGACCGTTCGCGAAAGAAGACCCTCGTTGAATATGGGTTCCGCCTTCCTAGCGCCCTCGACAACCGCCCGCTTAATTTCGACGAGTTCGAAAGCGTGATGCCTTCTACCGTCGTTTGCACTTCGGCCACTCCGGGCGAATACGAACTTGACAAGTGCCATCACGAAGTCGCGGAGCAGATCATCCGTCCGACGGGTTTGCTTGATCCGATCGTCGAGGTTCGTAAGCCTCTTGGCCAAATCGACGACATCATAGCGGAGATCAAGAAACGCGTGGGGGCTAACGAGCGCGTCATGATCGTCACCCTCACTATCAAAATGGCGGAGGATTTGACGGCGTTTTTGAAGCAAAACGGAATAAAAGTGACCTATCTGCACAGCGAAACCAAAACCCTTGAAAGAACCGAAATCATCTATCAACTCCGCAAGGGCAAGTACGATGTTCTCGTTGGCATCAATCTTTTGAGGGAAGGCCTCGATATTCCGGAAGTGTCTTTGATTTGCATCCTTGACGCCGACAAGGAGGGCTTCTTGCGAAGCACGACCTCTCTCATTCAGATTACGGGCCGCGCGGCTAGGAACGCCCATGGCAAAGTCATCATGTACGCGGATTCCATCACGCGGTCGATGAAGGAAGCCATCTTCGAGACCAACCGCCGTCGGGCGATTCAAGAGGCCTACAATAAAAAATACGGCATTATCCCAACCACGATCGTGAAAGCGATTCGGCCGCCCCTTTCCAACAGCGAGAAAGATATCGACGCCCTCATCAAGATGGATGCCAAGAGTTCGCGAAGCGAGATCAATCAGAGAATCGCCGATTTGGAAAAGCAGATGCGAAGCGCCGCCAAAGACTACGACTTCGAACGGGCCGCCGAAATCCGGGACATTATTCTAGAACTTCGCGCCAACCTTGAAAAATGAGATCCTTCTTTGGCGCCCTATGGGCGAAATCAAGTATCCCGTTGCCAATGAAAGACAATTAGATTAAAGTAGTTAAGCGTCAAAACGGCGCGGGAGCTCCGAAACTATGAAATGGTATGACATTATATTCATAATCGTGTCACTCATCGTCATCGTTTTAAGTTTGCTCCAAGGCGGCAAATCCGAAGGCGCTTCCGGTGCCATCACCGGCGGTGGCCTTAACGTTTTCGCCAAGACCAAGGAACGCGGCAGCGAAAAAGTCGTCAGTTGGTTCACGTTTGGTTTCGCGATTCTTTTCCTCTTCTTGGCTCTATTCATTATGGTCTATACCGGCGCGGCCGCCTCTTCCTCGGGTTCGTCCTCGAGCGGCGCGGCGGCTCTCGCCCTTTTCCTCTAAAAGTTTTCCCCCGATGTTTGCCCAGCCTTTGGCTGGGTTTTTCTTGCCTAGTGAAGTGAAGGCCCCAAAGTGCTATCTTTGAGCCTAGGTTAATATGGAAATAAAAGAATACGTTCAAATTCGGAAGGACTTGATCCGACAAACCCTTCAAAACGCTTCCCGGGTGCCCTCGCTGGCCATCCTTCAGGTCGGCGACAACGCGGCGAGTAACTCCTATATTCGCGGCAAACTGAAGGATTGCGCCGAGGTTGGCATAAAAGCCACATTGTTCCATTACCCGGACACCATCTCGGAAAAAGAGCTTATTTCTGAAATAAAGCGGTGCAATCAAGATCCTGCCATCGACGCTTTTCTCGTTCAGCTTCCGGTTCCGAAGGCCATCAGCGAGCGCGCCATCCACTTAGCGATCGATCCCAAAAAGGATATCGACGGGTTTTCGCCGCTATCCGCATTCGCGAGTTGCACCCCGAAGGGCATCGTCGATTACCTTACGGACGAAGGCTTCACCTTCAAAGGCGCCAATGCGGTCATTCTTGGACGCAGCAACATCGTCGGGAAACCGATGGCCAAAATGCTGACCGGCAAAGATTGCAACGTCACCCTCCTCCATAGCAAGACTTCGGACGAGGATATGCGTTTCTATCTTAAGCATGCCGACCTTATCGTCGTCGCGATCGGTCGCTTGGGGCATATCGACCTTTCCTATGAGTTGAAACCTACCGCTTGGGTGGTCGACGTCGGCATCAACCGCGATGCGGCTGGCCATTTGCGCGGCGACTGCCTCCCCGGCCTTAAGGTGGCTCGGCAGACCCCGGTTCCCGGCGGAGTTGGGCTTCTCACCCGTTTGGCTCTCATCACGAATATCATGGAGGTTCTCAAGCGATGAATTTCTCGGTTTCGAATTATTACGTCTATGGCCTAGAAAGGGCCGTCAAGGCTTCGGGCAATCCCATGCGAACCCATATCGACACGACCGAACCTGTGGAGAAGGATTTCCTTCGGGCCGCCAAACTCGGCTCATGCCGCAACGGGCAGGGGCATGACAATTATCTTAAGGGCATCACCGTTCAAGTCGACGTCTGCGCCCCCCTATACTGGTGGAAGGAGGCTCAGCGTTATCACTGGTTCGACTTCGTGAGCAGCGAAAGCACGATGCATTGCCTTCTTAAATTCGACGTCGCCGCCCAGTGCGTCGATGAGACCGATCCCGCCATCCTCAAACGGATGCGAGAACTTATCGCCGAATATAACGCCATCCCCGCCGAGCCTGGTTTCGCTCAGGAGCAAAAGGCCAAGTGGCGGATCCTCGTGGCTTCCCTGCCCGAAGGCTTTTGCCTCGCCGCGACGATGGTCACCAATTACCAACAGCTCAAAACGATGTACATTCAGCGACGCAACCACAAGTTGAAGGAGTGGCATGTCTTTTGCGACTGGTGCGAGAAGTTGCCGCATTTCCTTGAGTTGACGGGCGCCGATAGGCTCGTGGCCTGAATTAAAAAAGCCCAGCGGGGACGCTGGGCTTCGTTTTTTGTCTGGTTTTTACTTTTTCTTTTTGCCGTTTTCCGGCTTTTCGTCTTTCTTGCCGTTCTCTTTCGGGGCTTCGATCGCCGGGGTTTGGCCTTCTATTTGGGCGGCTTCCCCGCTTTCGGGCCTTTCTTCTTTCTTCTCAGTCGTGTCAATGTCGATGATGGATTGGCTTCCTTTGGGGGCCTTTTCTCCCGTTGCGGCCGTTTTAGCGGCTTTCTTCCTCTTGTTGGATGCGACCATGGCGCGGACCGTTTGGATGGCGACGGCGAGGCCCGCCAACGCCATGACGACTCCGACGATGATCAGAACGACGCGGTAGAAAACGTCTTCGTCGTTCATATAGACGAGGACCACGACGCCGAGGGCGATGAGGGCCAAACTCAGAATGATCTCAATGATCGGCATCGCGATGCCGAACAGTTTGTCGATGAAGAAGGCGATTGCGAACACCATGAAGGCCGCTCCGGCGACGATGAGGATAATGCCAATGAAAGTGCTGAGGAATTGGACGATGACGTTTATGGAGGCGTTAGGCAAGGCCACGAGGGTGACGCCGAGGGCAAGCTCAATCGCCCCGCCAATCACGAAATCGTAACTAAGATGCGCTTTGTCGGTCGCGGTTAGAGTCGGGAGGAAATTCATCAGAATTTTCAAGAAGCCGCCCACAATAAGGAAGCATCCGATGATGATAAGGATGGAATTCTGCAAACTTTGATTGTTCGAAAAGACGATCGCGAGGATGCCCGCCACCAAGAGGAGGGCGGCTTCCACGAAATTCCAGATGACCCAAATGATTCCGCCTTTGCTGGTGTCGATCGGCTTTCGGGGTTTCTTGGTCTTCGCTGCCTGTTCGGTTTTTTCTTTTTTGGCCATAGGTAAATACCTCTTAACATGTTTATTCTAATCTAAAATTCCGTCCAAGAGATATAAACAAAGTTTATTTGGTGAGAAATCGGCGATGTAAGCCTAGAATGGACGCAGCGAAGGAGAAAATACCTATGAACGAAGGAAAACTGCGCGAATACGCGCGCCTCATCGTGCGAGTGGGGGCCGCCGTCAAGAAAGGTCAGCCCGTCATCATTCGGACCGATGTCAACAACGAGGCCTTTACGGCCATTGTCGTGGAGGAATGCTACAAAGCCGGCGCCTCTCGCATCGTCTACGAATGGAAATCCGGTCCCTTGCGCGCCCTCGATTACCGGTATGGGGACACGAAAGTCCTAGGCCATCCGAGCCCGACTTCCTATGCCCTTAGCAAATTTCAGGCCGAAGAGTTGCCGGCCTTCATTTGGCTCGATAACGACGATCCCGACTCCTTGAAGGGCGTCGACGCCGCGAAAGTTGCCGAAATAAGGCGTTTGAATTACGCCGAAATGGCGGAGTTTATCGAGAAAGCCGAGAATCGTTACCAGTGGACTATCGCTGGTTGCTATGGCAAAAAATGGGCCGCGAAGATGTTCCCCGCTCTTTCGGAAGAGGATGCCAAAGAGGCGCTTTGGGAAGCCATTCTCAAGACTTCGCGCGCCGATAGCGGCGATCCCGTAAAGAATTGGGATGAGCATGAGAGGGATCTCAAATCCCGGTGCGACAAACTGAATTCGCTCCATCTTTGCAAGCTTCATTACACCGCCTCCAATGGCACCGATTTGACCGTTGGCCTTATTCCTGGGGTTCTTTTCATGGGCGGAGGGGAGACCGATTTGCAGGGCGATTTCTTTCAGCCCAACATCCCAAGCGAGGAGTGCTTCACTTCCCCGATGCGCGGAAAAGCCGAAGGCATCGTCTATGCGTCGAAACCACTTGCCTACAACGGCCAATTGATCGATCGGTTCTCGGTTCGTTTCGAGAAAGGCAAAGCCGTGGAGGTTCAGGCCGAAAAAGGCGAGGCGGCCTTAAAGAGCATTCTTACCCTTGACGAAGGCAGCGCCTATCTTGGCGAATGCGCCTTGGTTCCTTTCGATTCGCCGATCAATCGGACGGGCCTTCTCTTTTTCAACACTTTGTATGACGAGAACGCTTGCTGCCATTTGGCCCTAGGACGTGGTTTTACCGATCTTTATCCGCATTTTGAGAAATACACCGAAGACGAACTTCATGCCTTTGGGATCAACAAATCCCTTTCGCACGTGGATTTCATGATCGGCACCGCCGATTTGTCGATCGTCGGCACGGATGAGGAAGACCGCGAAATCGCCCTGTTCAAAAACGGGACGTGGGCTTTTTAGTTTTCCGTTTGTCTATTGAAAAGGCCTCGAATATTGAGGCCTTTCGTTTTTTAATCGCTTGAATTCGGCATCCAGTCTTGCTCGTCCCAATCTCCGCCTCCGCTTCCCCAATCGCCCCCTTGGTTGCCGTTGCCGTGATCATGATAGCCGCCATCGTGCTCCCCGTCGTCGGGGAAGGCTCCGGCGTGGGTGCCGAAATCCCTTGAGCGTTTGCTCACTTTCCTCATGATGTCGACGAAATCGCCGGCGTCTTCAACGTTTGCCATGATAAGGTCGCGGATATGGAAGAATATGGCTAGAGCATCGCCTTGATTGGCGATGCCGGAAACCATGCCTTCTTGATAAGCCGAGGCGGCCCCCTCCCATTCCCCATTCGAGATAACGTAGTAAGAATCGTCTTTCAGATTGGATTTTTGACGTTCGAATCCACCCGATTGGGCCCACGGGAGCATGCTCGCGATGTGACGCAGTTGTTTGGCTAGAGCCTCTTGGAGTTTCTTGGCATCTTCCGTTTCGGCAAGCGAGTAGTCGGTGATGTAGCGATAATAGGCTAACGCGATGCCATCGTGGACGTTTTCGAGGGCTCTGTCGCTCAGTTGCGAACTGGCCGTGGCCGTGAAGGCGTCGATGAGAGCGTCGAGGACGTCGTCGTCTTCCTTGGCCAAGGCGCCAAGGCAGGTTTTCCATTCATCGTTGGCCCCGTTGTCGCTTAAAAAACTGTAAGCTTTGACGATTCTCTCGGCTTTTCTGGAGTCGACATCGTTTATGAAGGCACCTATGGAGGAGTCGGACGCGGTTTCGAAAGTCACGTCGGAATAGATTTTGTTCTCGCTGAGGTAAGCGTTGATGGCGTTTTGGTAGCGGTTTTCGTAGTTCGCCACGAAATCCGGGTTTCCGCAATAGACGTTGACGGTGATATTGTTGCGGAGCTTGTTGTTTTTGGTCTCAAGATAGCCGAGGTCATAGGATGAAGGAAGCAATTTGTTGGCGATAAGACTCGAAGCTTCGATGTCGCTTGAAATGACGCCGATTTTTTTCTTCACGAGCGTGGCCGAATAGTTATTGGCCGAAATGGTGTTGGCTTTGGCGACGTTCCTGCCATCGGTCACGAAACTGAAGGTTGGGATATAGGTGTTGGCTGAGTTGGGAACATAGCCCGATTCGCATTCGCCGATGGAGGCCCTGTTCGCGTTCGCGTTATAACCGGAGGCGCTCTCGACGCTTAAAGAAACGTAAGCGATCGTCCCCAGGGCTTTGTCGCCATCGTCGCTGACGAGGCCAATGGTGAGGGCAATGGAGGCGGCGGTTGTGGCAACGAGGCCGACCCAAGGGATTTTGTTGGATCGAAAAGTGGCGGGGAAAGACCAACGGCGTTTGGTGCCGGTTTTCTGGAAGACGGTCGATTCCGATTTCTTTGCGAGAGCCTCCCCTTCGTTTTTGACCTTTTCATGGATGGCGAGCGATTCTTGGTCGGAAGGGAGCGGGACGACGCCGGTCGCCTTTTGGATGGCGAGAAGCCGATTGGGAACGAAAGCGGCGCCTTCCCGGTTGAGCGATGACAATATGGCTTTCTCCTCTTTGGCTGGGAGGACCTCGATTTTGATTATTGTTTCTTTTATTATCGCTTCGAGTTTGTCGGGAACAAAGGAAGCGCTCTCGAGTTTGATAGAGGAGAGAATGCTTTTTTCGTCCTCGGGCGTAAGCTCGATTCTTTCGAAGCCGTCAGTTAAGTTGCTTGGCTCTTTCCGCTTCGCGTTCATATTGCTCTTTTTCCTGCTCTTGGAGGGCCTTTTTGATCTTTTTAAGGGCATTGGCGTATTTCCAGGTGACCGTGCCTAAAGGCAAATGAAGGAATTTGGCGATTTCCTTGTGCTTATACTCGCCGATGGCGCACATCATCACGATGTTGAATTCATCCTCGGAAAGGACCTTGTTGGCCAAAGCTATGGTTGGACTATCGATGTCGCCGAGAAAATAAACGCCATCGGGGTGGTTATCTTGCGAGAAATCATAGGATATTTCGTGGTTACGTTTTTTTAGTTCGCTGACGGCGGCGTTGCGGGCGATAGTAAGAATCCAGTTGCGGGCATTCGTCCCAGGCTCATATGAATCGATGGCTTTATATGCTTTAACGAAGGTGTCTTGCATGACATCCTCGGTAAGTTGGTAATCGTGAAGGACCGGCAAGATGAAAGTGAATACGCCTTTGCTCATTTGCTCATAGATCGTGGCAAGGGCGTTCCCGTCCCCTTTTTGGAGGGCGATCATCGCTTTTTCCAACTTCGCTTCATCCATGGCATTATCTTACCCCTAAAATCACCTTATAAATAGGAAATGGGCACCTCCCTAATAGGGGCTCAGGAGAGGTACCCACTCGAAACCCCTAACGAGGTTCCAACAATATTAACTTCGATTGCGCGGTTTTTGTTGGTTAAAACCTAGAAAAGCTTCCAGTTCAATAGGTATCAATATTGACAATTGATGAAAATAATATGCTAATATCGTTTATTTTAATTAATTTGTAAATATTATCTATTCTTTGGATTTTTCCTCGGATTTTTTTGATGGAGCCCGCCAAAAAGAAACTGATCGCAACGTCTTCCCCGGCATAGGAAGATAACGTTTCGTTGATTTCCTGGGCCCGCTCCGCGGAAATGAGGGGCTTTTCGACGGCTCGTTTCTTTGCATGCACCGTATCCATAAAACCCTTTTGCTCCGCGAGGGATTTATAAGGCATCCACTTCGCCATCCCTCGGTCTTTCATCGGCGGTGACCTCCGATTTGTTCGTGGCGTTTTTTTGCGGTCGAAGCGCTTAAAAGGCTTGAGCAGCGGAGAACGCTGTTGGCGCCATAGACTGATTTGATCGCGTCAAGGGCGGCGTCCAGATGATTTTTCTTGGCGCTGATAGGAGCTTCTTCGAAGAGCGAGAGCTGTTCGACGCTCTTTTCGCGCAATCGACCATATGAAATACCAAGTTCGCGAATCGGAAGTTCGGGGGCGGATTCGTACAGTTCTTCGATTCCCGCAAAAAGAGCGTCGGTCTCTTCGGCGGCGATCGGCAAGGTCGTTTGACGGCAATAGCCGTCGCCAACGCCATATCCAATCGATAAGGATACTTTTTGGGCCAAGGATCCGCTTTTGCGAAGCCTGAGGGCCAAATCGTCGTTCATCTCCCGCAAAATGAGAAGGGCTTCGCGTTTCGTATAATCGCGGCTAAGGGTTTGCCCATTTGAAAGGCCCCTCTCTTTCGGGACGTACTTAGCCTCGATATCGCTTTCATCGCGTCCGTTGGCCATTTCGTGAAGTTGATAGCCCATGACGCCAAACTCCTTCCCTAGTAAAGAAACATCGGCTTCCGCAAGTTCTTTAAGGCTATGGATACCAATGCGCGCAAGGTGTCTTGCGGTGCCTTTGGCGATACCCCATACCTCGGTTATGGGACGAATGGACCAAAGTTTCGCGGGAACGTCGCCATAGTCCCAATGGGCGAGGTAGGGTTCCATCTTTTTCCCTTCCTGGTCGAGCGCGATTTTGGCGAGGAAAATATTGGGGCCGATTCCGGCGGTCGCCACAAGACCAAGTTTTTCCTTTATGTCCGCTTGAATGCGGGAAACGATGGCTTCGGGTTCGCGGTGGTAGAGATTGAGATATGGGCCGAGGTTGAGGAAACTTTCGTCCACCGAATAAACATGAAGGTCGTCCTCAGCCACGTAATCGAGGAAAATGGAATTGACCTTGGCGGACATTTGAAGGTAGAAGGACATTCGTGGAACGGCGTAAATCATTCCCGGAACCAGTGGCAGGTCCCGGCGGCGGCAGACGTTATGTACCCCATATCGTTTCTTGAGATAAGGGGTGGCCGACATTACTACGGAAGAGGCGGACCGATAAGGGTCGCAGCACACCAAAGGCGTTTTGAAGATGTCGAGATGGCGGACACCGCACTCGCACGAAGCATAGAAACTCTTGAGGTCGATAACGGCGATGCACTTATCCATCTTTGCCTCCTTTGGCTTTTCTATTTAAAAGGAAAAGAAGAGCATATTGGAGTCTTGAAATTCCAATAGTTAGCCAAGAACTGGTTATTTCTGTGCTAAACTTTACAAGTAGCGATTTGGAGGCCTTTCATGGAATTGACTTTGCTTATTATCTCCCTTGTCGTTTGCGCGATGACGCTTGGGTTTTGCGTATATTTGTTGGTCACTGTCAAAAAGGCCTCGAAGGGCCTTGACGGCGATAAAAGTTCTTCCGATGCCATCGTTGGTTTATCCACGAATTTACAATCGCTCCACAATGACGTGATTTCCGTGAAGACGGACGTCTCCAATTTCGATAAGAGCGTTCCCCTTCTTATAAGCAACGAACTGGGCAAGCAGATGCTTATCGTCCAAAAGCAATTGGGCGACCAAGCCGATCAGAACAACAACCGCCTCGCGGGGTTCCAGAAAAACGTGAGCGAGAGCATCGCCCAAAGCACTGCCCTCACAAACAAGGCCTTAAGCGACAGCATCGCCGCGATCAACAAGAAGGTGGATGAGAATTTCGTCGCCATTAACAAGCAGGTCAACGACTCTTTGACGAGCGGTTTCAAAAGCACTTCCGACACGATGGGCAACCTTAAGGAAACCTTAGGTAAGATGACGCAGGCCCAAGCCAACCTTGAGAAGCTTCAGTCCGATGTCGTATCGCTGAACAACGTTCTCACGGGCAGCCAAAGCCGGGGCCAGTATGGCGAGATGCAACTCCAGATGATCCTTGAGGCGACCTGGCCGAATGGCAAAGGAACCTTCTATGACGAACAGTATTTCATCAAGAAGGCCAAAGACGGTTCCGACATCCGTCCGGACGCGGTCGTTTTCTTCCCGCGTCAGCATGCGTTCATTTGCATCGACAGCAAATTCCCGCTCACGCATTACGCGAAAATGTTCGGAGGCGAAAAGCTGAGCGACGAGGAAATGGCGGTGGAGAAGGCCCTCTTCAAAAAAGACGTGAAGGCCAAGTTCAACGAAGTCGCCGCCAAATACATCATCCCTAACGTCACCACCCAGCAAGCCGTCATCTTCATCCCCAACGACGGCGTGTTCGCCTACATTCATAGTGAGTTCAAGGATATCGTCGAGGACGGCATGCGCAAGAACGTCGTGATGGCTTCCCCATCCATTCTGCAGCCGATCCTCGTGACGTTCCATGCGACGCAGATCGATGCCGATCGGGCCGCCAACCTCGGCGAGATGAAGCAGGAACTCGCTTCCTTGGCCAAGGACTTTCAGATCTTCGGCGACAAATGGAGCCGCCTCCACGATAACGTGGATCGTCTGCAGAACAACGCGCTCGATGTCGACAAGACCATCAAACGGATGGGTAGCAAGTTCAACAGCATTTCCAACGCCGAAGGCGCGGAAGTGATCGATAACGAGGACAAACTCGCGATAAACGCCCCTTCTGGCGGCGATGCGAAATAGCCGCGGATTAGGGTTGCTTTTATGGATAGCAATGCAAAACCATGTCTGATTTTCGACCTTGACGGAACCCTTTGGGACGCTCTAAAAGGAATCACCATCGCCTGGAACGCCGCCATGGCCAAAGAAGGCCAAACGTATTTTTTCACCGAAGCCATTATGCGCAATTACATGGGTCTGACGCCGGAAGAGACGGGCCCTTTGGCTTTTCCCAACAAGACTTTGGCGGAGCAGATGCGTCTTTTCCGTTCCTGCCTTAGGAGCGAGATCGATTACTTAGGACGCCATCCGGGCACTCTTTATCCTTTCGAAAAAGAAGTTCTTGCCGAACTTGGGAAAACCTATGATCTTTGTATCGTCAGCAACAGCGACAAGGGCTATGTCGAGAATTATTTGAGGGCCTGCGGGACCGGGCGTTATTTCAAGGGCCATGTCTGCGCCGGCGATACGGATGCCCCCAAATGGAAGAACATCCGTTACATCATGGAGAAGTACTCCATCGAAAGGGCGGCTTATATCGGCGACACCGAGAAGGACCGCCGGGAAAGCAAAGCCGCCGGAGTACCTTTCATTTGGGCCGCCTATGGTTTTGGAGTTCGCGTGAACGCCCGCTACCTCATTCGCAATCTGACCGAACTGCCGCAAGTGGCCAAATCGGTCTTTGAAGGGTAGGGTTTCATCGTTGTAACTGCCTGTTTTATTGACTATAATAGCAAAGCCGTTTTGGGGCTGTAGCTCAGCTGGGAGAGCGCGTCGTTCGCAACGATGAGGTCGCGGGTTCGATCCCCGTCAGCTCCACCAAATCAGATGACAGTCGAACTCCAGTGATAGCACACTTGCTAATCAACTGGTGCTTCGGTATTAGACTTGACGCAAGAGACTTCTATAGTTCCTTGAAAAGAGCCAAATAAAGATAGCGGGTTCCCAGCCCGCTTTTTTTGTTTTAGGAAACACAAAACTTTTTTTAATTTACAACTAAAAATAGGACCACATTTTCAAAAAACTTTCCATTACTAGTGGAGAGGTTTTTCTTTTGGGGTACGAATTAAATAATTTCGGTTCCGTTAAACGTGAGGGGAGTGTGAGTGTTTCTTTACTAAAGTTTTTGTTTTTTTGTTTTAAATGGAAACTTTTTGCCTTTTTCCAGCCTTTAAGGTGGGGAGGTAAAAAGATTTTGAGTTTGAAATGTAAAGTTTTGATGACTTTCCAGCCTTTTAAGTGAAGGAAGATTTTAGGAAAAAGTTAACTTTTGGTCTTTTTCCAGCCTTTTAAGTAGAGGGAGTTCAAAAAAGAACAGGAGGTTTTTAATGACAGAAGAAAAAACGATGAAGGAATTAGAAGGAATGAAAGAAGAATTCACTAAAGAGGATTATCAACTCTTGGCAAGGGTCTTAGCTCCGGCAGTGTTGAAGGTCATCAATAGGCTTAATACACCAAAAAGAGAAAGAGATAGCCGTGTTTCTGATGAAGAGAGAACTTATAGGAGAGGTGGCGTTATTTCTTTTGGAAAAAGAAAAACAAAACTTGAGGATTACAAAAAGGAATTCGCTATCCATAATCCTATTCTAGTGAACGAAAGAACGACGCAACCAAGATGCTAAAAGACATTTTTGGGCCCAAAAAAGGGAACAGGATAAGCGGGTGCCACATTCTGCAGCACTCCTTATCTCTGACTAGCGTCAGCAGTGGGAAACCCACATGACGATTTTTAAAGAAACTAAACAAAAATGTGTAGAATAATATACAAACATGGTATACTAGATTTATGAACGAAATTAATGTATGTTTTGGCAATCAAGTCAAACAAATTAGGTTGGAAAAAGGGCTCACTCAAGATTCACTCGCAGTTATGTCTGGCTTAGAAAGAAGTCAGTTATCTAAAATTGAATCAGGATTGGTTGACGTTCAAATTTCAACTGTTCAAAAACTTTCTAATGCTCTAAAGGTTGAAATCGGAGAGTTAATGCAAACCCGTGATTTGAGTATGCATCCATTTGTAAAATGGGCAGGAGGCAAAACGCAGCTTCTTGACAGACTAATTGCTCTTATGCCTAAAGAGTATAAAGACTACTATGAGCCATTTATTGGAGGAGGAGCATTATTTTTTAAGGTCAAACCAAGACACCCACACATTAACGACATGAATGATGAATTGCTTTCGGCCTATAGATGTTTTTTAAAGAAAGATAGTTGTGACCGTCTTATGGCGAAGCTTGATGAATATGACAAGAACCATTCTGAAGACAATTATCTTATTGTAAGGGCTCTTGATAAAGACAAAAACTGGCAAGCAAACGCCGATGACGTTGAAAGAGCAGCAAGAATGATATATTTGAACAAAGCTTGCTTTAATGGCTTGTTTAGAGTTAATTCAAAAGGTTTTTTTAATGTTCCTTCTGGTAAAAAAAAGACAGTGAATGCCTATGATAAAGTCAATTTTATCAATGTTTTAGGCTATTTTAGCGTTTCGAAGCCAGTTATTACTCATGAAGATTTTAGCAAAGCGGTAAATAATGCTAAATCAGGGGATTTTGTCTATTTTGATCCACCATATGATACATGGGATGACAAATCCAGTTTTACCTCTTATGACAAGGAAGGATTTGGCAAAAAAGACCAAGCAAGACTTGCTGATTGTTTCAGAGAGCTAGACAAAAAAGGTGTGAAAGTTATGCTTTCAAATCACAACACCAAATATATAAACGAACTTTATAGTGGCTTTGAGATAAATGTTGTAAATGCAAAAAGGATGATAAATTCGGTCGCAAGTGGAAGAGGCGACGTTGAAGAAGTCATTATCAGGAATTTTAAATGAGCGAACCATTCTATAAAACAGGAGATATCAAACTAATTTTGGATGATTCTTTTGATGCAATCAAAAAAATCAAAAACAAATCCATTGATATGATATTTGCTGACCCACCTTATTTTTTATCTAATAACGGAGTAAGTTGCCATTCTGGAAAACAAGTAAACGTAAATAAAGGCGACTGGGATAAAGGAATGTCACCAATTGAAAAATTGAAGTGGAATCGAAGATGGTTGAAACTTTGCCGAAGAGTCCTAAAAGATAACGGAAGCATTTGGATCAGTGGAACATTTCATAACATATATTCAATAGGTGTAGCGCTTGAACTTGAAGGCTATTCCATTATCAATAACATTACATGGCAAAAGCCAAATCCAGCACCAAATCTTGCTTGCCGTTGCTTCACTAATAGCACCGAAACAGTCTTGTGGGCTAGAAAACAAATAACGCCAAAGAAGAAGGGCAAGCATTACTTTGATTATTCACTTATGAAAGAAGAGAATGGTGGGAAGCAAATGAAAGACGTTTGGGTTCTTCCGTTACCTAAAAAATCCGAAAAAGAGTTTGGTCATCATCCGACTCAAAAGCCTGTATCACTCCTTACTAGAATTGTTCTTGCTTCAACAAAAGAAAACGATTTGGTTTTAGACCCGTTTTGTGGGAGTGCTACAACTGGGGTTGTGTGTGTTAATTTGAATAGAAAGTTTGTTGGGATAGATAATTCAGAAGAGTATTTAAAAATAGCGCAAAAGCGTTTAGAAAAGGAGAAAACATTGTATGAAAAGAGATTTTGATGACATTATGGCAGGTTTAAAAACAACGATTGCAGGGTATGATTATTTCGTTGATTTTAAGAAAGTCTATAACAACGTATCTGAGGTTCTAATTCCTCTTAATCTTCTTAATTCCTTAATAGGAAGAGGTGATGATTTCGATGCCGAATTCATAAGTTTGATTCATAAATACCCTGAATCACTTCATGCGATTCCAATTCTTTTGGCGGTCAGATCTCCTTCATACAAAATGAATGTTGTTGACAATACGTTAGTTTCTTTTGATTTTAAGAAGGTTGTTAACACTGATGAAGAATACTTAAAATTCATGAAAGAAACGGGATTAAAGGATTTGTTCGTTGGCAATCATATTAAAAGCCTTGTTGATTATGTTACAGGCGTTGAAGTTGGTCTGGATAGCAATGCTAGAAAAAATAGAAGTGGCACAAACATGGAGGGAATCGTTGAAAACTATTTAAGTTTGATTCCTGGCGTGGAGATTATTCCTCAGGCTGAAAAGAAAGTCATCATTTCTCGATTTGGTTACCCTGAACTTGAAAGTATTAACTTAAAAGAAGGAAAGAATCAAGCAGAAAAAAGGTTTGATTTTGCTATGAAATACAAAGACGAAGTTTTCCTTATTGAGACTAATTTCTATGGTGGCGGTGGAAGCAAATTGAATGAAGTTGCAAGAAGTTATGAAAAACTAGCCGATGATATTAATAAACTTTCTCACTATAAATTCTTGTGGATTACCGACGGAATAGGCTGGAGAAGCGCAAGAAACAACTTGCAGGAATCATATACTCACCAGCAATTGATGATGACTATAAAAGATTTAGAACAAGGGAACTTGATTAAAGAAATCGAAGAATATACAAAGGGATTTGTAGGTAAGAAATAAAAGTCATTTTGAGGTTTTAAGGAAAGATCCTACTATCCATAAACATTTGGTGGATAGCTTCAACCAATCAATGACTATCTTAAGAAAGGAAAGATAGTTATGAATGGTGTAATTTACGCTCGTTATTCTTCCGATAATCAAAGGGAAGAATCAATTGAAGGTCAGATAAGGGAGTGCAATGTCTATGCCCAAAGGAAAGGGATTGAGATAGTCGGTCAGTATATCGATCGAGCCCTTTCGGCAAGGACGGATAACCGCCCAGAGTTCCAAAGGATGATTAAGGAATCATACAACAAAGGATTTCAAAATGTCATCGTGTGGAAAAGAGACCGCTTTGGGAGAAACCGATACGACATGATGAAATACAACGCCATTCTTGATAAGAACGGCTGTAAGCTTCTTTCGGCTACTGAAAATATCTCAGAAGGCTCAGACGGAATCATTCTTGCCTCAGTCCTTGATGGCGTGAACGAAGCCTATTCCGTTGATCTTGCACAAAAGGTAAGGCGTGGAGAGAAAGAGAACGTTATAAACGGAAAAGGTAACGGAGGAAGAACTCCATACGGCTACGACTTAAAGGATTCACATTATTTCATCAATGAGAAGGAAGCGGAGATAGTCCGATACATTTATAAAGAGTATGCCGATAGCAAAATTACAATCAATGGTCTTGCAGTATTATTGAAGCAAAAAGGATTTGTAACCAGAACTGGCGAACCATTTAGTCATGGCTCACTTAGTTGTATGCTCGGAAACAAGAAGTATATCGGCGAGTATTCCTGGGGTGAAACCACTAATGAGGATTGTATGCCTCATATCATTGATGATGACCTCTTCAATCAAGTCCAAAAGAAAAAAGAGAAGAACAAAAGAATCCCTCAAGTATATAAGACTGACGTGGAGTACATTCTCACTACAAAATTGATTTGTGGGACTTGTGGCTCATTCATGGTTGGCGATTCAACCCTTAAAAAGAAAACTGGCAAAATCTATCGCTACTATACCTGTTCAAAGGTAAAGCATGAAAGAAAGTGCACGAAGAAATCGGTTGAAAAGGAAGCAATAGAAAAACTCGTGGTTATAGCCACCCTTAAATTCATAAGTGAGAAAGAGAATAAGGTAACTATGGTTCAGGAGTTATACGACTACCTTCAGCAAGAATGTCCGTTCATCCAGCAAATGGAAACCACCATAGCAGAAACCCAAAAGAAGATGGACAACATTATGAAGGCCATAGAAGCTGGTTTAGAGCCTTCTGAACTCAAAGAAAGATACAACAAGCTAAAGGCAGACAAGACTGAAATTGAGAGAAATTTAGAGGTAGAAAAGATTAAGAATCCAAGTCTATCAAAAGACCAGATTGAGTACGTAATCAACGAATATTCTCAGTTTGATCCTGATGATATTGAGGAAAGGAAGGTTTTAATCAATACCTTCGTTAACTCGGTGTATCTCTATGATAATCAGCCATATATCGACATTTTCTTCAATTTCAAGAACGGGCAAAGGCGTATAAAACTGGAGGATATCAGTTCGACTACGTCTATGCCTTGCTCCACCAAATTGGTTGGTGGCCGCACCAAAGCAATGCACATTCATCAACTAGCGTTTCGGAATAAGACTTGATGCAAGTGGTGAAGTGCTATCTACGCAAAGTCAAGACAGAGAGGATATATAACCCTCTCTTTTTATTAGGAACACAAGAACTTTGTTTTGTCGATTAGAAAAACTGGAAGACGCTGAATTCGTAGCGTATATGCTCACTAATAGAGTATTCTGTGATGTCTGCGAGGAGAAAATTGTCAGTGAACCATCCAGCAAAAAACAAGAATCCATCAGTGCTGCAAATGTAAGAGAGCCAAAAAGAAACTTTGCGAAACGTCTTTTCTATCCAACCAGTTGAAGCGATCAATAAGTAAATCGAATCAAAGCGGCGAATCCAAAATAAGCCGTGGAATCAAAAAATCTAGTATAAGAAGATGTCCATCCATCGCATAACTCGAAGAAGAGTTTTGTTTGTTTGCTTTTAAATATCCACCATCCCGTCTCTTTTGTGTAGATCTTATAGCCGCACAAAGCAGTTGTGTGAGATCCGTAAGTGTTTGTTGACATCGACCACAGCAACGGCCTGTCGCTATTGATTTCCGAAGGAACGGAAGCCGAATAGGCGCCCCAATCAACATGGTCGAAGAAACCTACGTCATGACCATATGACGTTCCTAGATCACGCACGATGTCTCGACTATCCCAGACAGTGAGTCCTTCGACTTTTCCATATCGATTAACCGTGTTTGTTCTGACTTTGATGTACATTTTAGGCCAATATGGCATTCCGTAATAGTTCAGATGCATTTTTTCATTTTTCATCGTTCCGTTTGAGTTGACCCTTTGGTCGTAAAGCGCCTTTTCCTCTGTGCTTGGATGGTAATATCTTTTTGAATTTGACGAAGGGGCATCATCCCATTTCTCTTTTTGGAAATACTGAGCAATAGTGTAAGGAGCGACAAGGCAGCAATTACCCTCGGAATAACTAATCGTATAGCCATCTTTTTGTTCTTCCGTCACATATGCGGATAGGTCCATCTCGTCAAAAGGCTGCATATTCAAATGTTTGTTTCCGATCAACGACCATCCGCCTCCACAAGAGTTGTTAAGATATCGTTGAACGTTCCCTATGCATCCAGCGCCGGTTTTTCCAACAATGTGTCCAGTTGAGTCTGTATTTTCAAGAAAAGCATCAGAATCATCCCATTTTTGTTTTACAGAATTTACTGTTCCTTTTTGGTCGGTAAACAGATAGCCTGATAAGGTGTTGTATGAAATATCTGCTATGTCAGAGAAATTTTTGTATGGGGATTCTCCTTCGTCTTGAAAATCGTAGAAAGCGAAGTCGGTTCCTATGGTGGCGTATCCTTCTTCGCCATTGAAATCGATAAACGTTCCTTCCTTTGTTTCGTCTCCGTCTACAATCGTGATAATCCTATGGCCCTCTATTCCCGATATGTTGTTCCCGCCCGAAAAAGCTTGGCTTAATTTGTTTAGGACGGAAATTGAAATGTTAGGTAATTCTCCGGCTGTGAAGTTTTTGTTGTTTGTCAGCAAGCCTTCTCCGCCAAAAGCCATCGGCACAAACGCCAAAATCGCCAGTATTGTGAGTTTCATGATGCTTTCCTTTCGTTTTTTTATTCGTGCCAATCGTCGGAATTTGAAGGTTGCGGTATCGTTGAGGCCCTCCTTCCGTTAGTTGGCAAGCGGAAGCACACATTGGTGAGGTCGGTTCCGTCTTCGTTTATTCCGAAGGCATTGGTCCTAACTAAGATGATTTCCTTTGAGTAAAACTCATCCGATTCGTCTATCGGGAAACTGAAGTCGAAAGTACCTATGAAGCGGTTCGATTCGCTGATAGCGAAAGAGTAGTCGTCACCGTCTTCGAGCCAACCTTGCATCCCGTAATCAGATACAAACGAGCCAAAATCGATGAGCAGTTTTCTTTCATCATCGTTAAGGCCCACCGTAACGGTCAAAGAGGAGGCGTAAAAGACGCTTCCGTTCGAGGATAAGTTAACTTTGGCTTCCAAAGACAGCGTCTCGTTCCTTAGCCAAGAATCCTTGAGGGTAAACGAGTCGGTTCCATTGGAAACCTCTTTCCCGAGGCCGTATTCGAAGGCGGCCTTCATCGGAGTCTCTGTTTTGAAGAGGCCGGCCCCATAAAGGGATCCGACGACTACCCCGGCAATCATGACGGACGAACATGCAAGGATGATGAATTTTGGCGAGATACGATTCGGTTTCCTTCCGCTTTGCAGCCTGACTTTGATTCTTGAAAGAACGCTTTCGGCGCTAAGATGGCAAATAGGCATTTCCCCGCAGGCTTTCTTTAGCAATGATTCAACAATTTCCATTTTTCATCTTTCCTTTCAGTATTTTCCTTCCACGCTCAAGCCTTTTCTTGACCGCGTTTTCGCTGATGGCAAGGGATTTCGATATGGTTTCTATGCTCATCTCATCCATATAGAAGAGCACAATCGCGCTTTTGCATTTCTTGGGAAGGTCCGCTATAAGATTCAGCGCCTCTTCCAACTCCCCTTTGCTTTCTTTATCAACTTCTGATTTCGTTTCGTAAGCGGATTCTCTTTGGATCTCAATTTCTTTTTTTCTCTTCCTAAGAACATCCAGGCTTCTGTGGATTGCTTTGGAGACAAGCCATGATTTGATGTTCCGCTCATCCTTTGGAGGGCGCTCGAAATACTCCATGAACACATCTTGAAGGACGTTTTCGCTGTCTTCGCTTGACTGCAGATATGAAAATGAAGCTCTGAAAACGTCCCGGGAACACGAATTGTATATTTCCGTGAAATGCTCGTCTGTGGGATGTCCCATTTCCCCTCCTTATATAACCAACGTTGCGAACGCTAAAAAGGTGACGTTTTTATTTTAATTATTCTAAACCCACGGCAAACATTCAAAAAGTCGTTCCTTCGGACGGCTTATGGTTGTGCCCGCCGCTTCTTGAGCGGAAATTGCGTTTTGGCGAAGATGCCCGCTTGGCACGCGTGAGAAGTTCACAAAAAGATTCTTTGTTGGGGAAGGGGCCACGGAAAGAGCGGGCTTCGATTCGGCTTTTTCGATTTACCGGAGACCAAGGATAACCATCTTCTCGTTTGGAAGAAGGCGCCGACCCCCGTCATCGTTTGGGGCATCCGCACGAGCAACCGCGCGATTCCTGGGCCCTCTTCAGCAACTCTTTCGCTTGCTTAACGTCAAGGACGCGTCCCATGGAATAAACTTTTCCATCGATAACTAACGCCGGCGTCGACATGATTCCCATTTCGATGATTCCGTTTGAATCCTGATAAAACTCGACCTCGTCCTTCAATCCCATCTCTTTGGCGGCTTCGACGACCGCCTCGTAGTTTTTGACTGATTTCGGGCAGCCACAACCCAACGCTTGAATTTTCATCTTTTTCCTCCTTTTGGATGATGAATATGTTAGAAATGGCAAAAGCCATCGATAACCTTAATCAGATAAACAGGTAGCCGACCGCGTTGAACAGGTAGCCGATTATCACTATTCCGATGGTGACTATGACTATGAAAGACGCGAGAAGTTTCGGCTTCACGGCCTTTCTTAGCATAATAAGGGACGGAAGCGAAAGGGCGGTGACGCTCATCATGAAGGAAAGGATCGTTCCTAGACCCGCCCCCTTGGCATATAACGCTTCGGCGATAGGGAGCGTTCCGAAGATATCCGCGTACATGGGCACGCCGATTATGGTGGCGAGAGGGACTCCATACCACGTGTTGGACCCCAACAAGTTTTCAACCCATTCAGCCGGTATGGCGTTGTGGATCAGGCATCCGATGGCGACGCCGACCACTATGAACCAAAAGACCTTTTTGTACGTCTGCCACATTTGGTCTCTTGAATACATGAGTCTGTCTTTTTGAGTGAGATTCGGCGTGTCGATATCAACCATGGATTGGCCCTTTAACACAAAATCCTCAACGTTTTTGCCAAGTCCGGTTTTTTCGATGATGGCTCCTCCGATAACGGCCAAAACGAGCCCCACCAGAACGTAAGCGATCGCGATGGGCCAGCCGAAAAATCCGACTAGAAGCATAAGGGAACCCAAATCGACCAACGGGCTGGATATCAGGAAACTGAAAGTGACGCCGCTCGATAGGCCCGCTCTCGTGAAACCGATGAAAATCGGAATGGAGGAACAACTGCAAAACGGGGTCACCGTACCTAACAAAGCCCCAATGATATTGGCGCCTATTCCGTGGAACTTCCCGAGAATCCTTTTTGTCCTTTCGGGCGGGAAATAAGACTGGATGTAGGAAATGAGGAAAATCAATAGGCAAAGCAAAATTCCGATTTTTATGAAGTCATAAACGAAGAACTGAACGGACGACTCAACCTGATATTGCCAGGTCCCATCTTCGAAGCGTCCCCCAATCGCGATGATCAGTTTCCATATCAAGGCGCTTAGCCATTTCATGCCAAGAATTTGGTCGCTGATGAAGTTCCAAGGAATCGCCGCGGCGTCCCATCCGAGGAAAACGCCAACGAGAACATTTATCGATGCGATCAGCAGGACTATTCCGCCGAAAAGCCAAAGTTTCCAATGTTTGGGGTTTATTCGTTTGTTTGCCGCTTCCATAAACACGCTCCAATAAATTGATGAATATCAATATGTTTTCGTAAAAAGAAAACCCATCAGGGTTATAAGGTTCGACGCTTTATCGGCAATCGCAAGAAACGATGGCTTCTTTGCCATCTTTGCAGATCGCTTGAATAAAACGCGAAATCTCACACATGCTTTCGCTGATCAAGGAATAATGGCACCATTTCCCGTTTCTTTCGACTGAAACCAATTTGAGATTCGTAAGTATTTTCATGTGATGCGATAGAGTGCCTTGGGAAATATGGAGCTCTTCTAGGATTTTGCAAGCGCAAATGTTTCCTGATTTAGAAACTATTTGAAGTATCTGCAGTCTGGTTGGGTCCGATAGGGCTTTGGCCGCCAGCGTGAATTGGGTATTCGTCATTTTTGTTCCTCATTCTCATATCTATGAGTATCAATATAATAATTTGCATATCCACATAAGTCAATATGCTAACGTAATTGCCCTTTCGTTGTTTATTCATGAGGCGCCTAGCCGGCGATGCTATGCGCGAACAAACGAATCGCGCTCAGAAGAAAGACGGACTCCTGTTGGCGGAAACCGAGCTCCGCGTTGCGGGATTGGCGCCGCACTAAGAGCGATCCATCACCGCCCTTTTTGCAAAAGTATTCCGATGTATAGCAGTTCACCACTCCGTAACGCCCAACTGGACGCATCGTGTTATCATAAACCCAATAGGCGGGGGAGGTTCCCCCGATACAATCATGGAAAAGAATCTTCTTAAGCACGCGCGCGTCTATAGAGCAATCGTTTTGGTTCTCTTCGTTTTGGCTTTGGCACTGAACCTTTCCGCCATTCTTTTGCCCTTGTCTAACGGCCTTGCGGGTTACTCGATCTGGTCGCTGGCTCGCGAAGGCGGGGCCACAACCTCGACTGTTTACGCCCTTTGCCTCAAGTTCGGCTTCTTCCTCGGTCTCGTCGGCCTCGTTCTTTCCGCCCTTGAGGTGATTCGCAACAAAGCGTCCGGCAATTTCTTCTCAGCTATCTATTTCCTTGTTTTTGGAGTGGCGTTTTTCGGTTTTCAGATCGCCTATCATTCCGTTGGGGTCGGATTGTTCGTTCTCATCCTTCTATCAATGGTTATCGCGACCATTGGATTCGCCTTTTCCGTCCGTGCCAAGGCTTTAACGAAAACCAAAGCTGAGAACGTGCCTGTCAAACCCGAATCCAAACGGGCGGCCGTAGGCATTCTCGTCACGATCGCCATTGGGCTCTTGGGGTTGCTTCTTTGCCTTCTGTTCGTTCCGGTTTATGCGGTCGGTTCCACTTCGGTTGATCACGTTTGCGTTTTAGGCCAGGTTCTCATCTCCGAAAGGGCCTACTTGGAAGATTCCGTTTATTGCCTTATCAACGTCGCTCTTTTCGTCATTCTCTTCTTGTACTTCATATCCTCGCTTTCCTATTTTTGGAGCGATAAGAAACGTTTCGTTCTCATGGCGAGGAAGCTGATGTGGCTTGAGGTCGCCGTTTCATTTGAGTTCTTCATGCTGGGATATATCATTCAGTTCGCCTATTCCCTTCAGGGTTTCTATAGCGAATCAATTTCCTTTATCCCTTTCGTCATTTTCTGCGCGCTCACCCTTCCTTTCTCCATTCTCAAAGGCCAGTTTGACGTGGCCAACGGGATAGTGGACGCCCCAAGGAAAGGCCACATCCGTTTTACGGACATCGAGCCGCTTGTCTATTTGTTGCTTGTCACCGCCGTGACGGTCGTTTCCCTTTTCTTCAATATCATCGATGTCAAATTCGATTCGACGGCCCATAACGAAGACGTTACGCTGACGGGTCTTAAACTTCTGCAGGATTATCCTAATTTGGGATCGGGTTACCAAGTTCTGGCCTTTGGGATTATGCTTATGGTCATTTGCTCGGGGATTGGCCTCGTTCTCGCTTTATCGGGTTTCTTTTCCCGTTACAAGCATTTTCCGGCCCTCGCCAAAGCCGTGACATATGTCAACGTGTTTTTCATTTTCGTTTTCGGGGTGGCTGGCATTTACTTCACAATCGCCACCCAAATAACTGAGGAAAGCACCCTTGAGGTCATTCGCTATTACTTCCCTGCCTACACCAAGGATTATACCTATTCCATCCATAGCGACGCCTTCTATTGCCTGTTGGTTGATGTGATTATCGTGGCCGTAATGATTATTCGTAAAGCCCTTGACGGGGAGAGAGGCAACCTTTCCGTGGAATCCGCTAACGTCGCTGGGGGCGGCGGCACGGGCGGAACGGGGCTTATCGGTGGAGAGGATGAAACGGCCGAAGGCCACTTCGATCCTTGCCCCGCGTTTTCTCAAATCGATGCAAAGGAAGCCGAATTTGCGGCTGATCTAACCAAGCGGAAGGCGATAGCGGCTGCTGCCCCCTCATTAAGCGGACTCGTAAAATTCGTGGTCACTTACGCCAAAGACAGCCGTCTTCACCTTTCCTATAGTTATGAGGATATGGCGACTTTCGTCGCGGGTTTAGGCGCCTGCCGCCTTAGCATCCTTCAAGGGATGTCCGGCACTGGGAAAACCAGCTTGCCGAAGATTTTCTCGGAGGCCATCGCCGCCAAATGCGACCTCATCGAGGTCGAATCCTCATGGAAGGACAAAAACGAATTGCTCGGTTATTACAATGAATTCTCGGAGAAATTCACCCCGAAGAAATTCACCCAAGCCCTTTACGCGGCCAACCTCAATACGGAAATCCCGACGTTCATCGTTCTCGACGAAATGAACCTTTCGCGCATCGAGTACTATTTCTCGGACTTCCTTTCCCTCATGGAGAACGAACCTGACAAGCGCGAACTGAAGCTTCTTAACATCAACCTGCGGGCGAAGGATGGCGGCCTCTGGCGCGAATACAAAGCCCTTAAGGATGGCAGTCTTCTCAAAGTGCCGTCGAACGTGTGGTTCATCGGCACGGCCAACCGCGATGAATCCACTTTCGTTATTTCCGATAAGGTTTACGATCGCGCCTATACCATGAATTTCAGTAAGCGGGCCCCGAAAGTTCGCGATTACGGCAACCCCATCCCTCAGCAATTCTATTCAGCCCAGAAGCTTCTTTCGCTTTATGAGGATGCCAAAGCGAAAGGCACTTTCGACGCTGAGAGCAACAACCTCATCAAGAGCGTCGAGGAATTGCTGTTGCCTTTCAACATTTCTTTCGGCAACCGCATCCTTCGTCAAATCGAGGATTTCGTGGATATCTATGAGGAATGCTTCCCAGGAAGGAACGTCCAAGATCAAGCCGTCGAGACGATTTTGCTTAGCAAGGTCGTAGCTAAACTTGAGGTTAAAACCATCGACGACAAAGAGGAATTGGTTCGCCAGTTCGCCGATTTAGGTCTTGCCCGTTGCGCGGATTTCATCAGCAAACTGAATGAGGACTGATATGCCGAAAGCTGCCTATCAACCACATCAAAAGGAATATCGACGGTTGGAGTCGGTTCTTGGCCCCATCGCCTCTTTCAGCGCCAAACACGCCTCTTTGACCGTAAAGGACTTCAATTATCATTCGGTTCACGATTTGCCTCTTTTTTCAATCGAGCCGAACTTGGATTTTGTCGCTATGGAGGAGACGTGTGATCGAATTGAGGCTGCCTTGCCGGCCTTGAAGCGGATATTTGCCAAACCCATCATCAATTTGACCGACGCCGATGAGGTTCTTCCCGTCGAAAACGTTCATATCATCAACCAGGCGACCATTCAGCATTTGGGCGCCCACACGGAGAATGTCAACGACATCACCGCGAAGGGTTTGAAGCCCGAGAGACTTCTCACCCGCATCTATTTGGATGATTACGCGATTTACGAGAATCTCGTTTTTTGCAATCTCGTCGATTCGATTCTCTCATTTGCCCGAAATGGCGTTTCCTTATTGAGGGGTTTGGTATACGCAAACGAGACGATCGAATTCAATTTGCTCGAACGGGTCAATCATCTTAACTACTTTCTTTCGATCGGCAAGCTTCACATGGGTTATGTGCGTGACTTCGACAAGTACTATGCCTCCGCGAAGCGAATTTACGAGAAGATGAAAGCCATCGCGGCCGTCATCTTCCCGCGCCTTCATAAGCCGGTTTATCGTCTTAACAAAACCAGAAACAAGAAACTCCCGTTGCGGAAGACGAACATCTTCCTTATGCAAAAGGACTATCGACAAGTCTATCGTCTTGAAAAATGGATGCTTGAAAAAGGGCACGGCAAAGATGAAAGAGCCGTTCCCGTTGACCTTGGCGCCCTCCGTCTCACATATTATGAATATGTGGAGGATCTGCTGGTTTTCGCGTTGCAGAGCTTCAGTTTCGCGACCAGCCTTTCGACCCCGATCAAAGCCGAGGGCCTTGATATCGTAATGGCGTTCAAAGGTTGGACGGTTCGCCTTATCGACGAACGGGGCAAAGGGATTTTTCTTCGCGTCCGCAAAAAGAAGGAGAGGACCATTCTCCTCGTTCCGGAGGTGACGTTCGAACTTACAGACCCGCTGGCATCGCTAGGGGCTTCCGCTTCGTTTGATGAGGCCATTCCCTGCACTCCTTACGAAAAGGAAATCGGGAATCCCAAAGCCCTCTTCCTTTCACCTGAGAACGTCGAGTCCTTCCGTCGCTTGCAGCAAGTTTTCCTGCGCGCCATGATCTATTGCGACCCCGAACGGAAGGATTGCCCTTTTTGTGAAGGCAGCCTCACCCATAACGCCAGGGAAGGCTACGATGAATGCGATCGGTGCCATACCCGAATCGTCGACGCGAGGTGCGAGGACGGAACGCCTTATATTTACACTACCATCGACGGCAAGCGCCCCGAGCCAATAAGAAAGAGCGATTTCTCGAATGATGAGGAGTGGCTCTATAAACGGAAAGTGGAAGCCTTGCTTCATTTTCGGAACATCACCCCAATCGACGAAAAGGGAGAGGTCGTTTGCCCTGTATGCGGGAAAGTCCACAAAAAGAAACGCTATCCGACCCATAGCCTTACTTAAGCCTAATTTGCGGGGGGGTTTCATTGGCAAACCCCTCTTTTTCAGGAAGCGAAGGCCAAACAGGGAGAGGGGCTTTTCATGTTTTCGTTTGCCTTAGCGGCCCCTTGCCAAAAAACGCGGTTATTTGTTAAGGCCCTTCTTGCCCGTCCAGTAGCCGCGTCCCCAAACTTCAAAGGTATAACGTTTGTCAAGTTTGCTTGTTTCATAATCGATGTAATAAAGCCGACCTTTGCGGACGAGGAAATTCGCTGGATAGTAATCGATGTTGACCCCGCCTTGATTGGCTTTTTTGGCCATCGCTTGAACTTGGGGTATGTACTTTCCGACATCGCGTTTCCGTTTTATGAGTTCAGCGATCGTCGGTCCGCGAAGATACTGCTTCAAGACCAATTCCTGGATGAAGTCGACATAGATGCAACGTGGCATTCTGATATGCAATTTCAAAAGATAGGAATAGCAATCGTACTCAGTCTGTATTTTATTCCCGAATTTATAGCAAGATACCGGCTCGTGATGGATTTTCTTCACCACGTAACGGTGGCCACCCCATTTGCAAAGATACGAATATCCGCCTTTGCCCTTTCCAAGAAGACGGATGGGTTTATAGTTTCTGCCGTTGATCGCAAACTCGTCCACGAGTAAAGTCTACGCTTTTTGGGCAGGAGGCGCACGCTCCTCGAATTCTCCTTTTTGACGCATGGTCAAATCGCGGCAGGACGGATGCGCTTATTAATCGCGGCCCTAAGCGCGGTCGCGCGATTGCTTTGCCCCTTCGCTAATCCCTTAAATTCGGCGTTACCGCGGTGGCGATCTTATCGGTAGCCATGCCAGCCAAAACTCTCCGAGCCCATTATGAGGAAAAAGCAAACGGCTGCGTTAATTAGCTTATCTGTTTCACCGAGGCGTAGCCGGTTTTCGCCAAATGACGCGAACCGGATCTGATCTCTTCCGTGTCATCCAAACTCTTGTTGAGGACGAATTGGGCATATGTGATGATGGTGCGGAAAACCCACATCCAAGCATAGCCGTATTTCCAGTCTTCATCGAACTTGATGCTTTTCATGTATTTTTTGGCATTATCGATCATATCGGCTCGGAAATCCAAAGTGTTGGGCGATTCCGTGACCCGCGGGAACATGTGCCCATAATTGATTTCGAAAGCCGTATAGACGGGACGGGCGAGAAAGAAGTTCACCATGCCGTTCCAAAGGGCATCGAAATCGTCGTCATTGTCAACGATGAGGCGATCGGCCTCTTTGGTGGTTTCCTCAAAGACTTTATGGTCGGCGATGGACACTAGGTTTTCCTTGGTCGCGAAATGGTTGTAGATGACGAATTCGCTCACGCCGCACATCTTGGCTATCCTTGATGTCGAAAGATGGTTGGAAGGATTGCTTCCGCCAACCTCAATCGTCGCCTCAATGATCTTGCTATCGATGTCGCCTAAATCGTGATATGCCATTTTCTGCGTCGGCCTTTCTAGAACCGATCTTGAAAATTATTGCATTTTGTCGAAGGAATAGTAGATACTTTTTTGTTCGTTTGCCAAGAAGTATCGATATTATCTAGTGAGTGCTTTTATTTTTTTGCATTTAAAAGAATAAAAGGCCACGCCTTTCCATCCTTATGTTTTCTTTCGCGCGAACGCATTGGGATTAGGGCTATACTATACACATGGATTTTTCGGGATGGGAGAAGCTGTCGCTTCTTGATTACGATGACAACATCACGACGACCCTTTTCACCGCAGGATGCAATTTCCGTTGCCCGTTTTGCCATAACTCCTCTCTTGTTTTGGATTCCGTGCACGCTCCGAAAATCGCGTGGGCCGATATCGTTAAGTATCTCCATAAGCGCCGTAGCGTTCTCGATGCCGTCTGCGTCACGGGCGGAGAGCCCACGCTTATGGACGATTTGGAAAGCAAACTCCACGACATCAAATCGCTTGGTTACAAAGTGAAGCTCGATTCGAACGGGTCGCGCCCCGCGGTTCTTAAAAAACTCGTTTCCGAAGGCCTCGTCGATTATGTGGCGATGGACATCAAAAACAGCCCCGAGAAATACGCGATGACGGTCGGAAGCCTTGAAGCCGACATGAAAGCCATCGGCGAATCGATCGCCTTTTTGATTCATGGGAGTCTTCCTTACGAATTTCGGACGACCGCGATCGAAGAATACCACACGATGAAGGATTTCGAGGAAATCGGGGCCTGGCTTGAAGGCGCGGACCGTTATTTCATTCAACGCTACGTCGACAGCGAAAATTGCATAAGCCATGGTTTGCATATGATTCCAAAAGAAAAAGCCTTGGAAGCCAAGGCCATCGTCGGCAAGCATGTAAAGGCGGCGTTCTTGCGCGGTTACGATTGACCCTTCGCGAAGAGGTATTGGGCGGCCGAGAGGCTGGCGATGGCCCCATCGTTGCACGCGGTGGTGAGCTGTCGGCATTTTTTGGCTCGGCAATCCCCGGCGGCGAAAACGCCTGGAGTCCTCGTCGCCATGCCTTCGTCCGTGACGATGTAGCCTTTAATGAGGTCCACTGCGTTGGCGAACCGCCTATTGTCGGGAATTTGGCCAATCGCGACGAAGGCGCCCGCGCACGGGAAATCCCTTTTCTCTTTGCTCTCGGTGTTCTCGAACGTGACGGAGGTCAGCTCCTTTCCGCCGTTGAAAGAAAGGCCATTGTAGTTATGGAAAACCTCGACGTTGGAAAGCCTCAAAAGGCCTTTGACGAGGATTGGGTCGGCAAAGAATCTCTCGAAGAGGGTCACAACGGTGACCTTGTGGCAATAGGAGGCGAGCATGATGGCGTATTGAAGGGCGCTGTTGGCGTCTCCGATGACGAGCGCGTCTTTGCCTGCGTAGAAAGCCCCATCGCAGACGGCGCAGTAACTGACGCCATGCCCAAGGAACTTGTCTTCGCCTTTTAGCCCCAATTTGCGATGCTTAACGCCGGTGGCGATAATGACGCTGGAGCCTTCGTAGGTTCCAAAATTGCCTTCGATCTTGAAATGGTCGCCATCTTTGAGAAGGGATTTTGCCTCATCCATTTCGAAGTTAGCTCCTAGAGCGGTGATCTGCTCAAACATATCGTTTGAAAGATCAAGACCGGAAATTGATTTCTGGCCTGGGAAGTTCTCAACGCGTGGGGAGTCGGCAATCTGCCCGCCGAAATGCTCTTTTTCGATGATGGTCGCGCTTTTCCCGGCACGCAAAGAATAAAGGGCGGCCGTCATCGCTGACGGGCCGCCTCCGATAATCAATATGTCAGGCCGCATCGTTTCTTTTTGCCTTTTCGATATAGCCGCGGATCAGTGACGCGTTTTCATAGACGTCGAAGGAATCGCCGTCAGGCACGAGAAGGGTTGGAGCTTTCGTGACGCCATAAGCTATCGTGGCGTCCTTTTCGCTCGTCGCGTCGACGCTGCGATACTTAATGCCTTCTTTGTCGAGCATCATTTTGGCCATTTTGCAGTTTGGGCAAGTGGGCGAGGTAAAGAGCATAAGCTCCGTTACCTTCGGAGCTTGGCCGCTTTCTCGGCGGAGAGAGCGGGTTACGCCGTTTTTGGGAAGCGGATCCTCGCCGTTTTCGATGAGATAAGTCCGCCGGTCCTTGAATTCCTGGGACTTGCCCTCATTCCAGTTCTTGACTGGGCGGTAGTAACCGGTGATGCGGGAGTAGACTTCGGTGTCCTTCCCGCAGATGGGGCACTTCCAAACTTCGCCCGAGATATAGCCGTGGTCTTGGCAAACCGAGTAGGTCGGGCTGATGGTGTAATAAGGGAGTTTGTAATTCTCGGCGATTTTATGGACGAGTTTCATGCAGCTTTGGTAATTCGGAAGCTTTTGGCCAAGGAAGGCGTGGAAAACGGTTCCGGAAGTGTAAAGCGTCTGGAAACGGTCCTCGATGTCAAGGGCTTGGAAGATGTCGCTGGTATAGCCTACCGGAAGGTGCGAGCTGTTCGTGTAATAAGGGGTCTCGCCCGCTTTGCCGGCCGTTATGATGTCCGGATAGCGTTCGCGGTCGTGCTTGGCAAGCCGATAAGCGGTCGACTCGGCCGGAGTGGCCTCAAGGTTGAAGAGATCGCCGTATCGCTCTTGGTAATCGGAAAGTCGACTTCTCATGTGGTTGAGGGTCTCGATGGTGAAGGCCTGAGCCTCTTCGTCGGTCAGATCTTTTTTTATCCAGCGGGCGTTGAGGCAGGCTTCGTTCATGCCGACGAGGCCGATGGTCGAGAAGTGGTTTTTGAAGGATCCAAGGTAATGGCGCGTGTACGGATATAGACCTCCGTCGAGGAGAGCGGTGATGGTTTTCCTCTTGGTGTCAAGCGAACGGGCCGCGACGTCCATTAGGTGATTAAGGCGCGCGAAGAAGTCGGTCTTGTCGGTCGCCAAATAGGCGAGGCGCGGCATATTGAGCGTGACGACGCCTATAGATCCCGTCGATTCGCCAGAACCGAAGTAACCGCCGCTCTTTTTCCGAAGTTCTCGGAGATCGAGGCGGAGGCGGCAGCACATGCTGCGGACATCGCTTGGTTTCATATCGCTGTTGATGTAATTCGAAAAATACGGGGTGCCGTATTTGGCCGTCATCGTGAAGAGCAGTTTGTTGTTCTCGGTTTCGCCCCAATTGAAATCCTTGGTGATGGAATAGGTCGGAATCGGGTACTGGAACCCGCGACCGTTGGCGTCTCCTTCGATCATGACCTCGATGAAGGCTTTGTTGACCATGGCCATCTCTTCGGTGCAATCCTTGTATTTGAAGGGCATTTCCTTGCCCCCGACGATGCAGTTGAGCTCGGCCATGTCATCAGGCACGGTCCAGTCGATGGTTATGTTGGTAAAAGGGGCTTGGGTTCCCCAACGCGATGGGGTATTGACGCCGTAAATGAAGGATTGGATGGCCTGCTTCACCTCTTTATAACTCAGGTGATCGGCTTTTACGAATGGGGCCAGATAAGTGTCAAAAGAACTGAACGCTTGCGCGCCGGCCCATTCGTTTTGCATGATTCCAAGGAAATTGACCATTTGGTTGCAAAGGGTCATGAGGTGCCTGGCCGGAGCCGAGGTGATTTTGCCTGTGACGCCGCCTAAGCCTTCCTTGATAAGTTGCTTAAGCGACCAGCCGGCGCAGTATCCGGTAAGCATTGAAAGGTCATGGATGTGCATGTCCGCGTTGCGGTGGGCATCGGCCACTTCCTTATCGTAAATTTGGCTGAGCCAATAATTGGCTGTCACGGCGCCGGAATTGGAAAGAATAAGGCCGCCGACCGAATAAGTGACGGTCGAGTTCTCTTTGACGCGCCAATCGTTGACCTTGAGGTAGTTGTCGACGACCGAGGCATAGTTCAGTTCCGTGTTCTTGATCTCGCGGAGTTCCTGATGATGTTTTCTGTAATCCATATAGGAGCGTGCGACATCGACGTATCCGCTTTCGATGAGAACGATCTCGACGCTGTCTTGGACATCCTCGACATTGATGATTCCGTTCTTGATTTTCTCGTTGAAGTTGGCGGTCACGCGGATCGCTAGAAGCTCAAGGACGTCTTGGGTGATTTCCTTGCCCTCTTGCGCGAAAGCGCGACTCATCGCGTTCTCGATTTTCCTCAAATCGAAGTCGACGATCGAATTGTCTCTTTTTTGGATCTTGATCATAAACCTTGCCTTTGCTTCCTGACTTCGGCGCGGGGCGTCTCCTAAACAATTGGTGGGTACGAAAAGCTCCTCGATCCAGACATTGTGCTATTTAGGGGTGGACGCTTTCGCTTCCTCTCCGCCCTTGCGTTGTTAATCATATCTATACGCCAATAAAAATCAAATCAAAATGCTTACTGCCCGAATTGACAACTTTTTGGGTCATTTTCGGAAATGGATTTTTCCCACAAACCAACTGTGGAAAACCTCGATTCCATGGGGGCTTGTTTCAATGCTAAAAAAGTCAATTTTGGAAAGGGAAAATTTTGACAGTGTCTAACAAAGTCGATTCTGAGCAACCCCCAATCGGAAGAACGCATTTTTTACAATTGGAAATTGGTTTTTGGATGGTGGATAACTTTTTTGAAAGCTGCTATAAGATAAGGTCAGGAAACGTGGATATTTTGGTGAGTCCGAAGCCTTGTTTTCCGAACATTGGAATTTCTTTTCCTGAATATCGTGTTATCTTTTTTATGTTTGGAGGGTGAACCATGGCAAAGGAAAGTGCGGCCGATAAAATGGCCAAAAAGAAGGCATTTAAGGAACGGCGCGCGGAGCTTCATAAGAAAACGGGAGGCCTCGCTAAGGAATTCGGGGCTTTCATCAACCGTGGCAATGTCGTTGACATGGCCGTTGGCGTTATCATCGGCGGCGCCTTTGGCACCATCGTCACGGCGATGGTCAACATTTTGCTGAGCCTTTGCACTTGGGGCGTTCCGGGAGGTCTCAAAGGCTTAATAACCGTTTTACCGGCAACCAACGCGACTCAGGCCGGCGTGAGCAACATCGGGCAATCCTTCGCTTCTTCCGATCTAACCGAAATGACGATTCAATACGCCGCCAATTCCGGGGCCGTCATAAAGGCCGACTCCGGCACCTTCGTTCAGTGGCAGACTTCGCTGAAGACCCTCTACACCCTTCACGGGAGCACTTACGTTTATAACCTTTCGGCCAGCATCGATTGGGGATCTTTCATCAATGCCGTCATTTCGTTCCTCATCATCGCTCTTGTTCTCTTTGCTGTCGTGAAAACGATCGCTAAGGTCAAAGAGGGCCGAAGAGTGTTGGCGGAGGAAGCCAAGGAGAAATATTACAAACTCTATCCGGAAGAAAGGCCGGCCCCGGCGGTTCCTGGTGTCCCCGTTCCGACCGAAATGGAGATTTTGATCCAAATTCGCGACGAATTGAAAAAGCAGAACGCTGCCAATCCACCGAAAAAGCAATAGAGATTGGTGCTTTTTGGAAGATCGTTGCGTCACAACCGGGTCGCAAATCTCGCTTCGTCGTGTCTTGAAATCCTTTTATGTGATACGACTCCTTTTGCTGAAGCGTAACCACCCTCATCCGTAGTAGAATAAGGCCATGTTAAGAAGAGTGCCTTTCAGGAAAATCGAGAATTTCCGGGATTTGGGCGGCTATGCGGCACGTTATGGGGAAACCCAGTTTGGGGTCGTTTACCGTTCGGGGACATTGGCCGATGCCCTCCAAGAAGATGTCGACGAAATGGCGGCTTTGGGGATCAAATCGATTTTGGATATTCGGAGCGAGAACGAAAAGAAAAACTGCCCCGACAAAACCTTTGGCGATCCGCGCTTCGCTCAATATGAGCTTTCGGTGAATGGGAACGGCCGCGTTCCAACGAGCCGCCTGGATCAGATCGATTCCTATTTGGAGATGCTGGAGGATCCCTTGCAAGCCCGGCGAATTTTCCTTGCCTTGGCCCATTGCGAGAAGCCTTGTCTCATCCATTGTTCCGCCGGTAAAGATCGGACCGGAGTTTTTTCCTTCATTCTTCTATTGGCCAACGGCGTCCCGTTTCACGACGCCAACGCCGACTATCTGCTTTCTTTTCCGTATTTGACCCGTCTTACTCGCGAAACGAAAAAGAACAATCCCGATTTTCCCAAACCCGTCTTGACTCCCAGCATCACGTTTTGGAAACGGGTCATGGCGAAGTTCAATAAGCGGTGGGGGACCGTGGACGACTATTTTGAATGGCTCGGGTTGGGGGAGGACGAAGTCGCCCTTATCGACAATTTGCTGGGCAAGCAGGAAAAAAGCTGTGGGGCCGTGGTGTTCCATGATAACGAAATTCTCGTTGAGCACATGAAAGAAGGGCATTACAGCCTTCCAAAGGGCCACGTCGAAAAGTCCGATGATTCCGAAGAGGCGACGGCCCTTCGCGAAATCAAAGAAGAAACGGGCTTGGGCGTTAGGATTATCGCGAAAGACCGTTATCATATCGATTATTCGCCTAAGGAAGGCGTGGCCAAGCGAGTGGTTTTCCTCATTGCCGAAAGCGCGAGCGTCAAGACTGTCTGCCAACCCGAAGAAATTCGAGAAATCTATTGGCTTAGTCCCAACGACGCGGTTCGAACCGCGTCTCACGACAGCGACAAAAAAATCATCGTTTGGGCGTGTGGCGTCAAGGCTAAACTAGGCGTTTAATATATCGTTTTGACGATATGGTCGGCATAAGCTCCGGCGACATCGACGCCGGTGGCTTCTTCGACTCCTTCGATGAAGGCGTTGGAATTCACTTCGTCAAGGATCGGTTCCCCATCAGGGCCTTTCAAAAGGTCGACGCCGCAGTAATCGAGACGAAGGATGTTTGCGGCCTTTTCCGCAAGGGCGATGAAAGAAGCGGGGATGTCGGCTTTCGTGGCGTGGCCGCCCAAGCCGATGTTGCTCCGGAAGTCGCCGGTGCCGCTTTGCCGTTTCATGCCGGCGACGAAGCGCCCCCCGACGACGATTAGGCGATAGTCGTATCCAGCGCTTGCGGCGATGAATTCCTGATAGATGCGGGGAGTGTGCCAAAGTTTCTTTTCCTCGGCGATCAACTCCTGATGGTTACGAATGAGGAACACTTCCTTTCCAAGCGATCCGAAGTTTCCCTTGGCAACGAAAGGATATCTAAGTTCCCTTTCGAGGTTCGTAAGGAAGGCGCCATTATCCTCGGTCGAATAATTAAGGGGGCCGGAAATGGTCTTTGGCATTTTTATGCCTTGGTTCACAAGCGATATATGGGTGAGCATTTTGTCATCGCAAAGTTCGACGGCCCGAGCCGAATTGAAAAGGCGCATGCCTTTCATCTCAAGCATATGGGAAGCGTAGGGGTCTTTGTCTAAATATAGGACGAAATCGACGTTTGGCTTTTTACCGGCAAGATTGCCCTCGCTATCGACGTAGGAGAGGATCTCGGCGTTGGTAGTAAGGCCCAACGCAACATCTCGATGGGCCAGTTCGGCTCGCATTCTCTCGTAAAAATGTTGAGCGCCTGGAAGGATCAGATAGGCGTTGACGATGGCTAATCCGCTTTTCATGGCTCTATTATCCATCAAATGCGTTTGTCAGTGTTCCCAATTTACGTTATTTTAATATATGACATAATAATGGTATAATTATGACATTATGAATAAAACCCAACCGATTACCGCCCTTCGCGACACCACGAAGCTCAAAGCCGATCTCGCCGCCAACGAGGGTTGTCTGTTCATAACCAAGAACGGCTATTCCGATTTGGTTATCCTCTCGCCGGAGTATTATGAGCGTCTTGCGGAGTCCAGCCGCCTCCCTTTTCTTTCCCCGAGAACTCAGAGAAATCCAATCAAAACCCACCATTCGGCCAAATTTAGCGATCCTATGGGATTCGTTCGCGTTCGGGCAGAATCCCTTCACATTGAGGTGGCTGGTCTTTCGCATAATGTCCAGGAGATCGAAAACGCCGTAAAACGCGCCGCCGCGGACAAAGTCTCCATTTTGACGATGCCGGAATTGTGCCTTACGGGTTACACGGCCGAGGACCTTTTCCTGACATCCACGATTCAAAATCTGGTGTTTGAAGCCATTAAGAAAGTAGCCTTCTTTAGCCGGGACTTCAATGTGTTTTTCGTTTTCGGAGCCCCGTTGATATATGGCAACGCGATATATAATTGCGCCGTGGCGATCCACCAAGGCAAAGTGTTGGGCGTCGTTCCCAAATCCCATTTGCCAAACTATTCGGAGTTCTATGAGAAACGCCATTTCACGGAAGCTCCTAAAGAGAATGGAACCATCGATATCGGAGGCGAGGAAATCCCTTTTGGAACCGGCCTTCTTTTCGTTGACGAGAACTATCCCGATCTCAAGATAGGCATTGAGATTTGCGAAGACGCTTGGGTGCCGGACACCCCCAGCACGACGGCGGCCAAAAACGGCGCCGATGTCATTCTTAACCTCTCGGCTTCCAACGAAGTCGTCGGAAAGAAGGAGTTCCGCGAAAATCTCGTGGGCTCTCTTTCGGCCCGTCTGTGCTGCGCCTATGTGTACGCGAGCGCCGGCGATGGCGAAAGCACGACGGATTTGGTCTTCGCCGCTCATGACATCATCTCTGAGAATGGCAAAATCCTTGCCGAAACCGATCTTTTTGGCTCCGGAGTCGCTACCGCCGAAATCGATTTAGAGAAGCTCATGGGCGAACGTCGCAAGATGACTTCCTTCGGCAACGCCGAGCGTTTCACCTATGAGAGCGTCTATTTCTCGATGCCTTTGGAAAAACCCGAGAAGCTGGAACGCCATTACCCAATGAATCCGTTCATCCCAGAGGGGAAAGGCATCGATTTGGAACGCGTCTCCCTAATTCTATCGATGCAAGCGGCGGGACTGGTCAAGCGCTTGAGCGCCATCCATTGCAAAGTTGTCCTTGTGGGGTTGTCGGGTGGGCTCGATAGCACCTTGGCTCTCCTTGTCTGCCATGAGGCATTCAAGAAACTTGGCTATGATTATAAAGGGATCCACGCGATCACGATGCCGGCTTTCGGGACGAGCAAACGGACTCACGACAACGCCGTCCTTTTGGCTCAGGAACTTGGCATATCGTTTGAAGAGATCGCCATCAAAGACTCTCTTCGTCAGCATTTCAAGGATATCCACCATGACGAAAACAACCAGAATCTCACCTACGAGAACGCCCAAGCCCGCGAAAGGACGCAACTGCTCATGGATTACTCGGGCGATCTGGGTGGCATCATGGTTGGAACTGGCGATTTATCCGAGCTTTGCCTGGGCTGGACGACTTATAATGGCGATCACATGTCAATGTATGGCGTGAACGCTTCGATTCCGAAAACCCTCGTCCGTTATTTGGTTTCCGGTTATGCCCTGTTGCACCCCAAATGCGCCGATTCGCTTAACGATATCGTCGATACGCCGATCAGCCCAGAGCTTTTGCCGACTGACAGTAAAGGGCGGATAACTCAAAAGACCGAAGATAAGGTGGGCCCTTACGAATTGAATGATTTCTTTATTTATCATTTTCTAAGGTTCGGCTATCGCCCCGCCAAACTCTTTTTCCTGGCGAAACAGGCTTATGCCGGCGTTTATGATGACGCCACTATCAAAAAGTGGCTGCGGGCGTTCTTCAACCGCTTTTTCCACAATCAGTTCAAAAGGAGTTGCCTTCCCGATGGGGCGAAGGTCGGAACCGTCGCGATTTCCCCGCGCGGCGATCTGCGGATGCCTAGCGATGCTTCCGTCTCCGACTTCTTGGGGGAAGTGGACGCTCTTTGAGGATTCCGCATCTAAGAAAAGAGGTTTAAGATAAAGCGCATGAAAAACGAAAACAAAGAAATTCCTCCAGCCCTTGCGGCTGAGGAGGCAAAAGAGAGGCGCGACAGGAATATTTGGTTGGAGATCCTCCGATTCGTGGTCGTGGGCGTCATCGCCACGCTCGTCGATCTTCTGGTGCGGCTCCTTATTCAATGGGCGATTGGGAAGTCTTTGACCAGCGGCGACGCGATTACCGCCATTTCCACCGCTTGCGGCTTTCTGGTTTCAACGGTCGTGAATTACCTGCTTTCCCTCTTGTGGGTCTTTAAAAACGTCAAAGACGAGAAGAAAGCGCGCAGCAAACTCTACATGTTGTATTTCGTCATCCTTTCGGCTGTTGGTTTGCTTATCGGCGTCGGTTTGATGGTGCTTGGTCGTTTCGTCGTTCAAACGTCTTTCGGAATCAGCATCACGAACGCCACCCCCATGGGGTTGTTCGCCATCTTCATCGGCAAAGCCACCGGCGAGACTTGGGCCTATTTGGTTTGCTTCGTTTTACAGACCTGCGTCACGATGGTCTATAACTACACAAGTCGGAAATTCATTTTGTTCCGAGCCCCAAAGAAAGACGAAAAGGAAGCTTAATTGAAATCCCGCAATTTAAGAATTTGCGGGATTTTTCATTTTTTCATATTATGTCGGCGCCCATGTCGGCATTTACGTCGGCATCCACGATTGCGTCCATATCGGTGCCGATATTGTTGAACGATCTTGTTGCCGCTTCGATATTTGAGCCGCGGATAAACGTAGCGGAAAAAGATGATTGCGAGGACCAGAACGACAATGGAAAGGACGACCCAGAAATCAATCCAATTCATCATAAGCCAATGATCCTCCATCCACCGATTCCCCACGCGACGATTCCGAAAAAGCTGGCCATGGCATAAGCCCATGCCAGTTCAAGGCCGATCGCTTTGGCCATCGCCTTCCTTGAGCCAAGTTCCTTGCGCATGGCCGCCAAGGCGGCCACGCAAGGGGCGCTGAAGAGGTTGAAGACCATGAAACTATAAGCGGCAAGCGGTCGCATCGTGAAGTAATAAAAGAGGCTTCCGGAACTCGTCATGGCGGTCGTGATGTTCTCGCCCGCGATAACGGATAGAGAGGATATGACCTGCTCTTTGGCGATGAGGCCCTGAATGGCGCTTACGGTGGCGCCCCAACTGTAAACTCCGCCCCAGGCGGGAATGAACAGATATGCCAATCCTTTGCCGATGTCGGCCAGCATCGAACGATCGATGTTGGTTTCGGCGGCGCCAAGGGAGGCCGGCCCTACGTATTCCCAAGTCCAAGTGAAGCGGGTTAAGACCCAAACGACGATCGAGCAAAAGAAGATGACGGTCGCGGCACGCTCGATGAAGGACCACGTTTTTTCGCCGACTTCTCTCATGGCGTATTTCGGATTTGGCAGTTTATAGGCCGGAAGTTCGCTGATGAAACTCGAATCCGAGGGATGCTTATTCAGTTTCTTTAGGATAATGGCGCTGATAAGAACGATGACGATCGAGAGAAAATAGAGACTGAGTGAGATCAGCCACCCATAAGTGGGGCTAAGAACGGAAGCGAAGACGGTGATAATCGGGAGTTTGGCGCTGCAAGGAATAAACGGAGTGAGCATAATCGTCATTTCCCGTTCGTCTTTGTTTTCGACCGTACGGGCGCTCATGATTCCCGGCACGGAGCATCCGGTTCCCACTATAAAAGGGATGATGCTTTTGCCAGAAAGTCCGAATTTCTTGAATATCTTATCGAGAAAGAAAGCTATGCGATTCATGTAACCGCTGGCTTCCAAGATAGCCATCGAAAGGAAAAGCATAGCAAGTTGGGGCACGAAGGTCAAAACGGCCGAAATACCCGCGATAGCGCCACTTTGAACCAAATCAGCCGACCAAACGCTGCCACCGGAGTTAACAATCGCCTGACCAAGCAAAGGGCCTAGGCCCGTTATAGCGAACGGGATTTCGTTGAAGAAGACGCCAATTGTTTCCGATCCATTGAAGAGGGCATCGATGAAATCGGAAGTCAAAGAGCCGACCACGCCCACGGAAAGAAAGTATACGAGGCCCATGATGAGGATAAAGATAGGAATGGCTGCCCATTTGTTCAAAAAAACGCGATCCAGTCTGTCCGTGACTGATTCCCGCATTGGCTTTTCCGAGCAGCAGTCGTGTTTAACCTTCGTGACGAAGTCATAACGTTGGTCGGCGACGATTTGCTCGGCGTCCATGTCATATTTGCTTTCGATTTCCTGAATTTCCTTTTCTGTGGAACTGTTGTTGAGCGCCTGAAAGAAAGGATCGCCTTCAAAGAGTTTGACGGCCGCGAATTTGGGATTTCCGGATTCCTCGAGTTCGGTGTTGAGGTCTCCTTCAAGATGAGTCAGCTCTTTTTGAACGTCGTTGGCATAGATTTTCAGATGAGGGTTCTTTTTGTAGGTCCCCTCGGCGATTGTTTTGATTAAGTTATCGATGCCCTCGTTCGTTTTGGCGCTTATGCGAACCACCGTTAAACCCAATTCTTCGGATAATTTATCATCGTTTATCGTGATTCCGCGTGATTCCAGGATGTCCGCCATATTGAGGGCGACGATGACGTCGGTCGAAAGTTCGGCGAGTTGCGTCGTAAGGTAGAGCGAACGCTCGAGGGAAGTGGCGTCGATGATGTTGATGATGAGATCGGGATGCGAATTGAGGCAAAACGCGCGCGTCACTTTTTCCTCATCGGTATAAGGTGAAAGGGAATAGACCCCAGGAGTGTCGACTAGTTTGCAATCCGGGGCCCCCTTGATTTGCCCTTCTTTTCGTTCAATGGTGACGCCGGGCCAATTCCCAACCGTCGCATTCATGCCAGTAAGAGCGTTGAAAAGGGTCGTTTTGCCGGCATTTTGGTTTCCAACCAATCCTACCGTTCTCATTTGTCGCCCAACACTTGAATGTCAATTCCACGCATATCGGCGCGACGAATCGCTAATTCATATCCTCTTAATTCAATACAAACGGGATCGCCCAAAGGCGCAACCTTCTTGACCCCGATCACGACCCCCTTGGTGATTCCCATATCCAAAAGGTGGCGTCTTAGGGCTGCATTATCGTTATGAAAATCGAGAACAATGGCCTTTTGGCCTCTTCTGAGGTCACTAAGATGGCCGCATTCCCCGGCTTTAAGACTCAATCGGCGTCTATTATCGTCTGGTTGTGACATTTGATTCTCCCCTAGCAAAGTTAACCCGTGTTAACTAGCCATGAATATAATAGACAAACGGGATCGTTTCCACAAGGGGCAAGCAAAACTTTCATAAACATCCCACAAGAATGTATAATCTAACTAACATGAGAAAGAACTCAAAAGCGGTGGAAGATTATTTGGAGACCATTTTAGTTCTTAGCGAAAAGGAACTTCCTCTTTCGATTACGAACGTCGCCAAGGCCTTGCGTGTCAGCAAACCGGCTGCTACGCAGATGGCAAGCGAATTGAAGTCTCGCGGGTTCATTAGCAAGGCTCGTTATGGTGAACTGGCTCTCACCCCACTGGGCACTAAAGTAGCTAGTGAGGTTTATCATCGCCATAAGGTTTTGAGGGTCTATTTGGAAAGCATTGGCGTCTCTTCTGAGACAGCGGAGATCGATTGTTGCCAAATCGAACATGTCATTTCCGAAGAGACGTTCAAAGCGATCGAATCAAAAGTCATCGCGAAATCAGAAAGTTAACGAACTGGACGCGCCCTTCAAGCGCGTTTTCTTTTTGATCGTCGCATTGGCGCGGACCCGTTAAGTTTTTTGTGGTTCGATCGACGGTGGTTTTTGCGGGCTGTGGCATCTAAGAAAACTATTTTTGGAAAAAAGTATTGAATGAATTCCAAAATATCCAATAATTAGGGCGGATTTATTAAGAAAGGTCATAAAGCATAATGCAAAAGTACACTAAAAAGGATATTTTGGAGATGGCAAAAGCCGAAGATGTTCAATATGTGCGTCTTCAATTCACTGATATTCTAGGGACTATCAAAGCGGTTGAGATCGCCGTAAGTCAGTTGCCGGCCGCTCTTGACAACAGGATTATGTTCGATGGGTCTTCCATTGAGGGGTTTGTTCGCATCAAAGAGGCGGACATGTATCTTCGTCCTGACCTTTCAACGTGGATGGTTTTGGATTTTGAAGACAGTTCCCATGGAAAGATCGCGCGCTTAATTTGCGATGTATACACACCTTATGGGAAACCTTTTCCGGGTGATCCGCGCTTCATTTTGAAGCAGGCGATCTCCAAAATGCGAGCGGCCGGTTTTGAAAACCTTAACGTTGGTTTTGAACCGGAATTCTTCCTTTTCAAATTGGACGATAGGGGCCATCCGATCATGGAGCCGCTCGATCAGGCTTCTTATTTTGATCTTTCGCCGATCGATGGCAGCGAATATGTCCGTCGCGATATCGCTTTGGAACTTGAGAAGCTAGGTTTTGTCATTCAGACTGCCCACCATGAGGTCGCTCCAGGGCAAAACGAAATCAATTTCCGTTTTTCAAACGTTCTTCAAGCCTGCGATGACGTTCAGACGTTCAAACAGGTTGTTAAGTTTATGGCCCACAAAGATGGCTATTTGGCTTCGTTCATGCCTAAGCCGGTGGCCGGAATCAACGGAAGCGGAATGCACACGAACTGCTCTTTGGCTGATAAAAATGGCAACGATATTTTCTTTGATGAGAACGATCCGATGAAATTATCCTTGGTTTGCCGTAAATGGATTACCGGAATAATCAAGCATGCACGTGGCTTCGCCCTTCTTACGAATCCGATCGTCAACTCATATAAGCGTTTGATTCCAGGGTATGAAGCTCCGTGTTATGTTTGCTGGAGCGATGCCAACCGTTCGTCGATGATCCGCATTCCTGCCACAAGAGGTTCCAGCACCAGAACCGAAATTCGTTGCGTCGATTCGTCAGCCAACCCATATTTGGCCCTTTCTGGAATTTTGGCCAGCGGTCTCGATGGGGTCCTCAACTCGAAAGACGATGAAATCGTGCCACCTGTATACGATAACATCTTTTCTTTGAGCGCCGATCAAAGGGTCGCCCAAGGCATTCCCAACATGCCGAACAACCTTCACGAGGCCATCCAGGATTTCAAGGCCGATCCACTCATGAAAGAGGTTGTCGGCGAGCATGCCTACGGCAAATATTTGGAAGCCAAAGAGATTGAGTGGGACGAATACAGATCACAAGTGACGCCATTTGAAATTAAGCATTATCTAGAAAAATAAGATCATTAAATAAAGCCTATCTTATTTTCGTTGTTGCCCTAAATGGCATAAACTATTGCTATGCGAATAGCGATTATTGGCGGGGGAGCCTCTGGGATTTATACTGCCCTTTTGCTTAAACAGG
>JALCDB010000006.1 GCA_022641095.1 Bacilli bacterium
CCATGGTCAACATAAGGCAAGGCAATCTGATTTGCGTTTTCCCTCTTTCGCTCAACAACCCAAATGTCGAGCAAGTAGGCCTTTTCCTAACCTATAACAGTTTAAGAGGCAACGCGGACTCCGCTTTTGGGAAAGGGTTCAGGGGCCCCATCGAATACGATTTTGACCTTTCCTCGAAAAGTTCGGGGATTCTAAAGCTTACCAACCAAACCCTTAAGAAAGGGTATTACTCAAAACTCTCGGCGGACGAGAGGTACAAACTTACTCCGGAGACAAACAAAGACGTTTATTATTGCCATTCCGACTCCACCTATATCGTTGACGAAGGAGACGAATCGTTCACCCTCGTTTCTGAGAACAAGAAAATGAACTTCAGTCAAAACGGCCAGAAAGCGATGATAAATTACTTTCTTCTTGAGGATGGGTTGAAAATCAAGGTCGTTTACAATGACGGATTTCCAAAAGAACTGATCTATCCGGACGGGAAGAACGATTCCTTCGTCTATTCCGGATCCCATCTCGCCAAGGTGGTCTCCAGCCGTTTCGGCATCGAGACCTCGTTCGAGTACGAGGGAGGCAATCTTTCGAAAGTCACAACCGAGAAAATCAGCCTCGATCTTGGCAACGACATGCGTGAGAAAAGGGACGTTATAAGAAAAACGGATTTGGTTTACGAAAACGGAGATTTGAAGCGAATCGTCAATTCGCCCGAAAGAAAGGCCCTCGCCTTCACTTATAAAAACGGCAGAGTCGCCTCCATTGTTGAAAAAGCGATCGACGACGATGGAAAACTCGTCGACGGGAAAAGCGACCATTTCGTATACAGCAACACATTCACGATTGTGACCGACCGCCAAGGCAATCAGGTCCTCTACCATTTTGATGCCTACGGAAGTTGTACCTACACGTTGGATCAAAACGGGGTGTCCAACAACTTCAAGTTCGGATCCGTGTCCGAAACTGACCAAAACATGGAATGCCATAAACTTCGGTCAAAACGCCAAAGCCAAGGCAACATCCCAAACCTGATTTACAACGGTGGCTTCGAATTCGCCGACGAACCCCTCAAAGGGTGGACAATAAACAAAGGGTCTGCCGAAAGCGCATCGCTTTCAAAGGAAAGCCTCTATGGCGAAAGCTGCCTTAACGTCGCCGCGGCGAAGGATCGGGAATTCGCCTTCGCCCAATCTTTCAATCAGAAGTCCGGCGGGACGTTCACTCTTGACGGATTCTACAAATCGAACGGAAACGAACCGGATTCGGCAAGCAAAGTCATCCTTTTAATCAAATACGTCGAGGAAATCAAGCCTTCCCCTTCGGAGTGCTATTATTCCGGGGAAAGCAAATCGAAGAAAATCGACAGAACGAAGGAGACGGTCATTGATCTTCCGCTGACTAACGGCAGCTGGAAGGAATTCAAATCCGAGGCCATCAGCGTTCCCACTGGCTCCGACATTTCCTTGACGATCGAATGCGGAAGCGACATTTCTTTTGACGAAATTCAACTGACAAGAAACAATTTTGTCGGCGGATACAACTACCTCCGGAATTCCCATTTCGAGAACGTGACTAACGGTGGCCCCACCAGTTGGAAAACCACCAACATGAATGCCAACGACGGAATCTCAAACTCATTGGGACTGATAACCTCAAACGCCTTTGGAAAGATGGTGGAGGGAAACGTCTTCAAAATCGGCGGATCGGCGGAAAACCGCGCCAAGTGCCTCGAGCAGAGGATCAACCTTAAGGGCGATTCCGGAGAAAGGCTCGTGGCGAACTGCTGGGTCAATGGCAAGAAAACGTCAAACGAGAGATTCCAACTCGAGGTCGATGTCCATTACGTCGGCCTGATGGCCGATAGGCTGAAAAAATACTTTTTCTCTCCCTCGAACGACGAAGAAGGATGGCAGGTCATCACCGGCCTCGTCAGTACCGAGCGTCCTTACGATTACGTGATAGTGAGGGTGACGCACCGCGGCTTCAATTGCGTTTTCGTCGACGCCATTCAACTTTTCAAATCAAAAACGGGAAGCACCTTTTCCTATGACGAGAAAGGCAATTTAATGTCTGCTTCCGATACCGCAAAGAACGCGGAATCCTCTTACGACAAGAACAGTCGAATGACTAGGAAATCGTGCACAGACGGGCAACAATTCCAGTACGCTTATGACGCAAGCAAGGGGAAGGTCACCAGAATAACTGACAATTTTGGCAATGACGTTTCCTTTGATTATTCAGAAAACGGAGTTGTGAAAGAGATCAAATCGGGCGATCTTACGATAAGAACCGAAGAGAAACAAATTGACAAGGGGCCAATCGCCAAGACCGATGACCTTGGCAACAAGACGGAATCGGCCACGGACGAATTCGGAAACGTGGTTTCCTACGTCGATGGGAATGGAACGGTAACGAGAAAGTCCTTCGACTTAACCCAGAGGCCAATCGAGATCGAAAGATCCTCAGACGGCCAAAGTTTTGGAACCGCCAAATTCACCCATTCACCCGATGGCAGCGTAAGTTCCATCACCTGCTCAAACGGATCGTTGCTCACGATGGAATACGACTGCTTCGGAAACATGCTGAGCGCGCACGTCAACGGAGACTGCCTTGAAAGGTCCGAATACGCGAATCCTTCGGACAAGTTGGCGAGCGACATCCTCGTCAAAGGGAACGCCGATATCCACAAACGGATTTCCTACGACGGAAAAGGCAAAATCGAGAGCATAGCGATAGATGGGAACGAAACCGACAAACTTCGATACGACGATCGCGGAAGGCTTATCGAAACCGAGGATATCGCCCATGGCAAGACGCATCATTTCAACTACGACGAGGAAGGCACGCTGACGGCGATAACCGACTCCGACGGCGATAGCGTTTATTCCGACATCGACAACCTTGGAAACGTCGAAAAGGAAATCGCCAAGATCGGGGAATCGAGGGTCTCGTCCAACTATATCCACGACTATGAATTCAATGAAGCCGATAGAACGACGTTCTTCGAGCGTCTTGGAAGAACCTATAAGGACGACCTCATCGTCGGTGACCATGGGGTAGATGGCCTTTATGGAGCAAAACCGCGAACGGCCGTCTTCAGATACGCTTATGACGAGTTCGTGAGAATGAGCACATCCGAACTGGCCTATTCCGGAAACGAGCTTAAATACAGTTTGTCGAAAGTCAATTCCGCGCGGCAGAACGACCTCTCCAGCGGCGGAGGATTCAACAAGTTCCTTTGGAACCTCAATTTCAAACGCTCAAAAACCGTTTACGGATGGCTTCGCCTACTCGGAAAGGTCGAGGGGAAGACCATATTAAGGTTCTCCGGAAAGGAGTCTTCAGTCAGTCTTGTCGCCCTATCAAGCCAAAAACTGCGTCTTGTGGCGGATGAGGCGACCAAGGACATCATTCTCGGCAATGACCGAATAACGGATTGGAACATGTACTCGCTGAGCGTTTTCGATCAAGGCAACGGAGGGAAGGCGTGTTTCTATCTTAACGGCAATTTCATTTGCATGCTGACGCTCGGCCACAAAATATCAGAGAATCTGACCGACCTGACGATCGGCGACACCGCTCTCGGAGACGGCCAAAGCGGAGCCTACCACGAGGCGAATGAGACGCCGATCAGAATCGCCATGCTCTCTATCGGAAGTTACTTCTATAAGAAAGCGAACTTCAAGGCGATATACGATATAAGCAAAAAATTCCTTTTCGATCCGAGCGACGGCGATTCCTATTCTGGCGTCTGCTTTGAGACTTCGGATGGCGAGGATGGGGACTTCATCTCCCTTAACGGCGCATTCACGTCTTCGAAGCGGTTGACCCCTCTCGTCGCCTCATATGGCGACGGTTCCTACAAAATCGACAAAGCGAGGAGTTTCGAGTTCGACAAGGAACTGAAACGCCACGTTTATTCTTCCTATGATGGCGTCCTGAAACTTCAGGACCGAAACGAAAGCAGACTCGCCTATGAGCTAGGCCTTACGAATGAGGGGACGATCTCGCTTAAGTTCAAACCCACCATAAAGGGCGAAGACTACACAGAAAGGACGATAGTGTCCTTCTCCGACGGCGAACACAAAGAAAAGCTCTCGCTTTATCTCGACGCCAACGACGTTTTGAACTACTCAGTCGATGGCAAGGCAAATAGCCTTGAGCTCATCGCCGAAAACGGTTCCTGGAACGCGCTCGTCATCAAACTCAACGGGCTCCTCGCCCTTAACGGCGTCGAAAAGGCGCTTCCTCCGTTTGACCTGACGGGTCTCACAATGAACGTGGGATCCTCAATCGACGGAGCGGGCGCCCCAAACAAACACCTCAACGGGCTCATCTGCGACATCCGTTTCGCAAAGGGCGATATTCGCAAACCCATCGAGTCCAGTTCCGTTTTGGAGAAACGCGACACGTTCGGAAGGAGAACCGGCAAATGGATCTCGTTCGCCGGAAAAGCTCTTTCGAAAACGGAATATGGCTACGTTGCGCCCAAGGATGCGAACGGTAAGGCGATCCCCGGAAGAACGTCAGTTGCCGTCGCTTTCGAGAACGGCGACAAAACCGGGAAGATCTCTTACGGATATGACGCTAACAGAAACGTGACCTCGCTCACCGTCGAAAAAAACGGCAGCGAAAGCGTGACTTCTTATCGATACGACCCGCTTGAGAGGCTTGTCTCCTCGTCCAAAAAGGGAGACGCGGAGAAGAATGACTACGTCTACGACGACAACGGGAACGTCTTAAGACGCACGCTCGTGAAAGACGGGACGACATCCGTCACGGAATTCCAGTACGACGAAGACAACAAAGAGAAGCTGGTCAAAGTGGTCAAGGATGGGCTGGAAACCCCGATAACGTACAGCCCAGACTCAATGTATCCGATCGCGATAGGCGAAGCTAGACTCAACTGGAGCATGGAAAGACTCTCGGAATTCGTCTCCGGCGATGTCCGGCTGCATTTCGACTACGACTATCTGGGAAGGAGAATCAAAAAGATTTCCGAAGGGTCGGAGATTGAATACGTCTATGGCAAGGACAAACTGATCGCGGAGATCTCGGGATCGGCGAAGAAGTTCCTTGTCTACGACGAAAAAGGAAGCCTCGCTGGGTTCGTCAAAGAAACCGACGGAGCGACGAGCCACTTCTTCTTCCTTAAGGACCAATTAGGCAACATCCGCTCGGTCATGGATTCTAAGGGGTCCATCGTGGCCGAATACGACTACGACGACTATGGACTCGTTAAGAACCCCGAAAGTGTCGATTTCGAGTTCAACGACATCCTCTACAAGGGCTATGTATATGATCGTGAGACCGAACTATACCTGCTTGGTGGCAGATACTATTCGCCCGCCTTGATGAGATACATTTCCCCCGACAAGATCGGGAACCTCGTCTACGGGGCCTCGGATCTTGCTCAGTTCAATCTTTTCTCCTATTGCGGAGACAATCCAATCTCACGCATGGACGGAAACGGCGAGAACTGGTTCACGGATGCGTTCAAGAAAATCGGGAACGCGCTCAAGAAAGCGGCCGAAGCCGTCGTAGGTGGGGTAATAGCTGCCGCAGGAATAGTCATAGGCGCGGTAACAGGAGCCGTGGTTGGAGGCGCGAACGCCATGATCACGAGCATCAAAAAAGGCGAATCGTTTGGGGAAATTGCGTTCAATACGATAAAGGGGGTTGGCGAGGGCGCCGCCGTCGGGATAGCTGCCGTAATCTCCGCTGGCATATTCCTTTCAGGCTATATGTTCGGCGACGACGAAACGATGAAAATGGGAATAAATATCTTTGACAACACCGCCCTCCCGATGGCCATATCGTTTGCGCAGGAGAACATCATAGGCCTCATGAGCCTGGCCGGCGATTTGCACAACAGATTCACAACATTATCCGACGGGAACGATCCGTTCAGAGCAATCCTAAGTTACATAACCAATGGGTCTTCTTGCGACAGCGACATAACCCAAGCGGATCTAGCTGAGGATGATTATTCCAAAAACATGAAAACCATAGGGGAAAACGAGAAGAACCTGATCTTCCCCACCATGAAGGACGAATTCGGATACCTCAAACCCACGAGTTCCCTCAACATAGTGGTCGACGGCAAGGTTTATATTACCAATCAAAACGATTCGTTCTATTCCACGATCAAATATGGATTCGCGACGATTAAGTTCAGCGGATGCGAGGTAATGGCGATCTACAACCTGCTTAGGTATCTCGGCAAGAAGGTCCCTTTCGCGAAACTCATTTATTACTTCGAGAAAAGGAACATCGCGTTCAGTTGCCTGGGCGCCTTACCGAACCACATGAGGGATCTGCTGGACTCGATGGGAATCCCATATCGCTTCACCATAGACAAGAGTGACATACCTGAATTCACTCCGTCAAGGTTCGACGCCGTCGTGCCCACTTACTTCAACCACTATTACGTCCCCGGCACGAAACTTACTGCCAAAAAAGACGCTAATTTCTATCTAATGATACACACAACATTCATGCCGAAAATAACCGTTTATACGTACAGATACGATGATCCGGACGGCGAAAAGGATTCATTAAAGTTCTTGGAGGTGAACGGCTCTGGTGAAACGAACGGATTTCAAACCTTAGAGGATAATGGAATCGTGCAGAACCCGACATCCGATAAAGACAAGGTGATGATATCCCTGTTCGGCTTCGAAAAATGAGTGAAGTACTAACAGAACGGAGTGAGGGGTCATCGACGGCGTCCCCGTTATCACCCACGCTATACCCCTGCTATAATAGGTGCGTAAATGTAGCGGATGGGGGGCCGCCGAAAAACATGGGAAAAAGAAAAAGGAAGCTCCGGCCCGCCATCGCCGCCTCGCTCGTCGGGCTCTCGATGCTTTTGAGCTCCTGCGACGTCAAAACGGTCTACAGGGTCGGGGTCGACGAGGAGCACAACCTCAGGTTCGTGCAGAGCTGCGAGAGCGACAACTGCCTGAGCGTCGACGAGTACTACTACGACGGGCCCGCCCGAAGCGGCAGGATCGCCATGGGCATCGTGATACCGGAGTCCATCGAGGGCATGCCGGTGAGGGTCATGGGCAGGGACGACGTGTCCATTAGGCAGGTCTACGACGACCCCGAGTACCGCCACGACGCGGCCTGGCCCGGAGGCTCCTGCAGCGATTTCATCGTGGCCACCCGGGTTCCCTTCGAGGAGGGGACCTCGTTCGAGTTCGACTTCGACATAAGGGCCGACCTGGACTACGTGTCCCTGAGCGGAACCCTTAGCCTTGGCGGAGGAGGAGGAGGGTTCCTCATGGACAGGTACGAAAGCTGCCCGTCGCACACCGAACGCGTCATGTTCGACTGCTCGTTCAGCTTCGAGGTCGCCGAGGGCTGCGAGAACTACTACTCGAGGGACGGGAGGCTGTTCAGGAGGAGGGAAGGCGGCGACAAGGAGATAACGATGCCAGAACAGGTGTACGTCGACTCCGACTTCTACCACCGCAACTGCAGCGAACCGGGCCAGGCCCCGTCGTCCCAGCCATGAGGAAGAGCGAAAGGAAGCTCCGGCCAGCCCTTGTCGCCTCCCTCGTCGGGCTCTCGATGCTTTTGAGCTCCTGCGACGTCAAAACGGTCTACAGGGTCGGGGTCGACGAGGAGCACAGCCTCAGGTTCGTGCAGGACTACGAGAGCAGCAACTGCCTGAGCGTCGACGAGTACTACTACGACGGGCCCGCCCGAAGCGGCAGGATCGCCATGGGCATCGTGATACCGGAGTCCATCGAAGGATTGCGGGTGAGGGTCATGGGGAGGGATTTCCCGGACAGTATGCAGGTCTACGACGACCCCGAGTACCGCCACGACGCGGCCTGGCCCGGAGGCTCCAGCAGCGATTTCATCGTGGCCACCCGGGTTCCCTTCGAGGAGGGGACCTCGTTCGAGTTCGACTTCGACATAAGGGCCGACCTGGACTACGTGTCCCTGAGCGGAACCCTTAGCCTTGGCGTAGGAGGAGGGTTCCTCATGGACAGGTACGAAAGCTGCCCGTCGCACACCGAACGCGTCATGTTCGACTGCTCGTTCAGTTTCGCGGTCGCCGAAGGGTGCCGGAACTACTACTCGAGGGGCGGGAGGCTGTTCAGGAGGAGGGAAGGCGGCGACAAGGAGATAACGATGCCAGAACAGGTGTACGTCGACTCCGACTTCTACCACCGCAACTGCAGCGAACCGGGCCAGGCCCCGTCGTCCCAGCCATGAGGAAGAGCGAAAGGAAGCTCCGGCCAGCCCTTGTCGCCTCCCTCGTCGGGCTCTCGATGCTTTTGAGCTCCTGCGACGTCAAAACGGTCTACAGGGTCGGGGTCGACGAGGAGCACAGCCTCAGGTTCGTGCAGGACTACGAGAGCAGCAACTGCCTGAGCGTCGACGAGTACTACTACGACGGGCCCGCCCGAAGCGGCAGGATCGCCATGGGCATCGTGATACCGGAGTCCATCGAAGGATTGCCGGTGACTGAAATGGGAAGAGGAAATGTGGAGTGTACGCAGGTCTACGACGACCCCGAATACCGCCACGACGCGGGCGGGTATGGCAGCCCTTTTGGCTGTTTCATAGTGGCCACCAAGGTGCCATTCGAAGAGGGGACCTCGTTCGAGTTCGACTTCGACATAAGGGCCGACCTGCACTACGTGTCCCTGAGGGATGACTCCGATGGAGGCGGCTTCCTCATGGACAGGTACGAAAGCTGCCCGTCGCCCACCGAACGCGTCATGTTCGACTGCTCGTTCAGCTTCGAGGTCGCCGAAGGGTGCCGGGACTACTACTCGAGGGACGGGAGGCTTTTTGAGAGGTACCGAGACGGAAGCGGCGAAAGGGAAATAGAGACCCCATCGCATGTTTACGTCGAGTCCGACTCCCTTTATTATCGCTGCAGCGAACCGGGCCACCCATCTCCGCAGCCATGAGGAAGAGAAAAAAGTTTTGGGTTGCTACGGCCGCCTCTTCTCACAAAAACGCGCGAGTTCATATCGCTACCATTGCTTGTTTGCTTATTCTTTGGAACGAGACCGATCAATTTCGTTTCCAAAGACGAAAGACTCGCCCCTCACGATTCTTGGATTCTGATAATAGCCGTTTTTCGCTATTTTCCTGTTGATCAACCGCACCAGGATGTCGGTTGCCTGTTTGGTCATACTCGTGTAGTTTTGTTTGACGTAACTGAGTTTAGGGCGAAAGACAAGTTTCGGATTGTTGGTTCCGCCAAGGGCGAACACCGCCACGTCTTTGCCGACTTGCAAATTCCGTTCTCCCGCGGCTTTGTACACCGAGTAAGCGTGATCTCCGGAGCCAACGATAAAAGCCCGGTATTCCTGATCAAGCAGCTTTAACGCTTCGATTCTTCCTTCCTCGATGTCCCGTGGCATCGACAAATTGGAAATGTGCCCTTCGAAATGATACTCTTCGCTCGCGGCCTTAAACGCGTCGTCGCGATCCCGCCCCACGGAGACGATATCTGAAACGTTGATGAGGGCGATTTTACTAAATCCGGCTTCCACCATGGCTTTGGCGACATTCTTCGTGATGTTGATGATTTCGGAATCGACAAAGGAAAAATTTGGGTTGTGAACCTTGAAGTGCGGATTCCCTATGCAGACGCATGGGATGCAATTATCCGACAGGCGCTTAACCTTGGCTTCGGATATTTGCGGATTAAGCAAAATCGCGCCATCTATGGGCGAAGAGCCGCTGGAGAGATGGCTTACGATCTCGTCTGCGCTGACGCCAAAATAAACCAGAACGTTGTAGCCAAAGGCAAAGGCCTCGGTAATGCAGGATTGCGAAACATCCCGGAAGAAATGAAGGTACTGGTTCTCCCGCACGTACAAAAAAAGACCGATGATGTGGGTCGAACGGTTGGGCTTGGAGAGAGCGCCAGCATAAAAGTCCGGGGTATAGGAAAGGTCTTTGGCGGCATCCAGCACTTTCTCGGTGATGGAAGGCGAGACTTTCTTGGCGCCGCTAAAAACGTTGGAGACCGTCGATTTCGCCACCCCAACTTTCGTAGCAATATCAATTAATCGGCTTTTTTCTTGCTTTTTAGAGGATACTGGAGAAACGGTTTTTTTCATCGTTAGTATTCTACACAATTATTCCGCTCGGTTAAAAGCGGGTTTTTGAGGAGCCAGCAACAAAAATAGTTTTTATGAATTGTAAATTTAGAATATTGATATGGCGGTTTTATCAAAAGATTTAACGAAAAATCACAAAAAAATAGCATGATAAATGCATTGTTTGCAACGGTTGTTTTCGCCATTTGTAAACTGTTTTCCTGCGAGAGTGGATTGAATATTTCGTTATTGGTTTTTATAATCATGTTTGAAAACCGGTTTTCTTAAGGAGGAACTTATGGATAACCGCAAAAACAAATCCGCCTGTCTTATTCTCTCTTCAACCTTTTTGGCCTTGGCTCTAACGTTATCAGCCTGCGGCAACACGAATCCGCCAACGTCAAGCCCTGACGCAAACAGCGTGACAACAAGCTCAAAACAAACCGTTGCCCTGGCTGCGCCTGTTGTTTCTTTAAACGGAAAGAACGTTTGTTGGAACGCTGTCCCTGGCGCAACCTCTTATCTCGTCAACATCGACGGAAACGAAAGCGAAGTGACGGCCACTTCCTATTCTTTGGAGTCCCTGACCGATCCGAAGGATTATAGCGTTTCCGTCAAAGCCAAAGCGGGCGAGGTCGTTTCCTCGTCATCCAACGTGGTTACTTATGTTCTTACCGTCACCCTTGCCACCCCGGTCATCGCCATTTCTGGCAACCTCGTCAGTTGGGAGGCCGTCGACAAAGCCACTTCTTACGAAGTCTTTGTGAACGAGGTTTCCGTTACGACCGTAAGCGAAACGCATTACGCGATCACGGATGAGGACGAGGGAGATTACGTCGTTGCCATCAAAGCCCACTCAACGGACACCCATTATCTGACCTCAGATATAAGCAATAGCGTTAAGTACACCATCGCCCCTGCCCCAGAGCCGGTGAAACTGGCCACGCCAGTCGTCACTTTGGAAAACAAAGTCATTTCCTGGTCGGCGATCGCCAACGCCACAACCTATGAAGTTTATTTGAACGACGCCCTTAAGGACGAAACGTCGGAGTTGAACTACGATCTCAGTTTGCTGACCGCCGGCGTTTATTCGATTCAAGTCGATGCCTGCAACAAGGCCTCGAGCGATTACTCCACAAGCGACAAGAGCATCGCGGTCTCTTTAACGATCGAAGACCTCTCGTTCTCGAAACCGATTATCGCCTACTATCCAAGCAGCGACGACGGCAACATCCTTTTGAAAGACACCGATGAAGGCGTCATGCACGAATTCGTGCCGACCGCCACCGACGACTTGGCTTTGAACACTTGGTATTTCGAAGCCGTCGATGGACAGGCGAACACCTATTTCATCAAACTTTATAATGGCTATTACCTTACCTATAGTTCCAGCGTCGCCGACGGGTCGGAAACGGTCGCTGACCCAAAACTGCCGAGCGATTCCTCAAGCATCATCAACCAGGAGTGGAAGATAACCACGAACGGGGATGGATACGATTTGCAGAATCTGGGCCATATCGCCCGTTGGGGGAATTATTACTTCGGCAAGGTCGATGGGAAGATGAAGTTTGGCTCGGGTCTGAAGGCGTGGCTATTGAACAACAACGCCAACGCCTATATGAATAAGACCAAACTGAGCGCCCCAAGCCTCACCGCTTCGGGCTATGTCGTGAGTTGGGCTGGCGTCAGCGGCGCCACCGCCTATGAAGTCTACGTCGACGGTGTCTTAGCGGACACGGTCAGCGAGACGGCCTACACCGTTACGAAGGACTGCAAAGTCCAAGTCAAAGCCATCTCAAGCGACGATGCTTATTTGGCCAGCTACCTCTCATCCAGCGTTGATTGCAGCGACCTTTTCGCCAAGAAAGTTTGGGCTTATTATAACGGTAGCCACAAGACTTTAGGCTATGTTGACGGCGATGATGGCAATATCTTCAAGATCGGTGCCGCCTACACCGACGTCAGCGATTACGCCCCTTACGAATGGACGGTTTCCCTCGTTCCTGGGACAAACTATTACACCATCGCCTTCGATAGCGGGTTGAATCTCTCCTATTTCGACAATTCCGCCTCTGGGAACGTCCCCCAAACCAAAGCGGTCGTTGCCGACGCCACGGATTCCAAACAACAATGGAAACTCATCAGCGACGGCACGAATGCCTACAAACTCGAAAACGTGTATTTGTCCAATTACTATTCGAACGTCTACCTTGGCGAATACTACGGCGTTTACAAATTCAACGGCGTTTGCACGAGTTGGGTGTTCGCCAACGTATAATCATCGAGGTTTTATCACTCATCATGAAACGAAAGCAATTTTCACTCCTTGCCTTAGCCATGGCCACATCGTTATTCGCTTGCAAAGCCCCCGATGGAAGTTCGTCCGTCCCCACGAGCGGCGAGGCTTCCTCTTCCGATGGGACCGCCAAGAAACTCGCCGCCCCGACCGTAGTTTTGAAAGATTCGATCGTCAGTTGGAACGCCATTCCTAACGCCGATTATTATCACGTCTACATCAATTCCAACGAAAAAGGAGACGTCTTTGCCACGCGTTACTCCTTGGATTCCTTAACGGAAGCCGGAACTTACCTCATCCAGGTCAGCGCCGATAACAGCGCCCAGGATGGCGTTTGCTCCGATTTGTCCAATTTGCTTTCCTACACCGTGTCCGCCAAAGACAGCGCGGTCCCCTTAGCCGTGACATCTCTTGGCTCAAAAGCCGATTATACCTATGACGGCACTTGGAAGAAAGTTACGGACACCGTTTTGAATCGACAACTGCTGAAAGCCGATCTTTGGAGCGGGTTCGTCAATCAGTTCCGTTCCAACGTCGATGGGGATGGATACGGTTGGCGCGGCGAATTTTGGGGCAAGATGATGATGGGCGCGACGGCGATGTACGAACAGAGCAAAGACCCCACGCTTTATCAGATTTTGCTGACGACTTGCAAGGATATTCTGACTACGCAGAGCCCCGATGGCAGAATCTCCAGCTATGGCCGGCTCAGCGAAGACGACTCCAGCGAGTTTTACGGTTGGGATATATGGTGCCGGAAATATGTTTTGATGGGACTGGAAAGTTTTTACGACATTTGCCAAGACGAAAACGTGAAAGCCCAGCTTCTGACGGCCATGGAGAGGCACGTCGATTACATTCTCCGCTACATCGGCCCCGAAACGGGCAAAAAGAGCATCTTGGATTCCTCGTCGCAATGGGGCGGGCTGCCTTCTTGCAGCATCTTGGAAGGCATCGTCAAACTATATACGCTCAGCAAAGAAGAAAAATATTTGGACTTCGCGAGCTATATCGTCTCTACCGGTGGCTCGAAATTCGGCAACCTGGTTGCCCAAGCGATCGTCAATACGACGCTTCCTTATCAATGGGGAAGCCCAAAAGCCTATGAACTGACTTCTTTTTTCAACGGTTTGCTGTCCTACTCATTGACTACCGGGGACGCGGACTGCCGAACCGCGGCTTTAAACTACGCCGAGGACTTGCTGGATAGCGAGATCACGTTGACTGGCGGCATGGGATGCGCGGGCGAAGAATTGAATTATTCGGTGATCGACCAAGCCAATCCGGATCGCACGGGAACGATGCTGGAAACCTGCGTCAGCGTCGAATTGCTCCGTTTCTTTTTGAACGTCTATCAAGCCACGGGCGATGTCCGTTATGTGGATTCGGCCGAACGGACCCTTTACAACGCTTTGATCGGAGCCGTCGACATGGACTGCAACTATGACCACGCTTTCACGAGTTATTTCAACCTGGTTTTTGGCATAAAGACTCGCAGCGCGGCCGGCGGAATGCACATGGCGGAGCGCGATTATGGCTGCTGCATTTCCTTCGGCTCGGCCGGAACCGGGGCGATTCATCGTTACCAGATCGTCGAAAACGGGGCCGATCGCTACTTATTGAATTTTTATTTACCGGGAACGGTTTCCTTTGCTTTGGCCAGCGGGCAGAAGGTCAAGCTAACCACCGAAACCAATTACCCTTATTCGGGCCTTGTTTCCATGAAAGTTGGCTTGGAAGGACCCGCTGAATTCCGTTTGGGTTTGCGCATTCCTTCCTGGTCAAAACAAACGACAATCGCGGTCAATGGCATGGCGCAAACCATCAGCCAATCGGGTTTTGATTACCTTTTGGAAAGAACCTGGCAAAACGGCGACCTCATAACGATGAAAATGGATATGAACCCCCGCCTTTATTGGGGATCGAGACTTTGCCTCAACAAGAACGCCCAATACAACGTCGCAATCAATTATGGGCCGTTGGTACTGGCTCGCGATCGTCGGTTGGACGAAGGCAATATCTTCCAAACCATTCATATGAAGACAATCGACGGGGCTCCGGTTCTTACCGCGAGCAAAACGGCCGCTTTCTTCACCCAAGCGGAATTTTCCCTTAGCTTAGAAGACGGAACAAACGTGCATCTGATCGATTACGCTTCCGCGGGCAAAACATATGACCTCAGTTCCCTTTACACCGTTTTCATGCCCACTACGGATTATTGGAATAAAATCTCTGACATGAGCAAGAAACTCGTTCTCGTTTCGGAAGACAACTCCGCTCTAATTTCCTTATCGAGCGACGGCAGCCGGTTCCAGATGGGTGGTTTCTATTACGATCATGAGAACGAACTCGGCAAATGCGCTTTCAATATCACGGACCGAGGCGATTCTTACTATTCCTTGGATTGGTCCGCAAGCGGATTGTCCTTGACCGCCGACGGCGCCACCGCCGTTCCGAAAGCCTATGACGGCGGCGATGACCAGCTCTTCAAGATCGATCGTTTGAATCTCGTCTCCTATGCCTTTATCAGCAAGAGCGGAGGCGCTCTTCTCTCCGTGGATGGCGACGGGCTTAATCTCCATCTCTATTCCGATTGCTCGAGCCCAAAGCAGCGCTGGAAAATCATTAACGCCTAAGGAGGCCCCCCATGAACTACCGAAAAAGAATCTTCGTCTTCTTGCTCTCGGGGGCCCTCGTCTCTTGCGGAATCCCTAGTCAAAGCGATTCGACGCCTTTAACAAGTGGGAGCTCTTCCTCCTCTGCCGTCGTCGACAACCAAAAGGACCTTTTCTTCAAAACGCCGGGTTTCGCCGATTGCGTATACGTGCTTTCCTATTCTTCGCTAAGCGCCGATGAGTTCGCGATCGCCGGGGCCTTGCAGGGGATTTTGGCGCAGAAGGCCAGCGAATTGTATATCCAGGGAGCCGACGGAGACGATGGAAGCTGGTTCCAAGCCTGCAAGAGCCGTTATGGCTTCGCCAGTAAAAGCCTCGCTTCGATTTGGGACGCCGTTGACCAATTCTCCTCCCGAATCAAAGGGCAGAAATACGTCGTCTACGACAGCCAGGCATCCGGGGCTTCCTATAGCGACGATAGCATCAACCAAGCCGCGGTGATCGCCGCTTGCGAAAACTATCTGCCCATACCCTCTTCTTTGGTGGGCAAAGCCCAGGGGCATGGCCTAAGCCAAGGCGAAGACGCACGGAACTACACAACCAGAACGGTCTTCGAAAAATACAAGGACCGATTGAATAACGCTTTCTTGATCCATCAGTCCCCCAGCAATTATTTCCTCCGCGATTATGGCATCGCGGGCAAAGCGATGTGCTTCTATTCTTCGACCGATGACTATGAGGTTTCCAATGAGATCAAAAGATGGGCGAAGGCCAATGCCCCGATCTTAGGATGGACCGACAACGAGGTCGATTTCGTTTCCTCGAACTCTTTGCTTTCCAAGATAACTTACGCCGCCGATTATTCGGCCAATCTTTCGTTTTATTCGGCCGCTTCGTACAAAACGTTGACCCAAAGGAAAAACGATAGCCCCATAACGCCGGAAAAAGGCAAACATTACGCCGCCATCCTTATGAGCGATGGCGACAACATCCAATGGATGGAAAACGACTTCTCGACGTCCAATAAATACTATGGTTCCCCGAAGCGGGGCGCTTTCCCGGTCACTTGGACCACGTCGCCCGCCCTTTATGACCTCGCTCCGAATATCCTTAAGGATCTCTACGACAAGGAGACCGCCAACGACGACTTCATCGCCGGCCCTTCGGGAGTGGGTTACGTCAACCCTTATGATTACGCTTCTTCTTCCATCGACGAATACGCCGCGAAAACCGCTTCTTACATGAAGGCCAGCGACCTGCACTGCGTCAACCTGCTCGACGGCGTCGTTCCCGATCCGGAGAACCGCTCCGAAGTCGTTGCCCCATTCGCCAAGCAAGAGGGGATCGAAGGCGGCGTTTGGTCGCTTGGCGATTACTACCTGGGCGGCAACGGATCCGTGACTTGGTCCAATGACAAACCTTTCGTCTCCGTTCGCGAGAGTCTATGGCTCGACACTAACGCCACCGATCACAACAAATACTACGGCTATCCGGAACGTATCGCCCAACGGGTGAACGCCTATAGAAAGGATTACACAAAGATCGAAGGCTATTCCGTGATCCTCGCTCACGTTTGGAGCGCTGGCACGATGCAAGGGGTGAGCCGTTTGGCCTCGTGTTTGGACGACGATGTTGTTTTGGTGAGCGTTCCTCAGTTATTACGGTTGATCAAAGACAACGTCCCCCATAACAACGTCGACACTCTCAATGACATCAAACCAAGCGATTTCGACGGAAACTTAACCCCGCTTCTTTCCGAGCAATACGACGTCGCGACGCTTAGCGCGGTCACGACCAGCGACACTCGGGTTTTTGCCTTTAGCGACGCCACTTCAAGCCTTGGTTGGCAGTTAGGAAACGGCGGAGAGCAATATGATTCCTCCCGTTTTGCCGACGCCTCGGGTGGCGGGGCTCCGGCGATCTGCCTCGATGGGTCCGATTTGGGGAACGTCGCCGATCCCTATCCCAACGCTTGGGCTTATAACCGCTTCGTTTTGTCGAGCGATTCCTCAAGCGACAATTGGCTGAATCTCCATTTAGGAGGCTCTTCCGGCAACGTCGATGGGAACTTCCGAGTCAGGGTCTTGGAACTCAATAACGGAAAGATCGTTTCCACGACTTTGGTGTCTCCGGACTACACAACCGAGGTCAATGAATTCGGATATTACCTGCACACTTCTTCTTCCCCTGGCCGTTATGCCTTCGACCTCGCTCCCTTCAAGGGGAAAAACGTCATCGTTTCCCTTGAGCAAGACGACAGCGGCGAAGGCAGCGGCGAGGCGATCTATTTATATCGGATCAGCATCGACGCCGCGCGCGAGGTGGCGGGCTCAAGGACTTGGTGGGACAACGAGTATCTCTTTCTGGATTGGAATAAATCCGGAACGGTGGCTCGCCTTCCCGAAGGCGTGTCTTTGGAAGCGAGCAACGGCCCTTCTTCCATCAGTGACGGGATCGCCATTACGAACGAATTGAAATACTTGAAGTTCTACGTTCGCATGTTCATTCGAAGCGGCACCCAAGCCGATACGTCGCCCGAGCTTTCCTTCAGCGTGAACGGCACCCAAGTCAAGCCTTTCGGCGTCGAGGGAACGACTCTGACGATCGCGAGCGATTATTATCGTTGCTGCGCCTATGATCTGTCCGCTTACGTCGGAACGAAGGCGAAAGTGACCCTCACGTCGCTAAAGGGCGAGCACGCGGCGATTTATTTGGCCAAACAGGACGGCGTTTGCACTAACGCCGAGGTGAATTCGCTCTATTCCGAAGCTCAGTTAAAAGAGATGGTTTCCAAGCTCGCGGTTTAGCCGTCCGCCCTCTCTTGCGAGGAGCAAACCCCTCCCGTCAACATACGATTGATCTTCCTTAAAAAGCCTTGCCAGCGGTCGCGGCAAGGCTTTTTTTCGCGAACTCAGTCAGACCTTCATCCAAAGCGCGGCGGCGCCGAGGATGCCGGCGTCGTTGCCAAGGCTCGACACCACGATGTCAACCTTCGGCGAATGGGACCCGCCAAAGCCAAAACCCTGAGAAGCCACATAGGCGACTAACGGCTTCGTCAAAGCTTCTTTCTGCCCGGACAGGCCGCCGCCCAAAACGATGGCGTCAGGACGGAAAACGTTGATGAAGTTCAGACAACCCTCGCCTAAGAAGCGAATGTATTGATCCACGACCTTCTGAGCTGAGGGATCACCCTTTTTGGCGCATTCGAAAGCCGTGAAGCCGCTAACTTTGGCGATGTCGCCGCCAACGTAACCCCACATCGCCGACTTAGGGTCTTTCCGCATCGCCCCTAAGGTGTCTTTGATCAAGGCGCTCACCGAGGCGTAGGCCTCTAAGCAACCAAAACGGCCGCAAGTGCATTCGCGGCCATCCATTACCAAAAGGGAGTGGCCAAGCTCAGCCCCCTTGCTCTCGTTGCCTTCATACAACCGGTCATTAAGATACAGGCCGCCGCCAACGCCGGTGCCCAAAGTCAGCATGACGACGCTGTGGTAGCCTTTGGCGGCGCCTAAACGAACCTCACCAAGGATCGCCGCGTTGGCGTCGTTCATGACTTTCGAAGGGATCGAGGTCAGTTTTTCGACGATTGCTACAACGGGAAGGTTTTCCCAACGAAGGTTATTGGAATAATCGCAATACCCGGTGGTCGAATTGATCGATCCTGGGCAACCAATTCCGATCCCTGAGATATCTTTCGGGGACAAGGCATTGTCCAAAAGGGTCTTGTTGATCAGTTTCCCTAACTCCAAAAGGGTCTCCTCGCCACTCTTGCGGGGGTCGATGCGAAAAGAAAAGCGGACAAGCAGTTGGCCTTCTTCGTCCACGATCGCGGATTTGATGGATGTCCCGCCGATATCAACGCCGATGATTTTCATAATTTCCTTACCTGAGTCAACACGAATCCCCCACTGCCTTTTAGGCTCCCTTTTTGGCCGCAGGGAAGAAAGAAAGTGTCGCCTTTATGGTAATCCATCCCCGCGAAAACCCCTTCCCCTGAAATGAAAGTGAGGGAAGCGAAGGACTCTTTCGGGGCTGCGATTTCGCAAAAATCATTAGCCGCGTACGCATAGGCCTGGAAATACTTCGAAGCCCCGATGCATGGGCGTTTGAAGATAATGGGTCGATACGGTTCAAAGTCCATGACCAGGAGGGCTTTATCAAGATTCAATTGCCTTGGCTTGCCGTCTTTGCCTAAACGTTTGTAGTCATAGAGACGATAGGTCAAAGTGCTGTTCTGTTGAATCTCAATGAGAGTGATCCCCTTCCCGATCGCGTGGACCGTCCCCGAAGGGATGAAATAAACCTCCCCCGGCTTCGCTGGGCAAAAATTAAGGAGATCTACGATCGAATCGTCTCTGACCGCTTTCCGTACCTCCGCCGCCGAGGTCTTTCTCCTGAAGCCAACATAAAGCCCCGCGCCTTCCTCCGCCTCGATGACATACCACATTTCGGTTTTGCCATACTGGCCTTCCTTGGATAAGGCGTAATCGTCGCCCGGATGAACCTGAACCGATAGATTATCGGCCGAATCGATGAGTTTGATTAAGACCGGGAAAAAAGGAAAGCCCGAAGGAACCGGGCCCACGTCCGCCACGGTTGCAACATCCTTCAAATAACGGCCCTCGTCCTTGCCGGATGCGATGAGGGATGGACCATCCGGATTGAAAGAAAGTTCCCAACATTCGGCGATGGAGTCGCTAAGAGAGGCCTTGCCCCAACCCTTCAGTTTCGTGCCGCCCCAAATGTAATCTTTGGTAGCTGGTTTTAGTTTGACGATATCCATTTTTCTTACCTCCTAAGCCTTAGGCTTATCAACGAAACGCTATTTGGAATCCCTTCAGATTGGAAATGGTTTTTCCCCTCATAAAACCATGGGACAAACACAGGTGGAATGGTAAACTATTGGCGAGAATGAAGAAGTCTGATTTTCTAAGCAAACTGATCATCGGCGGGGAAGAGGGGGAGCGCCTTCCTTCTTTTCGAAAAGAGCAGTTTTTGTATATCGTTCGGGACCATTACGTCTTGGTTTTCCTGTCAGGGTGGCTACTGTTTTTGTTCGTTCTACCCGCTTTGGGTTATCAAGTTTATATGAGTTACCAACTCTCCTTGATATCCGACCCCACCACCTCGGATTTGCTGTCTTGGAGTCTTACCGCTTACGGGGTGATGATTCCTCTCGTCGCTCTTGTTTTCCTTGGTTTGTGCGGCGATTTTTGCCTTCTTTCCCAATTTGTCAAAGGCCGCTCCGCCACTTTGGGGACCTTCTTCCGCGGGATTAAGGAGAATTGGGCGCGTTCCCTCTTTTTGGGGCTCCTTTGCGGCCTCGCCCTGTTCTTGTCCGTTTTCTCCTATATCTACTACGCGAGAAGCGTAAACAATCTTCCGCTACGCTATTTCGCCAGCGCTTTCACACTGTTCATTGGGTTCCTTTTGGTCTCTTTCAGCCTCTATGCCTTAGGGGTTCAGGTCCACTATAGGAATCCCTTCGGCGCTTATCTTGGCACTTCGCTTCGGCTTTTCGCCAAGCGGATGCTTCCCGCCTGCGCAATGAGCTTCTTGATTGTGGGGGGGTTCGTAGGCCCAGCCTTGTTAAAAGGGGGTTGGCAGTTTGGCGCATATCTCATTGTCTTCTTCCTGTTTATGCCGCTCCTTTGCCTCGGCTACAACGAATATCAGGCGTTCGCGTTCGACAAAGACGTGAACCAAACGCTCTTCCCCAATCATTTTCGGGAAGGGCTCGATCGGCACAAACCTAAAGAATAAACGGCAAGAGGCTCAAGAGGTCTTTTTCAAAGCCGGCGCACAGGGCTTTCGTTCCGCTGGAAACGATATTGCCGCCATCGACTCCGAGAACGGTGAAGCCAGCCAAGCGGATCGAGCAAACGCCCGCCCCGCTATCCTCAATGCCAACGACTTGATTATGTTCGTTCGCTTTGATGCCAAGGCCGACGATACCGGTTTCGGCATAAAGCCAAGGATGCGGTTTGGGGGATAGTTCGCCAAGCGTGCCGACCTGACCTTTTTTAAGTTGGGTTCCCGCCGAAATGATGCAATCGTAAAAATCTCGAGGATCGCCCATATTCAGACTTTGGAAGGCGCCGCAGATTTCGGGCCAGGCCTTTTCGAATAAGCCCGAAGTGACGAGACCGATTTTGATGCCGCGTTTTTTTAGAGCCAGCAAAAACTCTTTAAGACCGGGCGCTGGAACAAAAGCGTTCTTCTTGCCCTGGCCTTTGGCGATGAGATCCATCTCGCGATGGGTGTGTTCAAAGTAATAAGAACGGGCTTCGTTGAGGCTGGCGCACGGCGCGTATTTGTTGATGCAGTATTGCAAATGCTCCGACACGCTGTGGCCAGAAACGTTCGGCAAATCGTCTTCGTTCAAATGGAAGGAAGGGTCCTTCAATAGGCTTTGCATCGTCAACTCAATGATCCAAACCCAAAACTCCTCGCTCTTGACCGAAGTGCCATCGAGATCCATCAAAACATACTTGATCGGTTTCTTTTCGTGGACGGGCGCGATCGGATAATAGGCACCGATGCCAACAAGCGAAGGAACATAGGCGATTGTGTAGTTCGAGTAACAATGGAACTCGACCTTACGATCGCCTGTCGCGAAAATGGCGATGACGCCATCCCGCCCTTTTTTGTGCAGGCCATCAAGTGAGGCCTCAAGAGGGGTAAAGCCAGCATCATCGGGGAAATCCCCAATGTCAGGAATGTGAATCATGTCACTTGACCCTGAGCAGATAGCTCGTGATTTCGGCCGGCCGCAAACTATCGGCGATCACGCCGTCATTAAGCGTCATTTCCTTGATCGGCTCTTCGTTGAGTTTGACTTTGCTCACCGAAATAAGCGGCAAATTGAAGCGGATGCCAATCTTCTTCGCCTTGTGGTCGACGTTCCAAACGCGGTAGATGTAATCTTTCCCGTTTTCGGCGAGTTTAAAGGCGCCCGGCATAAAGCATCCGTCCTCCGAAGTGATCTCGACGAATGACTTGGTGCAAGGCAACGATCCTTTGTATGGGACGCCGGAGATCGCCTTTAACGGAACCTTGTTCTCATAGGCTTTGACGATAACGTCGCTCGCCCTCGTCGTGCCGCGATGCGGATAAAGGGCGAAATCGTATTCCATCCCGCCAATGCAATGCTGACCCGTGTATTTTAAGGTCTCCTCTTCTCTCATCTTCGAATTGGCGGTCATATAGGCGCGCTGCGTGCGAATCAAAGTGATTTTCAATGTGCGACGCGCATCGTCCTCGACTTCGTATTCCCTTAAGCCACGGCTTAGGAAAGCAAAACCATTGGTTCCGTCGTTCACGTCAACGAAGTTCTGCATCGGCTGAAACGGGAAATACTGTTCGAAGTTATCTTTGTGGTCCTTCCAACGGATATCGCGACGAACCACGTCCCAAGACGATTCGACGTAAACGTCATTCGCGTTTTCGAGTTCGGTTGGATAATTGACCCAAAGCTTGTGATCGCGACTCGAATTAACGAGTTTCGTATGAACTTTAAGATAAGGGCAACCCTTTTCCAGCGTCAAAGTCGTTTCGATCGGAAGCGGCTTCATTTCCTTCGATCGGTCGTGGCCATCCAAAGTCGCCTCAGCGGGAATTTGCATGGTTATCCTGATTCGAAAGCTACCACGCAAGAGATTGGATTCCATCATGTCGATCTGGGCGTGGGCCCCGATGGAAGTGATGGTGTAGTTGCTCGCGGTCCCCACGGAAACGTGGGCGCTGCCGACTTCGCCCTGATCCGTGTAATAACCGACATGCTTCATCAAACGGCCGTTTTGTTTATTCAGAATATCGAAACTGCCGTTCTCCTTAATGCGGATCCGAAGGAATTCGTTTTCCAAAACGCCATCGCCGCGGGCGATAAGTTTCCGGTTGTCCATTGTCTGAGGCTCGAAGGCAAGGACCGGTTCTCTCGGACGCAAGGCCAAGGTGCGATAGCCACAAGCCGGGATATCCGCCTCGACCAAAACCCGTTTGCGAGAGGCGTCAAACTTAATCGATTTGGTATCGAGCTGACGCTCAACGCCAATCGAGACATTGTCGCGAGCCAATTCGACAAACGGCATCACGTGCCCTTCCTCATCGACAATATCGTAGAACTCGCCCAAATCCGCGGCGCCGCCGATGCCGTTGTCGCTGGCGACAACTTTACCTTTCGGGGTGTCGATGACCAGTTCGATGACTTCGTGGCGCTTGAACGGCAACGTGTTGAAAATAACGACCGGATAATCGTCTTTAAGGAACTTGGTTTGGGTGTCGATGTCGCCATATAAGGCCACGCAACTTCGGTTGGTAACTTCTTCCGCCACGGTCCTAGCCAAGGAAAAGTTGTACATCATGTCTTTGTGGGCTTGGTCCACCGCCGCGCCACAAATGGAGTCGTGAGCGTGATTCTTCAGCAACGCCTTCCAGGCTCTTTCGAAATTCGAAGCCGGGTATTCCTTGCCATAGAAACTGGCGATTGAGGCTAATGGTTCCGCCAAATCGATTAAATCCGTTTCGCAAACCTCATTGGCGAGCTTGATGTTGATCCGGGACGAATGGGTGGCGCCGAGCAGACCGTTGAAGTTGTTGTACTCCATCGTGGTGAAACGAAGCTCGCCCGAATAATCGGCGCATTGATATTCCCCATGATCCGCCAACTGGGTGATAGCCGCCATATAGTCGTCGAAAGTCGTCTGCTTAATGACGTATTTCCCCGGATAGATCTTGTTCATGTCATCGATCAACTCGCCCAATTTCCAATAAGGCTCATCGTTGTCTTCGATGTTCAAGGCCAAAATATTGTTCCCGATGGCGTAGGGTTCGGCCTGGTTGATCAAAGCGTCCAAGGCGCCTTTCATATTGGCTTGGCTATGAATGTAGTCGCCATCCTCTCGCAAGACCGTGAAGGCCTTTTCGTAGGATTGGGTATCCGCCATGTGAACCGGAACCTGGCGCTTATCAAACGTGTAGGAAAGGTCTTTGTCGCCCTTGCCAAGAACCGCTCTGCCATGAACGTAGAAATACCAGTTGGTGCGGGTCACCTCATCAAAGGTCCTTAATACTTTGATTTGGCTGCCATCGGGAGCCTTCCAGTTAAACAACGGCGTAAGGATGTGCTTGTTGGTGCCGCGGTAAAAAATAGCGTTGGGAATGTCAAAGCCCTCATAGAGCTGAGGCAACTGGCTCGGTTGGCCATAGCTTGTCGCCGTATAACCGCTGCGCATCGCTCCGCCCAAAGGAGCCGCCATTTTGTGACCCATCTGGATATTGCGGATCAATGACTCCGGAGCAACGGTGTTTAGTTCCGGCAAGGTGTACCAATTCACGACGAAGAGTTTTTTCGCCTTGATGAGCTTTTCGATTCTCTCCCGATTTTCGGGGCGAACCGCCAAATAATCCTCAATAACGACCAGGCCGCCATCGATGATGAAGGATTGATAGCTCTTATCCTCTTCCAAAACCTTGATGATGTAATCCATCAAGTCCATCAACCGCAATTTGCTTTGTTCAGCCGTATGGCGCCACTCCCGGTCCCAATGCGTTCCGCTAATTAAATGAATGGTTTTCATTTTGATCCTCTTAAGGGAAAAGTGTTTTCCCGTTTCTCCGTTTTATAGATTATAGCCCCTAGTATTTTTTGTAAATAGGAAACCGGTTCGCGTTGATTATGTTTTAGGACTCTTTTATAATGTTTTTATGAAACGAATAATCCCCATTTTGGAGACGTCCTCCCTTTCCGAAAGCGAATTGGCTTTAGCGGTTTCTTTGCAAGGTCTTCTCGCGCAAAAGGGAGAAACTTTTCTTCTCGATTGCGACAACTATAAGCGCTTCATTGATAAGAACCTGTTTTCCGTTCGCCCCGTTTTTTTGAATACCCTTATCGCGGAAAACAAAGAGTCAATCCCCGGCTACGTTTTGTTTGATTTCACAAAATGCGACGGCTCCCTCAACGCCGCCAATATGCTAAGCAGCGCCAAAGGGTATCTCGCCGTTCCTTCCGAATGCGAGCCCTTGGTGTCTAAACTCTTTCCTTGCGTGCGCGATCTCCGTAAAGAGGATCCCGCAACCATACAAGAAACCGTCTTTGACGAATGCCTTCCTTTATTTAGAAAGGACGGCCTGATCCATCAGGTTGAACGCAACAACGACCATAAAACCAATCTCCGGGATTATGGCATCCGAAACCATTGGGCAATTGTTTACTGCGACGAAAGCGAAAAAGGCCGGAAGTTTTTAGGCCACGTTCTTTCATCGCTCAATTCGGGAATCGCAATTTACGGTTGGACGACAGACGAAGTCTCTTTCATCGAATTCATTAGTCATTATGGCGATTATGTCGTTCCCTCCGATTGGAGTTCCAACCGCTCTTTCTTCGCTTCCGATCAGGAAACGACAGTCAAATTCTACCCCAAACATGTGAAGATCCTGCCTAATAAGCATTACGTCGCGATTGAAGTATCCGACGGAGACAACACCCAATGGCTTGAGCGTGATTTCCCTTTCGAGGGCTATTACGGCAAGCGAACGGAGACCAGTCGTGATTACCCGCTCGCTTTTACGATCGCGCCTTCTTTGACCTATCTCACTCCAGCCGCGCTTCGTTACATTTATTCTCGGGCGAAGAATGAGACTTTCGCCGCGGGCGTCAGTGGCGCCGGTTATATGAACCCTTGCGCCTTCCCAAAGGAAGATCTACCGGCTTTCGTCGCCAAAACCGCCCGAATGATGAAGGAAGCCAGCCTCAGCGTCGTAACGCTTCTCGAAAATAAGAATTATATGAATGACGAGACGGTCGATCGGGTGATCAATGAATATGCGAAACGCCCCGAAATTGAAGGCGGCGTCTGGGAAGTCGATCCCGTTTGCTATAAAGGGAACAATGGGAAAATCTATTTTTCCGATAACCACAAACCCTTCGTCAGCGTCCGTTATTCTCTATGGTCGCCTACCGGGAGCAAAACAGCCGATCAATCCTGGATTGACGAAATCGCCGATAAAATCAACAAACTCCCAATCGCCCCTAAGGAAGAAGAGGGATATAGTATTATTAATGTTCACCCATGGTCGACGAGCAACGATGACATCGACTATTTGGTCAATAAGCTCAGTGCCAAAAACCAGATTCTGCCTTTGGAAGACTTCATCAATCTCATCAAAAAGAATTTAGGAGGACGCTGAAAATGACGACAATAAACGATATCGCGAAGGCGACCGGCATAGCCAAATCAACCGTTTCCAACGTATTTAGCGGCAAGAAATTCGTTTCCGCAAAGATTCGAGAAAAAGTCCTGGCCGCCGCTGAGAAAATGGAGTATACGCCAAACTTCTACGCCCGTGTCCTTAGCCACAAAAACGAATCCAATATCTTGGGTCTGTTTCTTGAAAACAATGAGGCCGATGGCGGGTTTCAGCCTTACTATGATACCTTGATTCGCTCCTTAACGATCGAATCGGCCAAACATGGTTTTTCTTTGCTCATTTACTTCGGCTTATCCAACCAAGACATGGCCTGTGACTTAAAGCCTGGCCGTTCGCCAATCGATGCGGCGATTTTGGTTTCGCCCTCTATGGAGGATGAACGGTTGAGCAAAATCAGCTCTTCGTTAATCCCTTTCGTCGTTATAGGAAACGCCAAAGGTCTATTTGGGGGCAAAGAAGGCAACTCAATCGATACCGACAACGTCGGCTTGGTACGTCGCATAGTTTTCGAGATGAAGAGACAAGGCTGCAAGAAGATCGCCATGATCAACTCAAACCAAACCCTTACCATTACTAGCGATCGCGACAAAGGCTTCAATGAAGCCATTAGCCAAGACCCCAAAACAAAAGGCGATATTTTCTACAGCGCCCACAGCACGAAAGAAGATGGCTATTATTATGCCTCAAAAACCCTGAAGAACGGAACGGACGCCATCCTTTGCGCCAATGGGTTCATCGCTTCCGGCGTTTACGAAGCGATTGGAGACTTGAATTTGAAAATCGGAACCGACGTCAAAGTCTTTTCTCTGGGCTACAGCCATAGCAACGACCTTTCTTTCAGTCCTTCGCTTTCTTTTGCGGCTCAGGACTATGAAGAGTTCGCGAAACAGGCCGTGAATCTCATCGTTGATGATATCGCGAATAAATCGGCCCCTAAATCCGTCATCATTTCCTCGAAAATTCATTACAACGATTCTTTTGGCGAACAAAAATAGTTTGTTTCTTGGATAATCTCGTATCGGAAATAGGCAAAAATCAGCGTAAATTGACCTATTGCAAAAACCGTTTTTCTACACTAATATAAAAAGGCTTGAAGCAAGCGCTTACACCATTTGCTCTTGCAGTAAAAGGAAAATCGGTTTTCTTTTGAGGACAATCACATGAAAAATCATTCGCATTTCGTTTCGCGCTGGGTTTGGGCCGCCTCCGTCTTGCTCGCTTTAACCCTCACCGGTTGCGATTTCGGTCAAAACAATTCCGCCGCTTCCGAAGACATGCAATCCTCCTTCGCTAACGACACGACAGCCAAAGTTACCATGTGGTATCCTTCCGGAGCCGAATATAACGACGCCTTGAATGACGCGATTTCCCGGTTCCAGCAAACATACCCGAATGTCACTTTCAAAATTGTCAAAAAAGCCGGCTTGGACATTTATCAAAGCTACCTCATCGCCCTCAACGATGACAATTCGCGACCGGATTTGGCCATCGTTGACCATGTCTACATTCCTAACCTTGCTTTCGAGGATCAGGTTGCCAACATTGGCGAATTGAGCGCTGGGGATGGCGTGGAATCCAATTTCCCTTCTACCCTGTATTCCGCCAATTCCTATAACGGATCCGCCTATGGTCTCCCTTTAAGCGCCAATACAGTTGTCTTAATGGGGAACATGGACATTCTGAACGCCGCCGGCATCGCCACGATGCCAAAGACTTATTCGGAACTCCTGGCCGATTGCCAAGCAATCAAAGAGAAGACCAGTTACACCCCGTTTGCCCAGCCAATCAACGAAACCTTCTGCGCTATGGGCTTCTCTTCCTACGTCGCGAGGGAAAAAGGCCAGATGGTCAGCGATGACTATAAGACGGTTCAACTCGACTCCCCCAACGTGAAAAAAGCGGTTAATGACTGGGTCGGACTTTCGAAATACGCCTCGCAGAACGAATACGAAGAAGGCAAATTCTATGGTGGCGGCGTCGGCTTTATTGAGATGGGTTCCTGGAACCTAGCCAAGGTCTCGCAAGGCGAAACTTCCTTCAAACTCGGCTTAAGCGAAATGGTCACCATCGACTCCGAAACACCGAATTATTCAGGCCTTGGCCTTTACTCGATGGTCATCGCCAAAAAAAGCGCCGTCAAACAAGCGACCTATCGTTTCTCGAAGTTCCTAGCCACCGATAAAACCTTTCAAATGGCTTTCGCCAAGGTCAAAGCCTTGCTTCCGGTCACCAAAGACGCTTTGGCGGACGATTATTATGCCAAGAACCAATACCTTTCTTGTTTCGCCACTCAATTAACCAAAGTTGCCCCTCGTCCGGGCACGCCGGTTTGGTCAACCTTAGAGCAGCAAATCGTCAATATGCTTTACGGCGCCGTCACCGCCAGCGACAGCGCGGGCGTTGACGCCGCAATCGAATCCGCTCAAAAAAAGTCCCAAGAGGCCACAAACCGTAAGTTTAACGGATAAGTTATGAATGAAAACGCTCTCGCCCGTTCACCGCAGAAAAGAAAGAAAAGCAAGTGGTTCACCCACGAAGCGATAACCGCTTATCTTTGGCTTCTTTTTCCGATATTCTGGTGGGGCGTTTTCTTCCTGTTCGCTTTTGTCCGCGGCGTGGTTTTCTCCTTCACCGACCTAACCATCAGCATTTCCAAAATCTCAAAGTTCACCTTCGAACAATATAACCGCCTGTTCGCGGACGAGGTTTTCTGGACCGCCCTACGCAACACAATCATTTGGACCTTGGTGATGACGGTTCTCAATAACGGTTTGGGCCTTTTCGTCGCCTATTTGATCTCCCGAATCCACCATGGCCAAAAAGTGTGGTTAACGCTCCTGTTTTGGCCGACCCTCGTTTCCGCTGTCGTTTCCAGCCAAATCACCACCTTGATCTTCGACCCTTCCGATACCGGCATCATGAACCAAATCATCATGGCTTTCGGCGGAACTCCGCTAGCTTGGTACAACGATCCCAACCTCTCGCTATTTACCTTGATGATCATCCCAGCTTTGCTCGGCTTCTCGAGCCAGATGCTGATTTACTATGTCGCGATCGAGGGCATTCCAAAGAGTTATGTGGAGGCCGCCATAATGGACGGCGCTTCGACTTGGCAGATCTTTAAGCACATCTACGTTCCCTCAATCAACGGCGCCATCCTCTATAACTGTCTTTTGTCCATCATCGGAGGCCTTCAGGTCATCGGCCCGATGCAACTGATCACCAACGGCGGTCCTTTGGATAGTTCCATGTCGATCACGCTGTATATGTACAATTCGCTTATAGGCGGGGAGAACGGCTATGCCTGCGCCATCGCGGTTGTGACGTTGGGCCTCATTGTCTTGTTATCGGCTCTTCAGATTTGGATGCAACATCGGGCTTCCCACTCGGAAAAGGCTTTATGATCAAGAGAAGGCACTTTTCAGTCCCTATCGAGGAGAAAAACGACCGCCGCCTCCCTCACGTGGTTTTAAAGGTCCTGATCGTTCTTATCCTTTCGGTTTTAGCTTTATTGCAGTTGTTCCCGTTCTATCTCGAATTCATCCAATCGGTTCAGCCGATCGAAGGATTCACTCCGGTTGATGGCAAGGTTTATTTCTGGCCGGTCTCTTGGAACTGGTCCAATTATATAACCGCCATTCAAGAAGGCGATTTGCTGACTGGGTTAAGGAACACCCTCATCGTTTCTTGCTCGTTTACCATCCTCAGCGCCGTGATCATTTTGGTCGTCGGTTACGTTTTGTCCAAAAAGAAATTCAAGGGCCGCAACATCATCACCGTCGCTCTTCTAATCACGATGATGGTACCGGGCCAACTTCTCATGATCACCAACTATCAACTAGTTTCCTCCCTTCATTGGACCTCGACTTTCGCCGCTCTGATTTTGCCTGGCATTGTGAACGTTTCGGGCATTTTCCTAGTCAAAGCCTTCATGGATTCCGTTCCTAATGAAGTTTTGGAAGCGGCCAAGATCGACGGGGCGGGCGAAGTCAGAACCTTATTTCAAATCGTCATGCCGATGTGCTTGCCGGTCCTTGCCACTTACTTCATCATGACTTTCATCGCCCAATGGAACGATTATCTTTGGCCGATGCTGGTCACCGGCAACGAAGATCTCTATACGATTCAATTGAAACTAGTATTTTTCGGCGAAGGCGGCGGAGGCGGGTGGCGCGAGGCGTTTTTGAAGTCAGCAGCTCTGATTTCGACTTTGCTTCCAGTCATCGTCGTTTATGCCGTCTGCCAAAAAAAACTAATTGGAGGTTTGAACATCTCCGGAATTAAATGAAAGGATTTCCTATGCGACAAAATTGGCTTAGAAAGACAGCGGCTTTGCTTCTAAGCGTCGTTGTCTTAAGCGGATGCAATCCGGCTTCGAGCGGCATCTCCACAAGCGACGGGACGAATACCCAAGAAAGCGGGAGCGTTTCCCCTTCTTCCTCCAGTACTCAAGCGAACCCGCCAATTCAATCAGGCGTCTATTGGCGCTCGCCGGGCATTGCCGACACGGTCTACGCGATCTCGTCAACCAATATGTCTGGTGACGAGATGTCCATGATCAGCAGCGTTCAAGGCATCCTAGCCCAAAAACTATCCAGAGTCTACGTTTACGACGGCACGGCCGATTCGAAGTACTGGCTGAGCCAGTTGCAGTCGAAGAAAGGTTTCCAGGTTAAAGAGTATACGGACGCATTCGCTCTTTTAAACGACGTGAAAACCTATCTCCCCAGCAAAAAATTCGTCACTTACAAGTCGGTGACCACGAGCGGTGACAACTATAATCTTTCCATCGATCACGCGGCGACAGTCAGCGGCGTCGAGGGATGGATCATGGTCGACTCCTCGCTCGTGTCCAAAGCCATCGGCGCCGGCTTTACCCCCGGCATCGACGTCAGCGATTACTCCACCCGCCAAATCTTCGAGAAGTATAAGTCACGGCTCAACAACCAATTGCTTCTCAACCAAAATCCGCAAAAAGCGATGCTGCGCGACTATTCGATTGCGGCCAAAGCCTTCTGCGGCTATATGGATTACATCACCGACGACTCAACTATCAGAACGGAAATCGGGCAATGGGCGGTTAAGAATGCCCCTATTATCGGCTGGACTGAGAATGAGGTTAATTTCGTCTCCGTCAACTCGACTTTGTCCCTTGTGACCCTGGCGGCTGACTGGGCGATTTCGCTCAGCTTCCTTTCCGGTTACTCGCCCGCCGCGACACTTTCGTTCCCGAACTATCAGAAACGGAAAATCACGGCCACGAAAGGCAAGCATTACCTCGCGATCGTGATGAGCGACGGCGATAACGTTCAGTGGCTTGAGCGCACCTTCATGGACGACACGAGATGGTATGGCTCCCCTCGCCGAGGTTCGTTCCCGATGACCTGGACCATTTCCCCCGCCCTCGCCGATTTGGCTCCTAACGTCATGGAGACGATCTATTCCCGCGGTACCGCCAACGACGACTTCATGGCCGGGCCTTCGGGGGTAGGCTACATAAACCCTTCGGAGTACACCGAATCGTCTTTGCCGGACTACGCGGGGAAAACCGCCGGTTATATGGCTCGGAGCGGCTTGAGCAGCGTCAATTTGATCGATTCGTTCGTTAATCAGGATTGCCTTTCTTATTTCGCCTCCCAGGACCAGATCAAAGGCGGCGTTTGGTCGCTCGGCGACTATTATCTCGAAGGCAAAGGCGGCGTCTATTGGTCCAACGACAAGCCGTTTGTCGCCGTGAGAGACACCCTCTGGCGCGATGGCAACTACAGCCACAACAAATACTATGGTTTCACGGAACGGGTGGCACAACGCATCAACAGCTATAAGACGGATCCGAGCGACATCTCGGGTTACACCGTTTTGCTGACGCACGCTTGGAGCATCGGAACGATGGAGTACATCAATCGCTTCACGCGCCAACTCGATGACCACGTTGAGCTCGTCAGCGTCGACGAATTGCTCGATCTCGTCAAAGAGAACGTCCCCCACAAAGACGAAGAGCAGGCGCCTGACATCGCGCCAAACGATATCGACCCACTCTGCGCTATTGACTCGCGAGCCTTCTATTGGAAGGACGTAAAAGACTATCCGATAACCACGGAACGCAATTTCGAATTCTCGAGCGCGAATGATTTGGGCGGTTGGTCGCTTAATTGCGGCGGGCTCGAATACGACAAATGCTCTTGGAACAGTTGGTCCGCCTCCGGAAAAGGCTCCATCCTGCTCGATGGCTCCGACCTCAACGACAAGATGGACGCCATTCCAAATTCCTACATGTACAACATGTTCCAGTTAGGAAGCGACGAGAGCAAACTCGAAATCCTTTGCAAAGGCGGCAACAACGCGGATACGTTCTTCCGCGTTCACGTCTACTACGAGGACGCTTCCTTGGCTGAAGGTTACGGCGAAGACATTCTAAAGGACGGCTACGGAGACGGCGCGACGTTCGACGATTACGGCTACTACGAACGCGCCGACGGCTCCAACCTCACCACTTACGATTTCTCGTTAAGCAAATACGCCGGAAAGAAAACCCTTATCTCCCTTGAACAGGACGATGACGGCGACGGCTCTGGCGAGCAGATCTTCATCGATTACGTTCATATCTCTTAATCTAGAAAGGATTATTTATGAAACATCTAGCAAAACCTATCGCTTTGATTCTCTCGGCTCTCGCTTTGGCGGCGTGCGGCGACACGACTTCTTCGCTTGCCCCGACCTCCGTAAGCGGGGGAACCTCCTCTTCAGCGACGGCGTCGGCAACCACCAGCTCAACTTCGGCGAAAACCGCTTTGGAGGCGGCGGCCGTTTCCCTATCGCACTACACCGCAAGTTGGTCCGCGGTTGCCCACGCCGATGGCTACAAACTCTATTTGAATTCCGCGTTTTTGAAGACCAGTTCCGATCTTAGTTACGACTTCGACACCACGATTTCGACAAAGCAGACGCTTTACGTCGTGGCAAGCGACAGCACGGGGGCTTATCTTGACGGCCCTTCCTCAAACTCCATTGAGTTCGTCGCGCCTTCTTCCTTAGAGGCGCCGCTCATCAGTTTCGATTCCGCTTCGAAGACCGTCAGTTGGTCGGCGGTAAGCAACGCCCTGACCTACATGGTGTTCGAAAACGGGTCCTTCATGGTCGAGACCGACAAACTCGCCTACACGGTAACCGATACCAACGTCGGCGCTTACTCCATAACCGTCAACGCCAAATACGGCGATTTGATGTCAGGTTACAGCAACGCCGTCGTTTACAAAGTCCTGCCAGAGACCATTGCGACGGCGGTTAAGTGGGATCGGGCGGGCTTATATGGCGATGACTGGACTCGGAGCGGCAGCTTCAATGAGGGCGTTGGCGAAGGCTGCGACATGCAGGCTGGAGCCAGCATGCTCATGGCCCACGCCATCACCGCCGATTGCCAATATCTCCGCGTGTCGATGCGGGTCTTCCACCGCGATGGGGAAACCTATCCGAAGTTTTACGTTTACGTCGACGGCGTGCTGAGCAGGGCGATCGGTAGCGCAAACGATTATGTCACCACCGACCTCGATGCCGGAGCCACCTTCGACTACGACCTGACCTCAAAAGTCGGGGAAACCGTCATCATCGAGTTCAAGGAAACGGCCTCAACCCACACTTGCATCACCGGCGTATCGATGGTGAAGGCCCTAGGCGCCTCCCTTTCCTCGAAGACCTCTTGGAGCCGGAGCGAATTCTACGATGAGTGGTTCTGCGAAGGAACCTTCAATACCGGCGTCGGCGAAGGCGTTGACTTTACCGGAAGCGGCGCCGCCAGCATCATTTTGAACATCACCGCGAATACCAGATTCTTCAACGTTGGCATTCGTCAGTTCGAGAACCAAGATTCCGACAAAGCACACCTGGCCCTCTACGCCAACGGAACGCTCGTCAAGACCGCCGATGGCGATGATTATGCCGTATCAAGCCTTGATGGATCCACAATGGTTTATGCCTGGGATCTCAGCGAATACATCAACCAAAATGTCACTTTTAAATTTGCTTCGCTTGTCTCGAGCGTTAACCATTGCGTCGGAACGAGCTTTGCCTTAACCGCCACCTCCGAGTCAACCGTCCCGGGCAACGGTATGGTCTTAGCAAACGCTACCGCTTGGACAGGTGACCAAATCTCCTCGGATGAGGCTTGGGTAAAATCAAGCGGCGCCGTTCTTCGCAATGAGGGTTTCGATTTGGCCCATGGCGAGAGCGCGATGACTAAAATCGCCATCGCCTCTTCGACCGAATATCTCAACATCAAGTCTAGAATGTACGCCGGGCAGGATAGCGGGGCTTCCTTGCTTCAAGTCAAAGTGAACGGCGTCGCCATAAAAGCGGTCAACAGCGATTTCGACACTTTCCCGGTGCCGGTTTCCGATAGCGAGTTCGTCTATGCTTACGATCTGTCCGCCTTCACCGAGCTGAAGCCGGTCATAACCATTCTTAACGCTTCGGACTCGGCCAACCACATGGTCTTGACCAACGTCGAATTCGGCGCGGCCGACGCCCATACCGCCGCCGACAACTACAATGTCGCGGTCACGGATTTCGATCGTGCTTACCTTTATTCGAAGTGGACGATTTCGGGTAGCAACACCGGCGTCGGCGAAGGCGTCGACCTCCAAGGCGCTGGCACGATGAGTTATCAATACACCGTGGACGCGGCCACCAAGCTTGTGAACGTGAAGACCCGTATCTTCAACGGACAAGACAGCGACAACGCTTCCTTTGTCTTCAAAGCTGGAAATACCGTAATCAAAGCCGTTAATAACAGCGCCGATTCCTGCGTCTTGCCGGCGGATACCGACAACTCGACTTGGTGGACTTTCGATCTCTCTTCCTACGTCGGAAGCCAAATCACCGTTTCCATTGCCTCGAACAACAGCAAGGTCAACCACATGGTCGTTGAGCACGTGACATTGAACGCCATAGACGCCCACACGAACGAGGCGTTAACCGCCTTCTATCCCAACGCCATTAACACTTACTGGACCGTTGCGGACGCTAACACCATCAACGAGGGCATCGACCTTGCGGCTTCCGGTTCTGTCAGCTATGTTTATAGCGTTGCTGACGCCACGAAAGCCCTAAAGATCAATAGCCGCATCTTCAAAGGGCAAGAAACCGTCCAGCCACAACTTGAGGTTATGGTCGGCACGACCATTATCAAAGCCAACGGCTTGGCCACCGATGCCGCTTCCCTTGCCATCGACACCGACAGCACTCAGACCTTCCAATATGATTTGAGCGCTTACGTTGGGCAAAGCATCAACGTCAAAATTCTTTCGATCCAAGGGCTTAATAACCACTTGGTCTTACAAAGCGTCTATTTAAACTCAGCTATCGCTTAACCGACGCAACCAAGGGAGGGCGGTCAAAATTGGCCGCCCTTTTCGCTTGCTGGCTTTTCTATGGAAGAAACGCTTACGAGTGCTTTCGTTAATCTCAAACTAGCCGCTGAGCATCGACCTTCCGCTCTTACGATTAAGCAAAAAAGGATCTGCATCGAGTTTGGATTTTGGTTCGATTCCCATAATAGGGGACAAGATAAACGGGTTGAGGGCATTGAGATGGTCTATTGTTTTCTGTTCGCGACGAACGAATCGCCAAACGTCAGCTTGCTCTTGATAACCAAGTGGCTTCTCGTTCTCTCGTGGTCGACCATCGCAATGAGGATTTTCGATGCGGCCTCTCCAAGCTTGGCATAATTCTGTGAGGCATATGAGAGCGACGGGCGAAACGCTTTCTCGTTTTTTGAGGCTGGGCCCAAGGAAAAGACGGCAATATCCTTGCCAACCCTTTTCCCGCTTTCTTTAATCGCTTGATAAGCCCCTTTTGCGGAATTCGGGGTGGCGCATATAATGGCGCTAGCCCCGCTTCGGATGGCTTTTTTAGCCACTTCGTATCCCTCATCGGCATCAGCGGTTCGAAGAGGGTAAGTCAGCCCCTCGCTTTTGTCCAGAGCTTGGCAAAAAGCCTGGCGTTGAATCCGCCCCAAAGTCATGGACTCCGTCACGTGGAGAAAGGCGATCTTGCTGTGCCCAGCTTCTTCCATGAGTCTCGTGACGACCATGACGAGTCCCTCGTTATCAACGTCGACGTATTTTAAGCGGCGGGGGGCAGCGAACATCGGTTTGCCAATGGTGACGCACGGCAATTCGTCTTTCTTCAGTTGCTTAATACGGGCGTCGTCAAACGTCGGGTTGACGAGAATGGCGCCAGCGATAGGCGTCGACTTGGCCTTCAGGCATTTCAGAAACTCATCATTGCTCAAACCTATGAAGACAAGGACCTTCTTCTTTCTTTGGCTAGCCACGCGCAACACCGCCCCCACCAGCGTGTCAAAATAATTCAGATAGACGTTGTGATTCGACTCCAAAAACAAGCCGATGATACTGTCATCCTTCTTGCCAGAGAGGCCCACCGCGTAGAATCCTGGAGTGTAATCTAGCTTTTTTGCGGTTCTCAAAACTTTGGCTTTGAGTTCGGGCGAAACGAAGGCACGGGAGGAAAAAACATTTGATATCGTGCTTTTGGTGACGCCAGCCGCTTTGGCGACATCGTTGATGGAGACGCTTTTTTTCTTCATATTATGTCATGCCAAAAATAAGGCAGGAGCCCCCTCTACAGGCGGAGAAGATTGTGTAGCCTTCTTCCTGATAGCTAGGCAAAACGCTCATGGAGCCGTATTCGTCGAAGAAAACGACTGAGCATTCTTTATTGGCCTTCGCCAAAACGCGAACTCCAACGCTCGTGGCGAACTCATAGTCGGCGCCCTGATCGACAAACTGCAGGTCGAAGGCGTCGATAACCACCTTGTTAGAAAATAGCGAAAGGGCTTCTTGTTTTTGTTTATCGCTCAATGTGCTCGTCTTCCGAAAAGCCTTAACCGCCAAAGCTTCTTCGTAGGAATAGACACAATCCAAACCAGTTCCTTTGACGATGGTTTCGTCGTCGTACAAATCCTTTATGCCATCGCCATCGGTGTCCGGCAGGGCGTAATCTGGATCGAAATCGTATCCGAGCGAGAAAAGCTCATACTTGCTCTCCTCCCAAATACCGTTTGCCAAGGAAACGAAATCGATGGTGATTTCGCCTTTCCCACGCGTAAAGGAAGAAGGGATGATAAAGTCGTCGTAGCGGGCGATGCTTTCTTCTCCTCTCAGAAATTTGTTCATCCACACGTTAACGAGCGTCCCGTCGCAGTAGACTTCGGCCTTTTGGTCGACATCCCGCAGATCATAGAGTCGGCGAATCATGATCCCGTCATTGTCCTCGGGGATTTTAACGCGCAACTCGCTTCTGCCATTCAGCACCCTCATGGGGCAATAGACGCCCGTGCCGATGCTATTCCCCTCCAAACGGCCTTCGATGTCTCCATCCGTCGAAGTTCCGTCCACCACGACGCAGTCGGGGTCCTCACCGCTAGCGGAATAAGCGCCCAAAGAATGAAGGGCGCTCTTTGAATTGGAGTAATAAAAGGCGGTGATGCAGTAATTTTCACCCGAGGTATCATTGCTGGGGCCATGTTCAATAGTGGCCTCAATACCGTTCCTGAAAATGACTTGATCGGCGAGGAAACTCCGATAGGCAGAAATTCGGGCTTTGTCGTTGCCAGGATAGTCTCTCCATGTCATGCCGATGCTTCCTTGACTGAATTTTCCGCCAACGAAATACCAAGCGCTTTTGAAAATGTCCTCCGTTCCGGTTCCGTTGCAAACAGGGCTCGGGTTCCCATCGACGCTAATGATTTCGTCGCCTTCCAAAAACGCGAAAGAGGAGGAGCCAGTGCAGTTATACTGCAGTCCGACAAGCTTCCCCGATCCAGCGGCCGTAAGCCAAGGCAAGGGGGTTCCATAGGCCGAAACCCCTTGATGGATTTGGGACTTCAAAGTCAAAATCGGGCCATCGTCTTCGCTTGTTCCCGCATACGCGTAGGCGAAGACGCAGTTCAAAGGCCCATCCGCATTCGCTTGGCGGACAAGTGTGATGCGAATGCCGTCTTCATAAGGCAAGGGAAGATAGAAATATCCTAGGCCATTCTCATCCATGCCTTGGGCGTAACCATTGACCGCGGAAAAACCGTAGATGCCCATGTTGAAGAGAACGGATAGGGGGAGACAAATGTCTGGAACGTCGCTGCCCGATGTGTAGACGGAAAGAACGCTGTCGAGGACTAAAGAGTCATAATCGCAGGCATTCTGCATTTTTTCGTAGGCTTCTTCCCAGGCATCGCTCAATGAGTTGACGCCGTTGACTTTGACGGATGCAAAGGAAAAAACGCCATTGATGGCATGCTCTATGTCGTCCGCAACGGACAGGCAATCCACCAAAACCCCATTTTCATATCCCCTTAAAGAGACGAGATTATTGCTGCCGGTTATCGGCACAAAAGTTATAACGACGCTGGTTTTCCCAGCAACATAGTCTAAAGGCAGGGCAAACGAGGTCTCTCCGATTTTGTCGCTACCATCATAGAAAGCATTCCAAGTGCCGGCCTTTTCCCCGTCTACCCAAACATTGACGCTGGTGTCATCTTTCGAGGCGGCTTGCCGAATCAATCTGACATCGTTCCCTCCTGTCACGGAAAGGCGCATCGAAACCGCGTTTGAATAATAGCCTGTTTGCTCTTGAGGGAGCGTATCGATTTTCTGGAAAGGATAAGCGGTGAGATCGGCGGCGTAAGCGGGGTCGTTCAGGGCCGCGTTAACGGAGCCGCTGCCGTTTTGCAAAACCACCGCGAACCCGTGGGCGCTTTCGCTGGAGCCGTTCAATATGTCGAGATAATCGGTGCAAATACTGCCCCCGGGGACGATGCTGTACATCCAAACGTCAAAGAAAGGAAGGTCGATCCCCGAAACGGAAACGCATTCCAGCCGAAGCGTGACTTGGCTTTTCCCCTTTGTTAAGCAACTGGGAATTTTTGCCACCAAATCAAGGATGCGGTAATCCGAGCCGCCCACGCCGGAATCAACCGTTGTAACGAACTGATCGTCGCAATAGACATCCACCACCTGATTCGACCAAATGGCATCGATACGATATTTCAAGTAGCAGCCGTCGTTGTCGGGCCGGACATCCATGCGGAAAGACAGGTTCCCACCCGCTTTTATGAAGCGCCCATCGGCGGCGATAGACGCGGGTTTGACTTTGGCATCGGCGATGCCATCGACATTCAAAGTAAAGCCCTGAATGAGACCATCCCCTTCTTTTTGGAGCAAGGTGGCGCCATCCCCCGGGTTCAGCGATATCTTGCCATTGTCAATGAGAGTACCGTCGCAACGCTCAGCCAAGTCGTGGGACGAGGAGAAATACTCCGGGACGACAAGCCCTTCGCTCATGGAAGTGGGGTGAACTTTGGCATCACTTGGCAGCAAAACGTAATCGATGTTGTAGTAGTTGAGGTATTCGGCAGTGATTTTCAGGGATTTTTGGAAGACAAGCGGGACATAGAAATAGCAACCGCCCCCTGAATCCGCCCCAATGCCAACATAGGGCTTCACGAAGGGGGAAACCTTACCACCGAACAAGTCTTCGTGCTTAGCGCTGAACAAAAGTTCTCCGTCCAAGTAAAAATGAAAGACTTCTTTCGCCGTGTCATCGGCATATCCCTCGGCCCAAAACGTCGTCATGACTCCAGGCCCGTTGACGTCTAGCATCGTTGTGGTAGCGGCGATGCCCTCCTGATTGTTGAAATAAAAACCATCAAGGTTCCCGCCATCCAAATCGTAACTTGAGGCATGATAGTATTGATAGCCATTCAACGAAGAATAGAGGCTCTTCAGACTAAAGATGTCGCTGGCGGAAAGACCGTCCTCCATTTCGCTCGGAAACGGGGTGGTCGCAACTTGGCCATTCAGCGCCGCCTGTTCAATCCCAATACTCTGTTTCTCAGATGCCGCATCGGAACTTTTAAAATAATCCATTCCAGAAAAAAGAGGGATTAGCAAAGCCAAAATTGCTATCAAGCGCATCTTTTTCATAAGGAATCCTCCGCAATGCCAATCGAATCGACAAAACATATCTCTCCAACTCCGGTTCCATGATCGGTTTGCTCAAAGACAAGCCTTATCTTCTGCCCCGAGAACGATGAAAGGTCGAAACTCATGACATTCCATGGCTCGCCGCTCACCAAAAGCCACCCCGAGTTCTTATCCGAACTGACGTTAAAGGAAACCCCCGCCTCATTCTCGACCCTCACGCGATAATACGTTGCGTTGGTCGGCCCGCCGGAACGAATCGAGAAAGTCAAGGTCTCTTGGCAAGAGGCGGCCAAGGAATACCACTTGCTCCAAGAGCAAATCGCGAGATTGGGGTCAAAACTGCCATTGTTGCTCCCATCCATCCTTAAGGATCCGTATCCGCCGTCGGCGGTAAGGTCGCCATACGTCGCGTCACCGCCTCGTTTCCAACCCGAAAGGTTCCACTCCTCACTTGTCCCCGAAAAAGAATCCGTGACGTTCGTCGAATAGCAATAGTGACCAAGAAGATAGTCGAAAGACAAAGCGGTTATTCGGCAATCCTGCGCTTGACCGACGAGACGGTTGAACTCCAAATAAAGAAGCACAGTCGAGCTTTCTTTGGTCGAAAGGTCCAAATGAAGCGTCCCCGTGCCCGAAATGGTGGTCCAAGGAAGGATCGCATCGTTGATATAGTTGCTTTCATCGATGGTCCTGACGCGAAACTGCGCGCTTCCATCGCAATCGTAACTGAGGGTCAGTTGGGCGTAATTCCCTTGGCTGGAGCCAACCGTGACTTTCTTCCATGCCGCCGCTTCGGCTTTGTTTTGAGCATTCTCCGTGGAACTGGAAAACTCAATAGCGTTCCCGCTGAAGGAAACTGACCCTGCGTGATGCCAATCACCATCCGCCAAAGAAAGGGCGGAACCCGAACTTAGTACGACTGGGTCATCGGAAAACGCGACATCTCGCGCGGCCTCGGCGGTGAAACTGACGTTATCGAGATAAACCGTCTGATCCAAATACTGGGTTCCTATTTGCTCAAAAACAAGGCAGATAACGGCGGGCAGCGTTCCCCCATAAACCGCCTTCAGATCGATGCTGATGGTTTGGAAGCAAAGGTTCGTGTAATGCCCATAATCCAAAACATTCCATTCGTCGGCGGAAACGTCATACGCTCGCACCCGGAAGGAAGAACCCTTTCCGGAACGAATCTGATAATTGAGATAACGAGTTAGGGAAGGAAGGCGAATCTTCAGGGAAAGGGAATTGCTGATTGATGAGGATTGCCCATGGTCGCTGATGACGAGAAAACCATCTTGGTTGACGATGGCGTCGTCGGTCTGGTAACTGTGGGCGGAGAAACCGCCATAGCCGCTTCCGAAAGAATACGTCGCCGCGTAATTAGGAGCGTCGTATTTGAAAGAAAACATGTCATAAAGGCCGTATTCCGGGCCAATCGAATCAGTCGAAGCGTTGCTAGGCAAGGCGTTCTGGGCATCGACGTGCGCGACTTTCTCCCGTAAGGCGGACAGCAATGCGGGAGCGGAAACGATCTCAACCTCGGGGCTGAGGGCACTGTAGAATTTTTTGAGCGTGGCAAGGTCGGTTCCGCTTTTCACTCTGACGACGGAATACGCGGCCGCGGCCGTTAAGTCCCGCGAAGACTGATTGAGGGCGCAAGCCAAGGCATAGGCGTTATCGACTTCAAGGACGCCTGCGTATGAGAGGAACGGTTTGTGGTTGACGAAACGAAGGGCACCATCGTCCGCGGCGAGTACGCCACCGTCCAACGAACCCATATAGGCATAGGTTCCCAAAAAATCTTTTTCCGTTCCGTCAAGATAGGCAAAACGCGAAAGGGATCCGGCAATCGCCTGATTCATGATCGTGGCGCGGCCGGAATCAATGCTTTCCGGGTTTCCCGCCACTATGTTCAAAAAGGAATCGAGACCTCCGAAATGATAGAACAGCAAAGTCGGAAACTCCGCTTGCAGAATCGGCGAGACCGCATGGGTTTCGCCCAATAGCGAGGTCGACAGCGCGTCTTCGCACACCACGGAAAGAAGGTGCTTGCCCTCGACTATCGCCTTCGTTTGGATTGATGGGCGGTTTTTCGGCAAAGCGCCATAAAAGGATAGGTTAGTCTTCGTCGGCATGTCCATCTGATATCCTATGCTGGCTTCGTCCCCCAAGGAGCAAACATAAGGTTCGCTTCCTTGATAGTCTCCGCTTTTGCTCAAAAAAATCGCGTTTTGGGCGATGCCGAAATCCAAATAGGAAAGGGGAGAACTGTCCTCAATCAAAAGTCGAGAATCCCCTTCGCCATCAAAAAGGCTGGCGTAATCTTGGGTGACAGGGTCTGGGAGCAAACCGGCTGCCGAAGCCAAAACGGCCTGACTATCGGGAATAAGAGGTTCTTGATAATGGGCGGAAAATGAGGCGCTTAGCGAAAAAGAGGAGAGAGGCATGTAGTTAGTTGCCTGAAGGCTCTCAACTGCCTGTTTAACGAAAGACCGGAAAGAAAGGAAACGCGTTACTTCGTAGGACGAAGAGAGCGTTTCGAAAGCCGCGTCGTTTTCGTTTTGAAGATAACAGCCTTGGCCTTTCGCGATCAGCAACCCCTGAAGGGAGGAGGCGAAAATCCGCTCATCATCATTCAATGAGGAAACGTCCAAAAAATAAATTTCTTTGCCCGAGATACTTTGCTTACGAAAGAATGAGAACGAACCATCGACCAATGGATCGCCGGATCCGCCGGTATCAGAGGAAACGGAGGAGGAACCCGGGGCCGAAGATGAAGAAAAGGAAGCGGAGGGGTCGCTTGATCCACCCGCGTTTCCTTGGCATGCAAAAAGGAGCGAGGAAAGAACTAAAGCGCAAAAGAATGTTTTCAGCAACCGTCGTCGCATAAGACAACCTCCAAAACAAAGAGAGTCCTTCGAAACGACCGAATCAGACATTCATGAAAGCCGGGGCCGTCATGTAAAGCCGATTCTGATAAGGGGAGTCGATCATTTCGGAATCGTTGAATTGAAGCAATAAGGACACCGATTTTCCCGAAATCGCCTGAGCGGTTTCGCTTGGAATGGCCTTGGTGAAAGCCACGTCGCTTCCCGGGCCGGCGAAGAAGCCCCAGTCATTGAGTATATAGACATTCCCATCCTTGTCCACGGCCGACAGTTTGTAGAGGATGGACGTGTAGTTTCCGTAGTTGGAGAACGTGAAGCCGAACTTCATCGTCTTCCCTTCCTCGTAAGTAGGCATCGTGACGTCAGCGACATCGCCTTGATATTGATGGACTTTGGAGGAATCCGTGCAAGCAAGGCAACGCAACCAGCCGCCGGGAAGGGGATAATTCCCAAATTCGACGTAACTGGAGAAATTGCTGGTCCACTCGCCCATGCCTTGATAGGCGGAACTAACGCCCATCTTCGTCGTATATTGGATCAAATTGAATCCCGTGACAAAAAGTTTTTGCTCAGTGCCGTCGTTCGAATCGCGGGTCTCCAGCAAGAAACTGGCATTTTTCCCCGCGTATCCAAAGGCGAATTCATCGAGCGAAATCATGAAAATCTCGTAACGGTCGTTAGCGATGGCTTGGTTGACGGATCCCGCCGTAACAACGCTGCTGTTGTCGACAACCGAGGAAGTGCCACCTATTTTGTTCCAGTTATAAATCACAAAGGAATCGTCGCCGATTTTGGCGCTTAGCTTGAACTCGATGGAAGGAACCGCGGCCGTGTCGGTCGCCGGGGCGGCCTTGGCGTAGAAACTAACCCAGACATTGCTCGTCTTGCCTTCGTCGATGGTGGCAGCCAAGGCCGCGCTGGCCCCAGCGCTCAGGCTAAGCAAGCCTTCAAACGTCTCGGACTTGACCGGAACTTCAGCGGAGGCGTCATAACTTCCGGTTCCGCTCGTGACTTCCCAAGCGTGTGGGGTCACCGGCGTCGGAGTGGAGGCCTGGGTAAGGGCGAAGGCGGACAAATACGCACGCGCCTTCCAGCCATCGTTGTAGTTTTCCTGGCGCTGCCACTGAACGGTGAGATCAATCTTCTTTCCGCTCAGTTCTTTGGAATCGTCATCGCCGAAAGCGAACGAGAAAGAGGTGTCGGAGTCGAAGGCGTTGACAGCCCAATCGCTGATGGCGTAAACCTTGCCCGTTTCTTCGCAGACAGCCGATATCTTCCATATCAAAGCGCTCTCGTTCGGACCGACGTTGCCAGCATTCATGCCAAAGACGTAGTGATCAAGCGTCAAAGCCGGTAACTGAATGGCTTTGCTCATGGATTGGTAACTAAGGCCGTTAGGGACGCTTTGCCCCGAGTTCGTTTTATTCACTCCTTTGAAAGTGCCATCATAGTCCACGACGGCCCAAGCGTTGAAATCGATGGCTATCGTGCTGTGCGGAATCCAGCAGTTGTAATAGAAAATGTCATTCATGTCGTCAACGTTTTGCAAGAAATTGCCATTGACGTTGAGATTGTAATCGGAGTCTCTTTCCGAAACCACGTCGGAAGGATAACTCGAAGCGCGGAAATCAAGAAGAGTGATCGTGGTCCCTACCGTTTCGTTAGCGACGATGAACTTGTAGTTTGCCCCTAGAACGATGTCTGAGTTGCCGTCAAAACGTCTCGCCGCCAACTCGAAACCCGTCGATGTGCTGCAATTCACGGCGCCATCGACACCTTTGCCGACGATCGTTTCGTTTTCGATCGTCGTCGAATCCAAGACCGTAATCTCGGAACTCCCTTGGAGAAGTTTGATGTTATAGACGCTGGTTGAATTGGTCTTCACGAAATAGCGGAGCCAAACCCTAGCGGCCGTGGCATCTTCCACCATGACAACGGCGTACGTTCCTCCATCGATGCGAATCGATTGGGTGAAGGCTTCGTCATATACGCTGTTGGCTTCCTCGACCGTGCCGCCGACCGTCAATGTCGTGGCTTTGGATTTCCCCGAGGCCGTAAAGCGATCGGATTTGCTTTTCGCCTCAACCTCGACTTTGTAGGAACCCTTAGCGTGAACGTCGAGATCGATCGAGGTCGTCGTCACGTTTTTCGCCAACGTATCATTCACGTAAACGTCATAGGAATCGGCATTGGCTACGGCATCCCAAGAAAAGACGTTGTATTTGTTGCTGACGACCGGGATAGCAAGCTCCGATGCCTCTATTTTAAAAGTAACGGTGTTTGAAAGCGCGCTTTCGGTAAACAAAGCGGAAGCCGATGTCGCCTTAACCCCGACAACATATGTCCCCAGTTCTTCTTTATCGATTTCATAATAAGTGGCTGTCTGCGAGGACACCTTTTGATCGTTAACGTAAACATCGTAGCCTTCCGCATGGTCAATGGCGCCCCAAGCGACCGTGGCGCCATCAAGCGTGAGCACCGGAGCAGCAAGAGCCACAGCCTGGAGCGTGTACGTGAGCGTGTTGGACCAATCGCTATCGGCATAGGCGCTTCCCTCAGCTAACGCCTTGGCCATGACGTCCCAAGAGCCAGGAACGGTTTTCTCGATGGTGAAGCTCGTCTCGTTGGTTTCGTAACTGTCCGTTCCTACCTTGATTTGGTATAACCGCGCATTCTCGACTTCACCCCAAGACACCACGTTGGCGTTGAGCGTAAGCACCGGGGCTGGAATTTTCGTCGCCTTAGAAGAGGAAGAGCTGCCATCTGAGACGACCGAACTCGAAACGGGGGTCGGAGCCGACGAAGCAGAGGCCTCGCTCGTTTTATTGCTCGTTCCTGCGCACGACGAAAGCGCGACTATGGACAAAAAAGCGGCGATAGCAACGCGACTTGTTATGGTTTTGTTCATGGAATTCCTCCTAAAAAACCGGTTTTTTGTAATCTCATTCTATCATTAGCAAGATTTAATGCAATTTTTTTAAGCAAACTGAAAGTTAAAATACCAAAATAAAAACCGGTTTTTATGACTTAAAAAACTCAATTGCCGATTATAACAAGGCTGAAATTTGATTAACAAATCAAACATGGTTTAGCAGTTCGTTTGGTACCCAAGTCATTTATTTTAACAAACAAAACCACAAATACAGGGTGAGAAACTTTCCCCCCGTTTTTGGACATTTCTGCCGTTTCAACTGTTTTATCCCAACGTATTGATGGTTTTATATGTTTCTGCTGAGTTTCCGATAAATTCCCTCTCTATCGGATTCTTCTGATAACGTATCAAAGAAACACAAAAAGGCAAATCGACGTTGACGCCATAGGGCATGGGATTAAGGCGTTTGTTTGATTTTTATTATAAATGGTTGACTAAAGTATGACGGAGTATGAAAATGTTTTTGAAGTATGACAGAGTATGTAGGGGAATTAGAAGTATGAAAGGGAATCCATTCACGTTGTCTTTTGGAAGTTCGCCATCTGAGCACATCTCACGGGTTGGCATAAAAGACTCTTTGTCCAAGAACCTAGAGGCGGAGCCTCCGCTTTCGCATTGTTTCATCATCACCGGAGTCAGGGGATCCGGCAAAACAGTGCTACTAACTTCCATAGCGAAAGAATTCGAAAAGAACCCTAAGTGGGTTGTGGTGGAACTGAACCCTGAGGACGATATGCGCGAATCGCTTGCGGCGAAGCTTTATTCTTCCAGCAAAACCAAGCACCTCTTCCTCCAAAAAAGTTTCAGCGTCTCTTTCCATGGCGTTTCCTTTTCTTTGTCTGGGAAAAACCCCGTCCTCAACATCGATGATCTCTTGGAAAAGATGCTCGTAGAAATCAAAAGGCAGAAGAAAAAAGTCTTGGTGTTGGTCGATAAGGCTACAAGCAACCCCCAAATGAAACGCTTTGCCTTATCGTTCCAAATCCTAATCAGGAAGGACTGTCCTCTGTTTCTTTTGGCAACGGGCCTTTATGAAAACATCTCAACCTTGCAAAACGAAAAGAACCTGACGTTCCTCATCAGAGCGCCGAAGACATTTTTATCGCCTCTTAATATTTCTTCCATCGCGTTGTCATACCAAAACTCAATTGGCATCACTTACGAGGAAGCGCTTGAATACGCCAAACTGACGAAAGGCTATGCTTTCGCTTTCCAGTTGCTTGGATATCTTCTTTTCGAAAGCGGGAACAAAAAAATCGACTATAAGCTTTTGATTCAATTCGATCAGTATCTTTCCGAGTTCGTCTACACGAAAGTGTGGTCATCGCTTTCTCCGGTTGAGCAAAACATAGCCAAAACATTTAAAACAAACGAGGAAATAGGCGTGAATGAGGTCTTAAGCCGCAACGAAATGACAAAAGAGTATTTCTCCCAATACCGAGATCGTTTGCTGAAAAAAGGAATACTAACCGCCCCTTCAAGAGGCCGGCTTTGTTTTGCTCTTCCTAGATTCAAGGAGTTCATCGACACGCATTGAAACGTCTTGCTAAGAGCCGTTCCAACACCGAATTCATCGCTTGAACGTAAACCTATCTTGTGCTCCTGGTTTGATCGTATAAGGATAAATAACGGCTGAATCCGTAACGCCGTCGCCAAAACAATCGGCTAACAAACGACATCAGTGGAGGCAATTCGATGAATCGGATGGAAAGACCGCATCTTTTTTTAAAACGAAACGTGCTGTGACATAATTGTGATAATGAAGATAGGCGAATTCTCTAAAATAACAGGACTAAGCGAATCCTCAATCAGGTTTTACGTCAAGCATTGCCTTTTATCGCCAAGCAAAGAAGGCAGCCAATATGATTTTTCAAAAGCCGACGTTGAAGTTGTTAAAAAGATAAAGATCCTCAAGGAAGCGGGACTCTCCATAACTGAAATTTCCAAATTCTTTTTTCCATATATTATCACCAGCCAAAACGACCCCCTGACTGATGAACAAAGGGGAATCCTAAACAAAAAATTGGAGATTCTCGCAAAAAAGCAGAAAGAAATTCGTGAAAGCCAATCCAGAATCGAAGACTTACTTACCGATAAAATGGAGTCGTCTCCTAAAACTTGTGGATTCGCCCTTTCGGCTCTTGAATACGTAATTTGCCCAAAATGCGGAGGCCGTCTCCGTTTTTCAAATTGTTCGATAGATGGAAACTCGATCTCGACAGCCGATGCCAAGTGCGAACAATGCGGAACCACCTTGGAGATCAGGGATGGAGTGCTATTCCCTGACTATTTCAAAAAGGATTTCTCAGATTCTTTAGCGAGCCAGTTCGACTTATCATCCAACGATTGGGGCGATGCCGATAGACGCGAAAGCGACAGGAAGGCCATTCTTTATCAGCAAAACTTCAACGAGGAATTGATCAATAACGGCAAACTAAACGGTTTCCCCTCGTTTTTAATTTCCAATGCCGATAATTCGCTTCTCATTTTGAAATGTTTTTGCCAACTCCCTAAATCCACCTTGCTTTTTATCCAAGGGGGAAGGGATCTTTTAGCGATTAAAAAAACGTTTGGTGATTTTAGCGGCCATAAAGTGGCCTATATTTTTTCCGATGAGGCGCTTCTCCCAATAAAGGAAGCGGTAATTTTTGGGGCCTCATCAATCTCGTTTTTGCCTTATCAAAAACCAAAGTTCCAAAAATGCTTATCAAGTAATGCCGTTCTTTTTGACAATTTGATCGAAAGGGACAAGTACTCTCTTTTCGTCAAAAAATAAACCAAGGTTTAATTTTTTTTGCAAATGGCCGTTTTTTGTGTGTTGACGTGAACTTTTGTTAACGGTTTATCCTTTTTGAAAGAGGAGGCAAAACTTGTTTTCTGTACCCGAAATGCTTTGGAAGAAAATGCAGATTCGGAAGCAAGGATAAAGACGAATGCGAAGCAATGAAAAGAGAAATGTTACATTTTTACGAAGTTTACGCGGAGGGGCAGTTACATGAAAAAGTATCTCTTTTGGTCTAAATGGGGCTATGCGTTATTGATACTCCTTTCTTTGCTAAGCGCGGTTTTAGATTCTGGAATTGCCATAGTGATAGAGATTCTTGTCAACTATATCTCTTCCCCCAATTTTGTAGTAACGACATTTTGGGCTTATGGGGGAGCCGCTGCGATTTATTCCTTGGCGATGATCGCCTCGTTCTATTGCTTTGATGTATACGCCAATTGGTATTTGGAGGAGGCGGTGAGAAGACTGAATGATGACCTTTTCTCCTCTATAATGCGTAGAAACGGAGCTGATTTTAAAAAAGGCGGCGTCTCCGCTTATCTCTCTAACCTCACGACCGACTCCAACCATGTGACAAATCATTATCTTGGGCCCCTCGTTTTTTTGCCTGGTTATTGTTTCACTTATTTATCGGCTCTAGGAATATCCCTTTATATCAACTGGTCAGTGGCCTTGATCTTACTTTCGTTTTCGGTTCTGGTTTTTATTTTGCCCTGCCTCTTCAACAAACCAATGAACAAGAAGAACCTTGCAATACAGGAAAACTATGGCGCTTTGTCTCAAGTTTTCAGGCAATTTCTTGAAGGACACGGCGTTATCAGAAGCGCATTCGCTCTTGACTATGCTATGAAGAAAGAAACTGACGCTGAACTCAAGGCCACGAAATCAGTATGGCGACAAAATCGTCTTTCCACAGGAGTTTCCTCATTAGGCAATCTGCTTACGACGGTCATGCAATTATGCGTGATTGTGATAACCGGAATCCTGGCCTATAACGGCAAACTGGGCATTGGCTCGGTTCTGGCTTTCATCCAATTAGCCAGCAACCTTTATAACCCCTTGGGGAGCTTCGTGAATTCCCTTTCCAGCATAAAAGGAATGAAAGACGTCAATTCCAAACTGGTTTGTATTATCAGCGACAAACCCAAACCCGATAATGGCCATGACATTGCTTTTTCATCTTCTTTAAGAATTGAGAACCTTTCTTTCTCTTATGGGAAACAAGCCATCCTTTCCCATTTCTCTCATTCCTTCGAAAAGGGTAAGAAGTATCTGATTCTTGGACCATCCGGTTGCGGGAAAAGTACCTTACTCTCTTTGATTGCCGGAGACAGTGACGATTACCAAGGTTCGATTAAGATCGATGACGACGATTACCGCACGATTGGGTTGAACTCTATTCCAAAGTCGGTTTACCTATGTGAGCAGAATTCCATTATTTTTACTGGAAGCCTCAAGGACAACATATTCCTTGGCGCCCCTTTGGACAAAAAGAAACTTAGGACAGTAATCAGCAACGCCGGTCTTTTTTCTTTTCTAAATGAACGCGGGCTTGATTCACCTCTAGACCCCGAACTTTCCGCAAGCAGTGGCGGCGAAACGCAAAGGATAGCTCTAGCGCGAGCCATGTATCATGATCCCAAAATCCTTTTGCTCGATGAAATAACGGCGGGCCTCGATGAAGTTAACAATAAAAAAAATCCAGAAAACCATTCTTTCATTAGACGCTACCGTTATTTTTGTTTCGCACAATGTTCCGAAAAATCTATTGAATGACTATAACGAAGTAATTTTTATGGGAAAAACCGAAGAAATGGCTGAGTAAGAATTCTTCTTGATTGTCACTCTAATTGCAAGTTTCAATGGCGAATACAACTGGAATAAAGCCGCTTATGACCTTCGTTATTTCTTTGTTCTCAAGAATCGGAAAGCAATTCACAAAGTATCCATTGATATCGCTATCTTGGGATCTGGAAACCCCAACGGCTCAACAATCTTGACGTGTGTAGCGAAACAAAAAACATATTGAGCCTAGTTTGATTGAGGGCAAGGACGAAACGACAAATGAAGTTGTATTGTGAATAGACGCCAAGCGTATTACTTAACGAACCATTTCTTCGCTTTGGTTTTCCCCACTATTTCAATTGCCCCTTCGTTTTTCAGGCGTTTGATCATCCTCCTTACCGTCCTGTCGGTGACGCCTAGCGCTGCCGCTAGTTCAGCCTGGGTGATCGTTTCGCTAGCGCGGATCATGTCAATTATCTTTTTCTCGTTCGGGGATAAAAGCAACGTTTGTTTGTTGCCAGAACCACGATTCGCCAGATCGCTCTCCGCCTCTTTACGATAATTGGAATTGGCTATTCTTACGACGAAAAAGGATGATGTGCTTGAGAACGTGACATGATTCATGCCATCTTTGAAAAGGGCGTTGGTCTTGTTTGTGATGTTTTCAAGGCCGGATCCTCTTTCGTTCATGTATTTGAGTTTCCAAAAAAGGTCAGAGATAATCGGGTTCCTTCTCATCGATTCCATGGCAAAATCTATTTTCTCTGGGATTTTCTCGCCGGAGAACATCCCCCCAGGCGAAGAAATTTCAATCCTGTCGTCATATATGTTCAGGCAAACCTCGGCTCCATGGTTGTTGTAATCCCGGTGAATAATCCCATTCACCAAAGCCTCGGTGATGGCCTCTTCGTCGTAGTCCGGGTCATAGATGGTCTTGGTTCCTTCTTTGTGCCATCCGATTTTGGTATTGTTCCTCCAAAATAGCAAGGCATCGGAAAGCTGCTTCAAAAGACTGCCAGAGAACGTCTTGTCATCAGCCGCTTCTTTCTCACCCACTTTGTTAAGACCGTTCCACCTTGTGCAGAAAACACGACTGTGCCTATAAGGGTTCTCATCGGCCAAAAGGATTCCGGCGTTGGTGAGATGGCCTTCTTTGTCGGAAAGCCCAAACGAGCGGAAGTCTTGCTCGTTGAAGGTGGTTTTGGTCCGTTCTAGAAAGACGGAACGGAGGGTAGAGAATGAGAACTCGCTTTTCTTGTATCCGGTGACTATTCCGTCATAGGTTTTCCCCTGCCCCCTGAGAATCAGTTCATTGAGAATGTGGGTTGGGGTCTCAATGGACTCGCTGCCAGCCCGGATATAGGAAACGCAAACCCCATCGGCCTTGTAATAATAAGGCGTCGATTGCCCAGGCAAGACCTTGAGCTCTATCAATAATTTCCCTTTTTCTTTGAAAGGCTTGAGGAAATAAATTGGCGTCGGATCAATTCTTTGGTTTATAAGTTCAGAGATCTTCTCACCGCACCTTTGGGCGTCGGAAAGCCCGACCGGGCGTTTGTCGTTGCTTACCCCGAAGAAAAGCGATCCGCCGACCCCGTCGGCAAACGCCGAAACCGACTTCAGCCAGCTCTTCGGTTTTGCTTCTTCCAGTCTCTCTTTATAGTCGCAGTCGGTGCATTCTGAAATGAGTTCGCTGAGCGTTTTGAAATCCTCCCGAACCCATTATAGCCTCCATTAAACATTTAGGACATGATTTAGGACACATTCAGGACATGATTTAGGACGCATGCGCCAAAAACCGATTCAGGAACTGAGTTAAATTACCAATGGTTCAAAAAAGTTGCGTGAGAAGGGCGCAGGCGATGAGACGCCGACCTCTAGATTCGATGTCGTCAAAGCGAACCAAGAAAACACAAGGGCGAGAAGACTGAGCCTCCAGGAGGGTTGATTAACTCCTCCATCAACGAAATTCTTGTTATTGATAAGGAGCGCATCATCCACTTGGTCGTAAAAAACGAAACCTATATATAAACAAGAAGATTGGAGGCAATGGGAAAGCCCTCTCTCATATGTTTGAAATCGGGCATGGCAAGTATCCTGTAAATACCTGTTCCAAGACATACAAAATCAACTATGAAATAATTTGGTTTGAGCAAAGTTTATAAACGCACAAAAAGCAGGTCTAGGTATTGCTCAGGCCTGTTTTGGTGTTCAAAATGCGTTTTATGAACGGAAGCAACATGAGTTATTCCCGATTGGGAAAACAGGCAAACAACACCTAAACGCCGACAACACGCCTTCAACGGGGGGCAACGGATTGCTTCCTTAGCACTAAAGCAACTACCGTCTTGACGTGTATAGCGCGACAAAAAACATATTGAGCCTAGGCGAACTGATGGCATGGTGATATCTCCTTTAGACGAAAACGACGCCTGAAGCCGCAGCACCAATTATGGCTTTAGATAGCCTCAGGCGCCTTGCTTTGGATAACGCTTTCTTTATTCCTTATCCTTTCGAATATCTTGCGTTTTTGGTCGATCCGCTCTTAACCGCCTTCCCTTCCTTCACCATTTTGGCAAGCACCGCCTCGATTGTGGTAACGCTCACGTCGGGGAGAAGGGAGGCGATATCCATTTTACTGACGGGCAATAGCGAATTCAAAACGGCTTGTTCGACCCTTTCGGTCTTGCTGACTTTGTTATCGCGCAAAGTCAGGAACCGCCTATCAAGTTCTTGGTAGCAACGGAACAACGTGAATATGGTATTCCCCACGAACGGAATATAATCGTTTTTCCCTTCATGCCATCCTAATGAGGATTGTTTAAGGGCTTCGTAGTATTTTCCTTTGTCTTTGTTGATCTGCTCTTCGAAAGAAATGTATTTGGGCACATCGAACCCGGCTTTGTATAAGAGGAAAAGGGTAAGGAGTCTGCTCATCCTTCCGTTTCCGTCCTTAAAAGGATGAATGCAAAGGAAGTCAAGGATGAAAACAGGAATAAGAAGGAGCTGGTTGACGCCGGAATCGTCTCTGGCGTCGAGGAAGGCCCCAACGAACCGCTCCATCGTCTCAGGCGTCTCTTTCGCCGATGTCGGAACCCATCTAATAAGCGTTGTTCCGTCGCCCCGTCTCTCTCTTATGAGGTTATCCTCGCTCTTGTACTGCCCTCCATACGGCAAGGCAGTGCGCGCGAGCATCATCCTATGAAGTTCCTTGATGAGGGCCTCGCTCAAAGAAAGGGACTCGTAATTCTCGTGAATGTAATTCAAGGCGTCGCGGTATCCGGCGATTTCCTCCTCGCTGTGGTTCCTAGGGGCGCTGCTTTCGTTGACGATGGCCCTAATCCTCGAGTCGCTTGTAATGATCCCTTCGATGGCGTTGCTGCCTTTGACGGACTCCACGATGGCGGTTTTCCGTAGCCCCGTGAAAACGTCCGGGAACTTATCCTTGAGCGAATCGGATTTGGACTTTAGCCCATATATGAAGGAGATGGACGAAAGAAAACCGGATGGGACCAAAAGGGATTTGAGGAAAGAATAATCAAACATTCTCATACAAATAAAACTTTCTGCATATATTTTATATTAGATAATGCAGATTAACAACAGTATATGCAAATATTTCTGCATATTCGATAATTTTTTTATGCATATTGTCACGAAGATATGCAAATCGAAGAAAGTGAAGGCGGATTTTTGCAAAATGTCGATTCCATTGATCATTTTAGGGACGTGTTTCGCATAAGGGTACGCTTTTTTAAAGCCACCAGGAATTCATTGGAATCTGAAAACGCGTCCTTCCAGCAAAACCCCGCTTTTCGCTCTTATCGATCTTCTTATGCAACGGCGAAACAACCATCCCAACATGTGCTTAGTGGGGTCAATGCGACTATGGCCACCACCTTCAGGCTGGGCTGCATGACATGTCGGCCACTGGGCGAGGCCATGTGACAACCTCTCGTTTTTCCAACGGAAATAACCTGTTTTGAAAATAACTGTCATTGACGAGGAAGGCATGGATGCTTTCCTAAGTATGTTGACGCTAAAAAGAGAACATATAGTACGGCACAAATCCGATTCCGCTCCTAATGGCTCGCCACTTGTGCCAGGTCAAGCAGAAACCCAAGCAAACTTAGATGATAAATGCCGTCTTTGTCATAACCATTCGGTTCCGATGTATCCTCAACGATGATTTTCCTAAAGGCATCGCCTCATAGAAAACGGCTCTTTTCCCCTAGTTTGACTTTCCTTGGGGAGATGTGGATTCGGAATAGCCTTAGCCAAGGCGATCTCGTCGATGAAAACATAATTCACGCCTCCACTGAAAACTTTATCCACATATGTAAGATTTTTTCATCAGCAATCTTACAGGTGGTCTTCTACGCGAAGAAAAGGGGCCATAAGCATAGGCCAAGGAACAAACAAATCCAACCATCGTTAAGGCGCCTAGAGTGCAGTTGTGGACACACGAGAATAGAGAACTAAAAAATAGTCTTTTCACATTCTTATCGGATTTTTGATACTGGCCAAAATCCCAAAGTGTAACATCGCCTTTTTGAGATAGTGTTAAGGGCAAAACGCAGTGATGGAACATATAAAACAGATTGATTGGCAAAAACAAACCAGTTTCCCCAAAATATGCATTTAATCGGGGAAAATTAAGGACTTTGAAAATAATGCTCTTTACCTCTCAAAGGAAGTTAGAAAGCGCTTCAGGCATCAAAGAGATGACATTCAAAGAAGAACGGCCACATCTGCTCAAAACCAAAACGTCAAAAGAAAAATAAAACATCGAGCAAATAACCCGTATAATTGTGATTATCCAATATAGTGGGCAATCATTGCCCCAATTCGCGTCATTTTTCAACATCGGAGTGATTAAATGAGGAATTACATCAGCTCACAAGAAATTTTCATCTTTGGATATACAATTTCTCAAACGGCCGAGATCCATATTAATTCCACAGCAAACGAAGACATGTTTAAGGATGTCGAAGACCATCTTTTGAAATTGCGGATTTTGGCCGTTGGAAGTTATGTCAACTATTACCCATTTGAACTTGAGTCAAACAGCCGGATCTTTAGTTCTTTATCCCGCTTTAAATTAAACGATTGGTATATTGCCGCTGGATTGTTCAGTCAAACGGACGGTCATTGTTTCCGCGTCTTCCTTATTCACAAAACAGAGCGAGATTGGGCGGTTTCGTATGATTTGGCGGCGCGTTGCGTGGTTGCTATTACGAATATCGGTTTTGGTTTAATCGACGAAAAAGGCGACGAATACCACGGAGATAATGTCTATGGTCTCTTAGGTTTCGATGAGCCGCCAGCCTTACCGAAGGCGCGCTTTCAACTAGACACAAAAGGTCACGCGCCCAACGAAACCGTTGTCCCGAAGACAACGCAAGAACAGGTTATTGAGAATCCGAGAATATCCAGTTCGGTCTACCTTTTTATGCAACGCGACGGAAGCGATGTTCGCTTAAACGACGGGAGTCCGATGTTCGTCGACGCAGCAAACCAATTGAATCGCCTTCAATACTTCGATCCCTATTCCTCTCGTATTCTTTATTTTCCCTTTTGTGCCGAAAACGATAAAAGGATCAACGACATCGAATATTTCGTGGCATCGAAATGGTTTATTGTTGGGGCCCAACTCTCATCAACGGGTTCGATTTATTCCCTTTTGCTGGCCTATAAAGCCGACCCGTCATTTGCTTTTTTGGCCTCCCCTTGGCGACAGACCTATTATTCGGTTATGAGCAATGGCTACAACGCCAAGGTCGATGGCAAAGTAATTCCGTATGATGAAATCGCCCAGCGCCTTCCTCTCAGCGTTCTTGAAACCGTTCCATCATTGGCTGATGTTGCCGAAATCAAGCGGAAGGAAAAAGAGAGCGAGCAAAAAACAATTGGCCCGTCAAAGGACCCTCTTCTCAAAAACAATGCGGCGTTGACCGAAAACATAACGGTCGGGACGCCGGCTTCTCTAATTAATGAAGAATCCAAAACCGGAGAAACGATCAACGAATTGGCTCCAGCAACGCATGATCTCGCAGTTGAGGAGCCAAGCGTTGTAACCCCAAGACCCGAAACGCCGATTACGCCAACCGAACAAACTAAAGCGCCTCTTGATGTTCCGACTTTCCAAAAACAAGCGAATCCCGAGGCCAGGACCGCCGACAAGCCGGAGAGCAAAGTTGCCGAACCGGAGCTTTCCCCAGAAGAACAATTCGTCAAAGAGCAAGAGGCCACCACCTCTTTGTTGGCGAAGCGCCACGTTTACGCCACGCGGAAATACTTGAAAACAATCGACGATCTCAAAGACAAATACAAAAACGAACTTCGGGATGCTTTGGGCAAAATCTATCAAACTCTATTGACCGACAATGACGAAGACCTCGAACAATATCTTCGCATCAAACGAAGCACGGAAATAAACGGCCTCGAAGACTTTAATATCTACAAATTTCGGGTCGCGAATTCAGGAACCTTCCAAGCCTGCCGTCTTTTCTACACGCGAGGATATGATTTGAAGCGGCATATTGAGCCGAACGCCATCGTTCTTCTGTATTTCAGCGACACCGGCGAGCATGACCGCCAAGGCAAAACGGCCCGTCAAATCGAAGAAGACGAAAAAAAAGATGAAAGCATCATTGAAAACGACATCATTAATCTTCATGGTCGCGATCCGATTATTGAGAAAGAACTGTATCGGATTACCTTCCAGCAATCAACCGATGCCAGTAAACCGAAATTCAGCGAGTACGGCGTTTTGTCTTTAGACCAGGCCGGCCTTCTCGAAGCGACCAAAGCCCCTTGTGCTTTCGGGGGTAGCGCAGGAACCGGAAAGACGCTGATGAGCATCGACCTCTACCGAAGCCTCGAGGAAACCTACCCAGACCAGCGGATCCTCTATCTCACTTATCAATACGCCCTAAAATGGAAAGTCGAACAGCAATTCCAAGAATTGGACATCCCGGCGGAATGTTTGACATATCAGGAGTTGGCCGAACAGATTCTCGATGATGGAAAAACGTATTTCGGCCAAGAGAAATTCACGAAGTGGGCCCGGTCGGTCTACGCCATGGCGAGAAACCAAAAGAACAATTTACTAAAAATTGCCCCAACGATCGACGAGGCAATATCGATCGCTTACGTCTTCTACCGTGGGATCATCGAGGGAAGAAGCCATCAGTTCAGCCGGAATGACGCATCTTTGCTGAGTTCTAGTGATTTTAAAGAAGAGATCAAATCTGAGATGGGATTCGATTCGACCCAAAAAGAAAAAATCTACGATATCGCAAAGGCTTATCGAGTTTACGTTGATCGTTTAAGTGGCCGAACGGACAACATGGCAGCCGAAGAGCTGTTAGCGAAAAAACCGGCTTGCTACGATGCCATCATCGTCGATGAGACTCAGGACCTGACCGAGCTTCAGGTCTTGTCAATCTGCGCCTTGCTGAAAGAAGGATCCAAAAAACTGTATCTCTTCGGGGACGACAACCAAGCCATCAACCCGACGATATTCACAATCGAAAGTGCGGCCAGTTGTCTGAAAATGGGTTTGGGGCCCGGGATCGACGTTCCAATCCAAAACTTGCGAGGCGCCTATCGCAGCTCAAATTTCTTGGTTAGTTATATCAACGAAATTAACCGGATCAAACGAAAGGCCATCGGTGCGCAAGGCAATGGCAACGATGACGACGAGCAATCTTTGCGAAAAGACGAAAAGGGATCGCTTCCGCGTTTGATCACTAACGAAGAGCTTGAGGATGAACTTCTGTCATCCCCTTCCACCTTTCAAAGCGATACTATCGTCATCGTCGTTGACGATGAAGCGAAGAAGGCGCTTTGCGACCAATACCCCTCCATATTGAAGGACGACGTTGTCACGATCAACGATGCCAAAGGCCGCGAATGGGACAACGTCATCATCGATAATTTCCTTTCTTCGTCCCGTGGGCTCTGGGACCAGATGCTTTCCGATGAAAGGATTGGCAGGAAGTCGACCTTGCATCGGATGCTGTTCAATCGTTATTACGTCGCTTTAACGCGAGCCAAAGATCGAATCATCGTGTTGGAAGACAACGTCTCGCCTCTCATTCAATCAAAGCTATTGCATGGTCTAAGCCTCTTGGAGCAAAAAGAGGAGATACCTCAATACCTCAACGACACCTTCACCAGCGAAGATTGGTATTCCTATGCCAGAGGATCCCTTTTACGGAAGGATTTCGTCAATGCTCATCGTTGCCTGAACAAGATACCCAAGGAGAAACGAGATGGACGAATGGAGAAGCTTGTCAGGCAACTGGATCTTTATGATTTGTTCCTCGACAGCCCCGATAAATTTGCAAAAGAGGACATCCACGCTTTTTCGGATCTGGTGGACTGCATGATCGAAATTCAGGATCAAACACATCTAAAGCAACTCTATTCCGTCCGCAACGCCGATATGAAACTCCGTTTGCTCGCGCTGGACGAAAAGGCGGATCCGGATTATTTGCAGAACGTCGCCCAATTCATCGTACGCAATCCCGATAAATTTACGGACGGAGAACAAAATTATTTCGTTTCCTTGCTGTTGCGCTATCTTAAGAAGAATATCGAGTCTTCGCTTTCGAGAATGGAATCGTTAAAACAAACAGGAGGCATTTATGCCACAAGATGACAAATTATACGAGTCGCTTCAGCAAGTCGCGGACATCGCGGCGACACTCGGCCGGATCGAGGCGATAGAACGGCAATTCAATGAACAGGTTAAGGGTATCGAAACCCGCGTGACCAGTTTGGAGACGAGCGTTGAAAAATATCAGAAGCAAGTTGATCGAATCGAATCGACGATCAATGAATTAAATCTCTTCTTAAAAGGGAAATCCTCCTTGACCGACGAACTACAGAATCTACTGGGCGGATTAAAGGACCTCGATGTCAACAAATTGACCGGGGAACTCAATGAGGTCGAAAAAAGCACCAAAGTGCTGAATAAGACTATCCAAGGCAAAAAAGACAAGCAGAAGCGTCATTAATTTGCCTAATTGCCCAAGTTCGCCCTTCCAACAGCGAGCGCTAAATCTTTTTGGCTTCCGGCATTCCCGTCTTTTCCCTGAAAGCCTGACGCTTGGCTTTGGCATGGGTTCTTCCTAGAAGGAAACGAAACCCTTCGACGGTTTTGCAATGAAAAAAGGGCCGAAGTCATCCGGCCCTATAATTCGACGTTGCTAGCGATTAGGCTGCAACGAGATTGCTTCCGTCGTATGAATAGCTCCCGATGGGGTTCCCGCTCGCATCCGCGATGGAGAAGGCGGATTCACTGCCTTCGATGCTATCTCCGGAAGTGAAGGAAACGACTGCGCCAAGATAGATGGTCCCATCTTTCATAACGGCGTATTTGCGGCTGCCATCACTCGTCTTGACAACAGATTGGATGATGACTCCGGAAACGTTATCGGCTCCCGCCGTCTTCACCTGCTGACCCGAAATCGCGTCGCTGGAGTAATTTCCGCAGTCCTTGCTCATCAGGTAATTATCGCTACCCTTGGTAACCCAAGCATCGGTGCTATCGGTCGTGATGGTGATGCCTTCGCCCGTCAAGAGTGAGATGCCGTTGGCTTCGCTGGCGATTGTGAGGTTAGAGATGGCGGTTCCGCTCTCCCAAGTGTACCCATCCGCGACGAGGGACATCTTGTAGTAGGAACTGCCGTTTCGGCATCCCATGTATTCGCCTAGAAAGGCCTTGCCAGACAAAGGAGCCGAATAAACGCTCTTGGTGACGGAAATGGCGTTCCCGGCATCATCCTTGAGCAATAGGTAATACGTCGCCCCTTCGACGAAGTCGTAATGGAAGGCGTCGCCGGAAGAGGTTTGAAGCGTTTTTCCATCTTGGTCCAGCAAGGAAATCGAAACCGTCTCGCCCTCGCCATAAGCGAAAGCCAAGGTGCTGGTTGCGCTTACTGTAGGAACGAAAGCGTAATAAGTGCCGTTAACGGTGGCTGAAAGATCGGCCATTCCGTCGGCGAAATCGTAGGCAAGCGCCGATTCGAGGATCTCGCCTGGGGCGGCGACCAAGCACTGCAAGGCGAAAGCGGAGGTCGAACTGTTGCTCGAATAGCCGACTTTGACCAAATAATCGCCGGCCGCAAGCTTGCTATCGAGCTCGAAGGAAGTGCCATAGGTATATGTTGGGTCGCCCCAGCCGCTTCCGTCTTCCTCACCAACTTCGGTCTTGTTCGCGATGGCTGTCGCGCCATCGGCGCTCAGAAGGTAAATCTGTTTGGCATAGGACGAGGAGCCACCGCCTAATAGGAAGCGATAGGCCCCTTCCGAGGCGACCGTGACTTTATAGAAAGAATACTGCACGCCGAGATTGGATACCGTAATGGCATCGGCCCCAACCGCCAAGGTGAGCGGATTGCTTCCGACGCTACCCTGAGCCGGCTCGGCAAAGGAGAAATAGACTTTCTCCGTCTCTGATGAAGGCCCGTTGGAAGAAGCCAGGACAATATAGGTATGACCGGCCTCCAAAGACAGCAAACTGATGGCCTTGGAAACACCAGAGCAATGAGCGATCTCGCTTGAAAGATCAGCGGTATCGTAAAGTTCGAAGGAGAAGTACATATTGCCGATGCTCTCGCCCGTAAACGATACTTGTTTGTCGGTAGCTGGCGTATAGGAATACATCAGATCCTGATAGTTGCTATTGCTATAGCGGCCATCGAAGACCACTTCCTGTTTGGCTCCGAAATCGGTATAAGGAGCGGCTGTTGCGACGGAGTCGTTAGCGGAGGTCCAAATGGCGATATCCATGTCGCCGAAAGCCTTCTTCTCGGGCGAATAGCTGTTGACGTAGGCGTTGAGCGAAACGTAATAGACTTGGCCTTGTTCCATGTTCAGACCGTAAATCCAAGGATCGGAGGAGGAATAAGTCTGAATCGGATCGTCTTTTTCGATCCCAAAACTGACCGGGGCAACCTCGGTTTTGGCGGCATCGTAGAATTTGGTTTGCAAATAGCTGATGGCCGTCGTATCGCTGATGTCCGCGTTGATGGTGACTTCATTGATGGCGAAATAATAGATATCAGCCGCCGGAGCGGTGAATTTGATGAAGAAATCCGGCATTCCCGTGACAGTTGTGACCGTTCCGCTATAGGAAGCGGCGCTGATGTCAAACGGCTTATCGAGCGAGCAGCCATTCGGGAAATCGGCGTACTGGGCATATAGATCCAAATCCGCCGTCAAAGCGGTCGCGAAATCGTAAAGCGTGCCGCCCGTGGCTTCGGTAAACCAACCCGTGCAGTATTTGTCGGCCAAAATCGGCTTTCCGATTTCGGCGGCTTGGTGCCCTTTGATCGCTGAGACGACATAGTCGCCACTCACGCTTTCCCCATCGATCGCCAATGAGCCGGCGCCGATATGGTAAGTGACCGTGACCATCTCGGTATCGGAGCAAAAGACGTTATCGATATCAAGGCCGTTCTGCTTATCGCCAATCAAAGTCGCCCAAGCGGATGAAGTTCCGCCGTATTCGATCTTTTTGACAACACGGCTCACATCGATGATGCGGGCCTCAGGAAGGGAAACGACCCCTTGGCTCACCCTCACCAAATCGATATCGCGCGAATCGAAAGTGTCGTTGATGGCGGAGAGGGCTTTGGCATCGTAAGTGAGCGTAGCCAAAGCCGACATATCGTTAAGGGCCGAACTGTCGATCGCCGTCAAGTCGCGGGGGAACGTCAAAGCCGTTAATTTTGAGCAATGGCTGAAGCAATATTTGTTGAACTCCTGAATCGTGTCTGGAAGAACGACCTCCGATAGATAGGAGCAGTCTTCAAAGCCGCCATTGTAGGAAGTCGGGTCGCCAACGCAGACGACGGGCCCCAAATCGGTGGCGATGTCGCCTTCGATCGAAAGGTGGCGCTCAGGTACAACGGCCTTGGAAATGCCGCCATCCGACTTAACGACGTGCCAAGTCCCGGCGGTTTTCTCCGCATCGGTCTGAGCGAAATCGACCCCTTCGCTCCCTTCGCCGACGATACCATAGACGTTGGCTGCCTGATTGGCCGAAAGAGCGTCGCCGTCAATCGGCGTCGCCGTCAAAGAGACATCCACCCTGTCGAACCAGTCGGTTTGAGGGATGTTCCGGAGCGTATAGACCATGAAATATTGGTAGGAATCATGAAGATCCGATAGCCAATGAATCGTGTCAGCGTCCTTGACGGAGGTATAGACGGTCGTCACGGCAAAGGCCTTCTCGTCTTTGATGACCGTGCCGTCTTTGGAAGTCACCGTGCGGGCGAAAGAGGCGGATTCAAGGCCTTCATAGCCATCGAGAGCCGCCACGAAACGGAGGCTCTTTTTACCATCCTGCCCCGCTAACGCCTGAACGCCCATCACGGGAGACAAAGCGTCGTTTTCGTTGGCCAATAGCCGATGCGAGCCAAAGGGCAGCCCGGTTCCGATATCGTCGGAAACGACTTCATCGGTCAAATCACCCGCGATCGGCGCGGTTGCGGAAACGATCGCATTGACGCCGATGGCGCTCAAGGCCAGGGCGCATAAAGCGCCGGCGATGGATAACTTTTTGGTTTTGCTTAACATATTGTTACCTCGCTTTCCTTTAGAAATCTTCGCCCGATCCGGCGCCGTCTCCGGCTTCCCCGCCTTCGTGGAAATATTTCTCGGCCGGGGTGATGCTTAACGCCGTGCTTCCAACTTCGCCATAGGTTGCGATAATGGCGACTCCGTCCTTCTCGCCCTTGCCCGTCACTAGCGAAAGGGAGACAAGGCCGCCGTCGGCTCCAACCCCCATCTCAACATAGGCGTCGGGATAGCTGGCAAGACCAAACGATGTGCTGAAGCAGGTAAGCGCCGAGATAGCGTTAGAAGCGGGTACATCGCAATAGAAATAATCAAGGGCCGAGGCGGCATCGTAGGCGCCATAATGCCAAGTCGAGCTCGAAAGCAAGGTTTTGACATTGAACAAAGCCGAGAAAGAGGAGGGGGCGATAGGAGTCCCGTCGTCGGCGGCCAAATATTCGTCGGCGTAGTAGTAAGTGGCGTTGTCTTCGCCATAATGGACCGGATAAACCTTATCGTCGGCGTAGTAGTAGCCGGCGGCTCCGTCATCGATTCCGGCGGCGGTTACTTTCTTGACATAGGTAACCATCTGCCCCGACTGGTCGAGGTAGCGGAAAGATGCCGTGTAGTTGCCTTCGACGGCAAAGGCCGCCTCCTTCAATTCCGGCGTCGAAACGACGACATCCAAAAATCCGGATGCCGTAGCGTCTTGGGTCGATGTGGCGGTGACGCGGGCCGAACCGACCCCAATCGCCGTCAAGACGCCATCGCTAGAGACCGCAAGGACGTCTTGCGAAGGATCAACCGACCACGTCACTGCCGTGTCGGTGGCGTTAACGACCGTCGCGGTTAGCGTCTGCGACCGGCCATAGAGCATGGTCTTCTCGCCCATGACGGTGACGCTGAGGCTCAGCGAGGAAGACGAGGAGGAGCTAACGGAAGAGCTGGAGTTGCTGGACGTTCCCGAAACGCTCGAACCGGATGATGAGGAGGGGCCGCTAGAGGCGCTGGTCGTGCCGGCGCAGCCAGCCAAGAGGCTGGCGGCCAGGGTCAATAGAAGCAAGGATTTTCTTTTCATAATGCCATTCTCCTGAATTTTCAGTAGCGAATTTAACCGGCTAGCCCATAATCGGCGATAGCCTTATCGACAAAGCCGACGTTGCCGTTCCCGAAATCGGAATACTGGGTTTCCACATAGGAGCCATTGGTGAAATGGAGCTGGAAACGGATGGCGCAGTCGCTGTCCTCAGTGGTCAGATTCGGGATAATCGATAGATAACTGGTAGTGAGATGATTGGCTTTAATCATCTCGGAGTAACCATGGTTGGCGGCGAAGTCGGCCATGATTCCTTTATCGGTGAATTTGATGACGCCATCGTCAAGGGTCGTCGCCTTCTGGAACTCATTGACGCATGTCATGTACGTCGGATAGTTCATGACCACCGAAACATCGGTGTAGATTTGGGTAAAGGACGATTGGGCATAGCCCGGCGAATTGGGATCCTCCCGCGTAACGAGCTGAAAGTCACCATCACTATTGAGGAAAAGATAGGTGCCGATGAAAACAAGGCTCGTCGATCCCACGACCAGTACCTTATTGTTGATGGCGATATAGCCTCGTTTGCCATAGGTCCCCGCGGTTTCCGGGTCTTTCTTAGCATAGGCAGCGGTAAAGTCAGTATAGAAATACTGCGGCATGAAATAATAGTATTGATCGATGGTATCATCCCCATCGAGATCGTTGCTGGCGATATAGTTCTTGAGGGCGAAAAGATCGCGGATGCGTTTTTCCGCTTCCGTCGGAGCGAAAGGCGGAAGATGGTCCGTCAAAACCTGATCGAGATAAGGGAAATCGACCTCGCCATAGCGATCAACGGACAAGACGGAAGTCATTTGCGCATCGCCTTCGCCAAAGGAAGCGGTGAATGTAAGGCCATCCGGCGTGGTTCGTTCGGCGGGATAAGCCGCCGTAAGGGACGTCAGCGTGAAAAGCCCGTCTGGGCTCAAGCCCATCATCTCAAAGAGGGAGAGCAAATTCTTCTTGCTCTTGCTGAAATCGACCTCGCCTGAATCCGACATGGCCAAGGAGGAAATATCGAGATCGTCGAAAGTCGCGATCATCTGGTGGTAATCGGTATAGCCTTTGCCCTCGTCGTCGCTCAGTAATTCGGACCTAGACAGAGTCTCGTCCTCATACGCAAAGGAGGAAACGCCTCCGTTTTCGTTAAGGTAGCCTTTTTGGTTGTCGCCTAGGAAATAGTCTTTGGCGTAATAATGGACGAAAGAGGAGTTAAGGCCTCCGTTCTTGGTCATGACGGTGACCTGGAAGTTAGCGTCTTGCCGTTGCAATTCGCCAAGAGCCGAGAGGGTGTTCAATTCCTGGGGGGCAGGGGCGGAGGAAGCGGAGGAAGCGGAGGATTCCTGGCATCCCGCCAAAAGAAGGGCGCTTAGCAAAAGGAGGCCGCTTTGGAAACGCTTCATGCCTGGACGCTCCTCGTGAAGACGGCGTAGCTATTGAAGTAGTTGCCGTCCTCATCGACGTAGTATTCGCCGAGGACATCTTCGTAGTTCTCTTCGTATTGGCTCCAGTCCATGGTGTCCTTCGCGAGGCCCAGCCAAATCGCTTCGGGATCACCGCCGCTCGCTTCGGCATAGTTCATTTCCCCGACAAGGGACGTCGAAGAGTCGCCGGATTTTTCGCCTTTGAAACTGACTGTGAAATCGTGGTTGAAACTGCTTTCGACATAATCGTAGCCAAATTCATAAGTGGCGCTGCCAACGACAACGTAGCCATAATAAGGAGCATTAGCTAAGTAATAGGATAAAGAAGGGTCGACTTTGCTGTCGGTAAGAGTGAGAGTGGCGTGAGCCGAGGAGCATTTCCAAGTTCCCACCATATTCGCCCGGGAGTAGTCGGTTTTAAGCAGGACAACCGCAAACACGCTCGGGGTCACTTCCGAAGCGTAATGGGAAGTGCGGACAGTCAAGGTGATCTTCGTTCCATCGGCGGGAGCGACCATATTCGTGGCATCGAAAAGGATATCCTTTTTGCTGGGGTCGGTTGCCGAAGCGACGATGGAGACCTTTAGTCCGGTCGTGTCATTCGACAGGGAAAGGGTCGTGTCGGCGGGAACGGCGCAGGCGCCGCTGCCGTCATAGGCCATCGCGCCAAGCTGGTAGCGACGGACATGCTTTTCGTAAACCAAGGCTTGGTTAGCCGTCTCGCCATCGTCGTTAGCGCCTTCGTAGCCATAAGGAAGAGTCAAATTGAAGTCACGAATCTCTTTGGTATAGGCGACGTTGACGGTGACCTTCGCCACGATATCCTTGGTCGAAGAGTTGCTGATAGATAGTTCGGCTGAGCCGACGGAACGGGCATTCCATTTGTTATAAACATCGTCGTAAGCGATAACGGCTTCGTCGGAACTGGCCTGAATCTGGTACTGCCAGCCATCCAAAGCCGTCGCCGGAGCGATATTCAGCGCCAAATAGTCGGACGGATCGTCGCCGGAATTGATGGTTGCCTCTTGGCTAGTGGCTTTGTTCTCGATGACGGGAGCAAGGGAGGAAACAAAGTAGGGCGTTGCGTCGAAAGGATTCAAATCGTCGCTAGGATCGCCATAGGAATAGGCGAAGGCAAGCCGCTTGGCGACGATGCCATCCCCGATGATCTTGAAATTCGTGAAATCGTAAGACTTTTCGGTATAGTGGGTATCGAGATAGTCACCGCTTAGAATCGAGCCGGCCGAGGTGAAAGTGAGATTGACGCTATATTCGTCATGGTACTTCACGACATCGGTGTTGGAAGAAACGGCGGTCGAATCGTAGGTGCTGGAAGAGACGATCGAGGTCGAGAAGGTGCCATCATCGTTTTTATCCGAAGCAATCGCGACAGCCGCTTGGGTGATCTCGTCCTGAATCGTCTTGGCGACCCGATAGGAATACATGATATCGAAGTCAAGGGACCTCATATCGTGAGAATAGTTGTCGAGATCGAAAGCCGCGATATTCGAATTCACGAATTGCCGGTCGGGATCGAATTCCAGATCGTCCGTCGCATCGCCCCGATCCTCATCGACATCACTGATTTTGTAGCGGCCTGAAAATTTGGTGACATCACCGGCCCGAGTCGGATCGGCCGACCCATCGGCGTGGTTTCCTTCGGTGTAGGTATCAGCCACCGAATAGACGCCATCCTTTATTTGCTTGTAGACAAAAGCGAGATCGCTCTTGTCGGAAAGCCTTTTGACCGTCGCATACGTTTTGTCGCCTTGGAGTTTGTTCCATTCGTACTCTTCGTCGGTGGCCGTGTTGGTGTAAGTGACTTTGTTGACCCCGAGCGGATAAACCGAAGGCGACGACTGCACCGATCCGGCGAAGAGGCTTTCCAGCGAGGAAACGCCGCTAGGCAAAGAAGTGATTTCGGTCCGCTGGATATAGCAAGGGCGGGCGCCGTTGGCGGGATCGTAGTAGAAATCGTACGTGGCGCCGCCGGCTAGTTCCAATCCGTAACGGCTATCCCCGCTTAACGAGATATCGGCGAAGCATTTGGTGCGATCGATCGATTCCACCCCAAGGCTGGTATCTTTGACGAAATAGGAGAAATCGGCGGTGGAATTGACTTGGACCCCTTTGGCGGAATAGATCCCCGTCGCCTCGTCTTTCGTCAAAACGGCCGCGACGCCGCCTCCCAAGGTAATATCGCCTTCCACGGCCAAGGTGGCAGAGAGGCGAACGTCGTGATCCGGCATCGAGAAAACGTAAGCGTCTCCTTGCTTGTTGATGGCGGTGCCGTTGACCAAAACATCGATGATCCGATAACCCGCGTTCGGGGTCGCCGTCACGGTGATGGTTTCGCCTGATGCGGCCTCACTCTTGCTCGCGGAAAGAGAGTAACGGGCATCGCTAGGCAAGACGATACGATAGGTTTCGGCGACGCTGGAGCCGCTGGAGCCAGACGAATTGGAAGAGGAGCCGGCGGAAGAAGTGCCCGCTGGGGTCGAACTAGCGGGGTTGGAGGAGCCAGTAACGGTGCCGTTGCACCCGACCAGAACAAACGCCGCCAATCCTAAAAGCAAACCTGTTTTTTTCATATTTTCTTTTTCCTTGATCTTTTTTAAAGAACTCCCGCAAAAATACCGACGATGCCGGACTTGGTGTAAACATTCACGATACCACCCGTGGCATAAACAAAGGCGGAAGTCAATAGAAGCGGAGAACGGCTGTCATCCATCACGATCGCCAGTTCATAGCCATACATATCGTGAGAAAGCTGAAGTTGCTCATCGATATCGTAGGTGAAGGACAAAGAACCGTAATCGTTGCCCGATTCGATCGCTTTGATATAGCCAGCCGTCGCGGAGACAAAGGTAAGCTGATAGGAATCGTAAGCACTTCCCAAAGCATCGTAATAACGGACATCGTCAACGATATAATCGGCAAGTTCGGAAGCGGAAAGAGCCGCTTTGACATTGACGGCGACCCGATAGAGCATAAAGCCAGTGCTGTCGCGCACGGTAAGTATGGTTCCGCCCACCTTGAGGCAAGAAAGGGTAAACCCGTTCGTGAAATCCCCTTCGAAAGTGACGATGCCCGGAACCGACAGGTCGATTTCGGCGGCGGCGGAAGGGGCGTTATCCACTTTGATCCCGCATCGGTAACTCTGGCCTTGGATGACATAACCGATGAAGGAAAGGTCGGACAGAACGCCGGATACCGAAACGCCTTCTCCGTTATACTCCGAGGTACTGACAAACGCCGGCTGCGAAGAAGACGAGCTGGAGACTTGGCCCGTGGAATCGCCCAAAGATCCCGTCGAGTCAATGGGCTGGCTCGATGTGCCTCCGACTTGACCGGCGCACCCAGCGAGTGCCAGTGACAGCATCAGAGAACCGAAGATAATTTTTTTCATATTAGTTCCTTTCTTCTATTCGATTCATCAACAAAAACCATTCAGTCATTTTAGACGTTGTCACTCTATGCCGAATCGAAAGATAGTCAAGAATTATTATCGGCGATTCCCCCGAACAATTGGGGATAGTCGCAAAGAGCAACGGTTTCCAAAACATAGTACATATTGGTGTATTGCGTGGTCGTATCGGGGAGTCAATATAGGCAGTGCCGCTTGAAAAATGACATACTGATAAATTGGTATCTTCATTAAAAAGAACGAGTGGTCTTCAGGAAGGTAATTTTTGAAATTAAAAAACGAACAAATCGAATCCAAAACGATTAATAAAATGAGAAAAATCAGGTTTTTGCTATTTAAATGTTTCACACCACTATTTGATTTGGAAAAACACGTATCGTCGTTAGAAATATCTAAAAGTGGTCCTTAAAATAATCGCCAATGCATAGCAATGGTTATTCCGCAGATTTTCAATTATCAATTCCTCGCCAAGAGCATAAAGAAATGTGGTGCATTTTGCAGCGCGTTTCTCCTTCGCTTACGCGCCAGTGGGATAACCACATGGCGGGGCTTGTTCGAAACCATATCGACATAACCGTTCTTTATTACAAACAACTATCTAAGTATCTTTTCTATCACAACAGGAAGCGATTGTTGTATTTCATAATCAGAAATTTCGTAGTCTTGCCTTTTAATGAAAGCAGGAACAATAACGAACTTTTTTTCATTCACTATTAGACTATCGCCTTCCGTTCTTGCGATAGTTCCGTCTTCGTTTTTGAGTATGCTAAAGATCGGAGAACAAATTATGGATACCTCTAAAGCAGAAAGATACTTAGGCGTTTCGCCAGATATGGCCCACTGAAGTAGTTGAAATGCCAATTTTTTGTCGAAAAGGTATTGGCTCTTTTGATTCCAGAAATTTGAAATATCGCGAATCCCAGGAGTAAGCAAAGTTCTTTTGGCGTCATCGAATAATTCGCGGATATTCGGCTCAATTTGTGTTGAATAGCCGGCCCCACTTGAAAGACTGTCATAGAAATAAAGGTCGATGAAGCGAGTAAAACCAAATACCCGATTTCTCACACCGACATTAATGTCGTTATAGTCAATGTCGAGAACGCGGCTTGCCGATAGTTTTAAAACTTCGCGGAGTGTTACTGACGCCGCCTTTAATACCGAAACATCGCTTGTTAACTTGTTTGTATCTATAAATATCTGCATAAAAAACATATCAGTTAGAATCTTTGCCCCAAGAAAAACACCTTCTTCAACGTTTTTGTGAGAGCACGACACCGTCTCGCCTTTGAATGTATAGGGAGCCTTAATCCCATTATCATTCAATGTCTTGCCATCATGAAGCTGTGCCGCGCCACATTGTTTGCAAACGTCAAATCCGGCGGAGTCTTTTCCTTTGTTGACAACAACTATTTCTTCGTTTTTGCGATTTGAAATTTTAATATTCTTAAAGATTGTTTCTTTTAGTTCAGAGGCAGGTGGAGTAGCGGAATAGCAAGGCTCATCGACATAAGATAAATCAGAATTCGCCTCAGATTCTGGTATTTCTCGACCATTTGTCGGGCCAAATCCCCATGGCTTAATCATGTGGCTGGGGTTCTCCGTATCAATTGGCTGGCCACAGAACGGGCAAACATCATCTTCTGGCTTTTTGGTGCCAAACCACCCACAAATTGGATTATTGCAGATGTACAGATCCGAATAAAAACCATTTTTTGGGTCAAAGTATGGCTCTGCTTGCTTAAATGGGCTAACTGCATCTTTGCGAATTAATGGACTATAAAGACCTCCAGATTTATACGTTCTCTTATCTACTACAAGGGTCCTGCCTGGCGCGTATTCGGCTATAGCAATATCAACGCTTCTTTGGGGAGAAAGGCTAATGTCTCCTTTAGAATCTTGAATATTAAAGCTTACTACGTCTAAAGGAAACGAATATGTCGGGAGTCCGCCAGTCTCAAAAAGCATATCAAAGAAAGTTTTGTTCGAATTAGAATCGCTAATTTGAGAAACAGTTGAACGGATTTTCAATATTGAATCACTTTTCAATTCATTTAAATCTTCTCTGCTAAAAAGAAGATTAGATTCCTCGTTTGATGGGGAAAAGCCTTTAACGAATGACTCAAACTCTTTTAAATAAGTAACAAAGTGCTCTGAAGAACAATCATAAAGCGAATCCGCCTTGTTCTCAAAAAATTTAGTCAAAACAACAAGATTAAAATGTCTCTCAAGCAGTTTTTGGCTTCCAACATCTATCCATGGACGACGCGGGCTTCCTTTAATTATTTCGTCTGGATGAGAAAAGTAATACGTATCATGGGGGCCGCCTTGGGCATAGGTAGAGATCGTCGAAAGCGACGATCCTCTCCGCCCGGCCCTTCCTGCCCTTTGCTGGTAATTAGATCGTAGTGGCGGCACGTTTCTGAGGCCTATGGCCGTTAATGATCCGATATCGATTCCGACCTCCATTGTTGTTGTGCAACTGAGAATATCAATTGGGGTGGCTCCAGGTTTTTCAACGTTAATGTCCTGAAAACGCATTTCGTAATCTTCTGTTTTGGCCCACGTTGTTATCTTTTGATCTTTAAACGACAACTGGGCAGTGTGTTCTTCCGTATTCAAAGACTTAACAGGATCATTTGAAAGCAACGGCTTACGCCAATAATCGATTTGAGCCAGTTTGCTACAATCAACTTCTTCTATATCCGTCGAATCGCACATAGAGCAATGCCCGTCTAGATTAAACGGTTGAACAGTGCCGCAGGTCCTGCAACGTGTCCACCGCTCCCCTTCCGGAGTTAGATGAATCTTCACATTCTCTAGATTCAAAAAATAGTGTTCATCAATTTTGTTGTAAAAGTTATCGACGATTGCTTGATATATCTTCTCATGTGAATCTGGATATTTTGAAACGATGTACCCGCTTTCGTATGCAGACCATTTTGAAAACCCATATCTGTTCCCTTTTATATATTTAACTTCTCTCCGTATGTTGTCGTTAACTGTGTTGTCAAAAGCAAAAGAGTCCACCAATGATGAGTAGACGAAAGACACAAAAATCTTAATAAACTCCATCTTATCTAAATGGTATTCATTTAAATCCAATAGGGCGTCATCCAAACATTCATCGACAGGGGTGATATATCCAAGACCAATGTTTTCAAAATTTTTGGTAGGGCTGCAGAACAACTCGATTAAGTCCGCTTGATACATTCCGCTAGGTGAATTGAAACGAGCCGCTAGTTTTGAATAATCAACTTTCCGATTGAGCGTGGAGTTATGTTTCAAGGCTTTTTGCAATTTGCTCTTGTCATCCTCAAAACTGTTAAGATCTCTGCCGTAGAAGAATCTAAGGTTGTATTTAATTGATACCTCAAGAAAAGCGGGATACAAGGAACTTAGCGGAATATCGCTTTCAGGATTTTTGGAATAAAGTTTCTCCATTGCGAGGAATGTCGCTTTTCTGAAAGAGTCCATATCGGCTATTTTTGTCATGTCACGGGCCAAAATGGCTGCACTTTGACGAGAGTCCGAAAATAACAACAATTTTTTACCACCGTTTGGCAGAAATTTATTTTCTTTCTTCGTCAAGGGTTGAGCGTCGAATTGAGCTTTCATGATATTGTAGAAAGGCATGTTTCCTTTCACCCTAAAATCGCTAAGTCCTATGAAAGCAAATCTTTTATCACATTTTGGGCAAGAGCCGAATGAAATCGTTCCGTCATCGCCAACAAGATTAGGCATAAGCATTTTAACTAAATTTGTTCTCTCAAATGACGGATTCTTATACACTTTCCCCGACTTAGGATCAAGGAAGCAAAATTCTGTGTGTTTCTTTGGCGCTGCTTGAAAATGTTCTGGAACTAAGTAAAGAGGGAGTTCAATCAGTTCTTTATTTGTGTCGAGGCCTTTCTTATTCCAAAAATAGAAACTCTGCGAATTTAACTGGTCTTTTTCCACATATCCCTTTAGAAACAACGCTCCGCATCTTCTATCTTCAAGCAATTCATATACTTTAGAATGACAAAACGGGCATTGATCGATTGGGTATGTGAACAAATCTCCAATCGTTACATGATCGCCATTGTGGCTTTTTGCACATCCTGGATTCGGACACGCAAAAACTCCATCCAAACCCCTGAAGAATGAATGCATCCTTGCCGGAAAAAGAACATTCTCGTTTTCGTCCTTCGCTAATGGGGCGATTAACAAAAGATTTTCAAGGGCTTTTTGTCCAGCCTCGTTTTTATCGCCAATAACCTTTGAAAGAAGATCTTCATACGAGACCGCATTGCCTCTACATTCGTTAAAAAGGAGCACAAACGGCTTATATCTTGGAAGATTTTGGTATAGCCAAAATGTTGGATGAACGTTTCCAATGTCTTGATGAAATATCGTCTTGGCAAACTTTTTTATATTACCAGAAATTGTGTTATCATCCAAAACGTCAGTGTCAAAAGAAACGCCACTTAGTTCATTCAGGTTTAACGGAATCACCCCTGAATCGCTGAGATTCTGCGGTTCTCCGAAAATATACTCAAAACTGTTCGACGGAGCTCCCGAAAGAGAATTGGCAAAATCAGCTACCGCCTTTAGGTCATCGGAATCTTTATGTGGCATGCTAGCGCTTGTCATAATGAACTGAATTTTTCCATTGGATAGGCCAAGCCTGGCAAACAAACGCCTTATGAGCAAGGCCACTTCCCCACCGCTGGCCCCTGAATACATATGTGCTTCATCAACGATGACTAAAAGCTTGTTTTCTTTGTCTTGCTCAAGCCATTCCTTGGTATTAGACCAAATATGACTTTCAACTTTCCTAATCAACATATATTCGAGCATTGAATAGTTTGTGATGAGTATATCTGGCGTGGTCCGTTGCATCTCAAATCTAACCAAAAGTTCTGCGTCGTTCGAATTGTCATAATTGCTGGTTAAGTCAGACTTCAAGTATTCGATAAAACCATCCATGTCCTTTGATGGAAATTTATGAATCTTCTTCAACCCCTGAATGTCATCTTGCTTTTGCCTCTGTTCGTCAAGAGGTGCTGTTTTATCTATGGAAAAACTTTTGGCATATGAATCTGCTATTGCAAGATTTGACGACTTAATCGGCCTTTCCCCAGCGTAAGGCGTTCTGCCAGTATACATTCCAAACTGTGGTCTTCGCCCGCCATTTGTTGATTCGTTAAAAATCCTTGAAAAATCGCCATTATCATCGCCAATCATTGAGCGAAGTCTGGCAATTTGGTCCGAAACCAGGGCGTTCATTGGGTAAATAATGACTGTCCTAATACCGCGTTTTTTCCAAGATTCTGGATTGCTTTTTGCCTCAATAAACATCTTATAAATCATTGGCCACATAAAGCATTCCGTTTTTCCTGAGCCGGTTCCGGTGGCAACAAAGAGATTTCTCCCTTTTGAGAAGCTCTCAAGCGATTTCACCTGGTGGGAAAATGGGGTTTTAAAAACCCCAAGCCCTTTATCGGCCAGTTTTTGGAAAAATGCTTTTGAAGAATTGTCTAGGCACGACTTAGCTATTCCGTCTGGATTCTTTTTGTATGAGTGAGCAGATTCTATATATGGTTTTTGGTATATCCGACCATAATGATTAAGGAGTTCGTCGGAGGCTTTTATTAAAAGCTCGTTTTCACCAAAATACTGACTTTTTATGTAATCAGTAAGTCTCTCTACCATCAATTCGTGTGTTTTTTTAATGCCCAAATATGCCATGTGTGAATTTATCTCTCGTCGTCAATTATGAACGACAACCTTTTTAGAATAAATAAGATAGGATCAACAAAATTAGAGTACGTCACGAAGCCGAATTGATCCAAACAATTATTGACAGGCCATGAAAGGCATCGAAGAATTGCTAATTCGTTCAAAGGGAGGACGCAGCCGCTAGAACTTATATCAAGCAAAACACCATCGCCACAAAAAGTGCTAACGCGACATATGTGCGGGTTGCCAATATTGGCCGATAGGCCAAGAATAATACGCCATATCTCTCTGGAATAATTAATGTCTTTAGCGGTTGTGTTATATATCTCTGGAAGAGAAGCGGAAAATGGTTTCCCTTCAAACCATTTTAAAAGAGCGTAAGTCATGTGGCCAAAGCGAAGAACAGAAAAGGGGAAACGACTCGCTTTTTCAACGTCGAACAAGTCCCAGCGCTTCTTTTCGGAATTATAAAACTCAACAAGACCCCTTTCATCAGAGGAAAACGCTGAATAATTCATTCTTTTGGACAGCTCGATAAATGACCCTTCTGCCGATGCTTCTCCAACAAAGTATTTATCTAATGGCAAATCTCCACTTTTGGTTTTATCTAGCCTCCCCACCCCCACCATTTTTAAAAATTGAGCCTTGTCGTCAATTAGCAATGATGTCGAATCGGTAATTAAAACCCTTCTAATAAAACTTGATGGCAAAAACGCATAATCACCTGAATCAAAATAACCGAGCCTAAGATATATGTCCTCCAAATCATTAGCTAAGTCTTTTTCGTTGGATTTTGGGAAAAAATCTCCGACAGAGTCGTCAATTTTTTTGAAAGAAGAAAGGACGCTCGTAGCAATACCCGTGACGTGCGACTTTGAAACTTGGTCATAATCTTTTTGCCCTTCAGTTCCCTCTATGTCTCGATCACGAACTGATCTCAAAACCCAATCTGATACAGCAGAATAAATGAGACGACAACGAAACCGACTTTCTGTCTCTAAAGAAAATGGTTTTATACCCAAGTCATTGCTAATAGAAGTGAAGAGGGAACCAGCCTCTTCAATCATTTTAAAATTCCCTCACAAATTGTTTTCATAGTTGGATTGTCAATCTTACTGAGAACATCATCTTTCTCTTTTCCGTCGTGAAGACAGACAAAAGGTAGATAAGAGAAACAGATTAATCCCGAAACAATATCGTTGATATTGGAAGCATCGTCCGTCCCAGTAATTCCGTTGTAAGCAAATTCAAATCCGACATTTCTCAAAAAGTACTTGAGACCATCGTTGCCAAATCTCCCTTTATTTGGAACTATCCCAAGATAACGATATTGCGGTTCCACGTTTTTTATGGAGGCTGAAAAAAACATAAAATCTTTAATGATTTCGACAGGAATGAATTTTACTGAACGATCATCTGGAACAGAGAAAACGAAAATCCCTTCGTTAATAAATTCTTTCTCTATACCTGAAAGGGTTATTTGAAGATTAAAATTACCAAGCGCCCCATCGATTAAAAATACCGTCTTACCATCTTTTGTAACTTTGTTCTTTATTGCTTCCAATAAATCACTATTAGTAAAATTTGTATCAGCTGAAAGGCGGACAAGGCGTCCACCAGAAATTATAGAAGCCAAGGCAACGGCTAAAGAGTTTGCGTTGTCCTTTGACGAAAAAATGAATTTTCCAGAATAAAAACATTCAGCCAAAAAACCACAAAAAGCATTAAAAGAGGCCTTTCCTACCAAGTCTTCGGCAACGTCTTCAATGTCCTGGAAAAAATATTCACCACCTTGATCTACGGAATAGTCGTGGGCTTGTATCTCTTCAACGAAAATTGATTTTTTGGATTGCACGTCCAAAGATGATACGCCGTTGGCTGGATGCAAAAACGCTTTTTGGTCTTGCTCTAACTTTTCAATTCTTAAAAGTAGTTTGTCTAATTCTTTGTTTGGGCTTTCCTGAATTTGCTTCGCCGGAGTTTGCGTTTTCTGGGGCCTTTTCAATGATAAGGACAGTTTGTCAAAGCGCTCATTTGTGTTTTTGATGTCTTCTTTTATTTCGCCATATTGGTTTTCTTTTTCTTCACGCTTTTGATTGTTTTCAAGACTGTCGATTCGTTCGGACAACGACTGAATGGCCTTTGACAAGGCCACTATCTGTCTTGATTGAGCCTTGTCTTTCTCTACTGCAGGTTTTTCTTGTCTCGCCTTCGGAACTTGTTTGGCTATTTCGTCTTTTATGAACTTCCGAATGTCGTCCTTTTCTCTCCATTTCTCAAGAATTTCAGGATTTGCTCCAATCATTTTTAAAAATACAGGCACCATATTAGCCGATATTTTTTGTTTTTTGATTGCGGCCAAAAGGGCTTCTTCATCATTTTTCCCCTCACCAACCAATTTCGTCTTTTCCTCATCAACATCTTTCCGAAGACAATCAAAATACGAATTTAAAGTCTTTATCAAAAAGTAATTCTTGTCGGTCTGTATGCTATTTTTGGCTCTGTTAATTAGCAAATATTGGGGAATGGTGCTCGCCCTAAACCCATGAATAGTCTGTTTAAGGTCGTTTGATCTTTCGTAAATGCGCCGAAGAGTCGGGACGCTGGCTAATAGAATTGTGTCCAATTCTTTGGCGTTAAGTGTTGAAATGTTTATTTTTCCGTCGCTCATTCCTTTTCCTCCGATTCAAGAATTATAGATAAGGCTGATTTTTTAATGAATTTATTACTCAGACAATAGTCTAAATAATCTAAAATATAGGGGTTACTGAAGTAATGCTTTTTCAAATTTTCATATTCTTTTTTACTAAAAGGGATTGTTGCTTGCGAATATCGGATTGCATCTTCTAATCTCGATGGCACACTTTGACTTACGCTTGCGTTGGAGAAAAATGATTTTTGGATTTTTGTTGAAAAAGAGACAACGAAATTGTCTGGGGGTATTTGAATATTTTTTTCTGTAATTCGTCTAATTAAAACCCCCCTTGAATAAAGATAGGCCGGAAAAGAACCAATAACACAAGACTTTGTATTAAATTGTCTGTCATAAGCTATGGGCCTACAAGATGATTTTTCATCTCTGCAAGTAACATAAAAAGGAGTCATGGATTCGTTTACAATCCGGAAAAATAGCATATTAATATCTTCTTTAAACAGATCGAGGTTTTGCTTTTCGTTTTCAAAGACAATAAACAGTTTGTCATGCTTCTTATCACAGTATTTGTAATTTCCAACCGAATTCATTGGAGGCCAGATAACCAGGGCTTCGTTTTTTTCATTCAGGTAATAGCCTTTGCTGCTAAGAAAGTGTTCAAGGTCTGCGCTTAAGCTTTCAAAAACGACATCATAAACATCGTATGAAAATAGCTCGTTTGGCGAAAATGAAAGCAGAGATTTTTTAACGTTGTTCAAAAAACAGAAACCGCTTTCACTTCCTTTTTTCTCAAAAAATATATAATGCCTGCCACAATAGATATGCCTAGGAGCCTTTTTTACAACAAATTGCGGTATCTCCGACAAATCAAATATTGTCCTATTATCAAAAAGAGTTTTCTTAATTTTAGGAGCATCTGAAAAATCTTCATTTATTAGTGTCGTGTAAATAGAGTCCGATCCATCAAAACACGAATAAGTGTAGTTCGTGATCTCTCCATCGGAAGAGCGTATCTCGAAACGTATATTTCTTGGAATAGAAGAAAGAGCAATTGTTTTTGACTCGCCAGGAATAAAAGTGGAACTATCAACGAAAAGATAGACCGCCTCTCCTCTGTCGGGAATAATGCCAATCTTTGTGCCAGCGACGCCATATTTTATTAATTTATCTTCTTTAAAAGGCGGAATGACCACTATTGCTTGCCATCTTTTTGAAATGTATCGAATCTCAAAGTTTAAAGATATATCCTGCTCTTGGATGAACTTGCGTCTTATCTCGGCCTCAGAAGATTCAGAATAATTGCCTTTGGTATATAAATCGCAATCGTAGTGACCATGATCACCTTTGGCGTGTTTAAAATAAGCTTCCCGTATTGGCCCTTCCGCAAGCGTTATTTCACAATTGCACTCGACGCACCGTAAATCCCTGACAGGATGAAAGATCGGATTGTCGTGGCGGTACCGAGCATATTCTTCCGCCGTCACATCCCTTCCAAGCGACTTGCTATAAGCTTTTTCGATTTGATGAAAAACCATGAAGTCAACAAACAGATGACATTTACTAGAAATATAAGATTTATTTTATCACATAAGAAATGGATACGCATAACGGGTTTTGCCCATTGAAAAGACAACGTCGTATCTACAACCATCATATCTACAGGAACGACCTCAAAAAAGGCTTGTTTTTGCCTTTTCGGAGCGTTTTGGAAAAACATTCGATGACAACTGTCTTTTTGACATGTCTACACATACAACATCGGGTTTTAGAGGCCGCTGGTAAACCTCAAAAACAAGCAAAAAAAGGAAAATGCCACTTGGTAGCACTTCTATTTTTATTCGATGGTTGCTTACTTTTTTAATGTCAATTCAACTATCGTCTCGACGTGGAACGTCTGCGGGAACAGATCAACCGGCTGTATTTTGTTGATCTTGTATGATTTGCTCAAATAGGCAACATCGCGAGCCAAAGTGGACGGATCGCAGGAAACGTAGACGATTCTCGATGGCTTGAGCTTGATGACCGCGTCAAGAAACCTCTTGTCACTGCCTTTTCTAGGCGGATCCATGAATAAGACGTCGATATGATCTCCTACGCAAGCCATCCGGGTTATGAACGCCGACGCGTCATCCGCATAGGAAACGAAATTGGCGATGCCGTTGTCTTTCGCGTTCGCGATCGCGTCTCTTGCGGCCTCCCTCACTATTTCGACCGAGATGGCCTTCTTGCATCTTTTGGCGGCGATCATGCCGATGGTGCCGATGCCGGAATAGGCATCGAAAACAACGTCATTGGGCATGAGTTCTGCGAAATCCATTGCCTTCTCGTAAAGCGTTTCCGTCATCGTGGGATTGGTCTGATAGAAACTCTTCGGCGAAATGCGGAAGTTCACCCCGCAAAGGGCGTCGCGGATGAAACCGCGGCCAAAGAGGGTCTTCGTCCTTTCGCCCAAAATGACGTTGGTCTTTTTCGGGTTGACGTTCTGGACGACTGTTGTTATCTCCGGGCACGTCTCTAGAAGCGCATGAAGGAACCGCTCGGACGAGGCGAAACGATCAGAAGCGGTGACGAGGGTCAGCATGATGTCGTGGAAGCATTTGGACGTTCTGATAAGGGCATAACGAATGGCCCCCTCCCCGCTTAGTTCGTCATAGGGGCGGATTTGCATGCTCGTCATAAGGCTACAGACGGTTTGAAGGATCTTCTCGGCTCTCTCATCCTCGATATAGCATTTCTCGATCGGCACGATGACGTGGCTGCCTTTTTTGTAGAAGCCGCAGTAGACTTTGCCTTTACCCACAAGACCAAACGGCATTTGGATTTTGTTGCGGTAGAAATAAGGGTCGTTCATGCCAAGGGTAGGCAAGACCTCAACGTCCATATGGGCGATTTTCCGAAATTGCTCTTTGACTTTGCTTTGTTTATAGGAGAGTTGGGCTTTGTAGGCGTATTGCTGAAATTGGCATCCGCCGCAGATGGAACAGACCTTGCAACGGGGCTCGATCCGATCGGGGGATGGCTTTGTCAGCTTCACGACGCGACCGAAAAGCGAACCCGCCCTCTGATAGGCTATCTCGACGTCGGCCTCTTCGCCTGGGAACATGTTCTCGACGAAAACGACGCGGCCGTTATCTTTGCAGACCCCAAGGCCTTCAAAGGAGAGGTCGACGCAACTGAGCCGGATGGTTTCCGGCTTGAAAAAAGTGGGCATTAGGCCGTTGCCTTCTCTTTCGGAGCCGCCATGAGTCGCTGGATGTATTCGATCTCGGCCTTGTCGTCAAGCCGCGGGAAAAGCTGTTCGCCTTTGGCGACTTTCAATCCGCTTATGGCGGTGAGTTTCGTCGCGGTCTCGTAGTCGCGCATCGCCTCGGGGACGCCAAGCTGGTCGAATATCTTCCCGCTTTTGGTGATAAGAATCGGCGAAAGCAATTCGCCCGCCAGGAAGATAATGGAGGCCAGATGCGCCATGCAACTGGCGAGCTCGCCTTTCTTGGCCGGGTTCTTGGCCAAAGCCCATGGGGCGCTTTGCTCGATGTATTTGTTCGCGGCGCTAACCATCTCCATTACGGAAGCGTAGGCTTCGGTGACTTTAAGGTCGTCGTTAAAAGCCTCATACGACTCGATCGTTTTCTCGGCGGTCTCGCGGAGGCCCTTGTCAAGATCGTTGAGTTCGCCTTCGTAGGTCGGAATGACCCCATCGAAATATTTGACGATCATCGAAACGGTTCGGTTAAGAAGATTGCCAAGGTTGTTGGCCAAATCGGTGTTGATGCGAGCCACGAAGTCCTCGGGGGTGAAGCGGCCGTCTTGGCCAAAAGTGATCTCGCTGGCCAGATAATAACGGACCGCGTCGACCCCGTATCGCTCGCAAAGCGGCTCGGCATAGACGGTATTGCCGCGGCTCTTGCTCATCTTGCCGTCCTTCATCATCATGAGCCCATGCACGAAGACGCGGTTGGGCTTACGCAAACCGAGGGCTTCGAGGAACATCGGCCAATAGATCGTGTGGAAGCGGGTGATGTCGGCTCCGATGACGTGAACGATCTCGCAACCGGGATCGAGCCAGTATTTCCTGAATTTGGAATCGTCGTCCTGAAGGTAGCCGAGGGCGCTGATGTAGTTGGTGAGGGCGTCGAGCCACACGTAAACGACGTGGCCCTCCGCTTCTTTGACGGGAATGCCCCAATCGAAAGTGGTGCGGCTCACGCATAGATCATTGAGGCCCGGCTTGATGAAGTTGTTGATCATCTCGGCCTTGCGGCCCTCGGGGGTAATAAAAGAGGGGTTGTCGCCATAGTACTTCAGCAAATCGGGGACGTACTTGTCGCAACGGAAGAAATAGGCAGGTTCCTCTTTCCTCTCGCACGGGCGGCCGCACTCGGGGCAAAGGTGATTTTCGCCGACCTGGGTTTCGGTCCAGTACGATTCCTCGTGGACGCAATACCAGCCTTTGTATGAGCCAAGGTAGACGTCCCCCTGCTTAAGGAAACGGGAGAAGATCTTCTGAACCGTCTGCCAGTGGCGGGGCTGCGTGGTGCGGATGAAGTCGTCGTTGGTGATACCCATGAGTTTCCATAGATTCAGGAACTTGACGGCGACCCCGTCGACGAATTCCTGTGGAGTGACTCCCGCGGCCTTCGCGTTATCCTCGATTTTCTCGCCGTGCTCGTCAAGGCCCGTCAGAAAATACACGTCGAAACCGCGCATCCTCTTGCCCCGGGCGACGATATCGCATAACGTGGTGCAATAGGCGTGGCCCAAATGGGGGGAAGCGCTCGGATAATAAATCGGGGTGGTGATATAGAACTTTTTGCTCATGGCGGATGACGCCTCCTTTTGCAAAATAATAAAGCCGCGTTATTCGCGCGGCTTATTTTAGCATTTATGCTATGGCTTTGAACGATTACTTCTTGGCGACTTGGGCTTTGGCCAACTTCTTGTTGAAGCGGTCGATGCGACCATCGTTGGCGACGGTTCTCTGCTTGCCAGTGTAGAAGGGATGGCAATTCGAGCAGGTGTCGACCTTGATTTCCCTAAGGGTCGAGCCGGTTTCGAAGGTCGCGCCGCAGCTGACGCAGGTCACTTTGCACTTGTGGTACTCAGGATGGATGCCTTTTTTCATTTTCCGATACTCCTTTCGCCTTGCGGCCAATCGCCGCAAAGAGAGTCAACGGTTGTACTATACGCGCAACCCCAAAGGGTTGCAACGCTTTATTGCTTAAGAGAGGACGCCTTGGAAGCCTTGTCTTCTTCCTTCGTTTCCCGGTTGGCCCGAAGCAAACGGATAAGGTAAAGGGCCGCTTCCCCAACGCAAAGGGCGAGGGGCGTGATGGCGGTGAGGATGATGATGGGGGCGGAATGGACGCCGGCGTAGATCATGAGGGCGACCATCGAGGCGCCCAAGACGCCAAAATAGGCGAGGCTGAAGATAGACGACAGGCGAAGCTCGTTGCCGTGGGTCCCGCCAATCAGGATGAATTGGGCGACCGCGGCGATAAGCAGGCACAGGATCGCGTAAAGCACCTTCAGGTAAACGCCGCTAAGAAGCCCGCTCAAAGCGAATTGATCGGCTCCTCCGTCGAGATAGGGGTAGATGCCGGCGGTAACGAGAAAATAAACGAACATCGACGCGCCGATGTAGAAGACGGGGTATCCCGTCAGACGTCTGATTTGCTTAGCTGTCATTTTGTTTCTCCGTGAACCAGGTCGATTTCCTCGCCCGGCTTTACTAGCATAGCCGTTGGGGCCGTGACTTTCATGCATTGATGATAATCCCATAGCATCCCAAGTTTCATGTGCATGGGAATCATATGGGCCGGCCCGATGATTTCGGCGGCCCTAGAAGCCTCTTCCGGGCTCATCGTGTAAGTGCCGTCGATCGGCAGCAGAGCGTAATCGATCTTGAGTGAGGCAAGATCCCTCATTTCCGGAATCAGATCGGTGTCCCCGGCGTGATAGAGCCTCACTCCGTCGAAATCGATAACGTAGCCGACGCATTCGCTTCTGTCGTGGTGGGAGTTATAGGCGGGGACGGAATGGACGTGGACCCCGCACTCGTCGAAATCCCGATAAACCCCGCCCGAGAGGGCGTCGCGGCTTCGGATGACGATGGTGCGCGGCGTCATGTTTATTTTGTCGATCGCGTTATGGTCGTAATGCTCGTGGGTGATGAGCACCAAATCGGCCGGCACGCTGTAGCCGACGCCGGCGAAAGGATCGATGAAAACGCGTTTCCCCTCGTCCGTCGTGATGCGGAACGAGGAATGTCCTTGGTAAAAAAGCTTTGGCATGTCAGTCCTCCTTCTTCGTTTCTTTTTCCGGGGTTGGCAGATACATTTTAGAATAATCCTCGGTCCAGTACTTCGGCGGAAGGTAAAGGACTTCCTTCGAAACGCTTTGGTTGGCGACGATCAGATTGTAGCCGAGATGAAAGCACGGCATCAGATCGGCGATCACGTAAACGACGGAAAGATACGCCAATTCGCCGCAGTCGTATTCGGGCGGAAGTTCGAAATATGAGGCATCGCTTAAGGGCTCTTTGACGATATTCTTCAGCGTCTTAAGCCGCTTCGTTTTGACGTCCTCACCCACGATCGTTTGCAGTTTATCGGCGATTTCTTTCAGTTTCGTGGGGTCGTCGTTGAGTTTCTTCGAAGGCGAAAAGACCATCCAGGTCGGATGCTGAGGGTCCTCGCCCTGCACGTCGTTGCTCCATTCCTTGAAAACGTAGGCGTAGAGGATATCGCCCCGCTCAATCAGTTTAGTTCTTTTGTAGTAACCGGCCGTCATAAAACCGAGGAGTTTCCCCCGCAGGGTCCGCTTGTTGCCGATAAAGGCGATGTCATCCTTCGATAAAAAGGCTCTTTTTTCGAGCCACGCGGCGTTTTCCTCGGCCAACAGTTTCGCGTAATCCATGTTTTTTTATTATAGCCTTTTCTTTGAGTGAATATAGTTGTGGAGCGTGATATTATGCGCTTTGCGCATCAATAGGAGGCTGATATGATTTCAAAAAGTCTGGCTATCGATGTCCTTAACGCGGCCCTGGCTACAGGTGGGGATTACGCGGAGATTTATCTTGAGGACACCGATTCGGGTTCCGTCTTGCTGGAAAACGGCAAGGTCGAAACGGCTGGCAGGAGCAAACGATATGGGGCGGGCATCCGCATCCTGAAGGGCACCGCCAGCGTTTACGGATATACGAGCGACCTGTCGAAGAAGAGCTTGGTTTCCCTTGCGGGGGGCTTGGCCAACCGCTTCGACGGAAAGCGCCTGTTCACCGTCGCGAAAATCGAAAGGCAACGGGTCAAAACGGTCAATAGGATCCACGACCACATCAAAGACGTTCCCATTGAGGATAAAATAGCCCTTTGCCGCGAATGCCACGACGTCACCGCCGGGGTCGACAAACGCCTCGTCCGCATACAAAACTCGTTCGCCGACGATTTTAAGAAAATCGAGATTTTCTCAGCCGAGGGCGAAATCGGAAAACAATTCGAAAACACCGAGGAGCACGGCCGCTTGGTTATGGCCGCTCTCGCTTCCGACGGCGGCAAAATCGAAACCAGTTTCGCCGGGCCGGGCCGCTGCGACGGTTGGCACTGGTTCAGCAAGGACATCGATCGCAAAACGATCGCGCGGCAAACCGGGGAAAAAGCCATCATGATGCTCACCGCCGGGGAATGCCCATCGGGCCGCTTCCCGGTCGTCATCGCCAACGGCTGGGGCGGCGTCCTCTTCCACGAGGCATGCGGCCACAGCCTGGAAGCCACCGCGACGGCCAAAAAGCTCTCCGTTTTCTCCGACAGCGTCGGCAAGCAGATCGCCAATCCCATCGTCAGCGCCTATGACGATGGGACAATCCCAAACGAATGGGGCTCCAACAACATCGATTCCGAAGGACATCCGACCCAGAAGAACCAGCTCATCAAAGACGGCGTCTGCGTCGGCTTCCTGGTCGATAAGTTCAACGGGCGCCGACTCAACATGCCAGCCAACGGCGTCTCTCGGCGCCAAAGCTACCGCTATGAGCCGACAAGCCGCATGAGCAACACCTATATCGCCCCGGGCAAAGACAAAGCCGAGGACATCGTCAAGGACACCAAACTTGGCGTTTACGTCGCCAATTTCGGCGGCGGCAGCGTCAACCCGACCACCGGGGAGTTCAACTTCAGCGCCAGCGAGGCTTATATCATCCGCGACGGCAAGATATGCGAACCGGTGAGGGGCTGCACGCTCATCGGATCGGGCAAAGAGGTTCTGATGAACATCGATCGCGTCGCCGACGACGTGGCGCTGGGGCAAGGGATGTGCGGATCCCTCTCGGGATCCATTCCCGTCAATGTGGGCCAACCGACCATCCGCATAAAGGAGATCACCGTCGGCGGCAGAGGAGGCAGACTGCAATGAAATACGACAAGTTTTTCGCTTTGGCCAAGGAAAAAGGCCTTAGCGGCGCCCAAATCCAAGTGAGCAAGCACAAGAGCACGGCGATACGCCTTTTCCATCGCGACATCGACAACTTCTCAATCAACGATTCGCAATCCATCGTCGCTTGCGGCATCGTGAACGGGAAATTCGGGATCAGCCGAACCCAGGAGATGGGCCGCGACACCTTCGAGTACCTGCTCAACGGCATCGTCGAAAGCGCCCGGGTGAATGAGAAAGAGGGTTCCGCCGACCTTTTTAGGGGAAGCGGGGAATACCACAAGAAAAACGTCTTCTCCTCCGAGCTCGCGAAGACGGATCCAAAAGACAGCATCGCCTTGCTCCACCGCATCGAAGACGGCCTTTACGCCTACGACAAACGCATAACGGAGGTCGACGGCGTGGAATTCGAGAAAACGGAAAGCCTTTCCGAGTTCTATAACTCCTATGGCTTGAAACTGAAGCAGCGGTCGAATTATTTCGTCATCGTCGCTTCGGCGGTGGCCAAACAAGGCGATGAGGTGAAAACCAACTACGACGTTTGCCTTGGCAACGACCTCCCGTCCTTTGACGAAAAGGCTTTCGTGAAAGGCATCGGCGACAAGCTCGTCAGCAAATTCGGCGGCGTTCAATGCCTCTCCGGCAAGTATCCGACGGTTCTTAGGAACGACGTCTTTTCAAGTCTCGTCGCATACTTCCTCGAGAGCGCTTCAAGCGACGAAGTCCAACGCCACTCCAGCTTCCTGATTGGGAAACTGGGCCAAAAGGTCGCCTCCGGCAAACTCACCGTCAGCGAGAAGCCGTTACAGAAGAACGTCTTCTTCTCCTACTTCGATGACGAAGGCGTCGCGACAACGAACAAGGACATCATCAAAAAAGGCGTCCTCACCACCTATCTTTATAACCGCGAAACAGCCAAAAAAGACGGGGTCGAAACGACCGGTAACGGAACTTGGGCCGGCAACAAAATCGGAATCGGCTTCGGCAACGTCGTGGTCAAGGGATCCAAAAAAACCTTCGATGAGATGGTCGCCGACGTCAAGGAAGGCGTTTACGTCACCGAGATTGACGGCCTTGGAACCGGCATGAACGCCCAATCGGGCGATTTCTCCTGCCAGGCTCAGGGGTACATGATCAGAGACGGGGAGATCGCCGAGCCTTTGAATCTGATCACTTTGAGCGGGAACCTGCTCAAAATGCTTAACGATATCAAGGGTTTCGACAACAACGTCAAACTTCTTCCTTCTTCCATCGCCTGCGCGGACGTCCTCATCAAAAAGATGTCCATCGGCGGCAAATAAAGGATCGGCGATTAACGTCGATGAGCGCGTCCAGACGGGCGCGCTTTTTCCGCCGCGGAATCGTTTAAGCCAAACGTCGGGAGAGCGGCCCCCTCCTTTCCCCGCCAAGACGATGGGAAAACTCCTTTTGTCGGGGTTCCGCAAACGCTTTGGAAACATTAAAAAAGGGCCAACGAGGGCCCTTAAGAGAACGAATCGGTTATTTCCCTTCCGTCTTCTTCTCTTCGGCTTTTGGGGCCTCTTTTTTGTCCAATAGGCCTAAATAGTCATAGTCGCTGAAATCCCAATCCGGATGAGCGACGACGACTTTCTTAAGGCTCTCGGAAAGGACCCGCTTCTCGATGTCGTAACGTCCCTTGGTGAGTTTGCTAAGGGCTTTTTCGGCCCTTTCCAAGGCCGCCTCGGTCTCGTTGAGCGATTCTTCGGCGAGACCGCTGACGAGAACGTAAGCCCGCACGCAGGCGATGTTCCCCAAAGCGGCGATGTGCTTTTTGCTTTCGAGGGGCGAATCGATGAAGAAAGTCTTGGCCTCCTCAAACGGCTTAACCAGGAAATTAAGCCCCGTTTTCTCGGCCATGGCGTCCTCGTAAACACCACTGGAGACCTTCCCCTTCGAGGCGATGGTCTTCTCGTTGATCTCAAGGGCTTTCTCGTAATCCCCTTTGCCAAGGGCTTCGTAAAAGCTGATCAGATTGATGCCGGCGGTGAAATCGGTGACATGGTCGTATATCTTCGTCACTTCGACCTTCTCGCCAAACGCGATTTGATGTTGCTTCAAGAGCAGATCGTTATAGGCTTCGACGTTGGATTGGCTGTTGAGAATCATCATGAGATAACCATCGTTGGCGCTGTCAATGGCGCACGGGAAGATGTCATAAAGATAAATCATGCCCGCAACGGTGAGGAGCAGAATGCCGGCCAGTTCAAGGGCCAGCATGGAAGCGCCGATGCCAAAGGCGATCATAAGGACCGAGGCGATGGCTTCGAGAAGGAAAAAGACGAGCGGCATGTAAATGTAGTGGCGCGGGTTGCTCTTCTTGAGATCTTTCGGGACGATCACGGTGCCTCCGGCAAGGCCGTCGAACTCGGAGAAAGCGAACTTCATCTTGCCATCGCGCTGCTTCTTGCAGCCAATGCCGAGGCAAATCCACGAATCGATCGAATAGCGGCCCATTTTGGCCCCCGCCAAATGGCCAAGTTCGATGAAGAGGGCGTTGATGAGGATGCCGCCTAGAACCAACAAAAACACATACAAGTACTGGTTCATCGGCAAAGTCGCGACGTTTTCGCTCGTCATGAGCGGCCTAATGACCACAAAGGCCACGATCAAAGCCACCCCCAGCATCAGCGCGTAGGCGACATATCCCATCGTATCGTTTTTCTTCATAAAGAAATCCTCCCGTTGCCAAGGCACAAAGCGTAAATGGCTTTGATGTCTTCCTCGTTCAGCGACTGGGGGCAACAGCCAATCACATGTGTTCCGTTGCCGCTTGCCAAAGATACTAAATCGGGGAGGTCTGATTCGCTTATCTTAAACTCTTCTAAAGAAGTCGGTAAGCCAATGGATTCATAGAAATCCCTCATGGCTACGACACCCATTATAGCGACCTTTCCTTCATCGTCACCAACAATATCGAAGAGACGTCGGGCGATGGCGGCGAATTTGGAAGGGTATTTCTTGGCAAGATAGCCCGCCCATCCCAAATAGCAGACGGCGATGCCCGCCCCATGGGCCACCCGCGGGAAAAGGCCCGAAACGGCATGCTCCAAAGGATGGACGACGAAAACCTGCTTTTTGCCGATGGACGTCAGGCCGTCGTGCGAAAGCGAGGAGGCGATCATGAGGGCGGCCCTGGCTTCGTAATCGCGCGGATCCTTCAGGGCCGCTTTGCCGGCTTCCATGACGTTTCGGCAAAGGCCAAGGGCCCACTCGTCGCTAAGCTGATAGGGACCCGACTCGTTAAAGAACCGCTCAAGGCTGTGCATCATGATGTCGGCGATGCCGCAGGCGGTTTGGTACGGGCTTACGGTGAAGGTGAGTTCGGGGTCCTCGATGGCGAACGCCGGACGGATGAGATCGCTGTTGAAACCGCTCTTGAGGTTCTTGCCTTCGTCGCTGATAACGCAGGAGTTGCTGCTCTCGCTGCCCGCGGCGGAGATGGTGAGGATGACGCCCAAAGGCAGGGTCTTCGTGGGCTTGGACTTGTGCAGGTTGAAGTCGAAGGGATCGCCGTCGTAATAGAAACCGACGCCGATCGATTTGGCGACGTCGATGACGCTGCCTCCGCCGATGGCCAGCACGCCATCGACCGCTAGTTCACGTGCCATTTTGACGCCAGAAAGGCAAAAGCGTTTGTCGGGATTGGGGGTGATGCCGCCGAAATCGTGGTGGGCGATATCGGCTTCGTCGAGGATCTTGGCGAGACGACCATAAAGGCCGCTTGCCTTGATCGAACCGCCCCCATAGACAAGGAGAACGTTTTTAAGGCCGTATTCTTTTAGCATAGCGGCGATTTTGTTCTCGGCCTTGCGCCCGAAAACGATGCGGGTCGGATTTTGAAAATCGAAGTCGATCATTTGGTTTTGTCCTCTTTGCTAAGGGCCACAAAGGCCGGAAAAACGGTCGAATAGGACGCGACGAAGAAACTCTTCATGTTCCGCTCAAAACGGCTCGGGGTGATCGAAATGTCACGGAAACCGTATCCCAGTTCGTCACTCAGGGTTTTGGCATATCGCCTCGCCACGGCGCGGTATCCGTCCCGGGAGAGCCCATAGGCGTCCTTTTTGGAGAGGACGTCGAAAAGTTTCGTGGTCATTTTCCCATAGAAGAAATCATCGACCAAATCATGGGCCGATGAGGTGCACGTCGAGCGGAGAAACACGAAATTCGATTTGGCATAGCCAAGGAAACAACTGAGGGCTTCCATGACGTCGCTCGCCTGATTCAGCCCCTCTATGCGTTCGTTAAGAAAAATGGCGGCCAGCAAATCGTAGATGTCCTGGTAGTGATAGTAGAACGTCTGCCGATGGCATTCGCACTTCTCGCAAAGGACGGTGACGTTGATGTCCTCAAGGGGGTGCGAGAGCATCATTTCCTTGAGCGCGTATTTGAATTTCGCTTCAGTGGTCATAGGTCCTTTCCGCCACGACGCATCGCGGCATAACTGACGGCTATTCGCGCGCCAATCTTCGCGTTGTTCGCGACAAGACGGATGTTCGTCTCAAGGCTCTTGCCTCCGGTGAGCTCCACGATTCGCTTCAGGAGAAATGGGGTGACGTCTTTCCCTTTGATCCCTTTGCGGTCGGCCTCCTTGACCGCGTCGGCGATTATTTTATCCATGTAATCATGGGGCAAGGCGTCTTTCTCGGGGCACGGGTTCGCGACCAAGATGCCGCCGGTGAGAGGGAAATCGCGCTTGGCTTTGATGATTGAGGCCACCTCCTCGGGGCTTTGGCAAACGCGATCGACCGGAAAGCCGCTCTCCCGGCAATAGAAGTTGGCGAAGGTCGGCGATCGGTAGGAGAGGACGGTCACGCCCTGGGTTTCCAAAACCTCCAGCGTTTTGGCGATGTCGAGGATGGCCTTGGCGCCCGCGCAAACGACGGTCACGGGCTCGCTGCCGAGCTCATAAAGGTCGCGGCTAACGTCCCAACTCTCCTCGGCGCCCCGATGGACTCCGCCGATGCCCCCGGTGACGAAAACCTCGATGCCGGCCCTTTGGGCGAGAAGGATCGTGGCGGATACCGTGGTGGCGCCCCACTCTTTGGCGGCGATGACGATCGGGAGGTCGCGCTTCGAGACTTTGGCGATGCCTTTGCGCTTCCCAAACTCCTCGATCTCGTCGGGACTCATCCCGATGACTGGTTCGCCGCCTATGATCCCCATCGTGGCCGGAACGGCTCCGTTCTCGCGAACGGTTTTTTCGACGAGCAAGGCGGTTTCGACGTTCCGCGGATAAGGCATGCCATGCGAAATGATCGTGCTTTCAAGCGCGACGACGGCCTCCCCTTTTTCCAAGGCGGCCTTGACTTCCTGGTTCACTCTCATGCTATTCATCCCTCCGCAACTCTGGATACTTCCGTTTCAGATGGAACGAAACGAATAAATCGATGAGGAAATATAGTATGGCGAGCCCCGCCAAAACGGAAGCGAAAAGGATCAACTGCGGCCCCTCTTGCTGGATGTAGGAAACATCGAAGATGGGCGATGAGCCGTTTTGGGCGGGCAAACAGATGTCGACGAGGAAAAAGGCGACGCCAGCGAAGGCCATGACGCAAAAGACGATACCGCGGTAGATATCCATCGGCCAGCAAATGCGGAAAAGGACGACGTAACTAAGGATCGTGAAAGCGATGATGGAAAGGCTCCGCGTCGTGGCGGGGTCCATGAACCCAGGGTTAAAGTAGGCGAAAAGGAAGAAGATGCCGACCGCGGCGGCTTCGATGAAGCCCGCCGGAAGCGCCCGCGAAAGGACGGTTTCCATAAAACCGCCGCGGATGCGTTCGCGCGAGGGCTGCAAAGCAAGAAAGAACCCGCCGCCGCCTATCGTCACGATTTCCCATACCATCATGTTTTTGGTGGTGAAGGGGTAGGCCGCCAAGCCGATGCTCTGACTCACTAGAAAGGAAATGCTGACGATGACCGCGAAAAGGGTTTTCGACAAAAAGAGAGAGGCGGTGCGCTCAAGGTTGTTGATGACGCGGCGACCTTCGGCCACGACATCGGGAAGCTTGGAGAAATCGTTATCCATCGAAACGATATGGCTGACGTTGCGGGCGGCGCTGGAGCCATTCGCCATGGCGATGGAGCAGTCGGCGCGTTTGAGGGCGAGGATGTCGTTCACGCCGTCGCCCGTCATGGCGACTTTGTGGCCTTTTTCCTGAAGGGCGGAGACAAGAGCGGCCTTTTGCTCGGGGCGGACGCGGCCAAAGACGCTATAAGCGTCGACCAGGGCGGGGATCTTCGAATTTTTGACTTTCTCCATGCTAACGTAACGGGAGGCGCCGGGGAGGCCAACTTCTTGAGCGATTTGGCTCACCGTCAAAGCGTCGTCGCCGGAAATGATCTTCACGTCAACCCCGTTTTGGCGGAACCACTCGATATTCCCCCGGGCCGACGGTTTGATATGGTCGGACATGCAAACCAAGCAAATCAACGTGCTTTTAGGGGGGATTTGATTGGATTTGATGGGCGCGCGGTTGAAATAAAGACCCACGACCCGAAAGCCGCGCGAAGCCCAGTTGCGTATCTGCTTGGCGGCGATGGGGTTTGGAATCGAGTCGACGAAAGAGGGGGCGCCCAAAACATAGGTCCCCTCCTGGAAAGTGGCGGCGCTGAACTTGCGGGCCGAATCGAAGGGGATGGCCATCGAGGCCCGCAGAGAGCCGCGCGGGAACCTCTCCTTGATGGCGAGGGCGGTCCCGTTGGTGTCTTGGGTCGCGATCAACAGGGAGCCGATCTTGTCGCCCAAAAGCGAGTCGCTCATGCCGCTGTAATCGTAAATCTCGCGAACGTTGAGAACGCCATCGGTGAGGGTGCCGGTCTTGTCGAAGCAGATGGTGTCGACGCGAGCCAGGTTCTCAATGCAATAAAGCTCTTGGACGTTCATCCGCTTTTTGGCGAGATTGATGACGCCGACGGCGAGGGTCAGCGAAGCGAGCAGATAAAGACCGGAGGGGATCATCGCGACGA
>JALCDB010000007.1 GCA_022641095.1 Bacilli bacterium
TCTTTAACGAAACGCTTACCGCTTTTCCTGGTCATGGTCCAAAACCTCACGGGCAAGGGCGGCGTAAGCCAACGCGCCTTGGGAGGAAGGCCGCCAACTGCCGACGGGCAATCCTTTGGCGCAGCTTTCCGGCAAGGAAATATTGCGCGGAATGGCGATTATGAAAGTGTTTTCCTTGAAGAGGCCCCGAACTTGGGTGGCTATCTCCGTCGCCAACGTAATCCGGGGGTCATACATCGTAAGCAAGAAACCCTCGATGCGAAGCCTTGAGTTGTAGTCGTGCTGAACTTTGGTGATGGTTGAAAGAATCGCGGCAAGAGCCTCCATCGCGAAGTACTCGCACTGAACGGGGATGATGACCCCGTCGGAAGCGGTCAGGGCATTGAGGGAAAGAAGCCCAAGCGAAGGCGGGCAATCGATGATGATGTAATCATATTCCGCCTTCAGATCCTTGATTGCCTTCTCCAAAAGACGAAATGGCTCGGGGTTCGGGGTGGCCTGGAAAAAAGCGTCCAAAGAGGCGAGTTTAAGGTTGCTGGGCAAAAGGAAAAGCCCCTCTTGGGGCGATGGCAAAATGCACTTATTGACGTCAACCCTTCCAATAAGGGCATCGAAAACGGTCCTCTCAAGAAGAGTGATGTCGATCCCGAGCCCCCGCCCCGCGTTCCCTTGCGAGTCGAAATCGATCAAAAGCACTTTTTGGCGTTGCTTGGCTAAGGCGGCCGAAAGATTGATCGCGGTCGTGGTCTTCCCGACCCCGCCTTTTTGATTGGCGATGGAGATAATTTGAGTCATGGCTTAAGTTTACTCGCGTGAAACATTTTTTAAAAGTTTCACACCAAAGGTTTTTTGATTATCGTGGCCCAAGGGCGGGGATATTTTTTGGGCGTTGGCTTTTCTTTGAGGAAAATGAAATTTCGGCGAATGCCCATTTCGTTGGGAAGCGCTTCGGATTTTACGGTTTTGAGAACCGCCCCAAGTTTTGATATTTCTTTGCCTGTTTTATTAAATTCCTCTTGGCCGCCAGACCCTTTCATGGCCAAGAAAACCCCGCCAACCTTGACGAGTGGCAGGGAAATTTCAAGCAGCGGCCCCATCGGGGCGACCGCCCTCGCGGCCACGACGTCAAAGGCCTCACGCTCCTTCATCTCCTCGCAACGCTTATGGACGATCGTCACGTTCTTAAGCCCGCAGGCCTCGACCACGGCTTCAAGGAAGGAGCACTTCTTTCCCGTGGCCTCGATGAGAGTGAAAGAGGCCTCGGGGCTGACGATGGCCCAAACCAAACCGGGAAAACCCGCCCCTGTGCCCAAGTCGGCGACCTTTTTCCCATTCAAAGACAGGTATTTGCAGGGCAGAAGGCAATCGTAGAAATGCTTTCCCACCACTTCGCTTTCCTTAGTGATGGCCGTCAAGTTCATCTTTTCGTTCCACTCGTTGAGAAGGGTGGCGAAACGGCGAAGTTTGGAAACCGCTTCCGCGGAAAGGGCGACCGAGGGCCTTAGGCTGGAAACCAATTCTTCGTAAGTCATAAGAGCCCTTTCTTTTTTAATGAAAGAATCAGAATCGAGATATCGGCGGGGTTGACTCCGCTGATTCGGCTGGCTTGGCCGATCGTGACAGGCTGAACGGCGTTAAGTTTCTGGCGAGCCTCAAGAGCCAAACCGTCGATCTTCCCGTAATCCACTCCGCCCGGAAGTTTGATCTTTTCGAGTTTTTGGGAGTTCGCGGCATCTTTAAGTTCCTTGGCGATATAGCCCTCGTACTTGACTTTCGTCTCAAGGGCCAACGCCTCCCCGTCGTCAAAGGAAAACCCTTTCAGTTCGGGCATCAAACGGGAAATATCGCGGTAAGCCAGCCCTGGGCGACGCAGAAGTTCGAGCCCTTTATGCCCACATGCCGTGTCGGTAAAGCCATGGTCCAAAAGATACTTGGCGCAGCCCTTTTTATCTTGGACGTTTGTCTTCCCCATTACGCGGATGGCCTCGTCGATCTTCTCGTATTTGCTTAGAAAGGCCTGATACCGGCCTTCGCCGATGAGACCGATCCGACGCCCGTGCGGCGTAAGGCGAAGATCGGCGTTGTCGTGACGCAAAAGCAAACGATATTCGGCCCGGCTTGACATAAGACGGTAAGGCTCGTCGGTCCCTTTGGTGACGAGATCATCGATCATGACGCCGATATAGCTCTCGTCGCGCCGCAAAATGAGCGGCTCTTTGCCTTGGATTTTCAAGGAAGCGTTGATCCCGGCCAATAGGCCAAGGCCAGCGGCCTCTTCGTAGCCAGACGTTCCGCAGATCTGACCGGCGCCATAAAGACCTTCGTATTTTTTGGTTTCCAAAGTCGGCTTGAACTGCAAGGGGCGAATCGCGTCGTATTCGATTTGATAGGACCACTTGAGGATCTCGGCGCGCTCAAGGCCCGGCAGCGAATGGACGAGCCTTTCTTGAATCGCGTGCGGGAAGCCCATCGAAAAGCCCTGAAGATAGACGGATTCGCCGAACTCGGTCTCCGGTTCCAGGAAAAGCTGATGACGGGGCTTGTCCGCGAAACGGACGACTTTGCTCTCGATAGAGGGGCAATAACGGGGCCCCACCCCTTTGATGAGGCCATTGAACACGGCGGATTTATCCAAATTGTCGCGGATTATCCTTAAGGTTTCGGGCGAAGTGTACAAAAGATAGCAGGGCAATTGCCGCGAAAGGGGCGTGAATTCCTTCGTCAGGAAAGAGAAAGCCAACTCGCCGTCTTGCCCAAACTGAACCTGCATTTTGGAGAAATCGATCGTGCTTTTCTTAAGACGGGGCGGGGTTCCGGTCTTAAGGCGGAAAACGTCAAGCCCCATTTCCTGAAGGCATTTGCTTAGCCCGCGGGACGAAATCTCGCCATCTGGCCCCCCCGAATGGACGTCCTCGCCGGAAATAATGGTGCTTTCCATATAAGTCCCCGTCGTGATGACGACGGCTTTGGCGGATATTCTTTCGCTATCCCCCGTAACGACGCCAAAGACCTTCCTCTCGTCATAGAGCAGCGATTTGACTTCGCATTCCTTGACCGCGAGATTGGGGGTCGCAAGAACCAGCGATTGCATATAGGCCGGGTAACCGATTTTGTCTTCCTGAGCCCGAAGGCATTGGACGCCAGGCCCTTTGGCCGTGTTCAAAAACTTGATCTGCAAAGGACGATGGTCGGCCGCGATGCCCATCATTCCGCCCAAAGCGTCGATTTCGCGAACCACGATGCCTTTCGCCGAACCGCCGATATGGGGATTGCAAGGCATGTTGGCCATCATCTTGATGTTAAGGGTGCACAAAAGCGTCCGCATGCCCATATGGGCTGCGGCGCACGCGGCTTCCACCCCCGCGTGCCCACCACCGACGACAATGACATCGTAATCCATGGTTCCGTTAAATTCATCATCCGATCGAATCGCTCATGTCAAGTTTGATCAGCTGGTTCAGTTCGACCGCGTATTCCATCGGAAGTTCGCGTGAGAAAGGCTCGATGAAACCCATGATTATCATCTGCGTCGCGTCGGCTTCGGAAATGCCGCGGCTCATGAGATAGAAGAGCTCCTCTTCGTTTATTTTGCTGACGGTCGCCTCATGTTCGATGTAGGAGGTGGGGTTTTTGATCTCGTTCGTCGGAATGGTGTCGCTATAGCTCTTCCCATCGAGGATCAGGGTATCGCACTCAACGTGGGAATGGCCGTTCTCGGCCGTCGGCTCCATCCTGACGGTACCACGGTAATTCGCGGTCCCGCCGTTCTTGCAAATGGACTTTGAAATGATGGTCGAAGAAGTGTTCTTCCCGATGTGGATCATTCGGGCGCCGTTGTCTTGGAATTGGTTGTGGCCGCCGACGGCGATCGAAATCGCCGATCCGCGGGCGCCGTCCCCCTTAAGGATGCAAGCCGGATACTTCATGTTGCGCATGGAGCCGATGTTCCCATCGACCCACTCCATGAGACCGTTTTCTTCCACCAAAGCCCTTTGGGTGACCAAATTGACGATGTTGTTGCTCCAGTTTTGAACCGTCGTGTAACGGCAGCGGGCATTCTTGAGAACGATGATCTCAACCACCGCCGCATGAAGCGATTCCTTGCTGTAAATGGGGGCCGTGCACCCCTCGACGTAATTGATGTCGGCGCCTTCGTCGACGATGATGAGCGTTCGTTCGAATTGCCCGGTTTTTTCGTTGTTGATGCGGAAATACGACTGCAACGGTTTGTCGAGATGGACCCCTTTGGGAACGTAAATGAAACTGCCGCCGCTCCAAACCGCGCCGTTTAAGGCCGCGAATTTGTTGTCGGCGAACGGCACGACGGTGCCAAAATACTTTTTCATGAGGTCCGGACAGGTTTGAAGGGCCATGTCCGTGGAAAGGAAAATGACGCCTTTCTCCTGAACCTCTTCCAACATGTTGTGATAAACGACTTCGCTTTCGTATTGGGTGGTGACGCCCGAAAGGTATTTCTGTTCCGCCTCGGGGATGCCCAGGCGATCAAAGGTCTTTTTGACGGCCGAAGGGACTTCGTCCCAATCGGTGCCTTCTTTTTTGGTCACGCCCGTGTAGTAGGTGTAAGACGAAAAATCCAGAAATTTGAGATCCGGGCCGAATTTGGGAAGGGGCATAGCTTCAAAGGCCTTGAGAGCCCGCAAGCGGTATTCAAGCATCCATTCCGGCTCGCGCTTATGCTTGCTGATGGCCCTGACGACGCCCTCATTGAGACCCTTGCCCGTCGTGAAAAGGACCTTGGCGTCGGTCTTGAAGCCATACTTGTAGGAATCGTCGAGAAATTTCGTGTCCGCCATCCTACTTTTCCTCTTTCTCCAACAGTTCTTTCAAAGCGGTCCAACCCATGGTCGCGCAATGGATGCGGGCGGCTTGCTTTCCGGTGTTGAGGAAAACGATGGCCTCATCAAGCACGGAAGCGTCATATTCTTTTTCCCCGATCATGTTGAGATACTGCTCAATCACGTACTGAGCTTCCTTGAAAGTCATCCCGATGACGCGATCGCAAAGAATATCGGTCGAAGCGGATGAGATCGTGCATGCGACGCCCTCCCAGCGGGCGTCGGCGATCTTGCCATCCTTAGCCAAGAGATACACATCGAAATCGTCGATGCAGTTCGTGCTGGAGGCGTGAAGCGAAAGATAACCGCTTTCCGTCGGTTTGCTCTTATGGCGCGGATTCTGGTAATGGTCCATGATGATTTCCCTCATCATTTGGGGAGTGACTTCAATTGAAGTAGGCATCGAGAAACTCCTTTCCGTGCTTGAGGGCGTCAACCAAGGCGTCAATGTCCTCTTTGGTAGTGTAGAAATAGAAACTGGCGCGGACCGTGGCGACCACTTTTAGGTAGTCGATCAGGATTTTCGCGCAATGCTGGCCGCTTCGACAGGCGATGCCGCGGCTATTAAGAAACGTGGCGGCGTCTTGAGCGAAGACGTCTTTGATGTTGAAAGTGACGATACCGGCTTCCGATTTGGCGTTGTAAATGATCGAATTCCCGGTTTTCTCAAGTTCCGAGACCGCATATCGTTTGAGTTCTTCCTCGTATTCGTTGATGTTCTTGAGACCGATTTTCATTATGTAATCGACGGCCGCCTTCAAGCCAAGGATGCCTTCGATGTTTTGGGTTCCGGCCTCGAATTTGACCGGCGGCTCCAAATAGGCGACGTCGCCGCACATATCGAACTTGGCGTTCATTCCCCCGCCCGTCATGAACGGATCCATTCTCTTGAGCAGATCGAATTTGCCATAGAGAACGCCAATCCCCGTCGGACCGCATAGTTTGTGGCCGCTGAAAGAAAGGAAATCGCAATCAAGATCCTGAACGTCGGTAGGCAAATGCGGCACGCTTTGGGCGCCATCGAGAACCAATAGGGCTCCATGGGCATGCGCGACTTTGGCGAGCTCCTTCGCCGGGGCGATGTAGCCTAACACATTCGTCACATGGGCGATGGCGACGATTTTCGTGCGCTCCGTGATAACCTGCTTCAAATTGTCCACGGTGAGGCGCCCATCTTTGTCGAGCGGAATGAATTTTATGACCGCTCCCGTCATCTCGCTGACCTTGTACCAAGGCAAAACATTCGATGCGTGCTCCGCTTGCGTCAAGAGAATCTCATCGCCTTTCTTAAGGTACTTAACCCCCCAGCCGAAAGCGACAAGGTTGATCGAGGCGGTCGTCCCGGAAGTGAAAACCACCTCCTGCGGTTGGCAATTTATCAGTTTGGCCACCGATTGCCGAGAAGCCAAAATCCGCTCATCGATCTGATAGCAAAGATCGTAGTCGCCCCGATGGCTGTTTGAGGTCTCAGATCGATAGTACGCGCTGACCGCGTCCAAAACGCAGTCGGGTTTGAAAGTCGTGGAGGCGTTATCAAGCCACACAAGGGGTTTGCCTTGCATTTTGATGCCGTTCCGGAACATTGGGAAATCTTTGCGAACCTCATACGGATTGATCATTTTTGAATCCCTCCCTCGATAGCGGATTCGATCTTCGCCACCAAACTTTCGTCAACGAACGAATCCTCGATAGGCCGCAGATAGCCGAGGGTGATGAGCCGCTTGGCTTCCTCTTCGCTGATGCCTCGGCTCTCAAGATAGAAGAGGTGAGCGGAATTGAGTCGCCCGACGATCGCGGCGTGGCTCGCCTCGACGTCGTTGTCGCCGATGCGGAGGATTGGGCTAGCCCTTCCGATGGCGCCTTGATCGAAAACGATGATCTTGGATTCCTGACGCGTCTTCACCTTCACCGAGCCTTTCTTGATTTCGCTTGTACCGGCGAAAACAAGCCTGCCAGCGTCGCGGGCGATGCCATAGTTGCTCATGAGGGCCTCGGTGTGAGGCGCCTCGTGATAGACGGACGTCTCGAAGTCCTTTTGGGAGAGGCCGCCATCGAGACACGCCAAGTGCCAACGGCATTTCGAGCCTTCCCCAAGCAAACGTACATTTAAAACAAATTTGCCGTTTCCTTGCGAAAAATCCGCAAAAGCCCCTTCGATCGTCCCGTTCTCCTTAACGATGACCTCGATCGTCGAATCGGCGAATCCCTGAAATGAGGCGATATTCAAATGAAGGGTTTGGCACTTTTCTACCGTTATGGAGAACTTCGGAGGAAGATCGTCAACGAAAACGATTCTTCTTTCCGCTTCATTTCTTGCCATCGTCGACCCTGGCCTTCGTGGCGCAAACCCCGATGGATACGGTGTTCATCGGTTTCCCTTCCTCTTTTTCGATTTCAATCCCCAGTTCCTCTTTGATCCATTCGTAACCTTGGGTGTCGATCTTGGCGATGATGTCCGGTCCGCCTTCGACGACGACGCGGCCATTGATGAGAACAGCCGCTCTCGTCGGCTTGATGATTCCATATAGACGGGCGTAGTGGCTGACGACCAGAAATCCGGCCCCTCTTCGCTGCTCCTTCTCAATGGCTTTCGCGACGATTTGCATGGCGTCGACGTCAAGGCCCGAATCGATTTCGTCGAGCATGGCGATCCTTGGGGACAATAGACGCATCTGAAGCATCTCGTTCCGCTTCTTCTCCCCGCCCGAAAAACCCTCATTGAGATTGCGTTTGCTCATCTCGAAGGGAATCCCCATATCCTTATAGGCGTTTTGAAGCGAATTATAGAACTCGAAAAGCGACATGGGCTTCTCCCGATGGGCGTTCATGGCCGCCTTAAGGAAGTCGGCGCTATTGAGGCCGGCGATTTCGCTGGGGTACTGCATGGCCAGGAACAAACCGGCCTTGCTGCGAAGGTCGGGCGTCATCTGTAAGATGTCTTTCCCGTCAAACTTGATGGAACCGCCGGTGACGCTATAGGCCGGGTTGCCCATGATGGCCGCCAACAACGTGCTCTTCCCATGTCCGTTGGGTCCTAACAAAGCTACCGTTTCGCCCTCGTTGACCGCAAGGTTCACCCCTTTGAGGATGGCTTGGCCTTTGACGGCCACTTCGAGATTTTCTATGACAAGTTGTGACATCATTAACTCCTGAAAGCATGCTTATTTTAGTACCCGTTTGTCATGACCGCAAACAATACGATAGACCATCTATAGACTACCTACTTTTAGCGTGTGGGCGCGCGCCTTAAGAAGTTGTTGCACCAATTCTCTTTAGAGAATACACTTAACTCGCACCATTTTGAGCAAGGAGGAACGAGTCCACACATGAAAAAATCAAACTGTGCGCTCGGATTGATGGCGCTGCTCACTGCAGCGGTAGGCTTATCGGCCTGCAACACGCCTGCGACAGACAACAACGGTAACATCTTCACGTACACGGATGCCGCCGGAAACGTCGTTGGTTACAACGCCACTGATCTATATGACAGTTACCAAACTACTGGTTCGTCGCTGTCAACAGAGTTCGACAAAGTCTACGAAGTCCTGATCAGGCACTATTACGATAAAGGCGACGCAACCACGCTTGAGTCCCTTAAGAAAGCCTCTCGCAAGGACGTCGAAACCGACAAAGCGACCGCAACCGACAACGCCAAGACCAATAACACTTCCTTCCAAGAGGAATTCGAAAAGATCCTATCCAAGCACAACGTCAAGAACGTTGACGAGCTTTTCGAATACTACCTCTATACCGAAGAGAAGAGCAAATTCGAGTCCAATTTCTACAGCAACTACATCGATGCCATGAAAGATGGCGCGACCGCTGCTAACGGCGGGCTCAGCACCGATGACAACGATAAGTTGTTCATGCCGAAAAACGATGATACCTATGGCATCGGAAACGCCGGCTGGGTCAAAGAGCAAATGCCTTACGTAATCCGCCATATTTTGGTGAAAGTCGCCGCCAGCGACAAGGAATACACCCAAGGCACGCTTACCGAGGACAAGACTTCGGGAACCGATACCACCCACCAAGCGACCAAACTCGCCACCGTCGTGGCTCGTCTTGCGGGAGCCAGTTTGGCCAGCGACGGAACCTTGACATCCTACAGCGACGACACCCGCCCGAACTTCGGCAATTTGGCTTATGCCCTCAGCGAAGACGCCAGCAGCGCCGAGGCTTATGGCGAAACCAGCCTGATGACGAAAGTCATGTCGAACAACCTCGTTCCCGAATTCAAATTGGGCATTTACGCCTATGAGTCCCTTTTCAACAAAAGGGAGCAGACCACCGCTTATGGGGCGAAAAACGTCTACCGCGTGGCCCCGGGTCTTAAAGAATCGGCCACTTCCCTAGCCGACGTCGATTCGACCCAATCCCTTGAAGACGGGTCGCTTGTCTCAAGCGCGAACGTGTACGGCGAAACCTATGACGATGGTTCCTCCACCGGCATCGGCCAAATCCCCTTCGGCGCCGCGGTCGCCCTTATGAAAGCCGCCACGATCGAAACCGATAGCGCCAATTTGCCGGTCTACGAAGGCAACAGCGCTTTCTACCCGCGCAACATCATCTTCAACAAATATTTCAACAAACGCAACGTCTGCGTCATCACGCCGAACGACATTCCTTATAACCTTACAAATAACGACACCTACACTGGAGAAACCTTCGACGGGACCCCTTCAACCGCTTACGAGGCCCTTCCGGGCTTCCAAGTCAACACGACCGACGTCCTTCCGGGCTTTGCCCATAACGTCCTCACCGACAGCGAGGGACAGATCATTTTGGTCGCCCGCGCCGGAACATCCAGTTACCAAGGCGTCCATTTCATGGTCATCCAACGCGACGCGCTGAGCCAATACGACACGACGTTCGACAGCGCCGCCAAAAAGGTGAATGAGAACAACAGCGCCGTCGACGGCACCGCGACCCTCAGTCAGTACTACACCACGAAAATCCCAGGACTTTCCGGATATCCGACGACTTCTACCGGCGAAGCCCTTACGACCTACGTCAACTACAACCGCAATACCACCACGGACTACAACGATCGCTCCGGCGACATCGTTAGCGGGGTCAAATCCTACAATGGCGCGCTTAGCACTTATCTCTTTGAGAAACTCATCGGCGGCCTTGACGGAGTCGGCAGCCTAACTTTCCAGGATTCCGATTTCAAAGCCACCATCCTGAACTATTGCAAACAAAAGAGGCAAAGCACCAAAGACGACAGTTTCACCACTTGGTCAAACGATTGGAAATCCTATGCCGAGATGCTTCAGGCCCAAAACGAGGCTCGCGATCTCCGTGACGCCAACGGCAATGGGCGCCTTATCAGCGAAGTTTGTGCCATCGGTTACCAGAATCATTCTTCGTCCGAGTGGCAAAAGGGAGGAGCTTGCTATTATGTCAAAGGCTAATTTCAAAAAGAAAACCATTACCAGCGTCCTGGCGCTTCTTTGCGCCGGAGCGATGTTAGCAGGCTGCGACGACGTCGTCGCCCGCCCAACCTCGGATTTCTATGATGAGCAGATTATTTCCGCGCCTGATAAGATCACCAACAACACGATGAGCAAAATCTACGATGCCATCGTTAGCGAAGGCGACACCAACAGCGCCAAAGTGCTTAACAACATCCTTCTCATTTACAGCCAGTCGATCTATGGCTCGTTCTATGGGGAAGGCAACCTTTACGATGTCGTGAACAAAGGCAGCGCGGCCGATCTTCAGGCCTACGCCGATAAATACGCCATCTATGAAGGCAGCGCGAAGAAGGTTATGGCCTTCTACTACGCCGTCGTTGACAAAGTCGAGGCGACTTTCCTCACTTACGTCAAAAACACCTCCTACCAGATTCGCAGCGTTTTCTTTGAAAAGAAATTCTACGATACCCAAGTCAAGGCTTTCTACAAACTCGGCAGCATCGACGAAGGCGACTTCAAAGTGAAGCAGGTCGTCGGCGATATCCGCCTCAGCAACCACAAGAATGGATCTATCGATCCTATCGACGGGGTCTACTTCAACGACCTCTTCAAAACCTACGAAAACTACATCAAAGATCAGATCCTTCCGGATGTTTACCGGACGGAACTTGTCGCCCAATACCTCTATAGCGAGAACTACCTTGCGATCGGCAACAGTTACGCGCGCAAGGTCGACTACATCAAACTGACCGAGAACAGCAAACACGCCGACGCGGTCAGCAACCTCATGGAGGCTTACTGCAAAGACGTCATCGCGAGCGGACTCGACATGGACGTCTATGGTTTCCCCTTCCTCGGCAACCTGTACAAGGGCACGACTGAGAACTTCACTGTCGAGCAGCAAACGATCGCCGACGCGATTTATAGCGACGCCAACTGGACCCCAAGCACCTACACCTATAACGATGGCATTCTTGGATCGCGCACTCGCGTCGTATGCGACGAAACCACCCTCGGCGGTTATCTTTCCGATTATATGAAGTTGGTCGACAGCACCAACCGCGAAAGCGAAAAGGAAGTCGAGACCATCCGCAACGACTTCACCAACTCCGGGTCCTATACCGCTCTAGCCGGCCTCCATATCAAGGAGCAATCCTTGATGGCGACCAACGAGACCACTTCCGACTGGTACACCACCGGATCGCTCGATGGGATTCCAAGCGATTATTCGAAGCGCCTTTTCAAAGGTTCGATCGCTTCCAACGGCGTCGATCATGGCGCTTGGAACGAAACCTCAGACAAATACGATGACACTGACCTCGCCAGTATCTCGGGCACGACTTACGGAGCCTACGTGGGCAACCACTACTACCTTGTGTCCAAGAATCCGCAGACCGGCGACGCCTATCCTTATATCCTTAAGGATGGCAGCAACTTCTACTTGGTCATGGTCAATGAGGCCGTGAACTCGTCGAAGATCAGCAAAACCGATGAAGATCATGGATACGATTTCATGAAGTCCCATACCGATGACGAGCTCTATGCCGGGATCTACGCCGAATCGATTGCCCGCCAAGTCGCCTACAGCATGTCCACCAGCGAGACCTACAAAGCCAGTTCCAACCAGCACTGGGTCGAGCAAATGGCCATCACCTACCACGACACCACGGTTTACGATTATTTCTTAGCCACGTTCCCCGATCTCTTCGATTAAGGAATTCACGCTATAATGAAGGGGCGGAGCGATCCGCTCCTTTGTTTATTAATTTGGAGGATATCGTATGAAAGACGTCTTCTGCCGCATCATCGCCGGGGAAATACCTACCATCAAGGTTTACGAGGACGACGATGTTTTGGCTATTCTCGACATTTCCCAAACGACGAAAGGCCACACCCTCGTTATGCCAAAAGTTCATTACGACAACTTCTTGGCCTGTCCGCAGGATCTCGTTCACAAAGTATATGACGTCGCCCAGCGCATCGGCCGAGCCGAGGTCGAGATATTGGGCGCCAAAGGCGTCAACATCCTTACGAACGTCGGCGAAATGGCAGGCCAGTCGGTACCCCACTTTCACGTTCACGTGATCCCACGCTACATCGGCGGGGAAGGCGGCTTCCGAATCACGATGAAGGGCCAAGACACGAGTTGCATGGATTTGCCCTTATTGGCCCAAACGATTTCCAAAGGCCTCAAGAAGTAGTTTATTTGCCAAACCCGATATGTCTATGCTAATATGTGTTTGTCGATAGGAAGCGCGCTTCGGGGAGAGAAGGCGGAGAGTCTGCTAAGTTCGGAAGAGCCTACGGATGCGAAACCTCCCCCCGCGAAGAAAAAACCACCTCAATCCGACGGAGGGAGGTGGTTTTCTTTTTCTTCAGTCGTCCTTCGAATAGAGAGGCTTATAGAAATAGTGCCCATCCATCGTGAAGATTTTCCCCGTCCATTCGCCCGGCTTAACGGGGGCGTAAGCCTTGTCGAGGATGTTCATTTTGGCATCCATGTCATCGATCATCGAGAGGACGAGGGCCTCCCGGGTCTCGGGGGGAACCGGCGAGCCGAAATCCGGTTGGTTATGGTGCGAAAGGACCATGTGCTCCATGATGAGCGGGATTTCTCCGCTCATGCCAAGTTCCTTGGCCGCGATACGGACTTCCGCCTGCATGATGGATATGTGGCCCAATAGTTTCCCTTCAAGCGTGAACTGGGTCGCCACGGGCCCGGAAAGCTCGATAGTCTTGCCCAAGTCGTGGATAAGCGCGCCCGCCACCAAGACATCGCGGTTGAGCGTGGGATAGAGCTTGCAAACCATCTCCGCATGGTCCGCCATGCAAAGCGAGTGGTAGAGAAGCCCGCTCGCGAACGCATGATGGTTATGCACCGCGGCGGGATAAGTCACGTAACTGTCGTGGAACTTGTCGATCAAATGCTCAGTGAGTCTCTTGACGTCCCCGTTCTTTAAGGAATCGACATACGCGTTCAGTTTCTTCTCAAGCTCTTCCCTAGGAACTGGGGCCGAAGGAACGAAACGAGTGAAATCGATATTGTCCTGATCCACGTGGGAGCCGGAGAAAATCTTCATCTGCAAGGAACCCCGATAGGCGTTAACCTCGGCCGAGATCATGACGATTTGCCCCGGCACGAAGAGGTCGGCGTCGCCCTCTTCGATGTCCCATTTTTTGCCCAGCATCGTTCCCGAAGCGTCTTGCAGGTTGACGTTCAGGTAGTTTCGCGATTGGGAGGTGACCCCTTTATCCACCGTGACGACGAGATAAGGGGCCGTCACTTTGTCGCCATCTTTGAGTTCCGCGATATTGTTCATAGCATTTCCTCCAGAATCGCCTCGATCTCGGCGGAAGCGAAGCCTTTCGCGTGGAGATAGGCGAAGCATTTTTGCCTTAAATCATAACCATTATACTTTTTTTCATAGCGGCGCGAGGCTTTGGCGGCCTCTTTTTTTAAAGCGTTCGCCACGGCGGCGGAATCTTCTTTCACCGAAGCGAGGGCCATTGCGACCGTCGCCTCGTCAAAGCCTCGGCGCCTCAGCGTCATCGCCGCCTTCGTTTTTCGGCGGCGAAGGGGAAAAGAAGCCATCTTCCTTTCAAGCGTCCCTAGGAAGGAGCGGGCGTGCTCGGCTTCCTCAGGAAAAGGCAGTTTGGCGATTATCTCCGGGCTGATTCCCTTCTCAAAACGAAGCGTCTGAACGATCCTTTCTTTGCCATATAGTTGCGAGGCTTTGCTCGCTGCGTAATCGGCGGCGAAGGCCGCATCGTCGAGAAAGCCCTCTTCGCGGACGTCGAAAAGCACTTCTTTGACGAGGACGGGATCGCCGGACTTGGCCAGAAGTTTGCCACGCATCTCCTTGAAGGAAAATTCCCGAGAGGACACGAGACGCAAGGCGTAGTTCAGGAGTTTTTCGCGAGCAAGGAACGAACGCAACTTCCGCATTTCGAGAGGCGAAACGTTTTTTCCGACGTAAAGGGGCATTTCCGTGAACGCGTTTCCGCTGAGGGAAAGTTTCGTCCCGTCGGCGAAAACGACACTTCGTTGGCCCCTGCGGTCCGAGGAAATGGAGACGATGGCATTACCAGTTTTTGCGGATGGCACGTTTATAAACCTCCAAAAGGCTCTCGTAGAATCGATTGATCGAATAGGGCTCGTTGCTCTTTCTCTCCTCCGCCCTTATCGTTTCTAATTTAGAGGCGGGGAGCGAAATGATACCGGGCAGTTTTTCCGCGAAATCGTCCTCATCGGAAAAAAAGTAACCGTTCGTGCCGTCTTTTATCGTCCCCAAAAGAGTGTCGTCATAACGGCATAGCAGCACGAGCGAAGCCGCCATGGCTTCCATGAACGTAAGGCCCTGCGTTTCGGTGATGGAGGCGCTGACGAAGCAATCCCCAAGCGCATAATAATACGCGACTTCGGACGGGGGAACGGGACCCGTCGAAACGAAATGCCCGCTCAAACCAAGGGAACGGGCCAATTTTATCAGCTCAGGCAGAGCCGGCCCTCCGCCGACGAGCAGGAACATCGTTTTCCTCTCGGGATGGGTCGTCAGGAATTTGGCATATCCGCGAAGGCAGACGTCGATCGACTTCTCTTTGGCCACGCGGCCCAAGGAAAGAACGACATAGGTTCCTTTGTCGATTCCGCACTTGCTTTTCAAGGCGGCCAGTTTTTCGGGATCGAGGCTTTTTTTCTCGAACTTCGAGAAATCGATGCCAGTCGGGATGACGTTGATGCGGTCGTCGACCCCGATGGAACGCATATACTCCTGAATCTTGACGCTGGGGGTCACGAACTCATCGGCCTGCATGATCTCGTAACGGACATAGCCGCGAACGACGCCGCGGGCCGCTCGGTCGAAAAAGCCATGGGTGAAGTAATAGGCATAGTCCTCCATCATCGTATGGAAGGTATAGACGGTGGCGCAATGGAGCTTAAGGGACGAAAGAAACCCGAATTGCCCCACGCCGGCCTCGGTTTGGACGTGGATCACGTCGGGATGGAATTTCTCGAGTTGCTTCATGGCGGCGCTGTTCCAAAGCCACGCGCCGATGTAGCCATAGAGCTTTTTGATCTCAAGGCCCGGAATCCGCATGATCCCATCCTCGAAAGAGAACTCGTTGTCGAACGGGTTCGTGGTCACCACGACCGCCTCGTGGCCATGAGACTTCAAGGCCTTGAACAAATTCGACGAACTCGTGGCGACGCCGTTGATCTGCGGAAGGTAGGTATCCGTGAAAATCGCGACCCTCATCAGTCGCCCACCTCCAAATCGTCGCGCTTTTTCCTAAATCCCCGCTTACCCTTGCGCGGAAGAGGTTTTTTATCGTCGGCCTCGCCGTTCCGCAATCGCTGAACAATCGACTTCCTGGAGAGTTGCTTCGTCTCATAAAGGGTCTCCACCAAGCGCTTGCGTTCGTCGAATGTCTCCAGCTGCAAATTGACGAAAGTCTGTCGGTTGGCGTAAACGTAATTCTCTTTCGGGCGGGATTTGTAGAACGCCGTGACGAGACCGCCGGCGAAAAGGACCAAATAGAAGGTGACGAAGCGCCAAAGGATCTGAACGGCGGCGAGGTTAGCGGCCAAAGATCGGATCTCCACGCCCCCGATTACCGTAGCCTGATAGTAATCGCTGAACATAACGCTGAAGAAAAGCTCGCTGACGCCAGCCGATCCAGGCAACGGGATGAGCCCCGTCACCATTTGGTGGAAAGCGCTAAGGAACGAGCCTTCGAAGAAACTAGCGAAGGTGAAGCGGTAGCTCTCCCCATAGGCGTCAAGAGCCAACCCCCCCACATACGGAATCGAATAGCGGGTTAGAAGCATAAAAAGGAAAAGAAGAACGATGAGGATCGTCACCGGAATGTTGGTCTGAAGGCGCTTCAGCTCAATTTTGAAGTTCTCGACCTGGACGCGAAGGTTCTCGCGGCTTTTCTCCAGGTTTTTGAGAAGCTTGATTTTATGAAGGAACCCCAACACATTGTTCATGATGAAATTATGGAAATGATGGGAGTAGCTCATTAAGAAAAGCAAACCCAAAACGGAAAGGTTGACCACAAAGCCGATGATGATGAGCGGCAACATAGTCACTTCCGGGGCCCATCCGCCGAAGACGTTCAGCTTGGCCGTGATGTCCATGATGCTGGAGCCTTCGAAAATGAAAGCGATGACGTCGAAGATGATGAGAGAAGTCTGATAAAGGATAAACCACATAACCATGATGGAAGCCGCGCTGGAGATATCGATCCCTTGCTTCTTCAAAGTGAAGACCTGCATTACCTCACCGCCGCTCGCGCTTGGAGTGACGTCGCTATAGAAGGCGCCTATCATGACGTTAGCGATAGCCTGATGAAACTTGTAATGCCGGGTGTACAACCGAGCGAAAATCAAAACGATGAAAGCCAAAATGACACATATCAGGAAAACCATCCCAATCATGACCCAAAGCCAGAGTTGATTGGCGCTGCCAATCGCGGAGAAGACCTCGTTGACGCCACCACCCAACAAGGAAAAGGTGAGCGAAAGGCCGGTCATGACGATGACCACCAAAACGCTGATGATGTATTTCAGCTTATTCTTCTTTTTTTCAGACGGGGTCGTTTTGACGCCTATTTTCTCTTCTTCGTCCACAAGGGTAGTATACCCTTGGGCTGGAAAAGCCCAAACCCCAATTTGAAAAGAGCTGGGAATCGAAGGGCCTTTGGCTCATGGGAGGGTTTCGTAGGACGAGAAATCGGTCCCGATCCCCTCAATGAGCGAAAGCCAACCGAAAAACGAAGTTGGTTTCGCGAAGATTCCGCGACTTTCGAATTCGACCCCTTGGGGTTAGGCGCCCACGCGCATTATAATCCAAGTGTATGTTGAAACGGCTCGCCATCGCCAATTTGGCCATCATCGAAAACCTGGATGTCACGTTCAAGGAAGGTTTCACTGTTTTGACGGGCGAAACCGGAGCCGGCAAAAGCCTGGTGATCGATTCGTTGTCCCTTCTTTTAGGGGCCAGAGCCTCCAGCGAACTCATCCGCTCGGGCGAAGAGAGGGCCACCATCGTCGGCGAGTTCGTTCTTCGCAGCCCGCAGTTCGAGGCCATCGTCCGAAACTTAGGAATCCCGTTCGTGGATGGGGATATCACCATTGAGCGCACCATCGGACGAAGCAAGAACCTCATCAAAGCCAACGGAGTCGCCATCACTCTCGCGGATCTATCGAAAATCGGCAAGTATCTGGCTGACATCCATAACCAATTCGATTTCGAGAAAATCCTCAATCCCGAAAACTACATGGGCATCATCGACGGTCTCGCTTACGAGACCACCGCCACCTACAAGAAAGACTACGCGGATCTTTTAAGCGAATACAAAACCAGGAAAGCCGATTACGAAGCCATCATCGAAAAGAAGAGGAAACTCGACGCCAACCGCGATTTCTACCTTTATCAGTACGAGGAACTCAAGGCGGCGGATTTGCGCGATGGCGAGGAAGCGGAAATCGATTCCGAAGTATCCTTCCTCAAGAACTATGACGCCATCTTCTCTTTGTCTCAGGAATCCCGCCAAATCATCGACGAGGGCTTCTTGGACCGGCTTTACGACCTCAACAAGCTTCTTGCCAAACTCGCGACATATCAAAAGGAGTACCAAAAAATCCACGACGAGCTCGATGAACGCTACTACGAGATCGACGATGCGCTTTCGACGCTTAAAAAAGATTTCGACAACATCGATTATGACCCCAGCCGACTCAACGGCCTTGAACAACGCGAAAGCGACCTATCAAGCCTCAAACGGAAATACGGCAAGAGCGTCGCCGAACTTATAGCCTATCGCGACGAACTCGCTTCCTCCCTTGATGAGAAATCGGATTTCGAAGGGGAAATCGCCACGAAGAAAAAGGTCATGGACGAGGCTTTCAAAGCCGCTTATCTCAAAGGGGAGGATCTTTCGAAAGTCCGACGTCGCATCGCCAAATCGATTGAGCGGGAACTAGAACGCAGCATGTCCGACCTGCTTCTTAAAGCCAAATTCCAAGTCGCTTTCGCGCCTCTTCCTGAGAAAGCGGATGAGTCGCTTCGCGAAGACGGCATCGATAGGGTCGACTTTTTGATCGAAACCAACATCGGCGAAGGCCTTAAGAGCCTCTCAAAAGTCATTTCCGGAGGCGAAGCCTCGCGCATCATGTTGGCCTTCAAGGCCCTTTTCATCAAAGCCAACAAAATCTCGACCGTCATTTTCGATGAGATCGATACCGGCATCAGCGGGGAGACGGCTCAAGCCGTGGCCCGCAAAATCCGCGAAATCTCCCTTTCGAGCCAAGTCATCGCCATCACCCATATGCCTCAGGTCGCTTCCCTAAGCGACCACCACATCCTTATCAGCAAAGAGGTGAAAGGCGAGAGAACTTACGCCCACATGAAAGAGTTGACTCTCGACGAGAAAATCCATCAGATCGCCTATTTGATTTCCGGCGGGAAAATAACCGAAAAACAACTCGAATACGCTCAAGAGATGGTTTTGGAAAAGAAAGACTGACCGCTCACGCAAACGGAAGCGGAAGCAAGTTCGGCCCGTCTCCCGTCGCGCGGAGGCAAAAACGCCCCGTTTCCTCATTGCCTCCAATGGAATATAGTTAAAAAAAGGAGACTTCTTATGTCCAGTGACGGCAACCCAATCGAGATCATCATGAACCGATCCGTCAAATATGACCGGATCAAAAACAGCGAAAAACGCCCCACGAGCGTCGTTTTCGGCGTCAAAAGCGTCATCGCCTCCGTTTTCGTCGTTCTCTTCGCTCTTGGAATCGCGTCTTGCCTCAAGGCCCTAAGCGATCCAACCGGCACGTGGGGCACCTTACTCGCCAAACCCATCGCCATCGGGGGCCTCGTTTTGCTCGCGATCGCCCTCCTCCTCGTTTTCCTTTGCGACATCGTCGACCTCGTTTTTCAGTTGAAACTCAATAGACGCCCCATCGGATGGGTCTCCCTTCTCGTTTTCTTAGGGGCCGCCATCGGAAGCGTCGTCGTCGTCGTGAGCGCGCTCTGAAAAAGCCAATCATCGGACCGGCGTCGCCCACCCCATTGCGGTAATCGCCATATGCCAATTCGCCTGAGGAAGGCAAAACGCTTGAAAAGGCAAAGGGCGGGAAGAAAACATAGGGAAACAAAGGAAGCCGTCTTCGTCGTTCAATAAGGGTTTTTACATGAACGCGAACTGCGAATTGTACAGAGAAGCGTAAAAGCCGTTTTTGGCCATGAGGGTCTCGTGGTTGCCCTGTTCGACGATGGCCCCTTCGTTCATCACGAGAATAAGATCGGCGTTTTTGATCGTCGATAGGCGATGGGCGATGACAAACGAGGTTCGACCCTTGGTGAGCTTATCCATCGCCTGCTGAATCAATTCCTCGGTTCGGGTGTCGACGTTGGAAGTGGCTTCGTCGAGAATCATGAGAGGACTTCTTCTTAGCATCGCCCGGGCGATCGTGATAAGTTGCTTCTGCCCGCCCGAAATATTGGAACCGGCATCGACGTGGCAATCGAGGCCATCGGGCAAAACGTCGATGAAATGGTTGATATTCGCTTCTTGGCATACTTCTTGCACATCAGCCTTCGTCCGGCCTTCGGTATTGTAGACGATGTTCTCGCGCATTGAGCCCTCGAACATCCACGTGTCCTGAAGGACCATGCCGAAGATGTCATGGATTTCGGCGCGACTCATGTCCTTGATGGGGACCCCGTCGATTTTGATGGAACCGGAGTTGATCTCGTAGAAACGCATCAGCAAGTTGACCATCGTGGTCTTGCCAGCCCCGGTCGGCCCGACGATCGCGACTTTGCTGCCAGGTTTGACGTGGCACGAAAAGCCATGGATGATCTCCCGCCCCTCGTCGTAACCGAAATGGACGTTCTCAAAGTCGACCGCCCCTTTGAGCGATTCGTGGCCGTTCTCGTCGAGGAAAAGACGCTTGGAGGTTTTCTCGGGAGCCAATTCGCCTTCGTTTAAGAACGAGAACACGCGTTTGCTTGCCGCCGCGGCGGTTTGCAAAGTGTTGAGCCCTTGGGCGATTTGGCTAAGAGGGGACTGAAACAGATTAACGTAAACGAGGAAAGCCGTGATGGTTCCCATCGTGACCCCAAGCTTCGCATTAAGGAAAAGGCCGCCGGCGATACAGACCGCCGCGTAAACGAAATAGGAGATGAAATTCATGATCGGCATCATGAGGCCGCCGAAGAACTGGGCCTTGACCATGGTCTCCTGAAGCTGATGGTTATCCTTCTCGAAGGCGGTGTTGACGCGTTCCGCGGCGTCGAAGCACTTGATGACGATTTGGCCCGAGAAGTTTTCTTCAACGACCCCGTCGACCTTGCCGATGAGCTCTTGGCGTTTAATGAATTGCGGCTGGGCCAACTTGAGGATCATGAGCATGAAAAGCGCCATAAGGGGCAAGGAAATCATGACCGTAAGGGCCATTCTCCAACTGGTCACGAACATGGCGATAAGAACCGCCGCGAGGGTCAATAACGATTGGATCAGCATCCCGGCCGCCTGCTGCAAGGAGGTCGCGATTTGATCGACGTCGTTCGTGAGGCGCGAGAGGGTGTCGCCCGTCGCATGGGAGTCGAAATAGCGAAGCGGTATCCTGTTTATCTTAGCTGCGATGGCTTCGCGGAGGTCACGCGAGTACTTTTGGGTGGCCGCGGTTATGATGAAATTGGCTGCGTATCCGAAAAGGGCGCTTCCGACATAAAAGGCAGCCAAGAGAGAACCGATTTTCGCAACATAGGGAATATCGATCGTCCTTGACACCGCGTTGTCGGCGATTTCGTCGGTCATGGCCTTCAGATACGTCGGAGCGATGACAACGAAGACGACGGATCCCAGCAAAAGAATCGTCGAAACGACGAAGGAAGGCCAGTACTTTCTGCTCGAGGAAACGAGTTTCCGAAGGATTTCCCTCGTATCGCCCTTTCGGTGGGCGGAGACTTTTCTCACCATGCTCATAAACCGAGTTCCTCCTTCGTGAGTTGCGAGAGCGCGATCTCACGGTAAATCGGGCACGTTCGCAGCAGTTCCTCATGCTTCCCGCACCCCACCATCTTCCCGCTGTCGAGAACGACGATTCTGTCGGCGTCCATGATGGTGCCGATTCGCTGAGCGACGATGATCTTCGTCACCGCGGCCTCGCTTTCGGCCAAATTGTCGCGAACCTGACGGTCCGTTTTGTAATCAAGGGCGCTGAAGGAATCGTCAAAGACGAGAAACTGAGGCTTGATGGCGACGGCCCTGGCGATGCAGAGGCGTTGCCGCTGCCCGCCCGAGACGTTCGTGCCGCCTTGAGACACGACGAAGCCGTAACCCCCTTCCATCTCGGAGATAAAACCGTCCGCGCAGGCGATCTGACAGGCTTTCTTCACCTCGTCGTCGCTGATGGAAGGAGCCCCAAAACGAACGTTTGAAGCCACGCTGCCAGAGAAGAGCAAGCCTTTCTGAGGGACGAAACCCACGACCGAGCGGAGGTAGCTTTGCCTAAGGGAGCGGACATCGACCCCGTTGATCGTGACGGCGCCCGAAGTGACGTCATAAAGCCTTGTGATAAGGTTCACGAGCGTTGATTTGCCCGAACCGGTGGAACCGATAAAAGCGATCGTCTCGCCTTCTTTGGCCTCAAAACTGATGTGCTGAAGAACGTTGTCCGAAGCGTCAGGGTAGCCAAAGTTCACGTCTTTGAAGGCAATGGATCCTTTCTCAACCGGGACGATGGGCTCCTTTGGATCCGTGATGACGATCTTCGTTTCGAGGACCTCGTTGATGCGTTTGGCCGAAACCGATGCTCGCGGCCACATGATGAACATCATAAGGAGCATCACGAACGCCATGATGATTTGAGTGGCGAGCATCATGAAAGCCGTGAGGGTCGCGTAGTCGAGCTCACCGCCGTTGATGAGCGTGGCGCCGACCCAATAAATAGCCAAGGAAATACCGTTCATCAGGATCATCATGAGAGGGTTCATGAGACTCAGGACGCGACCGGTGAAAATTTGGACCTTGGTCTCCTTTTCGTTCACATCCGCGAACTTCTTCTCCTGATAATCCTCGGCGTTAAAAGCCCTCACGACGCGGATACCGTTGAGATTCTCGCGCGTGATGCCGTTGAGGCGGTCGAGAAGTTTCTGATTGATTTTGAACTTCGGCAACACGAGAGCCATGATGACGGAAAGGCCGATCACCAAGGCGGCGATGCCAACGGCCGTCACGACAGTAAGCTGCCATGAGGAGGCTTGGATTTTGCAGATGGCCCAAACCGCCGTGACCGGGGCCGCGAAAACCATGCGCATCATGAGAAGCGAGGTCATTTGGACGTTTTCGATGTCGTTCGTGGTCCGCGTGATCAGCGAGGCGGTCGAGAAACGGCTGATTTCGGCCAAGGAAAAAGACGACACCTTCTCGTTGATCCGACTACGGGTGTAGGTGGCTAAATCGGCGGCCACGAAGGAAGCCAGCCCCGAGATGAGGGCTTGGCAGGCCGCGACGCCGGCGGCGCAGCCGATCATCAAGCCCCCGTAATACCAAATTTCGCCCGTGGAAGCCACGGCGATCGAATTGATCGCGCTGATGGAGGAGGCGTCAAGCCCAAGCGAGGAAAGGTCCATCGCGGCGAGAGCGGCCCATCGGGAAGCGTCGTCTTGGCCCAGAAGAACGAAGACGGCGTAAAACTCGTCCCCGATTTGGGCGGGGTTATTATGGTAGTTCAAGAACTGGATGCTCTTGATGAGGCTCTGCAGGAAATCGATAAGGGTCATCGAGCAATAGACTTGAAGCACCGTGAGACCCATGATGAGCGCGACGAAAACCCAATCCTGTTTTTTAAAGTTTCGATACAGTTTGAACATGGCTCTCTTTCTCCTTCTTCGCTTTTGCGATCGCGTCTAAGAAACCATTGATGTCCTTCATATACTCAGTGAAACGATCCTCACCGACGGAAGCGATGACGAATTCGATGCTTTCGCGAAAACGCGTTTCCTTATCGCGGGCCATTTTCTTGCCCGAGGCGGTCAACCCGACGATGGTCTTCCTTCTGTCGACGGGGTTGCTCTTCCGATAGATGACGCCCCGCTTTTCCATATCCTTAAGAACATTGCCAACGCGACCGCTTCCCGAGTGGATGAAATACGATAGATCCTTGGGACTCGCCCTACCGTGTTCCATAAGGTAATAGACGATGCGCATCTGCCCCTGCCCGTATCCGATCAAATCCCGTGGGGCAGGCCCTCCGAAACAACGGCCCAAGAGATTCATCGCTTCCTTAATTTGACGTTCGTGTGCGCTTGTTTTCACCATTTTGCTCACCCCGTGAGTTATACAACGGAATCACTCTACTCGGGCTTGCCATGAATGGCAAGGAAAAACGCCGAGGAAACAGCAATCAGCGTTTTGAGGGTCAGCGCTTCGTCAAGGAGACGATGCCATCAATCCAAGCTTCAGCGTCCTTTTTCGGAGGTTATTTGGCACGATCCTCCGCCGGAATCGCATCAAACCCGCATCGGGCAAACGACTTTCGCCCCAAGCGAAAGGCCCCTCATGTCTTTGACGACGTGGCCCGGCCATTCTCCGTTAGTCGTGAACGGAATGACCGCTTCCCCCTCGGGGGGATCGATGCCCGATAAGCGATCTCGGCGCCTCCAAAAGGAACTTCGTGGGCCTAATGCCGGATCTTTCCGCCGGTTTTTCGATCCAATTGCCCCAAGTTTCGCCCGAGGATATCGAGGGCCTTTGCGATTCGTTGCTCGTGCTCACCTATAGCCTTTATCCGATGATTACTCCTAGCAGCAACCAGCGTAAAGCCATGAAAGAAGTCGACATGAAGACCTGCGACGACGCGCATGCCTATTGCAAAACCATATCGCTTTTCTTTTAAAAGTCGCCCGTCGTTAAAAACCAATCGGCCTTCCGGTATCGCCTCCTTTTTCCCGAATTGCCGCGGGACATATCTTCCCATAGTGATAGAATAAGGCAAAAGAGGCACATATATGGATTGGCTCGCTTTAACGACGACTCCGGGGGAACTTGAGGAGAACCTCCAAACTTTCTCGACTTTGAAGTGGTACATAATACCGCTTCTCCTCATCGTGATGTTCATTGTCTACTGGCTTCTCCACAAGAAAGAGTACAGCGTCGTCTTCGGGGCGGCGGCTTTTTGGCTTATGGATATCTTCAACGAAACCTGGAACTCGATCGTCTACGCGACGACCGGCAGTCCGGTTTGGGGCACCACCGCGGCCGGCGGTTCCTCCCTTCAGATCCTCATAGGCTACAACATCGAAATCTCGTTCATGTTCATCATCCTCGGGGCGGTCACCTGCCTCATGCTCAAAACCAGTCCGGTTGACCCGATGGCGAGGTTCATGGATGGCAACAAGAACTGGCTTAGCGACCCCAACAACATGTTCTACAAAGCCAACGTCGGAAGAAGGAATCTTTCTCCCGAGGAGCGGAAAATCAAATTGAAAGCCGTCATGGGTCGCGTCGTTCCGGCGCTCGTGTGCAGCGTCTTGGCCGTTTGCATCGAATGCCTGCTCAACTACGCCGGTCTCCTCACATGGGACAAATCCTGGTGGCAACGAAACGTGCCGTATCTTATCTTCCTCATTGGTTACTGCCCGTTCTTCTTCTCCGCGGTGATAGTCCACGATTTGCCCCGGAAATGGCAAATCATATCAGTCGGCGGCTTCACGGCCTTCCTGTTTGTCCTCATCTTGACGCTTGGATGCATCGGCATGCTCGGGGCCCAGATCCCCTTGAACTGGCCCTTCCTCGTCTCCTGATCAACCACGAAAAAGCGCCCCGAAGAACCGGGGCGTTTTTCTTTTCGTTGGCTCTTTAGATGATGCCAAGCGGCACAAGGACCGCAAGAAGAACGACATTGAGCGAGACGATGGAAATAAGGAATATTTTCTGGAATTTCGAGTTCGCGTCCGGCACGAAGACCGCGGCGATGAAGAAGGGCACGTAAACCGTGACGCATACCAGAAGGGCACCCCACCACGGATAGACCCAGAGGAACTTCCCGGTGCTGGCCAGGAAAATCTCGATGCAACTGAAAAGGACGCTCATGCCGATGACGTCCCACCACTTGATCGACAAGCCCAGGAATTTCACGTTTTTGTCCTTGGGCAGGATCTGATAAGCGCAGATGCCGGCGAGGGCGAACATCATCGAGAGCTCGATCGAAACGCCGATGAGAAGAAGATATGAGGTTGAATCGTTCGTGCAGGCCCAAAGGGGATAGCCCCAGATTTTGGCGATGAGGGCATTGCAGATCTCGCATAGCCAATGAACCGAATAGAGCGAGAGCCCGGCGACGGCGAGCTTGTATTCCTTCTTTCGAAGAAGCGCCCCGTAAATCAAAACGACGACGGCGAGGAAGAAAATCGTGGACCAATTGAAGTTGCCCGTGTAACGGACGATGATTTTATCGACTTCGCTCGCGTTGTCCCAGCTGCCAAACATAAAAATGCCTCCTTGGCCATGCTATGCAGCGATCGTTGGTTCTATTTTAGGGCGACGGAAAGGAAACTCAAACAACAATCAGTAAACAGGGACGAATGAAAGCCGCTTGGTGGCGGCAAGAGGCGCTTCACGATCGTTCTATTCTTCCAAGAACCTGTATCCGACTCCGACTTCCGTTTTGATGTACTGCGGATTGTTGGTGTCGCTTTCGATCTTCCTTCTTATGGAAGCCATGAAGACCCGGAGCGATTGGTAATCGTCGTCGCTCGGATACCCCCATATCTCATTTTGGATATAGGCATGGGTGAGAACCTTGCCTTGGTTTTTGACAAGCAAGGTGATTATTTTGTATTCGATGGGGGTAAGGTGTATTTCCGATTCGCCGATGAAAACCTTTCTTTTCACGAAATCGATCGTCAGGCTTTTGAAGACGAACGAATCGGGGGTCTCGACATAGGAATCGCTCTTCCGGAGGCACACCCTTATTCTCGCCATAAGCTCGCCGACGGTGAACGGCTTGGTGACGTAATCGTCGGCCCCTTTGTCGAGGGCGTCGACCTTCTCAATCTCCCTATCCCGCGCGGACAAAATGATGATCGGCGTTTTCCCGATTTCCCGGATTTGATGCAAAACTTCCATGCCGTCGATATCCGGCAATCCAAGGTCAAGCAGGACGATGTCGGGCTTGTCGCTCAGAAAATGGTTTATCCCCATGATTCCGGTCGTGGCCGAATCGACGTCGTAATGGCCAGTCTTTAAGGCCAGTTTCAAGAACCTGACGATCGCTGGGTCGTCCTCAACGAGCAAAATTTTTTCGTCCATGCCGCCTTTGCCTCCTTAATCCGGGATGTTGAAACGGAAGGTCGCCCCGCCGATCTCGTTGTTGAACCCCTCAATTTTGCCCCCATGGGCCTCCACGATCGATTTGCAGATGCTGAGCCCCAGCCCGGTGTCGCGGTGGGTTTCGCTTTTTTGCATAAGCGAGAAGAAATCCATGAAGAGTTTGTCGACGATCTTCGGGTCGATGCCTCCACCATTATCCTCCACCTCGAAAAAAACGCTGCCGTCTTTATGATAATAACGAACGTTGATCTTCGTGTTCGGCTTGGTGTGTTTGATGGCGTTGTCAATCAGATTATAGAGAACCTGAATCAGCAGTTCTCTTTGGGTGTTGACCATCGTTATCTCGCTTTGCCGTTCGTAGACGATCTGCTTCTTCACCTTAACGTTGGCGAATTTTCCGCTCGTCTCCTCGATTATCTCATCGACCACTTCCTTCTTTTTGCGGACGATTGGATTCGAGTTGTCGAATTTCGAGACGTTAAGGAGATTCTCGACGAAGGTATAAAGATCGCATGACTGGTTATAAACGTCCGCCATGATTCCCTTGATTTCCTCGTCGGTGCATTTGTCGTAATTCTCAAGAAGGAAATTGCTGCCCCCCTGAATGCTCGTAAGGGGAGTCTTCAGATCGTGGGACAAGCCCCTAAGGAGCTGGTTTTTGAATCTTTCCCTTTCCATCATCACCTTGGTGCTCTCTTTTTGCCGGATGGCCTTGCCTCTTTCGATGATGACCGTCAGATGCATGATGGCGCTTTTGATGAAACTCGCCTCGTCTTCGGTAAGATTGACGTTGCCATCGATTTCGACCACGAAGGCGCCGCAGGTTTCATCGGAGACCATGACGGGAAAGATCTTGTAGGGCAAAGAGGAATAGAGGTTCTCTTTATAGCCGACGACAAGCCCATGCGAGAGCGAATAGCTGATCGCTTCCTTGCTTGAGTCGATGTCAAAGGATGAATCGCCAAGCAACTGAAGGCCCTCGCTCACGTAAGCGGTCTTCCTTCCGAGGGCTTTTTGAATGTTCGAGCATACGATCCTGAACGTTTCGTTTTCATCGCCGCAATTAAGAAGCTCATTCGTCATGTCGTAGAGCGACTTGATTTTCTTTTCGTTGGCTTTGGATATCTTTGATTCCCTTTGGAGTTTGATGGTGACGGAGCCGGCAATCAGCGAAACGAAAATGAAAAACACGAATGAGATGTAATAATTCGGATCATCCATCGCGAAAGAATAGCGGGGCTCGGTGAAAAGAAGATTGAAAGAAAGGATAAAAATCAGATCGGCCACGATCGCAAGGAAAATATTCCCGGTCTTAACCACCAGTATCAGACCGGCGACGACATAGACCATGAAGATGTTCTCGGCTCGGAAATTCAGTTTGTCGACTCCGATGGACAAAGCTATGGCGAGCGCGCTCACGACGAGGAAAAACAAGAAATCAAGAAGCGTTTTCTTTTTACTGATTTTTTTAAAAAATGACTTCATTTTGCCTTCAGCTCCTTCTAAAGGGCCTTATCGCCTTGCCAAGGGCGTTGAAAACCACGACTATTTCAAGCCTTCCCAATATCATGCCACAAATCGAGGTTAGGAGAATGACGGGGTGGGCTGAGAAGCCAGTTATTCCGACCGATAATCCGACCGTGCCGATTGAGGAGGCGAACTCAAACATGCTATCGCTAAGCGAATAGCCGAATAAGGTGAAAATGAACGATCCCGTCAAAAACAGCAAAAGATAGGCGGCCATGAAAGAGGCGGAGGAAATGAAATCGTCTTTCGTGAAGATGATCTCCCTTCCATTTTGATAGATGAATTCATGCTTCACGATTTTGTAATTCTGACTTCGGTGGGCGATGCTCGCGAAAGACCCTTTCACCACGCTCACGACGCGATATTGCTTGATTCCTCCGGCTGTTGAGCCAACCCCGCCACCGATAAGCATTAAGACGATCATGATGGTTTTCATCGATGAGGGCAGAGCGGCGACGGAAGGGACATTCTGAAAGCCGGTCGTCGTGATCGAGGAAAAAAACTGGAATGCCGATACGCGAAACGAATCGCCTAGCGACATATGGGCGTCGAAAAAGCAGATGAGCACCATGATCGGAATGACAAACAAAGTCGCGAAAACGAAGAACCGGACCTCCGAATGACGCCATATTTTCCTGAACTGGCCCCTTATCAAATAAAGGTGGATGACGAAATTCGTCGAGCCAAGGCACATAAGAACGATGGTGATGATCTCGATAGCCAGCGAATGATAGCCTCCAATGCTATTTGGGTTGTTGGAGAAACCTCCGGTCGACACCGAGGCAATTGATGTGCAAATTGAATCGAACACACTCATGCCAGAACAGACGTAAGCGATCGTCCCCAGCAAAATATATATCGAATAAATCGATAGAATCAGTCGCGCGGATTTCACGAGATTGGGCAGCAATTTGTCCTGATGCCCCTCAGCCATATATAGTTTTAGGTTGTATTTGTCCGAAATGGCGCAGGTGAGGATAAGAACGAGCCCAACGCCTCCGGCAAAAAGCAAAAGGCTCCGAAATAAAAGGAAAATATGGGGACAAGAAGCGACATCCACCACGCTTAACCCGGTCGTAGTAAGCCCAGAGGTGGCCTCGAAAAGGGATTGCACGAAGTCATACTTCCGCGTGAGGAGGAACGGCAGGGCGCAAATCAAGATGGCCATGAGCCAAAAGGCGCACACCAAAACGGCGTCTTCGTGGTTCTTAAGCCTATCCTTCTCCATGCCCTTGAAACACATCGCCGTGATGTAGCCAAGCGCGATCGAAATAAGTCCCGGGACGACGAAGCACCAGGCATATTGGCTTTCGCTAGGGAAGAAAATAAGCGAGACCAAGGGAACCAAAAGGAATATGCCGATGATTATGGCGAAAACGCCCAAATAAGAAATAATGAGTCGCCAGCCGGAAATCGTTTTCGCCATCTTATTTTCCTTTATGGATGAAACTCTCGATCGATTGTTGGTTAGCCGGGGTCGTGACGATCAATATCTTATCCTTGGCTCTTATCACCGTTTTGCCATTAGGGATGATGACGTTGGGATTATGGAAGACGCAGCAGATGTTGGCGGTCAAGGGGAAATGGACGTCGCAAAGCATCTTTCCCGCGATGTAATCCTTTTCCTTGATGGTGATCTCGGTCAGCAGGATTTTGTTTTCCTCGAGGGAAAGAACCTTTATCAGTTCTTCGAACGAGGATTCCGATTTGATCGATTCCGCAAGCAGATAAGTGCCGCAAATGGCCGCGTCGACGCCCAACTCTTTGAATATGCTGACGTTTTTGGGGTTCCTGACGACGGCGATCGTCCGCTTCGCGTTGAAAAGTTTCTTGGCCATCTTGCAAGCGACGTAGTTGTCGATGTCGCTGCTGGAGAGGGCGATGAAGATATCCGAATCGTCGATTTTCGCAATCGACAGATCGAATCTTTTCGTCGGGCTCCCATGTATGATTTGGATTTTGTTTGAAGCCGAAAGATAGGCGCAAAGACTGGGATCCGAGTTGATGACGATGACTTCGTTTTTTCGGCTCTTGAACATCTTGATGATGTAGTCGGCTTCGTGGCCGCCGTTAGCGATGGTTATTTTCATTGTTTTCTCCCCTCTTTCTCCTTGGAGCAGAAGAAATCGACGGAAAGGTTAAATGGATAGATCCCGACGATCGGGGTGTTTTCCAAGAGGAGGCCTTTGTCCGTGTCGGATAAACGAACGTATATCTTTTTGATGTCGAATAAGTAAAAGCAGACATCCGCGAGAAAGAGATTCGTGTTGTCGCTATCCGTCGTGATGATGACCATTTCGGCGCCTTCGATGTCCTGGCTTTTCAGGAAATCGAGGTCGGTGGCGTCCCCATTGACCGTGAATCCGCTGAAATCGTCCAATTTGTGAAATGCCGAATCGCTTTTGTCGATGACGACCACGTTGTGCCCCTCATCATAAAGAAGGGAGGCGATTTTAGCGCCCAATTTTCCGGCGCCTATAACGAAAATTTCCCCTTTCATGGCTTATTTCCGCGAAAAATCGTCGGGATCGATGTCTCCCATTATCATTATCGTTTTCACGTAATACAGCGAATAATACTCGATCTTTTCGGAAATTGAATTGATCATCACCAAAAAATTGTTTTCGATCTTCACGAACGGCCCAGTCGCGCAAACGACGCCATAACTGGAATTCAAAGTAACTTTGATGACCTTTCCATCGAAATCTTCCATTTCCATCACCTCGCGCCGCTATTCTATTTCCTCGAGGTGTGAAGAAACCATGCGTGTTTTAGGGGCAGTTGTTAGTTTTTTGTGAAGACGTTTCCAAAACGTAGACGTTGCAAATAATCAAAAAGCAAAGACACGAAATCATGACATTTCAGAAACGTAAAGCTTCGTGTCAGCCATGTTTTCCGTTTTTTTTGATTGAGGAGAATGCGCTTTATTGTTTATTTCAAGCCTTCAATCGTTTTTCTCGATAAAGTCATTTATTCCATCAAGGCTTTCGCAATCAACGAGAAAGGCTTTCTCGGCATCCCCTTGATGAGGAGACGATTCTCATGGATGCCGCCGAACAAAGCGCCGTCTCGATAAAGAAGGCGTTCGTCCATCGTTGAATCGGCACGGAAAATGGGATCTGGTTCGTCAAAACGTTCTTTCGATGAATCCCAAGTCAATTGACCAATAGGATAATCCGCGGCCATGCTTTTGGGAACTCAAAGTTCGCTCACTGAATCCGCCGCTTACTTTAAAGTTGGATATTCTCAAGAGCAAAGCCATGTTTATCCAGCCGATATATGGTTTTAAAAGAGCTCTCAAGGAAAGCCCTCTCGTGAGTGACCGCCACCACCGCGCCCTTGAATGAATTGATAAGGGAGAAAACCTCGGGGCAGTTAAGGGGGCTGAGGTTTCTCGTCGGTTCGTCAAGAAGCAGGACGTTGGCTTTGTCGATGATCATTTTGAGAATCAGCAGTTTCGCCTTTTTGCCACCGCTCAAAGAGCCAATCGCCGATAGCATCTCATCGGTCTCGAAACGGAGGGCGCCCATCATCGAACGGACTCGCCCGACCTCGTTTTTGTCGAGCGAAGGCACCAAATAATCGATCGCTCTCGCCTGATAGTCCAGTATCTCGGAATAATCCTGTGGCATATAAGCCAATTTGATGTCTTTCCTCTCCTTATTCTTCGCGTATAACTCGCGCAGAAATGAGCTTTTCCCGATGCCGTTTTTCCCCACGATGGCAATATGGGACGGACCGACTAAACTCAGCCTCGCCTCCTTGACCAAGACATGCCCACATGAATCGGAAATCGGCACGTCGACAAGAGCAAAAACGACCTTGCTCGCGGGAAGACTGACCTCCTCGGAAAAGAAAGCGTTCATGGCCTCGTCTTTGTCTGGGACCTCCTCAAACGATTCCTTCTCCTTGCCAAGGCGCCTTTCCTCGGATTTGAGAGCGTGCATCTTCTTCTTGAGAAGACGACCCGTGATCGGGTCCCTGACGGCCTGGTTTTGGGCGTATTTGACCTTCTCGTAGATTTCTTTGTATCGCCTCATCTTCTTGTCGAATTGATCCCTTTGTTTCCTGGCAAGACTGCCCTGACGCTCCAAACGAGCTGTTCTCTCGGCTTTATAATCCGAGTAATTCAGATCCATGAAAGTGGTGAGGTTCTCGGTCCTGCTATGGATCTGCTCCAAGTGAATGACCGTGGTCGAAACCGAGGAAAGCAGCCTTTCGTCATGGGAAACGAAAATGATGGGAAGCCTTTCTCTTCGAAGAAACTCGGATAGGAAATCCATGGTTCCGAGGTCAAGGTCGTTGCTCGGTTCGTCAAGCATCAGGATCTCCGGATTCCTCAAAAGCAACTTGACCAAAGACAGCTTGACCTTCTCGCCGCCGCTATAGGAAGAAAGGGTTTTGCTTTCGTCGAACGAATCCATGTCGAAGCCAACCAGGGAAAGCAAAGAGGAAAAGCGGGCCGTCAACTCATAGCGTTCCAGAGGTATATCCTTTTCCGCATCGTCCTTAAGCAAGAAGGAGATGGTATCCTGGACCAAAAACGCTTCAGGCGCTTCCTGCGGAAGGTATCCGACCCTTTGGGGGCGGGTGAAAGACCCTTTGGCCTCGAAAGCGGGGTCCAAGCGGCCGGAAGCCAAATAACGGAGAAGGACGCTCTTGCCAACGCCTTCTTCCCCGATGAGCGCGACTTTGTCGCCCTCTTTTATCCGTAGCGAAAGGGAATCCACAAGGATCCGTCCGCTGAAAAGCTGCTTTATCGAAAGATTATTTATCTCAAACATGTCAGAAAAGTTCTCCTATTGATCGCCAAACGTCTTGAGAACTTAGATGCGCATGTTGGGTTTTTCCTTCTTTTTCAAGAATGATTATATCCTCCTTGCAACGCATATGAAATGGAACGACCGTCAAAAAAGAGAATTGGCCCGCGATGATTATCGGCAAGAAAAAAGGCAATCCAATTTGCGTCACTTCTGCTTTTCGCGTACAAAGCCGTTCCGCCGCGGAGGCGCGGAAGGGAACCCCCGAAAAGGCGAATGTAATCCAAAAAATGAAACCATGCCTTTGTTTCTACGTCATGCCCCCTCGCCCGACAGGCGATCCTTGCCGCGGCCACCTCGGTGTAGATTCCCGTCGTCGAGAGGCTGGCGTGGCCGAGGAGCTCCTGAACTGAACGGGTCTTTTCAACCGCTCCTTTTAAAAACGCCGAATCGGTATTGAAAAAAGCGAGGTTTATGAACATGCGTGTTCACAATTGCCACAATTATTTTTCTCCGACGTTCAACATTATTGTTTACTCATCCAAGCCGACAAAATGAGCTTTTAACTATTTTAAGGATGGAGAGTCGTTTTACGGAATAATCCGGCTTTCAACAAAAAAACAGACGTTGCAGAAAACGAAAACGCAACATTCTCGAGACTTGCTTAAGCGGTTTTTTCATCGTTTGGATCTTCGCCACAAAAGAATTTTGGTTTCTTGGGCGTTCTGAAGGAACGGCATAAATGCCACCAACCATTCAAACGCGAAGTTATTTTAACAACCGCCGCCAAAACTCTAGCCTTGCCACCCATAAGCCATAGTTTTTTAAACAGCGGAACCCCAAGCGGGATCTAGTTGTGTAAAACTTTCGGAACGACACGTATCTATAAAGTTTCCCAAGTCATAAAACGAATGGTATCGCTTGCTCCGTTTATTCCTAAAAAACCGCGATAACTTCCATTATCGTTTTTTAAAACAAGAAAAGCGCCCAATTAAGGGCGCTTTCTTTTGAGCGTTAAAACGAAAACGCATCATTTTTTCAAATCACGCGTAAGCGACGCTGAAAATCTCGAGCGTTCCACTATAGCCAACCGTCTTACAGAAAACGCTGAGCAAATTGATATCCTTGACATGATTGGAGTCAATATCGCTCAAACTCAACTCAAAATCCTGCTTATCGCCTGTGGCAACTATCTCCTTTTCCGTGGAACCCCACCCTTCCGCTTTAAAGAGGAAAGTCGTTCCCGCTTCGCCCTTGAAAGTGAAGATGACCTTTGTGCTACTGTTGGTCAATTTTCCTTCATCAACGGCATATTGGGCACTTTCGTTCCACCAAGAATCCGAAACGTTTTTGAAGGTGATTTTCGAAGATGCCTCCGTTTCGACGACATCAACGCCAAAGGGCCTCCACTTGGTATCGTAAGCATCAGCAATGTGCTCAAGGAACGAATAATCGTGAATCGTGACGGTTCCCGAGGCGTTGGCAGTCTCGACGAACATCAAGATGTTGCAAAGTTGGGCTTTTTGCTGAAGTGTCATATTGGTGAGGCTGATGACGGCTTTTTGTTTCGTCCCAGTCGCGGAAACAGAGACGCTAGCGTAAACGGATGGGGTTAAACCTTCTATCTTGAATTGATATGTCTGGTCTTTAACGCCAGTGAAACTAATGACCAAAGCCTCCATTTTCGTTTTGTCGCTGAAGTCATAGATACGCGCGTTTTTCTCCCAGAAGTTCGCGGTGATATCGTGATAGGCAATGACGTTATCAGTCCCGTCCTGGGTGACGGTCATATCGGCGCCCGTCCAAACAGAGACGTGAGGAAGAGCTTTGATGGAAAGGTCTTTCACTTCGATGTTGCAAGCACCGATGGTTCCCAAATTCTCTTTGCCGAATTGAATTGAGGCCTGATAAAATCCCTGAGCCTCCACTGGGGTCTGCTTGGTGTATTGATTCTCGCCGACTTTGAGTTCGAAGGCGTTGCCGTCAAGTTTGATGGTCCCCGCGACATCGGAGATAATCTTATAGGAAACTTCGTATAGGGCAAACTCTTTGACTTTTAAGCTCTTGAAGAAGAGCTGTGTGGCATACCAATCAGCCGTTTTGGCTTGATCGGACGTGAATTTGAAATCGGTGTCACTAATGACTTGGCTTGTTGTCGTAACTCCATCCGCGTGCCATAAAAAGGCTTCGGTCGGATCATTAAGCTGCCACTCCTCGCCATAAATAAGGGTTTGAATGGCGAAGCCGTTGGTTCCCGTCGGAAGGGTCTTAACGAGGTAATAGGCTTTGAAAAGTTTCACATTGTTCGAAGCGTCAACCCCCTTGAAGGTGATGTAATAATTCCCTCCTTGAGTCAAAAGATTGTCTGCGTCCACCGGAGGAATGTCGGACTGATCCGCCACAATTTCCAAAGTGGGGTTTTTATCGCGATTATCGGAGATGCTGACGGTGTCGAGAGGAATAAAAGCATCGCCGACAAAATAGGTCTTCACGGATTTGAGTTTAATAATTGGCGCGATTGTGTCACTTTCGCCGCTTAAGACGAAACTGAAATTCGATAACGTCGCAGTGAAAGCACCAATGTTCTGCTGCGGCTGTTGAATCGAAGCGTGGGTTCCGAACACGATTGTGAGATCGGCATAGTTGTTACTGAACGCGCTCTTTTCAAGAGCGATGTGGTTTAATCCGCTTTTTATTTCGAATCCGATTGGATCAACCCAGTTAGATGCGACTTGAATAAAACCGGCAACAGACGAATCTATGTCGAAGGAAAGCGTGTAAACACCAGCGGTGTCAACGCGAACCGAACGAGCGAAGACCTGCGTGGCGGTCCATTCATCGTCAGTCTGGCTCTGAACGGAATTGATGGTCAGTTTGCCTTCCTTAAAATCAAAGGTCGTTTCGGGGTCGGCGGAATAAACGACGCCAATGGAAGGGTCCCCTTCAACAAGATCGCCAGCGCTTGATCCTTTTTTGAAAGAGGCCAGGTTGAAGTTGTTTTTGACGACGTTTTTGGCTTTGACTTCAAAGTTCCAAGCCTCAGTCGCAACATTGCCTGCGGCATCGGTGGCTTTATAAACTACCGTATATTGGCCAGGAACGGCCGTAATCTTATTGTCAGCGTCAACCGAAGGAAGCGTCGATGCGGTCTCATCAACGATCAGTTTCGTTTCTTTGCTACTGTTATCGCGAGCAGAAGCGTATTCCAAAGGTTTGAAAACATCGCCAACATATAAATAATCTTTAGCCTGAACGGTAATAATCGGTGCGATTTTATCAGGAATCAAAGCGTCAGTTTCCTTCAAAGAAATATTATCTAAATAGACATTGGTGGCGGCGCTCGGCGCTCCATTCGTCATCGTCCCGAATTCGAATAGGAGAGAGAGTTTGCTGAGATTGGCCTTGGCGATGGAAGAATCAACGACGAAAGACCATTGGAATGTCGTTTTTTCTGTCGGAATATCGAAAAACATCGTATCAGAAGTCACCGTGTTGAACCATGGATCGGAGGTGAGAATCTCTCCAAACTGAGCATGCATGGTGCGAACCGTATCGGCATAAGCGTCAAAAGTCAGTACATAGATCTTTTTATCGCTTAACGCCAATGGAGTGTACTCGATGCGTGGAGAAGCTTGATTCCAGGAAACGGCAGTGATGGACAACTTCATTTCCTTTTGTCCGTTGTTATCGACCACGCCAATGGTAGATGCCGCGCCTTCGAAGTCACTTTTGGTAAACGGATCGATAGAACCAGTTTCAAAATCGCCATTAGTGATGAGTTCAGCGGAAATCTGGCTTGAACTAGATGAAGACGAAGATGCTGAACTAGCAACGGACGAACTTGAAGATTCGGCTCCACCCGAAGAAGTTGTCGCACCGCTTTGGCTACTTGCATTTGACGAAGAGGCCGAAGTACTCGTGCATCCAGCGAGCGCAAGTGCGGTTCCTACCAAAACGAATCGAATGAGAAATGGTTTCATTTTTGTTTTCTCCCATAAAACCTTAAACAAATCAAATGTCTCATCGGCTAGGAAATCGGTTTCCTTAAATGTGATTTAATTATAAAAACCAATGTTTTTGTTTGTCAACACAATTAAGAAAGCGGTTTCATTCAAAAAACTGATTCGTTCAGGCGAATCCGAAGTTTCTTCATATTTTTTTATTTTTCGATATTTACCACTCCACTTATGATTAGTTTCTTGCTTTTTGAAAAAAAGGCAACGTCAAACAAAATGAAAAAACGCTATCATGAAACAAGAAACCAAAGAAATCGAACCGAAGATATTACGCGACCGGCATATGTGGTGTTGTTCACTCGCCTTTGGCGGTTTTGCGCCTAAACCAAACGTCTTGTTTCTTGAAGACTCCTTCCTTTGCCAGCGATTATGGTTATGACACCCATGATGACATGTTGGCAATCGCCCAAGCGTTTGCCTAACATACTACAAAAATGTGGATTTTCTCATTGCCGATAGCGTTGGTGGCCGCAATCCATGAACCTTTTGCCTAAATGATAATCGTTTTTAATCCGTAAGCGCAGCAATTGGCCCCTTCTCAGTTAATAAAGATGGAATCTGAAATGCCTGCCCAAGTATGGTCTCCATCATTCTTCTTTCATATAATGACACGTTTTTAGCAGCCCATCTTTAATGCTATTCGCGTCTTTTGCGTAGGGGGCCGCCAATATTATTATTGAAAACCCAATGTCCATGATATCTTAAGTCTCAAAGGAGACGATGCTAGATATTCCACGACGCCGCCAATCTCTATACTGAGGATGGCGCTGTTGCCCGGTTGTACGGGTCTACAGACGTCGAAATCGTCTGGCAACATCCCGTCTAAACTGGTTTTTGCCTTCTCAGGCTCCGCTTATTACGTCACGGGGTATCATGGAATCGGACGCCACCACCACCATCCCGGATGTCTATAACGATGGGGAACACGGGAGCCGGGGCCTTCCCATTATTTCCGTGGCGGATAAGGCTTTTATGGACAAAGGATCTACGATGTCCATCTCGCTCCCGGAGACGCTGGAATCCATCGGAGATTACGCTTTTGCCGGCTGCCATTCCCTTTCCTCGATTTCCGTGGAGGAAGAATAATGATTATTCTTCGACAGACAGAATTCTGTTCGACAAAAATCAGAAGACGCTGATTCGCTTCCCTAAGAAAATGCCGGCGGACTGCAGTGTCCCGAAAAGCGTGGTCTCCATCGACGGCAACGCATTCAGCGGACGCTCGTCGTTGATGTCCATCTCCCTGCCAAACTCATTAAGCACCATAGGCGATAGCGCGTTTTTGGTTGTGAGTCCTTGCGATCAATCGTCATTCATTCATGCGTGAGCGTTTTGGAAGGCTTAGCGTTTCCCGGTCGCTCCTCGCTTTCCTTATTATTGTGAAGCCGCGAACGAACCATCGGAATAGGTAAAAGGCTGGAATGTATCAGAACGGCCCGTTAACTGGTACAGCGAAACGCAGATGTCCGACGGAGCGCATCGGCGTTGCGTTTGCGGGAAACCCATTGTCTGGTAGACGCCCTCTCGCCTTAACCTTCTTCAACGGCGAAGCTTTCAAAATCAGGAATAAAATAAGAATGCCTAATATTTGTCGGCTTGCCATTGAACCTTGACAAATCTAATTATTCTTTCGCTTCTGCTCTCACACGTTGCCTTTCGGTGGATATGCATAACCTTCGCCAATCATTTTATTTTTAAAAGGAATGAAGACAGAAAAGGAGACAAAGGCGTTTGCACAAATGAAAAAGGCACAGGCAGAGAGCGCTTGATTATTGCTTGAGGCCGTTACGATACTCGTCCTCGACACCGCCTCAATGCGAGGCTAGCAAATCAGACTTCTACGCCTACCGCGGAGGCAGCCCAGCTATGAGGAGGGATCCGAACGGAAGGCTTTCTTAGCGGCAAACTTAATGACCAGAGGTGTCGTCTTGACTATTTTGATTGCTGCCATGGTCGCAACAGACGGCACTGATTTAGCCCTTAAAAATCCAAGTAGCGACATCCTAGATAGAAAAAGACCTCAAAAAAACACAACGGAGAACCATTGTGCTTTTTGGATGGCCCAAGGCCATAAGTCATTTATCAGGTTTTTACTGATTTTTGCGCAACGATTTCTGCCACTCATCCAAAAGTCTCAACCAAGTGAAACGCTTGTGGAATTCGAACCAAACGATTTCGTTGATCAAGGCGAGAGGGAGCCAAACCGCGAAGTACCAAAGCATGTTCACGTTGATCGTCATCTGGTTGCCATCGGCCTCATACCTCGTGTGGAATGCCGCGTCGATCATCATCCCAGCGAGGATGAGAAGATAGCAAATCGCCTCGATGAAGACGTAACGGCGCTTCTTAATAAAATGAGCTTTCAGCTGGGCGGACAGCCAAAATGCCATGGCTAGGGCGAAGAAGACGCCCGAGACACCATAAAGAAAATAAGGAAACCAATCGAAAATCGGCGTCATCTCATAGCCGAAGATATGAGTCAGGGTTCCAAGGGTAATCGCCGTCACGGGGACGGCAAAATCAAGGATGACCAGATGCTTGGTTTCTCGGTGGGGCATTTTCCCACCGGCATCCTGATTCACGAGAAGATTGGTGAATTTAGTCATGATTCGCGGCGGAGCGTCGCAGGCCCAATTCTGAGAGAAAACATTCGAGGCCTTCCATTGCCAAATTATTCAAACTCACTTCTAACATTTATAGGTGTTTCCGTGCAATATTCAATATGATTAACTCAAATAGTGCTCGTGATTGCCAGTTTTTTGCCACCTTCTGTTTGTTCAAAAACGGGTCAAATATCTTCTTCTCGGCTTCTTTCCTTGTTTTGATCGCATCCTCTTTTTTGAGAATCCAAAAGTAGAAATACCTTTTCTGTCAAAAAGTGATGTCGGCTCTCCATTTATTCCTTTTTGTATAGCAAACAACACCACTTACTCCGGTCGTCGAATCGCAGCAAACGATCTCTCAGGCTTTATCATCCCGATCATGGTATGTTCGCGATATCCCATCGCCCATTCGTTGCTGTGCGCCCCCTTGATGTCCGAATACCTGGCACATCCGCAGAAATAAAGGCGCCTCGACACCTCGTTCCCGGTCAGAATAAACTCCTTCCCTCAACCGCATCAGCATAGGTAATAGACCGGAGATCGGCCCCGGCCATCCCTTTTTTTGGGTCTCGTCCGCAGTTTAGGAGATTTATTCGACGACTCTCGACTTTTTCGGAGACTCAATTTCCCTAACTGAAGAGTTCCTAAGTCCATCGCGTCTGGCAATTCCGCCAACCGGATGTTCCATTTTGCCAGAATGACAAGGTATCGATTCCGCTTTGGGAAAACATCGTCGAGATATTATGCTGACGGTAAAAATAATAGGCAAGAAGAGGCGTAAGGGAAAGAAAAACCGAAGCGCGCAAAAGATCCGGTTTTTTGTAAATATGGTGCAACTTCAACCGTTTTTAAAAGAAAAAAGCCTTTCTTGGCGGGGCCTTCCAAAAGACGAAACCGAATCAACGAAGACTATTCGGATCAATATTACCCATTTCGCCAATTTTTATGTTATAGCCGCGCATTCCCGAAACAAACGTGTGACTTTACGAGAACGCCGAAATGCTTTTCGCCGAAAGCGTCGAGAACAAAGTCCTGTTTATCAACGGCGAGGTCGTCAAAAAAAGGCGACCGCATCATTTTTTCAAAGAATCGCGAAACGATCAACATCGAAAGCATCTCGACAAAACAAAATGAGCAAATGGCTTGACCGTCCATTGTCTCCGAATGCAATTATCTGATCAGAAAACTTTCGCTTCTTATTAGGGATGTTGAAAATTGCAGGATGCAAATGCCACATTCTTTTTTCCCCCCCGCCAACGCAATAGCAATATGATGACGCATCGCCACTTCCCTTAACCTAACGACTTGTTCGTTTTTTATATAAGCGAATATGGGCACCGCTAAACAGGGCTGCGATAGCTCTTTGCCAAAACACTGATTCGCTATTTTGTTCCTTTCCAATCGACGTCATTATTCGCCCGCGATGATTATCGGCAAGAAAAAGGCGGCCTCTTAACCATTAGGCTTCCGCCGCAAGGAAGGACCTGACGATTGGCTTATTTTCTTATTAACAACGAAAAAATAACACGAATCCCGCGATAAATTCGAGTTTTATTCTCTCACTTCTCATCCATAGCCCAATCAAGAACAAGGTCCGACGTTTTGGCTAAGATCTCATTGGTCAATCTTTCATCGCTGTGCGTCCCAAAAAACGAGGAAGTCATGGTTAAATCATCGGAGAAAGTCGAGATGGACAGTTGAAACGACGGCGCTTTCTTGACGGCGGTCGAAATAAAGGCCTTCTCGGGTTTCGCCGATCCGAACGAAATCGCGTCTTTTTCGATGATTCCAAGATTTGAATAGGAAACGATCGGAGCGGGGGCGATTTTCGATACAAGATTAATAGCAAACGAAGAAGGATGAAGCAAACCGAAAGCCAACGAAAGCAGAAAAGGGCCCCTATAAGAGTCCAGCGATCCTTTTTGTTTGGCGAAAGACGAATGGACTCTTTGAAGGACCTGAGAAAACGAAGAACCGGCTTCGATCCTTTCGTCGAAGAAGAAAACGCCGGTGAGGTTCGAAAAGGCTGGCGAAGGCCGTTTGGGGAGTTCTTTCACGAAGCTGACCGGACAGGAAAACGAGATGGATTCCCGCTCGCTATAGAAAGACAGGGCAAAGGCGTATGCGGTCATGACGATATCGTTGATCGTCACATCGTCTTCCTTCGCCTTTGCCTTAACACTGAGAAAACGTCCGGACGAAATGGTTTTGGATGCGATAAACGGCCTTTTGTCCCCCTTTTCCGAAAAGGGCAAAGGAATGTTCTGCTTGGGTGGCTTCCGCGCCGGAGACAAAAGCGATAACCGTTCCCGAAGACTGAGCGTTTTTAGCACAGGCCGAAACGAACGGTCCAACGAATAATCGCCAAAGGGCTTCTTTTCATTGCGATGGCGTAAAACAAAATCGTAGGATTCGGCCACGAGATAGACATAACGTTTTAACGCCATCCCGTCGAAGGCAAGATGGCTGACGAGAAAGCAAAGAGAGTCCTTTTCGCCTTCTTGGATAAGGAAAACTTTTAGAGGCGACTCGTTTTCGAAGCTGATGTCGGAAAGAATGGTTTCGTCCATCGCAGCGGATCCACTAACTATTTTGACGATTTCTCTGGAGGAAAAGTTCTTTTGAACCCAACGATTCTTCGTTAGGGAAAAAACGCAGGAGAGCAGCGGCGCTTCTTCTATTGATAAATCAACGGCCTCCTCCAACGCTTTTGGCTCGATTTTCCCATCGAATGAAACAAAGAATCTAATCAAAGGGCGGTGACTCCGCATATAAACGACTTGAAGTTTTTCGGTCGGCGTGGCCCGATATATTTTTGGTGCCATGGAAACCATAATACAGGCCTTTTATGGGTGAAAAACGCAATTCGTGGTTTACGTTGCCGTTAAATTGGGCGGAACGAATATCGATTATTTGACGACATTGTCTGAGTTAAAGCGATTAGCATCGAAAACCCCACAGTCATGATCGTTGGAACGCTCCGCTTTTTTCTCAAACCTTTTTGATCACTATCTCCGCCTCCGTATATCGAATGAGGCTATTTGGTGACTCAAGGTTCTATCCCCTGAGCAGAAAAGTGATCGCATCGCACTTCTTTCCGCCGACCGAGAGGAAGCCCCTCTTCCTGACGGACTCCTTGAATCCGAGTTTTTTGATGACCTTAAGCATCGGAACGTTCTTGGACCATGTTTGGATGAAGAACGACATATGTCCTTTCCCTTTGAGGTATTCGAGGAAAAGCGAGAGGGCCTTCGTCCCGAAGCCCTTGCCGCGAGCGTCTATGTCAGGTATATCTATCCCCACCGCGATTATATGATCGGGATTATCGGAATAATCGAGATCGTAATAGGAGCTCACCCAGCCAATGTGCCTTCCGTTGGCCTCGATCTCGAACTTCCATCTCTCCATGTCGTCATTCAGTGATTTGACCGAGGAAAAATATTCCATCCAGGACCTTCTTTCCTTAATGGGGTCTCCTTCGATTTTCCCCTCCCATGGGGCATCCCACTTTTCGCTCCATTCGGTCTCGGAAGTAAACCATCTGACGTAATCGTCGACGTCGCTTTCCCTCATGTCCCTCAAAATAACCATTTTTTTATTATATATCGTTGTTTTATCGGTAAAATGGAAATCTCATAATGTTTTTACGCCAGTTCATCAGAACGAATCACGCTCTTCGCAAAGATAACCAAGCGCCTTTAATTTCAATCAAAGCCATAAAAAGCGACGCGGCAATCGATTTTCTCCTTCGTTTTCGCGACAATGGGGTCTTAACGTAGATGGAGGAAAAAGACTATGAACGCATCCGAAGGCTTTTGTTTTTTGATGCTTATTCAAGTTGTTGGACATGGTTGGCTCAAATCCGTTCGTAGACAACGAACAAGAGCGAGACAATTACGAAAATAGCTGGAAAACGGGGTCTTCAATTGGTGTAGTAGCCCGTTATTGTCTGATTGCTGCCTTTGCTCAATTCCAGGAGCGTTGGCTTCATGAGACTGACTTCTTTCCCGCCTGCCGCCAAAAACACGAAATGCGAGCACAAGACATAATTCTTATATCGGATCATGTTCATCGGATCGTAGCCGCAGATGACGCCGTCGGTCTTGACTAGTTCTTTCGCATTGCTGATGAAATTCTCTATCGAGGCTTTCTTTTTGGCTAGATCCTCTGACACCAATTCCTTGATCGAATCGTGATCGATGGCAAGACAAGGCAAGGGGGTCGTTTGGCTTTCGGCGATTTCGTAGAACGTTTTCTCGCCAAAATCATGGAAGTCGATGCCGTTTTTTTCATAAACGACCAAAAGCAACGCGCCGAGGTAATAGGACATTCTTCTGATATCGATTTGCAAGGGAGAGACTTCCTTAATGAGGGCGCAGTACTTTCGAAGCCTTTGTTCGTATTTGGCCTTTGAGAGTTGTTGTAACGCCATAGTGCCGGCGTATTCGGCCCCGCCCTCAATCGTCTCCACATCGTATTCCTGGTTGATGATGTCGCCTATCGTCTTTTTTCGCTCTTTTCTTAGCGAGATCAATTTCCCAAGATCGGAGTAACTGCCATTTGAGACCATCTCAGAAACCAAAACGTTCTCATTGTATTTGGCATTGATCCCTTCGTATGTCGTTGGCGAGGCAAGCAAGTCCAAATCCGAAGGAAACCTCTTCTCATTGTTCTCAAACTGGAAGCAATGGAACGCTTCATGAACGAGGTTGGCGGCGAGAACGTCGAAATCCCCATCGAAGCCTTTCCCCTCGACACTCCAAATGAAAATCTTCCTTCCTCCGTATTCGATGAAGGTGTTGGCGAAGAACTCCTTAGGCCTTCTCGTTCTCTCCCCATCGATGATCGCCTCGTTCTCATCGTAGAGCGAAAAGGGATATAGCTTAAAGCCAGGCCACACTCTTCCGTAGTCTATCTTGGCCAACTTTTTCAAGACACCACTGTACACTTCCGCCAAATCCATGATTACGACTCCTATGAAAACCGATTATTATGCAGATAAACAAATGATGCACCTTTATTTTCGATATTAACTAAAAAGAGTCGCTTTTTCAAAACGTCCCTCAAAAACGGGTTTTCCAAGTGATGGATCGTCAAATCGCAAGGGCCGCATTCAAAAAGAAGAGGGCTTCTGCTTTCTTTGGCATTCAATACAAGAACCAAAACGAGACACAATGCCGAACGAACCGCTAGGGTGTATAAAATCCAATTAGGTATTTTTATATACTTTTTACCTAGTAAAGATTTTTGAAATAAGAAAAACTGATTGCCGTTGCGCCAATGGCGTTTTTCTAGCTTATATAAGAAAAGCCCCCGAGCATTCCCCTTTTACGGGACTCGGAGGCCATAACTCAAATGGTGCACTGAACAGGAATCGAACCTGCACGGGATCGCTCCCAATGGATCCTAAGTCCATCGCGTATACCTAATTCCGCCATCAGTGCGAATTTCTTCGATTGGCACTGGTGTTTTTCCAGTTCCAATTCGGACATTTAGCAAGACCTTCAGCCTTAAGGTTGTCCGCACCTTTTCTCGTCTCTCGGCTCGGTCCGCAGCGAACCAAACGGAACGCAGCGGAACCACGTACCAGCATAGCGCCTTCCCGCCCGCATCTTTAGGGGATTCGTTGGGTTTCCGAGGCAAATTCTTAGGATTTGGCCTTCGTCCGCACCATTCCTCGTCCGCAGTTTCACGGATAGTCCCGACGGCTATCGGTTTTCCCGAAGGCTCAATCCCCCTAATTGAAGAGGTCCTAAGTCCATCGCGTCTGCCAATTCCGCCAACCGGACATTCCGTTTTCGTTAGAATGACAAGACGTTATTTTCGTTTTTTGGAAAACGTCATAGCGACATCAAACTAGCGGTAGAAATTATAGGCTAGAAGAGACGCAAGGAAAAGAAAAAGGCGAACTGAACGAAATCATCAAAACGCTTTGCGACTGTAAAATGTCCCAAGACTCTTTTGAAAAACGAAAGCACTGCTTTATGAAACATAGAAGACGAAACCCGATTAATGAAGACTAGACGAAACAACGCCGCCTAAACATACAAAAAAACCTGATTATTATCACACGCGCCCGAAAACGGAATCCGACGAAAAATAAGCCTAGCAAACCTAAAATATCTTTAAATAAAAAGACCCTTGTCATAGCATTATTGCGATGAAAAGAAATAACTTCCGCCGGAAACTATACGATTTTCTCAACGAGAAGTGGTTCAATCTCATTTTATATTCCGTTCTAGCGGTCGTGGCCGTCATTCTCATTGTTTTCTTCGGTACCAGTGGCGACGATTTCATAAAAACCTTCATCAAAGACGTTTTCTCGGTTTTCTTCGCCGCTTTGGTGGCAACGATTTTTTTGCTTTTGAAAAGATGGCTTCAGTCCAGTTTGGAAGATAGCCTGAAAACCACCAACGACCACCACGCGATAATCCGCAAATACCACGGTTATCAAGGAATCGCGGCAGACGAAACGCCTTTTCGCACCACGAAGTTCGATAAGGAAGGCAAATATCTGCGTATCTTCTGCGTGCCAGCAAAAAGAAGAAAAGCAAAGCCGACAATAAAGGACAAATGCTCAAAGGAAGCGGCGAGAGAGAACGCCGCCATCTATTCCTACAAAAATGGAGAGAAGCCGTTCGTGACGCTTCCGTCCGTGGCCGTTTTCATCAATTCCGGCTTCGACGCATCCCTTTCGTTTAACGACGATCCGGTTTCTCAGGAAAAGATGGATGATAACATAATAGCAAACGCCCCTTTTCTTATCGGCGCCCATAATTTCTCGAAAATATCCAATAACAAAACCATCCGTTTAGACGGCGCGGATTACGATGAGAAAAGCAACGTGCTTAATCTTTCCACCTCGCGAACGAGTTATTATCACATGCTGATTTCCAACCGTTGCATGGACTACGAATTCAATAACGGCATCACCTTGCGCAACATGTTCGAATACGGATCGACCGTGAGCCCGCTGGAAAAAAGCAAACTTTCAAACCAAATAGGCATCAATGGCCTGATTTTCTCATCGGATGGTTGGGTCCTCATCGAAAAAAGGGGCAGAAACAAATCGACATGGAAAAACGAATTTGGCCAACCATTATCCTTGTCTATGAAAGAAAGCAAACTGGAAATTAATAAAACTTCATCGAAGATAGAACCCGGGGAAGAAAGCGCGGAAAACGCGATTCGAAACATCATAAGCGACAGTATTGAACGCGGTTACGGATTGGAGATGGACAAAGATTATTCCTTCGACTTAAAACATAATTTCCTTGGCGTCGTTCGCGACTTGCTCGAAGGCGGAAAACCCAACCTCTACTTTTCGATAGTGGTTAATCTTGAGGCTAAAAAACTGAGACAACGCCTGAATGAATACGGGGGAAGAAACGTCATCGCAAAAGCCAATACCGAATTTTCGTCATTTGAAAAAGAAAAGGGCGAAAAGCCGGACACCAGCATGAGCTATGAAAAATACTCGTCCTCATTCTTCCTTGCGAAATGGAGCTCACTGTCTATCGATTATTATTATCGAATGGCTTTTTCGCATCTATCGGGAAATGACAAGCCAATGAAAATACAGTTCGGCAAGAGAGATAAAGACAAAACGAAAGAAGAGACGAAAAAGAAAGAAAAACCGTCATGCGGGAAAAAACTGAAATTGCTCAAATCAAGATGCAGGATCCTTCATTTACGCAAACCCCGTGCTTGCGGCGAGGGTCTGCTTACCTGCATCGCCCTTGCGGAGGCGGTCGGTGGAGCCGATAGAATAAAAGAATTCGAGGGTTTGGGTGAAAAGGAAAACGCAGATGGATAAAACGACGGTCGTCGGCGCGTTTGGCGAAATGCTTATTCGGCTTTCGTCTCCTTTGGGTAGCTCCCTCGACAGCCGCTTCACGCTGACGGCGGATTACGGAGGAACCGAGGGGAACGTTTTGATCGCTTTGTCCTCTCTAGGCGAGACGAGCCGCTATCTCACCGTCCTTCCGACGAATTATTTGGGCGATGGCGCCATCGAGCACATGAAGCGCTATGGCGTGGACGTTTCTTGCGTCAAAAGGAAGCCCGGGCGGTTCGGGGTTTATTATTTCGACGCCAATCAAAAAGACCGCGTCAGCTCCACGATTTATGACCGCGGCGATTCGGCGATAAACCACTTTTCGTTCTCGGCGAAGGAAACAGAGGCTTTTTTCGCCGGCATGAGTTGGTTTCATTTTTCCGGCATCGATCTGTCGCTGTCCGAGAAGATGGCCAATACGGCGCTCTATTTGGCCAAAGAGGCGAAAAAGCGCGGCGTTCGCGTAAGCTTCGACTTCAATTACCGAGGAGCCCTTTGCAATGTTGAGAAGGCAAGATCGGTTTATCCGAAAGCCTTGGCTTTAGCCGACGTCGTCTTCGCCGATGAATGGGATCTGATGAATATCGCTTCCCCGGGCTTGACTGCCGATTCGGCCCGAAAAAAGTTTTTCGGCCGTTTCCCAGCGACTTATCTTTTCTCGGTCGAAAAACAATATCCGCGTGATGGTTTCGTTGAGATTGAAGCACGTTATTACGAACGGAATGGCATTTTCTGCGCGTTGCCTCCAATCGTTTTGAGCCGGGTGGGGCGCATCGGTTGCGGCGATGCCTTCGACGGAGGCGTCATAAAGATACTGTCCCACGATTTTTCCAATTCAAAACGCGCTTTGGAAGTCGGAAACGCCTGTTATTCCTTAAAATGCGGAAACGATCGCGACGTATTTTCCTTTTCGGCTCACGAAGTCGAGGCGTTCTTCAAAAAACGGCAAATGGCGGCAAACTCACCCGAAAAACGAACGCGGATAGTCCTGTCCGTTTCCAAACTGGACGCGGCATTCTCAAAGATGGTTGACGATCTGTCGCGCGAATCCGACGTCGAAGTCGTTCCTTTGTCCGGTTATTCCTTGAAGGGATGCGACATTTTCATAGGGAAAAAGCTGAGCAGGGAAACCCTGCGCTCAGCCGATTGCCTGAAAGCCGTCTTCGCCTATAAGACCGGAGTCGATGGGTTCCCCCTCCAAGACATGATGGAAAAAGGGGTCGTTTTGTGCAATTCGCACGCGGATTCCGCCATAATCGCCGAATACGCGTTGGCTCTTTCCTCAGCGTTGACCCATCGCGTCGTCGAAGGGGACCGTTGGATGAGGGAAGGAAAATGGCAGGAAAAATCCAATAGGTACTGGGTAAGCCTAAGGCAACTGAAAATCGGTTTGCTTGGCTATGGGCATATCGGAAAAGCGATACAAACTATGTGTCAGCGCTTCGGAATCGAGACTTTCACGATCGACCGAGGGCATGATTATTCCGGTGTGACGCCGGTGCCCGATCTTTTCACGCTTGTCGATCGCTCTGATCTCGTTATTTCCTCCCTTCCGGCAACGAAAGGCACGAAAGGCATTCTTAACGATGCGGTTTTCAGCCGCATGAAAGGAAAATACCTCGTTGACGTCGGCCGTTCCGATGATATCGATTTGGCCGATTTGTACTCCGCGCTTAAGCAAAAGACCCTAAAGGGAGCCGCCATCGACGGCTGGAGCCAAAGCCCTTCCAATCGAGCGAGCGTTCAATATCCTTTCCCCAGCAATGATCTCCCCTTCCAAAAACTCGACAACGTGATTCTTTCCCCCCACGCCGCGACGCAAACCAGCGAAGGGCACGCCGCATACGTCACCGATATAACGAGTAATGTTCTGTCGTATCTTTGGACCGGAGACTTAAAAAACGTCGTCAATCTGAAAGAAGGATATTGAACGCTAACGCCACTGCGGCGTTCTGAAAACCGCTTTTGCTCGATCTTATCGAAGAAACGGAGAACTACGAGGGCGAGACAAACGCTCCACCGCATGGTTCAATAGATACGGGGCGATCGCCGAAAACGAGGAAACGACAAGAGAAAGGAGGAAGCCGAGGCCTCCTCCTTTCTCTTTCAATCACATGGCTCAGTTTTCCGAATTCATCGAATTCAGAATCACATCGAGAAACTCTTCGTTGGTCAAGGGATTCTGCTTGTAATCGTATTGCTCGTCATTATGATTGCCGTTCTTGATAGAACCGTTTTCGTTTTGATTGAACATTTCGTACATAACTCCGTACCTCCTATTCTGCCGCTTGTCCTCTCGAACAAGCATCGTATCATAGTCAATAAAACATAAGGCTGCAAGGTCTTTGCTCATGAAAACGTTTACATTGATTTTCTAAAAAAAGATAAAAGGGGTTTTCTACGATGCTTTCTTATGTTTTTTAAGAGAAGGCAAATCGTTGCTTCTTCCGTTTCTCAGCATTCTTTCATAGTTTTCATTAAGAACCTGCTCATAGGCGGACTTGCTCATCGCGTTAGGTTCGTAGAATTTCATTTCTTTTAAAAAGTCTGGCAGATATTGGATCTTCTCCCAAAGGTCAGGGCGGTCGTAAGGGTATTTTTCCTCGTCTTTGACGTTGACGGGGGTGAGTTTCAGATAGTCCTGAACGAAGAAAGGTTTGCTCTTGGCGAAGGCCATTGTGTCCTCGATGGAAAGGGCGGCCGCTTTGCTCTTGGGCGAAAGAGCGAGTTCGCACACGGTGAAACCCAAAGGGATCACGGCTTCGGGGAATCCGACCTGTTCGGCGGCGGCGATGGCCATTTGGCAGCGTTGCACCGCGGCGGGGTTGGCCAGGCCAATGTCCTCATAGGCCGTCACCAATAAGCGGCGTTTGATCGAGTCAAGGTCCTGAGCGACGCAAAGGCGGGCCAAATAATACAAAGCCGCGTCGACGTCCGAGCCCCGGACCGACTTCTGAAGGGCGGACACGGAGTCGTAATGCTCCTCCTCGTCCTTGTCCATTGCAAGGTTTGGCACCCGTTCGATGGTCTCCAACTCCTTGACGCCGACTTTGGCCCCTTCGGGGAACTGAATGGCGGCCTCCTCGAGCATATTGAGGGCGAAACGAAGATCCCCGCCGCTGAGTTTGGCGATGAAAGAAAGCCCGTCGACGGATACGTCGATGGTTTTGGCGAGGCCTTTCTCGGATTCGAGGGCCCGTTTGAGACCGATGACGATCTCCTCTTCGCCCAATGGTTTGACCTCTAAGAGGCGGCAACGACTTCTGATGGCCCGATTCAAAGATATATACGGGTTTGTCGTCGTCGCCCCGATGAGGAAGAAGGTGCCATCCTCAACATACGGCAAGAGCAAATCCTGCTTGGCTTTGTCAAGTCGGTGGATTTCGTCGACGATAATGATCGCATGCCCAAAGAGTTTCGCGTCCTCGATCGCCCCTGACATATGGGCTTTGTCCGTCGTGACGGCGTTGATTTTCTCGTAATGGATCCTCATGTCGCGGGCATAGGCTTCCGCAATCGTGGTCTTGCCCGTTCCGGGCGGACCGAAGAGAATCATGGAAACGGGGGCCTTCTTGGCTACGGAGGAAGTCAAAAACCCTTGCGGCCCCACCAAGGAGACCTGCCCGATCACTTCGTTTAGCGTCGAAGGGCGCATCCGGAATGCCAACGGTTCTTTCATGTGGTTTCATTATAAGGTATCCAAAGGAAAACGATGAGATGGTTTGTCGTGGCTTTCTGAATTCTCTTTGGAGCCATCTGGGATCGGCGGATTGAAGACAGCAGGGGCGGCGGATACGGAATGGCAAATGCATTTTTTAAGGAAAATCAGCGCCGAAAAACGATTTTTGCTCTACAATAAGCGAATATGAAAGTAATCAAAAAACAACCAAATTCGCACGATTGCCTGATCTGCGGAATCGACAACCCTTATGGCCTTCACGCCCCTTTCTACGAGATGGAGGACGGGAGCCTTATTTGCCTTTTCCAATTCGACCCCAACCACCAATCGTATCCGGAAAGGACCCATGGCGGCATGATCGCGGCCATGATCGACGAATGCATCGGACGCGTCGTTTGGATCAAAGAGCCGAATCTATGGGCTTGCACGATCAAGCTCGAAATCGAGTACCACCAGGCCGTCCCCTATGGGGTTCCGCTTAAATGCGTCAGCCGAATCGACAAGGAAAACAAACTCACGTTCCACGGAATCGCCGAAATCAAAACCCGGGACAACAAACTTCTGGCCAGAGGATCGGCGCTCTACATGAAGTTGCCTTTATCCACCATCAGCCCCGAAAAAAGCAAAACGGGTCACATCAACCCCGAAGACATCAACGTCTATGTTCCCGATGACGTTAGGGAAATTGACTGAGTGACAAAATGGCATCGTTAGGGGCGGAGGAATCCGCCCTTTTCGTGAGCCCTAAAGCGTGACCGCGCTGGAATCCTTGTCGAAGAAACCGAACGAATTCGAGAAATAGAGATTCGATTGGTCGCCTTTCGCTATTTTTTCGCTTGTCGAAACGAGAAACCCGTCATCGTATTCCTCAACAAGGGAGTACGACCGATCGCTTGGCAAGGAGAGGGATGAAAAATCGGTCGACGGCGTCACCGTTTCCGTTCCCAAAAGGTAGTTGGACGCATCATAGCACTTTATTTTGTAATACTCGGGGTTTTCTTTTGCGAAGACAGTGACGTCGTAGTAGACGTACTCGTATCCGCAAGGGCTAGCCCGCACGGGGACGGCGCCGACGTAAAGGCTGCTCATGGAATCGAAAATGTAGGTCGAAGTGCCATAGTCGGTGGACGAAACCCCGGATTTCATGTCAAAGAAGTAACGCGTCCAAACGTTCGAGTAGTTGTTGAAAAAAGGCCAACAAATCTTGCCACGAACAAGAGCGGGGTCGAAGGCGATGGCTACTTTGATAACCTCATGGGGACCTGACGTGAGACCGATTGAGTAGACATTCTTCGCTTTCAAAGAGAAATCCGGCGCATAGGAAGAAATGTCATTCTCGTAAAACCTCACGTAGGCCACGTCGTCGCCATCGGCGGAAAAAGACGGTTCCATGAAATCCTGAATCAAGAAGGAGCAGCCCATCCCGAACAAGGACTGGGTCGATACGAAATCGTGGGACTTCAGAACGACCTCGCTTAAACCTGTCGAGCCGATTTTCTTTTTCCCGAACATATTCGAATCGGCCAAATAGGAAATCTCGATCTGATCGCCCTTCCGAAGATCCATGTCGTCAATGGAGGAAAGGGATGCCCCGAATTCGTCTTTGAAAACGGCGTTCTGCCAACGGGAATAATCGATTTTCCCTTCCTTGTCGAAATCGATGTTGACGACCCTTCCGTCGTGGGCGGTCACGCCGTTGACGTTCAGGGTCTCAGTATTTTCCTCCCCGGTCGGGCCGTAAACGAAGGCCCCTGTGATCAAGGTGATGGCCAAAGCCCCAATCGATACCCCCGCCACAATGAAACCGATAATAGACTTCTTTCTGCTCTTATCTAAATTCCTTTCGCTTTGCACCACTTCTTCTTTCATATCCTCTTTTGTCAAAAGCAAATCCGAAGCGATCCCAAAAAGGCTGGCAAGCCTATTAAGGCTCTCGTCCTCGGGAATCCCACGACCCTGCTCCCATTTCGCGACGGCGGAACGGGAAACGAAAATCTTTTGGGCCAACTCGTCCTGGCTCAGATTCAGTTTGGTTCGGTTTTCCTTCAGTTTGTCTTTGAACATCATTGCCTCCCGAAACAAATATAAGCGCAAAAGCGACCGAAACGGCCGATACTTAATGATACTACTTCCATGGTGTCAGCGGATTCGCTTGAAATTTGCCTTATATCAAGGGAAACGATGAACGGAAACGGATCTTCGGCTTTGCGTGGCCTCGCTCCATCGAAGTTGGTTAGATCCCTTAAAAGCACGAACGTAAAGAGAGCAAACTCGCGACAACACCTGAATCCATTCTGATTTTATCAATTAGGCATGCGCAATCATTGTCGATTACACGATCTACCGTCAAATCGCGACAAAGCACCCAACGATTACCCATACTTTAAACTTATACGTCATTTCACACAAAAACCCTACCCCGCCAACGCAGAATGGCGTTTCGTGGCGAAAAAAGGGTTGCCAACCGTCGCATTTAGGCAAATGCAAACCAAATTTGGCGGTTTTTCCAAACGCGGTTGGTAGTCCTGATGGATCATTAAAGATAAGATTTCAGGGCAGGAGGAACCATGATGATGATCCGTTTGCTAATTTTGACGTTCACGCCGATTGTTTTCGTGAGTTCGACCGATTTCAACACACGGGGAAAGGAAACAATCGGAAGTGATCTTGCCGACTATGCATAATTACGAGAGTTCCCGGAACTCTCGTCTCATTTCTAGTAAAAAAGGAGTCTTGTTCATGAAAAAGAAAATCATCTCTTACGTCGGCATTGGATTGCTCTCGGCCTTGGACATCTACCTGATGACGATAAGCGCCGCCTCGCTTGCAAACAAAGACTATCTTTACGGAGGGTCCCTCTCGCTTGAATGGCTGATCGCCCTTCTTGTTTTCGAAGGCCTGGCGATAGTTATCCTGACCGCATGGCTTGTTTTCACCATCAAGAAGAAACGATAAGAGGAATTCCCCTAATAAAACGGCCTCTACTGGCCGGTTTTATTTTCTCTTAGGCTTTGGAGGCTCGTTCGTATGCCTTTTTAAGAGGGAATAAACAAGCAAAACAACCCCTACGAGAACAAAAGTCGCGGCAAGGGCGAATGAAAAACCTAAGGGGGTAAAAGTTATCGTCGACGATGGCTCATTCGGTTTACCGTCAAAATAGAAAACAGCGAATGAGGCAATCAGTCCCGCGACGCCAAGACAGAAAACGATTGCGGACACCCAAAAAAATATTTTCGCGTTCTTCTTCGCCTTTGCGCTATCAAAAGGTATGCCTTCCCCTTCGATCAAGGTTTCTATGCTAACTCCGAAATATTTGGCAAGCGCCGAAAGATTCTCCCCGGAAGGCACGCTCAATCCGGTTTCCCATCTTGAGACAATCTGCCGGGAAACCCGCAGGGCGAAAGCAAGTTCCTCCTGAGTTGTTCCTCTCGCTTTTCTCAATTCTTTTATTTTTTGGCCAACGTTTCTTGTCACGGCCCATAACCTCACTAATAAATAATACCGCTTCCCCACCATATAAGTGATTAACAACGGCCCTTCCTCGAAGCGGCCTTCCTTTTGGTGTTGTTCCGATTAGCGAAACCAAAGAAGTTTGCCTTAGCGAGAAGCTCCTTGCTATTGAACGAACGCCTGGAAATAGATTATCCTAAAAATGTTTATCAAAAAAGTTCGTTCCCAGTTCGCTTGCTTTTTGGCGCGCAAGGAAAGGGCCAAAATGACAACGTAGACTAATTCTTTCTTGGTTTCAGCCGAAGCAAAGCGATGATCCCTAGCGCGAGGCCGACCGCCTCGAAAACCCCATAGGCAACAAACCATACGAGGGTCATCCCCATCGCCAGGAACGCCTCGCCGGCCAAACAAAAGGCCAACCCGAGGCAAAGCGGGACAACGCTCTTCCAATTGCGAGGCAACTGCATGTCATCCTTCTTGCCGAAGGGAATCAAAACAAGGAAGATCGCGACCTCCGCCACAACGGGCAGATAGACGATCCACGAGCGGCTCTCGGGAGCCACCGCATATCTTGAAAACGGCATTACGTAGCAAAAAAGCACCGTCAAAACGCTTATGGCCAACGCCCCGTGGCTCCCGATGGCCTTATAACGGTCGTTGTAGAATTTGCCCCGGTAAAAGTCCTGGAAGGAAATATAACCCCCGCCAAAAGTCAGAAGCCCCGCCAAAACCAAAACGATGGCGAGAATGAAAAAGGCCCAGTAGGCCCCGCTCAAAAACGGGACCTTGGTTATAAGATAGGCGAAAATGCAGGCGAAGAGAATGAGAGCGCCGCCGACGAAGGACTCGACTCGAAAGCGGCTGATTCTGGCGCCGTCCGTTTTGTCGCCTTCCGCGAGGGTCTCCGCCTTCGGAGTTTTGGAGAAAAGGGTCGCGATGTCAATCTGCAGCGCTTCCGCGAGGGCGGGAATAATCGAGGCATCGGGATAACCGGCGCCCGTCTCCCAACGGCTTACGGTCTGATCGGAGACATTCAGTTTCTCCGCAAGTTCGGTCTGCGTCATCCGCAGGGCCTTTCTTCTTTCGGCTATGACAAGCGACATATCCTGATTTGCCATATTGTGGCCTCCTATGAGCAACGATATTCTTAGCTTCGGCCTCATTAAAAAGAATACCATTTATTAGGTTTTCGCCCACAAAAAACGAGAATTTGAGGACGACTCGCTCGAAACGCCGCGAGAATCTCGCGATGTTCAGCGAGGGCCTATAAAAAGCGAGGGACGAAAGCGACGAAGGGCGAAAACCAGTGGTTTGGCCAACAATCCGACCAAAACGGCGCTTCCTATGCCAACGCAGAAACGAATAAGGGTTTCAAGCCACACAATGGTTATTGGATAGCCAATTATCAGTGCGTCGAGATATAAAGCCAAAGTATTGGCTGCGGTCGTGACTACGGCGGCAAGGACAATCACGGAATAAAAAATAAGCGAATGGCGTTCCAGCGCCTTTCCTTTTCGGCGGAACGAAAGCGAAGCGAAAGAAATGATCAATCCGCGGAGAAGGGGGCCAATGAGCCAAAGAGGGAGGGTGATGGCGAATCCATAGGAGAAAATCTGTACCATGAATTCGCCAAGCAAAGCGACCATGAGCGTGTCTCCGACCCCAAAGGTCAAGGACGCGACGACGACCGGCAGAGAGGCAAGCGTCAAATGGATGTTCCCAATCGGAAAGGTCGCTTTCGACAAGGCGAAATACAAGGCGATGAACATCGCGTCAATCGATATTCGATAAACGATATTATCTTTGGGCAATACTCCTTTTCCCGACGTCCGAATACTCAGACTGCGGAATTTTAACACGATGCGAAAACAAATGGCTAAAAACTTTTGAAAGAACCGGTTGCTGGTCCTCCATTCTTTGAGAAGACTGGCTAAGGCGGGCTCTATCGTGTTCAGCGATAGATCCAAAGCATTCTCGACAATTCCTTTTTGGAAAGCGAAAGCATGGCATTCCCGAGGGCATAAGCTACCCGTCCCCGCCCTTTGAAACTCTTGCCATCGAAAACCAAGAAAGTGCCGTTGATTCTTTTATAGCACTGATAGGCCATGAAAATGAAGTTCTGAATAAACGGATCGTAATCGTTTTTGCTTTCCATCCACCCATAGCTTGAGCGTTGAAGAGAGTCTTAGTACATATCTTTGTATTCGAATATCACCGATTCCAAAGAGACGTATTTGCAAATATCGAAACCCGCTTGATAAATAAAAAAACCAGCAAAAGAAGTTCTTCTTCTTTGCCAAAATCCAGCGGCGAATAGGGTATGCGAATCAGATTAAGCGCCTTGCCATAGCCCAGAATTTCTATTTTGTCATGGGTTTCGGCAGAATGAGGATTTTTGAGAATCTCGGCCACCCTCGCTTCCGTTGAAACGATTCCCTCCATGACGTTGGAAGAGTAGGCAGAAGCCACTTCCGCGACTTTCGCCGATTTGTCTAGACTCAATTAGAAAATCCTCTTTTTACTGTCGGCCTCCCCACGGAGATTGCCGATAAAGCCATTCAATGAGGCGATTTTGGAGTCAATTGATCCGTTTTTTAAAAACAAGTGATCAAATATATGAATTTTAATAACTGAATAATGATAAAAAGTGGTTAGTAAATCAATGCAATGTGCTGCTTATCTAATCAAAAAATGATTTATTAGGTAGTAAATTGTTGCTCATTCGAGTAAACCACCATAGAAAAAATTGATGCTTATTCTCAAGACTCACGCTTCACTTCCATCTTCCCATCGCCTGATGATACTTTTTCGGAAGAGAAAATAGGAGGCGGACAGAACGCAGCATTTGAATTTGGCCATTCCGTTGGGTGTTTGGGAAAAAATGTCATGCCATTAGCAAAACTTATCATAGGAAAAGCCATCGGACATTGGTGGTTTTATATGTCGATTATGAAAAGCGATCTGATTGGCGCGAAAGATTAAAAGAAAAGACGAATTTGTGTAAGCGGTAGTTTTGCGAAAGGCATCCAAAAAGATCCTCTTTCATATGTTTATCTGCTTTAAGCGGCAAAACAATTGATGATGGTGCCGCCTTCCGGATTCGGACCGAAGACCTACTGATTACAAATCAGTTGCTCTGCCAGCTGAGCTAAGGCGGCGTTTGGCGTGAAGCCGACTAAAATCATACCATCGCCGCCCTTTTTAGGGAACAAAGATAAAAGAAAGCCCCGCGTGAACGCGAGGCGTCTAACCATATGGTGGGTGCTAGGGGGGTCGGACCCTTGACCTCTTCCGTGTGAAGGAAGCGCTCTCCCGCTGAGCTAAGCACCCAATCGTCGAAGATATGCGACGTCTTAGAAGAAACAAGCCCCGATTTTCGCATCGGGGCTTCTTTTCGTTTTGGTGGGCCTTAATGGGTTTGGACCATCGACCTTGCGCTTATCAAGCGCACGCTCTAACCAGCTGAGCTAAAGGCCCACTTGCGCCCGAAAGCGCCTTAATAATATACAACGCTCGCAAGGTGGTAGCAAGCGGCTAGTTGCTTTTGCCGCCGCCCGCAAAAGGGAAAAACAGACTCGCTCTAAAAAGACAACTCCGCCACGTCCTTCCAAGTGGAGGCTATCGCCTTCACGCGAAGCGAATAATAGGCGACGTCCAAAGGCTCGTCTTTCAAAACCCCATCGATCAAGTCGGCGATCTCAACGGCCTGCTCTTTGGTGCATCCTCGGGTCGTGACGGCGGCGAATCCGATCCGGACTCCCGAAGCCTCGGCCGGTTTGAGGGTATCGCCATGGATCATGTTTTTGTTGGTCGTGACGCCAACGCTCTCGAGTTTCAGTTGCGCCTCTTTGCCCGTGATGCCATAGGTCTTAAGGACATTGAGAAGGAAAAGGTGGTTGTCAGTGCCGGAAACCGTCGCGCCCAAATGCGCCAGTTCGTCGTTGCAGGCCTTGGTGTTGTCCAAGACCTTTTTAATGTACGTTTTGAAGGAAGGCTCGGCGTCTTCGCGGAAGGCCACCGCCTTCGCGGCGATTATGTTCTCGAGCGGGCCGCCTTGCGAATATGGGAACACGGCTTTGTCGACCCTCTTGGCGATATCAGGGTCGTTGGTGAGGATAACGCCTCCACGGGGCCCCCTAAGGGTCTTATGGGTCGTCGAGGTTACCAGATCGGCGTAGTCGCAGGGGTTCTGGCAATAGCCGGCGGCAATGATGCCGGCGATATGGGCCATGTCGACCATGAAGAGGCAATGGGTTGATGAATGGGCGTTATGCTCATCGATCAATTCGCGCATCCTCTTGAAGTCGATTGCGTATGGATAGGCCGAATAACCGGCCAAGAAAAGGTTCGGGTCGTATTCGTCAAGGCACTTTTCGACGATTCCATAATCAAGATGGGCGTCCTCGCCGAGGGGGTAATGGACGAAATGGTACATTTGGCTGGAGAAGGAGACGGGAGACCCATGCGTCAGGTGACCCCCGTCATTGAGTTCGAGGGAAAGGACGGTTTCGCCCGGATTGATGAGGGCGTGATAAGCCGCGAAATTGGCTTGAGACCCACTATGGGGTTGAACGTTCGCGAATTTGGCGCCAAAAAGGGCCTTAAGACGCTCGATGCAAAGGTTCTCGCATCGGTCGATGAACTCGCAACCCCCATAGTAACGATGGCCGGGGAAACCTTCCGCGTATTTGGCGACCATGATGCTGGACATCGCCAACCTCGTTTCCTTAGAAGGGTAATTCTCGCTGCAAATCAGCTCGATCCCCTCGTTTTGCCGTTTCGTCTCCAAAGCGAAGATGTCTTCGATTTCCCGATCCATAGGCGTCCTTCTTCCTTATATATGGAAAAGTGTCTCCTTTTCGTTCGTCCTATTCAAGAAATAAACGAAAGAAAAAAGCCTAGCGGCGAGGCTAGGCTTACGAAGGCGAGCGATTAACGTTTGCTGAATTGTGGAGCGCGGCGAGCGGCTTTCAAGCCGTACTTCTTGCGTTCTTTGACGCGTGGGTTGCGGGTCAGCATCCCGGCGACCTTGAGGGCCTTGCGGTCTTCGCCGGCCTCGAGGAGGGCGCGAGCGATGCCAAGGCGAATGGCCTCGGCTTGTCCGGTGAATCCGCCGCCTTTGACATCGGCCTCGACGTCATAACGGGCGTCGCCGCCAATGAGGATGAGCGGTTGTTTCAGGTTTTGCACGAGAGTGGCGTAAGGCATGTATTTCTCAACGGCTTTGCCATTGACGACGATCTTGCCTTTTCCGCTATTGATGTAGACGCGGGCAATGGAGGCCTTGCGGCGGCCAGTGCCATAGTATTTCTTTTCGTTAGCCATGGTGTTTCTCCTTACTTCTTAAGCTCGAGCTTAACGGGTTTCTGGGCCTCTTGCTCGTGCTTCTCGTCTTTGTAGACGAAGAGTTTCTTCAACATTTTGCGGCCAAGGGGTCCTTTTGGGAGCATGCCCCAGACGCAACGTTTGATAAGCTCTTCCGGGAACTCGCGGAGCATGACGCCCGCCGTACGGGTGCGAAGACCTCCGGCGTACTCAGAGACATTATAATAGTTCTTCTTGTGTTCGCCGCCGTTTTTGCCAGTCATTTTAACTTTAGAGGCATTGATGACGATAACGAAATCGCCAGTATCCTGATTCGGCGTGTAGATGGCTTTGTTCTTCCCCATCAAGATTTGCGCAACTTGGCTCGCGAGACGGCCGAGCGGAATATCCGTGGCGTCAACAAGATACCATGCGCGCTTCACTTCGGCGGGTTTCGCCATTGTGGTTTGACGCTGCATAATCTTTTTCCTTCTTCCTAGTCAACTATGTGACTCTCTTTTGAACGACTCGAACTTTACCGGGGTCCGCTCTTTCAAAGTAGTGCCGTGGATTATTATCCATACCTTAAGGTATGTTGTCAAAGGAAAACGCGTCGGCGCCCGCGCCGAAAAACCGGCCGGCGTTCTTAGCCTCGTTAGCCCAAAATCCAAAAACGGAGCCTTGGCGAAATTGCCTACCGGGACGAAAGAAAGGAAATGGGCCCTAGCGGGCTTCGAGAAAACGAAAGAAAAATCATTATCGAAAATCGGCATCGTCATTCGTTCAAAGCAGTCAAAATAAGCGAGTTTTGCCGAGATAATGACGCAAAACCCACTTGCTTTATCAAGGATTTGGCAACGAAAAAGGGATGGGCGAAGCCATCCCTACGCTGCCGCTACAATCAAGCGTTCTCGACGTTATGATAGACGTTTTGGACGTCTTCGCATTCGTTGAGTTCGGAAAGCATCGTCTTGAATTTTTCGAGGTCATCGCCTTCGAGGGTGATGTAATCGTTCGGGATCAGCGTGACTTCGGCGGTGTCGAATTCGGTGACGCCCATGCCCCCGAGAACGCCTTTGGCTTTTTCCAGGTCGCTCGGATTCACGAGGACTTCGATTTCGCCGCCGTCGTCGGTTACGGAGGTGACGTCAACGTCGCCAAGGACCAGATTGTCCTCGACGCCCTGACGGTCGGTTCCTTTAAAATCGATGACGCCGGAGGTATTGAAGTTATAAGCGACTGAACCCATCTTGGCTCCTTTGCGGGTGCAGATGGTGCGAACGCTGACGAGAGCGCGGTTGACGTTGTCGGTCATGGTGTCAACGATAAGATAGGCCCCGCCGGAAGTCAGGAATTCGTAACGGCCCTCGATGTAGGCGACGTTATCCCCGCCTTTGGCTTTTTCGATGGCGCGCTCGATGACGTCGCGCGGGGTGGACTTATGGTATTTTTCGATGGCGCTTCTAAGGGCGAGATTGGAATTGGGATCCGGGATGCCGCTTTTCGCGGCGGCGTAAATCTCCTTGGAAGCGCGCATGTAAATGGCGCTCTTGGCTTTGGCGCTGGCCGCCATGGCGGCTGCGCGGACTTCAAAATGTCTTCCCATATCCAATTCTCCTTTTTAGGCTGAATTATTCTAACACTCGGCTTTTGCCATAAATAGCAATTTCAAAAGCGGTTTATCGCCCTTTCGGGACGGAAAGGCGATTGACATAGTTGAGCCGGCGGCTCTTCACGAAAGACTCGACCCAATCCCATGGCGAATCGACGAGATGGGAAGGGGCGTGCGCATCGACGCCGACGATGACGCGGACGCCGCTATCGGCCACCAGATCCCAAAAGGGGCCATACGGATAAAACGGATGCTCCTCAAGGCGTCCCTTGGAGGCGCTCTCCCACCGCACCGGCCCAAGGTTCACCTCCAGTGGTGTGTCGGTCTCTTTGGCGGCTCGGATGATCCGTCTGGAACAGGAAATCGCGAAATCGTCCCACGCGGGATACCACTCCCGAAAAAGATCGGGATGGCAAACGTAAAGGAAAAGGCCGCTATGGATGCCGGCCACGATATCGTTGACGTACATGTTGAGGGCAAGGCGTTCGTCCGCCAAGCGTCCATAGAAAATCGGCTGATCTTTCTCAGCGAGGAAACAATGCTGACCCAAAATCAGGTAATCGAAGCCACGTTTTGAAAGCAGGCTTTCGTAGTATTGCGAAAAACGATCGTAATACCACTCGCATTCGAAGGCGAGGAGGATCTGCATTTTCCCTGCGTATTCCTTTTGCAGACCCTTTACGGATTCGACATATCCCTCAAGCAACGAGAAATCGCCCCGCATGCCAACTTGCCTCACTCCCGGGAGCATCGCGTGATCGCTGTAGCCAAGGATTTTGTAACCATTGGCATAAGCCGTTTCGGCGTACTCCTCGTCCGTCCCTTTGGCATGCCCGCACCTGAAGGTATGGCTATGGTAAGTGTAATCAATGAATCGGCTCATAATACACCTCCTCGAGAGTGAGCCCCTCAGCCGGGGCTTTATAGGAAAAGATTTTGCGCGCCGACGGGCGCAAAGCGGCTTCGACTTCATCGGCGCCCATTTTTCCAAAACCGACTTTGAGGGCGACCCCAACCATGATGCGAACTTGATAGGTCATAAAGCCATTCCCCACGAAATCAACCCGGCACAAACCATCGTGAACGGAACATTCGGCTTTGCTGATCTCGCGTTTGAAGCCGCCGATATCAGCGCCTTTGCTCGTGAAGTCGCGGAAATCATGCGTTCCTTTATAAAGGGCGATAGCTTCGGCGAACGCGCCATAATCGAAAAGGCGACTCCCGAATTGGCTCACAGTCAAAGACTCAAGAGGCCGTTTGGACCCGATGCGGAACGAGTACGAATACCGCTTGCCGGTCGAGCTGTGCCGAGCGTCGAAACCATCGCCTTTCTTTTCCAACGACAAAACGGCGATATCGCTAGGGAGCAAGCGGTTGAACGCGTAAAGGAATCGCTTTTCGTCTTTGATCGCCTCATGGGAGAAAGAGAAAGTCTGCCCCTTCGCGGAGACGCCGGCATCGGTCCGCCCAGCCCCATGGATCAAAGTTTTCCTTTGGCAGAGCTCTTTTAGGGCATCCTCGAGTTTGCCTTGGATGGTCGCTAGGCGCGGTTGCCGCTCAAAGCCTTTGTAGGCGGCCCCTAGATACGATACTTTGCAAAAGTAGATCATTTGAGCGTTAATCCTAACCAAGCGCCATAAGCGTCGAATTTCGTGACCGACACATAGATGAAAAGGGCCAAGAAAGACGCGACGAAGACGGTCTCGAAGAGATCCCACCACGAGAAAGCGAGCCTTCGGTAACGGCTTCGTTTGGCCTTAGGGTCGTAGCCGCGGCATTCCATGGCGTTGGCGAGTTCCTCGCTTCGGACGAACGAGGAGACGAAAAGCGGGACGATGAGAGAGACGATGGCCCGGAACTTGGCCGCGATTTTGCCATGGGAAAAATCGACGCCGCGGGAACTTTGGGCTTTCATGATTCTCCCGACATCCTCAAGGATGGTCGGGATGAAACGAAGGGCGATCGACAAAGTCATCGCGACTTCGTTGGCTGGAAAGCCGATGTACTTGAACGGATGGAGATACCACTCGAAAGCATACGTCAGATCTAGCGGCTTGGTTGAAGCCGTAAGCACCATCGTAAGCTCGATCATGAGGATGAGGCGAAGCAGAATCTTCGCGGCGTTGAGGATCGAATCCCAATAAATCGGGTATCCGCCGATACGGAAGGCGATCCAGTCGCTGCTGGAGGTCGGCATGAAAATGTAGATGAGAAGCAGAAAAATCGCCATGAACCACAAAGACTTCAAGGATTTTAGAACCTGCGTGAGCCCGGTATGGGTGCTCCAAAGGAGCGTCAAGACCAAAATCGCGGCGATCCCGTCCATCGTGAACGTCATCGTCCAACTATAGCCAAAGTCCAAAAAGACGGCGACCATGAGGGCAATGAGGCAGAAAATCTTGGCCCGCGGGTCCATCCGATGCAAAAAGGAGTTGTACGGAACGAAGCGCCCCATCGTGAAGCTGTTCACTTCTTGAGCCTCTCTTTCGCGATGGCTTCCGCTAACGTCGTCGTGTCGTTGACGCTGGATTCGTCGATATGATAGCCATGGGCATTAAGGTAGCGAGCCGTTTCATAAAGAGCGGGCACTTCGAGGGAATAACGCTCAAGTGGATGCGCGAAAAGATCGCGCGGCTTACCCACCTCGGCCACTTTGCCATCATCCATCACGACAACGATGTCCGCGTAACGGTCCACGAGGTTCATGTCATGGGTGACGAGGATGATCGTTTTGCCTTGGGAGTGGATGCTTTCGAAAAGCTGCATCATCTCGCGGGCGGCTTCGGGGTCGAGCCCGGCCGTCGGCTCATCGACCACGAGGATATCGGGGTCGAGCGCGAGGATGCCCGCGATGGCGACTTTCCGCTTCTCTCCGCCCGAAAGCTCGAAAGGCGAACGTTCGTAAAACGATTTGCCGAGCCCTACCGTGGCAAGGGACTCGTGGGCGAGCTGAAGGGCGGCCTCCTTGCCGAAACCGAAATTCCGCGGCCCAAAGGCCACGTCCTTTTCGACCGTCTCCTCGAAAAGCTGATACTCTGGAAACTGAAAAACCAAGCCGACCTTCTTGCGAAGGCCTTTCAGTTTCTTGGTCCGCTTCTTCTTGTCGCTCGAATTGAGGAACTCGTCGATCCTCACCTCGCCCTCGCTCGGACTCAAAAGGGCGTTGAGGTGTTGGATGAGAGTGCTCTTGCCCGAACCCGTCCGTCCGACGAGGGCGATGAACCGCCCCTCCTCAAGGCGCAAGGAGACATCGTGAAGGGCCTCGTATTGGAACGGGGATTTACGATTATAGACGAAGGTGACTCCGCGGAACTCTATCGGCATAGGAATTCCTCCAGTTCCGCAAGCGAGCCGACGGTGTCGGGGACCGCGACGCCTTTGTCTTTTAGGGCGGCGATGAGGTTGACATAAAAAGGGGCATCCAAGTGGATTTTGCCGAGTTCTTCGCGATGGGAGAACACTTCTTTGGGCGCCCCAGAAAGGATGAGGCGGCCTCCGTTAAGGACGAGAACCTCATCCACCGTGGCGGCTTCCTCGATGTCGTGGGTGATGCTGATTATCGTGAGTTTGGGGTTGCCCTCCCTCATCTTGCGCGTGAGTTCGAGGATCTCTTTTTTGCCCTTTGGGTCGAGCATGCTCGTGGCCTCGTCGTAAATGAGGATGTCCGGCCGCATGGCGAGGACGCCGGCGATGGCGACCCGTTGCTTCTGACCACCCGAAAGATTCTCCGGAGCCGCGTCGAGGAAATTTTCCATCCCGGCTTCTTGGGCGCATTTGCGGATTATGCCGTCCATCTCCTCGCGACGGACGCAACGGTTTTCCAGCCCAAAGGCGATGTCGTCGCGAACCGTTGAGCCGACGAATTGGTTGTCGGGGTTCTGGAAAACGATCCCCATCCGCGAGCGGAGGGAATAAAGGGTCTTGGGGTTAAGCTCGGTCCCGAAAAGCCTAATCGAGCCTTGGTAACCGCTGATGAGGCCCGTCAAAAGCTTGGCGAGCGTGCTCTTCCCGCTGCCATTATGGCCAATGAGGGCGCAGTATTGCCCTTCCTCGACGGAAAAGGAAAGCCCCGACACGGCGGGGTTGACGCCGTCATAGCTATACGATAGGTTTTCGACTTCGATGATTTTCATTGTTTCGGCTCGGGGTGCTTCTTTCGGTAAAAGGTTTCCTCAATCAAGACGGCGACAAGGAAGGCCGCACCCACGCATCCCCAGTAGATTCCTTGCCCTAAGGATGTTAGGGCGTTCGTCGCGTAAAGGACAAGGTCGATAAGGAGGGAGAGGAAGGCCACGGCGACGAAGACGAGGCCCACGCGAAGAATCGGTTTGGGGCTCATTCGACGCTTATCTTAACCGTCTTCCCTTCGTAATGACGGATCTTGACGCCAGCCATCTCCAACATTTTGCGGCTAGCCTGGTAGATAAATTGGTCGCCGTGGAAATCGTCCTTGTAAACGAGCTCCTTGATGCCGACCTGAATGATCGCTTTCGCGCATTCGTTGCACGGGAAAAGGGTGACGTAGAGGCTGCAGCCGTTAAGGGCCGGGCCGTCGCGGGTGTTCAGGATCGCGTTGAATTCGGCGTGGCAGACATAGAGGTACTTGCTGTTCAGACCCTCGCCGTGGCCCCACGGCACTTTCTCGTCATCGACCCCCCGCGGCATGCCGTTGTAGCCAATGGACACGACCTTGTGGCCGGCGTCGACGATGCAGGCCCCCACCTGAGTGGAAGGGTCTTTGCTCCTTAAGGCGCTTAGTTGGGCGATGCCCATGAAGTATTCGTCCCACTTCAAATAATCGACGCGATGTTTTTCTTGCACGGGGAAAACTCCTTTCCAGGGAATAGTGTAATCTCCGCGCGCGCCGAACGCATCAAAAAGGAATGGATGGGAAGGAGGAAAAAGCCTAACGGCTAGTGAATTTTGCAAACGAAGGATTCATAAGCCCTTAGATGCTTTTTGAACGCGAGGGCCGCGCCCTTGTAATTGGAAAGGAGAACCGAGGCTTTTTCGGTGTAAAGGGCTTTGGGCAAACGGACTTTACGACCACTGAGATTCATGACGATCAGATCCATCGCCCCTTCGTAACTTCGGTAATAAGCCATTATGCGGCCTGAAGTGCAAATCGGCTCGAAAGAGCCATAGGTGAGGCATGGATCTTTTTTGCGAAGCGCCAAAAGCCGCTTGTAAAAGGAACGGATGCTTTCGGGATCGGCTTCCTCGGCTTTGGCATTGATCTTCTCGTAATTGGGGTTGACCTTGATCCAAGGGGTTCCCGTCGTGAAACCCGCCTCTTTCGAAGCGTCCCATTGCATCGGGGTCCGCGCGTTGTCGCGGTTGCAGTTATGAACCAACTTGAGAGCGAGTTTGGCGGGGAAATGAAACTTCCGAAGGGTATCGTAGACATAATGGTCGACCCCGTCTTTATACTCATCCGGCGTGAAGATGGGCTTCATGTCGAGCATGCCAAGCTCTTCGCCCATATAGATATAAGGCGTTCCCCGCAAAGTCAAGAGAACGGTGGCGAGCATCTTGCCAGACTCCCTCCAGTGTTTGCCCGCGTCCCCAAAACGCTCAATGGAACGGGTCTGGTCATGGTTCTCCAAATAATTGGCGTTCCAGTCAAGGCCCTTCTGCCACTTGAAAAGGCATTCCTTCAGTTTGCGTGGGTGGTATTTCTTATCGAAGATCGGAAGCACGAACTTGTCGATGTTCATATGCTCGAACTGAAAGACCATGTCGAGTTCGTGATCGGTGAAGCGACGGGCATTAAGAAGGTCGACGTCGTAAGTCTCGCCGACCGTCATGCAATCGTATTGGCTGAAGACGTCTTTGTTGAGGGTCTGCAGGATTTTGTGGTTGCCCTCCTTCATCAGGTAATGCTCTTGGCCCGTCACATACGCTTTCTTTTTCCCATCGTCGAGGCTTTCTTTCCAAATCTGGTTGATGACGTCGCAACGGAAGCCGTAGATCCCGCGGTCAAGCCAGAAGCGGAGGATCCGTTCGACCTCGCGGATAACCTCGGGGTTGTGCCAGTCCAAATCCGGTTGCTCGGGGGCGAAAAGATGCAAATACCATTCCCCCACCTCGGGGACGAATGTCCACGCGCTGCCACCGAAGTTGCTGGTCCAGTTATTGGGTGGCTCGCTATTGCCGTTCTTGCCCACCCGCCAATAATAGAAAGCGTGATAAGGCGAATCCTTTTGCTTAGAAAGGACGAACCAGCGGTGCTCGCTCGAGGTGTGGTTCACGACCAGATCCATCACGATGCGGATGCCCCGCTTCTTCGCCTCGGCGATAAGGCTGTCCATATCGGCCAAAGTGCCGAATTCGGGATTGATCGAAAGGTAATCGCTAATGTCGTAGCCATAGTCGAAGTTGGGGCTTCGGTAAACCGGGGAAAGCCAAATTATGCCAATCCCCAGATCGGCGAGATAATCGAGTTTTGAGGCAATGCCGTTAAGGTCCCCGATGCCGTCGCCGTTGGAATCGCAAAAGGAACGCGGCCAAATCTGGTAGACCGCATTCGAGCGAAAGTATTTTTTGTCCATATGGGTTATTTTGGAGCGTTTCGCATCGCCACGCAAGACGCATGAGCGTATTGAAAGGCACAGCCATCTTTTTATAGTCGCCGTCAACGCCAACCAAGGGGCCTTTTCTCGCCCGCCCCGCTTCTTTTCGCCATTCGCGCGCCGGATTGTCTCAAATTGCTCCGGTTTTGGAAATATAGGCGTGGACAAGAAAAAAGCCCTCACGGGAGCTTAGGAAAAGCGCGAACCGAAACTTAAAATTTCTTTTTCTCGTCCTTCTCGCTCGAGGACTCGATGGCTTTGCGCACTTCCTCGTTGTCGCTTGAGAGGGCCCAGCAAAGAGCGCACTCGAAATCGAGAGCCGATTCTTTGTGCGACACGGCGGAAAGAGTCGTCTGGTCAAGTGGCTTCATATGCAAGGCTCCTACTACGAGAATCATAAAGAAAATCCGCCGTCGAACAAGATGCCCGCTTTGTACACTGTCCAAGTTTCTTGACCTTCGGGCAACGTGGTTCGGAGGAACGGAAAGTAGGTAAAGGAAAACCGACGGAAAACCTCGCCAAAAAGCGCGCCTCGAAAGGAACGGAAACGTGTCATTGCCACTCTCGGAAAAGAAAAGGGCGGACGAGCCAAAACGTCCGCCCTTAAAGGAGGGGCCGCTCAATAACGGGAAAGGATGACGAGCCGGTAGCCGGTACCGTAAACGCTGTCGATCCGCGCGCCTTTGATATAGGCGAGTTTCTTACGGATGGCGGAGATATGGACGTCAATCGTCCTTGTCGGGAGCACGCGGCCATTGCCCCAAATGAGCTTAATCAACTCAACCCGCGAAACGGTGTCGGGTTTGGCCTCATAGAGCTCTTTCACGATCTTCCATTCGATCGGGGTGAATTTGACGTGATATCGGAAGTTGACCAGAGTATGCGCATCCGTATTGCACTGCACGGTCGTTCCGTCGCCCCTCGCAATCTCGATTTCGGGCATGCCTTATCCTCCCTGAAATAGTGGAAAAAGGATAAAATTTATCCCTTTGCTTAATAACTAGTTTGTTGAACTCTGCCCCAATTTCAAGCGAAATGTTAAAGATTTGGTTTGTATTTCGCAAAACGCCTCAATGGCATAAACGGCAAAATTCACCTGCCGATGATGGAGATGACGACGATGCAAGCGACCATGAGGACGATCACGACGCCGAAGAAAACGATCCAGCCGATTTTGGCTCTTTTCTGTTCGGCCTTCTCAACGGGATCCTCATCGTCAGAAACCGGAATGTCCTTGGAAGGATGGCCTTCCGCAGGAGCGCCCAAACCGCCTTCTTCCTTGATTGCGGGATAGCCATAGTTATGGATGAACTTGCGAGTGAAGACCAGCATCCAACTGACCGCGAAGGTGTTGATGAAAATGTTGAGGGAACTGATGAGGAGGAGCGAGGCGAAAAGGTAGGTATATAGGGGGGCGTATCCGCTCGCGGAGATCCACATATAGTAGACGTAGAAGGCCAGGCTCTTGAGAATCACCATGAGGAGAATTTCGCACACCGTGGCGATGAAGGCGATTTCGTTGGGGGAAGGGATGTCGGTGAGATCGAGGATCCGTTTCTGGAAATACCTATCGGTGAAATGGAGCCCGACGATGAGCCCGGCGTCGAGGACGAGGAAGACGCCCATAAGAATGCTCTTGACCAAGATTGGATTGTCGCCAAGACCTACGTCAAGAAGGTTGGTTCCGTAGAAAATACCGGCCAAACCCGCGTAAGTCAGCGCTAAAACGGCATAGACGAACCAAGGTTTCTTAAAGGCGTTGCGGTGCTTCTTGGTAAGGAGGGCGATGGCCCATGGAAGCACGCCGAGCAATCCATACACCACGGTGATAAGGGGGTTTATAGCCGCCCCAAAAGAACCAGAACTGAAAGGCTCGACGAGAGCCGGAATGAGATCGCTGCAGATGCCAACGACCGCCCCATAGAGAGGCCCTAGACTAAGCGAGGCGTAGATGATAATCGCCGGCGTCAAGGAAATCCTGACGAAATCAAGCCCAGGAACATAAATCATTTTAAAGGCCATCGTCGAGAAGACGCCCAAAACCAAGAGCATCGCGGCGAAAGTCATTTTTTGGGTAACGGAGAGACGCGCTTTCATAATTTCAGATCCTTCACCACATATTCGCGCGCTTCGAAGGCAAAGGCAAGCGACCCCGTCACGACGATGATATCGTCGGGGAATTTGCTCACGAGGTCGGCCAACGCGGCTTTGTAGTCGCCATTATAACTGTAATCGCCTATATAAAGGAAATAATCGCCTTCGTCGCGGGCTCGTGGGTTATCGAAGGTAGTCAGGATAATCTCGGCGGCGTCCTTGGCGAGGAGCGGCAACTCCACCGCGATGTTCTTGTCGCGGAAAGAGGCGAAAAGGACGTGGATGGGCTTCCCAAGGGCCACGGACTCAAGACATCGGACCAAAGCCTCGACGGCCTCGGGGTTATGAGCCCCGTCGAGAATGACGTTGTGGCGACGCTCAAGGCGGCACTCAAGAGGCGGGGCGATGAGGCCTTTCCGGATCGCGACCTCGCTAAGGGGGAAGCGCCCGGAAAGGATTTTCGTGGCCTCGATGGCCAACGAGGCGTTGTAAAGCTGGTAACTGGCGGCCGAAAGGATCTCGAGATCGGCGTAGGGGCGGTAATCGAAATGAAAATACGGGGCCACGTAATGGTCATGATGGTAATCGTCGACCGTGAGATACTGGCTGTTGTGGCGCTTGCAGATCTCGCGAAGCGTGTCCACGGCCGAGTCGGGCAACTTGCCCACGAGAAGCGGGCGCTCATCCTTCACGATCCCGCCTTTGTTAAAGGCGATCTCACTCACGGTCCGCCCCAAAAAAGCCGTGTGCTCAAGCGACACGGTGGTGATGATGGACAACTCGGGCTTCTGGCCCTCGATGTTGGTGCTGTCGGTCTCCCCGCCCATCCCGCATTCGACGATGGCGAGGTCGGGCTTTCTCTCATTGATGTAACTGAAAGCGATGTAAGTCTCGATTTCGAACGCGGAGAGGTCGTTGGCGATGATGGCTTTCTCTTGAATCGAGAAAATACGGGCGAAATCGAAATCCGAAATGGTTTTGCCATCGATCTCGACGAGTTCGTTGGGCGCATGGGCATACGGTTTGGCGAAAAGGGCGACTTTGTATCCGGCCTCCCTATAGATATCGTAAAGGAAATGGGCCGTCGACCCTTTGCCGTTGCTGCCGGTAAGGTGGATGAAAGGCACCTCGAGTTTAAGCCCCGTCCCCGCGCAAAAGCGGTCCCATTCGGTTCTTTCGTAACGACTCATCGTCATGTCGCGTTCCTTAAGAAACGCTATCACGCGCCCATAATCCATATCCCTATTCTCCCTTGGCGTCCACGCCGTCGTTCTTGGCTTGCCTGATCTTCCTCTTGGCGTCGCGTTCCTTGATCGAGGCGCGCTTGTCATGAAGCTGTTTTCCTTTGGCGAGGGCGATCTCCACCTTCGCATAGCCGTGGCTGAAGAACATCTTCGTCGGCACGCAGGTGAGGCCGCCCGGTTTCAACTTGGCGCCCAATTTGGCTATTTCCTTCTTATGGAGCAGGAGCTTTCGGTCCCGGAGGTGGTCGACGTTATGGATGCTGCCCTCTTTGTAAGGGGCGATATGCATATTGGCCAGATAAGCTTCGCCGCCCCGCACGAACACGTAAGCGTCCGTTATTCCGGCGTCATGGGCGCGCAGGCTTTTGATTTCGGTGCCCGTCAGGGCGATTCCGGCCGTAAGGAAATCCGACAGGAAGTACTCGAAGCGTGCCTTCCTGTTTTCGAGAATGAGGGAATTGTCTTTCTTGCGTGCCATCGTGAAATTCTTTAACAGCGACTAATTATAGACCGAAGAAGCGCCTGCCATCAGTTTTTACTGATGGTGATGGAGGCTTCGCAGGCCCCTTCGGAAGAGGAACGGACCTTATTGACCTTGAGCGAATAGCCGAATTCGTTTCCGTCGTTGAACTTGGCCCCGTTCTCAAAGAAAGAGGCAAACCGATCCATTGAGAAACCGTTCCGCTTTGCGTTGCCGCTGAAAAGGGTGAAGTCCGTCGCGTAACTGACGCTATCGTAAGCGGTGCCGTTTGCCTCGTCGTAGTTGTCGAACGTCAGCGAGGCGCCGCTCTCGAGAAGATGGAGGAGACGATAGCCTTCCTTCTCAAGGGAATAGGATGGCGTGTTGCTCGCGGCCACGACGTAGTAACCGCTTGGGCTCGCGGAAGCCAAGTCGCTTTTCGTGACCCCGTTGACATAAGTGGCGGTATTGCCTTCCACGCGGACGAGCCGCGAATCGACATGGCTGATCTTGAGTCCCGCGGAACGGAAGCCCTTCGGCCGATTGCCCCGATAAGCCGTGCCGCTGTCGAGCGCGTTAAGCCCCGTCGGGGCGTAAAGCTCAAGCATGAGGTATTCGCCGAAAGCGCTCCCCCCATAGACCGATGACGCATCGGGGATGATGATGAAATCGCCATTTGAGGAGACGCTGTCCCGAAGGGTCACCGTGAGAGGGAAATCGAGCGAGGAGTCAATGAGATAGGGGCTCGTCCACCCCAAAGCGAACTTGCTGTAGCAATCGTGGTCGAGGATGTTGTAGTCCATCATGTCAAGCGCCCCGGTCGGCGTGAAGTTCCGATATTTGAGGGGAATGTTGGCGTTGGCGTTGATCTGGTCGTAATTGTAGTAGTCGTCAAGGCCCATCATGTGTCCGGTTTCGTGGATGTAGGTATGCGCATCGACCCCGACGCCTTTCTTGACCGCGCCGTACATGAAATCGTAGGAGGCCCAAACGAAATTGGAGGCGATCGGCGCGTCTTTGTCAGGGGCGAGGGTGTCGCGGGCCGTGAAAGCCCAATAAGTGTGGTTGGCGCAGATCCCGTTCTCTTCGGCGGTTTGATAGTCGTAAAAAGAATAAATGAGATAAACTCCGTCGATGACCCCGTCGCCATCGCGGTCGAACGCTTTGGTGCTGTCGGACCCATGAACGCTCTTGTAATGGGCCACCGCTCCCCGAAGAAGGGAGACGACGGAGGAAGTCCCGTTCGTCGATTGGCCAGAAGGATCGGGGGCCTTCAGGAAAGCCTCGGGCGTAAGGTTCGTGAAATAAACCTCGCTCACCGTGCCCTTGATATCGAGCTTCCCAAACGACGATTCCTCGTAAAAAGAGGAAACGCTCTTCCAGTAGTTCGTCTCCTCGTCCGTGCCGTTGAAAAGGGTATCGATGTCTTTGACGACGCCATCGGCGAAACGATAGCCGGAGAATTCGACCGGGATCACGAGGACGTTGACCTCTCCGCTCGTCGGCATCGCGTCATAGGGGTTCTCCGCCCCGGCGCGATAAGTTTGCCTCGTGACGTCGCTATCGGTAATCAGGGGTTCGCTTTGGCGGGTCAGCGTCACAGTCGGCTCAACCCAGACGCCTGTAGAAAGGTCGTCGGCGCAGCTCGATAACCCCAAAGAAGCCCCGAAGAGGGCAACCAAGGCGCAAACAAGACGGAAAACAGGGCGCTTCATGCTTATTTATTCTACAAGAATAACCCCGAAGAGGCGAATGGAAACGCTTTTTATCCGATGACGCAGAGATAGATGCTGAAAAACATCGCGATGGTCCCGGCGAGGACAAAAACGTGGAACACCGTGTGCCACCAGAAACTATGGGTCTTGCCGATCGCATAGAGGGCGGCCCCGATCGAATAAAGGACGCCGCCGAAGACGAGCAGGAAGACGCCGGGCATCCATCCGATCGTCATGATGAGCGGATAGACGGAGACGATGATGAGCCAACCCATGAGGAGATAATCGATGAAATTAGCCATCGCGAATTTCTTGAGGTTAAAACTATTGAGGGCGATGCCCACCACGCCCAGAAGGAGGCAAACCCCGTAAACGCTCCAACACCAAGCGGCGCTATAAGTTCGAAGCGCGACGAGGCAGAAAGGCGTGTAGGTGCCCATGATAAGAAGAAAGACGTTGTCATGGTCGAGGACGCGGAACACTTTCTTGGCTTGGGAGGGCCTCGCGCCGTGATAGATGGCGCTGCCGCCATAAAGAATAAGCAAAGAGGCGATGAACGCCAGCGAGCTCGCGATTTGCCATGGATCTCCGGAAAGGGAGGCTTTGGCGAGGAGATAAGGTCCGGCAATGATGGTGAAAACGACGCCGAAAGCATGGGTGAGGCAATTCCAGAGTTCCTGGTTCTCACTATAGGCTGGCAGTTCGATTTCCCTTGTTGGCATAATCTCATCATACAGCATCTAGTTTCGAAAACAACATTTCTAGTATCTAAAACTAGATTTCTTTGTTTTTGACAACCAGAAGGCAAGCCTTACACTATCCCTATGATCAAATTCTTCCGCCGTCTCTTCATTAAAGATTACCAAAATGTCCAGAATGAGAACGTCCGCGGGGCTCATGGCAAACTGGCGGCCTGGTTCGGAATCATCTCGAACCTGCTCCTCGTCGCCATGAAACTCGGTGTCGCTTTCGCGATCGGGGCGGCCGCCTATAACGCCAGTGCCTCCGCCAACAGGACCTTCCTGTCCTTTTTGCCGGTCGCCCTCGTGGCCGACGCCATCAATAACCTAAGTGACATGGCAAGTTCCGTCGTTACCCTTCTGGGATTCAAATTCGCCGCCAAACCGGCTGACAAGAAGCACCCCTTCGGACACCAAAGGATCGAATACATCGCCGGCCTCGCCGTGAGTTGCATCGTCATCGTTTTGGCGGTTGAGCTGTTTCGCAGTTCCCTGGAAAACGTCATCGCGGGCACCCTCGTCGAGTATGACGTCGTGACTGTCGTGATTTTAGGTGTCTCGGTCTTGCTGAAGCTGCTTCAGGCCTACTTCAACTACGGGATGGGCAAGGCCATCGCCTCCCCGGCCTTAAAAGCCACCTCGCTCGATAGCTTTACCGATAGCATTTCGACCTTCCTGATCATGATAAGCGGCATCCTTTGCCTAAGCCTCGGATGGAACTTCCTAGATGGCTACATGGGCATCGTTGTCTCCTTTTTCGTCATCTATAGCGGCATCAAGATGCTTAAGGACACCGCGAACCCATTGATTGGGGAAGCCGCTGATTATGATTACGTCGAGAAGATCATCGCTGACATCATGAGGCACAAGAAGATTTTGGGCGTCCATGACGTCATCTGCCATAGTTACGGGCCCACCAAGATGTTCATCTCGCTCCACGCCGAAGTGGATCAGAGGACCCCGATTCTGGAAGCCCACGGCCTCATCGACGACGTCGAGGAGGAAGTCCGCAAGAAATTCGCGGTCGAAATCACGATCCACATGGACCCCATCGCCGTGGGAGACCCGCTCGTCGACAAACTCAAGGCAGAAGTAAGAGATGAACTTGCCTCGATATCAAAAGACCTTCAGTTCCATGATTTCCGAATCGTGAAGGGCCCCACCCACACGAACATGATCTTCGACATCGTCCTCCCTTACGGCGAGGACATCAAACCCGCGGCTATCTACGCCTATTTGGGGCACCGCTTCGCCGACAAAGACACCAAATACCATTTTGTCATCCATTTCGACACTCCCTTCGTCGAGCAAAAGAAAGACTGAGTGGGGCAATCGTGGCATTCCGCTGCGGAGAAAAGGGTTTTTCGTGTTGCCATAAGCGAGGGAAAATAAGGTGAAACTATATGCCCATATCGGCGCTTAACGTTTCATTTTCGGATTGTTTTGCGTTTTTTTTGGTACAAAACGCCCTCTCGCCGAAGAGACAGAATTTCCTCGTCAAGGAACCCCGACAGCCGCTTGGCATACCGATACACGAACCGGTCCAAATCGCCTCGATTGTCTGGCTGATCCATGCGCGCGCAATCGCGGACTATCGCCTTCTCGGCTTTGGAGAGACGGCGCGCCAAGGTAAAGGCGAAAGGCTTGCTGTACGAGTCAAAAATGAGAACCGTGAGCAGAAGATAGAGGAACCGCTCCGCCCCGTGTCCGTACAGGCCCGCGCGGAAATAAAAAAAATGAAGCAACGCTATTTTGGCGAAAGGGTCCAACTTGTCTTTCTTGAGCACCGCGAAGGTCTCCTCGAGGGCGGAGCGGTCCGTGAGAGGAGGCAGCGAAGACGAGCTCAACCCGCCGTTGACGAGAAGACGGCCCGAAAGGATATCCTCGGGCTTATTGATGGATAGGCGAAGGCCCGAAAGGATATAGGAGTAGCCGGCTATCAGCCCGCCGCACCCTTCCCCGTACCCTTTTTGGCCATAGAGGCGCAGGGCGACTTCGCGACGACTCGTTTTAAGGCCGTTGCGCCTAAGGATCGCATAGGCCTCTTCGATCGGTTCCCGATGAAGGAGATTGGCTTGTTTGCTTAGCGGGAGCCCCTCGACGAGGGAATCGAGCTCCGCCGAGCGGCTTTTAAGGTCGTCGAGGAGCAGAACGGTCGCGCGGTCGGGCGAGTAAAACGAGGCGACCCCGCCGATGGGGCAGTCGAAGATGTAGGCCCCCGGGGCGATGAGCCGCTTCGAAAGGCTTTTCCTGTCGCGCCGCTTGCGGTAAAGACGGCTTTGCCCGCTCACGACGACATGGGAGGGACGGATAGCTTTTTCGGACGGGGCAACCATAATAATAAGTATAACAGGACCGAGCGCATCGCTTTCAGGCAAACCTTGGTTATGCTATATTGAAAGAGGCCGAACGAGGCCAAAAGGAGTGAAAAAAGAAATGAATCACACCGAATTCTACAAATGCGAGGTCTGCGGAAACGTCGTGGGCCTATTGTCAAAGGGCGGCGGAACCCTCTCTTGCTGCGGGGAACCGATGAAACTATTGGAAGCCAAAACCGCGGACGCGGGCTTGGAAAAACACGTTCCGGTGG
>JALCDB010000008.1 GCA_022641095.1 Bacilli bacterium
TCAACTGGGCCAATTTCAAGAAACTCAAGTGAGCTTGGACAAAACGTTTTCGAAATAGTCCGGCAAGGGGGCTGTGAAGGAAACCTCTTTCTTGGTCCTAGGGTGAACGAAGGTCAGCCGATAGGCGTGGAGCAACTGACCGTTATCGTAGAGTTTTCGGTTCCCAGCCCCATATAGTGGATCGCCGATGACCGGGTGCCCGATGAAAGTCATATGAACGCGAATCTGATGCGTCCGCCCCGTCAACAAACGGCATGAAACGAGGGTGCATCCGTCATTTGGGAAACGTTTCAGGACCTTGAAAAAAGTGACTGACTCCTTTCCCCCGCGACCGACCACGGCGAACTTCAACGGATTCTTCGGGTCGCGTCCGATGGGCGCGTCGATCTTGGCTTCGTCTTCGCCGATGAGACCCTTCACGAGAGCGTAGTATTCGCGGTGCATGGAATGCCCGACCAATTGCGCCGACAGCCCTTCGTAGGCGAAATCGTTCTTGGCGACGACAAGGAGCCCGGATGTGTCTTTGTCGATGCGATGGACCAACCCGGGCCTGGCGGCGCCCGCCGCGGGAGCCAGGGCGCTCTCGTGGAAGAGGAGGCCGTTAAGAAGAGTGCCGTCCTCGTGCCCGTTGCCTGGATGGACAGTGAGGCCGGCCTGCTTGTTGACGACAATGATGTCATCATCTTCGTAAACGATGTCGAGCGGGATGTCCTGCTTCTTTAGTTCAAGTGGTTTTTCAGTATATTCTTCGTAGTTTACAATATCTCCATAACGCAATTGATAATGGGGTTTCTCAACTTTATCGTTAACGGTAACCGCGCAATCTTTTATCATTGATTGCACTTTGCTTCTCGACGGGGCGGCGCCCAAAGAGAACAACGCTTCGTCAAGGCGTTGGCCGGCCAATGCCTCACTTGCCTTCAGAGTTTTTTTCGCCATCGCCCAGTTGCTCCTTCCGCTGCTCCGCGGCCGTCTCTTTGTTGCCCTTTTTAATGTCCCGAACCAAAATCAGGACGATAAGCATGACGATGCCGATGGTAAGGCAACTGTCCGCGACGTTGAAAATGGCGAAGGGCGCCTTGTCGGTCCCCAATAGGTAAAAGCACATGAAATCGACCACGCCGTCGAAACCAACCGTGGATTTCCAATAGAAAGTCCGATCGATGAGGTTTCCGATGGCGCCGGCGAATAGAAGCGCCATGATGGCGTTCATGAGCCGGTCCTTCTTCTTCAGGCGCGTCCCCCAATACCAAAGGATCACCGCGCTCATGAGCCACGAAACGAGGATCAAAGCGATTCTGACGCCGATCACGAGGGCCTCGTTCGAAGCGTCAATGTTAAACCAATTCCCAAAGGCGGCGAAGGTGTTGTGGGAGAGGACGATGTACCAAAAGCCATCGATCATCTTGATTCCGTCGGTGTAAATAAGCGTATCGGTTTTTAAGGTCGTCTGAACCACCCATTTCGTCGCGATGTCGATGGCGAAAAGGAGAAGAGCCATCCAGGCATAAGAACCAAAGCCCAAAAATCCCTTCCACTCTATTTTGGCCCGTTTTTTGGCGGTCCCGTTAGTCTTTCCTTCCATCACATCTTTCCTTTCAAGACGGCTTGGCAACGGGAGCACAGCTTCGCGCCGTCGGCCATCTCAGCCACATCGTCGCGATAAGCGCGGCAACGGGAGCACATCCTATTGGCGGTCTTTCTGACTTCGATTCTCCCGCTTGACCCTTCGCTGAGCGACAAATCGGCGACGATCAGCGTTCGGCGAAGTTCGTCCTTGCCTATTTTAGCAAGAACGGCCTTGGTCGCGCCATCGCCGATGACGATATGGAGGCTCGCCTCGCTTGAGGAACCGATCCTCCCCTCGGCGCGCGCCTCTTCGAGGGCTTTGAGCGCAAGATCCCGGAACCTGCGGAAACTCGCGTAATCCTCGCGGGCTCCCGTTCCGTCGTATTCGTGCGTTTCCCTCGGCATGTCCTCGAGTTGCGGGCTCGCCTTCCCCATGCCTGGGATTGCGTGATAGACCTCATCCATCGTGAAAGAAAGGATCGGATTGTAGAGCAGGCACATCTCATAGGCGATTTTGAAGATGACGTATTGGAACGCCTTGCGGCGCGGGGAATCCGCCGCATCGCAATAGAGGCTGTCCTTGCCCACGTCGAGATAAAAGCCCGAGAGATCGACGAGATATCCCGCCAAAGCCATGTTGACCCCGGCGAAATCGCAGTTCTCGTAATCCTTGAGGACCCCGTTCTTGACGCTTTCCCATTCGGCGAGAGTCCACTCGTCGATCGCCTCAAGGCGCGGTTTCTCCTTCGGCTGAACGTAAGCCTTCTCGCCATCCTGCAGGTTTCCGAGCATGAAACGGAACGTGTTCCGGATCTTCCGGTACTGCTCGCTCACGTTCCTGACGATCGACTCGCTGATGCGGACGTCGGTCTGATAGTTGATGGAGGCGGCCCATAGGCGCAGGACGTCGGCGCCGAACTGATTGGCCACTTTCGAGGGATCGATGCCGTTCCCGGCGGATTTGCTCATTTTCTGCCAGGCGTCGTCCATGACCCAACCATGGGTCAGGCATTCCTTGAACGGCGCGAAACCGCTATAGGCGACGGAAAGGATGAGACTGGCGTTGAACCAGCCCCGATATTGGTCGTTGCCCTCGAAATAGAGGTCGGCCGGATAGGAGAGGCCCCGCTCGCGGAGAACCCCGTTCCAACTGGATCCGGAATCGAACCAAACGTCCATGATGTCGGTCTCTTTGCGGAAACCCCCGTTCGGGGAGGCGGGGTTAGCGTATCCCGCGGGCAGAAGATCCTTAGGTTGGCTCTCGAACCAAACGTTCGATCCTTTTTCACGCACCAAAGCGCTGATCCGTTCAAACACCCTCTTTTCGAGAATCGGGGTGCCGTCTTCGTTGTAGATTATGGGGATGGGAACGCCCCAGGCCCGCTGCCGGGAGATGCACCAGTCGGCGCGGTCTTTGATCATGTTGACCATCTTCGTCTCGCCCCATGCGGGCCGCCACTTGATTTTGCGGACTTCCTCGAGGAGCCGCCCGCGGATCGGCGCGATGCTGCAGAACCACTGCGGGGTGGCGCGGAAAATAACGGGCTTATGGGTCCGCCAGTCATGCGGATAGCTGTGGACGATGTCGACTTCCTTCAGCAAATGGCCGTTCCGCGCCAACTCATCGACGACGATGTCGTTGGCCTCGGCGTAGAACTTGCCATCGCAGGGATCGCCCTTTTCAAGGTGGAGATACCCTTTCTCGTCGACGGGGCAAAACGGTTTGATCCCGTATTTGAGGCAGGCGTTGAAATCGTCGACGCCATGATCGGGGGCCGTGTGGACGCAGCCAGTGCCATCCTCATCGGTTACGAAATTGGCGCAAATGACGGTCGAAAGGCGATCGTAGAGGGGGTGGCGGACGGTCGCCATTTCAAGGTCTTTGCCTTTGAATTCCTTGATGAGATCGCATTTCTTGAGACCCAAAGTCGCCACCAGTTTGCCTTTCAGCGAGGAAAGGAAGACGAGTTGGCCTTTGTCGGTGTCGAAAAGGCCGTACTTGAAAAGCGGGTTCAAGGTGACCGCGAGGTCGGCCGGAACGGTCCACGGTGTCGTGGTCCAGATAAGGATTTTCGCGTCGCTAGGGACGATTCCCTTGCCGTCGGCGAAATCGAAAGCCACGTAAAGGGTGCGAGCCGGAACGTCTTTGTATTCGACCTCGGCCTCGGCTAAAGCGCTTTCGCTGGAAGGGGACCAATAGACGGGTTTCACGCCTTTGTAAATGAGACCTTTCAGGGCCATCGCGGCGAAAACGTCGATCTCATGGGCCTCATAGGCGGGGTCGAGGGTGAGGTAAGGGCGCTCATAGTCGCCTAAGCAACCAAGGCGCTTGACCTGGCTCTTTTGATTGGCGACCTGCTTAAGGGCGTATTCCTTGCATAGGTCGCGGAAAGCGGCCACAGACATCGCCTTGCGGTCGACGCCGCCCTTGGTGAGCTGAACCTCGATCGGGAGGCCGTGCGTGTCCCATCCGAAAACGAAGGGCGTCTTGTAGCCCGCCATGTTCTTGTAGCGGATGAGGAAATCCTTGAGCAAACGGTTCATCATGTGCCCGCAGTGGATGTTCCCGTTGGCGTAAGGGGGCCCGTCGTGAAGCAAAAACTCCTCGCAACCCTCGCGATTCTCGTTCATCCTCTCGTAAAGTCCTAACTCATCCCACCTTTTGAGGCAAAGCGGTTCCTTTTGGGTGAGGTTGCCCCTCATCTCAAAAGACGTTTTCGGCATGAGCAACGTGTCTTTCAGTTCCATGGTGATGGACCTCCGCAAAAATAAGAAAACGCCCCGTCTAAGGGCGCTGGCCAGCGTGGTTCCACCTTAATTCGGGAGACGAATCCCCCGCACTCGAATTCCGTTAACGCCGGATGACGGCGGCCCTACCTATCGAGCCACGCGCTCAGGAAGCGATACCCTTTCGCGGCGCCCCGTTTTCATCCAGGGGGCTCTCTGCCGTTTGCTACTCGGACGTGCCTTCCGTCTCTGCACGAACAATATAGAGGCTTATGGCCCCAAAATCAAGATTTGTCGTCGTCCCCCTTAAGAAAGTCCGGCAAGATGGAGGAGGCCACGTTTTCGGGCTCTTCTCCCTTCTTTTCGGCTTCGCCCTCGGCTTTCCTGACCTCTTCCTCGCGAACCGCGTCCACCCCGCTGCCAAGGGCTTTGGGGTCGGCGGGCATCTCGAATTTCGGGACCGAGGTGAAATCGTATTCGTCCGTGAAATCGCTCGCGATGACGGATACCAGCATCGAATCCTCAAGTTGCTCGTTGATCGAGACGCCGAATTTGATGTCAATGCTGCCACCGGCTTGCTCGTTTATGCGCTGAACGCAGCGCTGAGCCTCGTAAAGGGTGACGCCTTGCCCACACGTAACGGAGCAAATGGCGCGCCTCGCTCCGGCGATCGAGGCTTCTAGAAGCGGTGAGTTAATGGCGTTTTCGGCCGCGTCGTCGGCTTTGTTCGGGCCCTGCCCTTTGCCGAAGCCAATGAGCGCGATGCCGGCGCCCTTGAGGGTGCTGCGAACGTCGGCGAAATCGAGGTTGATCTGCGCGGGGACGAGAATGAGGTCGGCGACGGTCTTGACCGATTGGGCCAGAATATGGTCGCTTTCCTGAAAGGCTTGCGAGATAGGGACGTTTCCCGAGGACATCAGAAGCTTGTCGTTGCTGACGATGATGATGGAATCGACCGCGTCCTTGAGTTCGCTGAGCCCTTCGACGGAATTGGCGATCCTCTGCTTGCCCTCGAAGGTGAAGGGGCGGGTAACGATGGCGACGGTCAAGGCGCCCTCCTCCTTGGCGATCGAGGCGATGATCGGGGCGGCGCCGGTGCCGGTGCCTTTGCCCATGCCCGCCGCGATGAAGACCATATCGGCCCCGTGGACGATCTTGCGGATGTCCTCGGTCGATTGGACGGCGGCCTCTTTGCCGACGGCGGGGTCGCCCCCCGCGCCGAGACCCTTGGTGACGGATTCGCCAAGCACCAAACGATTGGGCGCTTTCGAGGTCGAAAGGGCCTGCTTATCGGTATTGGCGACGTAAAACTCCACGTTTTGGATATCGTCATCGATCATGCGGTTGACGGCGTTGTTGCCGGCTCCGCCGACGCCGATGACGACGATGCGGGCCACGGGTTCGAAGTTATCGAGATCTGCGATGTCTGAATCGACCATATGGATGCCCTCCTTGTTATTGGCGCTCACGGCTGAGCGAGCTCACGCCATGGTAATTCTCCTCAAGCGTCCCGCGGTAATGGCTCTCGGCCAAGATAAGGCCAAGGACATTGGCAAAGCGAGGGTCGCGGGCCCCCAAAGCCGTTGGGACATAGGCGATGAAACGGCGCGCGCCAAGCGTTGGGGCGACGAGTTTGGCGAGCCCTTTGAGTTCGCTCCCGCCTCCGATTGCGACGACTGGCATCGAAGCGATGACCTGACTCGTCGGCTGCCGGGCCGACAATTTGGCGATGGCGTTCGCGAAATGGGCATTCCAATCCTCGAAGAAATCCTCGATGACCGTGTTGAGCGAAGACTGGAAGTATTTGGTCTTTCGCCCTTGGGAGTCGGCCGAAACGGCGACCGGGGCTTCGTAAGAAGTGGTTCGTTCGTCGAATCCATAGTCACGCTTTATTTTCTCGGCCTCCGCGAAAGATAGCCCCATGCCCGTGGCGATGGCATCGGTGAGGTCGTCCCCGCCGCGGGGGAAGAAAAGGCTGGAATAGGGAGAAGAGGCCCCAACGATGGAGATGGTCGTCAATCTGGCCCCCATATCGAGCAGGAAGTAGTTCTCGGGCATGCTTTTGTCGCTCCCGATGAGCTGCGAGGCGCAGTAAGGAGCGACGCTTGCGTCCTTGATCCGGAATCCGGCCGCTTCGACGGTCGCGCGGAAAGCGTGGACGAGGGGCTCGGGCAAGGTGTGGATCTTGGCCCGAATGGCGATGCTGTGGCTCTTCTCCCCGAGAGGCGGGTTGGAATAATTCTTCCCATCGTCGAGGGTGAAAAAATCGGGAATGATATCGACGATGAGGTTGTCGCCCGGTATTTTGTCGTTCATGAGCATCGAATTCAGGTTCGTGATATCGATATAGTCGATAAGGCCCGAGGATGAGGTCAAGGTCGTGGATTTGGCATTCTGGTAGATTTGGAAGCCAAGAGGCGGGATGATGATCGAAAGATTGTGGGCGTTGATCTTCAGCGAGGCCGCTTCGTCCTCGATGTGGGCGAATTCCTTGATGATGTCGACGACCGCTTTTTGGTCGCTGATATATCCGTCTTTCACGAGGCCTTTAAGGGAACGCTCCGTCTTATAGATGACGACCGGTTGCCCGCCGACGGCGTAACCGATGGCGAACTTGGCCGAATCGTCCGTTATCTCAAGGACGGCTGTCTTTTTGCTGGTTTCCATAATCGTATTCTATATTAGAATACCCAAACCTTTCTTAAAAGCCTTTTCGATAGCGAATTAGTAGTTTTTTGGAAAAAACAAAAGGCGCCGGTTTGACCCAGCGCCCAGTTTCCACGAGGATAATCAAAGGCCCGAATCGAGCGGTTCGACGCTTGAAGAAGAGCCTTCCTCGCCAACGGACGAAGAGATTTTCTCCGAACTTGAAACGGAGGGGTCCGCCGTGGCTTCGGCGAGCGAAAGGCGATATGTGATCGCGATGGGGATCGCCGCGAAAAGCGTGACCACGATGGCGAGAGCGAGCCCCACCAAAGCGGTTTGGATCCGGTAATAGAGCTTCCGGTGTCCGGTCTTGACGAGTTTGTCTTTCATGGGTTTCCCTCCTTTCTTCTGCGGACGGCCCGCAATTTCGCGCTGGCGGCGCGATGGTTCTCCGTGAGTTCCATGGCATCGGCCACGATGGGCTTTTTGGTGAGGTTCGTAAACGGAGCCTCTTCCGCCATGGCCGGAAGAACATCAGGCCCGTGGCGGCTGCCTTCCACCACAGTGAGGGAACGGAACTTGCTTTTGACGAGCCGATCCTCCAACGAATGGAAACTGATGATGGCGATGACGCCGTTAGGCGCCACGAAGCGGGGAATGGCGTCGAGAGCCCGTCGAAGATTGCCCAGTTCGTCGTTCACCTCGATGCGGATGGCTTGGAAAACCTGCTTGGCGGGGAAGCCTTTTTTGCTCCGCGCCCGCCGGCTTTTGGCCCCCAAGACGATCTCCGAGAGCTCGGTGGTCGTCTCGATCGGCTTCTCGGACCGCTTCCGCACGATGGCTTTGGCGATCTGGTGGCTTTCGCTTTCCTCGCCATACTCGCGGAAGATTGTCGTGAGTTGACGGAGGTCGTATTCGTTGACCACCTTATAGGCGGTGAGGGCGCTCCTTCGGTCCATTCGCATGTCAAGCGGGGCCTCTTCCTTGTAGGAGAAACCGCGTTCGGCTTCGTCGAACTGGGGCGAAGACACGCCTAGGTCCATCAGGATCCCGTCGACGGCGGGGATTCCTTCGCGGAGGAGAACCTCGCCGACATCGGCGAAATTCTCGCGGTAGATAACGTAATTGCTTCCAATGGCGTCCAGCCTTTTTTCGCTTTCAGCCACCGCTTCGCCATCGACGTCGAAGGCGATCAGCCGGCCATGCGGGATCCGTTTGAGGATCTCGCTGCTGTGCCCGCCGCGCCCCAACGTCAAATCGAGGTAAGTCCCCCCGTCGCGGACATCCAGCAAATCGATGCTCTCGCGAAGGAGGACGCTTATGTGCTCACCCATTTTCGCGGGAACTCCTTTCGGCGAGGGATTCGTAATCCGGGCTATGGGCCACAAGGTACTTGGCGTAGGCCACCGCGTCCCAAATCTCGAAGTGATCGAGCACGCCGATGATGGTGACGTTTTTGCCGATGCGATAATCGTCGACGAGTTGTTTGGTTAGGGCGATGCGCCCATGGGAATCGACGGGCATTTCCGAAGCCGATGAGGCGGCTAGGCGGATATAGGCGCGATTCGCCTCGCTGAAGAAAGAAAGGTTTTTAAGGCTCGCCAGGAGATCTTTGAACGCTTCCTCCGGATAGACAGAGAGGCAACCTTCGAAACCTCGCAGGACATAAAACCTCGATGGGATCGAGTCAACCAGCTTCGTTGGAATCTGGAGTCGGCTCTTGTCATCAAGGGTTCGCGAATAGGTTCCGAAGAAATTTCCCACTATTGCCCACCTGCAAATTAAGACTAACATTGCCTCGCGTGGGTGTAAATGAAAACCACGAAGAAAAAATGAAAGCACTTTTCACCTAATAAAAACAGGTAATTTATTGGTATATTTTAAGTTTTCAATCAAAACGGCTTCAATGCTGATGTTTCATGCCGTTTAAAAAGAAAAAAACGACTGATAAGCCAACCAAAAACCCATTAAGTAGTTCGGTTTCCGTTTTTTGCCCATCTTTAAAATCGGCTTCCATAAACATTCAAACAAAAGGGCGTTTCCCCGTTTCGCGTTAGCCAAGACGGAAGCCAAGCGGGGACTTTTATTTTCCGACGTCGAAGTCCTTGATTTTGTCGAACGCGGGGTTGCGCGATTCCTTTTTCTCCGCCGCTTTCTCCTCTTCGCTAAGAACCCGATAGCCGTCCCCGCCTCTAGGGAGGGCGCTCCCGGGGCGGGTCGCTTTGATCGGAAGGGACGAGACGATGATCCGCAAGGCCAAATCATCCAAGTCGATGAGGCTCCCGCTCACGAGGCAGCCCTCGCCACTCCCATTCATCTCCTTCATGAGGTCGCAGTCTTCGCGAAGGTCGACCTTTTTCTCGAAGAGAGCCCCGTCAACCGCGTCGATGAGCGTCAAATCGGCCTTGATGGAAAAACGCGCATGGTCATAACCGCCAACCTTGGAGACCTTGGCGAGGTAAGAGCAACTCCTCACCGCGTGGATCGGATAAGGCAAATCGTAGCCTTCGAAAGCGGTCCTGTTCGCATAACTCAGAACGCGGCCTTTGACGATGGCGCCGCGAGGGACGCCGTTCATGAACGGATTTCCGCCCCAAAACGCGTTTTTATCGTCGCCACCGCCTTCTCCATAACCGCGGACACTTCGGAATCGGTCAACGTTTTCTCGGGATTGAGGATCGTGACCGACAACGCCACCGATTTCTTGCCGGAGGCGATATTGGCACCTTGGTAAACGTCAAAGACGTCGACCTTGGCGATCAGTTTGTCGGAACGCAAAATCTCCCGCCGGATATCTTCGTAGGGCACCTTCTCGTCGACGAGGAAAGCCAGGTCGCGGCCGACGGACGGGAATTTGGCCGGGACCGAGGCTTTTTCGGGCGATGTCTTAAGAGCCAAAACGGCGCTCAGATCGAGCTCAAGGGCGGCGGCGCCTCTGCTGAGGCCGTATTCCGCAAGGGCGGCGGGATGGAGGGCGCCCATGACGGCGATAAGCGTTTTGCCCAAATAGACGGCGGCGCTCCGGCCGGGATGGAATTCGTTTTTGTCGCTTCTAAGGCGCTCGATCCGGTAACGGTTGTCGGCAAGCCCCAGAAGACCCATGAGGCCAACGAAAAGGCCTTTGATCGAATAGAAGTCGTAAGGGCGGAGATCAAGGCCGCCTTGGAGACGCTCCTCGCCCGCGAGAACAATGCCCAAACGACGGCTTTTTTCGTTTGGGGCGTCGACGTCGCTGACCTCGAAGATCGCAAGGTCCTTGATCTGATGGGCGGCATTGTATCCGGCCGTCGAAAGAAGCGAGGGCAAAACATTCCTACGAACGTATTCATGGTCGGCGGTCATCGGGTTGGAAAGCTTGTAGCCTTTCCCACCCGCAAGGTAGTCGAAACGGTCTTTCTCCGAAGCGCTGACGAGGGTGTAGGTAAGAACTTCGTCGAGCCCTTGCCCGCGGAGATAGCGGCGGATGGCGACGACGAGCCTTTGCTCGTTGCTAAGTCCTCGGCAATGAGCCTCCCCCGAAGGCAAACGGCTTGCGATGCGATCGTAACCAAGAAGGCGGATGACCTCCTCGCTGATATCGCACCCTTCGGCCATGTCGATACGATAAGCGGGCACGGAAACGTTGATTCCGTCGCCGTTTTCGCTGACGCCAAGATGGTCTTTGCGAAGGACGGAGGCGATCTCTTCGTTCTTGAAGGATGTGCCCAAACGGCGATTGATGTAATCGTAGGAGGTCCTAATCAATCTCGGCTCATGGATCAAGGCATCGTAAGCGAGGCTTTCGCTCACGGAGACGGCCCCACAAAGCCGCTCGAGAAGCGCGGAGGCGATTTCGAGAACCCGTTCGGCTTGGCTCGGGTTGAGCCCTTTCACGAAACGGGACGAGGATTCGCTGACTAAGCCTAAGCGGTTCGAGGTGTGACGGATGGCGGCGCCTTGGAACACGGCGGCTTCGATCGCGACGTTGGCGGTTTCCCCATCGACCTCGCATTCCTTGGAAGTCATGATGCCGGCAAGGCACATCCCCCGGCCCGCGCTCGTCACCACGAGATCGCCCTTGACGAGACGATAGGTTTTCCCGTCCATGGCCACGAAATCGCCTTCGCAGTCGTCACGGACGACGAGTTCTTTCCGCGGCAATTTGTCGAGGTCGTACATATTGAGCGGCTGCCCCGTGAGCAGCATCACGAAATTGCCGACGTCCACGACGTTATCGATGCTGCGAATGCCTTCGCTGAAAAGAATCCGCCGCATCCATTCGGGGGAAGGGCCGACTTTCAAGCCATGGACCTCCCGAATCCAAAACGAAGGGCAGCTCTTGGTCTCGCTTCCGACCTTAAAAGCCGTTTTGACGTGTTTTTTGACGGCGAATTCGGGTAGTTTGACCGGGCGGTCGAGAAGAGTCCCCACCTCCTCCGCCACGTTCATCATGGCGTTGAGATCCGGGCGGTTGGCCAAAAGCTTGAGGTTAAGGACCGCATCGTCTAAGCCGAGGTAGCCCAAAACGTCCTCCTCCCCCACCGGAGCCTCCGCCGCCAGCTCTTCGATGCCGGCGCACTGCTTCTCGCTGAGGAACTTCCTGTCGACGCCAAGCTCATAGAGCGCGCAGCACATCCCGTCGCTTTCCACGCCGCGAATCACGCTCTTTTCGATGGTGAGAGAGGGCAAAACGGCGCCTTCGCGGGCGACGATGACTTTAAGGCCTTTGCGGGCGTTAGGGGCGCCGCAGACGATTTGATGGATGCCGTATTTGGCCCCCTCATCCACCTGAAGAACGCGCAAATGGTCGCTGTCGGGGTGGCTCTCGCAGGAAAGGATCTCGCCAATGACGAGGCCATCGGCTTTTGCCAAGCGGTCGATCGACTCGACTTCGACCCCGGCGAAAGTCATTTTCGAAGCCAGCTCTTCAGGGGAGACGCCGCCAAGATCGACGAACTGCCCCAGCCAATTCCATGATACTTTCATTGCCCTTCTCCTTATTATTTCTCGAGGTAATCCTTAAGAAAACGCTCGTCGTTTTGGTAGAATCGGCGAATGTCGTCGATGCCGTATCGCAAGATGGCGATCCGTTCGACTCCGACGCCAAAGGCGAAACCGCTATAGACCTCAGGGTCGTATCCGCACATCCGAAGAACGTTGGGATGGACTTCTCCGGCTCCCAGAATCTCGATCCAACCGGTGCCTTTGCACATATCGCAGCCCTTGCCGCCGCAATGGGCGCAGCTTACGTCCACCTCGACCGAAGGCTCCGTAAAAGGGAAATAGGAACTGCGAAGGCGGATTTGCCGTTTCTCGCCGAACATTTTCTTGACGAAGAGCTCGAGCGTTCCTTTGAGATCGGCCAGAGAAACGCCTTTATCCACGACCAAACCTTCTATTTGACCGAACTGATGGCTGTGGGTGACGTCGTCGTCGTCCCGGCGATAGCATTTGCCAGGGCAGATCATCTTGATGGGGCCCTTGTCCGCTTTTTCGACCATCGCATGGGCTTGGGCGGCGCTGGTCTGAGTGCGAAGCAAAAGGCTGTCGGTGATGTAAAAGGTATCCTGCATGTCGCGGGCCGGATGGTCCTTAGGAACGTTCAGGAGCTCGAAATTGTAGTGGTCGGTCTCGACGTCGCGACCCTCTTTGACCTCAAAGCCCATGCCGACGAAGATGTCGGTCATTTCGTCGATGATCTGATAATAAGGATTCACATGGCCGATTTTCCGCTCCCGCGGAGGCAAACTGATGTCGATGGTTTCAGCTTCGAGTTTCCTCGCCAAAACCGCGGCTTTGATGGCCTTCTCTTTTTCCGAATACGCCGCCTCGATAGCCTTTCGGCAGTCGTTGATCGCCTTGCCAAAGGAGGCCCGCTCCGTGGGCGGGACGCTTTTCATGGCCCCCATGAGGGCGCTGAGTTCGCTTTTTTTGGCAAGATACGCGTTGTGGACGCGGATGAGGGCGGCCTCGTCCGCGCACCCGGCGATCTCGCCAAGCGCCTTGCCTTTGATTTCCTCGACTTTCGCCGCTTGCTCCATAACGAAGCCTCCTTTAACGAAAAAAGACGGCCGGGAGCGAGCTTATTGCCCGCGGTGCCATCCCACTTCCATCTGGTTTCACCAGACGCTTACGGGCCCTAACCCTGCCGATGGGGAAGGCCTTATGAGCCCTCGTTCTCCGAGCTGAATTCCCTAACGCTATCCTGAGGCGGTTTCACTATTCGCCCCTCCCTAAGAAGACACTCACGAAAGGTACTGCTTCTCTTCGTCGAACATGCTTATTGTACGAGTTTCCCCGGCAAAAGAAAGTAAAGAAAGAGCCCCAAGCGCCGATTTTGGGAAATAATGATTGAAATTGCGGAAAACGCTGGGCATCATCAACCCATCACCTTAAAAAGGAGAAGGAAATACATGAGAAAACAAGTTCTGCTCGTGCTTGCTTCCGGGGCTCTCACGCTTGCCGGTTGCGCACAAGGGAGCAGCGGCGCCCCCGTCGTTGACTCCTCCGATTCCGATTCGGCTTCGGCTTCATCCAGTGGCCTCGCCAAACCGGTTCTGTCCGATTTTCTGAAGAAATTCATCGACGCCAACGCGACCATCGCCGTCAAAGTCGACGGCAGCGATTTCATCACCGCCTCGTTCTATGGCGAGCGCGGATTCTATGTCGACGCGGGGGATACTTCCTCCGGGGTTATCGCCAACCGCGAGGAAGGCTGCTTCGACTTCACTTACGAAGACGGAGCGCTCACCCTCGGTCAGGCCGAAAGCGACCTCAAGCGCGTCACGACCGCCTATTATACGCCTCTGGATTTGGCTGACGCCGCCGCGGATTTCTCCGTCGAAGACGACGGCCTTACCTATGATCTTAAGGGACTCGCCGGCGATTACAGCAGCGTCGAGTCGGCCTATGCCATCCTCGGGATGTGCAACATCAATTGGCAATTCGCCAAACTGGGTTACTTGGCCAACGTCAAACTCATCCTCGACGCGGATGGGGAAGGGGCCGCGTTTTCGTACGAAATCACCAACATAGCCTCCATCACCGCCCGGATCAGCGACATCGGCACGACCGAGAACGCGGCCTTCAGCGCCTATATCGCCGCGCCGAAATCGGCGCCGGTCCGCACCGCTTACACCCCGGAGAGCCTTTCGGCCTTCGGGGAAATGTTCGGCAAAGAGGCCCTCATCCCTTTCCCGAGCGCGGCCTCGGCCCTGTGGCGGGACGATGTGGTTTATGATGACGGCGTCGCCTCCGAAATCGACTTCTACGAATTCGGATCCGACATCAGCGCGTCTTTCGCGGACGAGCTCACCGCAGCGGGTTTTCAAACGATCACCAGCACCGACATTTTCGGCGGTGATCTAGTCACTTACGAAAAGGCATATAGCGCCGCGACCGAGACCGTCGGCGATTCCGTGATCGCGGTCACGGTGGACTACGACGCCGACGCCGAGCGCACGACCGGCACCATCTCGAGTTACACCTACCCAAAACGGAAAGTCGACAAAACCGTCGCCACGGCCAACGAATACTTGACCGCCTATAACGACGGCGCCGCGACGATCCCCCTTCTCTCCGACTCCACGGACATCGTCTCCGTCACGACCCTCGACGCCTCGGAGTTAGTGGGGGAAGCCCTCTATCTGCAAGCCAGCATCACGATTGACGACGAAACGGCTTGCGACGCCTACCGCCAGGCTTACCAAGCGGTCCTCGTCGACGCCGGTTACGATGAGACGGACGAGTGGGACAAACTCGGCTCCAAGAGTTACGAAAAGGGCAATGTTACCATCGAAATCGATGGCTGGTTCGACGACAGCGACAACTTCGACGGCGGCTTCTCGGTCATCTTCGAAGACATCGGCTGATCGATTCGCCGACCCAAAAAGCGCTCTCCATAAGGAGGGCGTTTTTTATTTTTATGAGCAGGGAACCTCGACGCGAAACGAAAAAAGCCTTTGGGCAAGCCAAAGGCGGTTTTGCCAAAACGGGCTCACTCGATCGCGGAAGGCAGCTCAACCTCACTATAGTCAGTCAGATCCGGCAGCGTGATCGCGGCGGCCTCGCCTTGGAGGGGCCTCATCGCGCCGATGAGATGGAAAGCCGATAGGCGCAGGTCGGGCAAGGAATAGGCACCCGGACTCAGAAGGCCGTTCCAATAATCGATCGTCTCGCTCTTTTCAAGTTTGCTCTGATCGGTTTCGCAGTTGAGGTCCACCGTCGAGGAGACGAAATCGTCAGCCGTGAAAAAGAAGACGAAGTCGGAATCCCACGTCGAAACGGCCTCAAAGAAGGAGCTGATGTCATTGGCGAGCGGGATTTGGGCCAACCTCGGAAGCGAGGAAGCGTAGACGCGCCCCTGAAGGAAACGGGCGACCGTCTTGATGCCGGGAACGTACGTCAAACGATAGGAGCCAAGACCGTTTTCGGCGATTGTGAGCGTGCTGTCGCTGGTCCCGCCAAGGGTTTTCATCATCTCATCCACGAGCGCGTCGACTGAATCGCAAAGGCGCTCGGTGAGGCTCTTCTCGCCCGTGAAAAGGGAGTCGACGAGCGTCCGCTCCTCTTTGGCGAGGGCGCGATAGCCTTTCCGAGGCATCGTCCAGTCTTCCGTCCCATAGACGTCATTGACGGCCGTTTCAAAGGCCTTCTTGGTCATGAGGGCTTTCGAAAGGTCGAAATACTCGCGATAGTCGTCGATCTTGTTAACGGTATAAACGTTCGGCGATTGGTCGGTGACCTCCACCTCGCTGAGCTCACTCGATCCGGCGGAAGGCTTGAGGCTCATGTTCGCGATTTCCGTGGCGCTCACGAATTCTTTGGCCGAAAGCCCATCGACCCCATTCGCGCGGAAGGAGACGGATTCGATGGTGCCATCGACCCCATAAAGCTCAGGACCGCTTTCCTCGGCCGAGGAAGAAGAGGTCTTCTCATCGTCGTCGGGGTATAGATAGGCGGCCACGCCGAAATCGGTGTCGTCGCGGCCCACGTTGGCGGCTGGGGTGAAAACGAAGCCTTGGTCGTCGCTTCCGGCGACCGTCTTCATGTCTTTGCGGAAAAGGCTGATCGCGGCGCCGTATTCCGAAGAATCGAGATCGGCGTACAGCGAAAGGTCAACGGCGGAGGAACCGCTTGCGCCCGAGCACGAGCAAGCGCCGGTGCCTAGAGAGAAGGCCAAAACGAGAAAGGGGATGATTTTCTTTTTCATATCGACCACATTATATAAGGAAAAGGAAGGCCACACCATCTATTAATCAAAGGGGTTCCCTCACGAGAAAAGGGGCGTCATTTTTTCAATTCGTACATAAGGATGCCACCCGCCACCGCCACGTTGAGCGAATCGATGCCGCTCATCTCAAGGCGGACCCGCGCGTCGGCCAGAGCCTGAATCGGCGAGCTGACGCCTTGGCCTTCGTTGCCCAAAACGAGGGCGATTTTCCCTTTTTGGGGAAGCGAAGAAAGGGAAAAAGAAGCCTTGAGATCCGTCGAAACGATCGCGTACCCTTCGGATTTCAGGGTCCCGATCCGGGCAATGAGGTCGTCGCGGGGGACGATGTGAAGCCTGAAAATGGCCCCTTGACTCGCGAGGACGGCCTTCCGATTCATCGGATCGGCCGATCCGCTCGACAGGTAAACGTCCTTGAATCCGAAGGAAAGGGCGGTTCTTAGCAAAGTCCCGACGTTTCCAGGGTCTTGCACGCCGTCAAGAATAAGGGCGCGGCCCGTGTCGAAGGGTTCGTTTCGGGGACGATGGCAAAGAGCCACGATACCCTCGGGGCTCTTCGTCGCGGCGAGTTTGCCGATGATCTCGCGGCTGACCAAAGTGACGGGCACGGCGGCTTCGTAGGGCTCAAGGGAAAAGATCTCTTCGGCGCAACCCTCTTCCATGGCCATCTCGACGAGATGGAAACCCTCGACGAGAAACAAGCCGCCTTTGCTAGGGAGCTTGGCGAGATCTTTGATGCGTTGGTTCCTCAGACTCGTGATTCTATCCGTTGGCGTAATCGTGCTTCCTTAGATTAGTGTACAGCCTCTTGTAGTCGGGGCAAAAGCGGAACACGATCTCGTAGAAGGCCTTTTGGTGGTTTCGCTCGAAATCGTGAGCCAGTTCATGGACGATGACGGAGTCGATGATCTTCGGGGCGTAATGGACGAGCTCGAGGGCGAAGGTGAGCCGATGGGTCGAGCGGCTGTTGACCCCATAACGGGACCGCATCGAACGAACTTTCAGTTCATAGGGGCTTTCGATCCCCATCGCCTTTTCGTAGAAGGGCTCTCTTTCTTTTATATAGGCCAGAAGTTTGCCCTTTAGGAATCCGATTTTCTTTTCCTCGTCGAGAAGGCCATATCCACCAATGGTGTTTTTAACACCGAAAAGATAGACCGCATCGCCGTTTTCGGAAGGTTCATATTCCAGTTTTCTTTTCAATTTCGGAAAATACTCGGCAATTTTCTTCTCAAGATAAGGCCTTCCCGTGAGGCAAGGGCACGACACTTTCATGCTCCTGCCATCGCGCGAAAGGCGGAAGCTGATGTTCCGAACACGTTTGAAAGTGACTTCGACGGGATAAGGGAGGCCTTCGTAAACGACGGTTATAACTTCGGTTCGCATAGTGGCATTATAGCCTTTCTCATTGTCCTTAAGGACAAAAAAGAATAGACTTGTCTCGCTATGGAAAAGATCCTCGTGAGCGCCTGCCTTCTGGGCGATAAAGTCCGCTATGACGGCGGAAGCAATCCCGTCGGCTTTTTGGCCGAACTGGCCAAGCATTTTCAAATCGTTCCCTTTTGCCCCGAAGTTGAAGGCGGCCTGTCTATCCCCCGCGATCCCGCAGAAATCAAAGGCAGCCGCGTCGTGACCAAAAACGGCGCTGACGTGACCGCCAATTACCAGGACGGAGCCCAAAAGGCTTTGACCCTTTGCAAATTCTTCGGCATCCGTTACGCGATTCTCAAAGATGGCAGCCCCGCCTGCGGGCCTCGCCAAATTCACGATGGCAAATTCGACGGGCTGAAGATCGACGGCCTCGGCGTCACCGCCCGGCTTTTGGTCGCTAGCGGCGTCAAAGTCTTCGCCGAAACCGACAACGTCTCTTTCTTGTGGAACAAGCCGACCGAGTCCAAAACGGACAAGCCGCTCCGCAAAAAGAGGAATGGCTTCCCACGCAAGCCTCGCACCCTTGCGGAAGCCGCCGAAGAAGCGGCGAAAAAAGCGACGCCAACTGAGCGAAACGACGAAGGCAAGGCGCGGGCCGCCTCTTTCGGCTACCGCAAGAAACCTTATGGCGAACACCGGTCCTACGAGCGCAAGGCCCACGGGTTTGACGCGAGAGGCGAAGCGGACAAACGCTACGACGGAGGGAAAGCCTCCTACGGAAAAAGAGACTCTTTCGCGGAAGGCAAACCGCTTGGGGAGCGTAAGGGCTACGGAAAGCGGAAGCCATATGGGCGCAAACCTTACGGGACGCCTAAGCCTTATGGGGAGAACGCAGGCCGCAAAGACGGCGGGCGGAAACCCGAGGGTGGAAGCGGGCATTACTACGACCATAAGCCGAACGGATCCCATTCTAGCCCCGGATTCAAGAAAACCTACGACCACAAAAACTACCGCAAATCCCCCTCGAATCGGGCGAAAGCCTCATTCAATGAGAAAAAGTGAGCACGAAATAATTCTGCGCCTAACCGGCGTCGCCGTGTTTTCGGCCCTCGCTTTCGTCCTTACCGCCTATTGCCAAATCCCCTATGCCGGGGAAGCCGGATATTTCAATTTCGGTGACGTCGTGACCCTTTTCGTCGCGATGGTCTACGGCCCGCTCGAAGGAGCCCTCGTCGGCATCGTCGCCGGAAGCATGGGGGATTTCGTCGCGGGATACGCCGCCTACATCCCTTTCACCGTCCTGGCCAAAGGCATCATGGGGCTTGCCACCGGTGTGCTATTCGTCTTCCTGAGAAAGCGAAGGATAATGCGTTTTGCCTCGCCTTTCGTCGGAGCCACATTGATGATTCTCGTCTATATGGCCGCTTATGCCGTTCTGATCGGGCAAGGCGTCTATCTCGGCACCGCCTTCGACTGCGTCCAAGGGTATGGTATGGCGATCCTTTCGATCCCGCTCACCATCGGCTTCTTCAAGACCGGCTTTCAGAAAAGGCTTGATCGGGACGAAACGAAGGGAACCGAAGAATAAGAAAATCCCCCATCGCGAAGACGGGGGATTTTTCCATGTGGCTCAGTGGGCTTTGGGAGGATTTTCCTCTGGCTTGTAGTTGCAACGATCCGCCTTCAGGGCGCAGACGAAGGCAAGAATGACGCAAACGACAGCGACGACGATGCAGCCGAGGCCGACGTAAAGCGGAACCACGCCGTAATTGATGGCCAAGCAACAGGAAACGATGCCGCCGACGAGGGTGGCGATGGCGACATAGAAGAAGACCTTCATTTTCGTAATCATAAGTGGGGAATCCCCCCTTTCTTTACTCTCAATTTAGCATGGCGGGCGACTTTAGCAAGGGAAAACGGAGCCAAACGCCCGCAAAGGAGACTCATCGATGGCTGCCGAGCTGGAAATAAACCTCAAGAAGGAGGGCGTTATGGTAATCGCGGATATCGAGTCCCGTCCTCTCGATGAAACGAGACAACCGATAGTTGAAGGTATTGCGATGGATGATGAGGTTTTCGGAAGCCAGGGTGGCGTTAAGCCCGCAGCGGAGGAACGTCCCGGCGGTCAGCATAAGTTCATGGGGCACCCCTTTGAATTCGGCCGAAAGAAGCGGCAGCGAACTATAGTCCCCGAAACTGAATTCCTTCATGAGGACGTCGGTTAGATAAAGGGCCTGGTTCGGGAAATAGGCCACCGCCTGCCGAAGGGCCTTTTGCTCAAGGGGACCCCTTGCATGGGCGCACAAAAATGTGATGATAACCCGCAAGTCATCGTGAAGCGGCATCACAAGATTGCCGAGCCCCATCAGGAAATTCTCGTCGGCGACGAGATATCCTTCCGTTGAGGAAAGAACCGTCCAATCATAGGGTGATCCAAGGCTGTCAAGGGCGTTTCCAAAAGCCTTTTCGTCAAAGGGGGCGTTCGTTTGATAGAGATAGAATTTGGTCATCTTAGCCTCAGCAGATAAGTCTCAAAGGGCCGCAAAGCGAAAACGTGGTCGCTCAAAAGCACCTGATCGTAGTTATGGAGAAGGACGTCGCCCAAGGCGTAATAGAAAGAGAAATAAACCTGATAGGGCCGGAAATTGGAAATCACCATGAGCTTGTCCTTGCCATCATGGAGATAGGCGAAGACATCGGGGTGGCCATGATCGACGATTTCAAGGCGGCCTTCGAGGACCTGCTCGTTGATCACGGGGTCCTTTCGCAAACCGATCGCATACTGATAGAAATTGAGGATGCTCCACGGATCCGCCATCTCATCGGCGACGTTGACCCCGGAAAGATAGTTGTCGTTGACCCGGTTGACCCCACGATGGGCGCTGAAACCGGCGTAACGGGTGCGATCCCATTGCATCGGAGTCCGCGCGTTGACGCGAGAAGTCCGGTTAAGGTACCCCAAGATCTTGCCGTCGTCATACCCACGCGACCGTAAAGAGGCGACGTCGTTCCTCGTCCCGACGTCGCTAAAGAAATCCTCGCATCGGGCATAATTGACGTTCGACATCCCGATTTCCTCGCCATTGTAGATGAAGGGCGTGCCATAAAGGAAAAGAATGGTGTTGAAGAGCATTTTGGCCGATTCGGCGCGGAAAGCGATGGAGCCGTATTGGCTCACGACGCGAGGGTGATCGTGGTTGCACCAATATAGGGGCATGTCCGCCCTTTCGTGGCAGACTTCGTACCACCGCATGAAGTTGTCCTTAAGGGAAATGACGTCGGTCCGGATGTCTTGGTCGCCCTTGTCAATCGAACCATAGTTGCCGTTGTCCCAAACGGTGTCGAAATTGAAAACCAGGTTGATGGATCCGTTTTGGCGATCCGCCATCTTAAGGGCGTCTTGGGGGCTGATGTTGCCGCCGGCCTCGCCGACGGTCAAGCAGTCGTAATGGCTGAAAACGTTCTTTTTCAGCATTTGGAGATAATCGAAAAGCTCAGGCCGATTCGAGAATTTGCTTGTGTCATAGACGAAGCCGTCCTCGTCGGGTTGACCCGCGGAATCGGCGAAAGAGAGGTCTTTGGCGAGGTGCGCCACGGCGTCGAGCCGGAAACCATCCACCCCCTTGTCGAGATAAAAACGGGCGATTTCGAAGTAGCGTTCCCTTAGTTCCGGATTGGCCCAATTGACGTCCGGCATCTTCTTGGAAAAAATGTGCAGGTAATAGAGATCCGAGCCCGGCAGCCTTTCCCAGGCCGAGGTGCTGAAGAAACCCTTCCAATTGTTCGGGGGCAGCTCTTTCCCGTTCGCCTTCCTGCCTTCGCGGAAGAAATAGTAACCCCGCTCCTTGCTGCCGGGGTCCCTGATCGCGGTTTGAAACCACGGATGCTCGTCGCTGGTATGGTTGAGGACGAAATCAATGAGAATCCTGATGCCCCGTTTATGGGCCTCCGAAAGAAGGTCGTCGAAATCCTCCATGGTGCCGAATCGGGGATTGATTTGGCGGTAATCGCTCACATCGTAGCCACCATCGTCCATCGGCGACTTAAAGAGGGGGCAAATCCACAAGAGATTCACTCCCAACTCTTTTAAATAATCGAGTTTCGAAACGATCCCGCGTATGTCTCCGACGCCATCGTCGTTCGAATCCTTGAAGGATTCCGGATAGATGATGTAGCCAATCGAATTGCGCCACCAAGCAAGGCCTTTGGTATCCATTTGTTTTATTATAGCGGAACCGAACGGCCTTGGGTGTGCGTAATGCACAAAACGTCAATGAAACCTCTTTCCTCTCATCCTGAAGCGAGGAAAGGCGAATAATATATGGAAACCACCGTCTATCTTTGATAGACTTTGTGGGCTAAAAGCCATCCTATGAACAAACTCATCAGCATCTGCCATCGATTAACCGAAGGGCACCACCTCATTTACTGGATCTCAATTTTCTCGCAGATTCTCATGGTCGTGGCGCAGGTTTTCACGACCTTCCTCATCAAAGTGACCGTCGACGCCATCCAAGGCACTCTCTACAAAGCCCAATTGGTCGAGGCGTGGGTCGTTTCCTTCATCACGGGCGGAGCGGGCAATCAATACCTTTACGACAACGAGATCTCCGTTTTGGTGACTTCCATCGCCGTGGCCGGTTTCGTCACCGGCATCCTTTCCCTCATCCGGATGGGCTTGAGGAGTTGGGTTGGGGCGCTCGTGAACAGTTCGATGCAACTTACGGCCTTCAACCATTTGGAACGTTTGCCTTATAGCTATTACAAGCGGAACAAGTCAGGCGATCTCATCCAAACCTGCACCCGCGACCTCGACGTCCTCCGCCGTTTCCTCATCGGCGACGTGGGCGAGATCAATTACACGTTCTGGATTTGCCTCTTCTGCTTCTCGATCCTCATGTCCATCAGCTGGCCGCTCACCGTCGTTTCGCTTTGCCTATTCCCCGTCATGTTCGTCTATTCGTTCTTCCTCGTGAAATTCGTTCGGAAACGCTATCGGGCCACCGATGACAGCGAAGCCCATATGACCGACAAGATCAACGAGAACCTCGGGGCCGTCCGCATCGTCAAGGCCTTTAACGCCGAGCGTTACGAAATCGATTCTTTCGAGGCGACCCTTCAGGACTACAAAGGAAAATTCATCAGTTGGCGCAAACTTTCGGCGTTCTTTTTCTCCTCAAGCGACGTCTTCGTCTTTGGCTCAAAGCTCCTTTCGCTTCTTTGGGGCTTCTATCTTTGCAGCCAAGGGGACATCACCGTCGGTGATCTCGTCCTTTCCTTCACGTTTGTGAACATGATGGTCTGGCCGCTCCGCAACGTCGCCACCTCCTTATCCAACATGGGCCAATACATCGCCAGCAGCGACCGGGTCTCCCTCATCCTCGACGAGCCGCTCGAGGATGTCGCGACCGGCTCGATGCCTCCGATCAAGGGGAACATCGAGTTCAACCACGTTGAATTCAAGTACGATGATGCCTCGGTCGACACGATCCATGATGTCTCTTTCTCCGTCAAAGGCGGCGAAACGGTTGCCATCATGGGCAAAACCGGCAGTGGCAAAAGCACGCTTTCGCTCTTGCTCACCCGCCTTTACGACTACACGGGCGGATCCATCAAAGTGGATGGAGTCGAACTCAAGGACATCCGGAAATCGTATTTGCGGCGCAATATCGTCCCAGTCCTTCAGGATCCTTTCCTTTTCAGCAAATCCATCAGCGAGAACATCCTGATGGCCAACAAAAAAGCCACGAAGGACGACGTCGAGCGAGCGGCCAAGATCGCCGCCATCCATGACACCATCACCAATTTCAAAGATGGATACGACACTCCGGTCGGCGAGAAGGGCATGTCCCTTTCGGGCGGCCAAAAACAACGCGTCGCCATCGCCCGCACCATCGTGAGCAACGCCCCGGTCCTTATCTTCGACGACTCTCTTTCGGCGGTCGACACCGAGACCGATTGGACGATCCGTCAAAATTTGAAGGAACTCGAGAAAGATACCACCACGTTTATCATCACCCACCGCGTCTCGACGGCCAAAGACGCCGATCTCATCGTCGTTTTGGATGATGGTCGCGTAAGCGAAATGGGCACCCACGAAACGCTCATAAAAAAACCGGGTCTCTACAAACGGATTTACGAGATCCAAAGCAAGATGGCCTAAGGAAAGGAGGACCCATGCGCACGATTGAAGAAGAGAAGCTGCCCGATAAGTTCAATCTTGGGATTTGGCTAAGGATCGGCAAATACGCCCTCCGCAAATGGCCGCTTTTGCTGGTCATCATTTTCACGATGATCGTCACGACCTATTACGATTCCTCCTTCGTCCCCTCAATGAACAAAGGGGCCATCGACGCCCTCGACGGGCTCATCGCTCCGATCTCCAACGTCTGGATGGCCCCCATTACCGTCAATTTCCTCTTCGGCGGGAACATAACGCTGAATTACATGAGTTTCCTTATCGTCGAAGCGGTCATGATCGTCCTCCGAAGTTTGGCCATCTTCTGGACCTTCTTCCTCACCAACTATGTTGATATGTGCATTATGACCGACCTCCGCCGCGACAGTTTCCACCGCGTCCAGGAACTCAGCTTTTCCTATTTCGACAAAACTAATTCCGGTTGGCTCATCGCCCGCATGAACAACGACACCGGCTCGATTGGCGACGTCCTCAGTTGGGATATCATCTCGATTTTCTGGGCCCTCTTCGATCTGTTTTTCACCATCGCGACCATGTTCGTCCAAAACTGGGTTTACGCCCTCATCGTCTTAGCGTCCGTGCCTCTAGTGGCCATCATCGTTCCGATTTTCGAGCGCGCTTTGCTCAAGCGTTGGAGAACCGCTCGCAACGCCTATAGCCGCTTCGTCGGTTGGCTCGCCGAAGCCATAAACGGCAGCAAGACCATCAAAACCCTTTCAATCGAGGACGAAGTGGCCGACGAAGCCAAGGAAATCACCGACGACATTTCCGTAAAGAGATGGAAGGCCGGTCGGATGAACGCTTTCTTCCAGCCGCTCGTGTCGCTGATCAGTTCGGCCATGATCGCGATCGTCGTCGCCGTCGGTTTGAAGGACATCTCCGCCGGTAACGCCCTCATCACCGTCGGCACCTTGGTCATTTTCGTCGGTTTCGTCCAATCGATTTACGACCCCCTCCAGCAACTCAGCGAGATTTTCAGCGACTTTATGGCCTCGCAGGCCGGGGCTGAGAAAGTCGGTCAGCTTCTCGACGCCAAGCCAGGGATCGTCGATAAGCCCGAAGTGCTTGCCAAGTACGGCGACGTCTTCAACCCCAAAAAAGAGAATTACGAACCGATCAAAGGCGATATCGATTTCAAAAAAGTGACTTTCGGCTATGGCAACGGGGTCGAGGTCATCCATCCGCTCACCCTCCATGTCAAGGCCGGCACCTCCTTAGCCATCGTCGGCGAAACCGGAAGCGGCAAGACGACGATGGTGAATCTTCTATGCCGATTCTATGAGCCGACATCCGGCTTTATCGAAATCGACGGGACGGATTACCTCGAGCGCTCGTTGGGTTGGCTCCGTTCTTCGATCGGATACGTCCAGCAAACCCCGTTCGCTTTCAGCGCCACCTATCGCGAGAATATCCGTTATGGCAAGCGCGGCGCGACGGATGCGGAGATCGAAGCGGCCGCCAAACTCGTCGGCCTCCACGATTTCGTGATGGGGCAGCCAAAGGGCTACGACACCGTTCTCGAGGACGGGGGCGCCTCCCTCTCGCAAGGCCAAAAGCAGCTTCTCAGTTTCGCCCGGGCCATCATCCGCAATCCCGCGATCCTCATCCTCGACGAAGCCACGAGCTCCATCGACACCGAGACCGAGGCCGCGGTCCAAAAGGCCATCCAACCTCTATTGAAAGGCCGCACTTCCATCACCATCGCCCACCGCTTGAGCACCATCGTCAACAGCGATCGGATCCTCGTCATGGACCATGGCAAGATCATCGAGGACGGCGACCACGTCTCCCTCATGAACGAAAAAGGCGCCTATTACGAACTCTACATGAACCAATTCCGCGATCTCTCGATGGAAAGCCAAATCTCCACTTACGAGACGCAGATCGAAGACAAGAACATCGATCTTTGAACGACAAGAGCCGTGGACGGATCATCCGTCCACGGCTCTTCGTTTTGCTAGCAAATAGCCTCTCTTCTTTTTGGGGGCGCCCGGTGAGGCGGCCCATGCGCAAGGGAATGTTTATCGGGCGCGGCTTTTCGAAGAGGGATCAGTCGTTCGTCTTCGGCGTGAGGAAACGTCTCTCAAGGTAATAGAAAACAAGGCAAAACGCCGTGAAGACGATCGCGACGTAGAAAGCCACGTAGGAGTTTCCGGCGCCAAGGAACGCCAGATAGCCGATCCCCAAACCCGCCCAAATGAAGGTGAGCCAAAACGACGTCTTCCGTTCCTCCACGGAACCAAGCCGGAAGGAAACGATGGCTTTGGCGAGGCCCCATAGAAGGAACAGAGGCAAGAAGACATAAGTCGAGATGGCCTCCATCGAGGATGGTCTCGCGGCGGCGTAAGCGTAAAAAGGCACAAGCGAGGACGCTCCGCCGTCCTCAAGGCTGAACAAAGGGGCGACAAGCATCGCCAAAACGAAAACCCCAAAGAGGATCGCCTCGCCTAACCCAAAGGCCTTCCGACCCATCAGTAGCGCTCCTTTTGCCGCTCGTAATTGACGGCGAGTTTGCTTTTATAGGCCGCGATCGCGTCTTCGCCCGTATAGCCGAGCAACGGCAGGATATTCAGGAAGCAGCCAAACGCGACGCCATAGTGTTTGACGTCGTAGTGCTCCAGCAAAGCGACCACGCAATCGTATGTTTTTAGAATTTGCAAGGTGAGTTCCTTCTCGTCGGGCCGCCACTTGTGTCTCATTTTGGCGACGCCTAGAGGAATGCCTAGCGACAAAAAGAAATGCATGCCATCCGCGTATTCGTCAAGGATCCTTTCCTTGGGGGAAGGCCCCTTTTCGCTCCAAAACTTGAAGCACCGCGTTTCGTTGGCGAATTCCCCAAGTTCCACGAGCAAGGCGAGGATCCTTTCGCGATGGGTGCCCTCGTAACTGACCGCATGGTCTTTTTGGATTTCCCTATCGAGCGCCTCCTGAAGCGGGAAGAGCTCATCGAGGACGAAATCATTCATCGGCGTCGACCTTCAGTTTCGTGAGATGCCAAATGTCGCGGTTATACTCCTCGATCGTGCGATCGCTCGAGAAATGGCCGCTCATGGCGATGTTGACGATGCAGGCTTTGGCCCAGCGGGCCTTGTCGAGGTAGAAAGCCTCGGATTCGTCGCAGGCTTTGCAATAAGCGTCGAAATCCTTGAGGATGAAATACTGGTCGCCATGGTTCATGACCTCGTCGAAGATCATCCGGAAACGATCGCCGTTCTTAAGGGCCCACGGCCCGGTGAAGAGGGAATCCATGACGTTTTTGACCCTGGCGTCGCCATTGTAGATGTCCCAGGGGTTATACGTGCCCGCGTCCACGAGCTTCTGAACCTCCGGGGCGGTTAGGCCGAAGATGATCTCGTTCTCGCGTCCGGCGCGGTCGGCGATTTCGATGTTGGCCCCGTCGAGGGTGCCTAGGGTGATGGCGCCGTTCATCATGAGCTTCATGTTGCTCGTGCCGCTGGCCTCCTTGCCCGCGGTCGAGATCTGCTCGCTGATATCGCTCGCCGGAATGATATGCTCGGCCAACGTGACCCCATAGTTCTCGACGAAGGCGATCTTCATGAATCCGTTGGCCTCGTCGTCGCCGTTGATGACGTCGGCGACCGCCAAGATGAGCTCGATGATGCGTTTGGCGTACTCGTAGCTAGGCGCGGCCTTGGCCCCGAAGATATAGGTGCGCGGGGTCATTTTGAAAGCGCTGGGGTTTTCTTTGAGCTTTTGATAGAGATACATGATGTGGAAAAGGTTGAGCAGTTGCCTCTTGTAGGCATGAAGGCGCTTGATTTGGGTGTCGAAAACGCCCTTGGGGTCAATGGCGATGCCATAACGGTCCGTCACGAGTCGGGCGAAATCCTTTTTGTTCGCGGCCTTGACTTCCATCACGGCCTTCTGGGTCTTTTCGTCGTCGGCGAATTTCCTAAAATCCTCAAGTTTTTCGGGCTTCGTTATCCATTCGTCGCCGATCCGGCTCGTTATGAGGCTGGCGAGACGCTCGTTGCTATAAAGGAGCCAGCGGCGATGGGTGACGCCATTGGTCTTGTTGTTGAATTTCGCGGGGAAGAGCTCATAAAGGTTCTTGAAGGTATAGTTCTTGAGGATATCGGTGTGGATCTTGGCCACGCCGTTGACGCTGAACGCGGCGAAGATCGCCATATTCGTCATATGGATCTGGCCGTCCTTGATGATTTGCATCTGGTAGCGTTTGTCCTGATTGACGCCTTTTTCGGCCATGTAGGCGTTGAAGCGGCGGTTTATCTCCTCGATGATCATGTAAATCCGCGGAAGAAGGGTCTGAACGTAGTTGACCGGCCATCGTTCCAAAGCCTCCGGCATGACCGTGTGGTTCGTGTAGGCGATCGACTTTTGGACGACGCCCCAAGCCTCGTCCCAACCATAGCCGTACTCGTCCATGAGCAGGCGCATCATCTCGGGGATCGCCAGGATCGGATGGGTGTCGTTGAGCTGAAAGACGTAATGGTCGGCGAAACGATCGAGGGTGCCAAAGGCCCGCATATGGCCCCGCATGCAGCTCTGGAGGCCGGCGCTGACGAGGAAATACTGCTGCCGAAGCCGCAATAGCCGCCCATGCTCCGTCGAGTCGTCGGGATAAAGCCCGAAGCAAAGCTCCTTGAGGGTCGAGAGGTATTCGTTGAAGGAGCAGTCGGTCGGAAGGTTCTCCTCGCTCGGCTCGGCGCTCCATAGGCGCAAGGTGTTAGCGACCCCGTTGCGGTAGCCGACGACGGAAACGTCGTAAGGGACCGCCCGGATCGAGCGGGCGTTGACGGTTCGAAGGGCGTATGTGCCATCGGGTCGAAGATAGGTCTCGGCGTTGCCGTAGAACTTCACCTCCACCGCGTGCTTGGGTTTCCTGACCTCGAAGACAAAGCCGTCACTGAGCCACTGATCCGGCAATTCGACTTGCTTCCCGTCCACGAATTTCTGACGGAAAAAGCCATATTCGTAACGGATCGTGTTGCCGTGGACCGGATAGCCCAATGACGCGCTGCTGTCGAGGAAGCAGGCCGCCAAACGGCCCAAGCCCCCGTTGCCGAGCCCGGCGTCGGGCTCCATGTCCTCGAGCTCGTTGATGTCGATCCCCAATTCGCTCAGGCCCTCTTTGGCCACTTTGTAGATCCCGAGGTTCTGCATGTTGTTGACGAGCAGGCGCCCGATCAAGAACTCCATTGAGAAATAAATGCACTGCTTTCGGCCGTTTTCGGCGATGTCCTCGCGGCAGTTCCGCCAATGGTAACCGCCATAATCCCGCACCATCTCGCCCAAAATGTCATAACGCTCGGTGATATGGCTGTCGGGCACGCTTCGGCCGTACTTTTCGCTCAGCCTTTTCTCGAATTCCTGCTTGAAGTCCAATTTGTTCTGAAACATGGTTTTCTCTCCTTAAAGATGATCGTCCCGCCGCAAGAGGCTATTTTCCCTCCGGTCGCCGCTTGAAGACGCAGGCGGCATACCCGCCCAGCTTAATCGAGAGGTGGTGCGGGCGGCTCTCCGGGCCGCCCTCGTAGGCTGGGCACGGAGCCCCGTTGTATTGGTTCCCGCCCCCATAGACGTCTTTGTCGCTGTTGAGTATTTCCTCATAGACGCCTTCGTTCATGCACCCCACCTCGAAACCATCGAAATAGTTCGGGGTCATATTGTAGACGAAAAGAAGGTCGCTGTCCCCAACCTGCCGCTCGAAAGCGAAAACGGACTGGTCGCGGTTGTCGACCATGGTCCACTGAAAATGGGCGGAATCGTATTCCCCCACTTTAAGGGCGTCTTCGTTACGATAAATCAGATTGAGGTCGCGGCAAAGGCGGCGCACGCTGTCGTGTTTGGGGAAACTTAGGAGGTTCCAAGGCAGAGAACGGTTCTCGTTCCATTCGTCGAAAGAGGCCAGCTCATTGCCCATGAAAGTCAATTTTTTCCCCGGATGCCCCATCTGGTAGACGTAAAGGTTGCGGAGAAGGGCGAATTTGGCGTCGTAATCCCCGTACATTTTGTTGATGAGGGTCCCTTTTCCGTGCACCACTTCGTCATGGCTGAGGGGCAAAAGGAAATTCTCGCTATAGAAATAAGCCATCGAGAAGGTGAGTTTGTTATGCTCGTACTTCTTGTAGATCGGATCCTTCCCATAGTACTTAAGGGTGTCGTTCATCCAGCCCAGATCCCACTTGTAATCAAAGCCGAGGCCTCCGAACTCAAGGGGTTTCGTGACACCTTTAAAGTCGGTCGAATCCTCAGCGATCATCATGACTTGCGGATGCTCAAGATGGATTTTTCCATTGAGGCGCTTGATGAATTCCGTGGCCCCGGTGTTCTCGCCGTTAGCCTTGTTGCCATCCCAGTAGACGATGTTGCTCACCGCGTCCACCCGGATGCCATCGATATGAAAATACCCCAAATAAAAATTCATCGCGGACATAAGGAAACTGCGGACGGGATCCTTCCCGAGGTCGAACTGGCAACTGCCCCACGGGCTGAAGGTATGCGCGGGGTCGCTGTACTCGTATAGGCACGTCCCATCGTATTCGCGCAACGCATAATAGTCGGTCGCGAAATGGACCGGCGCGAAATCGAGGATGACGCCCAAGCCAGCCTGATGGAGCCGATCGACGAAACTCATGAATTGCTTGGGATTGCCATATCGGGAATCGACGCTATAGAAACCCGTCGCCTGATAGCCCCAACTGCCGTCGAACGGATACTGGCTGATCGGCATGATTTCGACATGGGTGTAACCAAGATCCTTGACGTAGGGGATCAAGTAATCGGCCACTTCCTCGTAGGAAGGGTAGCGATCCCCGATTTTCCCTTTCCAACTTCCAAGATGGACCTCGTATATCGACATCGGCCCGTCGAAGTTGCGGGTCCTTCCCTCAAGCCAAGCGCCATCGTGCCAAAGGAAGCCATTGACGTCAAAGAGACGGCTGCAACTTTGCGGGCGCATTTCCGAATAGAAGGCGAACGGATCGGCTTTGTCGACGTATTGCCCATGGGCGTTCCGAAAGTGGAATTTGTAGCATTGGTAATCGCGCAAGCCCGGGATGAACGTCTCCCAGGCCCCGCATGGGTCCACTTTGGAAAGCTTGTCCTTGCGGACGTCCCAACCGTTCCAATCCCCGATCACGGAGACGTCCTCGGCCATCGGGGCGTAAAGGCGAAACCAGACTCCGCTCTCCGAAACTTTGGCTCTCTTTTTCCGTTTCCGGCCGTTTTTCATGACGATATAGGAAACCTGTTCGGTCTCTTTCGTCCCAAAGTGCGCGCCGAAATAATCGTAAGCGTGGGTGGTTTGTCCCATCAGATAGTCATAGAGAACCCCAAATGCCATGAATATTTCTCCCGTGTGTCAACCCAATAATTAAGTATAGGGGTTTTCGCCCGCGCATGAAAGGTCTTAAAAGGGGCTCATTGCACGAACCGCCGCTTCTTATCGACGAAACATAGGGTTTTCTCTTAGTTGGCCATCACCGCCGATCAAGGTCAAAAACATGCGCTTGTTTCTCTAGATTCAGATTGCCGATGAGGTGTCCCTCATGCCGAAAAAAGCGAACCGCTCCGATCCTGAGCGTCAAAAATAGCGGGCGCGCTTTGGGCGGCGGCTTTGCCTTGCCGGTTTGGCTTTTGGCCGCTTTTTGCTCGAAAAGCCGCCGCTTCGCTATTTTGGCAGTGCCATGCGGTTGGCGGAACGCTATAGCACAGCGGCAAAGGCCAACGGCAAATACACGATTCCGTCGTCGACTTTAATATCCGAACTCCAAAGGATGCAACGCTCATCGATTTGCTTTTTGCAAACGGAGGAAACATAGCGCAGCGAGGCGGCTTTGTTGCTTCTGCCACTCTTGATTTCGTAAAGGTCGAACTTAGCGCCTTTGGGGCAGACGAAATCGACCTCGTATCTCGCTCGATTAGGAAAAGTCTTCTCGTAGAAATACATGGATCGGTGATGAACGGACGGCATTTGGCAAGCCAGGTTCTCCATCATCATCCCCTCGTTGGATGACGATTTTCCCAAAACGATGGACTTATAAAGCGGGCTCTTAAGGAAATCGTCTTCCCCAACCGCCATCGACAGAAGCAAACCGGTGTCCGCCATATAGCATTTAACCCTGGAGTTGTCGAAATTTAAAGCCAACAAGAGCATCAAGTGACTCAAGACGGTAGACGAGTCGCGCCATCTTCGATTCCGAAAGCCAAAACAGCGTATCCTCGAACTGGTCGGAGCGATCAACGTTTTCCCCCAAAGACGAGAAAACGGCTTTCTTGTCATGGTGGGAAAGCATTGCCGGTATGGAGTCGAAAACCACGCGAGCGCGAGCGACATAGCCCTGCGCTAATTTGGCGATATCATTACGGTAAAGACCCAGAATTTGCCGTTTTTTGCCTTCGCAAGGAAGGAAACTTTTTGTTTTAACGTACTCGCTGACTGACTGAGGCATCCCACCGACCACCATGTAGGAACGAACCTGGCGGTTGATCGTCGTCAGAAGGGACCCTAAAGGCTCCAAACTCTTCAACCGTCTACGAAGAAAAGGAACGGTCGTCCGATTGCCGAGCGCCCAACAGAACTCCTCAAAATCCATCGGATGCATCTCTAGGCTTTTCTCCTCGCTTGGGATGAGAATCCCATTAACGTTTTGACGCAAAGAAACGAGGCTTCCGGTCTCTATATAGTCGTAACGATGATCACGAACCAACGATTTTATCTTTTCGCGGGCTTTCGGAAAAAACTGTGCCTCATCGAAAACTATAAGCGAATCCCTCTTATAAAGAGGAATCGAATAATAAACGGAAACGGCATCGAAGAAACCGTCTAAATTGCCTTGGTTCTCCTCAAAAAGCCGAACGACACCAGGATCGGTTGAAAAATTGATGATGATATGACTTTTATAGAAGCGCTTCCCGAACTCATCAGCAATGGTTGTTTTGCCGATTCGGCGGGCCCTTCAATCAAAAGGGCCGAAGTTCCGTCATCGGTTTTTCCAGTCAATGAGTTTTTCGGTAATTTTCCGTTCGAACATGATTTCATCGCTTGCCATGTTCCCACCTTCCTTCTATCGTTTTCATGCACCTTTTGTAATACTTTTTCCGTAACTCGCAACTCTTGCCCGCTAGAAAAGAAAGACAAAAAAACGCCGTTTCATTCGCTTAGGCGAGCCTTTTATTCGCTGCTGAGTTTCTTTTTCAGGTCGATGAGGATTTGCTTGTTCCGCGGGCTCAGGGGCTCCAGCGTCTCGTCAAGCGAACGCCACGACAGACTTGCGACCTCTTGGCGCTCCGGGGCGAGGGTCCCCTCGTAATCGTGGGTGTAGAAAACCGAGTCGACGCCCGAGATTTCGTCGCCGTTAGGATAACGATGGTACGTGAGGGCTCCCGAATAGGTTTTCAACAAGATGAGATTTGTGGCTTTGAGGCCGGTTTCCTCATAGAGTTCGCGCGTGGCCGCCTCTTCGACGCTCTCGCCGAATTCCAAGGAACCGCCGGGGAAATCAAGGTACCCATCATCGGCCCGGGTTTCCAAAAGGACCTCGTTTCTCTTGTTAAGGACGAGGAGGACGCCGTTGGCGACGATCAACGGCTTATTCCCCACAAGGGCGCGAAGGGTCCGCACATATCCGCGGGCGTCGGGAAGAACCAAAGAAGCCGCGCCGAGAAGCCCGGCGTCGTTCCCTAGCCGCGAAAGCAGGATCCTCACCTTCGGGGCATGTTTGCCCCCAAACCCATAATCGTATTTCTCGAGATACGCGATGAGAGGCGACAGCAAAGCTTCCCCCGCCAAGGAAACCCCGCCCCCAAGGACGATCGCTTCGGGGCGGAAGACGCTGTCGATGTTGAGGATTCCCTCGCCGAGATAGTGAACGTATTCGGCGAGAACCTTCTCCGCGTCTTCGTCAAAGCGCTCGACGAAATAGAAAAAGGAGGCAAGGTTGGGATCGCCCGTCTTATCGAGCGTCTCGGCCAAAGACGAGGAGGGGCACATCACAAGGTAATCGCTGATGAGGCGCTTGAGGCCGGTCGCCGAAGCGTAGCTCTCAAGGCATCCTAAGCGCCCGCATGTGCACGGAAGCCCGCCCTCATGGATCACCATATGCCCCAGCTCCGCCCCCTTGCTTTCGGTGCCTTCATAAAGGCGGCCATTGAGATAGAGGCCGCTGCCAACGCCGGTGCCAAGAGTCAGGAACACCACGTTTTCATAGTCGGCCGCGACGCCGTAGCGGACCTCGCCCAAGAGGGCCGCGTTCGCGTCGTTGAGCAAGCGGACCCGCAAGCCTGTTTTCTTTTCCAAGATGGAGGCCAACGGGAGGCTTTCCCAGCGAAGGTTGTTGCTGTAGTCGCAAATCCCGTTTTTCGAGTCGATCGAACCGGGGCAGCCGACCCCGATGCCGCTCACGTCGAACTCGGGATGGGCTTTGGTTTTTGAGGCGATCCTTTCCCCGAGCGCCTCGACGCACCTCTCTTGGGACGCCCCTTTAACGAAACTAACGGAAAAACGGGCCAGAACCTCGCCCGAAGCGGAAACGAATCCGCATTTGGTGGAAGTTCCGCCGATATCGATGCCTAGCGCGACTTTCATGCTCATAGATTATACGACGGGCGGGCGTTTTTACCTAGGCGCGGGGCCCGGAGTCTCCACTTCGACGTAGGAGCCCTCGCCCTTAATGAGCCCACCCTTCCCCGCCGGGACGAAGAAAGTGTCGCCCCGATGGTAAGGCACACCCGCGAAACTCCCCTTTCCCGAGAGAAAGGTGACGCCCTTGAAGGAGGCGAGCGAGGCCATGACGGCGGAATCGGGCCTTACCTCAAGGAGCCGCGAGGCGAAATAAGGGCATTCCCCGATAAGGGGCGCCACGAACCTCGGGGCCTCGTAAGGCTCGTAACTAAGGACTTGAAGGGCTTTCTCGACGTGAAGCTCGCGAGGCTTGCCATCCTTTCCGAGCCGCCCGTAATCATAGAGGCGGTACGTAAGGGTGCTGTTTTGCTGAATCTCGATTAGCGTGATCCCAGCCCCGATCGCGTGCACGGTTCCGGACTTGATGAAAAAGTCGTCGCCCGGTTTCGTCTCCACGAAATCGAGAAGCCCCATGAGTGAGCCGTCCGCGGCGGCGCGCCTGACTTCGGAAGGATCCGTTTTCCGCTTCCACCCCACGTAGACGCCCGCCCCGGGCCGGCAAGAGATGATGCGCCACATCTCGGTTTTGCCATATTGGCCTTCGTTGGCCAGCGCGTAAACGTCGCTAGGATGAACCTGAACGGAAAGGTCGCTTCCGCTGTCGATCAGCTTCACGAGGACGGGGAAAAACGGAAAAGAGGCCGCGAGAACGCCGATGTCCTCTTTCGTGGCGACGTCCTTAAGCGGCTTCCCCGACTCTGGCCCGCTCGCGATAAGCGAGGGCCCATCGGGATTCAGCGAAAGTTCCCATGATTCGGCCACCGTCGGGCCGGCGGATTTCTTGCCCCACTTTTTGAGGGTGGTTCCGCCCCAAACATAATCCTTGCAAAACCCCTCTAACTTGACGATATCCATGTTAACTCCCCATGAATGAGGCGACGAACGACCGCTTGTCCCTCAGCGAAGCCTCGAGCCCTTCTTTCCGCGAACCCCTAACCGAATAGTAGACCTTCAGTTTGGGTTCGGTCCCCGAAGGGCGGATCGTGACGGTCGCCCCGTCCTTGAAACCGAATTTCATGACGTCGCTCGAGGGAAGGGCAAGCTTCCGTTCCCCATCCGTTCCCTTATGGGTCCCCGCAAGGCAATCGTCCACGAACGCGAAATCGCCAAGATGGGCCTCGCCATAGGCGCGAACCCTATCCATCAGGCCCCTCATCTTCCCGAACCCGGACTCGCCTTCGAATTCATAGCTGTCGAGGGCGTTTTCGTAGTAACCGTATTTCCGGTAGAGTTCGTCGAGCCTCGCGAGCGGGCTCTTTCCTCCGTTCCTATAGCTTTGGAACATAAGGGCCACGTTAAGCGCGGCGTCCACCGCGTCTTTGTCGCGGACCTCGGTTCCGGTGAGATAGCCATAGCTTTCCTCAAAGCCCATGAAGAACCGTTCCGGGTGCCCTTCCCTTTCGAGACGGCCGATCTCTTCGCCGATGAATTTGAAGCCGGTGAGGGTCTCAACGACTTTCATGCCGTTATCCTCCGCCATTTGGATAACCATATCGGTCGTGACGATGGTCTTGACGAGGACGGATTCGGCATCGTGCCTCTTGTGCCTCAAAAGGAAATCGCAGAGCAGGATCCCAATCTCGTTGCCGCTTAGCAGGCAAGGCTCGCCATCGATGAGGAAAGCCGTCCCGAGGCGGTCGCAATCGGGGTCGGTGACGAGAAGCAAGTCCCCCTTCTTGTCGCGGAGGTCGCGGATCCCGAGAGCCAACGCCTCCCTAAGCTCGGGGTTGGGCTTCGGGCAGGTTGGGAAACTCCCGTCGGGGAGAGCCTGCTCCCTCACGGGGAAAACGTTCGCGAATCCCGCTTTGCGGAGCGCGTCTAGGACGGGGACGCGACCCGTCCCGTTAAGAGGCGAGTAAACGATCCTCAGATCGCGCGGTTGGATCTCGGGGATATCCTTGCCCATGATGTAACGCATGTACGATTCGTAGCATCCTTGGGGGATATAGGCGATGAGGCCCTTTTCAAGGCCCTCGGGGAAAGGCAAAGAGCGGACGCCGTCGAAAACGTCGGTTTCTTCGATGGCGCGCCCGATTTCCTTTGCCATCTCGAGAGTGATTTGGCAACCGTGCCCCTCATAGACCTTGTATCCGTTATATTCCTTGGGGTTATGGGAAGCCGTCACCATGACGCCAGCGGCGGAGCGGAGGTAGCGGACCGCGTAGGAGAGGCACGGGGTCGGCATCAGCCTGTCGTAAAGATAGGCTTTGATGCCGTTGGCGGCGAAAACGGAAGCCGCCGTTTCCGCGAAAAGGCGGCTGTTGATCCGCGAATCGTAGGAAATGGCGATCGAGGGATCCTTGAAATGGGCGTTCACGTAGGAGGCAAGACCCTGGCTGATACGCCCCACCGTATAGACGTTGAGGCGGTTGCTTCCGGCCCCCAAGAGGCCCCGGAGGCCCCCCGTCCCGAATTCGAGGTCTTTGTAAAAGGCGTCCCCTTTCTCCGCTTCGCCCATCGAAAGGAGCTCCTTATGGAGCGTCTCGTCCTTCACGCGCCTAAGCCAACGGGGATAGTCCTTCATAGCCACTCTTTATTATCCGCTTTTAGGATAGGTCCGAGTCCGCTATTAATGTACCCTTGTTCAGTAAACAAACGAAAGAGATTTGAAAACATCCGCGATAACCTTTTCCAAAGGAAAAAAACAAAGGAAAACAAAACTCGCGATGGAACCTATCCTTTTCAATGACCCCGTTTCGAAGAGAGATGTTCAGGGTCGTGAAAATCGAGTTTCCTCAAGGAAAAGCCTGACGTATGATGAAGCCATGAAAACGAAATGCCTTCTGCCGTTTCTCGCGCCCCTTTGCTTGTCCCTTTCCGGATGCGGGGGCGCCAAGACCCCGGTCGACGTCATTATCATGGGCGGCCAATCGAACATGGTCGGCTGCTCCGCTTACTCCGGGCTCAAGGACGAGATCGGCTCCAGCCGTTACGAGGCCTTTGAGCGAGGCATGGGCGGAGTCAAAACGAGCTATGACTGCTGGACGAAGGATGGCGTCGGCGAATACAAAGAGCAAAACGGCTCGAACGGCAAGTTCGTGAACGTCTTTCTGGGCCAAGGCAACAGCGATCTGACCTTCGGGCCCGAAATCGGGATGGCCGAAACCTGGAACGAAAGCCGGGCCGGCAAGCTTTTCCTTATCAAATACGCCTGCGGAGCCTCGAATCTCCTTGACGATTGGGCGGCGCCCTCAAGCGGGAAAAAGACGACGATGTACGATAATTTCGTCACTTACGTGAACGCCCAACTCCAAGTCCTCGAGAATAGCGGCTACGCCCCCACCGTGCGCCTCATGTGCTGGATGCAAGGCGAAGGCGATTCCTATCCGGGGTATTACTCCGAGTATTATCAGCAACTGACCTATTTGGTTAAGGACCTGCGCAAGGAATTCGCCGACCATGAGCCCGAGGAGGGCTTCGCTTTCGTCGACGGCGGCATCAGCGACAGCCCCGCCTGGGCCTATTACAAAGAGGTAAACGAAGCCAAAGCACAATACGCCGCGACGAGCGAACGGAACGTCTATATCGACACCATCGCCGCCGGTCTCACGAAAGACACTCTTCAAGACGACAACGCCCACTACCGGGGGCAGTACATGGTGCGGCTCGGAGGGCTTTTCGCGGACGCTTGCGAACCGTTTTTGAGCGATGTCAGCCAGTGATGGTTTCTCCATGAGCGTCCGCGATTTCTTCGTCGGCGGCCTCGCTCATTCTAAACGCGTCAAGATATTGCTTCCCGAGGGATCGGGCCCTTTTCCGCTTCTCATCGTCCACGATGGCAAGTGCGCTTTCAGGAAAGATGCGCCCGAAGGATGCGAATGCCTCGCCATCGACGAGGCCCTCGCGGGACTTGGGCGAAGAATGGCCGTCGCGGCGATCGAAGAGGAGCCGTGGCAAACGCGAACCAAAGAGTATTCGCCCTTTCCATGGGTCGATGAGGCATCGGTTTATCTGCCCGCGGGCGAGGAAAAAGGAAAAGCCTACGCCGAATGGATAATGAAGGGATTGCTTCCCGCCTTGGAAAGCGACTTCCCAATCGAACGGAACGGGAAGGGCCGCTATATGCTCGGATGCTCGCTCGGGGCCCTCATGAGCGCCTATATGTCTTTCGCCTACCCCGGAGCCTTCGGGAAAATCGGTTGCATGTCCCTCGCCAGTTGGGGCAACGAGCCCGCCTTCCTCTCTTTTTGCGAAAGCCGAGAGAGCCGTTCCTCGTATTTCCTTCGGGTCGGAACGAACGAGGGGACGCCGCGGGGCATCGCTTCGCTGTCCGGCGCTTACCCGCGGATCGCCGAGGACTTCAGAAGGATCCTGATCGGAAAAGGCCGGCCCGTGGATTTCGCGATCAACGATGGGCGGGCCCACAAAACGGTTGAGTGGAGCAAGGATATGCCGGCTTTCGTCGGTTTTTTGTCGCCATGAGGGATTTGATGAGAGAAAGCAGTTCGCGCGCGGCCTCCTCATGCATCTTCGCATTGGGATGGCCGCCGTTAGCCATATAGCCGCCAGCTTTGAGGGAATCGAAACGGATGAAACTCACGGGCCGGGGGTAGGAGAGGCACGCCTCTTCGATGAGCGAATCCACCACCTCGTTGGCGATCATGCCGGTCCCCGCGATGACGAGCGGATCGCCATAGGCGGCGAAGACGCGGTCGAGGAATTTCTTAAAAGCGGCTTTAAAGCCCTTTTTTAAGGTCTCCCGTTTCGATGGGTCGCTTTCGGAACGGATGAGCTGATCGTCGTTGGTCCCCAGATTGATGACCACAATGTCGGGGAGGAAGGACGAATTGTCCCATCCGACCTTCTCGAGCGGGCCCATGCCCCAACGGAAATCCGCCATGTCGAACATCGTCGGGATGTCTTTGATTCTCTCTTGGGCGTTCCATGGGGATCGGTAAAGGGCGAAGCCCCCGATCGCGACGATCGAGAAATCCGCGTCCAAAGCCTCCGAAACGAGACCCGCGTAGCCGATGAGGGGGTTTTCGGTCCGCGTCTCGTAGACATCGTCGCCGGGAAGGCCCTCGCTGCCGTTGCCGGCGGTGATCGAATCGCCGTAGAACTCGATTTTAAGGCGCTTTTGCGGCGATATCGACCGAAAAGACCCGTCGGTCGTCAGGCTTTGAAGGCCCGTGAAGGAACACGAGGCCTCGGTCCGTTTGTAGACTCGGACGCGATGGACGCCATAAGGAAGCCCCCCGCAAAGAAGGTATGGGGCTTTTTCCTTGTCGAGCCCGACGGCCTTGGCTCCGGCGAAGGATCCCCCGTCGACGACGATGGCGAGATAGGCCCGCCCGTCCTTTTGCCCGCAGCAATCGGCCACGAAATCGGCGGACAGGCGGCTTCCAAGGAAGCGAACCTCGAAACCGGAGGCCGAGAAAGTGAACATATAGGCTTTCTTTTCCTCGTCATCAAAGCCCCGGCCCAAGGGTCTGAGGAACGTTTTGCCAAACGGGAAGGAGAGGGTTTTCATTTTTCGACCTTGATCGAGTCCTCGCCTAGCGCGAGCGTGAAGGAGGGGGCCTTATAAACGCTGAAGTCGGCCGGAAGGAGGAAGGTGGCGTAATCGTCAAGCCCGCTCACCTGGACGAACGCGGCGTTGCGGGAACCCAAAAGATCCTCGTCATAAGCCGAAACCTTGATGGTCCGGTTTTTCTCGTATCTGGGGTTTTTGCGGCCGATCCTTTTGGCGTCCTTTTTGCCAAGGATCGCCGCGCAACCCGTCTCTTTGAGGCGAATCGTGTGCTCCCCGTCGGGCACCTTCAGATCCGGAACCGCCACTTTGTTGCCGCCGAAGGAGACGACGCTCTTGCCGTTCCTGGTGACGATGTTGGCTTTTGCGATGTTCGGAAGGATCTTCTCCTTGCTGATCAGACGGTTCCCCTCCTCATCCTCGAAATAGATATCCTTCGGCGCGACGTAAAGCGAGACGGCGTCGCCCTCCTTGACGTTGCTATCGAGACCAACGTTCGTGACGATGTATTTGCCGATTCCATCCGAAGTCAGGAAAATGGTGAGGCAGTCGGTCTTTTTGACGACGAAACCCACTTTGCAAGCGATTCGGAAAGCGAAGTCTTTCCTCGTAAGGCTCGCGTCCTTGGGTGAAAAGCAAAGATACGTCTTCGCGGCTTCGAAAGCCGTTTCGAGAAGCCGTTCCTTGTAATCTGAAGGATAGACGAACACGTTTTTGCCAATGGAGGCGGAATCTCTCCCGATGCAGCAAAGCAGGCGGTTCACTCTCGGCACGTCCATGACCGAATTGCCGCTCTTCTTGTCGAAAAGATGGGCTTTCCCCATCTCGAAGGAAAGGAAAATCCTGTCTTTGGGCTTGTATTGCCCCGTCGCGACCCCTTTGACGAGGACGTTGTCGTCGCTGCCCTCGATTTTGGCGTAGACGATGGTCTCGTCGCCGAGTTGCTCGATGACGTCGATTTCGGCGGGGATGCCCGTTTCGGCGATTTGAATATGCTCGGGCCTAAGGCCGAGGAGCATCTCGTGGCCGATATAGCTTTCCTCTGACAGTTCCTTGGCCTTCAGCTCTGGGAAATCCACTTCGAGCTTCTCGAGGCCGTGGAGATAAGCGACCAACCGATCGCCTTTTTCCATGAGTTTGCAGTCGATGATGTTCATCTGGGGAGAGCCAAGGAAAGTGGCGACGAAAAGGTTGGTTGGGTTCTCGTAAAGGTTGACGGGGGTGTCGACTTGCTGGATGAATCCCTTGTTCATGACGACGATGCGGTCGCCCATGGTCATGGCTTCCGTCTGGTCATGGGTGACGTAAATGAAAGTCGTGGCCAACCGCTTATGGAGCTTCGTGATCTCGGTGCGCATCTGGACGCGGAGCTTGGCGTCGAGGTTGGAGAGAGGCTCGTCGAGCAGAAAGACCTTTGGCTCGCGGACGATGGCGCGCCCGAGAGCCACGCGTTGGCATTGGCCGCCGGAGAGGGCTTTCGGCTTTCGGCTCAGCAAATCGGTGATCTCGAGGATCTCGGCCGCCCGATTGACGCTCTCCTCGATCTCTTTGGGCGGCAAATGGCGGAGCTTCAGCCCGAACGCCATGTTCTGAAAGACCGTCATATGGGGGTAAAGGGCGTAGTTCTGGAAAACCATCGCGATGTCGCGGTCCTTCGAATCGACGTCGTTGACGAGGACGTCGTCGATGTAAAGGCCGCCCGAGGTGATGTTCTCAAGCCCCGCGATCATGCGGAGCGTCGTCGATTTGCCGCATCCGGAAGGCCCGACGAAGACGACGAATTCGTCGTTTTTGACGTCGAGGGTGAAATCGTTGACGGCCCTCACGCCCCCTTCGTAGACCTTGTAAATGTGATTCAAGCGCACTTCGGACATAACTAGTCCTCCTTTTTATGCAAGCCCTTGCCCACGAGTTCGGGGTAATGGGTCTCGTTGATCGTTTGGTCGTAGACGCCGTTGGCGTATATCTGAAAGGCCACCGCCGCGTCCGTCGCGAAGAAAAGGATCAGGGCGATGGCCACGTAAGCGGACGCCTGGCTGATGAGGAACAGGGCGATGGCGATGCCCGGGCTCATGATGACGAAAAGGACGTTGGCCGGCAATTTCATGAAAGCGAAAAGGAACGAATTTTTGAGAGTGGGGAAAAAGCCGTTCTCGTAAATGGCCTCTTGGCTCAAAAAGTAATAACTGGCCGCGGTGACGAGGACGAAGACGAAGATGAGCAGCCCCATCCCGATTCCCGTCGCGATGGGGGCGGACGCGTAGAAAAGAAGAAGATAGAAGGAACCCATGAACGCGGCGGCCCCCGCGATCCCTTCGATCGCCCCGACGGCGAGGGCCCGCTTCCAGCCGTCCCTAAGCCCGCGGAAGAAATCCGACGTCGCCAAAGTCCCTTCGAGATACGCCAAGCGCTTGGCGAGGCAAAAAGCCCCCGAGAGGCCGACGTAAAGGGCCATGACGCACGGGATGGCGATGAGGGAGGCATAGAAAAGAAGGGAGAAAACGGACGAGGAATAGCCCGAGGAAGAGGCGTCGAGGCCACCGATGAGGGCGCTGAAGACGAAATAGTCGGCCAGCAAAGGCAAAACGAAAAGGGCAAGGAGCCAGGACGAGGCCATTAGAATCCGCCACTGCCCGCTCCAGCAATCCCATAGAAGGGCCCATCTCGTCGCTGGAAGCTCCCGTTTCGAGAAGTCGGTCTCGCGCGGCGCCTTCTTTTTGAAAAGTTTCATGCCGCGCCCCCCCGTAGATAGACGAATTCCTTAAGGGCCAAATCGTACTCTGGGTTGTCGTAAAGCCCCATGTCGCCGATATTCTTCGAAATCGAGTTCACGCATAGATAATAGTCTTCGTCGACGAAGGAAACATAGTCCGAAAGCCAGCCGGACGCGTCGATTCCGACGCCATAGGACTTACCGTCCTGCTCAAAGAAGCCGCTCGCTCCCCCGCAATAGGATCCAACGAAGCCCTCGGCATCCTCGAAGGGCAGCATGATGTCCGAACAGGCTATGGATTCGAGGGTGCTTTTCGGAAGAAGGAAAAGATCGCTGCCATTGTAGCCGACGACCGAAAGTTTTTGGCTATAGAGGGAATCGCTCGGGTCGCAATAGGTTACGGTGGCCTCTTTCATGCCATCGTCGGAAAGCTCCGTTTCGATCTTTTTGGCGAAATCGTCCTTCTCGACGCCCCCAGCACCGACGAAAACGTCGACCGTCTCGAAATAAGCCGGACGGTGACTGACGTAAAAGAGATAGCTCACCGTAAAACCAAGCACGAGCGGAAGGATGAGGTAAAGAGGCCAACTATAGGCGAGTCTTGCCTGAAATTTCCTATTCATGGGGGTTGTCCTCGATCGCCAAAACGACGTTAGAGAAGCTCTCGATGCGGACTCTGGATCCGGGAAGGAGCCTCACGCTCCCGCTCATCAGGTAAAAATCGCGCTCAAAGACCCGGTCTCCCTCCGTGAAGGAAGTTTTGAGGGGAATCATGTCGATCCCCTCTTTCTCGACGGGATCGCCTTGGCCGACGACGCTCACGAGCGAGGTTTCGCGCAGCCCCGTCTCGGCGCTGAGGAAGAAACGGTAACGCCTGCTCCGCTCGCGGAAAGGGACCGTGAGGAAGTAGAGAAGCCACCAAACGTAGGCGAGGCCGGCCCCCACGCAAACCCACATCTCGGCAAGGTATTCCTCGCCCGACAGGAAAAGGCACAGGATCAGGAGCGTCAGATATGCGGCGCTCACGAAAACCATGAGCCAAACCCCGGCGCGACGCCTGGCCCCCCAGTATTCCGTTTCCTTTTCGATGTCGAGGAGTTTCCTCATCTTTTCTATCCCAGCCAGTTTTGGAGGGCTTTTTTGATTCGCGCGCCCCAAAGGACATATCCGTATTCGGACATGTGCATGCTATCGGCGCGGAAGAAGGCGGCGCTCGCCTCCCCGCTTTCCTTTAGGAGCGCCTCGCCGGCGGCGACGCCCTCGATCCAGCTTTTGCCTTCGATAAAGGAGGCGATTTTGGAATTGGTTTCGCGAATGCTGTCAGCGTAACCGGCGTTATAGCCCGGCAAGACGTTGATGTAAACGAAGAAGACGTGGGCCTCGGGAAGCCGTTCGTGCGTTTTCCCCATGAGCTCTTCGACGTTGCTCGCGACCGTCTCGACGCCTAAACCGCCGTTGACCAAATCGTTGACGCCGACGTAATAGACGACGGCCTTCGGGCGATAAGGGACGACGAGGCGCTCCAGAAGGGCATCCCTCCATTGGGCCGCGGTCGTGCCGCCGATGCCATGGTTATAGGCCACGATCGGATCGAGGGCGCGCTCGTAACCGTCCCAGAATTCCATGGACGAGGATCCGGCGAGCATGATGTGGTAATTCCCTTCGTCGCCGCCTTCCTCCTCGTAAGCCACCGCCTTGCTCTCGTAAGTGGAATTGCTTAAAACCAGCGACGATGAGGCGTTTTCCGCCACCGAAAGGACGGTGGTCTCCTCGCTCTCGCCGTTGAGGCTGGTGACGGTTATGGTCCCCTTCGCCGCGTCATAGACGGCCGCGGAGATCGAGGTGAGGCTTTTGCGCGTGTAATTGAGGGCGAAGCGGACGTCGCCCGGCGCGCTCTCGAGGCGCGCCAAAGCCCCCTTCGTCAGATAATAAACCCCTTCCGTCGCCCCCACGTTCAGGACGCCGGTGATCTTCAGATTCCCCTCGATGCCGTCATCGATCGATTCGACGGGCGTATAAACAGGCTCCACGTATTCCCCTTCCCCCGTCTCGGTCCATTTGGCGTAAAGGAACGTCGAGGACTCGACGGAATCGCCGGCGAAATCGAAGGCCTCCTCGCAGGCGGAGTCGAGGCACCAGCCGGCGAAATCATATCCGGGCCTCGTCGGATTCTCGCTCGGGGGAGTGAGAAGGCATGGCACTTCGATGCTTTGAGTCGCGTAAACCAATTGGTTTGTGATTCCCTCGCCGTACCCCTCGGCGAACGAGGCTTTGTCGTAATTGTAATAGTAAGCGGCGATGTCCCGGCTTTCGAAAACAGGCAGGCTGCCGACCGCGACCGGAAGGGGGCCCCCATCGCCGCCGCACCCCGCAAGGCACAAAAGCGCAGCCGCCCCCATAGCCAAAAAACCTTTTTTCATAAGCGACCCTCCTTGAGTTCTTTCACAAGTTCGGCGAAATCGATCGTGGCGAGGCCGATGAAGCGATCGGCCGCCCCGTAATAGAGGTAAAGAAGACCGTCCTTGACGAGATTGGCCGTCGGGAAAACGCACCCGTTATAATACCCTTCGGTCTCATAGGGGAACTCCGGCTCCATGAGCGGGTTTTTCGTTTTGGCCAATATCTTCCGCGGATCGTCGAGGTCGAGAAGAAAAGCCCCGACGCGATAGGCTTTGTCGGTTGCGGAGACCCCATGGTAAATCAAGAGCCATCCGTCTTTCGTCTCGAGAGGCGGGCAGGAGGCGCCCACTTTGAGGCTCTCCCATTCCTCCGTGCCGTCATAAAGGAGATTCAGCGGCTCGTCCCATTCGAGAAGATCGGTCGATTCGGCGATCCAAATGGCCGGTTTCCGGTTGGGGTAGCCTTTTCCATAGCGGAGGCTCGGACGGGAGGTACGGTAGAAACGGTCGCCGATCCGACGCGGGAAAATGACGACGTCGCGGTCATCGTCCTTGGCGTTGGTTATGCGACCCAGTTTCTTCCAATGGAGAAGGTCTTTGGATACCGCCAAATGCGTCTCGGTGTCGTTGCTGTTAAGGACATGGGGGCCGAATTCCGGATGGAAGCCGTAATCGTGGGGCTCGTTTTTCCAATATTGGCCCGGAGCGAAAACGCGCGAGGCGTAAGTGAGGTAATAATAGTCCCCGATCCTGACGAGGCGCGGATCCTCCGTCCCGCCCCCGTCGGCCCCGTCTTTGTCGGGGGCGATGAGCGGGGTCGGCGACCGCCTGAGGAAATGGACGCCATCCTTCGAGGTGGCGTAGCCCAAATAGATATAGTGGGTCGCGTCGTTCCCGGCCGCCCGATAGATCATGTGGAAAAGCCCGTCCTCCGGGCGGTAGACGACCGCCGGATTGAGGACGCAAAGACTCTCCCAAGCGACTGCGGGATTGGGTTTAAGAATGGGGTTGCCGGCGTATTTGGTGAATTTCATGGTTGCTTTCCCCCTCAAAGGGCCTCCGAAATTTGGCTTGAGCGTTCGATAGCATTGTCGAAACGAATGTTATCGACGAGAATCTGGCGGGCCGAAGCGGAGCCGCCCTGATTGACGATGCCGATCGAAAGCTGATAGATCGAGGGCACGTTGAGGGCTTTGAGGCTCGCCCCCGTCGGGCTCGCGTAATCGGTGAAAGTGCCAAAACCCAGCTCGTAATGGGCCCAACCGGCGAGGAGCTCGCCCCTCTCGATCGTATGGCGGACGTGATAGACCGATCCGTTCACGAGGAAATAGAAGTTGAGGTACACGGTGGCGTATCCGTCGCCCTTGAGGTCGATGTCGATGCCTTTGGCCCCAAAGGAACCGCCGAGGCCGCCGTCGATCGTGAGCGGCAAAGCGTAGTTGACGGTCTCGTAGGAAAGGTAGTTCATCGATAGGGAATGCGTTCCGCCCTCGCTGGAGACGTCGTCGCTGAGAGTCAGGTCGTTGTTCGCGCTGCCGTTGCCGTATCCCCAAACGTCGAGGACCTCAGCGGTGCTCGCGTAGGACTCGGCCGTCTCGACCGTGGCTTTGGTGGGGTCCCCCTCGTCGACCGCGATCGTGCTCTCGAGCGCGGTCGCTGTGGCCTTCGTCGGGGCGTCCTCGAGGCAAACGTTGTCGCAATAGACGGCGCTGCCGTCGGTGTACTGCGGATCGGCCGCCCCGTCTTCGTCGCGATAAAGATAGCTGAGCACGATCGAAAACGACGATATGGAGGCGCAGTCAAGGGTTCCGCTTCCGCTTACGAAGGAGAAGGCGCTGAAGGGGATCTCGTATTTGGTCCAGACCTTCGGAAGGGCCTCGATCTCGTAATAGGCCGTGGCCCCGCTCCCGAGCGTGAAGGCCAGATCGACCTTCGCGTTCACCCCATCGAGATAAGAGAAGGCCGCGTCGTCGTCCTTGAGGGAGGCGTCCTTGAGCCAAAGCGACAACCCATCGTATCCAAGGCCATTCGAGGCGGCGTCGATGGGTAGGGTGTAGGAAGCCGCCTCCATGTCGGCTTTGTAGGTGAGTCTCCCGCAATAGGGGTTGTCGGCCCCGCGGGCCTGCAGCGAGTCGAGGGCGATGTATTCGTCTTTGTTATCGCGCGAGACGCCCCACTGATAGAAAGGCTCGGCGGCGTTATGGTAGCCATCGAAGTTCTCGATGAGGCCATCGTTTCCGATGAGGCGGGCAGACGTGTCGATCTCATCGACGTCGGCTTTGCTCACGATTTCGATGTCCTTATACGTGAGGGTGCCCGTGCCATACATATCCGTGACGCCGAACTGGAGCTTTTTGATCCAGCCGAATTCCCGTTGGCCGTCCGCGGCGATCGAGGAGCTCGCGAAAGAGGCGAAGGGAAGGTAGAAGGTCGTGTAGCCTTCGCTTGAAAGGTCGGCAAGGGGGATTTGGAAATACCAAAGGTCGCCGTCTTCCTCGTAGACGCGGAAACTGGCTTTGCCGGCGCCGGAGCTCCCGGTGCTGCCGGAGTAGGTCAGCGACATCTTCACGGTGTCGCCCTCGTCGAAGAAACGCCCCACCGGGATTTTCGTGAAAGCGTAGCCTTTGCTCGACATGCCGACGTCGTTGAGGCCGTTCGCGTTTTGGTCGTAATGGAGCGTGTAACTGGCCCCGTCGTCGCCGATGTCGGTTCCGAAGTCGTAACCGTTCTCGTGCTCCCAAGTCGCCGTCGGGTAATCGGCGAAATCGAATTTGTCGATGAACAGGTTCCGATAATCGGCTTTTTTGACGCATTTGAGGCCACTGATGAGGCAAACCCCGTCGCCCCAAGTCTCCTCGAAGACGAGCTCGACCCGCTTGATGTGGAAATAATCGAAGGTGAAATTGGCCGTCGTGACGAGTTGCGTCGTTTGGGTGAAAGAGCTGAAAGGAAGGATGACGATCTGCTTCGAGTTGTTGGAGATCGCGATCTCGCTCTTCCAGAATTCGCCGTCGTTGTCGATAAGGCGGATATAGGCTTTCGCGTCCTGACCCGAATAGAAGAAACGAAGATAGAAGGCGTCCGTCCCGTACGTGTCAAGCTCGACCGTTTTCGTCAGGACGATCCATCCGATGTTTTTCGTGTTTTCCTGAACGAAATTCACCGCGAGCGACTTCTGATCGTTCGAGAAAAAATCGCTCGTGTCCATCGAAAGGTCGACGGGCGCGCCTTCGTTATGGACCGACCAATCGCTCGCCGCGCCAAGAGGAAAGGGGACCTCCCCGTAATCAGGCGCCTCGAGAAAGAAAGTGAACGCGTTGGCGCACAATTTGCTCGCGTTCCCGCAATAGGCGGTCACGCGCCAGTAATAGGTGACGTCCTTCTGGCTCAGCTCCGCCGAGATGGAGTAACTGGTCGAGGAGATGTAATCGTGTTTGTAATAGACATAAGCGTCGCTGTTGCTGACGAAGTTTTCGCTCGAGGCGATCTCCAGCATGTAGCGCGTGGCGTTTTCGCTCGCGTTCCAACTGAACGTCGGGACCTCGCTCAAGGAGGCGCCTAGAGTCGGGCTCACGAGCGAGAAGAGGCCGGGCGAGCCGCTAGGGGAGTGCTGGTCAAACGAATTGGCCGCGGACGTGTAGCCCCCACCCTCGCCGCAGGAAGCGAGGCCAAGAGCCAGCAGGAGGGAGCCGAAAAAAGCGAATAAGCGGTGTTTGCGCATATCAAAGTTCCTCCGATGACACCACGACGAGGGAGTTCGAAGGCACGGAGAGGGAAAGCCATTTGTTCAAGGAGCCCTCGATCTCGTAGTTCGGCTCGATGAAGCCGTCCTCGCCGAGTTTGATGAGGCCTTCGCCGAACTCGTAGACATAGAGTTTGCCCGAGCCTTCGACGGCCGGTCCGAGAAGGAAACGCCGGGTCGTGGCCTCGGTCCCCCGGTTGATCGCGCAGTAGCCCCCGCTCTTGCCGTCTTTCGAAACAGCGGCGATGCAGCGGAACGAGTCGTCGATCTCCCGCGAGTTGGCCGCGTTGCCGTAAATCTTGCTGCCTGAAGAGAACAAATGCGTCAAAAGGCAGGAACTGTGATACCAAGGACGAAGCTCCTGATTGTAGGAAGTGGCGCTTGAAAGGGAACTGAACATGCCCCACATCTTCGGGGTGCTCGCGTTGCCGCTGTACATCATGTTCTGCGCGTCGTCAAACGACCAATAGGTGAGGCTATTGAAGCCCGATAGCATCGTTTGGATGGTGAAGTCCGCCATGCGGACCCCGTATGAGACGGTCTTGATGAGGGAGTTGCTGTCCGTCGAGGCGACCTTGCCGTCGAGGAGCCCGCATTCCCAAACGTCGAGCGGGCGCGACGTGCCGTATCCCTTGTCAAGCGTTCTTATCGCCGCGACGAGCTCGTCGGCGTATTCGCGGACGTAACCGCCGTCGATGTAATAATTCGACAAATAGAAATGGGCGCCGTAGTCGGCCACTTTGTCGCTGATTCGGTTGGCGATCCCAGTCCAATATTCCCTCGTTCCGTCGAAGCCGGTCGTATCCCCGCCGATGATGCCGACCTCGGTGAGGCCTTTCGCGTCAAGGGCCGCGCGGACGTTCTTCACGCCCGCGATCCACTTGTCGAGGGTGTTGTTGTAATTCTTGCTCGAGCCTTGGCTCCCCGTGTAATTGGGCTCGTTTCCGTTCACGAACCACCGAATGCAGGTGAAGCCGGACACGTTGATCAGATAATCGAAGATGTCGGCGCTTATTTTGGCCCAGCGGAGATCCGCCGTGCACTCGTCCATCATGCCCCAAACGTCGTGGCGGAGGTCGCCGATGACGTTCCAAGCCCCAGTAGCCACCTGAATGCCGTGGCTTTGGCAGTAGCGGAGGATCTCGAACAGGTTGTCGCCCCATTTGTTGGCGAAATCGTAGGTCCAAGTGTCGTTGGTTTTGTCATCGTCGCCTTTGTCGTCGAAATCCTTGACGAAAGAGTCGTAATTGAACATGCAGCGGATCCGCGCGGGGGCGAGTTCCTTGATGTTGGCGTAGATCCTCTTAAAGGAGTTCTCGTCCAGCATGTCGGTATCCTCGTAGACGCCCCACTCGACGCCTAAGCCCCCGAAGGAGCTTTGGACGAGGTCATCCTCGCCGAAAGCGATGTCGGAGTAGTCCTGGCTTCCGCATGAGGATAGGGAAAGGGCCAAGAGGGCCGGAACTAGAAGCCGTAAACGTTCGCATCTCATTTTCCGTACCCCAATTCGCCGTTGATTTCGCTGAGGACGGAAGGCCAAGGGCTCTTTGTCACGTTGTCGAGATACGCCGCCTTGTCCTCCTTGCCGTAGCAATACTTGACGACCTCGTCGTTGGCGTCCTCGAGCATCGAACCCTCGTATCTGTCCTTAAGGTCGGTGGAAAGCCACATGACCTCGCTCTTTTCCTTGAAGACGCGAAGGAGGCTCGAGGCTTCGGCCGCGTCCATTTCGCTCTGCCAGCCGCTCAAGGCCCCATAGGCCTCGCGATCCGTCAGCGGGTCGTAGGAATCGTAATCGTTGCCCAAAGTGACCATGTAACGAAGGCACTTGGCGCCGTTCTCTTTTTCGACGTAATCGCCGCTATCGTCCTTGGGCCAACCGTTTTCCGTGAGGGCGATGTTCCCGGCCCCGTCCTCGGTGTAGTCGTACCCCTTAATGCCATAGACGGCGAGTTTGGTGCCCTCCGCCCCCAAAAGGTAATCCATGATGTCGAGGATGAGTTTCTGCTTCTTTTCGCTGATGTCGTAATTGAAGAAAGTCATCGAATACCAGTTCTCGGCCCCTTCGAGGGCGTATTTGCCATCCGGGCCCTTGACTTTCATGATGGCCGAGGCGTCATCGACGGAAAAAGAGGAGTCGAGGGCGTTCGAGGTCGCGAGGGACTTCCGAACCGCCTCGTAGTTCGATAGCGAGAGGTTTTCGTAAAGGACTCCGCAGTCGTTGCTGCAGTAGGCTTTGCGGGCCCCGCCTTCGGTCGCGGTGTATTGGTCGTAGCCATACACGAGGTCGTCGACGTAACTCTTGGCTAGGTCCATGCCTTTCACATAGGCGTCCGTCGCGAAAGTCCCGACGTATTTCCTCGCCGTGGCGTCCCAACTGAAGCAATGCGGGCTGTCCTTGTAGAAGTTGGTCACCGAAGGGAAACTCCATTCGACGTCCGCCAAGGCGTATTTATCGCCTTTCCCGGTCGGGTTGAGGTGGCTATTGAAAACGTCAAGAAGGTTCTGGAACTGCTCCCATGAATAGACGTCGCCCTCCTGATAAACGTTCCATTTTTTGGCCCAATCGCGCCGGTAAACGTAGGTGAACGGCGAATAATCCACGCCGTAATCCGAGATGTTCTTGGCTATAGGGATGCCATATAGCTTCCCATCGATCTTGAAGGCGTCGATGTCGCTGGTGGCGCTTAGCATGGCCTCGACGTTCGGCCACGGCGACAGGTCGTCCGGCAGGGCTTTGATCACCTGCGCGTCGGCCCAGTATCGGTAACTGTTGGCGCAGTTGAACTGCGTCAGGTTGTACTGAAAGACGTCGGTGAGGTTGTTGGCGTTGACGGCCGCCGAGACCTGGCTGCTCCAATCGTTGTAACTGTAGCTCGACGGGGTGATGTCCACCTTGAATTTGCCCTCGATCTCGTCGGTGTAGATGTCATTGCCCGTCCAACTCTCGAAATAAAGGTTGCGAAGGCTTATTTTGAGGTTGCCGGCGTCATCGTATTCGTCCTCTCCGCCGCCTCCGCACGAAACGAGGGCCAAGCTGGCCACCAGCGCCGCGAACAGCGGCAAGACAATTCTCTTCAAAGGGTTTTTCATAGATTGATACCTCCTATCCTTTGATGGCACCCACGACGATGCCTTTGACGAAGAAACGCTGCAAAAACGGATAGAAACACATCATCGGCACGATCGTGAAGAAGATCGAGGCCATGACGAGCCCTTCGCTATAGGTCCTTGAGGTCGGGCTTTCGACGCTCGTGGACATGCTGGCGATCATCTCGCGGAGGACCAATTGGAGCGGACGGAGGGTGCTTTTCTCGGTGAAGAGCATGCCGTTATACCAACTGTTCCAGTTGCCGACGGCGAAGAAAAGGCCCACCGTGGCCAGCATCGGAAGGGACAAAGGCAAATAGACCTTGACGAAAATCTGCATGTCGTTGGCCCCGTCGATGCGGGCGCTTTCCTCGAGCTCCTTCGGGAGCGAGGCGAAGTAGTTGCGCATAAGAAGCATGTTGAAGGTGTCGATCGCCCCCGGGATGATCATGACCCAAATGGTGTTGTACATGCCTAAGTCCTTGATCAGATAGTAATAAGGGACGAGGCCGCCGCCGAAGAACATGGTGACGAGGATCATGTTCATGACGAAATTCTTGCCGACCCATCTTTCGCGCGACATCGCGTAACCGGTGATGACGGTGAAGAACAGCTGATAGGCCGTCCCGCCGACAAGGAGGATCATCGTGATCCCGAAGCCGTTCCACATCTCGCTGTTGGTAAAGACGGACTCGTAGGCCTCGAAGGTGAGGTCGGTCGGCCACAGGAGGATATCGCTCGTCATGTAGGCCGTTTCGCTGGAAACGGATATCACGAAGCAGTAATAGAACGGGAAGATGACCGCCAGGACATAGAACAGAAGGATAAGGAACAGGACGATGTCCATCGCGCTTCGGCGGTCGTTGGCGTTCTTCCCGTGCGGACGGAGGGGCAGCCTTTCGAGCGTGGCTTTCTTTTTTCCCATGCTAGATGATCCCCCTTTCCCCGCACAGTTTGGCGATGCGGTCGACCGAGATGACGAGGATGAAGGAAACGACGGACTTGAAGAGGCCGATGGCCGTTCCGATGCCGGGGTTCACGAGATTCGTGAAGGTCTGACGGTATATATAGGTGTCGAGAATGTCGACCTGATCGTAAACCAAGGGGTTATAAAGGTTGAAGATCTGGTCGAATCCGGCCGAGAGGATGCCGCCCACCGAAAGGATGAGAAGGAGAATCGCCGTGCTCTTGATGCCTGGCAAGGTGATGTGCCAGATTTTTTGGCTCCGGGAGGCCCCGTCGATGTCGGCGGCTTCGTATAGTTCGGGCGGGATCCCCGCCATGGTGGCTAAGTAAATGATGGAAGACCAGCCGGCCTCCTTCCAGATGTCGCTCACGAAAATAAGGCCGAGGAAGAAGCCCCCGTCGCCGAGGAAGGTCGTTCGGTCCCCGCCGCAGGCCACCGCGATGTCGTTGACCACGCCGGTCCTGGAAAAGAGGACGTCGATGAAGCCGGCGATGACGATCCAGGAAAGGAAATGGGGGAACGTGACGATGGTCTGCGAGAACTTCTTGAAGCGCTTGAGCCGGATTTCGTTGATGAGCAAAGCCACCAGAATCGCGGCCACGAAGGAAATGACGATTTTGCCCGCCCCGATCAGGATGGTGTTCCGTAAGACGTTCGCGAAATCGGGGTCGCTGCTGAAGATGTAGGTGAAGTTGCCCCACCCGACGAAATGCTCCTTCAGACTGCCGATGATGCCGAGTTTGGGGTAGTACTTGGTGAAGGCCATGAGGACCCCGTACATCGGGATGTAGCAGAAAATGAAATAGAACGCCACCGCCGGAACGATCATGGCGATCAGGTAGCGGGATTTGACGAAATTCCGCCCGAAATGGTGGAATCTCGACTGTCTTTTGCGGATGAGGACCCGTTCCATTATCTGCTTCTTTCCTTGATGAAGCCCACGAGGCGGTCGACATAGGAGAAGCAAAGCGACGTGTACGTGTCGGCGCTTCCGTAATAGATGGCCATCCGCCCTGTCCTCGCGTCCACTAGGGCGGACGTCGGGAAGCAGACGTTGGGCACGAAGCCAGACGTTTCGTAATCCTTTTCGGGCGTCAGAAGGTAATCGCGGCAGCGGAAAAGGACCTTTCCGGGACGCTCCCGGTCGAGGAGGGCGCCCGAGAAACTATAGACGAAGCCGTTGCAGGTGTTCGTGACCCCATGGAAAAGGAGAAGCCACCCCTCATCGGTTTCGATGGGGTTGCTTCCGGCGCCGATCTTGGTGAGGTTCCACCATTCCCAGCCCCGTTCCATCACATGCTCGTTCTCGCCCCAATGGATCAAATCGGGGGACTTGGAAAGGAAGATGTCCCCGAACGCCGTGTGGCCCGAGTCGCTGGGGCGGGACAGCATGACGTATTCGCCGCCGATCTTGCGCGGGAAAAGGACGCCGTTGCGGTTATAGGGCAAAAAAGGATGCGGGTATTTGACGAATTTCCGGAAATCGGTCGTTTTCGCGATGGCGAGAGCCGGGCCAAAAAAGTCGTCGCACCAAGTGACGTAATAGGCTCCCTCGATCTCGACGAGGCGCGGGTCGTACTGGTAGTGGCTTTCGGCCGCGTTCCCTTCCTCGTCCACGAAGACGATGGGCCTGTCCTCGAATTCGATCGAAAGCCCATCCGCGGAGCGGCCAACGTACAAATGGGGGACCCCTGTGCGATCCTCGGCGCGGAAAACGCCGATGAAAGCCCCTTTGTAGGGAACGAGGGCCGAGTTGAAGACGCGGGAGAGGGACCCGGCGGGGTTTCGCTTGATGAGCGGGTTGCCGCTGTAGCGCCACACGGGGTCCAGGCAGCCTTTCGGGCATTCCTCGAACGGGATGTTCGGTATGTCTTTTTCGTTGATGATCCTCATAAAAGCGGGCCTCCTAAAGCCTCCGTGTCGAATCCCGCCTCACGAGCGGGCAATGGACGACGATCTGCGAATACTGGAGCCGCCGCTCCGAGAACATGCCGAGCAGATAGTCGGCGATCTCTTTCCCTAACTCCTCGCGGGGGACGTTGAACGTCGTGAGGGCTGGGATGGCCTCTTGGCCCTCCCGGACGTTGTCGAATCCCGTGACGCTGATGTCGTCGGGGATCCGCATGCCTATTCGGGCGATGACCTTGTAGGCGTTGAGCGCGATGATGTCGTTCGCGCAGAGCAAGGCGGTTATTCTTTTCTCCCTCAAGGCCCTTTCGAGCATCGCGTCGTCGCTGTAATTGAGCGATGAGTTGTCGAAGTCGAGCGAGACGCCCGCGATGCCCTCTCCCTTATGGGAGGCGATCGCGGCTAAGAAACCCTCGTGCCGCTCCCGGAAGGAAGTCGAATGGGCGTCGCTTCCGTAGAAAGCCAGAATCCGATGGCCCTTGCCGATGAGCATTTCCGTGGCTTCGTAAAGGGAGTCGTAATTGGAGAACTTGACCTTCGTGATGCAGTCGCTATGGAAGGTCTTGGGATCGACCTCCACCACCGGCTTGCCCAAGTCCTTGAGCCGGTCGTTGATGGGGGTGGGGTTGCTGTGGATGAGGATGTAGGCCGAGCAGGCGCTGGAAGCCAGTTTGCTCAGGCTTTCCTCGTCGAGTTTCCCCTCCTCGTAAACGAAGTAATCGAGGGTGATGGAACTGAAGTCGAGGGTCTTGGCGACGGACTTGATGATCGGCTGCCAGTAGTCTTCCTTGAAGAGAAGGCGCGAAGGGATGACGAGGACGACGCGGCTGAGCGGCTTCACGGCGCTCCGCAGGCGCCCCTTGTCGTAGCCGAGTTCGAGGGCCTTTTTGACGATGCGGTTCTTGGTCTCGTCGCTCACGTTGTATTTCCCAGCCAAAGCGCGCGAAACCAATCCCTTGGTCACCCCGCACTCGCGGGCGATGTCCTCCAGTCGTATCCGATTGCCCATAGCCAGCTTTTCCCCTCTCTTTGGTAAACTCGCCTCATAAATCGTAAACAAACGGCTTTTGTTTATCACTTCGGCCAAACGAATAGGGGCGGATAAAAACCCGCCCCTATCAATCTTTCACCACGCCAAAACGTTATCGATCAGCATCGTTCCCGTCACGACATCGGAGGATGGGGCGTAATCGGTGTAGACGAAAATCGAGAAGCCGTATACGTCTTTGACGGAGGAAAGGGAACCGCTCACGGTCATCCAGTCCGATCCGGCGGCGACCGCGGAACCGGCCGACGTGCTGAGGCGAGTCGCGCTCGAGCCGCTCACCGTGCAAACGTAAAGCTGCGCGGTGATCTTGAGCGAACTGGTGTTCTTGACGCGGAATGAGAAGTTGGAAAATGAGCCAAGCGAAGCCTCTTGCGACCAGCGGTAACGGTATTTGCCGATTTTGGCCGCCGTGGTGTCGACCGCGAAAGCGGCCGAGGCGAAGCCCGCGTCCTGGCCAGTCGTCTCAAGGCCAACGAAATCGGAGTTGCCGCCTGGGGCATAGGTCGTGAAGGTGCCGCTGTTATTAAGATCGCGGTCGACGTAAACAAGGTCTTGCAAAGAAGAGGCCGTCATATTGTCGTAGCTGATGAGCCTCGTTTTGTTAGGAAGCCGGGCCTGAAGGAAGAGGTTGGCGCAATAGGCGCCGTAATTGCCCGTCGCGCTGACGTAGCTGATGCAAGTGCGATCGACTGAGAGAAGGCCGGTGTAAACGAGGTCGGCGCCGCAGTCGATGACGATTTCCTTCGTCTCGGCGTCGACCGTGTAGGTGCCCGCCAGATTGATCGCCGAAGCGCCTTTAGGGGTGGCGACGACGGAAATGGAGGAATGGTTGCCAAGCGTGCCGACGACCGAGCTCATGTAGGCGTTGGAACCGCCATAGACGGTCCCCGATTTGATGGGCGAACCGTCGACGAAATGGCTATAGGGGTTGACGCCGGTGTAAAGCTGAACGTCATCCACGTACATCCTGGATCCGGATTTGACGTAGCCGAAGTTGAGGCTGTAGCCATAGTAGTGTTTGCTGGCGCTCAAAGCGACGGTGTACTGAGCGTAATCGCTCGAGGCCGGGATCGTGATGGTGGCCAAAGCGTCGCCGATGTTGCCGATATTGACGCTGGCATATTGGAAGAGACGGACGTAGCAGGTCACGTCGCTTGCGCTGGCGTTTTTCGCGAAGAACGAGAACGTGTCGCCCCTAGGAAGCGCCGTAGCCGTGCCGTCGCTCACGCCGTAGGTGGAGTAACGCATGCTGTTGCCGGTCTTGAAGTCCGCGGCTTGTTTGCCGCTGTGGACTTCGCTCGCGTCGGTCGCGAGGTTCAGGTAATTGTCGGATCCCATAAGGGACCACTTGCTGCCCGAGAGCTCATCGCTGTCGGAGGCGTCGCCGCTATAGTATTCGCTATAATAGGCGGCGCGCAGACCGGTCCGGTTTCCGGGATTCTTGTTATTCTTGTCGTAACCGACGCCGGTTTCGGCGTAATCCTCGAAGTCGTCGATGGTATAGACGTAGTTGAAACTGACGTTGGTCAGATAGGGGGCGTAGGTTCCGCTCGCCGACTTAAAGGCGATCGCGCGCCCTTTTTCGGTCACGGTGCCGACGTATGTGAGCGAAGCGCCGCCGTCGGCGGTCTTGAACGTGACGGCGTCGCCCTCGTCCGTTTCGGCGAGGGTGGCATTGAGGTTGCTCTCAAGGTTGAGGGAAGACAGCGTGATGGCCGTCCCGTCCGATTCGAGTTTGAAATCGATGCCGGAGGTTGCGTTGACGCCGGTATAGGAGCCAGCCACGGTCCAATCGTCGCTTTGCGAGAAAGAGCCATCGCCCTTCGCGACGAGCGTCATGTCGCTGAGGTAATCGTGGGTGTACTGATAACTGCTGTCGCCAACGGTCTTGTAGACGAGGTCGATCTCATTGAAGGCGTAGAGGGCATCGCTAGCCGAGCCGAAGCCTTTGGCCGTCGCGAATTGGGCGAGGGTGTACGAAGTGCCGCCGACGATCCATCCCGCATCGGAGAAAGGAACGTAGATGAGGTTCCAGTTCGAGGAGATGACGCCGAGATTGAGGGAGACGTAGCCCTCCGATCCGGTCAGTTGGATGAGCATGGCGGTCTTGTCGTCGCCTTTGACTTTGAGCGAAAGGCCCGCATAGGAATCAAGGGTCGAAACGGATGAGGCGAACTTATAAGGGAAGGATTGCTGGATCTTGAAATCGATCACGGGATCCGCCTCTTCGACGTCGGCGGGGTTGACGGAAAGGGCCGCGTGGGCCCCCGCGTCCTCCCACGCGTTCGTGCTCGGGGAATAAAAATAGGAAATGAGGCCGTCGTCGACCTCGGTCTTGTTGCTAAGAACGACCCTGTTTTCGGTGGCCGCTTCGACGATCCAACGGTATTCGGTCGCCGCGGTGCCGACGTAATTAAGGTTATCGTCGGAGTCGTAGCCCGGGTTGACGGAGACGCCCAACTTGCCGGAAGAGGCGGCCGCGTAGGCGCCGCCGACCGCGGCGGACCAGGTCTCGCTATCGAGATCGCCGGTCGCCGAGAAGGCGCTCGTGACGTTGCCGACGGCCGTCCAAGTGGCCGTCATTCCGGAAACGCTGATGGCGCTAAGGCTGATTTCTTTGGTTTCATAGTCCCAAGTCGCCGCTTCCGAATCAGAGTAATTCGTTCCATCGCCGACGGATTTCACGGAAACGGCGTATTTGCCGACCGCGGCGGAAAAGTCGTAAGAGGCGGCGGCGGCGTATTCGCCGTCGTTGACTTTGACCTCGTAACCGGAGGCTCCGGTCACATCGGCCCAAACGAGGCCGGTCTTTTCGGCGTTGAGGGTCAAACTCGGGGCCGCCAAAACGACGGGAACGACCGAGGATGAGCTCCCCGCTATGGATGAAGAGGTGCTTGCGACATGGCTTTCGGAGGAAGAGCCCGCCGCGGATGTGGCCCCAGAACCGCTTGATGTCCCGCCGCAGCTCGTCAAAGCGAGGAGGGCGCCAGCGGTAACGAGAAGGTAATTTCGTTTCTTCATGGCTTCCTTTCAGCGCGATTTCCGCGCGCATGACGAACAATAAATGAGGTTAAGGGCATTGAAAGGTGTCCAAACGCGTATTGCTCGCACGGCTTCATTATCGACCGCGTAAGCGCTTCCACAACAAACTTCAGGTAAACTTTGCCACATTTTCGTAAACTTTTTCAAGTTGTTTACTAAAACTGTCGCGGGAGAGCAGACGAAAGAAAACGAATAGGCGCCTTCAACAAAGCGTTTTCGGCGAATTGTAATTTCGCATGTTTAATAAACCGATCGGTAAACGCTAGGCGCGTCGCGGTTCGTTTTACCCAAACATTCGTGGACGAAAGGCCATTCGGTTGTAAACAAAGCGGAGACGTCTGGGCGCTCTTTGAAAAAGGCGGAAGAACCGTTTCAAGGCCTCATCGGCTTTTTTCAAAGCCGATTAGGATGACGAACGCAACGAAAAACGTCTACCCGCCATGAAAGGTCACAAAAAAGCTTCCTCGCTTACGATAAGAGGAGGAAACGCGCGGCAGACGGCCTCGAAGGAGAACAAAAATCCGCCATAGCGCCTTTCCATGACGCCACGCCGAATCAATCAAGATGGCCCGTTTCCTTTTATTCTTTTTTGCCTATCGCTTACGCTAAGCGTAAAATCGTACACGGAAAAAAGAGGTAATCGTCTATGTATAAGTGCATGGCTGTCAACGCCGGTTCGAGTTCGCTCAAGTACAAGCTTTTCGAAATGCCGGAAGAACAGGTCATCTGCTCAGGCATCGTCGACCGCATCGGCCACGACGACGGGATTTTCAAAATCAAGTTCAACGGGAAGTCCCACGAAAGCGTCTTGCCCATCACGGATCACGCCCAAGGCGTCCAACTTGTTCTCGACGCCATCAAGGAATATGGCATCGTCAAGGACCTTAACGAGATCTCCTGCGTTGGCCACCGCATCGTCCAAGGCGGGAAATATTTCAGCAAATCGGCCCTTTTCGACAAGGATACCGAAGCCAAGATCACGAAGCTCATCCCGCTTGACCCTCTTCATGCCCCCGCCCACCTCGTGGGATTCCACGCGTTCAAAAAAGCCTTGCCTAACGCTATCTCCATCGCCGTCTTCGACACCGCGTTCCACCAAACGATGAAGCCGGAGGATTACCTTTATCCGATCCCTTACGAGATGAGCGAGGAATACGATTGCCGGCGATACGGCGCCCACGGCACGAGCCACAACTACCTCGCCGCCAAAGCCATCAAGGATTACCTCGGCGGCAAGCCCAACACGAAAATCATCTCCTGCCACATCGGCAGCGGCGCGTCTTTATGCGCCGTGTACGACGGCAAATGCGTCGCCACATCCATGGGTTTGACTCCCCTTGGCGGCGTCATGATGGGCACCCGCTCGGGCGACCTTGACCCTTCCGTCGTGGACTACCTTTGCGACCGCTCGGGCAAAAACGTCGACGAGATATACGAAATCCTCAACAAGAAGAGCGGGCTCCTCGGGGTTTCGGGCGTCAGCAACGACACCCGCGACATCGAAGCCGCCATCAAAAAGGGCGACAAGCGCGCCATCATGGCCGGCGACCTCTTCGTCCGCCGCATCGCTGATTTCGTGGGCCAGTATTATGTGCGGCTCGGCGGGGCGGACATGATCGTCTTCTCGGCCGGCATCGGCGAGAACAGCTCTTTCTTCCGCGCCCGGATCCTCGCGGCCATCGCCCCGGCTCTAGGCATTACCTACGATCTGGCGAAAAACGAAGAACTTAACCACAAAGAGGGGATCATCAGCAAACCGGACAGCAAGATCCTCGTCGCCATCATCCCGACGGACGAGGAAGTGATGATCGCCCGCGATTGCTACAAAGCCCTCAAAGGAACCCTATAGACGAAGCGAACCGAATAAAGGCACCGCCTTGGTGCCTTTTTTTATCGACTGCCCTTTTTTGAGGACCGCTTGACCAACGGACGATTAGCCTATTCAAACGGGGATTCCCTTGAAAAAGGTGCAAACTTGCCGAATGATTCCCTTGAAAAAGGTGCAAACCTATCAATCAATTCCCTTTAAAAAGGTGCAAACTTGCCGAATGATTCCCTTGAAAAAGGTGTATTATAACAAAAGAAAGAAGGTTTTATCGAATGTTTGAAAGAAAGATAACATCGATCTTCGAAAATTGGTATCATTCAAATCGGAAAAAAGCCCTCTTGATCAAGGGGCTCCGCCAAGTTGGTAAAACTTACATCGTCAGAGACTTTTGTCAAAAACATTACCAAAATTTCATCGAGATCAACTTCAAAAACGACCGAACATTAAAGGAAGCTTTCGACGGGGACCTGTCCGTCGATCGCTTGATTATGAGGATCTCCGCTTTGAAACCAAACGCCAGGTTCGTCCCTCATAAAACCATCATTTTCTTTGACGAAATCCAGGAATGCGCCAGAGCGAGGGCTTCCATTAAACCTTTCGTCGACGACGGACGCTACGACATAATCGCCTCCGGATCATTGCTTGGGTTACGCAACTACAATAAAAAACTCAACCAAGACGTCCCCGTTGGTTATGAGCGAATCGTTCCGATGCACGCCCTCGACTTCGAGGAATTCCTTTGGGCGCGAGGGATTTCCAAAAACATCATTGCCTATCTGCGCAAGTGTTTCGCTGAGGAGAAACCGGTCGATGTCCCAATACACAAGGCGATGCTCTCCTACTTCAAGGAATATCTCGTCGTAGGAGGAATGCCTTCGATCGTTGACACGTTTTTGGAAAACCATGACCTCAACGCAACCATAAACGGGCAAAGGGATCTCATTGAGGAATACAAAGATGATTTCGGAAAGCATCTCGACGAAAAGGAAAACGAAGATATCGATCGAACTCTTTTGGCCAGAATCGAAGCGGTTTTCTCATCTCTGCCAAGCCAACTAGCCAAGGAGAACCAAAAATTCACATATTCAGGAATCGCGACCAAAGCCAAAGGACGCGATTACGACAATGCCATTCAGTGGCTGGTGGATTATGGCTTGGCGATGAAATGCTTCAACCTACGAAAACCCGAGTTGCCGCTCGAAGGCAACAAAATCAATGAATCGTTCAAACTTTTCCTATCCGATAGCGGCCTGCTTGTTTCCCTCTTGGAGGATGGCACCGCCGCAAATATCCTGCAAGGCGATCTTTACGTCTACAAAGGAGCGATTTTCGAAAACGCGGTAGCCGATGCCATCGCCACGAAAAACGAACCTCTCTATTACTTCCGAAAAGATTCCGGGCTTGAAATCGATTTTGTCAAGCAAATCGATGGAAAAGCCACTCTCATTGAGGTAAAATCCGTCTCCGGAAGAACCAAAGCGGCCGATGAAGTCCTATCCCATCCGGATAAATACCACGTCGATTCCTGCATAAAACTAGGGGAATACAACATCGGACACGGCGGGACCAAACTCACGATCCCATATTACATGGCCTTCCTTTTGTGATTGAAAAAACCGCTGCTGACGTTTTGCCGCAAGGCGAACCTTCGAACTTTACCTCGTCTTTAGCCATCGCTGAAACGCTTTATTGGAATCCAAAAACGGAATAAACGCTCTCGGATGCGTGAAAAAGACGATTAACTGGTATGATAGAAGACGCATCGCGTTTGCGGGCGCGTCCATAAAGGGGCATAATGCCTCTCCGCCCATAATAAGGAAGAAAGAACATGAAATTAGACCAATCCGTCAAAGACTACGGCGAGAAGTTCAAGAAAGAGTACTCGCTCCTAAGGCGCGCCATAAGACGCTACGACCGCATCGTCGTCTACCGCCACAGCAAACCCGATTACGACGCGATGGGGACCCAAATGGGCCTCGTCACGTTCCTGAAGGACAACTTCCCGAACAAGGAAATCCACTTTGTGGGCGACAACCACGTCACGTTCACGCCACGCCTTTTCCCGGTCACGGAGAAATTGCCCGACTCTTTCTTCGCCGATCCCTTCATGGCGATCGTCGTCGACGTCGGAGACACCGACCGGATCGCCGATCCCCGCTTCCAAAAAGCCAAGTACGTCGCGAAAATGGACCACCACCCGTGCAAAGAGCAGATCGCCCGGCACCCGATCGTGGACTTAGGGGCCGCCGCGGCGAGCGAGATCGTCGTGGATTTCTGCCTTAACTGGAAAGGCGCCTCCCTTTCGAAGGAGGCGGCCCGCTACTTCTACATCGGTTTAGTCGGCGACAGCGGGCGCTTCATGTACAGCTCGACCACCGCCCACACCTTCGCGATCGCCCAAGGCCTCATCGCGACGGGCATCTCCATCAGCGACATCTACCTTGAGATGTACGAGAAGAAAATCGACGACCTGAAAGTCACGGCTTACGTCCTCAACCACTTCGCGGTCTCCCCGCACGGGGTCGCCTACTACTGCCTCCCGGCCAAGGTCCAGGAGGAACTCAAAATCACGAGCGAGCAGGGCAAGACCAACGTCAATCTCTTCTCCAACATCGCCGGCATCAACGCCTGGTGCTCAATCACGGAGGACCCCAACCCCAAGGACTGGTGCTGGCGGGTCTCCATCAGGAGCAAGAAAGCCGACATCTCGCCGATCGCCTTCAAGTGGGGCGGAGGCGGACACGCGCAGGCTTCCGGGGCCCGGATCAAGGATCTCACCGAACTCGACGCGTTCATCAAAGACCTCGACGACATGTTCGCCTGATGCCGAGGCCTTCGATGGCGATCCGTCGAAGAACGGCGAAAAGCGAGGAGACGGAAAATGGCTCCTCGCTTTTTCGTATGCTTCTAGCGGCCAACTATTATGAGCCGATGTATTTTTCCAATTCGGAAACGATGTCTGGTAAGCCTTTTTCGATGAATGTCTCATAAATGGCAAAACTCGCATTTTTCATAATCGTGGGCCGCATTGTTCCGAATCGAAACCAATGTTTCAAAATCAATTTGTCAATGCCCGGACAAAAACTCCGGACTCAGCCTTTTAAGGCTTTTCCCGAATTTGCGGCAACCGAAAATCAATGGCATCGATCGGTGTCTTCTTGTCGTCAATAGTGCCTCGCAATCCGAATAGGTGCTTCTTCGCTTGCTATTTATAGAGCTTTTGGATCGGAAGACCTCGTCAACGACCAAACGAAATTATTCACGAATTCGTTTTCTTTTCCGAAGCAAATAAGCTAACCGAGAAAAAGCGATAACTATGCAAGAGTCGGAAGGCAATCGATTTTCACTGACAAACATAGCCTTAAAACAATTGTAGAAGATATAAAAACGATATAGACTTTTTACATGTATTTTCCGACCATGGTCAGGGTTTTGCGTGAGAAGTTTTTTTAACGCAAGCGGAGTTGGCCAAAACTATCGGCATAGCCTATGCGACCATGAACATATGGGGGAGCCGAAAAAGCGAATTGTCTTTGCACCCAAAAGACAGATTTTCGCCTTGGCCCAAAAACGTGGAATAGGCTAAGCCATGACGAAAAACATTTTGCGGACGACAAATAGCAACGATTAAAATTCATGGGTAAAAACAAGGGGGTCAAATAGAATGGAAAATGATTGTCAAAGTGAAGCGGAACTTGAATCAGAGTTAATCAAAGCCCTCGTCGCCAATACATATGAGTACACTGCAATAAAAAACTATGATCAAATGATCGCCAACTTTCGCCATCAAATTGATCGTTTGAATGGCATTGCTATGTCCGACAAAGAATTCGATCGCCTCATGAATTCAATGTTGGGACGTTCGCGTTTCGAATCGGCTAAAAACCTTCGGCAAGACCAAGAAATTGAATTTGACTCCGATGGAAAAAAGCATTCGGTCAAGATTTTCGATAGAAACGATTGGTGCAAAAACTTCTTTCAATTAGCCAACCAAATTTCCATTCAAGGAAAACATGAAAACCGTTACGATGTCACCATTCTCGTGAATGGACTACCACTTGTCCAAATCGAACTGAAACGCCGGGGAATGGATATCAAGAAGGCTTTCAACCAGATTTGCCGATACCAAAGAGAGTCTTATTCAGGCTTGTTTTTTTACATCCAATTGTTTGTAATATCCAACGGCGCAAACACCAGATATTATGCTAACAATACGGACATAAACAAAGACTTTGTTTTCGTTTGGCAAGACATCAACAACAATCCTGTCAATAACATAATGGAATTTGCCGCCGAACGTCTTGTTCCGTGCGCGCTCGCCAAAACGATCAGCGAATACATGATTCTCGATAACGCCAACAAGACGTTGATTGCGATGCGACCGTATCAAGTCCGGGCCGTCGAAGCGTTGGTTAACCTTGCCACCACCACCAAAAACAATGCCTACATTTGGCACACGACAGGTTCCGGGAAAACGATAACCAGTTTTAAAGTCGCTCAAATTTTGAGGACGATGCCAAACATTAAGAAAGTCGTCTTCCTCATTGATAGAAAAGATCTCAATACTCAAACGGCCGGAGAATTCGATAAATACGAGAAAGATTGTTTCGCCGATACCCCAACTGGACGCGATTTGATTCCGGCTTTCCATGACAGCAGCACCAATTTGGTGATGACCACCATCCAAAAAATGGCCAATGCCTGCAAAAAATACCCAACCGCATTCGAGGCGTATAAAGATTCGACCGTTTTTATTATCGACGAATGCCATCGCTCGAATTTCGGCGAGATGCACAAAAACATTAAAAAAGTCTTTGCCGGGGGACAGTTCTTCGGCTTCACGGGAACTCCGATATTCGAGGTCAACAAAGCCAACTTGGATTTCACAACCGCCGCGGTTTTCGGATCTTGCAAAGACAAGTACCTCATTGGTGACGCCATCCGTGACAAAGCCGTTCTTGGTTTCAATGTTTCATACTATGAAACCATTCACTCACCCGCCATCGACCGTCCCCTTGAGCCAAACGAGGTACGTGAATGGATAACAAACCCCGATCGAATTGAAACGGTTTCAAAAGAGATCCTTGCCACGTTCGGCAAAATCACATTTAACGAAAGGTACAATGCCTTGTTTGCAATCAAGGATATCGATTTGCTTCTCGACTACTACAAAGAACTGAGAAAACTAGATAATGATAAGCACAGGATCTGCGCCTGCTTCACTTTCGAGGCTAACGATGAACTGAAATCCGGAGCCACCGAATCCCAACGCGACGCCCTTGATTCGATTATCAAAGACTACAACGCGATGTTCGGAACCGGTTTCTCGACGGACAACGGTGGAACGAGTCTCTATTACATTGATGTCCAAAAGAGAATGAAGTCTCGTGAAATTGACCTTTTGCTGGTCGTTGATATGTTCCTCACTGGGTTTAATTCAAAGAGATTGTCCGGATTGTATTTGGACAAATCAACTCAATATCATCGACTTATTCAGGCTTTTTCGCGAACAAATCGCCTCGATGGGGACGCAAAGCCCCACGGAAACATCGTTTGCTTCATGTCCACCATTCAAATTGTCGGGAAGAATAAGCCACAAAGATTGCTAGGCACATATAAAGACGACACCGACAACGCCATAAAACTCTACGCAAACAAGGAAACAAAAGATATTGTTCTCATCAAACCTCTCAAAGAACAAATCGCGTCCTTCCTGGCCAACAAACAAATGCTTGAAGCCATCGCCCCAACGCCGCAAAGCGTCGACATGCTCAAAACAAAGTCGGAGAAATTCGGATTTCTCAACCTTTTCCGCGAGTTGGTGAAAACGGCGAAAACTATGAACACGTTCGTGGACTTCGAATGGAACGAACAGGAACTTAAAATGTCATACCAGACGTTCGAAGACTACCTATCCAAGTATAAAGACTTGGCCGATTCGCTAAAAAAGCCAAATCCAGACCAACCCCATGAAGAGATCCCGACCGAATTCTATTTGGAACTCGTTAAAAACGACCGAATCGATTTTGAGTACATCATGAATTTGATCAAAGACGTCGCTCACGTCGAAAAGGGCGAAAACCGCTTGGCTGAAATCGAGAAGATTCTAAAAATCCTGCAATCCAGCAATTCTGAAACCCTAAAATATAAGAAAGAACTTCTCACGGAATTTTTGCGCGAAGTGGTTCCTAATCTTGATAAAGAAGCCGACATCGACGCCGAATACGATCGTTTCGTCGAACTCAAAAAAGACATCGACATCAAAAACGAATCAAACGAACTCAACATAGCTTACGACGCTTTGAGCAACCTGATTAAAGAATATGCCATCTATGAGTACGTCCCCGACTCCAGCATCGAATCGATGATTTCTTTGCTGGCTATCCAAAAGAAACGGCAAAAACTCGTTAAACATATCCCGAACTTTAAAATCAAAGGTCAAATGATTGAAGAGATCAAGAACTACATTCAAGAGGTTTGCCATAAATTCTATTGATTGTTATTTGTTTAAGTTTCAAGTTATTTTTGTTGACAAGACTCATAAATGGTGAAATGATATTTGCATAAGTTACAGGGTATTATATGAAAATTTCCGAAATCGCTGACATAGCAACGGGGACAATCCTAACCAGAGTGAAACCCGCTTCCAAGTATGACGATACCGAGAAAGTGCCCTCCATCAGTATGCAAGAATTAAGTTATTTCTCCAGCGGCAAAATCGATGAAATCCCGGAACGGAGCATGATGACGGTTCTCTCCTCTAAAAAAGATCAATGCGCTTATGCGAAAGCCAACGATGTCCTTTACGGTTTGACCCAATTTCGATCAATGATTATACAAGGGGATTTCGTTGGCCGCTTAATTCCATCCAATTTCGCGATAATAAGAATTAAGTCAAAAGACATCGATCCAAGTTATCTCATGTGGTCATTAAACGAAGGCCCGTGCTCCAAAAAGACAATTTCAAAAATGATTCAAGGAACGGCCTCGGTAAAAAATGTTAGCGTCACAGTCTTGAAAAATCTTGATTTGACGCCTCTTCCGCCACTAGCAAGGCAACGCAGTATAGGAAAACTATACCAAATGTCTCTAAGGCGCGAAAAAATAGACGGGACGATAAGAAAAGTAAGAAACGCTTTGATGATAAATGCTTTGAACCAAATAAATAACAAGGAGAACTAAAATATGGATACCGCAACACAGCAAGAAAAAGAATCGCAAGAACTTCAAACCGCCCTTTGGGAAATGGCCAACAGCCTTCGTGGAAACATGGATGCCAGCGAATTCAAAAACTACATTCTAGGTTTGATGTTCTACAAGAACCTATGCGACAAAGAGGAGAAAGAAGCCGGCGACATCCTGAAAGATGATGACATCTCTTTCGCCGAAGCGTGGGAAAACAACGACTATCGCGAAGGGGAGAACGGGTTAAAAGACCAGCTCAGCAAACGCGTTGGCTATTGCATTGAACCAAAGTTCCTCTTCTCGTCACTCGTTCCGATGATCAAAGCTAAAACGTTCTCCATCGACTATCTAGAGAAAGGGATCACCGCTTTCAACGAATCCGTTAAAGCCGCCCCCATTGGCGAAAAAATGAGCGAAGCGGAGAAGAAAAAGGAAGAAAAGAAACGGGAATCCTGCTTCAATGGTCTCTTCGACGATCTTGATCTCCACTCGAACAAACTGGGCAAAGGCGAGGCTGAGAAGTCAATTTTGATTGGCAAGATAATTGAAAAAATCGAGGATATCGAATTGGAAGCCGCCGATGCCAGAATCGATTTATTGGGCGATTCTTATGAATATCTCATCGGCAAATTCGCCGCCTCCGCTGGCAAAAAAGCCGGCGAATTCTACACACCACAACAAGTATCCAAGCTTTTGGCAAAACTAGTAACAAAAGCCCAAGGCATCACTGATCTCAAGAGTGTGTATGACCCAGCCTGCGGCTCCGGATCGTTACTATTGAGGATTGGCGACGAAGCAAACGTTCGTTCATATTATGGGCAAGAGCTTAATAACACAACTTATAACCTAGCTCGCATGAACATGCTGCTCCATGGGCTTTCATACAAACAATTTGACATCTACAACGATGACACTCTTGAAAGACCATGCCCAAGCCATATGGATATCGCCGAACACGGTGGCTTTGACGCCGTCGTGGCAAACCCTCCTTATTCCGCCCAGTGGAGCGCCAACGAAAACTTCATGAATGATGAGCGGTTCTCAGGATATGGCAGATTGGCTCCTAAGTCCAAAGCCGACTATGCGTTCGTTCTTCATATGATCCATGCGCTTAGCGATTTTGGAACATGCGCGGTCGTTTTACCTCATGGTGTTCTCTTCCGTGGCGGAGCCGAGGAAGTTATCCGCACCACTTTAATCAAAACCCGCAACTATTTGGATGCCGTTATCGGATTGCCAGCCAACCTTTTCTACGGAACCACCATACCGACATGCATCTTGGTGTTTAAAAAATGCCGCAAAAACACTGACGTTATGTTTATCGATGCCTCAAAAGAGTTTGAGTCCGGTAAAAACCAGAACCGTCTAACCGATGTCAACGTCCAAAAAATCATCGACACCTATATGGCAAGAAAAGACGTCGACAAGTATGCCCACTGCGCTTCTTTAATAGAGATCCAAAACAACGAATTTAACCTTAACATCCCCCGCTATGTCGATACTTTCGAAGAGGAAAAGCCAATCGATATCAAAGCCGTCCTCTCCGATCTCAAGTCGCTTGAGAAACAAAGGGACGAGCTCGATAAGCAAATCAAAGATTACCTCAAGGAACTTGGAATCGATTATGACGACATCAAATAACGATAAAAAAGCCCTTAATGTCCCACCTTTGAGATTCCCAGAATTCAAAGGTGAGTGGAAAAAAGTACTATTGAAAGAACTGGTGACTTCAGACTACCGATCCTTTGCTGGAGGGCCCTTTGGATCGAACTTAAAAACCGTTGATTATAAAACTTCAGGTGTACCTATAATTCAACTAAGCAACATCACAGAGGGGTATTTGGATTTCTTTTCGCGCCTAGTTTTTGCAAGCGAACAAAAAGCGGATGATTTGAAGGCGTCCAATGCATTTCCGGGAGATTTGATTATCGCTAAGATGATGCCTGCTGGAAGAACGTGCATCGCTACGTCTCTATTTGGCCGTTATTTGCTTGGCTCTGACGCCATACGTGTCAAACTTGACAACACCGTCTGTGATACTGTTTTTGTTAGAGAAAGCATTAATTTGCCGGCAAATAGGAAGTATATTGATAAGAGGACCGCCGGTTCCACAAGAGCGAGAATAGGTATACCAGAATTAAAAGCCCTCCCCCTATTGATGCCAAGCTTGAATGAACAAATCAGAATAAGCATGGTTATGACCGCTATCGATAAGAATATAGATGTCCAAAGGAAAATCATTGAGGA
>JALCDB010000009.1 GCA_022641095.1 Bacilli bacterium
CAAACGGCGACGAAGGGCAGAGGGACGGCGATGAAGGTCATCAACCACACCTTCGGCTTGAAAGAGAACGTCATCCATACCAGCATGCCGGAGAGCGACGCGCACAGAAGCACGACCAAAACGCACAAAGCCCCCGACCGCCTAACGGTATCGGAGTTCTTCGCCTTTATGGTTATCCCTTTTTCTTTCAGATAGGCCCTATAAGCGCGCCCGAACGCTTCGTAATTGTCCATGAAGCAGCCGCAGATCGCGCATATCCTTCTATCGTTGGATCTTTTTCTGACAACCAGCTCGCACGACGCCCGGTAGGAGCTTTCCTCCACCGTGACGTCGACGAAACGATACTCCCTCTTAACCCTCAACGAGTTCCTGAAGACGAAGCCGTCGGGTTTGATGACGATTTCCCAGTTGAAGTAAAACAGAACAAACGAAACACCGAAAAGCGTGAAAAAAGCAAAAATAATCGCACAAGGAAACTGATCGAACTGGAAGAAGACGATCCAAATCTGAAACGCAAGAAACTCCATAATAAGCACAACGCCCAGCCAAAGCCAAATACGCGACTGGCGAAGCACGTTGGTTCCGTTTAACGGCTTGAAACGGACATACCTTCGGAATAGCCACCAAAAAAGCGAGGAGACAAGAACGGTGGTTGGAACGACCAAAAAGGAAGATATGTTTTTCATTTTGTTTTATTGTATCACTGCTGTTTTCGAAAAAAGGAACGTCCTGCCAAAATGGAAAGGACGTTCCATATCGCATTCAAAGCAAAAGATAGTTACTAATGTAAAAATTTGCGTCTACCTTATATATCTCCCCATACGGAAGCCTTAATAGTTAGCCCCGCCCCACTCAACAGGCAATTAACAATAAAGTTTGGCCCGGCATCATGCAAAATGCTTTTCAGCAAACTGATTACTGTTTTATGTAGTTTATTCGTAAAGATTTTGGTAAGGCCTTTTACCCAACTTCCGTTTCCCTCCGAAATTCCTTCAATAGTGGACTTACACGATTTCGCCAAACCACAAAGGGATTCTTGGCCTTTTGAATAACTGAATGCGCCAAAAGCACAGCCAAGGCCTAAGTTCAAAGCCGCACCTGCCAAATCGAAAGGTCTATCAGCCACCCAGTCAGAAGCGGCGCTTGAAACGAAACCGATGATCCCGTTTCCAATAATCATGGCGCCCATTCCTAAACCTGCAGAACCTAGAGCCCCTCCTACCGCTCCAAAAAGAGTATCAGTGGCTACTTGCCAACCATCAATTTTCCCGCTTGATGCGAGTTGACTAATTGCCGAAACGACCCCATTTGACGCAGCACCTAATGCCGCACCAGTTAGAATTACTGTAGCGAGTCCTGGTGCTACAACAATCATTGCACTTACAGCGATAGCGCAGGCGAGCCCGATAAGAACCACTTTTGCGAACTTGCACCAATCCCAGCTTCCGTCAGGATCGTAACCTTCAATCGGGCTGTCGCCGCAATAAGAATAAAGGTTTATTTTGGTAAGTGAGTTCTGATCTATCTTCGCCATACCATCGGCGTTGATAAACCTACGCAAGGTCGGATCGTAGTATCGCGACTTCAGATAGTAGAATCCCGTTTCCTCATCATAGAAATACCCTTTGTACAGAAACGGGTTGAACTCGGCGACGTCGCATGAGACAAGAATCGTCTTTTGTGGAACGCCCCAAGCGTCGTATTTGTACTTCACGACATAATTGCCGGTTTTGTCAATAAGACCGAGGATCCTGCCTTCGATATCCTTGACATAGAAGTATTCGTTTTCACCTGAGGTAACCCCCAAAACCAATCCGTTAGGGTCATACGTAAAGTCCAACCGAACGGCCTTGCTTGGGGTTCTCTCGGTCATGGAAACGACATTCGTCCCCTCCAAAACAAACGAGCATGTGTTAGACCCAGATGATTTAAGAACGCGAATCCCGTTTTCGTCGTAAGAATAATGAATACCGTCACCAACGCTCACGAGTCTTCTCGCAGACCAGCAAAGGTTCCTTTCAACGCCCTTGATGGTCATCGAGGTCGGATTTCCTTTATAATTGCCATCGTAGGAGAATCTTCTCAAAACGGCATCAGAAGACGAGTCAACGACACGCAACAGCCGGTCCTTGACGACGCTGTCGTATTCATACCTGAGGCTTTGGGCGATCTCGCTTCCGATCTTCTTGACGGATGAAAGGATATTCCCGTTAAGGTCATAGGAATAAGAGGTCGATCCTCCGTCTCCGTCACTATCCTCGGTAAGCCTGCCAAGTTGGTCATAGGAGAATTCGCGTCTAGCCCCTTTTTCATCGGTGATGGAGACAGGGTTGCTTTCGGCATCGTAAGCATAGGCGAACGTCTCGTTGCCTAGAATCGTCTCTTTGGCGACCCTTAGTTTGTCGTAATCGTACTTCGTCTCGAATTCTTTTCCGAAAGCGGAGATCTTTTTTCCGGAAACCCTTCCGAGCGAGTCGATAATATCGCGGTTTATGATGGGTGCGCCTTCCGAGACGATCAAATCCGTCTTCGTTTTCGCGAGCTTCTCCTTAGCAAAGGCAAGCATCTCGACCGTTCCGTTTAGATAATCGGTCGCCCCTTTCTTGGAAACGCCAACGTATGTTCTGGCTCCCGTCAAATCGATTGTGAAGGCGAAGAAGCGCTCATTGCCGTCGATCCCGATGGATAATCCCGTGGAATCATAAGCTATAACCAAAGTATGCCAAACGTTTGCCGGCACTTTGCCCCCAAATACGGTGTAACTGTCGCCGATTTTCATGTAGCATTGGTTGTTTATGACGTAAACACCTAAAGCTTCATCGCCGGACTTCCAGAAAGCCAATAGGCACCTTTCTCCCAGGCCGTCACCGTCAAGTTTGAAACGAATCGTCGTTGTTCCCTGATGGCCAAGCGGCAAATCGTAGGCCAGACATTGTTTTTGCCCGGGATCGAGGTTTCTCACAGCGGAGTAGCTTCCGTATACGTGACGGCCGGTCTCCTTATCAAACTTGAAAATTCGGGCTTTTTCGACTTTGCAGTTAGGGGCGGTCGCGATGATTTCAGAAGGCCTGATTCCATCCGCTGATTCCAAACTCCCGTTTAGCGATATGACGTCAAATCCGCTATAAATCGACTGACTATAGTAAATGACGCCTTTGGAACGTTGCACCGGTTTTTCAGAAACCAAGTATCTTTTCCCTTCGCTATAGATAACTGCGTTCTTTTCGTCGGTGAAGTCTTTTATCCCTCCCGAGATCATCGCGATTTCAAAAGGCATTTTCAGAACGTTAATGTCCTGGAACGCCCCACTGTCTGAGCTGGATGAGGAAGCGCGAATGTATTGACGCGAAACTATAATCCGATTGATGTCAAAAACGCTCTCATCAATTTGGCAGGTCGCCGCCTTCGCTCCGTTAACCGAAACGTAAACTTGGTTAGTGTTTCGTTCAAAACCATGCTCGATTAGAATGGCCACATAATTCCACTGCCCAAGAAGCAACTTTCCGCTAATCAGTTTCGGGGAAGAGGATCCACTAGAGGCATAGCAAACCCTTCCCGTGGAATCGACATAGAGGTCAGACAACAAATCGCTGTTGACATCAGTGAAGTACCTTTCGAAAGACAAGAGGTTTTCCTTGTCGCCGAATTCGCCTGATGGCTTTATCCAAAGGCCGAAACTTTTCCGCCAACGGAAGACCGTCTTCCATGAATCGAGGCGAAAAGGCGTCCCTCCCACATACCCGCTCGTTCTATTGCGGTTAAAAGTCGAGAGGTCATAGTAAATGAAATCAAAGCGGTCTCCGAAAGAGAAAACCGGCATAGACAAAACGGGATCCGTAACGACGCTTACGGTACTCATGACGGCTTTAGCCCCAAAATTACCGGAGCAAGACTCGCCGCCTAGCACCATTTCATCGCCGAAAGCGTTGGAAAGTCGGCTGAAATAGCCTTCTTTCGTGTATTCGTTGGCCTCGTAGTCTTGAATGAAGTCAACGGATCTCTTCTTTCCGCCGATTAGATATGCCTTCTTCTGAATACCGCCAAGATTGTCGTAAGAAAGCGAAATCTCGCCTTCCTTGCTTACTATCCTTGTCAGCTTTCCTTTCTTGTTGTAATCAAAGGATTTCGTCAAGTTATTGACGATATCAACCGATTTGGAAACCAGCCCGTTCTCGTTATATTCGAACTTAACGACGCCACTGCCGTTCAAACTAACCGAAACGAGTTGGTCACGCTCATCGTACACAAAAGCGAAAATGTCGCCGGAATCGCCATACCGCTTACTTGTAACGAGGCCCTTGTCGATCGAACCGGCCATAAGACCATAAGTAAAAACGCTAACGGTCTCATCGTTCGCTTTGATGGAGAGAAGCCTGCCCGAATTATCATAAACGAACTTGTATTCTGTCCCGTTTTTGCTAGTGATTGTTTTAACAAGCCCACTTGCCTCTTCGTAAGCCATTGTGTTCTCGTGGATCCGCCCATCGGCCACCGATTTAATCGAAAGCAGTTTGGACAAATCTTCGTATGAATATAAAGTCGCGATGCTTCCGCCAGCCTTAGTCTCTCTGGTGAGGCGGTTTAAGTAATCGTATGTTTTTGATATAACGTTCCCGTGCTCATCGGTCGAAGATAGAGGGTTCCCGCCGGCATCGTAAGATGTTTCGCGAACGATCGACTCGCCAGACGAACTATGCAAAGAGGTCTTTGTAACGTTCCCATCGGAGTCGTAATCAAAAGCCATTTCGTTACCGTTTAGATCTTTGACAGTCCGCAACTTACCATTGTTATACACATATCGAAAGCAGTTTCCATCCTGTGACAAGACTTCAGTCGGCATGTCGTTCTCGTATTTCATTTCGAGGCTCGACCCAGACGAATCCATCGCTTGAGTAATGTTCCCTCGTTGATCGTAATCGTAGTATTTGCCGAAAGAATCACGAGAAAGTTGGAAACAATCGAAATAGGCTTCGTTCGTTCCGTCGAATTCAACGCCGACTTCGATGGAAGTATAGGGGTAATCCGCTATGACGCTGCGAACGAGCATTTGCCAACTCGCAAGGTTTCTTTCGAAATCAAAATCGTATCGTTTGGCTTCTTGGCCATCGTAATTGAGTTTCAGATAAGCTCTGAAAACATTGCTCGTGGTGGCAAGCGACTTTGCAAAAACGCTGAAAACCAACTCCTCGCCAGCGTTGCCTGAGGCCATTATCGTTTTGAACATCTTGCGAATGAGGAAGGCTTTTCCGGCCCGGGTGATCAAATGCGGAGGAGCGGAAAATTTCATTACTTTTTCGTCAAGAGCCGGCGAGTGTTCATCTGAATTGAGAATGTAGGAAAAGCCGTCTTCCGAAAGAAGGTTATGGAAGGACCACCCCTTTGGAAGGGTTCCGTCAGCAAACTCCAAATTGCCGTTTTCAATCAGGTTATAACGGGTTATTTCGTTCAATGACCCCAACTGGAAGTCATCAAAGCACGCCTCGCATGTGCCCGAAACCCCTATTGAAACCGAAACGGACAGTGAACAGGCATCGAATGGCAGAGAGATTTTATCTGTGGAAAAAGCCGTCCATTCGCCATCATCGGACGGAGCTGAGTATTCCTTTTCCAACGAGTGTGGAACCAATATGGTTTTTTTACGAACCAAACCGCCAACTCCGGTCCCTGGCATATCAATGGTTTTCGTTTCGTTGTAGTTCACGTCAACCTTGACGGAAACGGCCGCTCCAGCCTGAGAAGAAACTATTTTCAAAAAACCTTTAAGAGAATAATCGCCAAGCAGTTTAGGCGAAACGACGGATTGAGAGATGGTCGTCGTTTGGGCTTCAGTGCCCACAACCCTAAGACACTTCCCACCATGAACACCACCATCGATGGCTTCCGCGATCCCAGGACCGCTTTTTTGCCAACCCAAGGAACCGTCTTGGAAAAGATCGTCGTTTTCAAAACTATGGTTTTCAAGATAATTTCTTGAAGTCAGTTGCGGATCGGATTGACCTTTTGCGCCTTTTGAGGCGCCGTCCTCCAGTTCGTCATAGTTAAAGGAAACCGTCTTTCCGTCATCATCCATGATCGTTCGGATACGGCCATATTTATCGAAATAATAGTAAACTGACTTATTTTCAAAGTCTGTGACTTTCGTGAAATCGTAATGGTATGAATAGGAAGTCAGGTATTGAGGCTGATTCGATGAATTCTTGAGCGAGGCCGTGGAAATTCTTCCACGGCTGTCCTTGCTGTATTCAAGGCTGTTTCCGGAAACGGTCTCGCAAACTTTGGAAATGAAATCGCCAACGAAAGTGAATTCAATTTCTTTCAACTTCTTCGATGAGTCGGTGTCGTAAAGAGAAATCAGCATCGAAAAATCGCCAGGATACGATATTTCAATGGACTTTTTCTCTTTGGCAAACAACATCTCAGACACAAGATCGCCAGAATATCTAATGTCAATTTCGGATCCTGAGAAATTGGCTATTTTTGATGGTTTTATGACATTGGAAGTGATTGCGTTCCAGGTGAACGAAATTAAATGATTGTCTTTGTCTCTCGCGCTTTCTATCTGCGTTTTCCCACCACAAATCAAAAAACCGATTCCGTTGCCGGATTTATCATATAGTTGAATTGTGTTGCCACCATAGTTCCCGCTTGTTGAAAGATAAAAATATGAACAGTCCGTGGAAGCGTAATAAAGCGACCCACCACCGTTTTTGTGCGTGATTCCATAATCGGAGTAACTGAATCCCTTCGCGTTGCGATCAATGAATTTGTAGAAGACTTTTTTGCCGGTGTAATCCTCCAAAACATATCCTCCATTGCTTGACGTTTTTAGAGAATACTGGAAACTGGCCGCAAATCCGTGCTTGAACAAAACACTGGGAAATCGTCTATCTGGGCTTTGGCAAAGGGAAACGGAGATAGGCATTTTTGAGTCAGGCGTAGAAAAAAGATTCACTAAATTGAAAACTTTCCCAGAGTTGAGGGCGATATATCCCTTCTCGCCCTCACAAACACTGTGCTCATCGAACTTCAGCATCGGATCCAAACCGCTAAGATTCGCAATTGCCGCCGAACACATCTGAGGTGAATTGGGATCATCGGCAAGCGTTTTCGGATCAGCCAACACAAAAGAACCGGGTTCATAATCGTTCCCAATCGCAAAAACGAAGGACTGATTTCCGGCCAAATTTTCATTAACGAGTTTCGTGATGTCAAAAGTTGATGCCTTGATTGATGGCGAACCATCATCTTCGTCTCCTGGTTCGACAACCTCATCTTCTGGGGACGACGAAACACTTGAAGCGAGCGAAGAAGGCGAACTGTTGATGTTGCTATTCGAAACACTGAAGAGCCTAAATGCCGTACTGTTTTTCACGCCTTTGTAAAAAATACGGAAAGCCATATGACCAATCTTCTCTTCAGAGGTCAGCCCAGTCATGGAGAGTTTGACCAGAAGAATACAGTTTTTGTCAACGTTTCCATAATAATTATTAGTTAGACTCGCGGAAGTCCACTGTCCATCGGATTTACGTAGTAATCTCGAAGAGACGTTTATCGTAGCGAAACCAGCCTTGTTGCTTATGAATTTAATCATTGTTATTTCCTCCTTAAATCAAAGCAATCGAATTTTCCATCTCGGATATGTCTAGATTTCTTAGCGCGTTTGTGAAGTCAATCACATCCGCCCTCGTCCCAAGAAGAGTCGAAAGAAATCCAATTAACTTGTTTTTCTTCTCCTGCCTTTCGAGCGGGATTTCTGAAGGATCGAATTGCACCAAGAAGTCAACATCGCTTTGCTTGGTGACAACGCCTTTGGCAACGGAGCCATAAAGCAGCAGTTTTCGCACAGCGAATTTCGACTCAAGAATCGGAATCTTTGGCTTAATGGCGGATATGATGCCTGCGATGCCTTCTGGGGCGCATCTCATCGAACCGCCCTCGTCTGATGGCTCCTTCATTTGAGAAAAGAGATACATCAACTTGTTCTCTTTATTGGCATTGACACAATCCATGTATATTCCGTGGACAGATCCACGAGGAATCATTTGGTGCAATCCTCTTTTCAAGAGAATCATGTTCGAGACCGAAAAGGCGAACTCGATTTTTCTCGTAGGCACCTTTTTAAGCACACAAATATGAACCTTCATGGCAACGTAGTGCGGGTCTTCGTCTTTGTGGAGATAATATTCTTCGCATATGGCTTCAGCCGACTCTTTGCTAAGGGTCAACCCAGATAGCAAAAAATAGATCCGCTCAAGCAAAACCGTGTCAAAAGGCTGAAACACATTCGAGAGCGCAAAAGAGTAGGAATCGGCCAATTTTTTGGCCTCGACCTCTTCGCCGGAAAGTGCTTCAACCTCGTCGAGTGAGATCAGTTTATAACGCTCATGCGGAAGGGAGCCCCCGCAAAGTTTGGAGACAAACTCCACGAAACGATAGAACCCTTTTGTCCCAACGACGTTCTCAACGATCATCATAAATGAGCTTCCTTTCTTTCTTTATCGCCTCAACGCTGCCAAACCAAACACCGCCATCGAGATGTATATCCGCCGGTCGATCAAAGCGTTTGCCGAAGAAAGAGGCCATTGCCTTGATGTCAGGGTTCCAATTTGGCTGCCCCCCGCCAACAAAAAGATCGACATCGCTGAACTCCGTGCCCTTGTCCTTAGCAAAAGAACCGAAAAGCCAAACTACGGCTATCCCAAACTTCTCCTTTGCTTCCTTTTTTAAAATAAGGATTGTTTTGATAATTTTTTCTTTTGAGGTTTTCCGATATCTTGCGATGTATTTTTGGGAATTGTCGCTCGTAACCGATAGCATCCGATGCATTGAATCAATGGCCGTCCCTTTCTTTGACAATTCAGCAAGAAAGAGAACATACGATCTTTGAAAAACCATTGGCACATATCCGCCGCCTGCAAGCGTCGCGTCAAAAAGAAACACCGCCATTTCGAATGAATAATCCTTGAAGATATCGCTCGCCAAAACCTCTCGAAGAAGCCAAGTTGCAGCATAAGTTGGGTCCTTTTGGTTAACGATTGGAAATATCTTTGAGATGCAACTAATGGTTTGAGCGTCCGCTTCCAACGCAAGGCTGTTCGCGCAAGCAAGCAAGGAGGGTTCATTGATTCCTGATTGAAGAAGGATTCTATAGGTTCTGATCAATTTCTCGAATTCACGCCCTTGAGTGGTCGCTGCTGAACCGCAACCATCAAAAATTGCTTTTAGCTCGCTATAATCTTTCCCGAATTTCGTTTCACGGCTAATGAAAAAAACGACTTGGAAATCAATTCTTGGATTGTAGTTCTCTTTGTGCTTAATAAACATTTCCCTGACTCCTTTGGCAAGAACGAATCGCATTGGAAAGCGCTCTAAAATATGAAATCTTGAATTGAGTCGTCTAATTTCCGTCCTTTTTCGTTTTCTTCCCGAACAGTTGCTTAATCATCTGGTTGCCACCGGTCGAACCAGCGCCGCTGATTAGACCGATTTCCAAGGCAACCCAAACGTTTGATGCTGAGGGAATCGACTCTGGCACGGTCAAAAACATCGTGACGGCAATGAGTCCGCCAAAAGCGGATGTCAAAACAGGAATGATTTTGAAGGCCTGGTCTTTCTTTTTCCGAAAAGCGGTTTTGTAGATTTCGGCAAAAATATAGCAACATATAACAATCACTGGCACTGAAGCGTATTCCATGACTTGGTTCCTTCTTTCTGAGTCAAGCGGCTCTTTTGCTTTTGCAATTCGTTAAAATGGCGTTTCGGCTTGTCTATAAGACGTTTTGCCGAGGCTTCCAAAAGCGAAGCGATTCGTACCCCTCAAAGGTTTGGTGGTCGACACACGCTTTTCACAACCAAAAACGGAAGTGTTTTTTCGTCTAATTGCCACAAAATAAAACAAATGGTTTTTTCATAACCGCGCTTTTAAGAATTCTGGATCTACGCTAAATGAAGATTTAAATAAGGGGCCCGTGTTTAAAGACAAAGTCGATGATTTTTTGCAGAATCCAGTATCAAAAAAGCCCTCTAAAAGAAGGCTTTGTTTTTCTTATTTCTTTTCTCATCTTTTTCAAGGCACGGACTTTGACTTTTGATATGGCCTGCTGACTCATGCCTCGTTCTCTGGCTATTTCACTGACTTTCTTCCCATTAAAGAAGCAATCGATGATAACCGTTCTTTCATAATCGCTTAGCGACGATACAAGGTTCCAAACCTCTTCATGCCCTAAACAAGGTGTTTCTTCCGTTTCTTCTGCCGCAAAAGTTTCCTCCATGCTCTCGCCGTCCTCTCCGCCCGTCTCAATAGATAACGTTTCTTTAAGACGAATTTTGGCTGAAAGTCCATTGCATTTTGTGCTTAGCACCTTTTCTACGTATGCGGTTTTGTTTATTTTTGCCTTTGCGATTATCGAATAAAAGTTTTTAACCAAGAAAGAGAGTAAATCATCTATGACTTCAGATCTAATGTCGCGCCCTATTCTTTTGCTAATCGTCTTTGTGATATAAAAATAGCACTCTTCAAACGAGACATCATCACCGTTCATTGCTCGGCCCCCTCCACCCGTTTGGTACTTGAAAACCCTTTTTCACAACCAGAAAAACGGTGTCATTCGATTCAACAACAACGTAAATGTCTTTGATCACGTGTGTCTGGATGCCAAACAAAACAACCACCCTATCAGAAGAAGACTTTTTTCATTCTTTTTATGTCCTGAGAAATAATGAGATGAGGAGTGCCAAAAAACACAAACGCCTTAAGGGGCGTTTTGACAATTAAGACATTTCATCTATTAGTTTATTTCCGCTAATTTAATTAACCATTTTGCCATAGCATTTATGTTCGAAAAAACCAAGTAAATAGGACAAAACAAGGCATTATGCATTTTATCGAACATAAGTAAAACAACATGCAAAGGACGCCAATTCGGAACGGCCGCAAAAATTGACGAATTCCTCAAAAGCGGTTTTTCATTTAATTCTCTCTATTTGCAATATTTGCGTTTTTAAATAAACGCGAAAAACAATTTCCAGGCAATAAACCATAACAAGCAAAACGCAAACAGGAACTCAACAACCGAAATCGAAAAACAACAATATTGATGCTTTGAATTGGTTTTGTAAGTGGTTTGCATTCCACGGAACCGAATAAACTCAATCGCGTTTTGAATCGGTTGTTGATACCTTGAAGCAACGCTTGTTTGCTATCGATGGCTGATAAAAAAGCATTCGCATTGATTGTTTCCTTTCGCGAATAAAGTCCTCTCATCGCAAACTTATGTTCTTAAAAATAGAATTATCCTTATGTTTTTGAAATTATGCTTTCCAAAACGCGTATAAATCTCGGCTGCCAAGATTCGTGAGTGACCAATGTGTACATGAACAATCTGAAAATAAGTCTCTTTGTCAAAAGGCCAAGTAACAAAAATATGGCGAATCCAATAAGACGTCACTGATTTTTCTTTAAAACAGATTTCGTTTTTGAACTTTTCATAAAGCTTTTCTATAGCCCAAGCCGTTAAGGGGGAAATTATGTCGATTTAAAAGCAAAATCCGGAAGAAACCCCGAAAACGCAACCGTATTTCAAGAACCGCAAGGAATTTGTCAGCAAAAGCATCATGGGCCAAGAGCCACGGCGCGGTCATTGAAATTTAAACGCTTTTAAAAACAAGCAAGGGCGCCATCACATATAAAATCAAGAAACCGATTAGGCGGCGTTTCCGATAAACTGCGTTATGATATCGCCCGTAATAGAGTCCTTGTTCGCGACGAAGACATCGATGAGAGTGTTGTAATCCGCTCTGATTTTCGTAAGGTACGATGACGATAAAGTCACCGAAGAGTTTATTCCGCTCACGGACTTCATGTCGCTGCTGAAATCGCTGTAATTGGTGTCTTTGTCGTTGTCGTCTTGGATGAACATCATCGGAATGTCCGTCTCGTATTCGCAAAGGTCCTCGTCTTGATAGCCATACCAGTACTGCTTACGGAGTTCGATGTCGTATTTGCGGCTTGTTTTTATGCCTAATTTCGTGTTGTAGGCCGGAGTGAAGACGGACGATGATCCGTTTACGTAAACGTCGTTCGGGTTGAAACTCGAGTCGGTCCCGTCGCCGCTGCTAGCCAAAACTTTCGTTGAGGCGATCCCGGAAATGTCGTTGAGGTTGAACCAAAGGGTGTTGTACGTCAGCGTCGTCACGCTCTTGATCATTTCGCGAATTTTGTATCCGCGAAGCTTCCCATCGCTCACGGAGTAAAGCTCATTGATGTAGCCGGAGAAGCCGATGATGCCAGAGGCTTTGTTGCCGACGACGCTTGCGTAAGCATCGCCGATATAGAAATCGGCGCAACTGGGCACAAGGTCTTTGCCTTTCAGCTGAACGAACTCGTATATGTGGCCGTCGACTTCTCCGGTCTCGGAATCGCGGGTCACGGAGAACGTGGCCTTTCGACTTCCGGCCTCGACGCCGTACTCAAGCGCGAATTCGTAAGAGTTGTCGCCAATAACGTATTTCAAAGCGTTCGTGTCGGTAAGATTGATGCGCACGCTTTTCTCGTTTTTGGCAACGTCGAAGACCATGTCGATCTGCGGCTTGACCTCCCCGAAGAAGGGAAGGTTCCAGCCAGTCGTCATCGTAAGCGTGTAAGAGAGAACGCCGTCAGCGAAACGAAGCGAAGCCGAGTAGTTCTTGTCGCTGTCGGCAATCGAATGGTCGGCCGTGTCGCTCACGTTTGAATCAAGATAATTGTTGAAGACGGCGACGCTGGCGGTCGTGGCGGTTTCGCATAAGCCCAGAACCGCATAGAACCTCTCCGACTGGATGATGTTATGGATGACCATGTTCCACTGCTCGCCATAGCCTCCGTAATGAATGGAAGAGACGCCGACGAACGATGAGAAGTCATAAGTCACGTCGGCTTCGGACACGATCTTTGAGGAATTGGTCGGCCTCATGGAATCGGGAATGTAACTGAATGGGTCTTGGCCCAAAGCGCCGACAAGAGTCGAAAGGTAGGCTTTAATATCCACCTTTTCGTTATAGGCGGCGTAAAAAGTGGCGTTGCCAAGAATCGTGTACGGCCACGACACGGTTTCCGTCAACTCGGCATCCTCGGCCCATCCGATGAAACGATATCCGTCTTTGAGCGGGTCATCGGGCTTTTCGATTTGGCTCCCGTAATCGGCCTTGATCGGAGAGACCTCGCTGCCGCCGTTGGTAAGGAAGGTTATCGTATATTGCTGTTTCGTTTCCTCGATGACGGCATAATAACTGGCATCGCCCGAAACGGCCGGAAGAGACGGCAGAACGTCGCCATTGAGGGAAGCGGACCACCCCAAAAAGGTATAGTCCCATTCCTGTGTGTCCGCTTTGGAATAAGCATAAGCGGGGACTTCTCCTTCTTCGTAAGATTCCTTCGTCAGCAAAACGCCCGCTTCGTCGTAAAAAGAAATCTGATAACTCGTCACGACGGATGAGAAAGAATCGCTCCCTTGCTCGCTTTCGGATTCGCTGAGGGGAGTCGCCGAATTGGACCCGCCCCCATCGCTACTCGCCACCGGGAGAGTCGTTCCGCCGCATGATGTCAACGCCAACGCCGCCCCCATACAACCAAATAGAATAGCTTTTTTCATCTTCGCCTTTCCTTTCTGCCGTTTTGATTCGGCCAAAATCCTGATTGTGACGTCGTCCATATCTCAAGCCTCCCTTGGCTTCCCGTGCCTTGCCACTGCGTAAAATGGGAAGGAGAACATCGCGAGGACGCCGCCAACCGCGACAGCCAAAGACAAGGCAAAGAGGGCAAAGAGGGCCCCTAATATCCAAAAGAGGATTTTCATGATGATCAGAAACGCGACCCCATCAAGATCAAAGCTGAAGATAATACCCGGAAACTTCACGAAACCGATTTGGATGATCTCCAAAAAAACGTCCTGAATATAGGTCGGCTCAATAAGGCAATAGACAAGCGAGAAAAACAAATACCCCACTGCGACGGAGGAGGCAACGAAAATCCACATCATCCCAACATCGCTGTCCTTATAGAGGAACGCGCCCGTCAAAATCGTTATGAGGATAGCAGCCACGCATGAAGCGATGCCCCATCCAAAGGCGACCGGATTGTGGATTGCCGGCTTTTTCTCCGTCGGTTTTCCTTTAAGAACGTCGCTGTCTTTCTTTTCGGCGGGCTCGTCGGCGCCGTTTGGGGAAAGGGCGACCCGGTGGCGATCCTCGCCATCGTTATGAGGCTCGTCCCCATCGGGTGTCTCGACACGCTCATGATCGTCTTCGCTAAGGGGGGTGCCACAACTTCCCTCACGCCCGCAAACGCCGTCCACGACCGTTACGGACGATTCCTTTTGGCTTGGCTTTTCTAAGATTTCAACAGGCTCGGAAGGGAGCGGCGGTTCAGGCGGCAAAGTCAAATCCTTGGAAACCAACTCATCGATGCTGACGTGGAAGGTTTCGGACAAAGAACGAAGGATGTCGAGTCCAGGCTCAACTTGCCCGTTCTCGTAGCGGCTGACCGCTTGCGGAGTCAAATGAAGGATATCCGCAAGGTCTTTTTGCGTCATTTTCCCTTTAGTCCGCAAATATGAAATGTTTTTGCCAACGCTCATTTTTTCTCCTGCTTCCAATTCTCTTCCACGAGCGAACAAAGAGAAAACAACTCTTTGTTAACTCGCTCAACAAAACGTTGAATTGAAGCCCCCTCTCAGTTTTTTCCGCCAAATAAAACGGCTTTTTCTCTACGCAATTGATTAAAAACCGCAAAAAACGAAGTATCAACATATTCTTTAAAAAACATCCATTTTTTATAGTGATATGAGAGAACGCTTTAACGGTTTTGCAAATTCCGTGGAATTCGTTTTTCGGAAAAGCGGAACCCAAAAGGCGGCAAAACGTTTTTCTGCACCCGTCGTCTCCGCCAAAACAACGAAGGCTTTCGCTTATCCTTCCCTTTCTCCTAAACCCATGTCTGCCGCTGATATGACACATTCACTTTGCCGTTTCCGCTATCAATCAAAAACGTCGTCGCCCCCCGTTTCAAATGTTTATCAACTCAAATGGGCAGGAATGGCGAAAGAGCGGCAGGTAAACCGCCCAACGATGAAAAACAAAGAGCCCCTCCTACAACTGGAGAGGCATCTTTATCGGAAAACGTGGTTTTACCAAAGGTCGACGCGGCTCTCGGGGGCAAGATACATCTTGTCGGTCGGCTTCACGTCGAAGGTCCTGTACCACTCCGCGAAATTGCGCGGTTGCATATTCGCGCGAAGCTCGGCCGGGGAATGGACGTCGATCGAAAGGAGAAGCTGCTGATACTGCGGGCGGGCTTTTTGGCACCAGATGCGCCCCCAATTGAGGAAGTATTCCCTATAGTCGGCATCCTTGAGGCGGCTCATCATGTCGAGCGTGACCGCCATGCCGCCGTTATCGGCGATGTTCTCGCTCACGACGAAGGCGCCGTTCATCTTGCCGCCGGCGAAAGGAATGCCGTCGAATTCCTTCACCATGGCCTCGGTCTTTGCCTGAAAGGACTTGAAGTCCTCCGGCGTCCACCAATTGCTGAGGTTGCCGTTCTCGTCGCACTGGGCCCCGTTGTTGTCGAAGGCGTGGCTGATTTCGTGGCCGATGACGGAACCGATGCCGCCAAGGTTCTCGCTGCGGGTCTGCTTAAGCGAATAGAAAGGGGCCTGCAGGATCGCGGCCGGGAAGGTGATGTCGTTCTTCATCGGGTCATAGCAGGCGTTCACCAGATGACCCGGCATGACCCATTCGGAACGGTCGACGTCCTTATAGAGCTTTTCGAAGGCGTCGAGGTTCTTCTGACGGGAAATCGCGCACATGGCCTCGTAAAAGGAGTCGTTTTCGTCCACCGTCAGCTTATCGTAAAGCGGCTGGCATTTGTCGGGGTAGCCCATCTTGATGACGATCTTGCTCAGTTTCAGGATCGCCTTCTCTTTCGTGGCGGGGGAAAGGAAGTCGTTCCTAGCCATCCGGCTCTCATAGGTGGCGATGATTTCCTCGACGATCTTCACGACGTCTTTCTTGGCCTCCTCGCCGAAGTAGGCGCGGCCATAGTAAAGGCCGACCGGCTCACTGAATGCGCTCCCGGCGTTCCGATACGCCTGCTTTTCGATCGAGGCGTCCACCGCTTGCCCGGAAATCGTGCGGCTATAGGTGTTGGCGATGGTTCGGAGCTCCTCGCTAAGGAAAGAGCAGCCGCTCATGAGGGTCTTAAGATAAGCCCAATGCTTGTACATCGGGAAGTTTTTCTCGTTGAAAAGGGTCGAAAAGCCTTTGAGGAATCGGGGCTCGTAGACGATGACCTCGTCCGGGATTTTCCCGAAGACGTTGCTCAGAAGGTTGCCAAAATCAAGCGGCTTAAGGGCCGCGATGGCTTCCTCGCTTTTCATCGGGTTATAGCATTTCGTGTATTCGCTCCACTCCTGTTGGCTCTTGACCAAAGTGGCCACGATGGCATCGAAAGCCAAAGCGTCGTCGACGTATTGTTTGTGCTTCTCGAGGGGAAGGGGGGTGAACGAGAGCAACTTCATGAATTCGGCGGTGAGCACGCCTATGAGAGCGTCTTTTTGGGCCTTCAGTTGCGGGGCGCCGTAATACGTGGTATCCGGCAACAAGGTGCGGGGGCCGACGAGGATGCACGCGTGATGAAGCGTGTCCTTCATGTTGGTGTCGACGCCAAGCTGAAAGGGGAGCGGATCGTCATCGATGACAAAGGCGGGCAGTTTGGCGTTCATGTCGGCGATGTCGCGAAGGGCGTCGATCTTGGCCAACTCCGGAAGGAGCGGCTTAATGCCTTCGGCGTTCCGCCTAGCGACGTCGCGGCCTTTCTTAAAGAGGGCGATGGCCTTTTCCATGTACGCATCGGGAATGGCTTTGTCGCCTTCCGCCATAGCTTTGAAGTCGCCCATCATGGTCTTTTCGACGCCGATGGCCAAATCGCTGAATCCGCCGCAGCATGGCAGATCGTCGGGGATTTTGGCCGTGGCCAGCCACTCATCATTCACCGCGTGGTACAAGTCGTCTTGAACGCGAACAGTTTTCTTTTCCATTTTCAGATACCTCTTTGCCATGTCCTAGTATGGATTAGTCGGCCTTCACTTTCGAGACTTTTTCTTTTTATAGAAAAAGATCGCTTCGGAAATACCTTGCTTCTTGCTCGCGCATTGGACGAAAATAAGAACGTTAAGGACGAAATGGCCAAGCGAAAAAAACGCTTTTTCGGACCTAACGGGACAGGAGAACGCGAAATGTCAGAAATCAACAAGAAGTACGTCTCGAAGTACTACGGGGAAAAGAACCCCGACAAAGAGATTCTTAAGTTGGCCAAAAAGATCACGGACATCGTCCCGCATCACCTTTTGGGCCTCAAGAGCACGGACCCCGAATACTGGGGGCTCCGGGAAACTATCACCCATGAGATGGCGGTCGTTCTGAACAAAATGAAACTCCGCAAATTCTATACGCTCGACGAGCTTCTCAAGCTGAATCCGGATTATGAAGCCAAGGCCCTCAACGATCTTTACGAGCAGATGGCGGTAATCGGCATCATCGAATTCGACTATGGGGACCGCTACAGCCACGACGCCCCGCTCGACGATCTTCCGAAGATCAAACGCTACCGCATCTCCTTTTTCGTCCCCGGCTCAGCCGAACTCTTCAACTCCACCACAGAGCGCATCGACAAGAATCCAGTGGTCGCCCCTTTCTTTGAGCGGATGACCTTCATGCCGCTTGCCGGAATCACGCAAATGATTCCCCCGGGAGGAGATGGCATCGGCATGCACGTCATCCCGGTCGAGAAAGCGATCCCGATGGAACAGAAATCCGTCGATCTGGAGCATATCTCCTACTGGATGAGGAAATATAAGGGCCACATCGCGGCCGGCCTTTGCAGCTGCCGCTATTCGCGCCAAAAAATGGATGAGGGCTGCATCGACGACCCGCACGATTGGTGCATCCAGATGGGCGACATGGCCGACTACGCGGTCGAAACGGGCCGCGCCCATTACATCACGCCCAAAAAGGCTCTCGACATCCTTCAGAAAGCCGAGGACAACGGCTTCGTCCACCAAATCACCAACATCGACGGATCGGAGCACATCTTCGACATCTGCAACTGCGACGTGAAAATCTGCAACGCCCTCAGGACGTCCATGCTCTTCAACACCCCGAACCTCAGCAAATCCGCCTATACCGCCAAAGTCACGCCGGAAAACTGCGTGGCTTGCGGCCTGTGCGTCGAATCGTGCCCGGCCGGAGCCGTCAAACTCGGCCAAAAACTCTGCCACAAAGACGGAAAGCCGGCCGAATACCCCCAGGCCCCGCTCCCCGACAACAACAAGTGGGGCAAATACGCCTGGGACGAGAATTACCGCGACACCATGCGCCTAAGCGACACTTATGAGTCCGGGAGCGCCCCTTGCAAAGCAGCTTGCCCGGCCCACGTCCCGGTCCAGGGGTATCTTAAGCTCGCCCATCAGGGCAAATACCAGGAAGCCCTCGCTTTGATCAAGAAGGAGAATCCCTTCCCAGCCGTTTGCGGGCGCGTTTGCAACAAGCGTTGCGAGGAGGCCTGCACCCGAGGGACCATCGACCACGCCGTCAACATCGACGGGGTCAAGAGGTTCGTCGCGGACTTCGACCTCAACTCCAAGACCCGTTACGTCCCAAAGAAGGCAATCCCTTCCCTCATGGGCGGCTTCAAAGAGAAGATCGCCATCGTCGGCGCCGGCCCGGCCGGGCTTTCCGCCGCCTACTACTTAGCCCTTCAGGGCTTCAAGCCGACCGTCTTCGAAAAGAACGGGAAGCCGGGCGGCATGATGATGTACGGCATCCCAAGCTTCAAACTCGAAAAGGACGTCCTCGAAGCCGAAATCGACGTCATCAAATCCTTGGGCGTCGACATCCAGTGCGGGGTCGAGGTCGGCAAGGACGTGACGATCCCCCAACTTAAGAAGAAGGGGTACAAGGCCTTCTACGTCGCGATCGGGTGCCAAGGGGGCCGGCGGCCCAACGTCCCGAACGATAATGCCAAGAACACCGCCATCGCGGTCGACTATCTGCTGCATTCCTACGAACATCAAAATGAGAAGTTCACCGGCGACGTGGTCGTCATCGGCGGCGGCAACGTCGCGGTCGACTGCGCCAAGACCGCCAAGAGGCTCGGCGGGAAAAACGTCGGCATGTACTGCCTCGAGAGCGCCGAAACCATGCCCGCCAGCGGAGAGGAAGTCGCCGAAACCCTCGCCGAAGGCATCGCCATCTCCAATCAATGGGGGCCAAAAGAGGTTCTTGTGGACAAAGACGGCAAAGTCACGGGCATCATCCTCAAGAAATGCACGCGCACCATCGACCCGGCCACGAAGAGGTTCTCCCCGCTTTACGACGAGGCGGTCACCAAGACCGTCAAATGCGACCAGATCGTCTTCGCGATCGGCCAAGCCATCGAATGGGGCCATCTCCTCGACGGCAGCAAAGTCACCTTCTGGCACGGCAATTACCCGATCGCCGACAAACTCACCTATCAGACGGCCGACCCCGACATTTTCGTCGGCGGCGACGTTTTCACGGGACCGAAGTTCGTGATAGACGCCATCGCGGCCGGGCACTTCGTCGCGGACAGTTTGGCCCGCCACGCCCGTCCGGGCGCCGAAGCCACCGTCGGCCTCAGCCGCCACGTCTTCACCCCGCTCGACAAAGACGACATCTCCTATCCCTCCTACGACGACATCGGACGTCAGGAAGCCCCCGTCGACAAGGCGATCGAGGAAGCCAAAACGTTCCGCGACGTCCGCAAGGACCTGACGGAAGGGCAAGTCAAGAAAGAGACCGGCCGCTGCCTTGGCTGCGGCGCCTCGGTCGTCGACCCCCATAAGTGCATCGGCTGCGGGATCTGCACGACCCGCTGCCAATTCGACGCCATTCACCTCGTTCGCGACATGCCGGAGAACACCGACATGCGGAAAGGGGAGGACAAGGTCAAAGGGATGCTCCCCTACGTTATCAAGAGAAGCGTCCGCATTCTGGCGCACTCAGGCAGCAAAGAGGCCAAAGAGCTTCGCAAAAAACGTCGGGATTACGCGAAAACCCACAAAGTCGACGCGAAAGAGAAGCCCTACACCGGCAACGCGGTCGATAACGGCGTCAAGCATGCATGAGCTTGGCATCGTCTTCTACGTCATCGATCAAGTTGAGGCTCTGGCGAAGAAGAACCACGCGAAGAAAGTCGTTGGCCTCACCATCGAAATCGGCGAGGTCTCCAGCGTGATCCCTTCCTACTTCAAGGAATGCTACGACTGGGCCATCAAAAAGACCGATCACATGAAGGAGTGCGAACTCACCATGGTGATCGTCAAGGGAATCTCGTACTGCCAAAAGTGCAAGAAGACCTATGGCACGGTGGAGCACGGCCGCAAATGCCCCTACTGCGGGAGCGACGACACGTACCTATTGACCGGCAGCGACGTCAGCATCCGCGACATCAAAGTCACCTAAGCCTTAGCCCCGCTTCAATGCGGGGCTTTTGTTTTTCTAAACGAAATCCGGCGCGATCGGAAACGGCTAGCGTCCGGAAGTTTTCTCCGAAAGGACTCCGTCTTCGATTTCACAGACCCGGTCGCACAAATCGAGAAAACGCTCGTCATGGGTGACCATGATGGTCAGTTTGTTTTCGCGCTTGGTCTCGGAGCGGAGGAGTTCCATGACTTCCCGACTCTTCAGGCGGTCGAGCGAAGCGGTCGGCTCATCCGCCAAAACGAGGGACGGGTCAGGGTAAAGGGCCTTCATGATCGCGGCCCGCTGCCTCTCGCCCCCGGAGAGCTGATTCGGGAGTTTGCGAAGCAGTTTCTCGACCCCCAGGCGCTTGGAAAGCTCAGCGATCCGCGCTTCGTCATGGGGGCGCTTCCGAAGGCGGTCGTACAGGCGGAGTTGCTCGGCGACAGTGAGGAAAGGGACGAGGCTTGAGCTTTGAAGGATGAAGCCGATCTTCTCGAAACGGATCCGGGAACGGCTTTTCGCCTCGAGCCGGCTATAAGGGGACCCTCCGAGGAGAATCTCCCCGGTCGTCGGTTTCTGAAGGCCCCCGAGAATCGTGAGAAAAGTCGATTTCCCGCTTCCGGAAGGGCCGATGACGGCGACGAACTCGCCCGGAAAGCCAGCGAAAGAGGTCTCCCTCAAAGCGTGGACGACCTCCTCTTTCTGAAGGAAGTCCTTCGTGATTCTTTTGGCTTCGATAAGGGGTTCCATAACGCTCCTATATGGCCTTGACCGGGTCGATCCTCAGGACCGCTTTCACTGAAAAGAGGGCCCCCACGAGCGAAAAGAGAACGAAGGCCCCGCCGATCGCCAAATTGAACCAAAGGTTATAGGCGAAAGGAAGCTTGTCGCCCAAAAACGCGACGGAAAGGGCGGTGAGCCCAAAACCAAGAAGGCAGCCGGGAACGATCAAAAGAAGGGTTTGCGAAAGGACGGAACGGGCCAAATAGCCGCTGGAGACGCCTTGGGCTTTCAGCACGCCGAACAGGCTCGTCTTCTGCAACGTGAGAACGTACATGAAAACCCCGAGGATGAAAGAGGCGATGGCAATCAAAAAGGAAATCATGAGCGAGAAAGTGGCGACCTGAGCCCCATAGCCGGGAAGGGAATTGTAGTATTCGTCCACCGAATACGCCTTCAAGGAGGAGGGCACGGACAAGGAAGGGCCCTTCGTGGCGATGCCCGAGGAAAGAAGGGAATCAGCGTCGGAGAAACGGATCTGCCGCCACGAGGATAGATCCATATACAAAAGCGGCAGGGTCTGGTAAGTGGCTTTCTCGGCGAAGGCTTTGATGGTGAGCGTCTTTGAAAAGCCGACCAAGGACACGGAGGAGCCGACCTCATAGCCGTCTTTGGATAGCGAGGAATCGGCGACGACCTCCCATTGCCCTAGGGAAGGCGCTCCGATCCCCTCCCACAGGAAAGTGCCGCTTTCCTGACCGAGCAGATAGACGTCCGTCTTGCTCGTCTCGCTTTGCTTGGCGACGGCCGGAAGAAGGCCAAAGCGAGCCTTTTCCTCCGCCTGGAGTTCCTCAAAAGCGGAATCGGGGAGAAAGGACATCATCGCGTTGTCGTTGGAATCGCTCGTGAGAACGATGTCGTCGGCGTTCCATTTGGAAATACCGTTGGTGTAACTCGAGGCGAGGCCATAGGCGAGGCCCATCAGGAAATAGACGAGATAGCTGATGAGGACCATGACGATGACCACAAGCGCGAACCGCCCCTTGCCGCGGGCTATTTCCTTCCACGCCAAGAACATCAGTGGGCCTCCTTAAGGAGTTTTTCGACGTCCTTGGCGATCCGCTCCGGCTTGACGGAAGGGGAATAGCGTTTGCGGACCTTTCCTTTGCGGTCGATCAGGAATTTCGTGAAGTTCCATTTTATCCGCGAGCCGAAAAAGCCATGTCGCGCTTTCTTGAGGTAGGTATAAAGAAGCGATTCGTCAGGACCGTTGACGTCGATCTTCTCGAAGCGCGGGAAGCTCGTCTTGTAATGCTCGTCGCAGAATTCGTTGATTTCCCGGATGGTTCCGGGAGCCTGATTGAGGAACTGGGAGCAGGGGAAATCCAAAATCTCGAAACCCGAGCCGCGAAAACGCTCATAGAGCGCCTGCAGGCCTTTGTACTGGGGGGTGAAAATGCATTTTGTCGCCGAATTGACGATCAAAAGGACCTTGCCGGAATAAAGGGACAGCGAAATCTTTTCGTCGTGGTCGGTCTCGACTGAAATGCCATAGATGCCCATTTGCGGCCTATCCTTTTATTTGCCTCCATTATACCAAAATCGGAAGAGGAAGCCAGTTTGGCGTCGCGAGAGGGCTCAGATGAAGAGGGTCGTGGCGGCGTTTTGGCATTCCGCGAGGTAGGTGGCCACCCCAACGTAATCGACGCCCTCGATCAGCTCCTCTTTCTTGATCCCCATGATATCCATCGACATCGTGCAGGCTAGGAATCGGACCCCGGCCTTCTGGGCGTTGGCGAGCTGTTCCTCAAGGGCCGGAACGTTTTTGTCCTTCATGACCCCGCGCATCATCTTCGAGCCCATGCCGCCCATGTTCATCTTCGAAAGCTTGAATTTCCGGGCGCCTTTGGGCATCATCCACCCGAACATCCGCTCAATGAACGATTTCTTTACGCGAGGGGCTTTGGGTTTGCGCAGGAGGTTCAGGCCCCAGAAAGTGCAGAACACCGTGGCCGGCTTGCCAAGGGCCCGCGTCCCTTGGGCGATGATCATGGCGGCCAAAGCCTTGTCCATGTCCCCGCTGAAGAGGACGATGGTGGTCCCTCCATTGTTAGGAACGCCCGGCTTGGCCGCGACGAGGCCCGGACCCTTCTCCACCACCGCCACGATCTTCCCGTCTTTGCTCTCATTGGAAAGGACCTTGTTCCCAGTGGTCTGGGCCCAAAGGCCGATGTCGGATGAAAATCCGCAGTCGGAGGCGACGATCCTCATCCTTTGCCCGGGGGAGAGCTTCTCGGAAGCCTTCGAAGCCTCCACGATGGGGCCGGGGCATTGCAGCCCCGTCGCGTCGATTTCGATGACGTTGTCGCTTTTTCGTTCCGCCATGGCTTTAGCCTCCTTTTCGCCGGTTTCTTCCGGCTTGACGAAATGAAGCGCTTTGTAAAGCCGCATCCCGCCTTCGACGTTATAGACGTTCGTATAGCCGAGGTTGAGGGCGATTCTGATCCACTGATAGGCGGTCAAGCCGACGTTGCAGTAGACGACGATTTTCGCCTTCTTGTCCTTTGGCAGTTTGGCAAGGTTCCCCCGCAAAGACGCGAAGGGAAGGCTGAGGGCCCCGTCAAGATGCTCGAGGGAATACTCCATCGGGGTCCTGGCGTCGACGAGGAGCGCCCCTTCTTTTTCTTTGCCCACCGCCGAGAGGGGGATTTGGCCGAACTTCTTCTCCATGAGGTTGGAGGCCACGTAGCCGGCGATGTTCACGATATCCTTCGCCATCCCGTAAGGCGGGGCGTAGGATAGCTCCAAATCGACCAAATCCCGAACTTTGAGCCCGGCGTGAATGGAAGTGGCGATGACGTCGATCCGTTTGTCGACGCCGTCATGGCCGACCGCCTGGGCGCCCAAAATGAGCCCATCGTTCGGATTGAACACGACTTTGAGGGTGAGCAAGGAGGCGCCGGGGTAATACCCGGCGTGCTGGTTCCGCTCGATCATGACGGACTGATGGGGGAGGCCTTTCCTTTCGCACAGGGCCTCGCTATAGCCCGTGGAAGCCCCGGTCTGGTCGAAAACCTTGAGGACGGAGGTCCCGATGGACCCCTTATAGGTATAAGGAAGGCCGTTGATGACGTCGGCCACTAACCGCGCCTGTCTGTTCGCGGGGCCGGCCAAGGCGATGTGCGTGAGGCTCCCGTCGATGGGATCCCTTACCGCGGCCACGTCTCCGACGGCATAGACATCGGGGTTGGGTTTCCCGCTCTTCGAATCGAACGTTTCCATTCTTTCGTTCGTGACGAGGTAGCCCTCGGGCGTAAGTTTCATCCCCGCCTCTTTGCCCAAACGGCTCTCCGGGGCGACGCCGATGGAAAGAACGACGATATCGGCCCGTATCCTCTCGCCGTCGCCCAAAACGGCGGTATGCCCCTTATCCTCGAATTTCGACACGGAAACGCCCGTCTTTAACTTCACCCCATGGGAAACGAGCTCATTCTCCAAGAAGCGGGCCATCTCCGGATCGAAGGGCGGAAGGATTTGGCTTTTGCCTTCGACGAGAGCCACGGAGAGGCCCCTTTCGATGAAATTCTCGGCGATCTCCACGCCAACGAAACCGCCTCCGACGACCAAAGCCGTCTTCGCTCCTTTTTCGAGGGCGGAGTGGATGGCGTCGACGTCCTCCATGTTCCGCAAATAGAAAACGTTGTCGGCCTCCTTCAGGCCCTCGAAAGGGATTTTGCGGGGCGAGGCCCCGGTCGAAATGATCAGTTTGTCATAGCTCTCGTCGTAACTCTCCCCGGTCGAAAGGTTCTTCACGCGCACCGATTTCCTAATGGGGTCGATGGAAGTCGTTTCCGAATGGATCCTGACATCCAGGTTGAATTTGGCGCGAAGCGATTCGGGCGTCTCCTGAAGCAGGCGCGCCCGATCTTTGATCACGCCGCCTAGATAATAGGGAAGGCCGCAGTTGGCGAAGGACACGTAGCCGCTCCGCTCCAAGACGATGATGCGGTCCTTTTCGGAGAGCCGCCGCAGTCTGGTCGCGGCCGTCGCCCCGCCGGCGACCCCGCCGATGATAATGATTTTCCTCATGAAAATAACCTCCGTTGCTTTCACCGATAGATTAAGTCATTTATTGACATATGTCAAAAATATACTAAGATGGTTCCATGCCGAGGCCAAAGAAAAACCGATTCGTGATCGAAGAACCCCGCTTCCGCTGTTTTGGCTCAAAAGGGCGCTGCGGAGCCTCCTGCGTCGAGATGAGCGTCGACGAATACGAGACGATCCTCCTTTTGGATGGAAAGGGCCTCTCGCAAGAGGAAACCGCCTTCCGGATGGGGGTCTCCCGGACCACCGTCACCGCCATTTACCACTCAGCCAGAAGGAAAATAGCCGACTTCCTCGTCCATGGCAAAAGGCTCTCCATCGCGGGAGGATGCTACTCCGTCGTGGACGGAATCACGAAAACCGGGATCGGCGACCTCGGGAAAGGAAAAAAGAACAATATGAGAATCGCAGTCAGTTTCGATGACGGGAAGGTCTTCCAGCATTTCGGGCAGACCGCCTCCTTCAAGCTCTACGAAATCGAGAAAGGCGCGGTCGTCTCCTCAAGCGTCGAATCGACGAACGGCGTCAACCACCACGAACTGATCCAATGGCTGCGCGATAAGGGCGTCAACACCCTCATCTGCGGAGGGATCGGCGGCGGGGCCATCCGGCTCTTAAAGGAAAGCGGGATCGCGTGCATGGCCGGAGTCGAAGGGTCGGCTGACGAAGCCGTCGCCAAACTCCTTAAAGACGAGTTGGAGTGCGTGTGTGAGCCGACGTGCCATTGCCACGACGAAAAACGCTGAACGAGGGCGACAAAGCTATTTGGGTCACACCAAGTAGCTTTTTCTTAGCTTTTCGACATCGACTTTGAGCTCGTTTTCCAAATAGGCGTCAAGGCCGCCGAAGGATTCATCGATCGCTTTCAGGGCTTCGCCGATGTAATCTTCCCGGACCGAAAAAAGGTCCTCAACGATGCCGACGGCCTCCTTCTTTTTGCCGAAAGGGGCCTTCAGAAAAGCGTATGGCTCCAGTTCTCTCTTCCGGATATTCATCGCGACGGCGGAATAAAGGTAGTCGAAGAGACAGTCCTTTAAAGATACCCCGAGGGCGTATTCGAGGAAGAAGGCGGCGAGACCGGCGCGATCTTTACCCTGCGAGCAATGCCAATAGGCTTTCGAGGCGGGCTTCTCCATGATGATGCGGAAAAAGCCCCGGTAGGCGAGGCGGGTGGATTCTTTCTCGATCAAGGCCCGATAAAAACGTTTCATGTACTTTGACCCGTCGACTTTGCCCGTGAGCATGCAAAGGAGATTGTCCTCGTTGGAAGCCCGCTTCGATGAAGCCAAGGCGGGCCTTTCGAGGGAAAGGGGGCTCATTTTGTGGTAGGTCGCGGAGGCGAGCCTCTGGTCGGGGCGGCTTTTTATTTCCTGCGGGTCGCGGAAATCGAAAACGTTGTCAAAATGGAATGACTCCAAAACCCGCTTGTCCCGAGGCGCGATGTCATTCAGTTGCCTGCCTCTCACGAGGCAGCCTTTCTTAATGTGACGGCCATCCGCGCCCACAAGATAAGCGATATCGCGAATGTTCCTTTTTCGATTGATGACGATGACCTTTTCCATACCCGCTCCCCGATCTTTTAGCGCAGCCCATCCCTATGAAGCCCTTCCGTTAGGACCTGCCCATTATAAAGCATCCGCGCGAGGGGTTTCTCTTTATTCTCTTAGAAAAGAAAGACATCTCTCTTTTCCGCTATTGCGGAAAGCCAAAAAGGAACTATATTGTCCGTGCGTTCAAAAAAGACGCGGAGGCATCCGATGCACAAAAACAAAAAGACCCAAGCCCCGGCTCAAAAACCGACCGCCCCGGCCAACGGAAACACGCAAGGCAAGTAACAAAGCCCGCTTTCCGGTCCCGCAATAGGGATTCAGCGTCCATGTGACGGAAAGAGAGGCCCTCGACTTAACGGCGAGGGCCTTTTAATATCCATTAAGGGCCGAAGCCGCGTTGCGATCGCGGCGGTTCGCGCGATTTGCTTCGCTTCTCGGCGACATTTGTGCTATGCTTCTTTGCCCTAAAAATGAAAATCACAGACCTGCCCCTTCCCGAACAACTGACAAAAGCCGTTCTGAAGATGGGCTATAACGAATTCACCGCCGTCCAGGAAGAGACCCTTCCTGCGCTTTTGGCGGGCCAAGACGTCCTTGCCGAAGCCCCGACCGGAACCGGCAAGACCGCGGCCTACTCCCTTCCGATGCTCGCCTCCATCCACTCAAACGATCTCATCGAAGGGCTCATCGTCTGCCCCACCCGCGAACTCGCGATCCAAGTCATCTCGGAAATATCCAAATACGCCAAATACCTTCCATCCGTCAAGTCCGTGACCATATATGGTGGCCAAAGCGTCGCTACCCAACTTTCCCGTTTGCGCGCGAAGCCGCAGATCGTGGTCGGGACGCCTGGTCGCCTCAACGACCTCTTGGAGCGCGGAGCGCTCAACTTCTCGAACGTCCATTACCTTGTCCTCGACGAATGCGATGAAATGCTGGAGATGGGCTTTATAAAGGACGTGAACAAAATCATCGAGAGAGTGACTTCGCCTCATCAAACGGCCCTTTTCTCCGCGACGATTTCGCCCGAAATCAGAAAAATCGCTGGCCGCTACCTCAAGAGCGGGGCCAAGGAAGTATCGATCAAGCGAACCCCCAATCAAGATAACCAGATCGCCCAAAAATACGTTCTCGTTCGAGAAGAAAAGAAAAAAGAAGCCATCGTAACGCTTATCAATTCGTTATCTTTCTCGAGAGCCTTCGTGTTCTGCCGAACAAAACACAAAGTCATGCAAATTGAGAAAATTCTCGCTAAGATGACTTCGCATGCGATCACCTCGCTTCAAGGCAACATGAGTCAGAACAAACGCGACCGTGCCATGAAAAGTTTCCGCAATTACGAAAGCGACGTCATGGTGGCGACCGACATCGCCGCCCGCGGAATCGATGTCAGCGATGTGGATCTCGTGGTGAATTACGATATTCCCGAAGAAGACGAATTCTATCTCCACCGCATCGGAAGGACGGGCCGCGTGGACAAATCAGGAGTTTCCTACACGTTCATAAACCAAACCCAAAAAAGGGTGGTTAAGAAATACGAAGGAATGACCCACTGCGTCATCGAAGAATGCAAACTCAACGGAGGCACTGCCATGAAAAACTATTTGGAATCGCTGGACGGAGAGCTGAAAAACGATTTGACCGAAGAAAAAAAGGCGATTGAGGAGGCCTGCGAGACCCTTTCGAAAAAGGAGGGCAAGACCATCCTCCCGCTCGATTTGGCGGCCATTCTTTTAAAAGACAAAATGAATGTCGCTCAGAAGTCTTCCGAAGACCGATGCCCAACCCACTATCAACGCTCAGAAAAACATACGTCGGCCGTCGAGCGCAACAAGGAGAAGAAAAGATTCGTGACCGATCCCGATAACCAACGTTTCTTCATCAACGTCGGCTATGAGGACGGGGCTAACGACGAGAGCATCAAACGCTTCGTCATGAAATACGCCAAAGACGTAGAGGAAGATGATTTCGCCGATGTCTATGTCCGGGGCACTTTCTCCTTTTTCGAACTTCCAAAAGATCTTTCGAAATCCGTCATCGACAAAATCGAGGGAACGAATTACGGGACGAAGCTGATGCATGTCGAAAAAACGGACAGGGATCAGCAGAATCCGAAAAAATCCAAGCAAAGCAAGCCGAAAGCGAGCCATTCAGACGCCCGACAGCGGCACAAATCCGACGGGGGTTTCGGCGGTTTTCGCAAGGGCGGAAAAAGACGCTATTAAGCTCTTGCCTTGCTAATTGCCGGAAAAGGCTCCCGCGGAATTCCGCGAAGCCGACATTCCCGGCCCCGAAGACGACGTTTCTGTTTCGCGACGGCCCCAATCGACAAAGACGAATGCCGATCATCTTTTTTATGCAAAGGCAGGGATAACCCAACCGGAAGTTCCGGTTTTTCCCGTCGCGCCGCGGCGATGGCTTCGCGTTCGGCGCGGAGGGGAGGCCCGGTTCGGGCAAAATCGTTTTGAACCCATTCGACCCAATGTGGCGAGTTGAGCCCGCCTCGAATGCAGGCGCATCCGTTTTACGGACGTTTCTTGCCACAAAATGTCACAAATGAGACTTTTTGATTTCAAATTGGAGCGATTTTGGCATAATAAACTCGAGGTCATCATATGATTCAACTGGTAAGCACAACTTTCAACGGCAGCGACTGGGGCGTTCTGGGCGTCCTTGTCCTCTTTCTTCTCTTCGGCCTGATTTTCGGCGCGACCAAAATCGGCGCCAAAATAATCCTTTACGTCGTCAGCGCTTTCTTGTCCATTTTCGTCGCCAACATCGCCCTTCCTTATTTGACCCCTTTGGACTGGTACCAAAACGTCATATCGGTGTTGGGCAACGCCACGCTGGTAAATTGGATCGCCACGATTATCGTCGGCATCGTCGCTTTCGGGATCATCTTCGGCCTTCTTTCCCTTATCGTCAATCCGCTCATCAAAGCGCTTGGAAAAGCCAAGGTCCTCACACGCGTCCTAGGGCTTTTCCTCGGCGCAGCCGATTGGGCGATCCTCGTCATCGTCGTTTCGTTCCTTCTTGTGGCCCTCACGGGATGGCTCGGCGCCAACTCCCCCGATTGGCTCACGACCGCTAACGATTACGTGGCCTCTTCAACCATAGCCGGCAAACTGGTCGAACTTTACGAGAAAGTCCTCCCGGCCTTGGGCATTACGGCATAAAGAATAAGAAAACGCAAGGTTCGGCGCCTTGCGTTTTCTTTTTCATTTCAGTTCGGAACTCAGGGCGAAGTCGCCTTTCTTTATCCATCCGATTTTCCGGAACAACAAATCGAGGAGCCATGTCAGGAGAATCGGGGCGGCCACGCAGACGCCGAGGATCTCGCCGATCGCGACAGGATCGTAGCCCATGACGTCGAAAGTGTTGATGAGGCCGACGAGGCCCGAGGTCCCCATGCCCGCCCCCACGGAATCGCTCGCGAACCCAAAGAGAAGGGCGAACGGCCCCAAAACGGCGGACACGATGATGGTGGGCAGCCATAAGATCGGTTTCCTGACGATATTCTTGAATTGCAGCATCGAGGTTCCGATCCCGACGGCGAGGACGCTGCCCCATTTGTTGTCATGGGCCGTATGAACCGCGAAGCCGACCATTTGGGTGCAGCAGCCGATGAGGGCCGCTCCCGCGGCCAAAGGGACCGAGCCGATGTTAATCGCGACGCAAATGGCGACCGAACTGATCGGCGCGGTAAGGGCCATGCCGACCAGAACCGACACGATGAGGCACATGATAAACGGGATGACCTCGAAACTGAGTTTGATGAGCAGACCGATGCCCACGGTGACGTAATGGACCCAATAGGAAAGCAAATAGGTGAAGGCCACGGAAAAGAAAAGGGCTAAGAGAGGGATCAGAATCAAATCGACCGGGGTCCTGCGGCGATGAAGCCCTTTAAGGGCCGCATAGGCGATAAGCGAGGAAACGTAGCAGCAAAGAGGGTCCGTGACCACGATGATGCCGTGATCGAACCAATCGAAAGCGAGGTTGCCCAAGGCCCCCGCGGCCATGACGGAAACCATTTCGACGCCGGAAAGTTTGAGGGACAAAGCGACGCCAAGGCCGATTCCGGCGCCCATCAGGCCTTTGATGAGTTTCGCGACCTCGTCGATTGATTCGCATCCCGGAATTTTGGCGAAAAGGGCGATGATGGTGCCGATGATGAGGGTGCCGAACAAGCCGATCGCCATACCGTTTGTCGTCGTGGCGAAGAAGTCGCGGGCCGCGATGAGCTTGCCTTTAGGGGATTTCCCATACGCGGGCGCTCTCGTCGCGACCGGTTCGTTTCCGACGGATTTGCGGCTTTCCTTTTTTCCCATAGGCAACCTCCCGTTGTCCGATGAGAAAGTATAGGTTCAGCGTAAACTTATCTTCAACGAAAAAAACGCCGCCAACGGCGACAATAAGATCAGAGGCCTTTCTTGAGGCGGGACAAATGGGTTTCCCGCAAACCGGGAACGGCCTCGCAAAGGGCCCTTTGGGGGCAAGACCCGCAATCGGCTTCCTTCTTCCCGCCAAGGAACACCATGGCGTCCAGCGTCTTGTCGGCCAAGACGGCCTGCCGCTTGGCTTCGGCGTAATCGAAGGTTGGCAACGTCACGAAAACCACCGCCACCTTATCGACGTCGGAATTGGTCTTGAAGAGATTGACGTAATCGTCGCCGAGAGCCTCAAAGCTGAGGCGAGCGAAGGCGCCGCCGCGCCTAAACGCGATGGTTTCCTGTTTCTCGAATTTCGACTCATTCACCATGATCCCTTCCATCATGAGGCCGCTTTCCATATCTTTTATGGCTTTAATCCTTTCGAAGGCCGCCGGTTTGGCATAAGAGAAAAAGTTCCTGAGTTTCACGAAAACGATGCGGGCGAAGGAGGTCTGCGGCCCGAGCGAAGTCAGATCGTCCCCGAGCAAATACACCCCTTCCGGCAGAATCGTCTCCCGGCAGGCGTAGAAAGCGGAAACCCCGAAAGATGGCTCTTGCCCCAGGACGAAAGCCGTGTCCTCAGGCATAAGGAGAGGAGGATTGTCCGCTAGGCGAACCGCTCTCCATTTGTTAAAAGGGAAAAACGCGGCTCCCTGGAGCGAGGAAACGAAACGCTTTGCAAGTTCACCGAGAGGTTCCATTTGGCGATATATCAGGTTAATTCTAATGCTTTCCTCCCGTTTGTCTAACCAAAAGGGATCGCGAAACCGCTCTCCGCTTTATCTTTCCCGCGATTATGGCATCATAATCGAGGTGAAAGGATCGTTAACATGAACCATTGCTTAGCATTCAAGAAGCTCCTGCCTTATCTGGAGAAGGAACGGCGCCTCAAGCACACGAACGCCATTCTTTACTATGACATCGCGACGCTTTGCCCCGAGAAAGCCCTCGGCGACGAAGCCAACCTCCTCGACTATTATTCCACCCAGATGGCGGAGATATGCCAAAACGAGGAATATGCCCGCCTTGTCAAGGAGGGGTTAAACGATCTTAGCGCCTCCCCCATGGAAAAACGCCTTTTCCGCATGCTTTTCAACGAAGTCGAACTCCTTGGGAAAATGCCGCTGGAGGATTATATGAAATACCAATCCGCCATCAGCGCATCCAACGAGATGTGGCGGAAATATCGCCCCGCCGATGATTTTGGGAGTTGGCTCCCTTATTGGCAGAAACTGATCGATCTGTCGCGCCATGTGGCGGATTTGGAGCGCAAGCCTGGCATGAAGACCCGCTATGACGCCTGCCTCGACAGCTATGAGCCAGGCGAGACCGAAGAGTACCTTGACGCGATTTTCCTCCCGCTCAAAAAGCGGCTGATCGAATTGCTTGCCATAGCCAAAAAGAAACAGAAGGCCTATGCTTTGCCCCCGATCAAAAGGTACCCCGTTTCCAAGCAAAAGGAACTCTCTTACCGCATGCTCTCCATCATCGGTTACGACCTCAAAGGCGGCTGCCTCATGGAAAGCGCCCATCCTTTCAGCAACGACGATTTCCGCCACGACGCCCGCCTGACCACCAAATTCCTCGTCGAGGATTGGCGCAGCAACGTCTTCACGTGCCTGCACGAAGGGGGCCACTGCCTGGAATTCCAGAACAAGCCGCGGGAGATGTACGACAATTACGTCGAATCGGCGGCCACCGCGGCCATCTGCGAAACCCACAGCCGTTTCTATGAGAACATCGTCGGACGGAGCGAGGAGTTCGCGCCCTTCTTAAAAAAGGTGGCCGCGGAAACCCTCGATCCCGAGATCGCGGGAATCGACGACCTTGCCTTCTACCGCCTCATCAACAAAATAGAGCCATGGCTCATCCGCTGCGAAGCCGACGAACTCTCCTATTGCCTCCATATCGTCATCCGTTATGAGATCGAGCGCGACCTCATCAACGGGAAAATCGAAGGCAAGGACGTGCCCGCCATCTGGAAGAGGAAATATCGCGAATATCTCGGCGTCGAGGTCCCTAATGACAAAGACGGCTGCATGCAGGACACCCATTGGTCGGAAGCCTTATGGGGATACTTCCCTTCTTATGCCTTGGGCAACATCTACGGCGCCATGATCGCCGAGAGGATGGAGAAGGACATCGGTTTCAGGGAATGCCTGCGGAAAGGCGAGTTCGCGACAATCCTCAAATGGTTCGCGGATAACGATTTCCGTTACGACTGGATGGAGCCGGGAGACTGGATCAGAAAGGTGACGGGCTCCCCGCTGACATCGGAGCCCTATATCCGTTACCTCACCGCGAAGTTTGGGGAGTGAGCCCCGAAATCTCTTACTATGTAAGAGGAAGGAAGATGCGATAGAATATCACCGAAAGGAAATAGATAAATTTCAATTATGTCAGCCAAACAATTAGAGAAGATGCATTCTGGCAAGGGCTTCATCGCCGCTCTCGACCAGTCCGGCGGCAGTACCCCGAAGGCCCTTGCCCTTTATGGCATCAAGGAAAACGCTTGGAGCAACGAGGAAGAAATGTTCGACCTCGTCCATCAGATGAGGACCCGCATCGTCACCAACAAGGAATTCAACGGGGATCGCATCCTCGGCGCCATCCTCTTCAAGGCGACGATGGAACGCAAGATCGAGGGAATCCCCTCAGCCCAATACCTGTGGGAGAAGAAAAGCGTCGTCCCGTTCTTGAAAATCGATAACGGCCTCGCCGAGGAAGAAGGCGGCGTCCGCCTCATGAAGCCGATGCCGACCCTCGACACCCTGCTTAGCAGAGGCGAGACTTTCGGGATCTTCGGCACCAAGGAGCGTTCGGTCATCAACAAAGCGACCGAAGAGGGCATCCGCAAAGTCGTCGATCAGCAGTTTGAGGTGGCCATGAAGGTCATCGCGCACCACATGGTTCCTATCATCGAGCCGGAGGTCACCATCACGATCGCCGACAAGAAGGAAGCCGAAGCCATCCTCAAGAAAGAGCTCATCGCCCACGCGAAGAGACTCGCCCCGGAGCAGAAAGTCATGTTCAAGCTTTCCCTTCCGACCGTCGACGGCTTCTACGACGAACTCAACGACCTCCCCTGCTGCGTCCGCGTCGTCGCCCTGAGCGGCGGCTACTCGCAAAAGGAAGCCAATGAGATCCTCGCCCGCAACCACGGGATGATCGCCTCGTTCAGCCGCGCCCTCTCCGAAGGGCTCACCGCCCAGATGAGCGACGAGGAATTCACCGAGAAACTCGGCGCCTCGATCAAATCCATCTACGAAGCCTCTATCAAATAAGGGCCTTCAAAAACAAAGCCCACGGCAATTCACCGTGGGCTTTTTTATTCTGAAGGCGAAAGGCGCGGTTCGCCACTCTTTACCAAGCGGTAACGAAAAAGCGATTACATATTACCTCGGGGTAATTTCGCTTTTTTATCCCTTGAAAAAGAGTTATTGTGCCCAGTTAGAAAGCGCCAAGTTCCCCCGACATTGGGGTAGCGGGCCAACCGGGCGCTTCCTAGCCAGCTGACTAAAACCGCTCGGCGTGATAGCCTGCCAAGACTTTCGTCAACGGTCGGATGGTCTTCTTAAGAACCCCCGGTTCAAAGGGGTTCTTGAGGCCATCTTTCGTTATTAGGGTGATGAACGGATACTTGCCGCCCATCTTGCAAAGCTTGAGGTAGCGTTTCCAGGCCCTCTCATGGTTCTTGCGATCCAAATTGAAGAACTCAAAGGCCAAAACCTGAGCCAAAGTGTAGTCGATGTAATAGAACGGACTCTCAAAAATGTGGCCTTGGGTGATCCACCGCGGAACCGCCTGAGCCTCAGGGCAGCCTTCCTTGGCCTTCGCCTTGTAAGGCGTGTATTTGTTCTCGAGAGCGGCCCATTCCTCATCCCGTTCGGCGTTCGTGGCCTCCGGATGGGCGTAAACCCAATGCTGAAACTCGTCGACCGTGGCCCCATAAGGCAGGAACTCGATCGATTCGGCGAGGTGCTTGTAGCGGTACTTGTCGGGCTCATCGAAGAAAAGGCTCATCCACGGCTCGGCGAAGAACTCCATTGACATCGAATCGATCTCGCAACTTTCCATCGTCGGCGAACGATACTCGGGGACTTTGATGTTCCGGGCCATATAGGCTTGGAAACAATGGCCGAATTCGTGGGTCAAAACGTCCACGTCGCCCGAAGTTCCGTTGAAGTTCGAGAAGATGATCGGGCATTTGTGGACCGGGAAGTAAGTCATGTAGCCCCCGCTTTGCTTGCCGGGTTTAGCCTCCAAAAAGAAGAGGTGATGGTCAGCCATGAAATTGAAGAAATAATCGGTGTCGGGGCTAAGTTCTTTGTACATCTTTTTGGCGTGGGCCACTTTCTCCTCGGTCGAGCCAAGGGGAATCGGGTTGCCGCTTTTGAAAGCGAAGGGCAAGTCATAAATCTTAGGGGTGCGAATTTCGGTCCTTTTGGCCTGCTCGCGCATAAGCTTGTTGGCCAGAGGGGTCACCACTTCCGCGATCTGATCGCGATAGCCCTTTACCATCTCCGGCGTGTAGTCGAAGCGGTTCATGTGGATGTAGGCTAAATCGGTATAGCTCTTATAGCCGAGTTTTTTCGCCATGGCGTCGCGAATCTTGACGAGTTTGGCGAAGATATCTTCCAATTCGTCCTTACGCGTCATCAGATAGGAGTAATAGGCTTTCGAGGCCTCCTTGCGGGTTGTTCGATCGCTGTCCTGCATGAACTTGCCCATCTGGGGCAGATTATAGGTCTTGCCCCGAAACTCCACTTTGCAGGAGGCGATGGCCGCTCCGTACTGCATGGTGAGTTTGTTTTCCTCGGTCATCTCGGGGATGATTTTCTCGTCGAAGCCTTTGAGCTGGTATTCGTACATCGTGAAAATGAACGTGCCAAGTTTTTTCTCCAAATACGAACGGAAAGGGCTCTTCAGCACGTCTTTCGTGAACTCGACCGAGGCGGCGTTTAATAGCGGCAGCCCCTCGTTAAGGACGTTCATGCCCTTTTCGTAGGTTTTGTTCGTGGTGTCGAGGGAATAGAGCACCTGAACATGGGTGCAATCGTCAGCCATTTTATCCCCGAAACGCTCTATTTTCTTGAAGGCCGAGAAGGCCTCCTGCGGCGTCTTCGCGGCGTTGAACTCCGCGCGCAAAACGCCGATCTTCCTGATCGATCCTTTGATAGAGGGGACCTTATAAGGCCAATCCTCGAAATTCGCCAATTCTTTTTTCATTCTTTTTTCTCCTTTTCCAAATGAATGATGGTGCGGGCCGAAGCCTGAGGCAACGGCTTCTTCCTCAGCCTCACCGTGGCGGCGAGAGCCCGACCCGCTTCGGTGAGACGGAGGAAATAATCGTTCTCCGACGCCACCCAAACGTTTCTGAGGCATCCTTTCCGCACGAGCTGAGTAAGGCGCCCTTTAACCTTTTTCTTGCTTAAAGAGGGCCAATATCCATAGCAGGCAAGATCCTTAAAGGGACGGTTTTCCATGTCGGCAAGGCCGACGAAGATCTTGCTGAGTCCCTCCGAAGAACCGAAAAAGCCTTTTTCCTCAAGAAGGGAAACGGCACTAAGGGTCTTGCGCTGGGCCAATCCCAGCTTCGGGAAAGCGTCTTTAGCCATGGAGCGCCATTATTATATGGAGAACGCGGATGAAGTCACGAAAAAACGGAAATTCGATCGCAATCGGGCGTTTTCGTGGAATGGAATGGCGCTTTTTACCGATTTGAGGATCGCTTCGCTTGTCAATGGGCGCGCCCGAACCTAGAATAACTAGGCAACCATGACCGAAACCAAAGACCAACAAATCGAACACGTCCTCGACAAAGTCCGCCCTTTCTTGCAACGGGACGGGGGCGACGTCGTCTATATCGGCTTCAAGGACGGCGTCGTTTACCTCCGCATGATGGGGGCCTGCGAAGGCTGTATTTATATGGATAACGACATTACTGCCGGCGTTGAGATCATCCTGATGGAAGAGGTCCCCGGCATCATTCGCGTCGACGCTTCGGGCGAGGTCCCTCAGGACATTCTCGACGCTTACACGGAGCGCGAAAGGCAAAAAGCCGCCAAAGAGAACGTTAGCGAAGACAAGAAATAGAAAGATCGGCCCTTTCCCAAAATAAACGCCACCCAATAATCGCGGCGTTTTCTTTTAGGACGAATCAGTCGATCCAGTCCTCCCAAAGGAAGATTCGGTTCGCGAAGATAGTGTCAACAATGTCCATGATCCAAGTGAGAACCCCAAGGCCGAAAAAGCAAAGAATGTCCAAAACGATGGGTATTGTCTTTTTGTTTTCCACGTCATAAACGATTCGGGCGACGACGAAAACGAGGTCAAGGAACGGTATGATCGCCAAAACGACTTTGACGATATGCGGAAGCTCATCGATCGATTTCTTGAAATTCATTTGTTTTTGACTTCCTTTTACCAAAGGTATTATAAAAGGAACAAAGTTACATTTGTATCTTCTTTTGCGATCAGAAAAGCAAATTCGAGCGCTTGTTCGCGAGCATATAGCCATCGCGGTTATAGACGTCGTCACGGTTAAAGGCGTATTCGGTGCCGTCCGGTTTCTCGATCACGCCGCCCGCCTCCTTCAGGATGATGGTGCCGGCGGCGATGTCCCATTCCTTGGTGGAGGGGCTCATGCGATAGGAAACCTCGGCCTTTCCTTCGGCGATCGCGCAAAATTTAAGAGCCGCGCCAAGTTTTTCGACGTGGGTGATTCTGTCCTTGTGCTGGCGGATGAGGGCCTCTTCCGCCTCAGTGAAAAAGGAGATGCTGCGCAGGGCGGTCAAATTGCCATCCTTCGAGGAAACGTGGATGCGAACCGGTTCCTTGCCATCCTCAAAACGGAAAGCGCCTTGGCCTTTGATGGCGAAATAAAGGACGTGCCTGACCGGAATGTTGATGACGCCCACCACCGCCTCGTGCTTAAAAGACAACGCGATATTGGTGCAGAATTGGCCGTTACGCGAAACGAATTCCTTCGTTCCGTCGACGGGATCGACGATAAACACGAAATCGTTGCCGAGACGGGCTTTGTCGTCTTTGCTCTCCTCGGTCAGAAACGCATATCGAGGGAAAGCCTTCCCCAACTCCTGACGGATCAGGGAATCGGCTCCCTTGTCGGCGGCGGTAACGGGGGAATCGTCGCTTTTGATCTCAACGGCGAACGGCTTGGCGTAAACGCCCATGATGACTTTTTCCGCGTCTTGGGCAGCCTTGATCATCGCGGCTAGTTCTTTCTCGTACATATTCTCCCTCCCTCAGGAAATCGTTACATCATAGACCTCGCGAAACGGAAAATCACCTAAATATTCCACGAAACGAGGCAACAATCAAAGACGAAACCTCTCAAAAAAAGGAAAGATCAACTGACGCTTCCACCCTAAAAATCAGAGCTTCAGCGAGAGGCGCCGGCTCGAGGCAACCCGCTTTCGGCGAAACTCGTCTCGAGATTCTATCGCGGAAACAAGATGAAAAAAACGCGAAAAGAAGCAAATGTCCCAAAAATTTCCTCGTCTAATGACGAGAAGCATATAATGAAAAAGCCAAGCAGTTTGTCTTTATCGAAAGGAGATTTTGCAACTATGGCAAAACTAGACGAGAGAATCTGCATCATCGGCGGTGGCCCGGCTGGCGTCACGGCCGCTATGTATCTCGAGAAAAAGGGATACAAAAACTATGTCATCTACGAAAAGGACGATCGCGTCGGCGGCAAATGCTGGTCGCCGAAATTCCCAGTCGATGGCGACGAAAAGAACAAGCGTACCATCGAGATGGGCGCAATCATGGGCGCCAAAACCTACTGGGCCGTCAACGAAGCCGAGATTTTCGGCGGAACGACCCACGACGGACCAGAAATGGCCCGTATCTACAAAAACAACGAAGGAAAAGAAGTCTTCCCTTTCGATTTGAAGAAGGACTTCTCCTTCAAAAAGCTATTCGGCCTTCTTAAACTCAAGAAATCCGTCAAGAGACTGGCGAAGCTCATGGAGACCAAATACGCCGGCTACGACGTGAATGGCCACCGCGGGGTCGCGGACGGCAAATACGAAGGCCTGTCAAAACTGTCTGAGAACCACATGCAACACGTGGAAGGCACGAACCCGAACCTTAAGGATCTGGCCCTTCCGTTCACCGAATTCTGCAAATTGAATAAAATCGAACCGGTCATGAGGATCTGGATCGCCCCGTTCACCAGTTTCGGCTATGGCTTCTTTGACGAAGTTCCAGCCGCTTACGTCATGAAATACCTTGACGTGGCCACCACGCTAGAATTCGTCAACATGAGGCTTTGGACTTGGAAGGACGGCACTCAGGCCATTTGGGAAGGGGTCAACAACCACCTTCTTCACAAAGCCAACCTCAACAGCGAGGTGACGAAGGTCGTCCGCAAAGGCGGCAAGGTCACCGTCACGGTCAACGGAAAAGAGGAAGTCTTCGACAAGCTTATCGTCACCATTCCGCTCGACTGGTTCACCAAAATCGCGGACGCCCGCAAGGAGGAGAAAGACCTCTTTGGGAAGATCATCCACGAGAAATACATCTCGATGGCCAACTGGATCGAAAAAGGGAAATGCCCGCATATCTCGGCTTACTTCTTCGATAACATGGTTCCGTCGCGTCGTGGCCACATGATGGTTTATTACCACCGCTGGTGCGACGTTAAGGATCAGCTCATCATCACCTACACCCTTCGCAACCACCAAGGCGACAAGGACGTGAGTTATGATTACGCCCGCAAGACCACGCTTGATGACATGGCCCTTTGCGATTGCCCGGTTTCCAAAGTCGAACTCGAGGAGGAGAGTTACTACTGCCCCCACCTCAGCCCTGCCGATTACGCCGCCGGCTGGTATGACAAAGTGGACGCCATGCAAGGCAAGGACAACACCTACTATGCCGGCGAAGTCATGGCTTTCGGCGACATGGAAGAAACCTGCGAGGCCTCGCGCGACCTCATCGGACGCTTCTTCTAAACGATTTAGCCTTACGAAGGCCCAAGCAAGAAACTTGGGCCTTTTTCTTTTTTTCCCTTTATAATCGGATGGAAAGAAGTATGAACGAAAGCCAAAAAATCGAAGAATTCTGGGATAACGCGTTCAAAGGCGTCGCGCCGATGAAGTTGACTCACGAAGACGTGAAGATGGGCGAGCCCTTTGAAAACTGGATCGGCGAATACGGTCCCTCGGCCCAAAAGATCGTGGACTTCGGTTGCGGGGAAGGCTCGCTTCTGCTCGATGCGGCGTTCATCTGCCCCACTTCGATTTGCTTAGGACTCGACGCTTCGAGGAACGCGATCGCCTTTGCCGAAGGCTCCGCCAAAAAAAGCGGGCTGAAGAACATTTCCTTCAAAGTCGGCCGAATCGAGGCTTTGCGTTCTCTGCCCTCCGAAAGCGTCGGCCTCTTCATTTGCAGCAACTTCCTCGACGTCATTCCGCTCGAGAACGTTTTGGAATACGTCTTTGAGATCGAGCGTCTCCTTGAGAAAGACGGCCATTTGATTCTCAAAGTCAATTTCCTTATCGACGAAGGGATCCGCAAACGGATCGGCGGCGTGATAAACGAAAAAGGCGAAATCCGTATCGGTGGGGTTTTCCGAAGCAACAACCGCCCGGACGAAGCCTGGATCAAGGCCTTTAAGGGTCTCTCCTTCATGAAGCGCGCCGATTTCCGAAGGCTTCCGAAAGGCCCTTACGACCGCCTTTTCCTGTTCCGAAAATAGATGACCGCCAACAAAAAGCGCGGGAAACGAAATCCCGCGCTTTTCCGTTTTTCCCCAAACGAAGGAAGCTCAGTCGTTCTTGATGCCGAGGTCTTCCGGATTGATCGCTTCCGGTTTGGGCTCTTCGGATTCTTCCGCCTCATCGCCTGAAACCGCTTTGCCTTCGACGGCGGCGTTGTATTCCTTTTCGTCGGCCTGGTCATCCGCGTCATCGTCGCTCGTCTCGACGTCGCTATAGACATCGTTGACATCGATATGGACTTTCTCGTAAGTATGGTTGGCCCGTAAATCCCACATCCCGTCGGGAAGGGCCACAAAATGCCCATCAAGGCTGATATCGGTGTAAAAACGACCGATATGCTCCTTCTTTTCCTCATCGCTCATCTCAAGGTCTTTGGTGATGGTTTCGTAGAGATTCTTAAAAGAAACGGGTCCTTTCGCTTTGCTGATTTCCTCGTAGGCGACCTCAAGCAGACTTTTGGTGTTCAACATGGTTTTTCTCCTTTTCACATTTTGTCCGGAGCGCTGACGCCGATGATGGCGAGAGCGTTCTCAAGAACGATCATTGTGGCCTTCACGAGGCCGAGGCGGGCGCTGGTCGCTTTCGGATCGGCGACGTCGATGATTTTGGTAGAAGCGTAGTACTCGTGCACGGATTGGGCTAACTCGTGGATGTAACCAGCCACCTTATAGGGGGCCCGGGCAAGAGCCGCAGCCTCTATCATACTAGGAAAATCGCTCAAGTGTTTGAGAATTTGGGCCTCGCCTTCGCCCTTGAGGAAAAGGCCGCTTTCGTCGATAGGGAAATTCTTCCCCATTTGGAGAAGGGAATGGCATCGGGCATGGGCATATTGGGCGTAATAGACCGGATTCTCTTTTGACTTCGAGAGAGCCAAGTCAAGGTTAAAGTCAAGGTGCGTGTTGCCGCTTCGTTCGACGAAGAAGTAGCGGACGGCATCGGCCCCCACTTCCTCGACAAGCTCGCGATGGGTGATGGCTTTGCCGGTCCGCTTCGACATTTTGACCTCTTCGCCGCCCTTATAGACGCGAACGATTTGGTAAATCTCAATCTCGAGGGCATCCTTTTTGTAACCTTCCATCATGAGGGCGCTTTTCATGCGGTTGATATAACCATGATGATCGGCCCCCAAAAGGTCGACGGCCAAATCGAAACCGCGCTTCATCTTGTCGTAGTGATAGCAGATGTCCGGCATGAAATACGTGTAACTGCCATCGGCTTTGATGATCGGTCGGTCCTTGTCGTCAAGGAAAGAGGTCGTCCGCAGATAGGTCGCCCCGTCCTTTTTATAAACGTAACCTTTCTTGTCGAGCTCGGCGATCGTGTCCTCGATCGTGGTGCCTTTGCGGATATCCGATTCATAGGAGAATCTGTCGAAGCGGACGTTGAAATCCGCCATGTCCTTCTTGATTTTGGCGAGTTCGCTATCGATGCCGAAACGAACGAAAAAACCTTTTGATTCATCATTGTCGACAAGGTATTTGTCACCGTATTTCCCTTTGATGGACTTCGCGATGCCGACGAGGTCGAGGCCGTGATAATCGTCGTCCCCTAGCGATAAGGGCTCGCCAAAGAGCTCGTGGTAACGGGCCCGGATGGATTTGCCCAGATGCCGAACTTGATTGCCGCAGTCGTTGACGTAATACTCGCGGGTCACCTCATATCCGGCGAAAGCGTACAAGTTGCAGATGGCATCGCCGAGGGCCGCGCCTCTGGTGTGGCCCAAATGAAGGTCCCCCGTTGGGTTGGCGGAAACGAATTCGACGTCGATTTTTTTGTTTTTGGCGTCTCCGCGGCCAAAATCCCTACCTTCTTTGATGATCGTCGAAACGACGCTGCCCAAAGAAACGCTCTTAAGGAAAAAGTTGATGAAGCCCGGACCGGCCACTTCGCTTTTCTCGATGATGGGGGAAACGATGGCATCTTTGATGGCCTTCGCCAAATCAAGGGGCTTCAAGCCAAGTTTGCGCGCGCTTCGGAGCGCGACGTTCGTCGCATAGTCCCCATGCGATGGGTCCTTGGTGCTCTCGATGACGACGTCTCTCTCATCCAAAGCCAAGCCGACCTTATCGCCAGCCTCGAGAATGGCTTCTCTCAATCGTTCCTCGTTTGTCATTGCGCTTTCTCCACCAAAACGACGGCCACGGCTTTCACGGCCTCGCCTTTTCCAATCGCATCAAGTCCCTCGTTGGTTCCGGCTTTGACCGAAACCGCGCCGAGCGAAACGCCAAGGAGATTTGCGAGATTACTTCTCATCGCGGCCTTATAAGAGGCCACGTTCGGCCTCTCAAGTTGAATCACGACGTCGATGTTCGTGACCCGGTAACCGTTTTCGCCAACGAGATTCACCGCCTTTTTGACGATAAGGGCGCTGTCGAGACCAACTGTTTTCTTATCGGAGGGAGGAAAAAGCTCGCCAATGTCGCCAAGAGCCAAAGAGCCAAGCAAGGCATCGGCCACGGCATGGTAAACCACGTCGCCGTCGCTATGGGCCAAAGCGGTTTTCCCAAAGGGGATCCGGACGCCAGCCAAGAGAAGATGATCGCCTTCGATGAGGCGATGGATATCCTCGCCGTATCCTATCCGGTAATCGCTCATACGTTGAATTTGAAGAAGACGACGTCGCCGTCCCTCATCAAATAGTCCTTTCCTTCGCTGCGGAGTTTGCCCGCTTCTTTGACGGCGGCCTCGCTTCCGAGGGCCTCCAAATCCTTGAAATCGTAGACTTCGGCTTTGATGAAGCCGCGCTGGAAATCGCTATGGATGATGCCGGCGCACTCCGGGGCGGTCATGCCGTTGCGGAACGTCCAAGCCCGGCATTCGTCTTTCCCGCAAGTGAGGAAAGTCGAGAGATTGAGCAATTTGTAAGAAGCCTTGACCAGTTTGTCAAGGCCGCTTTCCTTGCAGCCGATGCTCTCGAGAAACTCCTTGCGGTCACTTTGGGAAGGCATCTGGGAAATCTCATATTCGATCTCGCAGCTAAGCGGGATGCACTGGGCGCGCTCGCTTTCGGCGATGGACTTCACGGACTGGTAATACGCGCAGTCGGCAAGATTGACATAGTCGCTGTCGGCCACGTTGGCGACATAGAGAATGGGTTTCGTGGTAAGCAAAAAGAAGTTCTTCTTGGCGTAATCCATTTGCTCCTGAGTGAGCCCTTTGACAAGACGCGCCGGAATCCCCTGCTCAAGAACGCCCTTGAGGGCGGAAAGAATCGGCATTTCGTACTGAGCGGTTTTGTCATGGGCCACGCGGGAGCGGATGTCCTGCTTTCCGATGCGGTTATTGACGGAATCGAGGTCGGACATCGAAAGCTCAAGATTGATGACGTCGATGTCGGCTTTCGGATCGACGGGCTCTTCGTTGTAGCGAAGAACCTGGGAGTTGTCGAAACAGCGGACGACCTCAACGATCGCGTCGCATTCGCGAATGGCGGCCAAGAACTGATTGCCCAGCCCCTCGCCTTTGCTCGCGCCTTTGACGAGGCCGGCGATATCGTAGAAATCGAAGGTCGCGTTGATTTTGCGAAGCGGATGGAACATATCGGCCAGATAATCGAGCCTCTCATCGGGCACCATGACGACGCCGGTGTTGGGGTTGATGGTGGCGAAAGGGTAATTCTCCGCCAACGCGTGGGAATTCGTAATCGCGTTGAAAAGGGTGCTCTTCCCAACATTAGGCAATCCGACGATACCGGCTTTTAATGACATTCCGCTTCCTTCTCGCTTAGAGATTATATCTCTACGCCTTTATCAATGAAAGACAAGAAAAGCCCCACCGCAACGATGAGGCTTGAAGCGACTTCTTAACTAGTTAAGTTAGTCGATTTTCTTGATGTTCGAAGCGCGCGGACCACGTTCAGATTGCTGAACGTCAAATTCTACATGCTCGCCTGGTTCGGCGGTCTTGTAGCTATCCATGATCAAGGCACTGTAATGGAAGAAGTAGTCAACGTTATCTTCACCGTGAATGAAGCCGTAACCCTTCTCCTTGTTGAACATTTTAATTGTTCCCTTCATGAGACTCCTAACCTTCCTAGTTCGTTAATATTGTTTAACCAACTGAGCGATATGATAGCACCTATAGACGAAATGCGTTAACAAAAAATGCGAAAAAAGAGAAGGAGAACCATTAGGAAAAGAAATAAAAAGAAATCTAGCGGCCGTCGCGACGGAAATCGTGACGGAAAACGAAGAGGCTAGTGGCCGTTTGCAGAAGCGTGAGGGAGAGGGTGGCCGAGAGAAAAACCGCCCCAAGAGGCCAAAAGTCGAAAACGAAGGGATCGGCGACCGAAAAACTGTTCTTAATGAGTCGGTCCACGCCGAATTCCAAGAGAACCAGAAGCCCCGTCGCAATCAAGCAAGAGGAGGCTAGATGCAGCAAAACGGTAGCCCCGAAAGCGTTCGCGATATCCTTTTTCGAAAGCCCCATTTGAAAAAAGATGCGCCCTTCCCTCCGGTTCTCGGCGACCGTGAGAACGACCACGACCAAAAGAAGAAGGAACGAAAGGGCTAGGCAAACCCCCATTCCCCCATAAAGAGCCAAGTCAACATAGGAAACGGTCGCCGAAACGGATCGACTCACTCGAGAGGAAGGGTCGCAGAAAAGGCAATCGGGGTATTTTTCCCCAAGTTTTCCAATGGCTCTGGAAGCATCGACGCCGCTTTTTTCGAAGAGAATGGCTTGCCTCGGGAGCAAGGAAAACGAAGACATTCCAAGAACATCCGAAAAGAAATCCAAAGCCCACGAATCGACCACGCCGAGCCGCTCTCCCCCCTCATCGGAAATCCCCACCACCTTCAACTCCGCGGTGCCATAAGTCCGACTCACTCTCGTCGAGGTGATCGACGAGGCGATTTCCCCAGCCGCGAAAACGGAATCGGGGTGGCCAAGACGATCGTCCAGCTTTTCGCTGAGCGTGACTTCCAATAGGGATGTGGGTCTCCGCCCCGACAAAAGGGGCGATCCAGAGGCGATCGTCAGGCGTGTCGCGGCCGGCTTAAGATATGAGCCCATAACCGTTTCGGCGGGCATCTCGACGTCCAACGCGCTTTCTTCGACGCTTTGCTCGCTTCGCGAATCAACCACTTGATCGATAGCCTCTTTCGAGGAGGAAACGTAAAACGGATGCGCAAACCCCATCATGAGGGATTCCGGGAACGCCAAATAAGAGCCGGAGGCCCCATAGACGAAACCACGAAAATAACCGGAGGCGACCACTGCCTTCACCGTCGAATCGGCCAAGGGATCCCTGTCGGTCAGAAAAACGTAATAGCGTTTCAAGTCCGTCGTGGTCGCGCCGAGAAACAAACTCGGCGCATACTCTCGCCGGGCAACGTCGAAAACGTAGCCGGAAAGATCTTCGCGCGAACGAACGAAATCGCGGAAGGCCAATGGGGACCCTTTCCGGTGAACGTAAAAGATCTTTCGCAAAATCCAAGGCGCCGAATCGTCTATGACCAAAGAAGAGGGAAACCTCATCTTCGTCTCCAAAAGATAAGCGTTCCAAAGGTGCCCCGTCTGATAAATGCGCGGGCGAGGCGATGACGTTACCGCCCGCACGAGAAGAATCTGCTCATCGCGATAGCCCCATGAATCGTTTTCCAACGCATAGACAAGCGGAACGTCGTGATTCGCGACGTATTCCCCTAACGATTCGTAGTTACGAAGAATGCTGAACCTGAGGCAAAGGGCCACCATCGTGTCATAGGGCAACCCTAACGCTATTTCGTCTTCCTCCATGAAAGCGGGCCGCTCCGGAAAGAAGGCGTTATCCGAATCCTCCAGCCACAAATAATCGACCGCGGTGCGAATCCCCATATCCTGGATGACGAATTTGTGCCCTTGGATGGGAATGAAGGCCTCATGGAGGTCAGGGAAGAAGCCCTCGAAATCCGCCAGATAGGCCACCCCGTATCCATCCGCATGCGTTGGGTGCCTTCTCGCAATCGCCTGAACTTGCGTTTCGTCGGCGGGAGTCGCCGAAAAGGGGCCAGATGACCCTTTGGACGATTCCATCACCATCGATCCGCTGCCGACCAAAGACGAAAAGACTCGCGAAATCTCCGCACCCAAATCACGGGAAACGAAAAGCGACAAGCCCAACGACAAAAGGGAAAAGGAAATGACGAAGCGGCTTATCGCCGTCCGCCGCTTCTTCGCCTTGTTGAGACGAAACCCGTGCCTAATCCATGTCCAAATGGGAACTGAGGCCGCTTCTCTCAGATTCGCGTTTCGGGGAATGGCGAAGCCCTCTTTTTTATCCGGCGCCTTCCTCTTGCCTTCCTCGAAGAGCCGTCCGGAATCTAGACGCAGGATCCGGTCCGCGTGGCGGGCGATTCTCTTTTCCTCATGGCTCACCAAAATGACGAGCCGCTTTTGGGCGAGGGAAGAGAGCAAAGCGAAAATCTTTTCGGCATTGGCCCCGTCGAGAGCCCCCGTCGGTTCGTCGCACAAAAGAATCTCCGCCTCGTTGATCAAGGATCTGGCGATGGCCACGCGTTGCTTCTCTCCCCCGGAGAGAGTGTTGGCTTTTTGAAGGGCCTTCCCGCCGATATCAAGCGAATCGAGAAGACACTGGGCCTTCCGCTTCAAGAAATCCGGTCGGTCCTCACTGATGGCTTCCAAAGGCAGCAAGACGTTTTCAAGGCCATTCTCAAGCTCGAGCAAATCATAGTTCTGCCTTATGTAGCCGATGCGCCTCAGCCGAAAGGCGCGCCGATCTTCCTCGCTCATTTCCTTCAGCGAATGGCCAAGGACCATGACGCTTCCTTCATAATCGACATCGATTCCGGCGATGATGTCAAGAAGCGTGCTCTTGCCGCTTCCGGAATCGCCGACGATGGCGACAAGGCCTTTCGAAGGGAAGGCGCAATTCACCTTTTCATACAGGCTTCGCTCCCCGTACCGCTTGGAGAGGTTCCTCAGCGAAACCGCGATCATTCGTCTCTCAGGCTTTCCGCGATCGGCAGCCGTTTAGCCGCCAAAAGGGGAAACCAAACCCCCAAAAACGTCAACGCCACGGCCAGGAAAACCAGCGCAAAGACAACGAGAAACGGAATCCCAAAAACGACACCGCAAGATAGTGACAGGAGGTTTTCCATGCCCGTTTTGGCCTCTAAAAACGGATTGATGATCCGCTCCAAAACGGGGAAAAAGGCCAAAGCGAAGACAGAGGCGCTTAAACTCACGAACAAACATTCGGAATCGTAAATCGAGGCCACTTCGCTCGAATGGGCCCCTAGCGAACGGAGGATCGCCGATTCTTTCCGGCTCATAATGACGGTCGAATAGGCGATCGCCCCAATGATAAAGATCACGGCCAGCCCTTCGATGACCAAAAACGGAATCATCGAATCGTCGATGGCGGATCTTAAGGAGGAAAATCCTTTCTCGACTTCATAGACCGCGTTCGCGATCTGGCAGGAGGACCCGTCCGCCTCAAGTCGATCCTGAACGCGGCGAAGGCCGTCGGCGTCCGCGTCGCTATGGGCAAAGCACAGAAACGAATAGCGGGCGTAAGCCTCGTCGCCGAGAGCCTCGTCGACGAGATCGTCAACGCTGAGTTCCCGCCCCGAGGCCTCGCTGATTTCCGGAAGAGGGAAACGGCGGAAAAAAGAACGGGCCGCCGGATACGAATAATAAATCCGAGGGGCGTTTAGAAACGAGAATTCCTTGACCACCCCCGCCACTCGAAACGAATAGGCGAACGTGAGATCCTCATTGGCCCCATAAGCCGCCAAGGAAACCTCATGGGCGAGGGTGATCGTCCTCCCAACGATGGAAAAGGAAAACAGATTGGCCAACTCCTCATTGACCACGCAAGTCGAGAAATCGTTGCTTGGGGAAGGGCGGCCGGCGACGACCATTTCCCGCCCCAGTTCGTCGAGGGTGATGTCGAAAACGGGATTTATCGACACGGGATCATGAGTCTCCCCATCAACGCAAAAGGAAGAATACGAGGGAAGGAAAAACGAATAGTCGTTCTCGATGGAGACGGAGGGCATCTCCGCGAAGATATCGTTTGCCTTTTCGCGGTCAGGACGTTCGCTCTTGGTAAGCTTAAGGGGGGAGCCCGGTATGGCATAAGCGTATTTTTCGCTAAGGGAGCATTGGTAATAAAGAAGGCTCTTCCGCTTTTCTTTTTTTAGCGAGTTTTGGCTGCCGTAGACGAAGGAAAGGGACAGGAGAACGGAGGTGAAACCAATGGTTTCGGAGACGAAAGACAAAAGGTTCTTGCCGGCGTTTTTCCCAAAATCGGCCTTTAAAAGCGCCTTCTTCCATCGTCCCGAATGGCTTCGTTTCGCCTTTGGGGACGCCTGAGGGGTCTTGGCGAGGAAGGCCGATCCCGTATCCGCCTTGAGGCATCCGTCGGCCAAAGTCAAAACGCGATCCCCGTAACGAGCGATCAAACGCTCGTTATGACTCACGAGGACAACTAAGCGGGACCCTCCGATTTTCGATAAAGCCTCCATGACCAGCGATTCGTTCTTTTTGTCCAAGGCCCCGGTCGGCTCGTCGGCGAAGAGCGCGAGCGGCTCGCCGATGAGGGAACGCATGAGAGCCACCCTTTGCTTCTCGCCCCCAGAAAGGACCCCCGCTTTTTTCGATGCCAAAGCCTCCATCTTGAAGCGGGAGAAAAGGGCATTGGCCTTCTTTTTCGCCTCACCGCTCTTCGCCCCCCGGATAAGAAGGGGCAGCATCACGTTATAGAGAGCGGTTTGCCCTTCCAAAAGGTTGAAATGCTGGAAAAGGAAGCCGAACCTTTCGTTGCGCAGATCCGCCGAATTCCTTTCGCCCATTCGCCCAAGGTCGATCCCGTTGAAGAAAACGGACCCTTCGCTCGGTCGTTCCAAAGAAGCCAAGATGTTGAGGAGGGTGCTTTTGCCGGATCCGCTTTCGCCGCGGATGGCGACGAGCCCGCGATCGGGCAAAACGAAACCGACATGCCGCAAAGCCCACTTCTCTCCGGCCGCCGAAACGTATTTCTTCCCAATGTCTTTAGCGATGAACAAGAAAAGGCCCTTCCACTAATGGATAGGGCCTTCGTTTCATTTCGGACCCAAAACCCGCAAGGGTCCTTCGTGATGGGCCACGACTCGCTTCAGTTTGTGGTTGAAGGCGTCACGATCGATCATCAAGACATTCCCGCAGCCAAGGCAACGAATCTTGATATCCGCCCCAAGCCGCACGATCTGAAATCGCTTGGAACGGCTCGAGCATGGATGGGGCCGCTTCATCTCCACCTCATCGAAGAGCGCGTAAACGGGGACGGCCCCTACCATGGCTTATCCTCCATTTTCACGGCTGAAGGGAGTTTCGGAAGGCCGGGCATGGTCATGATGGCGCCGGTAAGAGGAACCACGAAATTCGCCCCAGCCGAGAGATTAGCCTCACGAATGGTGACGGTGAATCCGCGCGGGGCACCCAAAACCTTCGGGTTGTCGGTCAGCGATTGCGGGGTCTTGGCCATGCAAATGTAGGCATCGCCGAACCCCATCTTCTCGTAAAGGGCCAACTGCTCATCCGCTTTGGGCTCATAAACGACGTCGCCCGCGCGATAAATCTCTTTGCAAATGGTCTCGATTTTCCGTTTAAGGGGCGATTTAAGGTCGTAAATCGGGTGATAATCGCTTTGAACGTTAGCCAGCATGAACTGAACTTTTCTGGCCAGATCCTCCGCCCCTTCCCCGCCTTTGGCGAAACCGTCGAGGAACGAGTATTCGTAATGATGCTCGTCGCACCACTTCTCAATGTAGGCGATTTCCTTTTCGCTGTCGCTCGCGAAATGGTTGATGGCGACGATGACCGGAACGCCGTATTTCTTGACGTTCTCAAGGTGCGTTTCAAGATTCGGCATGCCTTTGGCAAGGGCGTCGAGGTTCTCGCTCGCAAGGTCTTCGAACGGTAACCCCCCATGCATCTTAAGGGCGCGGATAGTGGCGACCATAACGGCCAAATCGCAGTGCATTGCCCCTTCGCGGCAAGCGATGTCAAGGAACTTCTCGGCGCCGAGATCGGCGGCGAAACCCGCTTCCGTGACGACGATCGGGGCGAGTTTAAGAGCCATCTTGGTCGCGATCAGGCTATTGCACCCATGGGCGATGTTGGCGAAGGGACCCCCATGGATAAAAACGGGGTTGTTTTCCAACGTCTGAACGAGGTTCGGCTTAAGGGCCTCCTTCATGAGTTTCATGATCGCGTGAGTAAGACGGAGATCCTTGATGGTAAGCGGCTTCCCATCGAGGTCATAAGCCACGATGATTTTCTCAAGGCGCGCGAGGAAATCCTCATCGTCTCTAGCTAGGCACATGATGGCCATCATCTCGCTCGCGACGGTGATGATGAAGCCGTCTTGGCGCGCGAGTCCGTTCTTGGCGCCTTGGGCGACCGTGATCTCGCGAAGGGCTCGGTCATTCATGTCCATCGCCCGTTTCCAAACGATGCGATCGGGATCGATGCGAAGAGGGTTCCCTTGATAGATCGAGTTGTCGATGACGGCGGAAACGAGGTTGATGCTGCTCGTGAGCGCATGCATGTCGCCCGTGAAATGCAGATTTATGTCCTCGGATGGAGCCACGGAGGCCAACCCGCCTCCTGTAGCGCCGCCTTTGATGCCAAAGACCGGGCCTAGGGCCGGCTCGCGAAGGCATAAGAGCGCTTTTTGGCCGATTTTCCCAAAGCCTTCGGCCAAAGCGATGGATGTCGTGGTTTTCCCTTCGCCCGCCTTCGTCGGCGTGATGGCGGTCACCAAAACGAGCTTCCCATCGTTTCTGTTTTTGAGCTTTTCGTTGATTTTCGTGTCGATCTTGGCCTTGTAGAAGCCGTATGGTTCCACATATTCGCCAGGAATTCCCGCCTCGCGGGCGATCTCGCCGATTTTTAAAAGTGACATTAAATGACTCCTCCTGATTTCTCGTTCCTAAAATATACTAGATAGGATATTACGCGCATCAACGCTTTTCTAGGAAATCTATGACCCGGCTCGCCATGGCGAGGCCGGCGCTTGAAGGGACCATCATGAGCGAAGACGGCTTGGCGCCTTTATTAATGGGCGCTTCCGTCGAAAAAACGACGAGGACGGCCGACAAATCGATTTTTTCGTCCCTCAGGACTTTCCGAAGCTTTTTGGCCAAAGGATCGCCTTGGGTTTTCTCAAGGCTGGTAACGATGACTTTCGTGGCGTCGATGCGGTTTCCCATCCCCAAGGAAACGATCAGGGGAATGGCGCGAGATTTCGCGTATTCGATCAGGGCCGCTTTCGCGCCGATATCGTCCAAACAGTCAAGCAGATAATCGCACGAGGAGTAATCGTGGCTGAGCAAGGAATCGGCGGACACGGTATAGGATTCGGGAATGACTTTGACGTCTTCGCGAATCGAGAGGACGCGCTTTTGGGCGACTTCGGCTTTGTTGCATCCGACGTCTCGCCTCGAAAAAAGGATCTGCCGATTGAGGTTAGTTTCGTCGACGACGTCGCAATCGATTGCGTAAAGCGTCCCAATCCCGGCGCGGGAAAGGGCTTCGAACGCGGTCCCCCCGACCCCGCCCAACCCAAAAACGGCAACCGTGGCTTGGTGAAGTTTCCTAACCCCATCGGAACCCAAAAGCAAAGCGGTTCGCTCATCGATGCCCATACTTATCCGTTATCTCCCCTAGCGAGGAGACGTAGGTCAGATCGAATTGATGACGAAACCAAGTTTCCTGCTCTTTGACGTAGTGGCGGGTATTCCGTTTGATGGAGGCCTTGACCTCTTCCAAAGTGGCTCTGCCGTCGATGTAAGGGAAAAATTCCTTGACCCCAATCGCTTTGAACGCATGGACGGCGCGACCGTACTTCCTCACAAGCGGGATCGTTTCCTCCGCGAGGCCGGCGGCGAACATCGCCTCGACCCTTTTCTCCACGAGAGGATACAATTCGTCGCGGTCCTTGAATAGAGCGAAGAACATCGCCTCGAAAACCGGGGCATGGCTTTGCCGGGCGATGAGGGCGGTTTTGCTCTCCCCGGCGGCAAGGCAAATGGCGATCGCCCGAAGGGTCCGCCGGGTGTTTTGGTAAGGTATTTTCGAAGCCTCAGCGGGGTCAAGTTCAGCCAATTTGGCGTGCAAATCCTCGGCGGAAAGCGATTCGAAAGGGGTCATATCCGCCTTTGAGGCATCCACCGAGAAATCATAGTCGAAGAGAGCGGAGCGGATATAGAGACCGCTCCCGCCGACGAGAATCGGCGTCTTCCCGCGGGATAAGATCCCTTTTATCGCTTTGCGGCAGTCCTTTTGATAACGGGCGATGTCGTAGTTCTCCTCAAGCGGCACGAAATCGTAGAGATGGTGCGGAACTTGGGCCTTGAGCTCTTCCGAGGGGGCGGCGGTCGCTATATGAATCCCTTCGTAAACCTGAAAGGCGTCGGCGTTGACGATTTCCCCGTCGATGGACTTGGCGAGACGAACGGCCAATTCGCTTTTGCCGCTGCCCGTCGGCCCCGTCAAAACGATCGTCATTTTAGGCTGTCCCTCACCTGCAGAAGGATATCCCCCACCGCTCCTTGCAAAGCGGCGCGATTGGCCAAAAGCGGATGGTTCTTGATTTTCCTAAGCAACCCTTCATACGTCTTTTTCGCGGCTTCGTATTCCTCGCGCCGCCCCATCGATAAGGCCATGGCCTTTTTGGCGGAGACGAAATCCTCGCCGAGTTTTTTGATTTCCGGATCGCGGCGAACCGCTTCGTCAAGACGAAGATATTCCTTCGCCAGTGGATCGCGCCTCAGCAAATAAGCGACATCCTCGGCTTTGTGGACGATCGGATCGCCGATCATTTCCCCAATGAGGCTATAGGTGTGGGATTCCTTGATTTTGACCGGAACCTCCGCGCCTTTAAGGTAAAGCGGACCTTTGAAGTTGACCAATTTGCCATTGGGGGCGTAACCCGAAAGGACCGAAGGGTCTTTTTTGCTGGGGCCGTCGACCAAGACGGAATAGGTTTCTCCGACCATGGAAAGGGAGTGCTTCGACGTGGTTTCCTCGACGACTTGGGAAAGGCGGAGGAACCTTGCATGCTTCTCCTCGGCGCTCACTCCGTCTTTGATGGCGGCGGCCGGGGTTCCTCGGCGCGGCGAATAGATGAACATGAAAGCGGAGGAATAGGAAACCTCATGGCATAAACTCAGCGTATCCTCGAATTCGTCGGCGGTTTCGTTAGGGAAACCAACGATGAGATCGGTCGTGAGGGCAATGGAGGGGATTTTCGCCCTGATGCGCCTCACCAGGTCAAGATATCCTTCCCTCGTGTAGCGGCGGCCCATGCGCTTCAGACAGCTGTCGCTGCCGGACTGAACCGGAAGGTGAAGCCATTTGTCGATATTGGGGTGACGGGCCATGACGTCGATCATCGCATCGGTGAACTGGCTCGGGTAAGAGGTTAGGAAACGGATGTGCGGAATGTCAAGGCCAGCCACTTGCTCGAGCAAAGAGGCGAAAGTGGTCCCGTCCTTAAGGTCAAGGCCGTACGAATTGACGTTTTGGCCCAAAAGGGTGACTTGTTTGAAACCGCGTTCGGCCAAATCCTCGCATTCCTTAAGAATGGCCTCGGGACGGCGGCTCCGTTCCCGACCTCGCGTATAAGGAACGATGCAATATGTGCAGAATTTGTCGCACCCGTAAGAAATGTTCACGAACGCCTTGTAGCCATCGAGGCGGACGGAAGGCATCCCCTCGACTATTTCCCCGGGGAAGCTTTTCACGTCGACGAGCCGTTTCCGCGAAACGATGACCTCATTTAGAAGCGAAAGGATATCGCTCACGTTGTGGGTTCCGAAAACGAGGGAAAGATAAGGGTACGTTTTCGTGAGCTTCTCCGCCACGCCTTCCTCTTGCATCATGCAGCCGCAAACGGCGAGGATGAAGGAGGGGTTCCTGTCGGCGTTGGCTTTGAAAACCCCGATTTGGCCATAAACCTTGTCTTCCGCGTTTTCCCTGACGGCGCAGGTGTTGATGATCGCCAAATCGGCCTCGGATTCGTTTTCGGTTCTCGAAAAACCGGCCGACTCAAGGTATCCCGCCATGATCTCTTCGTCGCGGATGTTGGCTTGGCAACCATAAGTGCGAATGAAGAAGCGACGGCCTTTCGCATATGAGCTGATTTCGGCGGGGACTTTTTTTCCGCCCTCGAAAAGCAAAGGCCCATCAACCCGATTGCGGGCTTTGCTCATATCGGGCAAGGAACGGTACACGCATTTTATCATCGCTTATTCTCCAGTAAATTGACGGTTCGGATCGAAGTGGCCCGATAGGTCGAATCATCGATGTCGATGATGACGGCGTTCACCATGGGCTGCGCGTCATCGTCGATTTCGAAAATACCTTTTTGGCCATAGACGACTTTATTGATGACGGAATGCTTCTCGAAGCCGATGACCCCGTCGGCGGCCCCGCACATGCCGACGTCGCTGATGTAGGCCGTCCCGCCTTCGAGGATGCGAGCATCGTTGGTCTGAACGTGGGTGTGGGTTCCGACGACCGCGCTGACGCGACCATCGATAAGGTAGGCGAACACTTCCTTCTCGCTCGTGCTGTCGGCATGGAAGTCGACGATATGGATGCATGGGTCGATTTCGGATAGCAGTTTCTCCATCGCTTCGTTGGGCGAGCTCACGGTTTCTTTCATGAAAGCCTGGCCCATCACGTTCGTGACCCTGATTTCGACCCCATCCACGTCATAGGAGACGCTTCCAAGGCCATGGTGGCAATCAATCAGGTTAAGCGGCCTGACGAGATGCTCGGCCTCGTCGATGTATTCATCGATAACCGGTTTGGAATGCCAATGGTTGCCCAGCGTCAGGCAATCGACCCCATAGGAAACGAGTTGGTGGTAGTGGCCTTCGTTGAGCCCTTTCCCATGCGTCGCGTTCTCGCCGTTGGCTATCACGAAATCGACCCCCTTCGACCGGACCAAAGACGGCAAAGAGGCCTTGATGGCCTCCCTGCCGATCTTGCCGACGATATCCCCATAGAAGAGAATCCGCATAGGCAAAGACGCTATTTCGCCGTTTCGACCGCGCGGTATTCACGGATGACCGAAACCTTGATTTGGCCCGGATAAGTCATTTCGCTTTCGATTTTTTCGCGCATCTTGACGGCCATCTGAACGGCCTGGTCGTCGCTGATGCGCTCGGGGATCACCATAACGCGGATCTCGCGGCCGGCCTGCATGGCGTAAGCCTGCTGGACCCCGTCGAACGTCTTCGCGATGTCTTCGAGCTGGGTGATGCGCTTGACGTAATTTTCCATCGTCTCGCTGCGGGCGCCCGGACGGGCGGCGCTGAGGGTGTCGGCCGCCGCGACGAGATGGGCGATGACGTATTTCGCCGGCACGTCGCCATGATGCGATTCGATCGAGTTGATGACGACGTCGGGCTCGCCGTATTTCCGGGCGAGATCGGCGCCAAGCTGAACATGGGAGCCTTCCTGCTCGAAGTCCACGGCTTTTCCGATGTCGTGAAGAAGGCCGGCGCGCTTGGCCAAATTCTGGTCAAGGCCAAGCTCGGCCGCCATCATGCCGGTAAGGCTGGCGACTTCCATCGAATGCTGAAGGGCGTTCTGCCCATAGGAGGTACGGTACTTCAGGCGTCCAAGACAACCGCAAAGCTCCTTGCTGATTTTCGGCAGGCCGAGTTTGAAGGCGGCGTCTTCGCCGACTTTTTGGGTCTCGGTTTGCACGTCGCGCTTGAATTTGGCGGCGATTTCCTCGATGCGACCCGGCTGAATGCGGCCGTCTTTGACCAAATACTCCATGGTGCGGCGGGCGATTTCGCGCCGAATCGGATCGAAGCAGCTAATAGTGATGACTTCCGGGGTGTCGTCGATGACGAGATCGACGCCGAGAGTCTGTTCGAGAACGCGGATGTTGCGGCCTTCGCGCCCGATGATGCGACCCTTGAGTTCGTCGGTCGGAAGGGCGATGACGGCGACGTTACGCTCAGTCGTGACTTCTTGGGCGTAACGATCGCAGGCCAAACCTAACAGATCGGTGGCCTTGGCCTGGGCGGTCTCCTCGGCTTCGTCCTCTTGGTTTTTGATGTAAGCGGCGATTTCGGCGGACATCTTGCTTTCGATGCGAGCCATGATTTCGGCGTGGGCTTCCTTCACGGACATGCCGCTCACCTTCTCGAGTTCGACGATGATGCCATCGATCTTGGAATCGAGTTCGGCCTGCTTTTTGTCGCAAGAAGCCATTTGGTTCTTCAAATCGTCGTTTTTCGCGTCAAGCGCGTTTTCCTTTTGAAGAAGGGCGTTGTCGCGGGCGTCGATGGTTTGTTCCCGCAGGTCAAGTTTAGCTTGCTCGCCCTGGATTTCGGATTTCATCTGACGGATTTCGTTCTGGGCATTCTGCTTGGATTCGAAGGCCGCCTGCTTGGCGTCGATCTCCGCGTTCTTGGCGATGCGCTCGGCTTTGATTTCGGCATCGCGCAGGATCTGTTTGGCCTGCTTGTTCGCGCTGCTCCTCTTGAAAGAAGGAATCAGTTTGAAAACGACGATCGTGGCGATAACGCCAAGAGCCAAAGCTCCCACGACGATCCCGACCCAGCCCTCAGTGGAGAGAGCCACGACATTGGTGATAGGCATTTTGGATGCACTCCTTTTTAAAGAACCAAAAAAGTACATTACGCCCAATAGACTGAAAATTATTGACTTCGTATTTTCTATAGCAAGCCTTACGGCCAATTACGAGGACCCAATGCAAATCTATGGGTGGTAAGTACCTGAAGGTACGGTTTAATTCTAGCAAGGTCGAAGAAAAAGCGCTACGAATAAAAGCGAACGTGGAGCGATAAGGGCTTCATAGCTGATTTTTTGGGGTCAAACGGCCAAGGGCAAAGAAAACAAACCACGGTCGCCCAACCGTGGTTTGCGTTCGTCAAAACGGTTTTCGCCAAGCTATTTCTTGGTCTGCTCGACCTTCTTCCCGTCGCTCTTTTTGGCTTCTTCTGGATCGCCTTTGAGCTTTTTGCGAACTTTCCCTTCGATATCGTTTTCGACATCGGAATGATTCCGCAAGTATTCCTTCGTGGCCTCGCGACCATTGCCGATCTTTTCGCCGCTGATCTCATACCAGTTCCCGGTTTTCTGAATGAAGCCATATTCCACGCCGAGATCGAGGATTTCCCCCTCCTTGGAGATGCCTTTGCCATATATGACGTCCACGATAGCGGTCTTGAAGGGGGGCGCGACCTTATTCTTCACGACCTTGATCTTGACGCTATTGCCGATTATGTCGCTGCCGTTTTTGATCGCCTCGGCGCGGCGCAGATCCAAACGAATCGTGGCATAGAACTTCAAAGCCCGTCCGCCCGTAGTGACCTCGGGGTTCCCATAAACGATGCCGACTTTCTCGCGAAGCTGGTTGATGAAGACGATCAAACATCCGGTTTTGTCGAGGATGGCCGCGAGTTTGCGCATGGCCTTCGACATCAGGCGAGCCTGCAAGCCGACTTGGTTGTCGCCCATGACGCCATCGAGTTCGGCTTGGGGGACAAGGGCCGCCACCGAGTCGACGACGATAATATCAATGGCCCCGCTCTGAGCGAGCATCTCGACGATTTCGAGAGCCTGTTCGCCGCTGTCGGGTTGCGAAAGGATAAGCTCATCGATGTTCACGCCGAGATTGGCGGCGTAATCCGGATCAATGGAATGTTCGGCGTCGACATAGGCGGCGCGGCCGCCTTTTTTTTGGCATTCGGCGACGGCATGAAGCGCCAAAGTCGTCTTGCCGGAGCTTTCAGGTCCGTAGATTTCCACGATACGGCCTTTCGGATAGCCTCCCACCCCAAGGGCATGGTCCAATAGAAGCGATCCGCTTGGAATGACGTCTACGTCGACGCGGGCATGATCGCCCAAACGCATCACGCTGCCCTTGCCATACGTCTTCTCGATGGCTTTGAGGGCATCTTCCAATGCTTCGTCTCTCTTTGTTGTATCAGCAGCCATAATGTGCCTCCTCTATAAATTAGTGGCGTTTGGCCAATTCGTACCGAAACAAATTACAAAAGCGCGTCAAGTTCCTCAAGCGCTTTGTCAACGCATTGCTGGCGAATGAGGTTGCGCGGACCCTTGAAATGAAGGGCGTAACGATAAACGCGGTCGCCGCCAAAAGCGATGGCCATATAGACGTCCCCTACTTTAGCCGAACCAACTTCGGCGGTCGGTCCGGCGTTGCCGGTGAAGGACACGCACACGTCGACGAAGAGATTGCGGACGCCCCCAAGGGCCATTTCCTCAGCCACTTGCTCCGAGACGACCCCATAACTCTCTATGCTCTCCTCGAGGACGTCCGCCAAATGGACTTTCTCGCTATTGTCGTAGGTGACGAGAGCGCCTTTAAAAACTTTGCTGGCGCCCGGGACTTCGCAAATCGTCGAGGCGAAAAGACCACCGGTCAGACTCTCGACGGAACCTAGGCTCAAGCCTTTCCCTGCCATCTTCTTGATAACGCGCTTAGCGGGACTGTCCATTATTCGGCCTCCTTGAAAACATCGCGGTTCTGAACGAGGTAAACGACGCCGCTGATGAGCGAAGCGAGCGTAGCGACGAATATGAAGACATACGACAGGCGGCCGAGGCCCCAAGAAGCGTCGAAATAGGAGAAAGGCCAATCGTTGAGGAAGAAAAGCGGGATGGCGACCATCTGACACACGGTCTTGATCTTGCCGAAGACATTGGCGGATAGCACCTTCCCTTTGCCCGCCGCGATGAAACGGAGACTGTCGACCACCAAATCACGGACGATCATGAGGACGGTGCAATAAACGGGGACAAGAATGTTGTCGGGAGCGAAAAAGGCGGGAACCGTGAGGACGATAAGAGATGAGTCGACGAGAAGCTTGTCCGCGACCGGGTCAAGAAATTTCCCCAAATCGGTAACCTGATGCCATTTGCGGGCCAGCGTCCCATCGATTTTGTCGGTCACGGCGGCCGCGACGAAAATCCAAAAGCAAACGAAGTAAACGAGGCTTATTTGGGTCCCGGGAAGGAAAGCGATCGGGAAATCCGGTATGAAGGAAACCACGAAAAGCCCAATCAGCATGAGACTGATTAGGACGATTCGCGAAACGGTTATCTTGGTTGGGATGTTCATAACGCTTTGAATGAGTTTCCGGTCCGATAAGCCATGTTCTGTCGAGGGCGACGATTAATCTCAGCTTTCGCTGGAGAGGTTGCCTTCGGTTAGGCTTCCTCTCTTCCCCTACCAAATTTGGGTTTCTCGCTTGTGGGGTTTACCGCGTTTCACCTTGCCATCGCTGGCAAGCTCGTCTCTGTGGCACCTTAGGGACTCCGATCCGCGAGGGACCCTCATCCGCCGTTACGCGCTCCCGCGTACCCAAGCTTATTTTTTCGCTTGGCGCAATCACTACGGTCATCACAGACCGTGCGAGCATGGACTTTCCTCTACCCTTACGGGCAGCGGTCGCCTGGACCGGAATCAATTCCTGATCTTTCGCTTCAGATTGTTGGGATCGTAACCTTCGCTGTTGAGGAAGTCCTCAAGGACGCGAATCCGCTGAATGTACTGCATGTTCTCCGCGGTGGGGCGGTCTCCGGGCCTGATTCCCTGAAGGCGACTCCTCATGGAGGCGTTGTCGATTTCCAGCTGTTTGTTCTTCTCCCATAAGCCTTTGGCGTCGGCCATGGCTTTTCCCTCGCTCTCTTTGAGGGGGGCGATGGAAGCTTGAAGCGATTCGATATTGGCCGTCATCTCCTTTTCGATTTCGGAGAAAGCGACGTAATCCTTGATAATCTGATCCAAGAACGCGTCGACTTGCTCAGGGTTATAACCCTTCACGTCGGGCGTGAATTTCTTATCGAGGATTTTTTTGACGCTTAATTCGATTTTGTCATTCATATGACGGTAGACTTCGATTATATCGAAGATAAGGATTTTCTTCAATGGAAGAGGAACTCATTTCCGTCAAAACGAACGAAGGTGGTAGAATTGCCTCGATGAAAGCCTTGCGGAAAGCGATCAAAGACAAACGTGTTCTCGTTTTCGTGGACCTCGAAGGCACCCAACTAAGCCATGAGATGATCGAAATCGGGGCCTACACGGCTTTCCTCGACGACAATCTCCGGATCAGGAAACGCGACAAAGGGTTCTACACCTACGTAAAAGCCACCCATCCAATCGGACGCATCGTCGAAAAAATGACAGGCATCACCGAGAAAACCCTGAAAACGAAAGGAATCAGTTTCCCCGCGGCGATGACGCTTTTTCAAAAATACCTCAAAAAGAACGGCAAGAATTGCATTTTCGTCACTTTCGGCAATTTCGATCTCAAAATCATCGAGGCCAGCGTCTATTGCTCTGGCGACGCGAGCAAGGAATTCGCCCGCCACATCCATAAGAACTACCTCGATTTCTCGACCTTCCTCGCCACTTACATCCGAGACGACAACAACAATCCCTATTCCCTGACTAACTACCTGAAGGTATTCGGCGTTCCTTTCGAGGGGCAGGCCCATGACGCCAAAGTGGACGCCCTTAACCTGATGGACCTCTATGAGGCTTTCCTCGATCATCCCGACATCGTTCAGCGGGAATACGAGAAAACCCTATGTTTGACTCGCCATTTGCCAAAGCCAATCGCGGCGGTCTTAAGAAAACTAAACGACGGCGAAGCCGTGACTCCCATAATCTGGGAAAACGCCATCAAGGATTCCTTGCAATGACCCCTTGCTATCCCGATGGGCGGAAATTCGTGCCCGCGGAAAAACGCGCCAAAAGGAAAATCCCAAGCGCGGCCAACCGCGGGATGGGGTTTGAAAAAGACATTAACGACACGAACGGATATTACCTGGAAAAAGGTTTGGCGCTCATCTATAAGCGCCCCACCCCGATTAATATCGTAAAAGTCGATTACGCGCACGGGGCCAAAATCACCCAAGCTTACTTCGAGGCCCAAAGCACGACCGACTATAATGGCGTCTATAAAGGCCATTACCTTGACTTCGAGGCCAAATCCACCCGGAGCAAGACCTCCTTTCCGCTAGGCAACATCGCCCCTCAGCAAGTGAGACATCTCCGAAACGTCCAAAAAAACGGGGGTATCGCCTTCTTCATTATCAACTGGTACGCCCATGGCGAAACCTATATCCTTGATGCCTCCTATGTCTGCGACTTCTATGAATGCAAACCCCGCAAATCGATCCCGTACCGCGATTGCCAAAAGAACGGCCATCTCGTCAAAGAAGGGTATCGACCCCGTTATGATTACTTGCCTTTGGTCGAGAGGTTTTTCTTGAAATAAGGACAAACGCCCAAAAGCCCGCATTCGTGGCAAACGGGGTTTTTAGCATGGCAAACGGCACGGCCGAATTCGACAAACGCGTGATGGAGATAAATCCATTCGCCTTGCGGAAAAACCCTTTCAAGCTTTTCCTCGATACGACCGGGATCGGTTCCGATTTTGGCATAGCCAAGACGCGAAGCCACGCGGGAGACGTGCGTGTCGACGGGGATGGCGGGAACGCCTTTCGTCTCAATCAAATAAACGCCCGCTGTCTTTTTGCCCACTCCCGGAAGACTCATCAAAAGAGAGCGGTCTTGAGGAATCGTCCCCCCAAAAGTCCCCTGAATCGCTTTGCTGAGAGCGATGAGGTTCTTGGCTTTGGAACGGTAAAGGCCCAGAGGGTGGATGTCGCTTTCGACCTTTTCCAAAGGAGCCCCCGCCAACGCCGCGGGCGTCGGGAAGTCCGAAAAGAGCCGCGGCGTGACCCGGTTGACCGATCTGTCAGTCGTCTGAGCGCTCATAACGATAGCGCAAAGGCATTCGAAATCGTTATGGAAAACCAGGGCGCATTTGGCCTCAGGAAACCGGCTTTTCAGATACGATAGGACGACCTCACTTGGAGCCACCGCTGCCGGCACCCCACATTTTCTTGGCCAGATCCAATGTCTTTTCGATGTCTTTGTCCCAGGTTGCGGTAACTCCGGAAGCCCCTTCTTTCGCCACGTCGGAAGCAACCCGTTTGTCCCGAAGGCACTTGTCGACGAAACGAAGGTTCTTTTTGTTTTGGGCCAAGGAATCCAAAAGGGCGTTCTCGATCTCCTCGTCCTGGTAACCGCTGTCGAGCCATTCGCCGATCGCCTGATTCTCAAGAGGGGAAAGGGTGCGGTTCAGTTTGCTTTCGAAGAAGGCGATCAACTTCGAAATCCGATCGTTCCGCTCTTGGCTCATGAGGTTGGCCTGATTGCGTTCCAAACTCTTTTGGAAAGTCTGGTAAACCTTCTCTTTGAGGGTATCCAAAGAGGTTCGCATCTTGCCCGAAGAAGCGTCATAGAGCAAATATCCTTTGTTCACGAGCGAAACCATCAGTTTGTCGATTTTCTCAGGCTTGAACGTCATTTTCATCGAAAGGCCATCGGCGGTCACGAACGTGTTCCCTTGCTCAAGAAGGTGGTCGATTGAAAGAATGACCGCAAGTTCGTCTTCGTTTAAGCCCATCCGTTTATACGAGTCGATGAGGACGTAACGGAAATCCACCGCCGACATCAATGCGCTTTTGGTCATAGGGCTATTTTACACTAGAAAGG
>JALCDB010000010.1 GCA_022641095.1 Bacilli bacterium
AAAGCGGAGTCCGCGTTGCCTCTTAAACTGTTATAGGTTAGGAAAAGGCCTACTTGCTCGACATTTGGGTTGTTGAGCGAAAGAGGGAAAACGCAAATCAGATTGCCTTGCCTTATGTTGACCATGGCTTCGCCGGACATGCCAAGCGGCTTTTTGTCGAAGGCGAAGTGGCTCTCGACCCCTTCGATGTTTGCGTAGGGAACCATGAAGTATTCTTGCTTGTCCTCAGGGCTCTTGTCGGCGTTGGAGTTGTCTAAGTACTTGAAACCGACGAAATTAACGCATTCCCTTCTTGAGGCGAAAGACATGAAAATTGACGCCATCGAACCAATTCTTGCCCTATCTGAAATGAACTCTGTCAGGTCGAACGAAACATAGTTGCATACCCGTTTGTTTAGATAGTTTTGGTCCGATCCGACGATCACTTCATCGATCGTGCTGCCGTTTGCGTATTTGATCGTCAACTCGTCATTGGGCATCAGGCTCTCGAAATAGCAGATCAGTCGCGCGTTGCTGACGCTTTGCTCCTTTCTGAATTCAAACCCCGTGATGTCAAGTCTAATCGTGTCGTCTTTTTCCAGTTTGGTGTAAGCCTCGCCGCTGGTTTCTTCGAAGGAAGAGCTACCGCCCTTCTTGATGTAACTCGCAACCCTTACGTTGCTGTTCGCGTTCGTGAATAAATGTGTCATTTTGCTTTCTCCTTAAAATTGATTTAATTTTTCGCTGAACATATCGACTGGAATCTGATTGGAATCGTAAGTTAGATCGTCGATCATGACATCGACGTCCATTCCGACGGCGCCCTTTATTTTCAAGGCTATTTTCTCTCGGAGGTTCGCGATGCTTCGGAAGTCCTTACGCACCTCGCAAACCACGTCAAGGTCACTGTATTTGTCCTGTTCGCCCCTTGCATAGGAGCCGAATATGCTAAGATGCTTGATCCCATAATCGGAAATCAGATCATCTTGGATGATACAAAGCCCCTTTTGAACCTCACTGAGAGGTATCACCTCGTGGCTTCGGTTGAACCGGTTCGTTCTCTTCGTTAGCAAGGACAACGTTTTACCCAGTTCTTGGTCCGTTCCCCCATAACGGATTATTCTGGCCATGCTCTCCGATGAGTAGCAGTACATGATGATGGGCGGAAGCCCGTTGCATATGAGGGCGTAGTTGGAAAGGATTTTGGCCATTTCGACCTCGTAATCCTTGAACAAGGGATTCATGACGCTCATCCTGAATATCTTCAGAAACCGGTCGCGCCAGTTCGTGTCGTGTTCAAGCGCCTTCTTAATTTCCTCGACTATAGGGTCGATTGAGACTTCGGAACCGCTTTTGATGACGGTTTCGGGTTTGTAGATCGATAGGATCTCGATAACCTTTTCTTCGCTGATGTCTTTCCCGTCACGTATGATCTCATAGGCCTTGAGGGCCTTTGAGAACATCATCTCCGTGAAAGAGTGTGGCAGGGCTTCTCCTTTGTATATGGCTTTAATCCCCGCTTCGCTCTCGCGATGGTCTCGTTCCTGCCAGATGTTCTCGATGAACTTGAACGTGATTTTAGGATTGAACTCTTTTTTATTTTCCATTGTTGTTACCTCCATTGTTTTTGGAAAACAGTTGTTTGACGATTTGGTTCGTGCCAGTTGAGCTGGCACCGGACACAAAGCCCACCAGCAACGCTTCGTAAACGTTGCCAGCGTTGACGATTTCCGGAGCCGTGAAGTAAATAAGGACGGCAAGCACCCCCCCGCACATGGTCGTTACGATGGGAATGTATTTGAATTTCCTATCGAATTTCTTGAAAATCAGTTTGTAGATTTCGCCGATTAAATAGCAGCAGACCACGATGATCGGAACATATGCAACGCTCATTGATTAATCTCCTTTTTCCCGCATAGTTCGTCTATTCTCTTTTCGGCGTTCTTTACGGACTCCTCGAGTTTGGCAAGACGTTCGGCGGCGCAGCGGTATCTTTCGTCGACAACCGATAGGCTTTTCTCAACCCTGTCAACGCAGGCTTTGATGTAGCCGATGTCGGATGTCATCGTCCCTTCGTGCTTTCCCTCTTCGACTCGATCGCTTTTTTCGTTCCTTCTAAACGCCAAAAACGCGAAAACAATGCCAGAGATAGAAGTCACGAGGCTAATCACGGATAGAGTTAATTCCACATACAATCACCTCCACGTTCATGGAATCGTTTTTGTGGGCCGGCCTTTCCGCAAAGAGCAGACCTGCCTTCACCCATAAAAGGAAAAGAACCGCGTTTCTGATAACCTAACCGACGAATTTCGCCATGTTTTTTTTGACGTACTCGGCTGTTTTAACCAGTCTTTTGTGGACGGCGGGTTGGGATATTCCCAATTCTTTTGCGATTTCCCGTTCGGTTTTTCCCTTCATTCGTATCGAAAGGTAAATGAGCCGGTCGGTTTTATCGAGTTTAGCGATTGTTTGAGCGAATGTGGAAAACGTTTCCCGTTCCGAATACTCCTCATCCGGATCGCTTTCGGAATCGGCGAAATCGAAATTGCTTTTTTCCTGAATCGAATCAAGTGACACGGGTTTTCCCGTTCTACCATGATTAGGGCCATAAGGGCATTCGGTTTCGCAATTGAGCCGGCATTTAACCAGCAGTTTGTTTTTATTGAATACGAGGCATCTTGATTCGTTGTCGGCGGCCTTCGATTCCTGTTCGTTCATTCTTTTGTAAAGTCTGAAAAGCCTGTAATCGCACCATATTTTCCCTTTGTATTCAAGGTTAATGTAATAAGGCGTCTCGTCTGTTTTCTCTTTGCACCATTTGTAGCCGTTTTCTTCGAAAATCTTTTTTTCGGCCATAAAAAGCCCCCCTCTTTTTGGAGAGAAAGGCATGACTAAAGATGGGTCAAAAAGCTATCTTGTCCTGAGAACCCTCCACGACAATCTGCTGAAATCTATGCAGAATAAATTGTTGTTAAGGGTTCTAATATTTGTAAAGCCATCAACAGGGTTTTGCGCTACGTGCTTACACGCTTCTGCCGCTGTGATAATTTATGCGTTGCATGAAGCGAACGGAAAATATTATTTCCGTTGACTGTCGTTCATCCTTTCGGTTGCTGACGTTCCAGACTTCATTTCATTCGAAGAACAAATCAATAAATATAAGAGCCATCGCTACGCGGCTCGAAAATTATCTTTGGAAAATTGGTACACAAGCAAAAACGACTATTTTCCTTGTATGAAGAATGTTTTATTTGCGTTATTCATGTGCCGCTAAGAGTTGATTAATGGAAATCAGAGATGGTTGAGCGGTCGGTCCTGGCTTTTCTTCCGCCGATTGGTAAATCCGATGTCGCCAATCTTTTGTCTAATGTCAGTGTGACGGCGATTGAAACCGAACATGTCAATATGGTCAAGGTGGGCTTTGAAAAATCGGATCGACCAAAGCGGAGAAATACGGTAAGGCAAACCCAAAATTGAAGGAATTTTGTTATTTTGCAATTCGAGCGCAGTCGTTATTGGAATGCCAAAAAGAATAAAGCGCGTCAGATCGCCAGAAGGCTAAAATACTCCGCTGGCAATTGACTTATCGCCATCGAAACCGCCCCCGTTTTTCCTTTGGGAAACGAATCCAAAAGCAAAAGGGAAGGCCCTTTTGTCCTGTTTCCAATTAAAATGTGTAGAAGACGCCCAAAAATATGTAAGAATACCCATACATGAACAGCGTTGATCTCATTTGGAAGGTCATGCCAAATTTGTTTGGGATTTTGCTCTCGGCGATGATTCTTGTCTATTGTTTGGCTCGCCGTTTCATCATCAACACCAATCATTGGGCTTTCCGCTTATCGCTATGGACGCTCATTTTGCTCATGGCCAGTGACACGGCTATCGTTTGTTGCTCGGGGCGTGGTGGCGTCTTTTGCTACTATACCGCCATCGTCTTTTCGTCCCTTTATTTTTCTTTTCAGGCTTTGCTGCTGTATTTTTGGGTCATCTTCATGTTGCAGGAGGCCGGACAGACTTTTACTTTTCGCTTTCTCGTCATCGCCGGGCTTCCGATTTTTGGAGTCATGACTTTGTCCCTGGCCAGCGCTTTCGTTCCGGGCTTGGTTTTCTCAATCAACCCCGTGACATCCGCCTATTCGCGCGGCGGTTGGGGCTGGTGGGTGACGACGGCAATCGCTTATTTCTATTATTTCATGCTATGGGTCGTCGTCGTCCGTTATCGGAAACGTTTGGGCCGCGAAAAGACCATGGGTTGTATCGTCTGTTTTGTCTTTCCCATGGTTTGCAATATTGTCCAGATCTATTTTCCTTGGCTTCTTATTACCTGGCCAGCCACTTCCATTTCATTGCTGGGTCTATTCCTTATCTCCGTTGTCCAAAAGACTCAATTCGACCCTTTGACGGGCCTATACAATCGGATGCAGTTGGAGGATTACCTGCAAACCCTTTCGAAGACCCGTCCCCAGAAAAGGAGCCGATGGCTCATCGGTTGCATGCTTGATCTCAACCATTTCAAGGAGATCAACGACAACTATGGCCATCACGTTGGCGATCAGGCCCTTCGGGAGGCCGCGGAAATTCTCCGCAACTGCCGGGTGCCTAACGAGTTCTTCGCCCGCTACGCCGGGGACGAGTTCGTCATTGTCATCACAAGCGACGATCCCAACGTCCAAGTCGAATTCAAGAAGCGGCTCCTCGATAAGGAAAAAGAATTCAAGAAAGCGAACAACCGCCCCTATGAACTCCATTTCGCTTTCGGCTTCTTTAGGATGGAGTGGAAGCAAACGCTGGACGTTCCCGCCTTCCTCGAAAGGATCGACAGGGAGATGTACGCCAACAAAAGGTTGCAGGAAGAAAACTCAATAAGAGAGGCAAAATAACCGCAAATTAGGCTTGGATTTACTTTTTCGTTCCTTCAACCGTGAGTTGGCCCTGAGAAATTAGGTGTTGGCTCTTTTTTTCGTAAAGCAAGATGCCACGCCCCGAAAAACTCATTCGGGCTTTGGAGCCGACTTTGTAGTCGACCCCGCCGTAAACGATCGCCGTGAGGAGGAAGCGGCCCACACGCAACTTCACGATCGTTTCCGAGCCGCTGGGAAGGGCGGCGTAAACTTCCCCTTCAAGCGGCCCCCCTTCGTCGATCTTCACGAATTCGGGACGTATTCCGAGCACGACGTTGTCGTCATCCTCGTTTTCCTCCTCAAAGGGAAGGTCCTCGGTCCCGATCGTGTTGACGTTGTATTCAAAAGGCCGGTCGGTGTTTTCTTTCTCGACGTAATTCTTATCGCGGCTCCGTTTTTCTTTTTCTTCCCGTTCTTCCCTGGCCCGTTCTTCCATCTTTTTGTTAAAGGAAGCCAAATCGACGTAAATGTTCGGCTCGAAAAGGCCCGTGATCTCATCGTCGAAGAAAGAAAGGCGGATGCCCTCCCTTTCTTGGGTGGCCTTCGCGTTGACGAAATTGATCGCGGGGCTGCCCACGAAGTCCGCGACGAAAAGGTTGGCGGGCCGCTTATAGACGTCAAGCGGGGCATTTATTTGCTGAAGGACCCCGTTGTTGAGCAGGCAAATCTGGTTGGAGAGGGTCATGGCCTCTTGCTGATCGTGGGTCACGTAGACGAAGGTGCAGCCCGTTTCCATATGAAGGCGTTTGAGTTCGCTTCGCATATCCAAGCGGAGTTTGGCGTCGAGATTGCTGAGCGGCTCATCGAGGAAAAGGATCTTCGGGCCCGGGGCCAGCGTGCGGGCGATGGCGACCCGTTGCTGCTGGCCGCCGGAAAGCTCGTTTGGGTAACGGTCGAGGAATTCGCTGATGCGGAGGGTGCGGGCCACGTCGTAGACCCCGTTATCGATTTCCTCCTTGCTGAGGGTGCGCCTTCTCATCAATGTCTTTCCGTTTTTGCTGAGGCGCCCCGCTTCATCGACTTCCTGCCCGCTCTCCTCGATTCGGAGGAGTTCACGCTCGGCTTTCTCGTCGTATTGCCGTTTCTTCGTGAGGCAGAAAGAAACGAATTCGCCCTCGTTCTTGTCGCCAAAACCCATATCCATGATTTCTTGGGCGAGCAAAGAATCGATGCGGTAATAGTTAACTAAGCGAAGAAGCGAGCGTTTCCGAAGATTCCTCTTATCCTTGCAACGGGCGTCTTCGAAACACGACCATAGAGCCTTTGCGTCGCCGAAAATCTCCGCGAAACGTTTGTATTTTCGATAATCGAAAGCGATTTGGGGAAAATCCTCTTTAAGGTTCTGAAGGCCGAAAGCGATGTTGTCGTAAACGCTCATATGGGGCCAAAGGGCATAGTTCTGAAAAAGAAAGCCGATGTTGCGCCGACTGGCGCTCACGTTGACTCCGGTCTCGGAATTGAAAACCGTCTCTCCCCCGATGGCGATCTTGCCTGAGGAAGGCGTTTCAAGCCCCGCGATCATTCTTAGGGTCGTCGTTTTCCCACATCCGGAAGGGCCTAATATCGTAAGGAATGACTTGTCCTCGATTTCAAGGTTCAGGTCGTCGACGGCATAAAAGTTCCCATAGTGTTTGCTGACGTGGTTAAGAACTATTTTTGGCATGCCTTTCCCTCCCTATAGATGAACGATGAACTCGCTGCCCGATCCCAGTTTGCTGCTTAATTCGATTCGAAGATCGTAGTAGTTGCAGACGTGTTTGACGATGGCAAGCCCCAAGCCGGTCCCCCCGCTTTCGCGAGAGCGGGCCTTGTCAACCCGGAAGAAACGCTCGAAGATGCGCGTTTGGTTGGCTTCGCTGATGCCGATGCCATCGTCTTTGACGGATATGGTTTTGGACGCCCTGTTGACGGTTACCCATATGTGCCCGTTCATTTTGTCGTACTTGATCGCGTTATCGATGAGGTTACGGAACAGTTTGTCGAAATCGTCGGGGTTCATCTTGGTCGAAAAGCTCTCGGAGTTGAGGCTCAAGGACACTTTTTTGGCTTTCATTTGGGGTTCGAGGGAAGCGGCGATGGAAACAAGGCCTTTTCGGGCGTCGATATCCTCCACGGGGCGGAGTTCCTCGTTTTCAAGCGAGGACAAGGAGAGCATGTCGATGATTATCTCGTTCATGCGGTGGCATTCCTTGATGGAGGTGTCAACCGCCCCGGAAATCTCTTCGGGAGTGCTCAGGATTCCGGCCTTAAGCATTTGCTGGTAGCCTAAGATGGTTGTCAAAGGGCTCTTCAATTCGTGCGATGCGTTATCGAAGAATTCGCGTTTCATCTTGGAGGAGTTGAACTCGTCGGTCACGTCGATAAGAAGGATCGACGCGCCGTTGCGCTCGTTGACACGGGCCCAACTGTAATCGATGGGGTTGATGTTGATTTGGTAGACCCGACCGTAAATCGGCTCGGTGTAGATGAAGGCTTTTTTGGTTTGGACGACCATCGAGGCGTTGACTTCGAAGGAACGGCTGGGCTTGATCGCGTCCATGTTGCGGTTTTCCACTTCGTCCTTGGCCACTTTGAAAACGTCGCAGGCCATCTTGTTGATCATGACGATTTTGTAGGAGGCGTCGAGAACGATGAGACCCTGCGAAATGGAGTCGAGGATGAAGTTGATTTTCTGCTCGCCCGTTTTGGTTAGTTGCAACTGCTTCTCCAACGCTTTTCGGGAATCGCGGATCATGAGGGGCAAGTAAGAGAAGTCGTCGCCATATTCGACATTGCCTTCCGGGGTTACGATACCCTGCAGTTTGCGAACCTGGGTTTTGAGGGGCGTGAGCGATTTTTCGTAAGCCACCCAAAAAAGGGCGATGCCCGCGGAAATGAGAGCCACGACCGTCATCGTTCCGTAGACCAGAAGGTTGTAACTGGCGTAATAGCTTTGGGGTACCACCATGTCATAACGGACGTAAGCTCTGATGCCGGTGGAGCGAAAGAAGGTTTCGCAAACTTTGCTTCCGATGTCTTTTGAATCGTAGATAACCGTTTTGCCTTCGTTTTCGAAAAGTGCGGCGAACGTTTTTTCCTCAGTCACGCTGATGTTGGTGAAATAGGGCTGATCCTCGTCTTTTTTGTAAAAAGAGATATAAGCGTTTTTGTTGACCCCATATGTGGCCATGGCGTCTCGTTCCGTCAAACCGCTATTGAGGGAAATGAGAATCGAGTTGCTGGTATCGCGCGTTGAGGAAACGATTCCCGATTCGATGGATTTGAAACTGAAGAGCGTGGTCAGGAAAATCGATAGAAAAGAAAAGATAAAGACGGCGATTGAAGCAATGATGAGGTTATGTTTGTTCATCAGTTGATTTTGTAACCGCGGTTAAAGACGGTGGTAATGAAACTCTTGTCGGCGTCCCCGCTTTTGCGACGGAGGGATTTGATGTACATGTCGATGGTTCGGTACTCTTTCTTGATTTTCTCGGGGTCGGAGGTCTCCCCGTAAAGTTCTTTGGCGATGTCTTTTTTTTCGACGATGGAACCTTTCGAGGCGAAAAGGAGCGATATCACCTTGGTCTCGGCTGGGGTGAGGTTGATGAGGACCCCGCTGTTCTTGAAGGAGCGGTTATCGAAGTCGAATGTGAAAGAAGAGGCGGTCACTATATTTCGGGCGAGGCTTCGTCGGGCATGCGCGTTGATGCGCGACATGAACTCCATTAAGTCGAATGGTTTGGAGATGTAATCGTCCGCCCCCTCGTCGAGGCCGTCAACTTTGTCGATGGTGAGCGATTTGGCGGAGACAATGATCACGACGACGTCTTCGTTGGCTTTGTCCCTGCGAATCTCGTGAAGAATTTCTTTGCCCTGGATGCCGGGGAGCATCATATCGAGCAGAACCATATTGGGTTTCCGTTTGCTGAACGTTTTGAGGAAATCCTCGCCCGTGTCGAAAGTGACGACGTCATATCCCTGCTTGGATAAAGTGAGATTGATGATATGGGCGATTTCGGCATCGTCCTCAACGGAATAAATAAGATAGTTGGGCATGGTGTCTCCGGAACGAACTACGTTCGTCGTTTCCTTAACTATAGCGATTGGAGGGCTCAATTTAAAGGAAACGTCAATTTTCCGTTTGCAAAATAAGGCTGCGGAAATTTAACGGAGCAAAAACGTCAAATCTCCTTCAGCAAATCATGAAGGGCGAAATAAACCCCATCGTCTTGCGAGGATTTGGTAGTCATCTTGCATACTTTACGGCACTCTGGGGTCGCCTCGCCCATCGCGATTCCGTTAAAGGCGTTAAGCATTCCGACGTCGTTTCCCGCATCGCCAAAGCAATAGACATCTTTAGAGGCGATTCCTAAATGTTTTCTTAAGAACTCGACTCCATAGGCTTTGTCCATGCCCTTCGCCATGATCTCGAATGTTTGCGGGGAGGAGAAAACGGCGTCGTATTTCCTTTGCTGCGCCTTCGTCAACCGAAAAGACTTGGTGTCCCCTTTGGTGTTTGAGAGGAGGACTTTCAGCAAATGGGGATTGTCAAGGGAGAGGCTTTCGTGCGCGTCGAGATGTTTGACGAGCCTCAGTTTGTTCGCCGCGATCTCAAAATCCGTATGGGGGTCGTCCTTAAACAGATAGATGGAATTATCGCGCCCAAGGGCATATACGTTCGTGGCTTCAGGGCCATAGAACAGATCCCTGAAAAGATAAAGGTCCTCAAGCGTCAACGGATGCTCGTCGAGAAGAGCTCCTTTTTCGCCGTATATGGCGGCCCCGTTCCCGGCGATGACATAGGTGAAGGGAATTTGCTCCTTCTCCAGGTATTGGACGATGCCGTCGTAGTTGCGGCCCGAGGCGATCGCTACCGCGTCTTTCTTCTCGTGAAGCGATTGCAAAGCGAGCTTTTCTTTCTCGGGGAAGGCGTCTTGCCCCGCGGGGAGAAGGGTCTTGTCGATGTCGAAGCAGAACAGTTTTCTCATAGTAGGCATCTTATATCAAAAATGGACTTTGTCCATCGTGTAAGCCCTCTCGCCAAAGGCGAATTTCCTTTCTATAATCCAGCTATGGCACTCAAGTGGGTTTTCCTCGATATGGGCTCGGTTATTGTCGATGAGGTCGCCCTTCGGCAACAGCGGGTGGACGCGACGGCCGCCACTAGTGGCGGGCGTGTTTCCCCAGAGTTGCTTTTTGAGCGGATGAAGTATTACGCGAGCCTTAACGAAAAGCCCTATCAGCGGGCTTGCGAAGAGCTCGGGCTTCCGAAGTTGCCGTGGCGGAGTGACCTCGGATTGGAAACCCTTCGCCCAAACGTGGAAGCCACTCTGAAAATCCTGAAATCCCACTATCGCATCGGTTTGATCGCCAATCAGCCTTTGGGGACCGCGGACCGTTTAAAAGGCTTTGGCATTCGGGATTATTTCGAGGTAATCGTGGCTTCGGCCGAAGAGAAATTGGAGAAACCGGACCCTCGGATTTTCAAACTTGGTCTCACAAGGGCCGGCGTCGCCCCCGAAGAAGCCCTTATGTGCGGCGACCGCCTTGACAACGATATTCTGCCCTCGATGAAACTAGGGATCCGAACCGCTTGGGTCAAATACGACATGGGCTCGTACGGAAACGTGGATTTGTTGCCGCATGAACCGGATTTTACTATAAGTAACATCGATGAGTTGCCTTATCTATTGGGTATATGCGCCTCAAAACACAATTGTAAAGATTGCAAATGAAAAGTTGACGTTTTTTTAATAAATCAATTACCACGTAAATAATCGATAAATACTGATTAAAATCATTTTTTGAAGATTAAAACCAAATAAAATATTGGCTTTATAATATATTTTTCTTCATTGATGTGAAAGCGCTTGCACCCTATAATTTGGCTAAGTTCTCAGCAAGTTGTTTCGATTCGTATGCAGCTTCAGCTTGCTGAATCTTACATGAAAGGAGGAAATTTCATTATATATGAAACATGTAAGAAACGTTTTGGCGCTCGCTGCTGCTTCGTTGTTTGCGCTCACGGTCTCTGGCTGTGGCGGAACCACGGATGGCGACGCCATCAAAGCCGCCATCGCTGACTGCGAAGGGCTGAGTTACAGCGAGATCCTTGCGAAAGCCCAGAAAGAGGTCGGCGACAGCACCATGGAAGTCTACGGGAACTCTTCCAACTTCGCTCTCGCTCTTGCCAAATTCACCAAAGACACGGGCATCAAAGTCAACAACAACAAACTTGGCGACGCGGCCATGTACGAGAAACTGACCTACACCATCGGCAATGGCAAGTACGTCGCCGATATGACTCTCATTCAAGATGGCAACAAGCTGCAAACCCAAATGCTTAACCCGGGCTATCTCTACAGTTACACGCCCAAGGATTACAAAGACAAACTTGCCAAGGATGATCTCAATCCGACGGGCGCGATCTACCTTAACAAGGTTTTCATGTACAACAACACCAACTATGATGGCTCCAATCAATCCACTGCCGTCACCGGAGCCGTGACCAACAAACTCACCAACGTATGGCAGTTGGCTGGCACTTCCGCTGATGCCAAGCATATTGCTGGATGCAGCTTCAAGCCAGGCAGCCAAGAAAACGTCAATCTCAACTTCCTCGCCATGCTGACCTCCGATGAGTGGTGCGCTAAACTCGCCACCGCATACAAGGATTACTACGGAACCAATTACGTTGCCGAAAAGTCCTATGCCAGCATCGGCTACAAGTGGATCGGCGAATTCCTTCAAAACGTGAAGGATAGCAACTCCTGGCACTCCAGCGACGGCACCGCCGTCAAGGACACTGCCGCCGGACTTAGCGGCAACATGGTCTACGCCAACTACAACAAACTCAAGGATTGCACCGAGACCGGCATTGGCTACAAAGACACAGCCAACCTGACGGTTTGCGATTATGAAGGAGACGGCGTCGACGGATTCGGCGGCTTCCTTTACAAGATGTACACCCTCATTCCGAAAAACGCCAAGTATCCGTATGCCGCTTGCGCGCTCATCAACTACATTCTGAGCACCGAAGGCTTCGGAGCCGCTTGGGGCGGCTACGTCGGTTACTATTCGACCAACTCGGACAACGCCATTGCCAATGGCGACAAGCCCCTTAATTGGTGGAAGGGTAACTGTGTTATCGAGGATCCCGAATACGTTTCCAACGTTTACCTCGATGTCTACGATTACGTTACTTCTTTTGAGAGCTGATTGATTTGACAAAACACGGGGGCGGTCCGTTTCCCCGCCCCCGTTTTGCCGATTTACTGGAGGAGAGAGTTATGGAAGAGGCGGTGACGATCGGCCGGGTTCAAAAGCCAAAAAGATTTTGGAATCATCTGAAGAGTTATTTTTCAAATCCTTCCAATGTGATTTTGGTCGTCGCGGCCGTTCTTCTTACTTTGACGGTCATCGTTCCTCTTATCTACTTGGTTCTCAATACCTTTCAAGTTCATATTGGCGAGACCCATTTGGGCGCTTACGGTTCGTATACGTTCCAGCATTGGGTCAACATCCTGACGAAGAGCAGCAACAACTATGCGGTCAACAACTTCTGGATGCCGCTTCTCAATTCCGTTTTGATGGCTCTCGTCGCCTGTGTCTTCGCCGTTGTAATCGGCGGGGCCAACGCTTGGTTCGTGACCAGAAGCGACATACCCTGCAAAAAGTTCATTTCCGCCGTCTTCGTCTTTCCGTACATGATGCCAAGTTGGGCCATCGCCATGTTCTGGGAGAATTTGTTCAGGAACACGGGCGTAGGAACCCACGCGATTGGCATATGGCAGTCCATGACTGGCGTTTGCATGCCGGAATGGTTCGTCTATGGTTTCTTTCCCTGCGCCATTTGCCTAGGTATCCACTACGCCCCGTTCGCTTATATTCTTATCGGCGGCATTTTGCGTAATATGGATGCCAACCTCGAAGAGGCCGCCACGATCCTCAAGGCTTCCCGTTTCAAGATATTGCGCAAGATTACCCTTCCTATCGTCATGCCGGCTTTGCTCAGCACCGTGCTTCTCGTCTTCGCCTCTAGCGTCTCGAGCTACACCGTGCCGATGTTCCTAGGCATCAAAGGCGATTTCTGGACGCTGTCCTTGAAAATGAAGTCGCTGCTCAACGTCTCGCAAAAGGTCGGCGAAGGCTATGTCATCGCCGTGGTTCTTTTGCTCTTCAGCGTCGCCATTCTGCTTATCAACCAATACATGACGGGCAAACGGAAATCCTATACGACCATCACTGGTAAATCGTCTCAGGTCTCTTTCGTCAAACTTCGTTGGACCAAATGGATTTTCACTCCTCTCCTCCTCCTTTACGTTATCTTCTTCGCCATCGTCCCCCTCATCTCTTTCGCCCTTGAAAGCGTGACGACGACATCTGGCGACTTATCCACCTTCACTTGGTACTATTGGACGACGACGGATGCGACTAACCCATATATACCCGGATCGTTTGGCATCTTGCATAACGCGGAGATTTGGAAAGCTTTCGGCAATAGTTTGCTCTTAAGCGCCGTGGTGGCCGTTTTCGCTGGCACCTTCGGTTTGCTTATCGGCTACGCGGTCAGCAAAAACAGACGCTCCCATCTTGCCAATTTCGTAAGCAATGTCTCCTTTTTCCCTTATCTTATCCCGGCCATGTCTTTCTCGGCCGTCTATCTGGCCATCAGTTGCAGCCCGGCTTTCTCGTGGCTGTTCGAATCGATCTTCCTTCTTATGATCGTCGGCTCCGTCAAATTCATGCCATTCGCCACTCGAAGCGACACCTCGGCCATGATGCAGGTTTCCGGCGAGATCGAGGAAGCCGCGATCACCATGGGCGTGCCGTGGTGGAAGCGCATGACGAAGATCATGTTCCCGATCCAAAAGAGCAGTTTCCTAAGCGGTTACCTGTTGCCCTTCATCAGCTGCATGCGCGAGTTGACCTTGTTCGTCCTCATCTCCTCAAGCGGCCTTATCCTGACCGCCGTATTGCAGAACTACGAGACTTACGACGCCACCCAGATCAGCAATGGCATCAACCTTATCATCATCCTATCGGTTCTTATCATCAATTTCTTGGTCAACAAAATAACGGGCGCCTCAATTGACAAGGGCATGGGAGGAAATTAATATGCCAGAGATCGTCTTGAATAACGTTACGAAAAAATGGGGCAAATTCATCGGTGTGAACAATCTTTCCATGACTATCGCGGATCATGCTTTCGTCACTTTGCTTGGGCCGTCGGGCTGCGGCAAGACCACGACGCTCCGCATGATCGCCGGTCTTGAAACGCCCACCAGTGGACGCATCACCATCGGGGGGAAAGTCGTCTTTGACAGCGACTCCGGAGTCAACGTCTCCCCAGGCAAACGCGACATCGGCTTTTTGTTCCAGAACTATGCCCTTTGGCCCCATATGACGGTTCGGCAGAACGTCGCTTTCGGGCTTGAGAACCTCAAATGGAAAAAAGAGAACATCGACGCCCGGATCTCCGAATTGCTGAAAATGATGGATATCGAGCAATTTGAAGGGCGTTACCCGAACGAATTGTCCGGTGGCCAGCAGCAGCGCGTTGCCATCGCTCGTACGCTGGCCCCGCGCCCGACCGTGCTCCTCATGGACGAGCCGCTCTCGAACCTCGACGCGAAGTTGCGTTTGGAGATGCGCAGCGAGTTGAAACGCCTTCATCAGTCCAACAACAGCACGTTCGTCTACGTCACGCACGATCAGCTCGAAGCCATGACCCTCGCCACTCAGGTTTGCCTGATCCGCGAAGGCAATCTGCAGCAATATGAGCCCCCTCTCGATATCTATCGCGAGCCGATTAACCTTTTCGTCGCCGATTTCGTCGGCAACCCATCCATGAATTTCATCCAGTGCGACGCTAAGCAGGTGAGCAAGCGCAAGATCGAGCTCAGTTTCCATGGCGTCAAAGCGGAATTCGAGGCTTCGGAGGACGTCACGCTCATAGATACGAAGCCTAGCGAACCCGAAGCCGTTCCGGCCCCTATGGCCACGGTTATGGCCGAACCAAAGAAAAAAGGAATCTTCCAGCGCAAAAAGAAAGAGGAGAAGGTTTTCGTCAAGACAAAGGGCAACTCCATCCTCGATCGGATCAATAAGCCGTTCGTTCTCGGCATCCGTCCGGAGTTCATAAAACTCGTGAAAGAAGGCGGGATTCCCGTCAAAGTCTATAGCTCTTTGCCTTCGGGCATGGAAACCACCGTCAAGTTCATCTTGGGCGATACCCCGATCACTTCCGTCGTCTTCGGCATCATCGACTATAAGGTCGATACCCCGATTGAAGTCGCTTTCGAGGGCGATGGGATCTTGCTGTATGATGGGAAGAGCACGAAAAAGATCGGCAACGGAACCCTCAGAATCATCAGCGTGGACAAAAAGTGATGCCCAATTCGGATGAAGACTTAGCTCGCTTGTACAATGCGAAGGCCAAAGCCAAAAAGATCGGCCTCGGTCGTCGCATCGCCGCTTTCTTCATCGATTTCGGGCTTCTTATCGGCGTTTATTGCCTTATTTTCTTTTTGGCGGCCACCCCGATTATCAAGAACGTCTCCGCCACGGCGATCGGCGACATCAACGCCACTTACGCCCTTCATTGCGAAGGGCACGGCTATCCTTACTACACTAACGAGGCCAATTTCGGATTCTACGAGATGGACGACGGGAAATACGTGGCCGATCTCCGCTCGAATGACCCTTCGCTTACCGAAGAGGAGGCCTACGACAAGTACTTCGACGCCTATAACGGTCTGGTGAGCGAAGTTAAGGCCGACGCCGCTTACGTGACCGCCTATAGCGAGTTTCAGAAGTGGTATCTCTTCTTCGACATGTTTTCCTATCTCGTTCCCGCGATGGCTTTTGAGCTGGCCGTCCCTCTATTGAACAAAGACCGGAAAACCGTGTCCGGGTTCCTTCTTGGGGCCTCGCGCGTCAACATGGGTGACGATCGTCCGGTGAAAGGATACAAAATCCTGATCAGGTTCGGGGTTATCTTCCTCGTTGAGTTGTTCGGTTTCAAGGTGCTTCTCAATTACTGGTCCCTTCTCGTCATTCCCTTAGCCAGCCTCATTATGATTTTGGCGATTCCCAGTCGCATCACTTTGTCCGGTTTGTGCAGCGCCTCCTGCCTTGTGGAGACCCGCCTCGTCAATCGCGCGCCCTATCCTAGCAAAGAGGAACGCTCCTTTGAAAAAGAAAGGCAGCGGAAGATCAATGAGAAGCGGTTGAAAGAACTGGAAAAGGAAAGGCATCAAGGAGGGCACTAACCAATGGGTCAACTCGTCAGCGCGCAAACGCTGCTGAAAGAAACGCGGAAGGCCAAAAAGGCCCTCGTCAGCATCAACGTCGAGAATATGGAGACCGCCCAAGCTCTTTTGGAAGCCGCCGCGGAATGTTACGAGCCGGTGCTCGTCGCCGTGAGCGAGCGAACTTTATCCTATGCCGCCCCGGCGATCTTTGTGGCCATGATTCGCGCTATCGCCGCCCCGCTTGACGTCCGCTACGGAATCTATCTTGACCATGCCACGAAGCTTGAGACGGTCGAGAGTTGCCTGAAAGCTGGGTTTAATTCCATCATGTTCGACGGCTCTTTCTATTCCTACGAGAGCAATGTCAACATCACGCAACGCGTCGTCGAGATGTGCCTGCCGTATGGGGCCGCCGTCGAAGCGGAACTTGGCCATATCGGGGGCAAAGAAGACCTTGACGGCGAAAGGGAAAGCCTTTTGACCGATCCCGTCTTAGCGAAAGATTTCGTCAGCAAAACCGGCGTGGATTCCCTTGCCGTCTCAATCGGCAACAGCTATGGCTTCTATAAATGCGCGCCGAACATCCATTTCGACGTTCTTAGGGCTATAAGAAGGGAAGTCGATGCGCCACTGGTCCTCCATGGGGCCGGCGGACTCAGCGCCGAAGTCATCCGTGAATGCATCAGGTTGGGGATTTCCCGCATCAACTTCTGCACGAAGCTTCGGGACTCTTTCTCGCGCGCCGTGATGGAGCGTTTCGCGGAAGACCCCGATGTCGTGGACCCAAAGAAATATCTTCGGGCGGGGCGCGAGTCTTTTAAAAAGACCGCCAAGCGCATCTTCGAGACGGTCGATAAAAAAGATTAAGAAAGGAAATAAATAGATATGCCGTTAGTCAATATGAAAGGGATGCTCCAAAAGGCTTGGAAGGGGCATTACGCGGTTGGGCAGTTCAACATCAACAACCTGGAGTGGATGCAAGCCATTCTTGACGAGGCACAAGCTTTGGAAGCCCCGGTTATTTTGGGCGTAAGCCAGGGGGCCGCCAAGTACATGGGGGGCTGGGATGTCGTCGTCGCGATGGTCAAAGCCTACATCAAGGATCAGGGCATCTCCATCCCGGTGGCGATCCATTTGGACCACGCGGCCTCATTCGAGGTTTGCAAAGCGGCCATCGACGCCGGATTCACCTCAGTCATGATCGACGCTTCGCGAAAACCGTTCAATGAGAACGTGGCTGAGACGAAGAAAGTCGTCGATTACGCGAAGCCCTTCGATGTCAGCGTCGAAACCGAATTGGGTCGCGTTGGAGGGAAAGAGGAGGAGGTCGTCGCCGAAAACATGTACGCTATCCCCGAGGAATGCCTCGCGATGGTGAGGGATACCCATATCGACGCTTTGGCTCCCGCTTTGGGAAGCGTTCATGGCGTTTATCACGGCGAGCCGAAACTCGGTTTTGAGCGCATGGAGGAAATCAACGAGGCTTGTCGGATTCCGCTTGTTCTCCATGGAGGGAGCGGCATCCCCGATTGGCAATTGAAGAAAGCCATCGAACGCGGAACCGCCAAAATCAACGTCAACACGGAGAATCAGCAGGCTTGGGAGAAGATCGTCCGCGAGATTATCGCTTCGACCGACCACGTTTGGGATATGCGGAAAATCATCGGCCCAGGCAAAAAGGGCATCCAAGAAGTCGTCGCTCATAAGTGCGAGGTCTTTGGTTGCATCGGGAAAGCGAAATAAGCGCAAATTAGGCTTCGATTTCATATTTTTTGCATATTAGTAGATGAATGGGCCAATGAGGTTCATAATCCGCTTTACCATGAAAAAATCACTGAGGAAACCTTTGACGGGGAGCGGGCGCTCTATAATCTCACGGACGCCAAATTGACCAATTTGACCTTCGTGGGTCCAGGGGATGGGGAAAGCCCTCTTAAGGAAAGCGTCGACATCACTTTGGAAAATTGTTTGTTTTCGCTTCGCTATCCTTTGTGGCATTGCTCTTCTTTTTCGATGGACGGCTGCCATTTCGACGATAAGGCGAGAGCGCCTTTGTGGTATTGCCACGATGGGGAAATCGTCTCCACCCCGATTGAGGCGATCAAGTGCCTTCGCGAGTCCAAAGACATCTCTTTCAAGGACTGCTCGATTGTCAGCCCCGAATTTGGCTGGAAGTGCGAGCGTATCCAAATGGATGGCTGCCATCTTGACAGCGATTACTCCTTCTTTGAGGAGAACGGCTCTTTCTTTACCGACTTAACTTTGAAGGGCAAGTATTCTTTTCAGTATTGCCATGGTTGCGAAGTGGATCGTTCCGTTCTTGAAACCAAGGACGCTTTTTGGCATAGCCGTGACTGCGTGATCCGCGATTCAATCGTCAAAGGAGAATACCTGGCTTGGTACAGCGAGAATTTGACCCTCATCAACTGCACCATCGTTGGCAGCCAGCCCTTTTGCTATTGCAAGGGCCTTAAGCTTATCGACTGCACGATGGAAGGCTGTGATTTGGCTTTCGAATACAGCGAGGTGGACGCTGAGATAAAAGGCACCCTCTCCTCAATCAAGAACCCCTTAAAAGGCACCATTAGAATCGATCGGCCTTGCCTTGTCATTCGGGAGGATCCCGTCTATCCGTGCTCGGGTCAAGTCACTATTCGGAAATAATGGCAAAAAACGCTTAATCTTTGCAAGTTAGGGTTGTTTTTAAGCGAACTTTTCAAGTCTTCGCCAAAAGGCGGACCAGTTTTAGGCGATAAGCCCTTGAAGGCCTTCTTCAAAAAAAGGAAGAACTTGGAGATCGGATACCCGTCGGCGATCGCGTGGTTGAGTCTGATCGTCAAAGGAAGGAGACCCTTTCTGTCTTTCTCAAAGGGCTTGCCCCAATTGACGTTGAGGTTGAAATACAGGTATCCATCCGGCAGTTCGATATAGTTTTTCTTGGCGTCTTCCGTGTCGCGGAGAACCCGTTTATAGAAAACGGCATAATCGGGGTCGTAGGGCGCATTCACAATGTGGCAGGTTTCCGTTTTGGGATTGGAGACGTAATGGGTGGGGTTAACGCGGTCATAGCGATGGACCTCATCCTTCTTGAAGTTGTGGAACATCCGGTAATCGGAACGGGCGTTGATGGCCCGGCTCACGAGATAAAGGATCGCGACGTTTATTTTCTCGTTGCGTTCCCGGCACCATTCGCGGAGTTAGCTTATGTCCATTTGAGAGGTCATCGAAATGGAGCATTTGAGTTCTCTAACGAACCCATCATATGTCTTTTTGCGGTAATAAACCGACATGTCGATGATGCGGTAGTTCGTGTCGCGCACCTCCGTTTGGCTTCATGTTATTATGCGATTAAAAGCCAACCCAAACGAAACAAAAGCCGGTTTTGAGGCCGGCTTTTGTTTCGTTTTGGACTTTGGGCGGTCAAATGATCGTCTTCTCGGTTTCCTTATCAAAGATATGGAGAGCGCCGAGATTAAGGCAGATCTTGATGGTGTCCCCGACTTTGATCATGTCCTTGGCGGCGAGTTTGGAGACGAAGTCCGTGTTCGCGTAGTCGCTGTGGATGAAGTATTCGGAACCCAAGAGCTCGCTCGTGCGGACTTTGAGTTCGATGACGCTGTCGGGATAATCTTTCGCGTAGTCGCTTGTCGCGGGATGGACGTCGTCTGGGCGGATGCCAAAGACGATGTTTTCAGGGATTTCTTTCCCCTTGGCGAGCGCGGTCGGAACCTTGATTTTGAGCCCGTTCTTTAACATTACGATGCCTTTGCTATAGACAGCATCGAAGAAGTTCATGCTTGGGCTGCCGATAAAACTGGCCACGAAGAGATTCGACGGATGCTGATAGATCTCGATTGGGGTGCCGATTTGCTGGATACGCCCTTCGCGCATGACGACGATGCGGCTTGCCATGGTCATGGCCTCGGTCTGGTCGTGCGTGACGTAAATGGTCGTGGCGTTCAGTTTGTTGTGGAGCGCGACGATTTCGGTGCGCATTTGGACGCGAAGCTTGGCGTCGAGGTTGCTGAGCGGCTCATCCATAAGGAAAACCTTCGGATTACGGACGATTGCGCGACCTAAGGCCACACGTTGGCGTTGGCCGCCGGAAAGGGCTTTGGGTTTGCGGTCGAGATAATCCTCGATTTGGAGGATCTTGGCCGCTTCGTGGATGCGGCGATTGATTTCCTCTTTGGAAAGATGGGTGTACTTCATAAGACGGCTCGGAGTGTTTCGAAGCGCTTCGATTTGGGCGTTCAGTTCGGCGATTTTGGTCGCGTTATTGATTTTCTC
>JALCDB010000011.1 GCA_022641095.1 Bacilli bacterium
GTCGGTCGCGGGGGAAAGGAGTCAGTCACTTTTTTCAAGGTCCTGAAACGTTTCCCAAATGACGGATGCACCCTCGTTTCGTGCCGTTTGTTGACGGGGCGGACGCATCAGATTCGCGTTCATATGACTTTCATCGGGCACCCGGTCATCGGCGATCCACTATATGGGGCTGGGAACCGAAAACTCTACGATAACGGTCAGTTGCTCCATGCCTATCGGCTGACCTTCGTTCACCCTAGGACCAAGAAAGAGGTTTCCTTCACAGCCCCCTTGCCGGACTATTTCGAAAACGTTTTGTCCAAGCTCACTTGAGTTTCTTGAAATTGGCCCAGTTGAGTTTCGCCGCCTCGCGCAGTTTTTCTTTTCCGTTTTTCCTAACGAACGCCGCGATGGCCTCGTCGACTTCCTCGCCGGCGCCAAATGGGAGGCGCATTCCGTATTTTTCCGACAGTTCCGCCATTTTCCGCAAAAAGGAATAACGAGCGATGACCGAGGCCAAAGCCACGGATGGGAAAGCGGTCTCGCCTTTTGTTTTGAATGTGATGCCGCGAAGGACTTCCGCCTCGCCTTTCAAATACGAATAATACAGACTCGGCTCGGCGAATTGGTCTTGATAAGCCCGCGCATCCGGATGCTTTTTCCTTAGGTTGAGTAAGCAACGGTTGTGCATTTTGGCTTTGATGGCGTTCATGTTGAGCTCATCGTGAATCTCATTGTATTTCGCGTTGGGCAAAGATAGCTGCGAGTAATCGAATTCTTTGATGAGGTCGGGGCCGATCGAAAGGATATATCCGTCTTCCATCCGCTTGCTGTCGGTTATCCCGAGTTCCTTGAGGCGGGGCAAATCGCTTTTGGCGACGTAGGCGGCGCAGACGCAGACCGGCCCGAAGAAATCCCCGGTCCCCACTTCGTCGCTTCCGATTTGGGGATAGAGGTTGAAAGGACGGATCGCCCCGCCGAGGGGCCTGAGCTCGCGTTTTAGCGCGGGCTGATGCGCCTCATCGGCGGCGTTCGGGTCCCATATTTTGGCCTCATCAACGGCCCCCACGCCTTGGAAAACGGCTTTGAACTCGCCTTTTTTGCTCTTTTTGTAAAGATGGACGACTCCGCCTTCGTAAGCCGCGAAAAGCGCTACGTATTCGTTGTCAACCGGCTTGGCTGAGGATTCATAGAATCTGAGCATTCGCTCCATTTTCTCGGCATCGACGTTGAGGGTGCAGATGGGCGTCGCTTTTTTCATATGAGAATTCTAGCATAGTTGCGCCGAACGTGGGAGCCACCTCACGCGCGCCTCCGTGATATAATCTCCCCGTGCAGGATATCTACGAAAAATTTGAATTTGGCAAAATCCGCGATGAACTCGCTCTTTTATGCCGAACCGAAACAGGCAAGGCCACGGCCAATGGGTTGGAAAAACTAGATGAGGCGACCCTTGGCGATGAACTGGCCCGCCTGCGGGAAATGGATTCCGTTTACGTTCGTTTTGGCCGGTTGCCAATCGACGTTTCCTCGAATTTGGCGGAAATCGTCCGGATGGCCGCGAAAGGCGGTACCCTTACGGTCGAAGACCTTGAGCGCGTGGCGCATGAGGTTAAGCAGGGCGAGAGCCTCACCCATTTCTTTTCCCAAGTCACCGCCGCTCCGCTTTTGCTCGATTACGTTTCGCGCTTTCCGGCTCTTTCCTTTTTGGAGAAAGACATCCATAAAATCATCGCCCCCGACCTTTCCATCTTCGATGGCGCTTCCCCAAAGCTTCGGGGGATTCGCGCTTCCATCCGCCGTTTGGAGGATTCGATGAGAAAAAAGCTTGGCTTCATCCTCGATCAGAACAAAATCTATCTAAGCGACATGACCCTCTCGATGAAGAACGGGCATTACGTCCTTCCGGTCGCGAATGGCTACAAGAACAAAGTGAAAGGCATCGTTCAGGATGTCAGCAACACCGGCGAGACGACTTTCATCGAGCCGGAAGCCATCGTCGAGCTCAACAATCGAATGGTGGAGTTCCGCAACGACGAACGGGAGGAGATTCGGCGTCTTTTGCATGAACTCAGCGCCGAGGTCGCCGGTAGCGGAGACGCCGTCAAAGAGCTGAACGCCATGATCGGCTATCTCGACTTTCTGCTCGCCAAAAGCCTTTATGGGGAGAAAACCAAAGGCCACGTCGCCCGCCTCACGAAGGAGCCGACGGTGGATTTATCCAACGTTCGCCATCCTCTTATCGATCCCGCCAAAGTCGTCCCAAACGATTTTTCCTTGAGCGGGGAAACCCGTCTTGTCGTCATCAGTGGCCCAAACGCCGGCGGGAAAACGGTCGCTCTCAAAACCCTTGGCCTAGCCATTCTCATGAACGAGTGCGGATTGCCGATTTTAGCCGATGAAGGCGCCACTCTGAGCTATTTTCCGCATATTTATTGCGACATTGGCGACAGCCAATCGCTAAGCGATAACCTCTCGACTTTCAGCGGACACATGGAGAACATCGGCGAAATCCTTTCTTCCGTCGGGGGCCGCGATTTGGTTCTGCTTGACGAGGTCGGCACCGGAACCTCGCCAAAGGAGGGCGAGGCCATCGCCCACGCCGTCATCAAAACCCTTCTTCATAAACGCGCGATCACCCTCGTCTCGAGCCACTTCGAAGGCCTAAAAGCCTACGCTTTGGGCAACCCCGAGGTGACGAACGCCTCGATGATGTTCGACGAGAAGAGGTTGGCTCCGACCTATAAGCTGAAGATGGGGTTGCCGGGAGAATCCTACGGGCTCATCGTCGCCGAGCGCTTCGGATTGCCGGCATCGACGCTTCAATATGCCAAGGACTACCTCCTTCATCACGAAGAGGCGTCCGTCGGCGAGGCGATCAAACGTTTGAGCGAAACCACGCGCCTCACCGAAATCGAGAAGGAGAAAGTCGTTTCGAAAGAGAAGGTTTTGGCCCAAAAGGAAGAGCGGTTATCGAAAAAAGAAGCCTCCTTAGCCAAACGGGAGGCCAATTACCTCAGCGACGTTGAAGACAAAAAGGAAGCGATCCTTGGCGACTACGAGAAGCGAATGGAGGGGATTTTGGCCTCCGTGAGCGGACGCGAGGTCAAGATGCACGAGGTCATCGCCGCCAAAAAGAAACTCGACGACCTCGCTTCCGTGGCCGCGGAGGAGACCTTCTCCGGCCCGGTCGCCCTCGGGGATTACGTCAACATCCCGAGCGTCGGCGTCGTGGGGCGCGTCACCTCCCTTCAGGGCAGCAAGGTCGAAGTGACGACCCATGACGGCCTCGCTTTCAAAACCAAAACGAACAAAGTCGTCAAGGTCGGCGAGCCGCCTCGGGAGGAAGAGACGCCGATCACCGGAGTCAAACTCGACGATCTGGCGGCCCAAAAGAGCCTTCCGCTGGAGCTTAACCTCATCGGCCAACACGTCGACGAGGCCCGCGAAAGCCTTGACAAGTACCTTGATCGCTGCCGTCTCAAAGGCTTGAAACGCGTCCGTGTCATCCATGGCTGGGGGAGCGGGGCGCTCCGCGACCTCGTCCGCGATTACCTTAGCAGCCATTCCTCCTGGGTCGACCATTACGAAGCGGCGGGCCAATACGAAGGCGGCGGGGGCGCCACGATCGTTTTCCTCAAGTGAATGTATGGTTCTTAGCGAGAAGCTTAAACGCCAAATCGACCTCTTGCCCGACAAACCGGGCGTTTATGAGATGAAGGACGCCGCCGATGCGATCATCTACATCGGCAAGGCCAAGAGCCTCAAGAAGCGCGTTTCCCAATATTTCCTTCGCCCCCAAAGCGGCAAGGTTTTCGCCATGGTGAGCCACGTCGATCATTTCGATTTCATCATCGTCCACACGGACAAAGAGGCCTTCATCCTTGAAATGAACCTCATTCAGACCCATTATCCCCGCTACAACGTCATCATGATGGACGACAGCCACTACCCCTACATCGCCTTGCGTCGCAGCGACGCGTTCTTAAAAATCTCCCGCCGCTCCTCCGACCGCCGCTATTTCTATTTCGGCCCGTTCCCCAACGCCACCGACGCCTATCGGACCATCGATCTCCTCAATTCCCTCTATCCGACGAGGAAATGCCGGACGATGCCGAAGAGGCCTTGCCTTTATTTTCACATGGGTCAGTGTCTCGCCCCGTGCGTGAACCCAATCGGCGAGGCCACATACGGAAATCTTTACTCCTCGATCAAACGTTTCCTCGACGGAGACGTCGTCGACGCCGTCAAGGATCTAAGGGCGAAAATGCGGAAGGCCAGCGACGAGGAACGTTACGAAGACGCGGAAAGCTACAAGGAAACCCTTGAGGCGGTGGAGCGGACGGTGAGCAAGCAAACCGTTGAGCTGAGCGGCGATCGGGTCAATCGCGACGTGGTCGCTTACGCCGAACGGGAAGGCTACGTCGCTTTATCGGTTCTGACCTACCGCCATGGGCTTCTTTTGGGAAAGAAAGTCAAGGTGGTGCCGAGTTTTGGGGAAGTGGGCGAGCAACTCGCCGAACTGATGGAGCAATACTACCGAAACGTCGATTTGCCCAGCGAGATCCTTTGCAAGGTCCCCGGTTTCGCCGAGGAATTCCTAGGCGTCTATCCGACCGCGGTCGTAAAGGCCCCTTTCGAAGGGCGGCTTCTCGAGCTCATCGATCTCGCGGCTCTGAACGCGAGGCAAGGCCTTGACGCCCATTTCATGAGCGCGCGCCTAGATGATGACGATCTTGCGCTTCTGGAGGGGCTTGGAAGGCTTCTCGGCATCAAGACCCCCTATCGTATCGAGCTTTTCGACAACTCGCATTTGCAGGGATCGAACCCTGTCGGGGCCATGGTGTGCTACGTGAACGGAGAGCCGGCGAAGGGGATGTATCGCAAATTCCACCTTGAAAGGAAAGACGCCGGGGACGATTACCATTCGATGAAGGAAATCGTTTTCCGCCGCTATTCGCGCCTCAAGGAAAGCGGATCCTCCTACCCCGATCTCATTTTGGCCGATGGGGGCCTTATTCAGGTCCATGCCTGCGAGGAGGCTTTGGGGGAAGCCGGGGTTTCGATTCCCGTCTTCGGCCTCCGCAAAAACGACCGCCATCAGACCGATGGTTTGGTGGACCGGAACGGGAACGCCTTTCCGCTCAACGGCAAATCGCCGCTTTTCTTCCTCCTTATGCGCATGCAGGACGAGGTTCACCGATTCGCCATCTCGTTCCACCGGGCCGAACGGAGGAAGGCCATGCACAGCGACCTTTTCGACGGCATCAAGGGCCTAGGGGAGCGACGGAAGGAAACCATCCGCCAGCACTATCCGACAATCGACGCCCTCAAAGGCGCCTCCTTGGAGGAACTGCGGCAGTTTTTGCCGGAAAGCGTGGCCCGTTCCCTTTTTGATGAGGTCCGCAAAAGATAGCGATATCTCCGCAAAACTCTCTTAAAGCGCCTTCCTCAATTAATTCATCGCGAGGAAATAGGCCGTTATTTTTTCGGGAGTTTCCTCGCAATCGCGCTTGAACCAGTAATGAATTAGGACGATAAAACTTTCGGCGATCTCGCTCGTTTGGAGGTCTTCGGGCAAATCGCGCCGACCGATGATACCGCCGCGCAACGACAAAGAGGCGATCGGGAGTACGAAATCGTGGATTTGGGCGATGAAAGCCGATTCCTGACGGGAATTGAGGATCGCTTTGATGAGCCGCTTTTCGTCGTGGAGGTGATAGAGGGTGTGGGTGATGATGTTCTGGTAGTCGAGAATGGAGGATTTCGAGAAATCATGGCTCCTCTCTTCCTTTAGGGTGTGGGAGAAGACGTGATCGAAAATCGACTTGTTGACCGAAAGCACGAGGTCGTCGATGCTTTTGTAGTGGGCGTAGAAGGTGCTTCGGGAGATGTGGGCCTTTTCGAGAATGTCGCCGATGACGATTTTCTCGTTTGGCTTCTCCTCGAGGGCCTCCGTGAGGGCATCGAGGATGAGCGCGCGCGTTTTGGCGATCCGTTTATCCATAGTTACTGAATCCTTTGTTCGGAAATCCGAATTAAACAGAACACTTTGTTCGACAATTATTATAAATTAACAATCAAATAAGGCAAATATGTTTTGTTGATTTCAAGTGAGGGTTACAATATTTCCGTGTCTACCGAATTCAGTCGCGACATCCGGCGCGAGTACGCCAAAAAAACCTCGTCGAAAATTGTTTTCATCGCCGTCATGGCCCTTCTCGTCGCCGTGATGGCGTTCGTTTGCCTTTTTATCGGCAGTTCGCGCATGGGCCTTGCGGAAAGTTGGGACGCCTTGTGGGGGCAAGGCACCGCAAGCGCCGTCAGGATAGTCCGCAGCATTCGTTTGCCTCGGGTCATCGCCGCGCTTGTGGCGGGGGCGGGGCTATCGATCTCCGGCCTTATAATGCAGACGACTTTGGGCAACGTCATGGCCTCGCCTTCGACCTTGGGGGTCAGCAACGCCGCCGTTTTCGGGGCCAATCTCTCGATCATCGGCTTTGCCGGCGGCTTTCTCACCGTCGGCTCCAATGTGAGCGATTATGGCTCAAGCGCCAATCCATTCGCGACCTCGTTCTTCGCTTTTTTGTTCGCTTTCCTTTCGATTCTCCTTGTCTTGGCCCTTTGCCGCATTCGGAGCTTTTCCCCCAACGCGGTCGTCCTCGCCGGCATCGCCATCGGGGCCATTTGGACGGCGGGAACGACGATTCTGCAGTTTTTCGCTACCGATGTCGGCCTTAGCGCCGCGGTGGTTTGGAATTTCGGCGATTTGGGCCGCGCCACCTATGGCGTCGATTGGATCATGTTTTCCGTCGTCGCGGTCGGTTTCGTCCTTTTCCTCGTTTTCTCATGGCGCTATAACGCGCTTTTAGGCGGTGACGCCACGGCGCGGAGCCTTGGGGTTCACGTCGATTCGTTCCGTTTCGTCTCGCTTCTCGTCGCCTCGCTCATCACGGCGGTCGTGGTCTCCTTCCTCGGCATCATCGGCTTCGTCGGCATCATCTGCCCCCATTCGATGAAGAAAATCGTTGGGCATGACCACCGGTTTTTGATCCCTTCCTCGTTTTTGGCGGGCTCGCTCTTGCTTTTGGCGAGCGACACGCTGTCGCGAGGCCTCGGAAACGGGACGGCCCTTCCGGTAGGGGCCATCACCTCGCTCCTAGGCGCCCCGTTCTTTCTCTATATCATCTTCGCGAATCGGAGGTCCCGGGCATGATCGAGGCCAAATCCCTTTCCTATCGCTATTCCAAGGGTTCCCCGTATGCCCTTAAGGACGTCTCTTTCTCCTTCGATCGAGGCGAGATTTGCGCCCTTTTGGGTCCTAACGGCGCCGGCAAAAGCACCATTCTCAAAACCATAATCGGTCTGTTGAGGCCCCTTTCGGGCGGAGTTTATTTCGATGGGGAGGAAATAACGAGGATGAGGGCGCGCCGAAGGGCTCGCAGAATAGCCTACATCCCCCAGCATATCGACTTTGGGTCGTTGTCCGTCTACGATACCGTGCTCCTTGGCCGACTGCCGTATTTCGGCGTGGGCGCCTCCTCCAGCGATCGGCGGATCGTGGATGAGACGATCCGCGACCTCAAGCTTGAGGCTCTCGCCCTCAAGCCGGTCAACGAATTATCCGGCGGCGAAAAGCAAAAAGTCGCTATCGCCCGAGCTTTGGCTCAGGCCCCGGAGCTTCTCGTCTTCGATGAGCCGACGAGCAATCTCGACATCGCCAACGAACTGGTGCTTCTTCGTCTCATCAAGCGCCTGACGAAAGAAAAAGGCATCGCCGTCATCATCGCGATCCATGACCTTAACCTCGCCCTCGAGCTCGCCGATCGGTTCGTGTTTTTGCGCAAGGGCCGTCTTATCGCGAGCGACGGCAAGGAATCCGTCACCGCGGAGATCATCGACAGGGTTTTCGCCGTCACGAGCCGCATCGTGGCGGTTGAAGATAGAAAAATAATTCTTTTTGGAGGGAGTGGGAAATGAAGAAAAGCCGTATTATTACGATTTTGGCCTGTTCGTTGCTTCTCGCCGGATGCGGGCAGACAAGCAGCGGGTCAGCCAACTCGGGCGAGGTCAGCCCAATCGTCGTCACCGACATGATCGGGCGCTCGGTCACCGTGACACCGGGTTCCTACAGCAAGGTCGTCTGCATCGGCGCCGGAGCGCTTAGGATGTACAGTTACATCGGCGACGTCAGCCTTTTGGCGGGAGTCGAGGACATCGACAACACGAGCCTTGAGAGCCGGCCCAAGATGTTCGACGGGGTCGCCCGTCCCTACCTCATCGCCAACGAGACCGTTTTTCAAACGCTGCCTTCCTGCGGCGTTGGGGGCCCGCAAGCCCAAACGGCCGAGGCGGAGAAAATCCTTGGCTGCGATCCCGACATCGTCGTCAGCGAGTATGAGGACGTCGACAAGGAGAACGCGCTTCAGGAGCAGCTCGGCGTTCCCGTCATCACTCTTCGATATGGCCAAAAGGGGGTTTGGGATGACGCGGTGGCCGACAGCTTCACGATGCTTGGCAGGGTTTTCGCCCGCGAAAGCGAAGCGACCGAACTCAATGGTTTCATCGACGTCTGCAAGAACGACATCTCCTCTAGGGCCGCTGGCGTCGCCGCGGAAGGCAAGAAAAACGTCTACATCGGCGGCCTTGGCAACTGGGGCACGACCACGCATCTCATGACCGCCAAAAACTATGAGCCGTTCAACGTCGCCAACATCAAGAATGTCTGCGACGGCGATGGCGAGCAGGATAGCGGCATCCACGCGATCGAGGAAGAGAAGTTTGTCTCCCTCGGCGAAAGTATGGATGTTATGATCCTCGACGCCGCGGCCATCAAGAACATCAAAGGCAACAGCGAGTATCTGACCGACTTGAAGGGCACGAAGGCCTGGAAGGACGACCGGATATACCTTCAGATGGCCTATAACGCCTATTACACGAATCTCGAGATGGCTCTCGTGAACACCTACTACGGCGGCAAGGTCGTCTATCCCGACCTCTTCAGCGACGTGGACATGGACGAAATCACCAATCGGGTGACGGACGCTTTCCTTGGGAAGGAACTCGCCACCGAGATCAAAGGCTACGACTTCAGCTACGGCGGATACCAGCACATAGGTTTGGAGGCCTTCTTCAATTGATATGAATGAGATTAGCGATTTCTTCGATCGGGCGGCTCCCACGTGGGATTCCGATGAGAAGATGAGCCGGGGCGATCTCCTGACGCTATTGAGGCGGCTCAGAATCAAGGAGGGGGACAAAGTCCTCGATATCGCCTGCGGAACCGGGATCATAACCCCTTTGCTGGCCGCTTTGTCGAAGCGGCCGGTTCTTGGGGTCGATCTTTCCGAGGGGATGATCGCGGAGGCCCGGAAGAAGTTCGCGGGCGACCCGAACGTTTCCTTCCGTTGCCTTGATTTCGTGAGCGTCCCCTTGGGGGAAAAATTCGATTATGTGGTTATTTACGATGCCTATCCCCACTTCATGGACCCCAGAGCTTTGTCGAGGGCCCTCAGCGCGGCCCTGAATCCGGAGGGACGCTTCGCGATCGTCCATTCGATGTCCATCCGGGCTCTTAACGAGCATCATAGCGGGGTCCCTTCCGGCGTTTCCCGCCAATTGGGATCCGTCGCGGAGGAAGCCGCCAATTTCAAAGAGGATTTTGCGATCGAGACGGCCCTCGACGAGGCCCATTCCATCTTCATCATCGGCCGGAAACGCCCATAGGGACGGACGGCTTTGCGCCTTGTTTAGAAGTCGCTTACTCGCTATAGTAATGGGGCGCGCTGGCGCGAAGTGTGCCCGTAGCTCAGCTGGATAGAGCAACAGCCTTCTAAGCTGTGGGTCAGGCGTTCGAGTCGCCTCGGGCGCGCCAAAGTTCACATAACCTCGATTTTATCGAGGTTTTTTCAAAATCCGTACCATCATCACACCACCTTTTTTCGGCTTTTTTCCATATCCGGCTGTCAAAGAGCAATTGGGGCGCCCGACTGGGGGTGCGACACAACGGCAAACCATTGAATATGGAATAGAAAAACAGTCTTTTGAAATAACAAGTTAGAAACATCAACGCGATGTACATACTCAACATTTAGTTTAATTATTTGAAATGAATAAACTTACTTATTCAATTTTGCATAAACAAGTTTAAATGATATAATGCCCACATGGATAGCGAATTCCGTTTCAAAGAAGATATCGAAGCCTACTTGGAATCGTCTGATAGCACGGTTGAGTCTTTGGCGGAAACTTCAGGGATTTCTGTATCGTTGCTGAATCTCGTTCTTTTAAAACAATATTCCCCTTCTTTTGACATATTAGAAAGGTTTTACTCATTCACATACGACAGAGGACTGAGATGGAACACAGCGAAAAGCGAAATTCGCCAAGAACAATTGAGTAAAAGCGAAATCCTTTTGTTCCACGGGTCTAAGACCGGAATCAACGTCATTAAGAGTGAGGGAGCCAGAAGCGACTGCGATTTCGGAAATGGTTTCTATTGTGGAGAGAACTTTTCTCAGGCTTCGAGTTTCGTCTGCGATTTCGAAAAGGCGTCAGTTTATTTATTTAAAACCCGAACAGAGGGCTTAAAAGTCGACAAATTCACGTGTGATCTTGATTGGATGCTAACCGTTTGTTTTTTTAGGGGGATGCTAAGGAAATATCAGAACAACATATTGCTCAAACAACTTCAAACCAGAGTCAATCAAGCTGACATTATCATTGCCCCTATTGCGGATAACAAAATGTTCCAGGTCATGAAGCAGTTCGGTGAAGGAGATATCACTTCTGTGCAGGCCATGCACGCCTTATCGGCTTCTTTTTTGGGAAACCAATACGTTTTCAAAAGCGAGAAAAGCATCAAACGGTTGATTTTTTTAGAACGTCTTTTTCTCTGCGGATCAGAAAAAACAGAGATAATTTCGAAATCAAAGGAGAGAGAAAAAATGATAGAAGCCAAGCTTAACCTGGCAAAAAGAGAATTCCGAAAAGACGGCCAATTCATAGATGAGTTACTAATATGAGGGAATTTGATAAACGCGGTCTGGATTTGGCTGCATATCAGGCCGAGATATTCAAGCAGTCATTGATTGATACCGAATCATCAAGCCCGATTTTCATACGAAGATTCATGAAATCGAAGTTTGTTCAAAAACTGGATGAAGGGGAGACTTATTTGCTTTCTTTAGACACAAATGAAGCTTTTGCGAGTCTTGACAAGCAATACGGAAAATCCGTTTATGGGAAGATAAAATACTCAATAAATGAAATACACTGGATAGGTTATATATATCGATATATCTGTTACACAAGGGAATGCCCGTCCCGCTTAATCTATAAACTCATCAAACCAGCCGAATTGCGGAACGTTTATTTCGCCTATCATACCCAAAGCGAAGAGTGGGTGATCGCCTCTTTGCTGGAAGCCAATCATTTATCCGAAGAAGACTTAAATCCAAATATCAGACTAAAAAACGCCATCAGAAAGCGTATCGCCAGTTGACAAAATAAATTCGATTTAGAGCCGCCGTCTGGGAATTTGTCGGTCTAAACCAGTTTGTCGGACTTATCGCAGGTATGGGTCTTGGCGCCCTTTGCCTTAAAACAAAAGGCAGGAGCAAACCGCTCTCACTAAAGAACGTTGTCTTTTAACTAACGGGATTCCAACTGTCATTCTATGAATCAGTTTCACCTTTTTGCTGGCGCTACCCGCTTTTGGCGCGTGAAGCCAACAAAAAAGAGACCCCAACTCACCGCGTTTCGTTCAATGCGTCAATAGCCGCTCTGATCGTTGCCTTGCCGTCTCCCAGCCGGCCCTATTTAATCTGTTCCGCCAAAGAATCGAACATCTCTCGGCTCCAAACCCCAAATTTTTGCGGGCTTTCCACAAACCTGGAGGCATCCTTAACCGCCGCCTTGAAATCAACGGCGGCGAACCGCTCATGAAGCATCCTCTTAAGCGTAGGCAAGCCAAAAGCGTCGTTTTTCCCAATGGCGTCGGAATCGACCAATTTGTTTCTTAGATATTCTAAGTTCGGCGAAATCCCCTTGCCGATGAAGAAGAGAAAATCATAGTAGTCTCTTCCCTTAACGGTCATTTTGTATTTTCGTGAGAGAACGGCATGGAGTTTTCCGGCGAACAAAGAAGGGGCGTCCAAAACCGAAATGGGTGCGAATTCCGGTCTCGGCAGCCATTTCGATTCTTCGTTGAACCCCAGGGCCGGTTTCTTATCCACTTCGAATCTCACTTTTATTTTCTCGTCTCTATGGAGACGATTTGACCAAGAGGAAGGGACGCCAAGGGCAAGAAACGTCTCATAGGTCTTGAGTTTGCCAAACGCGCTTTCGACTGGGCTGCCGATGACCTTCGCCTTTCTTTCGATCGACATATGGATTCCATAAGATGCGGCGGCCTTTTCGACGAAAGGGAAATAAGGCTGAAGCGAAAAAGACGGATCCGGCCTCTTCAAGGTGAAATCGAGATCCTCCGAAAAACGGTCGAGCCCGTAGAAAAAGCGAAGGGCGGTTCCGCCATAGAAAGACGCTTTCTTAAAGAAGTCGCCTTTGCTTAATCCGACAAGGACAATTGACTGGGCGATCTCCCTTAACGCGGATTTGGTCTCATCCAAGGTTCCTGGTTTGTAGTCGCTGACAAGTTCATCGAGGATGTTATTCATTGGCCCGTCCTTTCTTGATATATCGGTAAAACATGGATAACGTGGTGGAACGATAGAGGGGGCATAGTTCGAGAAGGGTCGCTTTATCGAGTTTTTCTAATTCATCCTCATCAATCCTTAGATCATCAAAAAGCAATTCTTCGAGCTCATGGTAATTCCTAACGGGGTATTTTGAATAAAGCGTGTCGCAGAGAGCCTTTTCCCTGCCTGCGATTCGGTACGGGAGACCCGATTCGGACTCGAAAACCGTCGTGCCAACCGGGAAAGCCCCGCTCGGGATGTCCTGGTAAGAGAAGGAGGCGCCTTGGCAATGGAAAGACTTCGATTTGCCTTTTCCGAAGGTGGCCGATGTGAGCATCGTGACCTTCTCGGGTATGAGGCCATAAAAGGCGAGGGCGTATTCGAACGAGACATAAGACGGCCCATACAAAAAGTTGGCGATTGCGGGCGCGTCTTTCCCCACGTCGTCGCTATAAACCCCTCGCTTGACTCTGACGAGAAGGCCTTTTTTGCAATCCAAAGAAACCTTTTGGGGGATGTTGGCGTAATCCTTGTATTTGATTCGGAGGGATTCTGTATCAAAAATCATATATTTTCTCCATAAAATATTAATAAACAATAATAACTGGAGCAAACATATGATATATAATCGATGCCGCTTTAGCAACGGAAATCGTAATCCGCTTCGCTGCGATCGTCATCGAGCGAAACCGTTTTGAATCGGCTTCTGATAGGGCCCTTGGAATGGAAGGGGAAAGCCGAAGGAAAGAAGGCGATGGCTCCGGTTCCAACAACAAGGAGGGCATGTGGTATGGGAAAGGGGCTAGCTTACGCCGTCAAAATCGATCGTTTTTATTTGGTGACCAATTCGTATGAGGCCACTTTCAAAGAGCCGTTAATGACGATCGAAAGATAGGGGGGGCCTCGAGCGTTCGTTTCCTAAAAAGTACTTGTAGACGTAACCGCCGAATTGGGTCGGATCGGTTCCTAGCGTCACGGTTTCCTTTACGTCCGGTTGGCCAAGATAACGCTCGACTTCGCTGAGGTCGAAAGCGTCCAAGCAATATTGGTTCAGGAAACTGTCGATCATCCTGCCTCGTTCCTCCGTGCCGGCGTTTGCCCATCCTTCGATCGTAAAATCCAACCAATTCGGATCGACGTTATCCCCGGAGGCTTCCCCGATCTTCGTGGAGCAAGGCTCGTTCGAGGCGTAATCCGCGAAGTCGATCGTCTTCCCAAGCTTTTCCTCCGAGGCGGAGGAAACGAGGAAGCCATCGCCGAAACTAAGCTCGCTTATATAAGTTTCATAGACCGGCTTGCCCTCTGAGATGCCCTTTTCCAAAACGAGGTCCGACATCCATTCGTCTTCGCTGAACGCCTCGTCGAATCGACGGCTTTTAGGGCGAGAGCGGTCTCCTCCTCGCCGCTCAGGAGGTCCTTCATGCCGACCCCGAAGAAGCCGGCCAGTTCCTTCAGGTTCTCTTCCGTCGGGGGAACCGCTCCGCTTTCGTATTTCGTGATCAGGGTCCTCGAGACCGATATTTCGTTGGCGAGGGCCTCTTGGGTCATGTTTTTCTTTTTCCTCAGTTCTTTGAGGTTTTCCGCGAAAGTCATTTTGCTAT
>JALCDB010000012.1 GCA_022641095.1 Bacilli bacterium
TAACCTTCGCGGCGAGCGATTTCAGCGCCACCTAAGCGGCCTTGGCACTGAGTGCGGCAACCGCGGGCTCCGGCTTTGCGGATTCTTTGCAAGGCTTTCTTTTGAGTGCTGCGGAAGCTTTGGCGGTTCTCGAGTTCGCCGGCGATCCATTTGGCGACGAGCGTCGCGTCGAGATCCGGGTTCTTGACTTCGACGATGTCGATTTTGAGCGTTCCGCTCTTGACGATCTTGCCGAGTTCTTTCCGAATGCGGGCGATGTTGGTTCCGTCCTGTCCGATGACGACGCCCGGACGGGCGACGTAGGCGGTCACGGTGACGTTGTGGCCTTTGTCGGTCTTGACGCGGCCGATGTCGATATGGCTCACCATCGCGTCCTTGAGTTGCGGCTCAAGGTAATTGCGGATGGCGATGTCCTCGCAAAGGAGGGGTCCGTAGTCTTTCTTCGACGCGAACCAATTGGATTCCCAGCCCCTGTTGACTCCGATGCGGAAGCCAACGGCATTAATTTTCTGTCCCATGCGATTACTCCCTTTCCTTAACCACGACTCTGATGTTCGCCATTCTCTTGATGATCGGCGATCCGCTGCCTTTGGCCCGCGGGATGAATCTCTTCATCCTGACGCCATCGGAGGCTTGGATCTCGGCGACGTAGAGACGGCTTTCGTCGAGGCCGAAGTTATTAGTCGCGTTGGCAGCGGCGCTCTTGATGAGTTTGCCTACAGGCGCGCAGGCGGCGCGATTGACCCTATGCAAAAGGGCTAAGGCGTCCTTGACGTCCTTGCCGCGGACGATGTCCACCACAAGGCGAACCTTGCGCGGGGTTACGCGGACGTCGCGAGCGAACGCGACGGCTTCCTTGACGGCCGGTTTCTCAACCTTCGGCTCCACGGGTTTCTCAACCTTCTTTTTGGCAACCTTTTTCTCGGTTTCGGGAGTGGCTACGACTTTCTTTTCTTCTTTGGTTTTGGCCATAACGCTCTCCTTTACTTCTTGGCGGCCGCAGCGGCCTGATCGCCTAAGTTGTTGCCGTGGTGTCCGCTGAAGTTGCGGGTCGGGGCGAATTCGCCTAATTTGTGGCCGACCATGTCCTCAGTGACGAAGACGGTGATGTGTTCCTTGCCGTTATAGACGGCGAAGGTCTGCTCGACGAAAGCGGGATAGATCGTCGAACGGCGGGACCAGGTCTTGATGACCTCTTTCTTGCCGCTCTTCTGAAGCGCTTCAACCTTCTTGAGAAGGTAAGCGTCCACGAACGGTCCTTTTTTGCTTGAACGTGACATGTTCTATCTCCTTTCCTTATCTATCGTTCTTCCGACGGGTGATTAGCCTGGTCGAGTTCTTCTTCGCGCAACGGGTCTTGACGCCTTGGCACTTCTTGCCCCATGGGGTACGAGGAGCGTCGCGGCCGACCGGGCATTTGCCTTCGCCGCCGCCGTGCGGGTGATCGCAGGGGTTCATCGCGAAGCCGCGAACCGTTGGGCGGATGCCCATGTGGCGTTTCTTGCCGGCTCGGCCGATGTTGACCAGATTGTAATCCTGATTGCCGACGATGCCGATGGTGGCGCGGCAGTTTTCGAGAACCTTGCGGGTCTCGCCGGAGGCTAGGCGGAGGGTCACGTAGCCGCCTTCGCGGCCAAGGACCTGAGCGCTCGTTCCGGCGGCGCGGCACATTTGCGCGCCTTTGCCTGGTTGAAGCTCGATGTTATGGACCGCGGTGCCATCGGGGATGCTCTTGAGCGGGCAGCAGTTGCCGGTCTTGATATCCGTGGCCTCGCCGTTCACGATCGTGTCGCCGACCTTGAGGCCGACCGGCTCGATGATGTAGCGTTTTTCGCCGTCCGCGTAACACAGGAGGGCGATGAAGGCGCTGCGGTTTGGATCGTATTCGATCGCCTTGACCGTCGCCTTGATGCCGTCTTTGCGGCGGACGAAGTCAATGATTCTGTAGCGGTTCTTGTTTCCGCCGCCGATATGACGGCAGGTGATGCACCCCTGATTGTTACGGCCGCCGGAGTGTTTCTTCGGGGCGAGCAGTGACTTTTCAGGAGTGGCTTTGGTGATGTCCGCGTAGGAGAGGGTCGTCATTTTACGGCGGCTCTTCGTGTACGGGCGATATGATTTGATTGCCATTTTCTTTCTCCTATAGTGGATTCTTTACGGACTTATTGCGGTTCGATGGTGATTCCTTACTCTTTGAAGAGGTCGACCGCGTTGCCTTCGGCGAGCGTGACGACCGCTTTCTTGAAGCCCGAGACGGAGCCTTTGTACTTGCCGCCTCTCGACTTCTCTTTGGCGCGCTGATTCACGATGTTGACCTGAAGCACTTTGGCGCCGTAGAGGCGTTGGAAGGCTTCTTTAATCTCGATCTTGTTGGCGCCGTCCCTGACCCTGACGGTCACTTTGTTGGCGTTTTGGAGCTGAGCCATGCTCTTCTCGGTGATGCGCGGATCCTTGATGACCTCGTAATCGTGGGCGAGGGGGGCGGCGAAGACGACTTTCTTCTCTTCGGCTTTCGCCTCTTCCTTCTTGACTTCTTTTTTGACCGGGGCCTTTTTGGCTTTCTCGGCTTTCGGAGCCTCCTCGACGGCGGCTTCGACTTTCTTTTCTTCGGCCATTAGCGGAGACCTCCTTCAATGACTTTGACCTCGTCCTTGCCGACGAGCAGGTTTTGGGCGTTCACCACGTCATAGACCGAGACGTTGCTGGCGGAGACGACCTTGACGTTGGCGATGTTTCCGACCGAGAGAATAAAGTTCTCGTCGGAGGGGGCGGCGACCACGAGGGTCTTGCCTTTGAGCCCGAGTTTGTCGAGATCGGCTTTGACGGCCTTCGTCGATATTTCCGCGACCTTGAAGCTATCGACGACGATTAGGCCCTTGATGGCTTTTTGGCTTAGAACGGTCTTAAGCGCGAGCGCGTAGGCCTTCTTATTTTGTGAGATGGTATAGTTCTGATTGCCATCCGGTCCGAAGACCTTGCCACCGCCAACCCAAATCGGGCTGCGGTTACTGCCGGCGCGGGCCCGGCCCGTGCCTTTTTGCCTCCAGGGTTTTTTGCCGCCGCCGCTCACTTCGTGCCGCTTTTTGGTTTTGGCGGTCGCTTGACGGGCGTTGGCCCTCTCGGTCAAGATGGCGTCAAGCACCGCTTGGCGGTTGTCGTCCTTGATCTTGAAGACTTCCTTGGAGAGGGAAACCTTGCCGGCGTCTTCGCCGGCGAGGGTGACGACCGGGAATTCGAACGATTTCGTTTCAGCCATGGTCGTTATTCTCCTTTCTTCTCTTCGGCCTTCGGGGCTTCCGCGGCGGGCGCGGCTTGCTCTTCGGCTGCTTTCTTCTCGGCCTCGGCTTTGGCGGCCGCGGCGGCTATTTTGGCTTGTTCGGCTTCGGCTGCGGCCTTTTTGGCGGCTTCCTCGGCGGCTTTCTTGGCCGCTTCTTTCTTCGGAAGGTCGACTAGCTCTTTGACTTCCGGATTCCGGAATTGGGCCAGGACGGCGCTGCGAAGCATGACGATCGATCTCTTGGCGCCGGGGATGCAGCCTTTGACGAGGATGTAGCCCTTTTCGGCGTTGCTCTCGACGATGGTGAGATTAAGCAAAGTGCATTGCTCCGGTCCCCAGTGACCCGACATTCTCTTGCCGGGGAGGACGCGGTTGTTGTCGCGGCCGTTATTGGCTAGCGAGCCGATCTGGCGGTGATAGCCGCTGCCGTGGCCTTTCGGGCCGATGTGCATGCCGTATTTGGCGATGGTGCCGCTGTAGCCATGGCCCTTGGTTGTGCCGATGACGTCAACGACTTCGCCGGTTTTGAAGATGTCGCAGGCGATGCTTTCGCCGATGTTCTTGGCGTAAATCTCGTCGCCTCTAAGTTCGTATAGGTGCTGCTTCGGCGAAACGTTGGCTTTCTTATAAATGCCCATTTCGCATTTGTTGGCGTGGCGTTCGGCTTTGTCTTCATAGCCGACTTGGAGAGCTTCGTATCCGTCTTTTTCTTTGGTCTTCTTCGCCACGATGGCGTTGGGAAGAACCTCAATGACGGTGACCGGGTACATGGTCCCGTCGGCGGCGAAGACCTCGGTCATGCCCATTTTTCTTCCAATGATGGATTTCATGATTGTGGTCCTCCTTTATAACTTGATGTCGATATCGACGCCGCTGGGGAGATCGAGTCTCCGCAGGGTCTCGACCGTCTCTTTGGTCGGATTGACGATGTCGATCAATCTCTTGTGAGTGCGGATTTCGAATTGCTCGCGGCTGTCCTTGTACTTGAAGGTAGCGCGCAAGATCGTGTAGACCTGCTTCTCAGTCGGCAAGGGGATCGGCCCCACCACACTGGCTCCGGTCTTCTTCGCCGCGTCGATGATTTTCTCGACGGCAAGGTCTAGGATCTTGTGATCGTAGGCTTGCAAGCGAACCCGGATGACTTTTTCTTTCGCCATGAATTATCCTCCTTCGTGATTTTTTTCAGGCTTCTGGCCATTTGCTCGACGCGAGTTCCCTGACCGAATCGGTATAGCGACAACGCTTACCGGTGTGTCAGCAACATCACGCTTCCACGCAAACGCCAGCGACGAAAACTATATCCCCCGCGTGCGTGCCCGTCAACGGAAATTTCAACCAAAACATCGATAGTTATTAAAGAAATGGCCAATTGCGAACCATGGGTGGAGAATAAAGGCCGATGCCTTGTGGTTTTTGCCATTTTATTGTGCACAATGCACAAAGTTCTTAAAGATATGCTTATCAAAAAACGGGTTTTGGCAAAGCAAGGAAGAAAAGCTGAGGCAAAAATCCCCCTTAACGGGCAAAGGAACGCTAGCCCCGCCAGTCAAGGCCCTTCTCTTTGGCTTTCAAGAGCCCTTTGGCATATGTGTATTTGCAGCCGCAGTAGAGCTGATTGTAAAGACCGTAATGAATCCGCATCTCCCTAGCGACGTCAATGCCCTTGTTTTTCTTGTAATCGCTATAGAAATAACGGGTCTTTTTGTGCGTGGACTCAAGTTCGGCTCCGATTTTGTTAAGAATCTGCGAGTTCTTTTGCCGGCTTATCGTCATGACGGTCGAGAAGAAGTCAAAGCCGTGGGCCTCCGCGTAATCGTAGGCCCCGCCCATCCGTTTCCGATAGCAGACAAGGCACCGCTCCTGCCCTTCCGGGGAGGCGGCATAAGGCTGAAGGTCCTTGTTGTAGCCTTCGTTGTCGTAAGGGGTCACGATCAGTTTCACGTCATATCCATAGTCGCGCTTAAGGTAAGCCAAAAGCTTTTTAAGTTCGCCAAGGCGGCGATCGTATTCCGTTTTCGGAAAGATATTGGAGTTGTTGAAGAAGACCGTCACGATGAAGTGGGGGCAAAGGAAGGCAAGCGGAAAGCAACTGCAGGGCCCGCAGCAGGAGTGCAGCAGCAGCGTCGGCTTATGATCGCTTGGCAAAGAATCGATGATAGCTAAGCTTTTTTTATAATAGTTAATGTACTGCTCAGGCATGCTAATCCTCAAGGTTCCGCGAATAGTCGTATTTGCCGTAAATGAACATCCCATCGCCGAAAGAGAAGAAACGATAACGCTTATCGATGGCGGTTTCGTAGCAATGGAGAGTCCATTGCCGGCCCATGAAGGCGCTCACGAGCATCACGAGGGTGCTTTTTGGCAGATGGAAGTTGGTGATGAGGGCATCCACCGCTTTGTACACGAAGCCCGGCTGGATGAAAATGTTCGTCGATTCATCCTGCGTTGGATAGAACCCGCCCGCTTTCGCGTATTCGGACTCAAGGGTCCTGACCGAGGTGGTGCCGACCGCGATGATGCGCCGCCCCTCTGCTTTAGCGAGGTTGAGACGGTTGGCCGTTTCTTTTGACACATCGAACGTCTCGCTATGCATGACATGGTCTTTGGTATCGCTGACCTTGACGGGTCGGAAAGTCCCTAGCCCGATGTTGAGAGTGACGTCAAGGACTTCGACGCCCATACGGCGGATCTCATCAAAAAGCTCAGGGGTGAAATGAAAACCCGCGGTCGGGGCGGCGGCCGAACCGGGGACTTTGGCGTAAACGGTCTGATAATCGTTGTTGTCGGCGACCTGCTTCTTGATATAGGGCGGAAGCGGCATCTGACCGAGCCGCTCGAGGACTTCGAGGAAGATGCCTTCGTAATGGAATTCCATATGGCGGATCCCTTCGCCGAGAACCTTGAGGCAAACGCAAGTCAAAGAACCATCGCCGAACGAGCAGACGGTTCCTTTCTTGACCGAATGGGCGTTGCCGATCAGACATTCCCAAACATCGCCATGGACCTGATGGAGGAGCAGGACCTCCACTTTCCCGTGAGTGTCGAGTTTCTCTCCCACGAGGCGGGCGGGTATGACCTTGGTGTTGTTGCGGACCATGACGTCACCCTTATGAAGATAGTCGACGATATCAAAGAATTTCCTGTGCTCGATCGTCCGATGCTCACGGTCGATGACCATAAGCTTGCTTTCGTCGCGCTTAGGAAGCGGATTCTGGGCGATAAGTTCCTGCGGAAGCGAAAAATCGAAAAGCCCGATGTCCATTTAAAAACCCCTTTCGTCGCCGTATTTGGCGAGAACTTCGTCCTTGAAGGCGCTGAAGCGATCCTCTTGGATGGCGAGACGCGCCTCTTCCATAACGCGGACGAGGAAGCGGATATTGTGAATTGAGTTAAGGCGCTTGCCGAATTCCTCCCCCCGCATCTGCAGGTGATGGAGATAGGCTCTGGAATAATTCTTGCAGGTATAGCAGTCACACTCCGGGTCAAGCGGCGCGAAATCGTCTTTGTATTGGGCTCCTTTGATGTTGACGCGGCCTTGCGAGGTCATCAAAGCCCCATGACGGGCGATCCGGGTCGGAAGCACACAGTCGAACATGTCGACGCCGCGCTCGACGCCGCCCAAGAGGTAATCCAGCGAGCCGACGCCCATAAGGTAACGAGGTTTGTCGCTCGGCAAATAGCGGACCGCGTCCTCGACCATCCGAAAGCAAACGTCCTTGGGCTCGCCGATGGAGGTTCCGCCGATCGAATAACCAGGGAAATCCATTGCCGCCAGTTTCTTGGCGCACATCTCCCGCAAATCGCGGAAAGCCCCGCCTTGCACGATGGCAAAGAGCGCTTGCTCTCCCTTGGCATGGGCCTTTAAGCCCCTTTCGGCCCATCGAATGGTGCGCAAAGTGCTATCTTCGGCGTATCCGTGATCGGCCGGATAGGGGATGCACTCGTCAAAAGACATGATGATGTCGGCGCCGAGAGCCTCTTCGATTTTCATGACCGACTCGGGGGTGAAGAGCTCCTCGTCGCCGTTGAAGTCGTTGCGGAAGCTGACCCCCTCCTCCGTTATCTTGCGCAGGCTTTTAAGGGAAAAAACCTGAAATCCACCGCTGTCGGTAAGGATGGGGCCTGGGTAATTCATGAATTTATGAAGGCCGCCAGCCTTGTGGACGGTTTGTTCTCCCGGATGGAGATGAAGATGATAGGTATTGGCCAAAATGACGCCGACGCCCAAGGATTTAAGCTCCTCCGGACTCAGGCATTTGACCGTGGCTTCGGTGCCGACCGGCATGAACATCGGCACTTCGACGTCGCCATGCGGCGTGTGCAAAACGCCATACCGGGCTCCGGTGTCTTTGTCGATGTGTTTTATCTCTAGATAAAATCCCTTCGCCATAGCGGTGTAATTCTAAGACCTGAAGGCCCTATAAGCAAATCACCATTTCACGCCGGCGTGGCGGGACGGCCCCAAAGCGGCCATGAATCCTTTATTGCGAACCAACGCCAGCATTATGGCATAAGCGACGACGATGACGGAGGCTTCCCCAAGCCCTACGTAGGCGAGGTTGACCCAATAAGGGAGACCCAGCAACCACGTAAGCTCCCCGGCGACGATGAAAGCGTTAAAGACGATGGGGTAAAGACAGCCGACCGCCAGGCGCGGCGAGGCATAGGCGACAAGAAGCGAGGAAAGGAAAGTCGCCGCGGTGCCGATGAGCATGTCGTAGGGCCCGAGAGCGCTGTTGATGTTGGCCAAGAAACACCCAAGGGTCACGCCGAAAACGAAATCGGGGCGAAAGAAGCATAGGAGCACGAGCATCTCGGCGATTCGAAACTGGATTTGGCCATACGCGAAGCCGGAAAGAGCGAGGGTTAAAACAAAATAGACCGCCGCAACGATGCCGTTTTGGCAGATCTTTCTCGTCAAATTCGCTGTGGTCATGGAGATGACCTCCTTGTTTTTTATACGTGGTTCAGAGGAGGAACACGTCGTTAGAAGATAATACTACGCAAAAAGAGGAAAGCCACCGCTAATCTTCAGTCTTTCACCACCAAACCCAGCAAAGGCACGAACGCCACGGATTGAAACGGGGTCACGATGAGGCCAGGCAGAGAACCGATGTCGACATGGAGGCCTTCGATTTCGCAGGTTCGCCAATCCACGTCCTTGAGAGGAGTCTTAAACACCTCGGCGGCCCTCAAGGTGCATTTGCCGAAGCGGACATACGAAAACGTCGTTTCGGCGTAGTAACTTTCGTCCATGCGGCACGAAAGGAACGAAACCCGCCTCATCCGCGCTCCCGAGAAGTTGGCTAACTGCAGGTTGCAGTCGCGGAAGACGACATCCTCCAAACCCGCCTCGATGAAGCGGACGCCAACCATGTTGCAGGAATCGAAGGCCATTCGGCCGATGTGGCTCTTCGGAAAATTGAAGTTAAGGAAGGAGCAGCGCCGGAATATAATGTTGCCCAAATCGCAGTCCCCGAAATCGATCGTGGAGAAATCGCAATCTTCGAAAACGGAACCGTCGAGATTCTGCTCCGGTATTTCCGTTTTCGCATCTGGGGCCTTTCTGATCAAAGCGCCGGAAAAGCCGCACCGCAAGCATGCCGCGAAAGAACGCTCTTCAAGATCCCCGATGAGGGGCTTCTTGGGTTCGTGGGCAATTTTCTTTTTAGCGTCCATCCTTAAGAGTCTCCGCCAAAGCGCGAAACGAATGGATGTCTTTCCCGTTAACCGGATCGTCATCGGTCGACGTTATCTCGCCACCGCCTAAAGAGAAAGAAGCGCAATGGCGCGTCAAAACGACTTCGTTTCCCCTGAGGGCCCCAGAAAACAAAGTGTGGGGCGGAACGAGCACGTCGACGATGGCTTTTTGACTCATATGGCCCAACCCCATCAGCGCCAAAAATCCACCGAGCGTCGCGCCTACGGAAGCCGCCCCCGAAGGCAAAAAACGCTTAAAGGCCGCGGCGGCATGAAATGAGGCGATAGTGTGAGAGTTGCTGGGGCCGTTGCCGATTCGAAAGAGATTGGTCAAGGATTCCATGGTTTGTTTTTTATTTTACGATAGTTGGCCCCGGTTGCGGTATCTTTGTTTCAGAAACGAGCGATTCGTTTTTCTTGAATATCGGTTTGGCGTAAACGAAGACGATAAACCCGACGAAGTTCACGATCCCGGCGAATATCCAGGCCATGCTTTGGGCGCCCAAAGCCGCAACGACCCCATAAGGAATCGTCAAAACGAGGGCGCCGATGAACCGCCAAACCATTTCGGTGACGCCGCTCCAGAAGGAGACGCTCGGTTTGCCGATAGCCGATAGAGCGTTTCTCCCAAGGTATATCATGTTCAATAGCAAATAACCGGCCATATCCCAATAAAGGTAGATACGACAATATTTTATTGTCTCGGCATCAGGGTTGGCCAAGAAAAAGAAGGCGGCCTTATCGCGGACAAGGAAGGTGAGAACGATCTGGATAACGGATTGAATTAGCAAAACGACCATTGATTGGCTGATGCCATCTTTGACCCGCTTGTATTGTTTCGCTCCGTAATTCTGTCCGCAAAAAGCGCCTAAGGAGTATCCATAAGCGATGATGAAGGTACAAAGCAAATAATCGACGCGACTACCGGCATAATACCCGTTGATAGCGGCCGTTCCATACCCATCGATTGATCGTTGCATCGCCATAACCCCGATGGCGAGGATGGAGAATTCGAGGGCTAAGGGAATGCCAATCCGCAAGTGATTATGGATAAATTTGCGATCGTACTTAAAGTCGTCTTTGCGCAAATGAAGTTCAGGATATTTTAAATAGACTAGGAAATAACTCGCTATTGAGGCAATTACTGTCGAGGCGACGAAAGCCAAGGCGCACCCCATTACCCCCCAGTGAGCTACCCAAATGAAAAGAAAATCGAGCAATATGTTCACCGCGGCGTAAACGCCCATCGAAACAAACTGCAAAACAGCGTCGCCGATCGCGCGCATGAAATTCTGGTAGAAATACAGAAAAAAAGTTCCAAGCAGCCCCCCAAGCATAACGTACATATATATCCGCGAATAATCGTAGAGCGCAGTCCCGGATGAAATCCCACCCGCAGCAAGGAAAGCCGGGACAAGCAAAAGAGTCACCATCGTCATGATAGAGCCGACTATAAGGTTTATAAGGATGGAAATTCCGTAACTATGCCGCACGGCTTTGATGTCTTTGGCGCCAAAAAGCTGAGAGGTGAAATTGCCTAACCCGGCCGGCAGGCCTTGCGCGAATATGGTGGCCGGATAGATAAGGTTGGCTGAAGCGCCTACCGCCGAAAAAGCGGTCGCGCCCAATTGACCGACGAAAACGCTGTCGCCCCATGAATAGGCCATTTGAACCAAATTGCCTAAGAATATGGGAATCGAGAAGATAAGCAGCACTTTCCACGGCGTGCCGACCGTTAAATCCTTTTGTTGCGCGTGTCCCATTTCTGTAACTCGCTGAATAACTATACAGCCCCCACGGCCAATTAGAAGCGGAATAGCGATCGTTTCGAAATTTCTTTATTCCGAGACGAGAAAGGGGTTACTTCCGTGAAACGGAAGGCTATCATTGGATAGTTATGAGAACTTTCATTCTTCTATCAGCGATCCCAGGCGCTGGAAAAAGCACTTGGGCACGCCAGTTTAAGTCGGAGAACAAAAACACCTTCATCGTCTCCAGCGATGAGATTCGCAAGGAACGTTTCGGCGCGGTTAACAACTTCCAACACGAGCAGGAAGTTTGGCAAATCTTCCTTGATACCATCAACCACTATGCCGAAACGATGGATGAGGTCACCGTCATCGCCGATGCGACGAACCTTGAGAACCGTTTCCGCGAGTTCTATTGCAAGGGAACCCCGAAATTCGACAAGCACATTCTGGTTCTCTTCGACGTCCCCTATGAAGTCTGCCTCATCCAAAACCAAATGAGAACGTCCGACCGCATCGTTCCACTCCATGCGATGGAACGGATGAAATCGCAACTGGAGTTCCCTTCACCCGAGGTTCTGGCGATGTACGACCAATACATCCTCGTCAAAAACTTCTCGAAGAAAGTCAAAGTCGCGGATGAACGGCCAGTCAACGAACCTGACGCTTTTCCAAAATCAGAAAATTAATCGCAAAGAAAGAAAAAGCCCAAGCTTTATAGCTCGGGCTTTTGAATGTTCTGGAGAAACGGTTAGTGGGCGGGCGAAGCGACGGCCTTTTTCTTATCCTTAAGGGTAACAACAAGGAAGGCGACGCCGGCGGCGATGACAAGACCACCAAAAACCATCGCGCATACCGGATAGGCCAAACCGGAATAACTGAGATCGGCGGTTTCAAGATGGACCGAGGCGGCGTCACGGAAATAGAAATCGAAGATGCCGTTGCTCGCAATAGTGGCGCCAACGAGCATGATGGCGGCGCTGTCGAGAACGCCGGCGAGAGAAAGATCTTTCTTTTTCTTGATTATAAAACCGGCGACAATCGCCAGCGCTGAGGCGATGGCGAGGCCAAGGAAACTAAAGCCAAGAATCGAAGAGACCTGAAGATTGTAGGCAATAAGATTATCGCCACGAGCCCAAATGCCAACCATGGCAAACAAAATCTCAAGCGCCGCGAGGCCAAGGAAGAGGCCGCCGCCATATGAAAGCCCAGTGAGAAGGACCTTGCTATCGCGGCCATCGAAGACGCGAACCATCGGAATGTTCGTGGCGATAAGAAGAACAATCGCGATAAGAAGACCTAATACAACGATGAAAGGAATGCTGCCAAAGGAAAGAAGATCGAAATAAACGGCCGCGTTCGCAATGGCGAAAACCGCACCAATATACCCTTCAACGATAAAGGCGGTAAAACTCTTGACGATGGTGTTGTCATCATCCGGCTTAATAATGCTTTTCACGGCTTGAACGAAACCATAAACACTGATTATTAGCATGGTCAAACCAATAGCGGCCAACTCAAGGTTGAAGTTAAAAGCGAAAACCTTGTCGTTGGTAAAAGCGGTGTTGATGGCCGTCCACCAAAGGGGAGTGACGAAAATGCCATAATAAAGCCCCAAGACCCCAAACAAGCAAGCGATCAGCGCATGGAAAATCAACGATAAGGTACGAGAAGTGTTGCCATATTTCATATTTTTTTACCTCACGAGCGACTGGGGCTTCAAAAAGAATGCCTTCAGCGCGACTTACTAATTTAAGTCTATCTTATAAAGATAGTCAATGCGCGACTTCTTCGCGTCTCCGAAAAACCCACTATCGATGGTCATTTGCCTATTTTTTCAGAAACGGCGATTGAACTTATCAAGGCCCAGGACAGATTATATCCACCACACAAACCGTCGATATCAAGAACCTCGCCGGCGAAGAAAACCCCCTTTTCCCGCTTGGACTCCAAACCAGAACCAACATCCCCGAGAGAAACTCCGCCCAAACTGACTTGGCTGTTGGCGAACGGATAAGGACTCGCCGGAACGAAAACGAGGTCCTTCATCGAATGGGCAAGGACTTTTAGTTGAGTGGTTGAAAGATCAGTTTGCTTAATATGATTAATTTTATAAAAAAACGAAACCAATGGTTTGGGGAAATACCCATCCAAAAAATTGATTGGGTTGAGCTTATGAAAAGCGGATAAATCGGCAAGCAAAACGGACTCCGGTTGATCAGGGAAGAAATCAAGGTGGATGGTTGACAACGCCAAAACCCCTAAACGCACAAGAACGCTTTCAAGATTGAAAATCACAATGCCAGAAAGGCCATTGTCCTTAAAAAGAACTTCGCCTCTTTCCCGAAAGAGAACATGGGTGCCCGCGATAGCTTTGACGATAACTTTGCGGCGCAGGCCAGACAGTGGCTTGACGTCTTTAGGATTCTTGATTTGAATAGGGCAAAGCCCTGGACGAAGGGGAACGATATCGTATCCGTGCTTTCTCAAAAGCGGAAAGGTTCCCCCATCGCTTCCCAAATTTGGAGTCGAAGCTCCGCCGACGGTGAAAACAACCTTATCAAAAAAACCAAAATCCATGCAACTTAGGTTTAGAATGCGATATTGAGAACCTTTTTGCACGTAGTCGGTCACCAAGCAACCCAAGTGGATAACAACGCCAAACCGCTGAAGGGAGGCAATAAGAAAATCAGTGTAAGCCACGGCACTACAACTTTCAGGATAAACGTTATCACCTTCATGGCGAACGGGTATGCCAAAGGATCTGATCGCCGAAACGAGATACTCAAAAGGATGGGCTTGGATAGCCTCCTCCATAAACTTGGGATGGTTATATTTATCGCCCTTCAAATCAACGTTGAGCAAATTGCAACGCCCATTCCCGGTCGCGCAAAGCTTGCGTCCAAGTTTCTTTTCCTTCTCAAAAATGTGAATCTCATACTCGGGGTGA
>JALCDB010000013.1 GCA_022641095.1 Bacilli bacterium
CGTGGATGCGGCGATTGATTTCCTCTTTGGAAAGATGGGTGTACTTCATAAGACGGCTCGGAGTGTTTCGAAGCGCTTCGATTTGGGCGTTCAGTTCGGCGATTTTGGTCGCGTTATTGATTTTCTCAGACTCTTCGAGTTTGGCTTGCAGTTCTTTGATTTTCTCTTCGTCGATGCCATAGGCGTAATTGGCTTTGGCGATGATTTCGTTCAGTTCGCCGGTGCTTTTCTTTATTTTCTCAAGATATTCGTTGTAAATGGTTTTGGTTTCGTCGTAGTTGATCAGCTTCTTGGAGAGTTTATCCACTTTTCTTTTAAATTTGGCGGCCTTCTTGGGGTTGACGATGCACTTGAGGTCACGGGTGGCGTTTTTGTATTGGTTCTTGATGACCGTTAGGTTGTCCATACGTCGCATGACTTTGTGGTAGCGGGCGTACAGGGCGTTCAGTTCTTTTTGCTTGGCGCTCACTTGAGCCTGCGACTCTTCGGTCATGATGGGCCGCCGGACTTTGTTGATTTTGAGCGAAAAGGCCATATTGTCATAGACCGACATATGGGGATAGAGGGCGTAGCTTTGGAAAACCATCGCGATATTGCGGTCTTTGCTGGCTGCGTCATTGACGTATTCGTGGTCGATGAACAAGTGGCCGCCGGTGATTTCCTCAAGCCCGGCGATCATGCGGAGCGTCGTGGATTTGCCGCATCCAGAAGGTCCGACTAAGACGATAAACTCGTGCCGCTTGACGTCAAGGTTGAAGTCGAAGACGGCTTGAACCCCGTTGTCGTAGACCTTGTCGATGTGCTGCAAGGACACATAGGCGTCCTTTGGGCACGTGAGGATTATTTTCCCCTCGCTGTTGACCTCATCATTCATAGACTGTCCTCCTTTATTTATAACAAAACTTCGACAGTTGCCTTTTTCTTGCCGCTGGGCGGGATAATATCGCCCGTCAGCGGTTTTCCGTCCACGGTTATTTTGGCGAGTTTGCCTCCGTGGTTATGGATCAAAATGTTGTATGTGGTGCCCTGATAGACGCGCGTCACATGGACTTCCTTCATTGAGCTCGGAAGCGTGGGGGCGATGCGAAGCCCTTCATAGTCGGGGATGATGCCGAGGATGCCTTGGCTTAACGCGACGAAACTCCAACTCGCAGTTCCGGTGAGCCATGAATTTTTGGCTTGGCCATAACGTTTGGAGGCCCGTCCGGCGATCGTTTGCGAATAGACGTAAGGCTCGGTCGTGTGCTTTTCGGCATCGCTCTCGATATAGGCCGGCGCGTTTTTCTTATAGATGGCGAAAGCTTTGTCGCCCTCATGAATCGAGCAATAAGCCAAGGTGATCCATGGGTTGGTGTGACAAAAGACGGATCCGTTTTCCTTGCACCCTGGGGGATAGGAGGAAATCTCGCCCAATTCTTTTTGATAATGAGTGAAAGGCGGGTAAACCAATTCGACTCCGTAATCGTCCACGAGGTACTTCTCGGTCGAGGCCAAGGCCTTTTCCGGCATCTTGTCCTCTTCGCCGATCCCGGCCAAAGAGCAAAAGCCTTGGGTTTCGATGAAAATTCGGCCTTCCTCGCATTCCTTGGAACCGATTTTGCGACCAAAGGCATCGTAAGCGCGGAGATACCAGTCCCCATCCCAACCGGATTTCTTGACGTCCTGGTTCATCTTGGCTATGGCCTTCTCGGCCGTTTCGGCGTTTTCGGTTCGCTTGATTTTCCTTGATATGGCCACGAAATCCTTGCCATAGATGACGAACATCGCGGCGATGAAGACGGACTCGGCGACCCCGCTTTCGAAATTGGAGGTGGTCTGGAAGGGTTCCCCGTCTTTCTCGCTGAAACAGTTGAGGTTAAGGCAGTCGTTCCAATCGGCTCGCCCGATGAGCGGAAGGCCGTGCGGCCCCAAATGGGTCAAAACGAATTTCATGGAGGCGCATAGGTGCTCATAAAGAGGCTTTTCGCTGCCGATCGCGTTATTGAAAGGGGTTGGGACTTTGAGGATCCCATAGTCGCCCGTTTCGCGGATATAGGCTTCCGTGGCGGCCACGAGCCACAAGGGGTCGTCGTTGAAGCCGGTGCCGACGTCGCCGTTGCCGCGTTTCGTGAGCGGTTGATATTGATGGTAAGTCGATCCGTCTTCGAATTGGATGGATGCGATGTCAATGATGCGTTGCCGGGCAAGAGAGGGGATCATGTGAACGAAGCCTAATAGATCCTGGCAACTGTCGCGGAAGCCCATGCCCCGCCCCGTGCCGGTCTCGTAATAGGAGGCGCTTCGGGAGATGCAATAAGTAATCATGCACTGATACTGGTTCCAGACGTTGGCCATGCGGTCGAACTTGTCGTCTCCCGTCCTGACGTGGAAGACGGATAGGGCCTTGTCCCAATAGGCTTTGGCCTCGGCGAATTCCCCGTCGAACTTCTCCGGGGTCCCGAGCGACTCGATCAGTTCGTAAGCCTTTGTCTTGTTGATGACGTTCGGCGCGATGAACTTTTCTTCGGGCTCGTTCTCGACGTAACCAAGGATAAAGACCAACGCTTTCCTTTCGCCCGGCTGGAGACGGATGTTCACCTGATGGGCGCCGATAGGATAGAGACCAGAGGCGATGGAATCGGAGCACTTGCCGTTCCTGACGGCCTCGGGATCGTCGAACCCGTTCATGAGACCGAGGAAGCTGTCGCGATCGGAGTCGAAGTAATCGTGGGGTTTCGAGCAATAAAAGAAGGAGAAATGGTTTCTCCTTTCGCGGTATTCGGTTTTGTGATAAACGCAGTTGGAGTCCACCTCGACCTCGGCGATGTTGAGGTTGCGTTGGAAGTTGGTGGCGTCGTCAATTGCGTTATAAAGGCAGAACTCAGCGCAGGCGAAAAGCTTGACGTCTTTGGTTTCGTCGCTTTCATTGGCGAGGACCAGTTTGTTGGCTTCGGCGTTTTTCTTATTGGGAACGAAGCAGGTCACGGTGGCTCGTAACCCGTTCTTTTTGGCATCGACGATCGTGTAGCCAAGACCATGGCGGCATTCATAACTATCGAGCGGGGTTTTCATCGGAAGGTAACCCACGTTCCAGGCGACGCCGTTATCTTTTATGTAGTAGAAACGCCCGCTCACGTCGGAGGGAACGTTATTATAACGGTACCTGGTTATTCTTCTTAGTTTGGCGTCCTTGTAGAAACTATAGCCACCCAAAGTATTGGAGATGAGCGAGAAAAACTGATCGTGTCCCAAATAGTTGATCCATGGGGACGGAGTGCGGGGATCCGTGATCACGTATTCTTTGTTTTTATCGTCGAAGTGTCCGTATTTCATAAAAAAGGGCTTTCAAATTTGATGTGGCTCTATGATACGAAATCGTTTACGTAAAATCAATAAGCGAAACACAAATGAATCTTTTTCGAAAAACTTTAATATATATATATTATAGTAGGTAAAATCTTGTTTTTATCGTTCGGGGGTTTGACAACCGAAATAGCCGATATTACAATTTTAGCGAAATCGTTTAAGTAACGACGAGCAAGTATATGGCAACCATAAAAGAAATCGCTTACAAGTGCAAAGTTTCCACCGCGACGGTGAGCAAGGCTTTGCATAACTCAAAGGAATTGCCTGCCTCCACGATCGAGCGTGTGCGTCGCGCGGCTGAGAAAATGGGCTATGTTCCCAATGCCTCCGCGCGAGCCCTTATCAATAAAAAGAGCCGTCTTATCGGCGTTTTGTTCGTCGATAACACCGATTGGGGCATGAAGCACGAGTTCTTCAGTTCCATCCTTGAAGCCATTCGCGTCGAAGCCGAGAGGCAGGATTACTCGTTTTGCTTCCTCTCGCATAACTTGAGTCGCGAGAAGCCGATGTCTTATTTGGAATCCGCCCGCTACCGCGGCCTCGATGGGGTCGTCATCGTCTCGGCCGATTTCAAGAGCAAGGAAATCATCTCCCTCGTTGAGAGCGAGATCCCGTGCGTCACCATCGATTATGTCTTCAATAACAGCACGGCCATCATGAGCGACAACTTCGATGGCCTTAAATCCCTGACCGAATACCTTATTTCGTTAGGCCACAAGAGAATCGCCTTCCTTCATGGCGAGGAGACCGACGTTACCAAAAAGCGTTTGGCCGGCTATGTGAGCGCCCTCACCGAAGCGGGTCTTGCGGTCGATCGTTCGATCGTCATCCCGGCCATCTACCACGATCCCAAGACTTCCGGTCGCATCACTTATGACCTCATGTCAAAACCCGATCGTCCCACTTGCCTCATCTACCCTGACGACGTGTCGATGATCGGCGGAATCTCCGCCATCGGCAAGGCGGGTCTCCGCATACCGGATGACGTTTCGGTCGCCGGATTCGACGGGGTCAATCTCTCTCGCATTATGCGTCCGGTGTTCACGACCTTCGTGCAACCCGCGAACGAATTAGGGCGTTTAAGCGCCCAAAAACTTATCGATCGGATTGAGAATCCGGCGACATTCATTCCGGAAGTCATCACCTTAAACGGCGTAGTTCAGAAGGGGGGGACAGCAGCAAAAGCCAAATGAAGGTTGAAAGGGCTGACGTAGGTTAGCTTTCAATAGCCGATCCGATATGAAACGAGACGATACGAGACGATACGAGCCGTTTAAATTTCACACCATAAAAGGAGGGAATTATGAAATTTAAGAAAAACGTGATCACAGCGGTCGCGGCCTTCGCCATGGCGGCGGGGCTTGCCAGCTGTGGAGCCACCAGCACGCCGCGGATTCTCAACATCCGCGTCTGGAACGACGAGTTCCAAAACCGTTTTAGAGACTACTGCACCGATTGGGTCAAGACCAACGACGACGGCACCGAGCTTCTTCGCGACGGCACCATCGTGAAATGGAACGTCACCCCGAATGACGGCGGCGCTTACCAGACCGCTCTTGATGAGGCTTTGGCCAACAACGCCGACGCGAAAGCCGACGACAAGGTCGACCTCTTCCTCTTCGAGGCCGACGCCGCGAAGAAATACTCTTCGCCTAAGTACGCTCTTCCGCTCATGGACAAAGACAGTAAGACCAAGGATGGCCTTGGCTTTACCGAGAGCGAATTAGCCGATCAGTACCAGTATACGAAAACGATCGTCACCGGCTCCGACGGCCGTATGTATGGCACGTCCTGGCAAGCGGCTCCGGGACTCTATGTCTATCGCACGGATTATGCCGATGAGATCTTCGGCACCCACGATCCGGATGCGGTTCAGGAACAACTGAATACCTGGGATAAATTCAACGCCGCGGCCGCCATTGCCAAGAGCAAGGGCATCTATATGCTCTCCGGCTACGATGACAGCTATCGTGTTTTCTCCAACAACGTCTCGGCCCCATGGGTCAAAGACGGAGTCCTCACAGTCGATCCGAACATCATGAACTGGGTCAAGCAGACCAAGACTTACACCGACAACGGGTATTCTCACAAGAGTGTCTTGTGGGACACGACTTGGCAGGCTGATCAAACCATCAAAGGCAAGGTCCTTGGCTTCTTCTACAGCACTTGGGGCATCAACTTCACCCTTGAGGGCAACGCCGAGGTCAAAGACGACGCCGGACACGATTTGCTCAATGGCAAATACAAAGTTTGCCAAGGCCCGGCCTCTTACTACTGGGGCGGCACCTGGCTCGCCGCGGCGAAAGACACCGACAACCCGATGCTCGTGAAATCCATAATGAGAGACTTCACCACCAACAAGAGCGTGATGAAGAGAATAACCCTCGAAAAGGAGGATTACACCAACACGGTCTCCGGCATGCACGAAATCGCTACCGACCCTAACTACGAGTCGAAGTTCCTTCTGCAGAACCACGTCGCCCTCTTCGAAAAGAGCGCCGCTGGCATCGACATGAAGAATATGACCGCTTATGACCAGGGCTGCAACGAGAAGTTCCAAGGGGCCATGCACGATTACTTCTCCGGAGACGTGACTTTCGATAAAGCCTTCTCCAACTTCGAGACTACGATCAAGACCTACTATCCTGACATCACCAGCGTCACGAAGCCGTCGCTTTGATTTAGGGCGATAGACCAACTGACGATTCGACAGGGGGCGCTTAGCAGCCGCTAGGGGCCCCTTGCCTTCTTAGGAAAGGAGAAAAACAAGGTGAGGAATAAAACGACCATTAATAAATCCGGCGACACCGTCATCGAGCTCGACCCGAAAAGGAAACGCCACCTTAGCCTCAATGTTTGGGGTCCGATCTTCTTGGTCCCTTTCTTCGTCATCTTCATCATTTTCCAAATCGTTCCGCTCGTTCAGACATTCTATTATTCTTTCTTCTCTTACTACAAAACCGGATCGGGCAGTTGGGTTGGCCCGACTTTCAGCGGATGGGACAACTTCGCCGCCATCTTCGCCGGCTATAACGGCTCATTTTGGAAATACTTGGGCAATACGATGCTTCTATGGATCATCGGAGCCATCCCGCAGTTCGCGATCGCTTTGCTGCTCGCGGTTTGGTTCACCGACACTCGTCTTAAGATCCGAGGACAGCCGTTCTTCAAGGCCGTCATTTACATGCCGAACCTTGTCATGGCGAGCGCCCTTGGCTATTTGATGCTCGCTTTCTCAAGCAGCGACGTTGGTCCACTTTGGATCATTCTTCGTAACCTTGGCATTATCGGTAATACGACACGCCTGCTCGATGGTGAGTTCTACGTTCGTCTGACCGTTATCTTCATGAATGTCTTGATGTGGTTTGGCAATACGATGCTCTTGCTGATGTCGGGCATCATGGGCATCGACGAGTCCATCTTCGAAAGCGCCCGGCTTGATGGAGCCTCCTCTTGGAGGATTTTCCGTTCCGTCACGTTCCCCTTATTGCTTCCTATCTTTATTTACGTCTTTATCACCTCTCTTATCGGCGGCATGCAACTATTCGACACGGTTTATATTTTCACGAATGATGGCGGTGGGCCGAACCAAAGCTCCTACACCATCATGATGTGGCTCCGCAGCTTCATCTCGACGAGCAAGAACTATGGCATGGCCGGAGCCTTGTCGGTCGTTCTCTTCATCATCACGGGCATCCTTTCGGTTTTCGTCTTCCGGACGATGACGCCGCATGGCAATGCCCAAAAACAGGAAATCAAGAACCGCCGCAAGAGAAAACGGTGGCTTAGGATGTGCAAGAACTATGGGGAGGGCTTCGCTTATGAACGCAGCGATATCGACTAACGGCGTTAAGCGCGGCAAGAGCGCCAAAGGCGTCCTTTATCTTCAGCGTGGCGTGGCGTATTTCATCATCGCCTTGCTCGCCGTAATCTGCATCTTGCCGTTCTATTCGATGCTCGTGAACGCCACCCACACCCATGCCGAGATCGCAACGGGCGTGAACTTCTGGTTCGGCACCGCCCTTTTCGACAACCTCGAATGGGTCTTCACCAACATCAACATCCCGACTTTAACCGCCTTAAGAAACAGCTTATTGGTGTCGTTGGCTTGCGCGACCCTCACGGTCTACTTCAGCGCTCTCACGGCCTATGCCACCCACATCTATCACTTCAAGGGCAAGAAGTTCGTAGAGGTTTTTATCATCGCCATCATGATGATTCCGACTCAAGTATCGTCGTTAGGCCTCGTGCTTTTATCCATCAAATGGAACATGCTCGACACCTTCGTGCCTATCATCCTGCCCGCCATCGCGTCCCCAATCACCTATTTTTATCTGAAGCAATATTTCGACAGCATCCTCCCGCTGGAGGTCATCGAAGCGGCTCGGGCTGATGGGGCGAGCGAAATACGGATTTTCCATCAAATCGCCATGCCGATGGTGAAGCCGGCCATCGCCTTGCAGTTCATCTTCAGCTTCGTTGGGAGCTGGAACAACTTCTTCATCCCGTCTTTGCTCCTTAACGCCGCCGGCGACCACACCCTGTTGCCGCTTATCATTTCGCTCCTTAAGAACTCTTCGCCGGAGACCTTTAATCTCGGCGGGGTCTACTGCATCATGACGGTTGCCATCATGCCGCTTCTTATCGTGTTCTTCATCTTCAGCCGCAATATCATCAAAGGCCTTACGGTCGGCGCGGTGAAAGGCTAAAGGCCGAGGCGACATGGCTTATCGTTCACTAAGGGCCCGGGATGGATTCCTTAGCCCCGGGGCAAGGGCAAAGGAATTTTTCCCCTCTGAGCGAATTAGCGACGCCGCTTATCTTTCCTTGGAAAATCACGCGGTTTTCGCCGTGAGCGATCGCCTGTCTCGCCATGAGCCCCTTTGCTATGCCCTCATGAAAACGTCCGCCGTTCGCAAACGCATCGACGATCGCTCCGTTTTGCTGCGTATTGTCAGCAAAAAGGACATGTCTTTCCTTCGCGAGGATGGGACCCTTGCCCCTTGCTCCATCTCGGAGCGGCGCGAGATCGCCCATGCCATCCTAAGGATGCGGAAAGCCGCTGGGTATCTCGATAACGAAGGGGCGTTGCATCTTAATCTCAAGGCGGGCCGAATCGGCCCCCATTACGACGTCAACCTGCTTTTAGGCGAGGGCAAGAAGGGCAAGGACGCGCTTCTTTCTACCCCCAAAAGCGTCGTCAATTCGCTTGGTCAAGGATCTTTCCGCGGCCGCGCCGACTTTCAGATCCTCGCCACCCGCTGGGACGTGAGCGAGGAGGAAAACGGCAATCCCCTTAACCGCCAGTTCTACCTTTTGGAGAACGGCAAAATCGTTTTTTGCAGCGCCAACGTCGACGATTCGGTCAAGAAAGCCGAATGCGTCCATCGCAACAATCTCACCGAAATCACTTACGAGACCGCCTCGCTAAAAATCAAGCGGACCATCTTCATCGTCCCTCAGATCGCGGGCGGACCCGATGCCGTGGAGGCTCAGACGATCGATATCAAGAGCCTCGATGGCCTTAATCACGATCTCACCATCGTCTATACTGGGGTCTTCGGCTTGGCGAATCCGCTTGGCCAACGCGATGACATCATTTACCAAAACGTTATATGCGAGACGCGCCTTCTGCTCGACAAACGCGATACCCCAGTCGCCGTTTCCCCGGCTTATCGGCTTCCTAAATACAACGAAACCGCCAAGTTCGCCTCGTTGCGGGTCGACGGTTCCTTCTTCGATGGCTATTCAAGCGACCTTTCTTCCTTCATCGGGCGCGGTTCCATCTACGCCCCCGAAGGAATCGAGAGCTTCGCGAACGTCCCGAGTCTTCATGGGGCTTCTTTCTTCGCCTTGCGGAAGAAGTTCTTGCTTACGCCAAAGGAACCCGTTCATGCCTCCTCTTTCGTCGGGGTCGTCTACAAAAAGGGCGATGATGCGATCGAAAAGACCCTTTCCGAGAAATTGGATGCCCTTTTTTCGTCTTTGCCCGATGAGCGATCGCTTTCCAAAGAATCGGGTCACGTCCGCGGCCTCTTCAACAAATATCGGAAAGGTTTCCGTTTCTTCTCCAGCGACGCCGATTTCGAGCGTTACGCCAACCGCAACCTTCCGTTTCAAGTCTATTATCAGAGTTTCGTCTCACGGAGTTTCGCCCAGACCCAAAAAGGGTATCGGGAGATCGGCTTCCGCGAGATCCAGGACCTTTACGCGTCGATTCCTTACTTCGTGCGGGAAGGCAAAGCCAAACTCGTTAGGAGCCTCCTCTCCGATTGGATCGAAAACGTCCACGAGTTTGGCTATGCCAACCATAACTTCTTTTACGAGGGTAAGGAGCCGGGCTTATGCAGCGACGACGCCTTGTGGCTCATCCACGCCATATCCCTTTACGTAAGGATGACGGGGGACGAGGGGATCCTGTCGCAACGCTTCCGCATGGCGGGCAAACGCAAGAGCCGCCCGCTTCTTGAGACCATCTATGCCATTTTGCGTTATAGCGCCTCCATCTCCGTCGGGGTCCATGGTTTGCCGTTACTCGACACGGCGGACTGGAACGATTGTTTGCGCGTCGATCTCGCCCCGCTTTCCGGGCCCGAAAAAGAGAGGGCCTACAAGACGGAGATATCTAAACGCGGGCTACGACTCGGGGCGTCGGTTCCTTTCCAGCGCCCCGAGTCGGTCATGAACGCTTTCCTTTTGTCCATTGCTCTGCGGGAGTCCGAGCCTTTCTTCCCCCCCTCTAGACGCGCCGAAATCGAGGGAATGTCGGCGCGCCTAAGCGGGAAGATCAGAAGCTGTGCCTATCGTAACGGCTTCTACGCTCGGATCCTGCTGCCGAACGAGGGGACGACGGGTCGCGATTATATCGGCAGCCGAGGCGACGGCATGTCCTCATCCTCGGAAATCGACGGGACCTACTACCTCAATTCGTTCTCGTGGTCGCTCCTTTCTGAGATCGCCGACGAGGGCCAGATCAAAGAGATGCTTCCGACCGTGGACCGGTATTTAAAGACAAGCGAAGGCTACGTTCTGTGCTCTCCGAGCGACCTCAGCAAGGCCGGCACGAAGGGAAGCGCCACGGACAATTACTATGAGGGGGATCGCGAGAACGGCGGCGTCTTCAAGCACGCGGCCATGATGCTGGTTGTGGCGCTCCTTAAGCGAAGCAAGGGCATCCGCGACGCCGAACTTAAAAAAACGATGCTCGACGACGCCTTCTTCATGTTTGGGAAAGCTTTGCCTTACAACGTCCTTAAGGATCCCTTTGTGAGCAAGGGCAACCCTCGCTTCTGCACTCAGTACGTCAACCCCATAACCAAAGAGCACATCGGCCCGATGCTGTCAGGCACCGCGACGTGGGTCGCTTTGGCCTTATACGAGATGATGGGCGTTTCGATTGAAGGGGACACGCTTACGGTTAGCCCGGTCATGCCTCTGGAGATGTCGCTTCTCGGCGTGGAGTTCATGCATAAAGGCATCGGTTTTTCCGTGACGGCCCATAAAGCCAAAGGGCGTTATTTCGACGGCGAAAACGCGAAGACGACCCTTAATGGCGTCCCCGTCCAAGGTCCTATCGATATCAGCCCCGGCAACCTCGATATCCTTATCGAAGGATAGACGTTCTTAGAAAGATGGGCTTTCAGCTCCCATCCCCTATGGCCCCGTGAGCATGAAACGGGGCCTTTTATTTGAGAAACGCCCAACGAGCGGGCCCTCTTCGCTCGTCAAAAAAGAAGCTTTTTCCGATTTGTCGTTTTTGCGGTGACGGCGTCCATGAAACTAGGCCTAGAAAGCGAAACGGGGCCGTTTAGGGCGGGTAAACGCCAATAGGCTCATATTATAGGCAATGGGAGTTCAACAGGCAGAGAACGCCTTTATCTTATTGCAATGGCTCAAGAGTGTGAGATAATAATCGCGGTAACAGATAACACTACCAAGTTCAAATAAGCATCTGCTACAAGGCCTTCTTTGAAGGTGGTCATATGACCATAAGGTCTCGCCTTAATCGGGCGAGATTTTATTTTGTCAAAAAAGCGCTTTCCTAAGCATATAATAATTCCAAAAGGGGTAAACAACTACCATGGGCGAAAAGTATTTTGTCGGTTTGGACATTGGGACTGATTCCGTTGGGTGGGCCGTCACGGACGAACACTACAAACTGATGAGGATGAAAGGGAAAACCGCTT
>JALCDB010000014.1 GCA_022641095.1 Bacilli bacterium
CTTCCAAAAATGAAGAGATTGGCTCCGATACCCATTTTTGATTAGCGAAAGGGCCATTTTCTAAGTTAAAGCATTTACCCCTAATGGATTTCTTTTGAAGCGCGATATCCTCAATGATTTTCCTTTGAACCATAATTTCGCGATCAACAAAAGACAGAAAAGAAACAATTTTCTCTTGTTCTTCGGCTTTTGGAACAAAGATGTTTGTAGAACCAAGTGTCTTTTGGTTCAAGTTTTTTTGGGCTCCTGGCGTTGAAAGCCTGTCAAGTTTTTGGTGTGTTGAATCTATTACATATTTTATGAAAGCGTTCGACGTTTTTCCGTTGGATTGGAAGCCGATAATACTATCCGGAAAGCAAGCGTCTTGCGATAAAAGAGCACAATCCGCGATGTTGGCTGCGATCGTTATACAAAGTGTTCCGGATGGCCAAATCTTACTTTGAGAAACGCCAAATGGCGATAGCCTAGCCTCGTAGTTAGTGATATACAAACCTGAATTGTGGACATCGCCAGTTTGTACGAAAGGAACCTCATTTCCAAACAAACGTGCATCGTTTCTAGGACGATGCCGGCTTCTTCCTCTTTCTAAAACCCCAAAAGACGAGAGCGGAGCTTTTTCCCATTCACCTTTGAATTCCGGGAATCTCAAAGGTGGGACATTTGTGGTTTCAAAATAGAATACTCTTAGCCAAAGGAGGAAACAAAAAATGGCTACTAGATTTGATGAAATTTCTTGCGCTTGGGTCAGGGATAAGAAACACTACGTGAAACTATCGACCATGTGTGCGTATCAAACGATATTACGCACCCACATCCAACCATACTTTAAAGATGTGGAGTCGATAACCGAGAGAGATGTTCAATCGTTTGTTTTAAACAAACTCGATACTGGCATGAGTCAAAAAAGTGTGAAGGACATGCTCGTTGTCCTAAAAATGATTGGCAAATTTGCTCAGAAGAAGAAACTTATGGAAGTCGAATTGATGGATATAACATTCCCAACAAACGACACTGCAAAGAAAATCGAGGTTATGAACAGGCAAGACGAGAAGAAGTTAATCGCTTATTTATCTGAGAACTTCTCATTTGAAAACCTCGGAATCCTCATATGTTTAGGAACAGGAATGAGAATTGGGGAAATATGCGGATTAAAATGGGAAGATATCGATTTGGAAAACGCTGAAATTTGCGTAAACAGAACAGTTGAAAGAGTTTATATCAACTCTCCTGAAGAGAAAACGAGGCTTATAATCGAAGAGCCAAAAACCATCCATTCAAAACGAAGAATCCCACTAAGCAATTCTTTGTTAAAAGTAGTAAGGCCCTTAAAGAAAGTCGTTAATGACTCATTCTACCTAATCACCAACAACGAAATGCCAATGGAGCCAAGGATTTACAGAAAAAGATTCGAAAGTATATTAGAAAAACTTAAAATCAAAAAAATAAAATTCCATGGTTTGAGGCACACTTTCGCCACCAGGTGCATTGAAGCGTCAAACGACTATAAAGCCGTCAGCGCCATTCTCGGCCATGCCAGCATTACCACAACTTTGAATCTCTATGTCCATCCAAATGGTCAAGAGAAAAAGAAGTGCATTGAAAAAATGCTGAGGTCCTTATAAGCTCTTTCAATTCTATTACTGAGTCGATGACCGATCGAAAAACGACGAATTCTCTCCATCGTTTCGTTTTTTTGATGCGCCCTATCAAAGGTTAATCGAGGCTATTCAAAAGGGAAATCAATCGGGAATCAACGATTGCGCATTTTGATATGCAAATTACTCTAAAACAGAGAGAAGATTCGGAAAATCGTTTTTGGCCGTTTGATACACAACCGTCAAATCAACGCGACCATAGTCGAGAACGATGCGGTTTCTTAAGCCTCTCATTTTTTCCATGGCACTTCGCGATGGGACGAAACATAAGATTCGGACAATCCGGACGCTTCTTCCGATTTTTGGATGAAACGAAAGCAGATGGCGTCGCTCACTAATTCGTTTTCGTTGAATTCTTCCGCGCTTAGACCATCGATCGCGTCGATGGCGAAAGCCAAGTCTTTTCTGATTTTAGCCTCAAAATACGCATCGTCTTTGGCCTTATCCATCTAGACGCACGCCATCGTGGAGCACTTCGCTCATGAGTTCTTTGTTCTTGACGAACTGGTCAAGGTTCAGAAGATCCACTTTCTTTCCGAGTTTCTCACGCAAGTCCTCAGCCAAACCAAAAAAATCGATTCCCGTCACATCGGTGTCAATCAAGAGATCGACGTCGCTTCTCGGCCCCGCCTTCCCCTTGCTATAGGAGCCGAAAAGATAGACTGAGCGATATTTATACCCCTTAAGGACCGCCAACACCCGTTTCCTGATTTCGCTTACCGTCAGGATCCCATGCTCCTCATTGATAAGAAAAGCCTTCTCAAGCCGCCCGCAAAGATAATCGTACTTGTCCCTGTTGGCCCCCTGCCTCAGCTCATAGCTTTGATAGCTTCTCCGCGACACGTGGAGGATTTTCGCCGCCTCCAATTGGCTGATTCCGTTTTTCTTTCGGATTTCATAGAGTTCCATGTGGTTTCTCCCTTATTTATTATGCAAGTCATATTGCGCTTATTTCAACATATAACTGCGCATTTATTGCGCATCATTGGATATGAAGAAGCGAAGCACTGAAAGGGTTCTCATAATGCCTTCGCTCTTTATATAGGCCAAAAGGCGGAAGAAGCACCATAACGAACGGCCGCAAAAGCCTTCGCCCCCTAAAGGGTGCTACAATTAATCGCGAAAAAACAAGGAGATAACGCATTATGCCCTGCACCACTATTCTCGTCGGCAAGAAAGCCAGTTACAACGGATCCACCATCATCAGCCGCAACGACGACAACCCCACCGGCTCTTTCGCCATCAAGAAATACGTTTACGTCGATCCGGCAAAGCAGCCCCGCCTTTATAGGTCCAAAATCGGAGGCCTTTCGATCAAGTTGCCCGATAATCCCCTTCCGTATACCTGCTTCCCCACCGTCGGGGACCCAAAGCATGGGGTTTGGGCCGCCAGTGGCATCAACGCGAGCGATGTCAGCATGACCGCCACCGAGACCATCACCACGAATCCCCGCGTCCTCGGGGCCGACCCTCTCCTTCGAGGGAGGAAGGCCAAGAAAGGTGACCCTCTTTACGGGGGGATCGGCGAAGAGGACATCGTCCTACTCGTCCTGCCCTACGTCGACTCCGCCAAGGAAGGGGCACTCCGCTTAGGGGCGCTTCTCGAAGAATACGGCACTTACGAAAGCAACGGCATCGCCTTCAGCGACGCTGATTCCGTCTGGTGGCTCGAGACCATAGGGGGTCACAACTGGATCGCCCGAAGAGTCAAAGACGATGAAGTCGTCGTCATGCCGAACCAGTTTGGCCTCGATGCCTTCGATCTGTCCGATGCCTATGGGGCCAAAGAAAACAACCTTTGCTCCGCTTCTCTTAAAACCCTTATCGCGGAAGGCCATCTCAATCTCAGCCTCGACGGCTCTTTTAATCCCCGCCTCGCCTTCGGGAGCCACAGCGACAGTGACCACGTCTACAATACCCCGCGCGCCTGGTTCATGGGCCGCTACTTGTGCCCGCGCCGCTATAAGTGGGATGGCCCCGCGGCGGACTTCACGCCCGAAAGCGACGACATTCCCTGGAGTTTCGTCCCCGAACGGAAAGTCACGGTCGAAGACGTGAAATACCTCCAAAGCTCCCATTACCAGGGAACCCCTTATGACCCCTACGACAAAAATCGGGCCAATCCCCTCAAAAACGTCTACCGTTCGATCGGCGTGAACCGCACGAGCCTCCTTTCGATCGCCGAAATACGCGGTGGGATGGACAAGGCGCGGCGAAGCCTCATGTGGTTTTCCTTCGCGAGCAACGTCTACAACGCCGTCGTCCCGCTTTACTTCGCGAAAGGGATTCCTGCCTATTTCGGCGAGACATCCGCGAAAATCGACGCGAACCGTTTTTATTGGGCCAACCGCCTCATTGGGGCTCTGTCCGACCCCCATTTCGTCGCGATGAGCAATCCGATCGAGCGTTATCAAAGCGAGATGGCCGCCTCCCTTAGGGCCGTCCTTTCCGCGACTGACGCCAAAAAAGCCGTTTCGGAGGCCGATTTGGCCGCGGCCAACGGGAAGATCGCCGCGATAGCCAAAAAGGCGACCGACGCGCTCCTTGGCGAGGCCCTCTATCTTTCGAGCATGAAAATGCGAAACGGCTTCGCCCGAAGCGACAATTAAAGTCCTTAAGGGCGCCGCGGCGCACGGTTCTGCGCCCGTTTCCCAAAGAGGGGTCGCCCCAAGAAACGCTTCGCCTTCAAGACCGAGACGATAAACGGCTTCCTCGTCGCTTGCTAAGCGCCTTTCGAAGGCGTGCCCCTCTTCTCCTCCGGCACGAGCCCCTCCGAACGAAAGGCGGCCAAACTCGGAACCGGCATGAGGCCGAGAAGCGACGACTCCTGCCACGGCCGAGGACCCGATTGATGAAACGAAAATCAATCGCGGCGTCTCTTCCGATAGCGGTATAAGGTCGTCCGCGAAACCCCCAAAGCATGAGCGATCTCGGCTTCGCTCTTGCCCTGAGCCGTCAAATCGTCGAGTTTCAGCGCGTCGATGACCAGCCTCTTGCGGCCCCTATAAGCCCCCCTGCTCTTGGCTTTCCTTTGCCCGAGGGCGATGGCCGGAGCCATCCTTCGGCAAAGATCCATGTATTCGGCCAAATACGCTTTGATGAGGGTGGGCCTCTCCTCGTCACGGAAGGAAACGCCCATGATCTCGATTCTCGTTCGAGATCCAAGAAGCTTCAGAACGCAACTGAGAAAGGAAAGGAGGCTGCCGCTTTGAACCGTGGTCTCATAGGGATAGTCAAGAGGAAGCGTGAGGAAAGAATCGCCCATGTAAGAATGGTTGGTTTTCACCATCCACTCCAAACGGTTGAGATAGTTCATGCCCGCCTCTTTCAGCAACGCCTTCAGCCCCTCGCGCGATTCGCTGGGGCTCCGCTCCGTCACGTATACCGGTGTCATGTTGACCCGATAATAGACAGGGCGGCGCAGCGACAAATCGATTCCGGGGATTCCCTGGAAAATCGACGATGGCAAACCATCGATCACATCATAATAGGGCTCGATCGAGTATTGGTATTCCTCGTCGTCGAATTTCTCATAAGAGATTTTGGCCACTTTGAAAAGGATGCTCGTCCGATACGAGAGGACGATTTCCCCCTCCGTCAAAACGATGCGGCGCCCCGCGACGATGGGTTTCGTCAATTCGTTTTCTTGCATAACGCCTCGTAGGGCCCCTTCAGCAAACCTTCGTAACGCGCCCGCAAAACCGATTTGTAGAATTCCTTCCGCGTTGGGCTCCATTCGGGAACCGATTCGATAAACGAGCCGATTTTTCCCAGATCGACCGATGGGACGATTTTCAGCAACGCCATGTTGCACGCGGGAAAGCGCAAGGACGAAATAACGTCGTAATACGAGCTTTTCTTGTTGCCGATCCGAATCTGCGAAACGGGAAATCGGAAGACCCTCTTCCTCATTTCGTCCGCGTCGTCCAGGACTTTCCGCAAATCCTCATCGGTGCTGAGACGTTGAAAAAACGAGGACCCATTATCGAAAATCGGGGCCATTCGGTATTTGTTGTCCTTTTTCAAAAAGCCCCAGTTTCCGCCGTGCCGGTCGAAATTCCCGATCAACGCGTCGACCAGATACATCTGCCAAAAAACGGAAATAGTTTCCGAAACGTCGGTCAGCTTTCGGTTGTCCTCCAGCATCGCCATGATATCGTCATACGAATAATGAAAGCGTTCTTTGTCCTCTTCCAAAGTGGAATCGCCCACGTCGTTGAAAGGAACGAATTGCTCGTGGGGAGAGGTGAAGTCGCGCATGATCACGGCCTCTTTCCCCTTGTATACGCCCAAATAAGTATCTTGGGCGTCCAAACCAACCAACTGGAAAACGTGAGAGCCCAAATATTCGGAAAAGTGATTCACCAGCAAACCGTTCTCGGTCATTTTTCTGAACTTGACGATAAAATCGACCCCCTCGACGGTGATGCCGATTTTGTCCTCGGACCCAGAATAGAAGCGATCGTTTTTCTTGTAGCGGAATGGTCCTTCATTTTCACTCCTTCGATTGGATTATACCAAACAGGCACAGTGTTTCAATAGGTTCAAGAAATATTTTTGAAACAAAAGAGTGCAAAAGCCAGTCATTGAAACGAAAAACGCCCCGCTCGATCGCAAGCGGAAGCGAGGTTGGAAGTTTGCAAAACGCGGCAAAGGAACTAACATATGATTGCGTTCGCCCCTCAGTTGTGCGTATATGGCGAGAATCTTCCTTTCCGCAATGGGAACGCTTATCTACGGAACCTACTGCTCAGCCGCCTATTACGCCCCGCTCCTCTATTTCGATTGGCCCATCAGTCTCATAATCATCGGCCTGTATGGCCTCGTCTTCATGTTGGCTTCGTTCGTGCCGCTCGCCCTAGCCTCGCACGTCAATATCTCGGAAGTCCTGGTGGAAGAAAGATGAAACGGAAACTTCTGGCGATTCTTTTGGCGATGACCGACATCGTTCTTCTCGTGGGTGTGGCCTCTTCCTGCCGCTATCCCGAGAAAGAAGCGGTCTCCTTCCTGATTGGGCAAGCGAAAGGCGACGACGGCTACCATTACCTTAACGGCAGGGAAGAGACGGCCCATGTCATGGTCGGCTCCCTCCTTAGCCAAGGCTCGGTGGTCGGAACCACGAATTTGCCACAAATCGTTCTGACGGGCTCGGAAGGGCCCTTACTTTCGGCGAAGTCTACGAAACGGGAACCCTTGTCGACGGGCGCGCCGTGCCCTATCCGTTCCGCCCCCTTTCCTTTAATGGCGGGGCCTATGTCGTCGAGCGTTTGGACGCGGGGACGGCCGAAGGCGAAATAAGCGTCGAAGAGTATCTTTCTTTCGAATCGCTCACCGATTTCCGAGTCATCGTGGGCGGGGATTCCTTCGATGCCTCGGCGGTGTCCTTCCTCTATCGGAGTGTTTCGAAAACATATGGGGTCTCCGTCTTGATCGGCCATGGGGACCGCTACCTCTCGAACATGCCGTGCTCCATCGCCTTCGAAGAGTCCCTCAAACTGGGCGAGGGGCCGTTCGTCCCCTCTTCCTTCGTTTACGATAGGGACGGGTCGTCCTTCGTTTACAAAGTGGGCTTCCACGATGGGCGCAAAGTGGCCCTTCGCAAAGACGTCACAGTCGTCTTCTTCATCCATGGCTATAGCGGGTTGGCCCCGACGGACGAACTGAGCCAGGGCAACGTCGTCGTCAAGATATAAGGCCAAACGAAAAGGCGCGTTCCGAGGCGACTTTTCCTCGTTCCCTAACGGATTTTTTTGACGTAACTCCGCCTCCGCTTATGGAAAACGGTCTTGAAACGGTCCCACGTGTTCTTGATCTCAAGGTTGCCGTCGAGGTTCAGATTCGTCTCCGCGTACTCGATCCCCCCGCTTCCAAGGATATCCATTACCATCGAGAGAAAACCCCACTCGATGCCGGTGTTCCGGTAGTCGGGGCGAACCCCGATGAGGCCCATGTCGAGGACTTTGGGGCGCTTGATGTCATGAAGCAGCCTGACGAGGCAGGCCGGAGTAAGGCGGCCCCCGCTCTTCTGCACCGCTTTCGACAAAGACGGGAAGCAAAGCCCGAAAGCCACGCATTCGCCGTTTTCGTCAAGGATAAGGCTAAGGTATTTCGGATCGAGGATCATCTTGAAACTCGCGATCATGCTCTTCCGTTGCCGTTCCGTGAAAGGGACGGTCATGTAAATGTCCCGATAGGTCTCGTCGACGATGTCGAAGAAAGCGTCCCCGTAGTCCCGAAAAAGCTGTCGGGCGCTTTTGATGGCGGCGAAATGGAGGTTCAGTTTCTTCATCACGAGGCGCGATATGTCATGATAGCGGGGGTCGATGCTTTCGGGGGCGAAAACCTTCCGCTCCGTCCAGTCGGCTTCCTTTCGGTAGCCCTGCCCCTCGATGAGGCTCTGGTAATAGGCGTAGTTATACTGCTCCTCGTAGGTCGAGAGCTGGTCGAAGCCCTCGATGAGCAAGCCCTCCCGCTCCATGTCGCTGAAGCCAAGGGGCCCCACGATCTCGTCCATCCCCTTGGCTAGGGCCCACTTTTCGAGGGCCCCGAAAAGAGAGGTGGCCACCTTGGGGTCGTCGATGGCGTCGAAACGATTGAAACGAACGCGTTTCTGACGCCATTTCCCGTTGCTCGCGAAATTGAGGATCGCCTCGATGCGGCCGACGACTTTCCCCCCCATCGTAAGCGAGAAAATGTTCGGCTTGGCTGCTTTCGTAGTAGAAGTAACGAGGACTGAAGAGCTTTTTCTCTTCGCCATAAAGATTCGGCACGAAATAGGGGTTGCCCTTGTATAAGGCGAGAGGGAAGCCGATGAACTGGCTTCGCTGCCGATGGGTCCGGACGGGTTTGACTTCGATCATGTCGCTTCACCGATGCCGGGCGTAGAAATTGACGGCGATGCAGTCCGGCCCGCAGTGGGCGCCGGCGACGGGTCCGACCGGAACGATCTCGATAGGAAGGTCATGGCCGAAGCGAAGCCGCAGCATATGCGCCATCCTTTCGGCGAGGAAAAGGCAATCGCAATGGCCGATGATGACCTTGTGGTCCTTGATATGGCACTGAAGTTCTTCCACGTACTGAAGCAGTTTGCTGAGGGCCGTGAGGCGCCCCAAAGCCTTCGAGATCGAAACCAGGCCCCCCTCCGCGGTCATATAGATGATGGGCTTGACGCCGACGAGGCCCCCCATCGCGGCGCTGAAATTGCTCACGCGACCGCTTCGGGCGAAGAACTTGAGGTTGTCGGCGTAGAAATAAGTGGCGAAATGCTGGACCTCGCGCTCCGCCCACGCGACGATCGCCTCGGGCGAGGCCCCTTCTTTATGCATCCGCCCGATCTCCTGGCACATGCCAAGAGCCCCGACGGTCACGGCTTTCGTGTCGACGTCGTAGTATTGGCGGTCCGGGTATTTCTCCCTAAGCTGGTCAAGGGCGATCCTCATGGCGGAAAAAGTCCCGCTCATGGCACTCGAAAAATGGACGTAAAGGATATCGTGGCCGGCCTTGAAGGAAGGCTCGAAATAATCGACGTACTGCTTGGGGCTCAACCCACAGGTCTTCGGAATAAGGCCTTTGCGCAAGGCCTGATAATACTCATGGACCCGGAATTCCTTCCAATCGAGATAGGGGTATATCTCTTTGCCGTCAACGATATAAGGCATCGCGATGACGTGATATCCGTACTCGGCGGCGATCTTCGGCGTGACGTCGCAATCGCCGTCAGTGAACAAATCGTACATTGTGGCGTTTCCCCCTGATGGCCTTTCGGGAATCGAAAAAATTTTACGTTCAATCGGGGATTGTGTCAACTTGCCATTGTCCCGGTTGTGGCAATCGATCAAGCCGACGGCGGATGGGCCGAAACTCTCTGGCCCATGCCGGAAACCATCGAAGGGAAAACTGAAATCAGAGGCCACGCAAGGCCTCTTAACGCCAACGGCGGCCAAGTCGTTCATGTCAAGGCATGAGACGCGGCGAGGGAACGCCTCCAAGGCTATCTCGATCCTTGCCGCTTCCTCAAGCGAACGAAGCGCGGCGAAGACGAAGGCCGCAAGAATCATCAGGGCAAAGAATCAAATAAAAGCGCTGATAATCTGGCACGTAATAATAACGGAAAAAAGATTAGAAAACATCGAATTATTTCAGTTTACCCAGTTTAGTTAGCTACTTTAAAAACAAACGCAGACCATTGCATTGTTTTTATTGATGAGGTATATATATTAAATAATAAGGGGGTAATATATGCGTAAATTAAATAAAGTGATTTTGCTTTTTTTGCCTTTATTTGTTATTTCGGGTTGTTCGGATGGCTCCAGCGGGGGGTCGTCGTCAAGTTCTTCAAGCGA
>JALCDB010000015.1 GCA_022641095.1 Bacilli bacterium
GAAAGAATGACCGCAAGTTCGTCTTCGTTTAAGCCCATCCGTTTATACGAGTCGATGAGGACGTAACGGAAATCCACCGCCGACATCAATGCGCTTTTGGTCATAGGGCTATTTTACACTAGAAAGGAGCTTTCGCTCCTCCTCTTTGACCTTCTCGGGGTTGAGTTTGCTTAAAAGGAAACGATTTTCTTCGATCGCCCGTTTCGTTTCCGGTTCGAGAGAAAACCCGAGGACCTTGCCAAAACGTTCCGCGCGAAGGATGCGAAGGGGGTCTTCGTGAACGCGAACGACCGGATCGCCGATGAAACGGATAAGCCGAGCCTTTAGGTCATCTTCCCCATGGCAAAAATCAAGCAAATGGTAATTCTCGTCCAAGTAAAGGGCGTTGATGGTAAAATCGCGGCGTTTGTAGTCAAGGGATGGCTCTTTCACGAAAACTATCTTGGACGGATGCCTGAAATCGTCATAGGCCCCTTCTTCCCTTAACGTCGTGACGTCAATATCCTGACCTTCTTTCTTGAGGCTGATTGAGCCAAAACGGGCGAAAACGAAAGAAGCGTCGGGCAAAAAGAAACGCTCCTGCTCGGGAGTGGCATCGGTGACGAAATCGTGGTCGGAAAAAGGACGACCCAACAAGGAATCGCGGACGGAGCCGCCGACGATATAGAGGCGGTAGCCATTTGCCTTATACGTTTTCTTCAGTTCGTCAAAAAAGGGATCGATCATAACCTTTCATATATTAGCATAAGAAAAGCCCCGCCGAAGCGAGGCTCTTTTTGGCTTTTCAAAACCAAGCTTAGTTAAGCTTGTCCTTTAAGGCCTTGCTGACTTTGAATGAAACGGAGGCGCTGGCAGGGATCTTGATCTTCTGCTGGGTGGCCGGATTGGTTCCATCACGGGCGGCACGATGTTTCTTGGCGAAAATTCCAAAGCCCGAGAGTTTGACAATCTCACCCTTGATGAGGGCGGCTTCGATCACTTCAAGAACGGCATCGATCGCGGCTTCGGCATCTCTTTTCGAGAGTTCAGCCTTCTCAGCGACTTCGACGACTAATTCAGCTTTGTTCATGGATAATTCCTCCTATGCTAAATCGGTTACCTACAAAGTAGCACCACGCCTAGACTTTTGCAACTTTTTTTAGATTTTGTAAGCCCTTCCAAATCATTCGAAATCGACTAAAGCGATTAAGTGACGATTGGGTCGCCAAGTTCCAAAAAGCTCGATGCTAACTAAACAAATAAATTTTTATCACAAGCCATCGAATGTTTTTTTCAATTGTAAAAATAGTCATGGCTTTGGGGGTTCAAAAATCCCAGGCGAAGGCCCGCGAAAGAAATAAAGGCGATCGCAGGGACAAAAACCCAAAAAACCGGAAGAACCCCTATTTGCGTTGACGGTAAATGAGGTTGATCGGGCTGCCTGAAAAGTCGTAGGCCCCGCGCAGTTTGTTCTCCAAGTAGCGGGTATAGCTGAAATGAACGAAAGAAGGGTTGTTGCAGAAAAGAACGAAAGTGGGGGGGCATACCGCGACTTGATTCGCGTAGATGATCTTAAGGCGCCCATGATTGAACTCCGGAGTTTGGTTGAAAGTCTGAGCGTCCATGATAAGGCGATTGAGAACCGAGGTTCCGATGCGGCGGTTGTAGCCATCGTAAGCCACGGCGATCGCCTCAAGGATTTTGTCGAGGCCGGAACCCGTGAGGGCCGAACAGAAAACGATGCTGGCGTAATCCAGGAATTTGAAGCCGGACCGGATCCGTTCGGTGAATTCCTTTTGGGCGTCTGGGCCTTTTTTGGCCAAATCCCATTTGTTGACCACGATAACGATGGCTTTCTTGGCGTCGACGGCATAGCCGACGACGTGCTTGTCCTGCTCCAGAATCCCCGCGTTCGCGTCGATGACGAGAACCGCGACCTCGGAGCGGTCGATGGCGGACAAGGCCCTGATGGAAGCGTATTTATCCACCGCTTCGTATATTTTGCCGCGCTTGACGAGGCCGGCCGTATCGATGACGACGTAGTGGCGGCCGTTCCTTTCGAAGGGCGAATCGACGGAGTCGCGCGTAGTCCCGGCGATATCGCTCACGATGGTGCGTTTTTCCCCAATGAGGCGATTGGCGAGCGAGCTTTTTCCGACGTTAGGGCGCCCGATGAGCGAGAAGGCAATCGCGTCGCCGTAATCCGGGGTTTCTTTTTCCGGCAGTTTTTTGATGACAAGATCCAAAGTGTCCCCGATTCCGATGCCATGGGCGCCCGAAAGGGCGATTGGATCGCCAAAACCAAGCGCGTAAAAATCCGCTTTGTTTCCGATTTCGTTGATATTGTCGATCTTATTGACGCCCAAAATGACGGGTTTTTGGCATTTGTAAAGAAGCTTGGCGATGAATCTGTCGTCGCCCGTGAGGCCAATTTTGCCATCAACCAAGAAAAGGATGACGTCCGCCTCCTGAATCGCTATGTCAACCTGGGAGCGAATCTCTTCCTGAAAGGGCACGTTTTTGATCTGAATGCCGCCGGTGTCGATAACGGTGAAAGACTTCGTGAGCCAAACGGCTTTCGCGTAAAGGCGGTCCCGCGTGACTCCGCGCGTCTCCTCGACGATGGAGCGGCGCTCGCCGACGATGCGGTTGAAAATGGTGGATTTGCCAACCGAAGGAGCACCAACGATGGCCAGCGTTCCTAGTGGCATGGGATCTCGATTCCGGTCTTGGCGGAAATCACTTTCAAAACGGCGTCGACGGCCTGATCGACCGTCATGAAAGAGGTATCGATCAAAACGCTGTCGACGGCGGGCTTCAAAGGGGCAAATTCGCGGTGCGAGTCGATATAGTCGCGCTTGCGCACGTCTTCCTCCACTTCCTTAAGCGTGGTGTTGATGCCTTTGAGAACATTCTCGTCGTAGCGGCGGACCGCCCTCGTCTCAACGGAAGCGATTTGGTAGATTTTCACGTCGGCGTCCGGCAAAACGTAAGTTCCGATGTCGCGGCCATCCATAACGACGGATTTTTTTTGGGCCATCGTCCGTTGCATGTCGACGAGAGCCAACCGAATGGGCTTCATGGCCGCGATATAGCTAACGTTTCCCGAAACGAGGGGCTCTCTAATTACTTTGGTGACATCCTCGTGGTTGCAGATAACGCGGCCATCGGGCAAAAGCTCGATTTCCATCCCCGGCAGCAAGGTAACCGATTGGTCTTCGTCTTTCGGATCGAAGCCTTTTTTGATGACGGCCCACGTGACGGCGCGATACATGGCGCCGGTATCGATGTAAGTGAAACCCAAAATAGAGGCGACTTTCTTCGCGACGGTGCTTTTGCCAGCGGCGGCCGGGCCGTCGATGGCGACTGAAACAACTTTTCCCATGCCCATTATTTTAAGCCTTCTGGACCCAATAAAACCATAGAAGGATGAAACCGATTACCACTAAGGCCAACAACGCGAACTTGGCGATCAGCCACCCCCGCTTCCGCTTGGCGTAGACGGAATAAGGAGTCGATTTCTTGCTAGGAAGGGCCGCGACCGCCGAATTGGGCCGGATCGCGTTTTTGCTTTTCGGAAGAGACCCCACGAAAGAGCGCTCGCTTACCCCCATCGGAATCCCCGCCCGTTTGGAAACGGGGAACTTGCCGCTAGGCATGGCGGTTATTCTGCCCCTATAAGACGACCATTTCTCCATGCGCGTTTTCATATCGGAGTTATTCTACCCTCAATAAGGGTAGGAACGAAACGGGATTTGAAAAAGTCGCATTGAAGTCCCGCTTATTTAACCATATAATCCACTTGTGCCATATGGGAGGACATATCAATGGCTAAAAAAGTTACAGTGAATAAAGATCTTTGCATCGGTTGCGGACTTTGCGTCGGAACCGTCCCGGCCGTCTTTGAGTTCGGGGATGACGGCAAAGCCCAGGCCACCGCGGGCCCGGTGACCGACGATGCCGCGATTGACGAGGCCGTCGCGAATTGCCCCGCCGGCGCCATCGTCGTTGAGTAACGGCGACAAAAAGAAAAAAGCGAGCCCTCGAGGCTTGCTTTTTTTATGCCCGCTTCGGCGGATGGTCGAAATGAAGGAGCTTATGGATGCTGCGATAGACGATGAACGTCACAACGATGACCGCCGCGTCTTTTATGAGGTTCAGCGGCACCACGGCGAACGCGGCGTAGGTCCAGCCCAAATCCGTGATGGCAGGGTTGACGAGCTGACAAAGGGAGAGCAATCCCTCTTTGGTGAAACCCATGACGTATATGTAAAAAGGAAGCATCACGTACACGTTCATCACCGCCGACACGATAAGCTGAAGGAGGGAAGAGACGGCAAAGCCGAGAGCCACCCCTTTGAGATCGCGTCTTTTTTTGTAGATGAGCGCGGCCGGGACCACGAAAACCGTCGAGAAAATCAAATCCGACAACTCACCGACCAAAAGGGTTCTCGTGAAGGGCATTTTGATGATCGTCTTGATGGCTATGACCGCGAATCCGGCCCAAGGGCCGTAGGCGAAACCGGCGATAAAAGCGGGGATCTCATCGAAGTGCAAAGAGAGGAAACTCGGTATAAAAGGCAGATGAATCTGAAAAACGTCGACCACGTAGAGAATCGAGGAGATCGCCCCAAAGATCGCGACCCTCGTCATGAAACGGACCCGATCGTAACTTTTGGCCTTCGATTGCAAAGAGTAGACTTTGATCGTCAAGACGCAAATGAGGAAAAAGAACGCCAACGCAATCCAATTCCTGACTTCATCGCCCATAAAAAATCCCCCAAACGCGCTTCGGGGGCAAAACGATCCCAGTTGCTTCTGATATCCGGACTATACCGTTGGCTCCGGAGTCACACCGGATCATGCTTGGCCTTTTGCCACGCTCGCGGGCTTTACCGCCAGTCGACGTAATTATCGTCGCCCTGAAGTTAGATTCATTATAGTCTCGTATAAACTAATCGCAAGTCTCCGTCTATGCCTTATTTCTTTTTAAGGAGCGATTTGACGAACGCGTTTTTCCTTTCCGCGTTCGCGAAAGAGATAGAGATCGACGTCCTCCGGCTGACGACCGAGTCCGCCCCAAGCGCCTTTTTGATGTCATCGGCTTCCGATTCCTGGATTTGGGGGATCTTAGAGTATTGCTTGGCCAAAATCTCCGTATCCCGAACCGAGAGTTTCTCTCTATGGATAAGTTTGCATATGCCTTCGATCTCCTCATCGGAAAGAGAAGCGATGGCCTTCGCGTGCCCATATGACAATTTGCCTAAGCAAAGATCGGTGATGATGTGATCGGGAAGTTTCAAAATACGCATTGTGTTGGCCACCTGGCTCCGCGACTGATGGGACAAATTGGCCAATGTCTGCGGAGAATAATCGAATTTTTGAATCAAGGCCTGATAAACCAAGGCCATCTCAACGACGTTGCCGTTTCTTTGGTCACGAGTGTCCGCCAGAAGCATGAGCAAGGTTTCTTCGTCCCCCACATCAACGACGACGCAATTGACGCTCGCAATCCCCGATCTCTTGGCTCCGTAGAACCTCTTTCGGCCAAGGATCAATTCATAGTGGCCCCCCGAAGGCCGGACGACCAAAGGATTCCAAAGGCCTTTCTCGGCGATGGACTTGGAAACTTGGGATATTGCCTCTTCGGGCAACCGGACTCGTTTAACAAAGGCATTGTCGTCGATCACGGACAAAGGCAAAATGCGCCCGGTTTGGGATTGGTATTCTTTTTCGATTTCGGCGATAACGTCGTTTTTGGAGAACTTCCGAACCAGATCGGAAAGGCTCTCTTTAACGAAACGCTTACCGCTTTTCCTGGTCATGGTCCAAAACCTCACGGGCAAGGGCGGCGTAAGCCAACGCGCCTTGGGAGGAAGGCCGCCAACTGCCGACGGGCAATCCTTTGGCGCAGCTT